>CP141202.1:0-1200000 GCA_035609245.1 Bacteroidales bacterium MB20-C3-3 | reverse complement strand
GCCTTAGTATTCCGGATATAAATGCCGGAGTTGTAAGGCCCAGGAGGATTACTGTTGAGTATTACGATCAGAATTTTGATAAAAGGAGGGAGGAGCTTGATAACTTTGCCTGCCGAATGGTTCAGCATGAAATAGATCATCTTAATGGGATATTGTTCACTGATTTATGCGCTCCAATCAGGAGGAAGATGCTACAGTCCAAGTTGGGCAATATTATGAATGGTAAAGTCAAGACTCATTATAAAATAGCCCAGGCGGCAAAAAAAAGATAGTTATGGGAGCATTTCACGCATACGATATAAGAGGAATCTATAATAAGGATTTTGACAGAGAGACTGTTTACAGGGTTGGTTTTTTTCTCCCTGAACTTTTAGGGGCAGATAAGGTGGTAGTTGGAAGAGACGACAGAGAGTCATCACCTGAGATTCATAAAGCACTTCTGAAAGGGATAACCGACGCCGGGGCCGATGTTTATGATCTTGGTCTCTCAACAACCCCTATGGTCTATTATGCTACAGGTAAATATGGATTCAAGGCATCTGCGCAAATAACGGCATCTCATAATCCAAGAGAGTATAACGGTCTGAAGATATCCAGGGAAAATGCCCTGCCTGTTGGCTTTGACACCGGCCTTGGTACAATCAAAGAGTGGATTGAGACAAGAGAACTTGTTGCAGCAGGAAAGAGGGGGGAGGTTCATGATCTTAATATCAGGCAGGAGTATATTGAGTTTTTGCTTAAATATAAAACTGATATGTCCGGACTCGGCATAGCTATGGATTTATCAAATGGTATGGCTGCTCTGCTAATCAAAGATATTATGGGAGAGGGCGGAGATAATCTTCATTACATTTATGATAATATGGATGGAACATTTCCTAATCATGAAGCAAATCCGTTAATCCCTGAAAACACTCTCGACCTTAGAAACCTTGTAGCTCAAAAGGGATGTGATATAGGGGTAATCTTTGACGGAGATGCGGACAGAGTAATGTTTGTTGATGAAAATTCAAGATTTATATCGCCTGACCTTATGATTGCACTTCTTGGTCACTACTTCCTGGAGGAGAGGGGAGAGAGAGGTCCTGTACTTCAGGATATAAGAAGTTCCAAAGCTGTAGGAGAGTATCTTACCCCAATGGGTGGTGAGATTCATACCTGGAGAGTAGGACGGGCTTTTGCAGCGCATAAGCTTAGGGAGATCAACGGCATTTACGGTGGAGAGCTTGCCGGTCATTACTATTTCCGCGACTTCTTTTATAGTGATTCCGGGATAATGGCTGCCCTTATAATCCTTGGAATTACCGCCAAGCTTAAGAAGAGGGGAGTAAAATTATCTGAAGCTATCGCAGCAATAGAAAAATATGACAATTCAGGAGAGATTAATTTCAGGATTGAGAAGAAGAGAGAGGCTATGGATAAGGTGAGAGATTATTTTTTATCAGAAGAGAGTGCTGTTGCAAGCTTTGATTTTGACGGATACAGGGTTGAATTCCCTGAGTGGTGGTTTAATATTAGGCCTTCAAACACTGAACCATATCTTAGGTTCCTTGCAGAGGCAAAGGGTGCAGATCTTCTTGCCCAAAAAGTTGCAAAGGTAAAGGAACTTCTTAAAGAATTCGAATAACAAGCAGATGTAAATGTGCCGAACTTGTTGATAGAAACGGACTTGTACATCAGATGCTCTTTAACAGCAAGCTGGAGGAGAGGGATTGCATTTTCTGGGGCAGCAGATGTTATGGTGAATACATAAGATGACATAAACCCGGCTATGAAAAGATATTTGTCACTGGATCTTCTCCGCGGACTAACCATCTTTGGGATGGTATTCTCTGCGATTATTCCTTACGGAGTCTTGCCTGACTGGATGTACCATATTCAAAATCCCCCACCTGCACATAATTTAGATTTTTCAGTCTCAGGAATCGGGTGGGTAGATCTTGTATTTCCCATTTTCATATTTTGTATGGGTGTTGCAATACCATTTGCCGGATCTTCCGGTAAAATGGGCGTGAAATCTATCTTCTTAAGATTTCTGATGCTATGGATCTTCTCGTACCTCTATGTTTTTCTTGATTTTTCAACAGCTGACGGCTGGCTCCCCCAGTTAGCAACAGTTGGAGGATTTGCAGCTCTTTTTATGCTCTATATGTCAAAGCCGCCATATAAGTGGATTAGATTAGCAGGGGCACTTCTTTCAATTGTGCTAATCATCGCGGGTGTTCTTTTCTTTGATGAGAAGATTACTATATACAGGAGTGGGATAATTATATTTCTTCTCTCATTCATCTACCTGTTTGGGGCATTAATATGGTTTTATACAAGAGATAACCTGAAGCTTAGGTTTATAGTCTTTTTATTAATACTACTTTTTGCATCTGCAACAATGCACTTCTCTTTACCGGTCAAGCTTTATGCAATTAAAGAGGTGAGATGGTTCTTCAATATTGAGTATATCTATTTTCTGCTCATTCTTTTACCTGCAACATATGTTGGTGATATTTTAAAAGGGAGAGTCTCTCTCCCTGGTGGATTTGATTCGCTTGAAAGAGCAACTGCTAATCTTTTTACCAGGATTATGATGTTTGCATATCTTTTGATGTTTGTTATTTGGATGATGATCGCTCTTTATACTGAATGGAGTCTTTATAAAATGCTATTCTCGGTGTCAGCTGCTTTGATAATATGGTTATTAAGCAAAAGGGTTTTTCCGCAATACGCTCAAATCTCCCTGATTGCATCTGTGATGATTTCCGGCGGAGGCCTTTTTCTCTTTTATGAAGGTGCTATCACAAAAGTCCCTTGTACGGTTTCTTATTGTCTTTTCACAACGGGCATTTCAATTTATTTGCTATTTATCTCTGATTTTGTGGTACACTGGTTTCCCGCTTCCTATTTCTCAAGGATTTTTTCAGGAGCAGGTAGTAATCCCCTGATGAGTTATATTACCTTTGGTGCACTTGTTATGCCGGTGTTTAAATTAACGGGTCTAATACACATATATATTGCAGCTTATCCTCAGGGGTGGCCCTGGATAGGTGTTGCAAGAGCCGCTGTGGCTGTAATCTTTACAATGGCTCTGGTAGCTTATTTAAGTGAAAAAAGAATTTTCTGGAGAGCATAATAATATATTTTGAGTTATTTATGAATACAACACTTCTGGTAATAACATATTTGGTCACACCTGCTGCAATATTATGGATGACAGCGAGGGTGCCATTTCTTAAAAAAATTGGTCCTGTCCTGCTACTCTATCTGGTTGGGATTGTATTAGGGAATTCAGGACTTGTTCCCCAGGGGGCATATGAGTTACAGGACTTAATTGTAACGGTTATTATACCTCTTGCAATACCATTGATGCTCTTCTCTTGCGATTTCAAGCGATGGGATATAAAGAATGCAATCCTTACTCTGATAACCGGCACAGTTGCAGTAGTTACAGCAGTAATCTCCGGTTATTTCATTTTTAAACCCCTTATTGGATCTGATCCGCTGATGGGTGCACAGATGAACAAGATTGCTGGTATGCTTACAGGTGTATACACGGGAGGAACTCCTAATCTTGCAGCTATTAAAATTATGCTGGAAGTACCTAACGAAACATATTTGCTTATACACTCATATGATATGGCAATAAGCCTTCTTTATCTAACCTTTGTTCTATCAATAGGAATTCCTCTTTTCAGGAGGGTTCTCCACTATCCTGTAAAGAATGGTATTCCAGAAAAGCATATGCCTGTAGACTCTTATGACGAAAATCCTTATAAAGAATTTTTCAAAAGGGAGAATCTTCTGCCGCTTTTATGTGCACTGGCCCTCTCTGTTGGTATTTTTATAATAGCCGGAGGATTGTCTTTAATCTTACCCAAGAGTATCCAGATGGTTGTGGTTATACTGTCAATTACATCTCTTGGAATTGCAGCCTCTTTTGTAAAGCGTGTAAGAGAGATTAAAACCAGTTATGATGCCGGGATGTATCTGGTCTATATCTTTAGTATGGTAGTAGCATCAATGGCAGATCTTACTAAACTTAACCTTTCAGGGGGAATCTATCTTCTGCTCTACATAACTTTTGCAATATTTATATCACTGGCAATACAACTTTTACTGTCAAGGTTATTTAAGCTTGATGCCGATACCGTACTTATTTCATCGGTCTCTCTGATAAACTCTCCCCCTTTTGTTCCTCTTGTTGCAGCAGCAATGAAAAATAAAAATGTAATAATAACGGGTCTGACAGTAGGACTTGTAGGATATGCCATTGGAAATTATCTTGGATACATTATTAGTTTGATACTATCATGAAAAAAATTGCAGTAATTATTCTGGCAGTTATATTAACTGCAGAGCCTGTTCAGTTAGATTCTCAGACAAAGAGAGGCTGGAGTATAGGCCCTTTACCGGCTATTGGCTACAACAGTGACCTTGGTTTTCAATATGGTGCCCTTGCAGATATATTTTGGTTTGGAGATGGAAGTACTTTTCCAAAATATATTCACAAGTTTAATGTAGAGGTTTCTCAGTACACTAAAGGGACTGGTGTTTATCACCTCTTTTATGACTCTGAATATCTGCTTAAAGGAGTTAGAACTACTGTAGATGTGAGTTACATTACTGATAAAATGATGGATTTCACCGGATTTAATGGCTACTCCTCTTTTTACAGCAATGAATTTGCAACTGAGAACCCCTCCTTTTTTAAAATGGACAGGAGGCTGTTCAGAAGTACTATTGACCTTCAGGGATCTCTGGGAGGAAATTGGAAGTGGGCTGCCGGTGCAGGCCTGTACTCTTACAGAGTTGGAGAGGTGAGACTTGAAAAATATGAGGGAGAGGATAACCTTTACACCAGATATCTTAATTCTGGAATAATTTCACAAGATGAGGCGAGGGGAGGAGTGCATTTGGAGATTAAATCAGGGGTAGTCCACGACACCAGAGATAATGAATCTGATCCATCAAAAGGCTTTTGGACAGAATCTATTCTCTTTGGATCTCCTTTTGGAAAAAGCTATCTTAAGATGTCATTCGTTCACAGAGGGTATATCCCTGTATATAAGACGAGGCTTACTTTTGCTTACAGGTTGGCTGCACAGGCAAATTTAGCGGGGGAGGCCCCCTTTTATATGCAGCAGAATATATCTACGCTTTACTTCAGACAAATTACATCAGAGGGACTTGGAGGTATTAATACACTACGAGGAGTTATAAGGAACAGAGTAGTGGGAAAAGGGTTGGCATGGGCAAATTTTGAGCTCCGATACAGGTTCCTTGATTTCAGATTCCTGAAGCAAGATTGGTATCTGGCTCTTAATCCCTTTTTGGATGCCGGAATGGTTATTCAGCCATACAAACTTGACAAAATGCGGTATTCTAATGACCCATATATATGGTCGTTTGCAGACGAAAAGCTCCATCTCTCTGCTGGAGCCGGAATAAAAGCGGTAATGAACAAAAATTTCATTGTATCATTCGAGTGGGGTAAACCATTTGATAAAAGAGATGGTAAAAACGGAATGAACATTGGTCTAAACTATATTTTCTAAATATTCGGTTTCCCCCTGTAACAAAGGTTGAATTAATTCGTCTTCTATGCAGTATGACCTCACATGAGTTTAACATATTGGTTGGAAGGATCAGGCCTAAACTTGTAAATTTTGCCGGCACTTTTGTCAAGGCAGGACCTGCAACTGCAGAAGACATGGTTCAGGATGCTGTTATTAAGCTTTGGAAGGCCCGGGATATCGAAGAGATTAAAAACCTGGAAGCCCTTACGCTTCATATTTTGAAAAATGTTTGTCTGGATTACCTCAAACTTAAGAAGAACAACACAGAACAGCTTAATACCAATATGTTCAGAATCGGGACAGATGACCCCTCTTCTGCTCTTGAACACAAGGACCAGTTTGCCAATATTAAAAGTTGTATGGAGAGTCTCCCATCTGATCAGATGCTGGCTGTAAGGCTCAGGGATGTGATGGGATATGAGATGGAGGAGATTGCACGGATACTGGAGACATCTGAGGGTAATGTAAGAACACTGCTCTCCCGTGCAAGACAAAAATTAAGAGAAAAAATAATAATGCGATGAAAAGGGAAGATTACAAAGAGATTGAAATGCTTATTGAAAAGTATTTTAATGCCGAGACCTCTCTGGAGGAGGAGTCGCGAATAAAGGATTATTACAGAGCTACTCCTCATGCGGAGATACCGGAAGCAATACGCAGCTATTCAGAGATGTTTGGATTCTTTGAATCAGAGAAGAGCTATATTGACGTCCCTGTAATGAGGTCACACTCTTTTTACACTCCAATGCTAAGATGGGGTACAGTAGCTGCTGCTGCCTTATTGCTTGTAGGCTTTTTCTTGTTTAATACAGGTGGTGACAATTCGTTCAGGCTTATTATTGATGGTGAGAGTGTGAAAAATAGCCAGATGGCTGTTGATGTGGCAAATAATCGTCTTGATAAAGTAAATTCATTAATGCAACAGCTAAATAAGGCAAACAGTACATTAAACAGCCTTGCAAAAGTTGAGAGAGCTCTCTCACCAATGGAGAAAGTAAACTCTGCTTTGACACAAAACAAACAATAGTTCGTCTTAATGTTGAGTGCTCAAAAAAAATGAATATTAAAAAATAATAATATGAAAAAGCTGATTTTAATTATCTGTGCGGCCATCCTTCTTCCCTCTGCTGTAATGGGCCAGTCAAAAGAGATCAAAGCAATCTTTGATAAATATGAAAAAAATGACAATGTAGAGCTTGTAAGTATATCCTCATCAATGATGAAGTTTGCCAATGCATTTGCTGATGACGAAGAGTCAAAAGAGTGGACATCCAAAATTACAGAGCTCAGAATTCTTACAGTACCCTCTTCAGTTATGGAAAACAATATCCCTCTCAGAGTAAGCCTCAAAAGAGACATGGATGGAATAATTTCAAAATTTGCTTTTGAAAGGATGCTTAGAGTAAAGGATAAAACAGAAGAGGTTGAGATGTATGTAAGCAAAACGAGCAACGGAGCTCTGATTTTTCTCAATAGTTCAGATGCTGAGTATACCGTAATTGCAATGTTTGGGAAAATTGACGATATGCTTATAAAGGCAGCTGCAAGCGGGAAGATTAATATAAAATAGCCCTCCGGAGCCTGCAGCGTTAAACCTTGTTACTCCCAGGTCTCTGTAACCCCTTTATAAGTAATTTTACTTACCGTTCTTGTTGGAGATCCTGAAAGGACTTCAACAAGAATGTTTTCATTTGTGGCAGTGTTCTTAATGTCATTTACAACAAGTGCACAGGAACCAGAATATGGGATATATGTGTACTTTTTGCTTAATTCATTAATAATATGAGGATAGAAACTTATACCTCCTGGTATAATATAACTGACAACCAGTCTCTGATTATCGTTTTCGTACATAGAAGGGTTAAAATATCCGGTTCCCTTGATAGTGTAAATATAACCGGCAGATGAGGCCAGTGACTCTACTCTCTTCCCGGATAACTCAGCTACAATATTGTTATTACCGTTTATTCCCTCATCATCATAAGAGGTGACTTTCCATTTAAGTTCACCGATGCACTCAATACTAATGTGCATTCTTGGAATTGATGGATACTCATACATAAAGTCAGAAACAAGGACCTTCCATATAGCCCCCTGAGTGTGCAGCGATTTATCATCCGGATATATATAGACAGGAGTGCCTGTAATATTCCATACACCTGTAACACTTCTTAGTTTATTACCTGGAAAGTATCTGTCTTCAAATTGATCTTTCATTTCCGGAGATGCAGTTATCCATAAGTCCAGCTTGAGTGCCAGATCAGCAGTGTAAAGGTTTCCGGCTAAAACATTAGATGTTGCATCCCAAATCAATTTTCCCGCCTCAGTCTTTCTTGGGATACGATCTCCATCATCAAGAATACAAGATTGGAATGATACCAGAAGGATCAGACTGAATAAAAAGGTTTTTATCCTCATCTCTGCCACCTCCTTTTATCAGGGGTAACCCTGAATCCGAATCCGGTGGTGAAAACCCCGAGAGTTCCTATTGTCTGAACCTCTGAAAACCAGAAGAATCGCTTACCTACAGAGATGCCAAATCCAGTCAGCTGAACAGATGGCCCCCATTCAATATAGGGTTCTGTTGCTCCTCCTGCATTTGTGCTGTAAGGATGCTTTATCATCATTCCAATACCAAGGCCTACAGATGAGTACATTCTAACCCACTCTCTGTTAAACCAGGCGAATCTCATTGTTGGCGTAAAGAAAATGCTGTTGGAGGTCTCCCTGCCAATTACATTATTGGTTTCAGTTGAGTAAATATTACGGAAATTACCAACATAAGATAGTGTAGCACCCATCTCAAGCCATTTGGCAACTTTTACGCTGTGAGCCATGCTCAGGGCTCCGGTACTGTAGAGATTCCCTCTGTATGTCTGAAGATCATAATACTGATCAGATACAGATCTCGGAAAAAGGTCCCATTGCCAGTCAAAAAATTCAAAGTCGTAGGTTAGTGGAAGAAGTCCGTGGCTGAATCTTACTTCAGCTTCCGGCAGCTGCTTCTGGTAGTATTTGTTCCAGTTGCTTCTCTGCCCTTGCGCCTCAGTAACGGTCACCGCCGCCACCAGGCCAATTAACAGTAGTTTTCTGAACATTTGTTTAGATATTTCAATAGCTAAGGTAGATGATATTTTTTAAATATCCAGTATCCCCTCAGGTAAATCCAATGTGATTTTACCGTTTTCTAGATCCGCTTTAATTATTAAATCATCGTGGAGGGGCAGGAGTGACTCCCTTTCAGAGCCCGAAGTCTTAATGCCGATACAGGGATTGCCGGGATAATCATAGAATGTTGCAATTATTCCAATCAATGAATCCCCGGAGTCAAAAATCTGCATACCAACCAGATCTCCACCGGAGAAGCTTCTCTTGCCTGATACACTTTTGGCTTTTGTCTCTTCCAGGTATACTATCTCTCCCTCAATCTCGGCCGCCAGTTCAAGAGAATTGATATTTCCCAGCTTTACAAAGGCTTTCTCTGCTCCTTTTGGCTCAATCTCATCAATAAAAAAAGGGACCGGAAGTCCATCAAAATAGATGAATACCGGTCTCTTTTTATTCAATTTGTTCTGCGTTCCGGGGGCAAACCTTATAAGCACGCCTCCGTCCGTTCCGAACGATTTGATAACCTTTGCTACAGGCAGCAACTTATTTGCTGACTTGTGCATTGAATTATGCTTCAGGTGTTTCTTCAACAGCAGGAGCTTCCTGAGCACTCTCTGCTACAGCTTCTGCCTCAGCGTTAGCTTCAGCTTTAGCCTCTGCGGCAGCGGCCTCAGCAGCCTTGCGCTCATCTTCCTTTCTCTTTGCCAACTCAGCAGCTCTTGCCTCATTAACCTTAGCCTCTTCAGCAGCAGCAGCTTTCTTTGCATCGCGAGTACTTTGTGCAAGCTGAGATACTTTTCCTGAAACCTTGTTCTCTTTTTCGGCAGCCCAGGCGTTCCACTTCTGATCAGCGACCTCCTGAGTTAAAGCTCCCTTTTTAACACCTTCCTGAAGGTGTTTTTTTAGTAACACTCCTTTGTAAGAGAGAATTCTGCGGCAAGTATCAGTTGGCTGAGCACCATTGTAAAGCCATTTAAGAGCTCCATCTGTGTCCAGTTCAATTACTGCAGGATTAGAATTAGGATTGTATGTACCCAGTTTTGCGATATAACGACCATCGCGGGGTGCACGATTATCGGCTACAACGATGTGGAAGAATGCGAAATTCTTTTTACCGTGGCGAGCCAGGCGAATTTTAACAGCCATAATGCTTTGTTTATTAAGTTTTTAAATATTAACTTCCTTATCTTCCCGAGAAAAGGTCCGCAAATATACAACCTTTTTAGAGAACTGCAAACTTTGGCTATAAAGTAAATGTCGCTCCGGAAACCCGGAACGACATTACCCCTTTCTTAACCTAAAACCTAAACTATGAAAAAACTTCACTATAAGATTTGCAAATCATGTGCCAAAAGTTCGTTTTCACTAACAAAAATGTTCAGGAAGATCATTTTTATTACAGAATCGTTAGCAGGGGCAGAGATATTAACTGAAGAGGACTTCCCAATCCAGATTTCTCTCTTTCCAAACTTAACATGGAATGGCATATCGCTCTTATTTTGAATTAGATAGTCGTTGTTTTTCCCGGTTGTCCCACTCTTACTAATTGTCAGGCACGAGTTTACAAACTCAACGGCTAAGCCCCTTTTTGCAGCAATTATGTTATGAAAAAGCGCCAGAGTTCTTCCGGATTGTAATCCCTCCCTGATTCCTTCAATAGATCTCTCTTTTGCGAAAACTATAGTAAGAGGTCTCATAATTCCAAGTCTCTCCATTTGCCCCTTTTCTATACTGCCATGAGCATCTGAAGCTGCAATTATTGCCAGATTTTTATCCAGCGCCCATTTCATGCTTCTAGGATAGAACTCGGTATTGTTAAATACCTCTATTCCGTCAATTAGTCCCTCTTCCAGAACTTCTCTCTGGAAATCTCTTATGTATGTTGAGTCAACTGCCCATCCCGGATGATTCCAGATTATGTAAGCTCCCTGTGCTTTAGCTGCTCTTAATGCCTCTTTTGGGTCTTTAACATCAAGGGGATTTGAGTCTTTAAGAAATAGAGCGTTAAAATGTCCCATTGTGCTTTGTGTTCGGGTGATTTCAGAGCCCTTGATAAGAATAAGACCCACCTTATCTGCCGCCACCTTTGCAATTTCATATGAGGTGTTGTGGTCATTATTTGTATATTTCCTGTATGGCCTGTACTCAATATGGTCAGTAATAGCAATTGCATCAAGACCCTCTGTCCACGCTTCGCTTACCCTGATATCCGGCCATACCAGCCCGTCTGAAAATATAGTATGTGTATGAAAATCGCAAAGCATAACTTCATACTCTCCAATTTTTGGAAAGGATGGTCTGCTCCTCTCCATAACACCGTAAGATGGGTAGTAAACCTTATTGACATTTAGCGATGTCTTTTGAGGAGTGTTCTGGGAGTACCCTGATTGTGCAGTAAGTACAGCCAGCAGAATTGCAAATGGTAATATTTTCTTCATTTCTTTAATTTTTCAAGATCTTCAAATGAAATATTAAGTAATCCCATCCCCTCCCTGTTGGCAAAATTATAGTGCCACCACTCGTGATCATATTGTGTAAATCCGAATTTCTCCATAACTGAGAGAAGTTTGCTCCTGTTGGCAAGGATAGTGCTATCCAGTGGAATAAAGGAGTGTGAAGCAGCCTCTGAGAACTCATCAAATGGGGTAGGCATCTGTAACTCCTCTCCGGTTGAAAGGTTAACCAGGGTAAGGTCAACTGCGCAACCTCTGTTGTGTATTGATCCTTTCCACGGGGCAGCTACAAATGTTGTATCCGGATATACTTCGTAGAAATAGAGAGTAGCAGAATAGGGCCTGTAGGCATCGTAAATCTTAATGCCAAGGCCTTCTTTACCAAGCTCTTCCTGTATTCTAAGGAGAGAGTCGGCAACAGCTTTTCTCAGATATGCTTTAGGTGCAGAGTATATTTTGGTGCCTGTAAAGTTATTTGTGTCAGCATAACGGATATCAAGGATAAGATTGGGAATAATATCCTCCAGGTCTGTGAGCATATTGGCGCTGTCTGCCTCAATGCTGGCCAGGTATTCTTCAGTTGTTGCAATAATATCAAGTCCGTATGGATTTGGATCTTTGCCGGATTGGCACGCCGTAAAAAAGAGGCTCACCGCCAGGGTGGCGATGAGCACAACTCTTTGAACGGCAAATTTAAAAGATTTTGCGTTCATTATTTTACTATTGTAATGGGGTTACTACTTCAATAAGCTCAGGGAGATCCATGCCAATTCTCTTCAGATGTTCAATTGTAGGTACTCCGTTTTTGTTCCATCCTCTGCGATGGTATACTGCATCCAGAAGGCTTTCATACTGGCTTTCCCTGTATTCTCTGTGGATCTTCATCTTCTCCTGAAGGGTCATTTTGAGAGGATCAAGTCCCATTTTGTCAATTAGTTGCTTGTCGTACCTCTCCTGACGGCTAAGATACTCCTCCTCGGTCACAGGCCCTGCTGCCCTGTAGGGTTGTTTGTCAAACTCCCTTGTGCCAAATCCCAGGCGGATATTAAATATCTTCTGGAAGTTGTAAACCCGCTCAGACATTCTGATCATCTCCTCCTTATCAAACTCTCTGCCTGTAACAGCTTTGAAAATTGTTACATAGTTGTCCACATGCTCAGGTACCTTGTTTGGTTCCGGCTGTTCTGCATTATCTGCAGGCTCCACATCGTTCCAGCAGAGTTTGCAGAATCCTGCCAGACCAAACCAGGTCCGGAAATATGGGAAATAGTGAAGTGCCTCAGCCTTGTTTTCAAAGGTAGGAATCATATTATTTACCATATCCATAAATATCAGCCAGGCCTCGTCGTGCTGAGGCCCTTTGTTGGTCATTGCATAACCGCCCTGCTGAGCAAGAGACTCTTTTGAAAGATACATTGAGTACTCAAGACCCTTGTTTTCCATTCCTATGTCTTCTAGAAACTGCCTCTCTCCCCATCCATTGTCAGCAAAAATTTTCTTGAGCCTCATAACACCAAGGCCGGCTGTTACGCCGAATCCCTCGCCTCGAGCCATTTGGTGGAGCAGTTCAAGAGAGGCATCGGCATTACCCCAGGAGAGATCTACTCCCCCTGTTCTCTCTGCATTCAAAATCCCGTTGTCCCAGCACTCCATAAGGAATCCAACAATGTTTCCCCAGGTTATTGTGCAGACTCCGTATGTGTCGCAGTAGAAATTCTGTTCAATAATGTCCCGTGGATCAAAAACTGCTATATTAGATCCCAGGGCGGCAGCATTCTCGTATTCCGGCCCGTCAACTATTACTTTGCTTCCCTTGTATGGACCTGTCCTAAGTTCAAAATCATCCACCCCTTTTGCACAAGACATATTGCAACCTATCCAGCATCCGTCCGGAACACCCTGAGTGAAGAATTTTTTCCAAACTTCAAGATCAATTTTAGGGCAATCTTTGTGATCTCCGTATTTGAAATTCATAACAGGCAGGATGTCGTATTTTTCAAGGACTCCCATTAGGTGTGCGGTTCCAACCTGACGCATCTGACACTGGATATCATCCAGGTCCCGCATCTCTTTGTTAAACCTCTTCCCTCTCTCCATAATAGCAGGAAGATCAACTACATTGTTGAAATTACCGGTCACTTTTGGGATTTTTGCAACAATTGCTCTAACCCCCTTATGACGCATAAGTGTTCCTATACCACCTCTGCCAGCCTGTTTTAGCCTGACTTTACCCCTTTTTACATCCCAGAATGTGAAATTGAGCATTCCGATCAAAGAGTGCTCTGCTGCTTTACCGGAAGCAACAACAGAGACATTGATCTTGTCCTTTTCGTTATCGGCGAACATCTCCATAAGCTCCTCTCCAAGAAGGTGAGAGTCATAGCTTAATTGTTGAGGAGTCTCAAAAATCTCCACAATATGATCTACTCCGTTTATGAATACAATCACATCTTTTGGAGAGTTACCCTGAATCTCCAGAGCATCAAATCCAGCAATTTTCAGGTGTGGCCCAAAGTGCCCTCCTACATTGCTGTCAATAATTTTTTCAGTCTGAGGAGATATTGCAACAACAATTGATTTGCCTGACCCTGAATATTGTGTTATCCCTGAACAGGGTCCGCCTGAAATAACGATTTCATTTTCGGGATCCTGCCATTTAGTTGTTGGTTTTACGGCATCCCAGAGCATTCTGAGTCCGTAGCCTTTTCCTCCGATAAATTTCTCTCTGGTCTCGGGTGAGACCTTGCGAGTTTCCATTTTTCCTGTCTCTACATTCACATACAGACTCTGGTCACTATAGCCCCTCTCCATTGGCTTCCAGGTGTATGGAAAGGAGGCAGTGATCTTTCTTCCGGATTTGATCTCCTGATAGTTCATCCTATATTTTTTTAGGTTTTTAATTTTTTGTAAATTTACGAAAAATCGCAATCCTGACAACCCCTTTTTATGCCAACCTTTAACCAAATCAGAGCGTTTTTGTCACAAAAAACAATAGGAATAGCCGGAGCCGGTGGGCTCGGATCAAATTGTGCTGAGTCTCTCTTAAGATGTGGTGCAGGAAAATTGATAGTTGCAGACTATGACAGGGTATCTGATTCAAACCTCAACAGACAATTTTATTTCCACGATCAGATAGGTGAGAAGAAGGTAGATGCTCTCAGGGATAATTTACTAAGAATTAGCCCTTTTGCCTCACTTCAGATGCATTTTTCAAGAGTCACACCAGATAATATAATGCTTCTCTTCTCTACATGTGATGTTGTTGTAGAGGCATTTGACGAGGCATCACAAAAGAATATGATCATTGAGGAGATGTCGGCTCAGTTACCCCAAATACCTGTTGTTGCTGCTTCCGGTCTGGCCGGTTGGGGTAATTCGGATAAGCTGAGAGTCACAAGAAGTGGGAATCTTTATATATGTGGTGATGAGGTAAGTGAAGTTTCTGAGGAGTTGCCGCCTCTGTCACCAAAAGTTAAAATTGTTTCAAATCTTCAGGCAGATTTAGTGCTTGAAATATTGTTAAGAGATTGGTATGAGAATTAAATTGAATAACAGGGAGGAGGAGTTTGCAGGGGATGAATTAACAGTAGAGGAGATTATCGCCTTAAAGTCATATGCATTTAAAATGCTTGTTGTAAGGCTTAATGATCAACTTGTAAAAAAAGATATGTATTCATCAACATTTGTTAAAGATGGTGATGATTTAAAGGTGATTCACCTGGTAAGTGGTGGTTAATTAAGCTTCTGGGAGAGCCCTGATCTGTTTATTATTTCAAACTGCTGTCTTACTGATTCTTCATGAACAGCCTCCAGTATTTGCTTTACAAAATCTTCATCAAGTTCAAGACCCAGAGCCTGTGCGATTCTGCTTGTTACCATTTTATCGTACCTTACAGGTTGAAGAACCTGCATATTGTTCTGCATCTTGTATCTGCCAATCTCTCTTGCTACAGACATCCTTTTTGAGAGAATGTTAAGAAGCCTGTCGTCCAGTTCATCAATCTCTCTTCTTAAATCTGCAAGATATTCAGATGATTCGCTCGTATCTCTTATAACAATAAGTTTAAGAATCCTATCCAGAAGTTCCGGTGTTATTTGCTGCTCTTTATCACTAAGTGCCTGCGAGGGATTGATGTGAGTCTCAATCATGAGCCCGTCAAATCCCAGATCCATGGCCTGCTGTGAAATTGGGTATATAAGATTTTGCTTTCCCCCGATATGGCTTGGATCGCATAAAATTGTAACAGATGGGAGCCTTCTTTTTAGCTCAATCGGGATGTGCCACTGAGGTTGATTTCTAAAGAGCCCCTTTTCATATGCTCCAAATCCTCTGTGAACAAAAGCTATATTATCTGTGCCGCAGGCAATGAGCCTTTCGGCAGCCCCAATCCAAAGCTCAATATCAGGATTGATTGGATTTTTAACTAATACGGGAGTACCGGATCCGCCTGCTGCCTCGGCAATCTCCTGTACTGCAAAAGGATTTGCTGTAGTCCTGGCTCCAATCCACAAAATGTCAACTCCTGCTTTTAGCGCATCTTCAACATGCCTTGAGTTTGCAACTTCAGTGGTTGTTTTTAAGCCGGTCTCCTCTTTTACGATCTTTAACCACTCAAGTCCTGCAGAGCCAACACCCTCAAAACCCCCGGGTTTGGTCCTCGGCTTCCATATTCCTGCTCTGAAAACCTCTACGCCCTGAGATGCCAGCAGACGGGCTGTGCCAATCATCTGATCCTCGCTCTCGGCACTGCAGGGCCCGGCAATTACAAAGGGCCTTCTAATCTCTTTTCCTTCAAAGCGAAATGAGTTAATTTCCATTTTTATTCTGTTCGCAAAACCTGTGCAAGTTAGCAGTTTTTTATATCTTTGTGAAAACTTAAAATATGAGAGAAAGATCACTTCTTGTGCTGCTGGCACTTTTTTTATCACTTACGAGTTGCAAATATTTGCATATTGATGGATATTCAGGATCCACACTTATTTGGGAATCAGGAGCAAATAATTATTTTAATACAGAATCTCCTTCTGATTTAAAAACTGTAAACGAGATTCTTATTACCGGAGAGACAGATGGAGATCAGAAAGTCTTGCTTGAAAAATTACCCTGGCACTCTGTAACTGTCAGAGAAGTTATAATGGAGAGTGATTCTGCTAAATTTCTGGGTGCATTCAGGTACGATGGGGTTGCTCTTTGCGACATATTAAGCTCTGTTAAGATTGATAAACTTTCTAAAGAGGATTTTTACCCTCCTGTTGATCTTTATGTTGAAGTTTGGAATGATGCCGGTGAATTTGCTGTTTTCAGCTGGGGAGAGATAATCTACTCTGCAGATGTTTATAACATAATAATAGCTAAAGCTGCAACAAGAGTTGTACCTAGCAAGACAGATGAAAAATGGGAAATACCGTCCGGGAGTAAATTAGTGGTGGGAACCGATCTTTTTGCCGAGAGGGGGATTCTTAATCCATCAAAAATTGTAATTAAATCTCTTAAGGGTGACTTTAAAGTAAACAGAGACCCGGAAATATTCTACTCAAACAAACTTGATGTTTTAAAAGGAGGAGAGTTGATAGCATCCTTTAACTCAATTCCGGAAAATCTTCCAAAACTTGACAGAAGAACAATTTACTATGGCCACGGAATGGGATACAA
Organism: Bacteroidales bacterium MB20-C3-3; assembly: GCA_035609245.1. Lineage (NCBI taxonomy): Bacteria > Pseudomonadati > Bacteroidota > Bacteroidia > Bacteroidales > Bacteroidales bacterium MB20-C3-3. The sequence goes on along the minus strand of CP141202.1, from coordinate 1,183,219 downwards.
GGGGGTAAGAACATTTTCCGGGGTAAGGGCTGATGGTTTATTAAGAGGTATCCTCCCTACGGACAAAAGGAGTTTAAGAGAGGGTCTTATTTGTATAGAGGCAGTTGACGGGTACAGGGCATCCTTCTCTCTCTCGGAACTTATTAACAGAGTTGACGGAATGGAGCCTCTGATTATGTTTGGAGATGGAGCCGAGAAGGGACGTGAAACCTTCTCTCTCTATGCCGATAATGATATGTTTGCAGACAGGTCTATTAAAGGAATAAGTAAAATAACGCTATACTAAAATGGCAGGAAACAGAGGAGCCAAATACTATGATATATTCCTGGATTACAGGTTGTGGCTTACAAAAAGGGGAAGCGGAGAGGTGCTCGGACACGAACATTTTCTTATCCTTCAGAAGATTGAAGAGGGGGAATCTCTCCACTATGCAGCAGATAGTCTTGGTATAAGCTATAGAAAAGTCTGGGACAGAATCAGAGATTCTGAAACAGAACTGGGATTTCATTTAATTGAAACCTACAGAGGTGGAAAAGATGGGGGAGGGACTAAGCTCTCTCCGGATGGAAAAAGATTACTTGATTCATATCTCAAGTTAAGAGGTGATATTGATACTCTTATTAAGGGGAGAGTAAAGGAGTTTTTTCATACAGTAAATATGCTCCCCTTGATTCTTCTGATGCTGATATTAACCCTCTCATGTACAGGCAGAGGCTCAGACAACCGAGAGGGTTTAAACGGAGAGCTGGTTATTTTTCATGCCGGTTCTCTCTCTATGCCCTTTAAGGCAATTGCAGACAGTTTTGTTAAACTTAATCCGGGTGTAAAGATTTTAGCCGAGGCATCCGGAAGCATAGATGCCGCCAGAAAGATTACAGAACTGGGAAGAGATTGTGATATTATGGCTTCTGCAGATTACAAAGTAATTGATAAACTTCTTATACCGGGGTTCGCCTCTGAGAATATTAAGTTTGCAGCAAACGAGATGGCAATAGTTTATAACGATAAATCAAGGTATTCCTCAGAAATTACTAAAGATAACTGGAAAGAGATTCTCTTGAGGGAGGATGTGATTTTTGGAAGATCTGATCCAAACTCTGATCCCTGTGGTTACAGGACTCTTCTTGTTTGGCAACTGGCCGGAGCGGATATGAAGACAATGATTATCAAGGATGCAAGATATATAAGACCCAAGGAGGTCGATCTTCTTGCTCTGCTTGATGTCAATGCAGTAGATTATATATTTTTGTATAAATCTGTAGCTGTTCAGCATGGATTAAAATATACAGAGCTAAGTGATTCTGTTAATTTGTCAGATCCCTTACTGAATGACTGGTATGCTAAAGCAGTTGTAAAAGTAAGAGGCTCCTCTCCTGAAGATACAATAGCGATTAACGGAGAGGCCATGATATATGGTCTCACTATTCTCAGGGATGCCCCAAATAAGAAGATTGCAGAGGCGTTTGTTGATTTCCTCCTCTCTGAAAATGGAGGGAGAAAGATACTCTCTCAAATGGGACAATCATCAGTATACTAATAACTAACAAAATATTTATGAAATTCAGATTTTTAGGATTAGCCCTGCTTTTTATGGCAGGCCCTCTTACGCATATTAATGCTCAGGAGGGCGACACAGCAAAAATTTATAACCTTAAAGATGTTGTTGTAAGTGCAACAAAGACAGGAAGAGAGATACTGCAGACTCCTGTGAGAATCTCAAATATTCCCATCCAGAGCATTAAATCTGCCCCTGTACTTAATGCGGATGATATTCTTAAAGGTGTTTCAGGAATTGTTGTAACCAGGAATATGGGAATATTCGATAAACATTCATCTGTCTCTGCAAGAGGTGTTGGTAAGGAACAGGCAAGAACATTAATTCTTATTGATGGGGTTCCTATCAACAAACTCTCAACTGGCAGTGCAAATTTTGGGATGATAAATCAGTCTCTTTTACAGAGTGTTGAAGTTGTGAAAGGGCCTAACTCAAATATTTTTGGAGGCAATGCAATGGGTGGCTCGGTGAATTATATCACAAGGGATATTAACGATGGTCTCAGAGCAAATATTCAGACTGATTATGGTTCATTCAACACAATTGGGACAAGGGCCTTCTCCTCATACGGAAAGGGTGGTTTTTTTGCAGGCGTGAGCGGATTTTTGAGAAAAAGTGATGGTTACAATCCCACAACCGAAATCGATTCTGCTACAATTAATATGTCTCTGGATGAAAAAAATGGAGGAATAATACTTGGGTATGGTAATAAAAAGGTTGGTGTTATAAAGGCAGAGTTCAACTATACAGATGCACTCAGGGGAAAGGGAGAGAGGATGTATGCATCAAATGGTATAGTAGATGGTTATAACCACTATGTAAACAGAAACTATAAATTATCATGGAGCAGCTCTGCAGGAAATTCTTCATTTAATGTAACAGGTTATATTTCAACTGAAGATTATTCAGAGATAAAATGGAAAGGATCAGATATATATGATGTTATTGTAGACAGAAGTGACTATGGGGCCTGGGCATCATACAGCTATTCGGGATTAAAAAACAATACCTTTTCTGCAGGACTGGAGTTCAAGGGAGGTGCTGTAGATGGAAGGGATGTATACAGAACTTCAACCGACAGAGTTATAAACAGAGGCAAAAGTAATTCTCTGGCTCTTTTTATTCAGGATGAAATATCTCTGGCAGATGGGAGATTGCTTATCCTGCCATCACTCAGAGGGGAGAGAGTATGGATTAGTGAAGGAGGTTTCCGGATTGAAGGAGGAACATCAATCACTAACTTTCTGAAACCATACACCGGAGATCTAGACAATTCAGTCTGGAACTCTATCAGCCCAAAACTTGCCGCAAGGTGGCTGATGGGAGGGGGAAGCCGGGTATATGCATCGGCCTCAAGGGGATTCAGACCGGGCTCCCTCGAAGACATGACAAGAACAGGCTCAATAAGCGGCGGAGTCATTCTTGCAAATACATCATTAAGACCTGAATTTATAAATACATACGAGGCTGGAGGTGACTTTAAACTTGCGGATGGACTTCATATCTCTCCATCTCTCTACTACTCTTTGGGTACTGATTTTCACTATGCAGTCAATACAGGTCAGACTATAAGGATAGGTAACAAAAACAGACCTCTGATGAGTATGCAGAATGTGGGAAAAGTTGAGATTATGGGTGGTGAGGCCGATGTTAACTACTCGCCTGTTGCCGGGTTGGATTTATCTGCTAACTATACATACACTCATTCAAAAATTGTTGAGTACAGTGTAAATGAGCAAGCCGGTAATACAGATATTACCGGAAAGTATCTCACATATACCCCGGAGCACATGGTTAACGGAGCGTTAACATGGAGGAACAGATACTTGAATATTAACATTATGTATCGCCATATGAGCAGCCAGTATATGAACTCTCTTAACCTCCCGGATGATGAGAGGGGAGTAAATAATATTCCTGCACTGGACTTCGTTGATGCTAAAGTGTGGAGAGGATTGGGAAGTCACCTTGTTCTCAGTGCAGGTGCAACAAATCTATTTAACAAAAGATATGTTGACTCGTCAGGAATGAACTCAATTGGGAGATTTCTCTTTTTACAACTGACAGTTAATATTTAAAATTCAGGAGTATATATTAGCTCATCAAGAGATCTTTTGGGTACATGATGGACACCCTCTGCATCTCTCCAGTATTTGATATCTCCTGCCTTAACATCGTCAATTACAACAACCTCTTTAGGCTTTCCAAGCGCTATTACCAGTATAGGTGTAAGATAGCCGGGAAGTCTGAGGAGGTTTGTTAATTCCTGCTTTTTAAATGTTGCAATCATACAGCCTCCAAATCCAAGCTCTACAGCCTGAAGCAAAATGCTTTGAGCAAATATGCCATTATCACATGAATATGCAGGAGCAACAGAGGTGTCATGAAGAAGGATAATATAAGCAGATGGTCTCTCTCCCTCAACAGGTCCCTCCCAATCTTTAAGATACCCGGCCCAGCCCAGATTTGGAAAAATTTCTGAGTTTTTCTCCTGGTCATTACAAATATAAAATTTGATAGGCTGGATATTCCTTGATGATGGAGACAGCCTTGCTGCCTCTACCATCATCTTTAATTGCTCCTCAGATATCTCCTCACTCTGGAAGAACCTCCGGTAACTTCTGTTTTGTCTGAATGGTATCATGTTAATGTTAATTAGTTTCTCGATTTTATTCAAATAGATTAAGTGAGAGCCTGGGTGCCTTTTTAAGTCTTGGATGCTCAATCTCCTCTGTAACTTCGTGTGCCCAGATAATGTCTGATGGTATATAAATGGCACTTCCGCCTATTTCAAGCACCGGAAGTATATCGGACTTAAAGGAGTTTCCAACCATCAGAAAGTTCTCCGGCTGCACTGAGTGTTTTTTTACAATTTTTATGTAACTCTCTCTGTTTTTCTCACTCATGATTTCAATGGAAGAGAAATATTTATCAATGCCGGACCTCTCGATTTTTGACTCCTGTTCTTTAAGATCACCTTTTGTTGCCAGTATAAGAGGATATTTATGAGAGAGTTGAGAGAGGACCTCTTCGACCTCAGGCAGTAGCTCAATGGGTTTTCCTATAGTCTCTTTCCCTATCTCAATAAGTTCCAGTATCTCTTTGTTGCTTATTGTTCCATTGCTTATCTCTATTCCTGTTTCTATAAGAGAGATTATAAAAGGTTTTGAGCCATACCCCAGAAGAGGAAGGTTCATCTTTTCTCTCTTTAACAGTAAACTATTTGCTCTCTCCTCATCAGTAAATCTCTTCATCATTTCACAGAAACGGATCTCCGCATTTCTGTAGTGATACTCATTCATCCACAGAGTATCATCGGCATCAAAGGCTATAAGTTTTATCTCTTCCATATATTTACGAGGTGCAAATATAAAAAAAGCCCGGGCTAAACCGGGCTTTTATATTCATAAGTTGAAAAGTTTATTTAGCGACCCTCTCCAACCATTTAACCATTGAGAGCATTACCAGCATTGACAGTGCGCAAGCAACTGCAAATACCATCCAGCAAGCCCATAGAGGAACAAGTGTATAGAGAAGACCACCAATAAATAACAACAAGTTACCTATAGCTGTAGCTGCAAGCCAAGCTCCCTGCATTAAACCCTGAAGGTGAGGAGGGGCCACTTTTGATACAAATGAGAGCCCAAGTGGAGAGATGAATAATTCAGCAACAGTAAGGATAAAATACATTCCAATCATCACCCAAGGGGTAAGTTTCATCATATCCAGATCTCCGGAAGCCATAGATGAGAGTGCTGATTTATCAGGAAGTGCCATAGAAACAACCAGCAGGAAAATATATGCAATAGCAGCAATACCCATACCTATAGCAATTTTCTTTGGAGTAGAAGGTTCGTTTCCTTTTCTCCTCATAGTTCCAAAGAACCACATAATAATTGGAGTGAGAAGAACTACAAAGAACGGATTAACAGCCTGGAATATCTCGGCCCCCTTTATGGAGGTAAAGCCCAAATCAATATTGATAACATCCAGATTGATGTAGTCTCTTGCAAAGTAGGTAAGAGAGTAGCCATTCTGGTGGAAAGAGAACCAGAAAAATATAACAACTCCAAACACAGCAAACAGAGCATAAATTCTTTGTCTGATTTCTGAAGCAGCCATTGTAATCTCCTCTTTTGAGATGTTTTTGCTGTCCTTGCTCTTCCCTTTTGTAGCTGCAGGGTCAGGGAACTGGTTTTTGTTAACCATGTATATGATAAAGGAGATAAATATCGCAACTATAGTTGCAATAAAGGCATAATGGAATCCCCTGTTAAATACATCCAGGTACTGATTACTGAAAGTAGTCAAGTCTGCAACCGGAGTCCCGTCCAATGTAACCTGCGATGCGTAAGTGGTAAGATTGTTAAGTTGCTCTGCGCTCATTGATGCCTGGTTGCCAATGTACTGGTGAGCAAGTTCCGGAAGTTGAGCATTGTAGTCAAATCCATTGTGTTTCAGCCACCAGTTTCTTACTGCAATTGCAATAAATGGAGCAAAGAAACCTCCTATGTTGATGAACATGTAGAAAAGCTGGTATCCGGCATCTCTCATATCTCTCTTTGGCTTGCCGTTTTCGTCAACTCCAAATTGTTTAGCAATTCTCTCTTTGTACTCTTTTTTGTCATACATCTGACCTACAATAGCCTGCAGGTTGCCTTTGAAAAGACCATTACCAAATGCAATAACAAGAAGTCCCAGGCAAGTCAAACCCAGGTAAAGAGGAAGACTTGGAACAGGTGTTGGAGTAGGAATTGCAATAATAAAGTAACCTACTGCCATCAGAACAAGACCCCACAGAATTGTTCTTTTGTAATTCTGAGTTCTGTCTGCTATAAGACCCCCTACCAGTGCCAATACATATATTGAGGCATAAAATGCCGAATATATATATCCGGTGGTGGTTTCTGACAAACCGAATTTAGAAGAGATGAACAAAGTGAGGATTGCCATCATAATGTAGAAACCGAAGCGCTCTCCCATATTTGTCAGGGCAGCTGCAAGTAGTCCTTTTGGATGGTTTTTAAACATAGTGAATATATAGTTTTAGTTAAAAATTTGCTCACAGGTTCGCAAAAATAGTAAAAAATGGATAACTTTGTTAACTGTGCTAATTTAAAATTGTAATAATTTTTATAGAATGAAAAATAAATTAAAACCTTTGCTTGCCCTTTTTGCCCTTTTGTTAAATATAACAGCAGGTGCTCAGATTTTATCTCGGGGTGAAGCCGTACCTAAGGGTGCAATAGTATATTCTCTCCCTTCCACATCTTTTAAAATTACGGCAGAGGCTGTTCGTGAAACATTTGTGGCCGGCCCGTATGCAAAATACGCTCAGAAATACCTTGGGATTCAGGTAAGGGAAAACAGCGGTGATTTTTATACTCTTTCTACCGTGGAGCTAAGCTCCTATATTGAGGCAGACCGATCAACTAACATTGCCCTTAATCTTGGCAACACATCTCGTGCAACCGCAAACTTTCTTGAGATGATGAGCCAGGGTCTTGTTATATGGTCAGATTCGGGAGCCGGGAGAAAAGATTATGCACGATTCCCTGCACAGGTAAATTCAGGTGTTTTTAACATGGAGATGGCAACTTCCAATCTTACCAATGTAAGTACTACTTTATATAAAACCGTCAGGACAGAGACAGGGATGGAAAGGGTTCCTGTTCAGCAGAATCAGATAGTTGAAAAAAGTGTGGAAAAGCGCGCAGAGGAGATTGCAAATTCAATTTTCAGACTTAGGGCTAAAAGGATGGAGATTATAACAGGGGAGACAGATGCTACTTTTAGCGGAGAGGCTTTAAAGGCAGCCATAGACGAGATGAATAGACTTGAGTCTGAGTATATGAGTCTTTTTACAGGTAAAAGTGTATTTGATAAACAAAGAGCAAGTTTTGATGTTGTTCCATCAAGAGAGAGTGCAAGACAGATATATGTAGCCTTTAGAATTTCAGATAATCAGGGTCTGTTGCCTGCAGATAATGTAGCAGGAAGCCCTGTAATAATTGAACTTCTTAAGGAGAATGGTCAGCCTGCTCCCTCATTTAATATGGATCTGACTGCAGAAAAGGGCAGGGTTCTTTACAGAGTACCGGAGATTATGATTGCTAAGGTATCATCCGGACAGAATAATCTTTTACAAACCCGTGTCCCTGTATATCAGTTTGGAAAAGTACTCTCATTCCCTATTGATGTAGCATTTGGTAAATAAAAAAGTTAAAAAATAATTTATAAATATATTTGATATGAATATTTCAGAATTGAATCCAAAAAGTGTCTGGAAACACTTTTACTCACTTACTCAAATTCCAAGACCATCAAAAAAAGAGGAGAGGGCTATACTTTTTCTTGAGAAATTTGGAAAAGACCTGGGTCTTGAAACAATTAAGGATGGCATCGGTAACATTATAATAAGGAAACCGGCCACACCCGGGATGGAGAACAGGAAGGGCATAATCCTTCAGGCTCACATTGACATGGTTCCTCAAAAAAACAGTGATAAGGTTCACGATTTTGAGAAGGATCCTATACAACCAAGAATTGTAGACGGATGGGTATATGCTACCGGAACTACTTTGGGAGCAGATAATGGTTTGGGCTTAGCCGTTGCTATGGCAGTTCTTGAGTCAAAAGATCTTGTTCACGGCCCTGTTGAGGCTCTTTTTACAGTTGATGAGGAGACAGGAATGACTGGTGCAAGAATGCTTCAGCCGGGTATAATCAAAGGAGACATCCTGATTAATCTTGACTCTGAAGATGAGGGTGAGCTTTATGTTGGATGTGCAGGCGGATTGGATGCAACCGCAACCTTTACATATAAAACTGAAAAGACTCCTGAAGGCCTTACCGGATACAAGCTTTCTGTTACTGGCCTCAAGGGTGGCCACTCAGGAATGGATATTGTTCTGGGCAGGGGAAATGCAAACAAGACAATAGTAAGATTGTTGCTGCCATTGATTGAAGAGTTTGGTGCAAGAGTCTCCTCTATTGAAGGCGGAAGTCTGAGAAACGCTATTCCAAGGGAGGCATTTGCTCACCTTGCAATTGCTGCTTCAAACGAGAAGGGTGCAAAGGATCTTGTTGCAAGACATCTTGCCGAGATAAAATCAGAATTATCTGCTCACGAACCTAATCTGAATATTGTACTGGAGAGAGCAGATCTTCCTGCGGAGGTAATTGATGCTGATACTGCTTTGAAGGCCGTATTAGCTGTTTACGGATGTCCAAACGGAGTTGAGAGAATGAGTGATGCCATGCCGGGTCTTGTTGAAACTTCAAATAACCTGGCGATAGTAAAATCAGAGAATGGTAAGATTCAGATCAAATGCCTAATGAGAAGTTCAGTTGACTCGGCAAAAGAGATTCTTGCTCAGTCGTTAGGCTCTGTATTTAAACTTGCAGGCGCAGAGGTAGAGTTTACAGGTGGTTATCCCGGATGGAAACCAAACATGAACTCAGACATTTTAAGCACAATGAAGGTGGTTTACACAGACTTGTACGGAAGAGAGCCGGAGGTTAAGGCTATTCATGCAGGATTGGAGTGCGGTATTCTGGGAGGTATATATTCAAATTGGGATATGATATCATGCGGACCTACTATTCGCTCTCCACACTCGCCTGATGAGAGGGTAAACATTGAAACCGTTGAGAAGTGGTGGAATTATGTTGTTAAGGTGCTGGAAAAGGCACCGGTGAAAAAATAGCCATTTGAAAAAATAGTTGGTGGGCTGCAAAATAATACATATATTTGCAGCCCATTTTTTTAAATAATAATTTATAAACAAAGAGTATGAATCATTACGAAACCGTTTTCATTTCAACTCCCGTTTTATCTGATGTTCAGATAAAGGAAGCGGTAAAGAAGTATCATGATTTCATCGTTGATAATGGCGGTGAGATTGTGCATGAAGAGGACTGGGGCCTTAAGAAACTGGCTTACCCAATCCAGAAAAAAACTACAGGTTTTTATCATTTGATAGAATTTAAGGCAGACCCAACATTTATTGCCAAACTGGAAATTCAGTACAGAAGGGATGAGAGAATCATCCGCTTCCTCACTTTTGCACTTGACAAGCACTCAATTGCATATTCAGAGAGAAGAAGAGCTAACAAATCAGAATCTAAAAACTAAGGAGGAGAGATCATGGCAAATCCAGCAAACAACGAAATTCGCTACCTGAACCCTCCTACAGTAGAGGTTAAGAAGAAAAAATACTGCCGTTTTAAAAAGGCCGGTATTAAGTATGTAGACTATAAGGACGCAGAGTTCCTCAAGAGATTTCTGAATGAGCAGGGTAAAATACTACCTCGCCGTCTTACCGGAACCTCTCTGAAATTCCAGAAGAAAGTTTCACAAGCAGTTAAACGCGCAAGACACCTTGCTCTGCTTCCATATGTAACAGATTTATTGAAATAAGCTAAGGAGATATAAATAATGGAGATAATACTTAAACAAGATGTTCCGAATCTGGGCCACAAGGACGATATTGTAGTGGTTCGCAACGGATATGCCTCAAATTATCTGATTCCCCAAGGCTTTGCAATAATGGCTACGCCTTCGGCAAAAAAGGTACATGCAGAAAACTTAAGACAAAGAGCTCACAAAGAGGCAAAACTTCGCGAGGACGGAGTTGCTTTGGCCGCTAAACTTGAGGGTATACAGGTAAAACTTGCTACCAAGGTTAGTTCTACCGGCAAGATTTTTGGATCAGTTAACAATATTCAAGTTGGAGAGGCACTTGCAGCTCAGGGATTTGAAATTGACCGCAGAAGCATTACCATAACAGGTGAATCAAACATTAAGGAGATTGGTATTTACGATGCAGTTGTTAAGATCTACAAGGACATTAAGGCAAATATCAAAGTTGAAATAGTTGGTGAGGAGTAATATTCTTATCGATAATAATTTGTGGGCTGCTTGCAAAGCAGCCCTTTTTTTATTAAATTAGTGCCCGGTTGTGTATTATTTTACTATTTTTGCACAAGATATGAACACTTTATGTAGTTTTGTGTTTTAGGTATACTCTGATTTTAACTCAAATTTGATTAAACTGGACATAAATTAAAAATTCAATTACTATGAAAAAAACATTTTTTACATTGGTTTTATTAGTATTTGCTGTTTCGGCATTTGCCCAACAGGAAAGCAAAAGAGGACCATTTATCACTAATGGCTTCTGGGATAACTGGTTTGTCTCTGCAGGTGGTGGTTTAAATCTCTACTTTGGGGAGTATGACAACAAAATGGAGCTTCAGGAGAGATTAACTCCGGCTCTTGACCTCTCACTTGGTAAGTGGATTACTCCTTCAATGGGTCTTCGTCTTCAGTATGCTGGTCTGAGAGCTAAGGGTAAAGTTTTCCTTTTCCCTGGTGATAACGCGTTTGTACCGGCCGGAGCACTGACAAATGGATATGCTATTGAAAAATTCAACGTCATGAACCTTCACGGAGATCTTCTCTGGAACCTCTCAAATTCAATCGGTGGATACAGAGCTGACAGAACTTGGGATTTTGTTCCTTTTGCCGGTTTTGGCTGGGCAAGAGCCTCTAATATAGATAGCTGGAATTCAGCAAACAAAGTAAGCAACGAACTTGGTATTACAGTAGGTCTTATCAATAAATTCCGCGTTTCTGACGCTGTTGACCTCAATTTTGAACTTAGACATTTGTTTGTTAATGATGCTTTTGACGGAATCGTTAGAGGAAGTAGATGGGAAGGTATGAGTACTGCAAGTATCGGAATCACTTATAAATTTGCAAAAAGAGGATTTGAGCGCTATGTAAAAGTTGAGCCTGCAGATTATACTCCTTACAATAATCGTATTGCTGCTCTTGAGAGGCAACTTGCAGACAAGGATGCTAATGCAAAACGCATTGCGGACGAACTTGCAGCTGAAAAGGCCAGGAAGGCAGTTGTTGTTCAACCTGAACCGGAGTACATAATCTCTCCTCTTGCTGTATTCTTCCAAATTAACAAAGCTGATTTGACTGATAAGGATATTATCAACTTAGGATATGCTGCTGATATGATTAAGAAATCAGGCAAGAAATTTAAAGTTCAGGGCTCTGCCGATAAAGCAACCGGAAATGCAAGAATCAATCAGACTCTAAGTGAGAAGCGTGCCAACAGAGTTTACGATGTTCTTGTGAATAAGTTTGGTGTTAATCCAAGCCAGCTGGAGGTTATTGCAAAAGGTGACAAAGATGAGCCATTTGGAAAACCTGCACTTAACAGAGTTGTTATTGTTGAGAACTAATTCCTGACTTAATTTATTAATGCTATTGAAGAGGCTGACCATTATTGGTTAGCCTTTTTTTATTATTTTCAAACTATATATAAACATATATAAACAATGTGCTTATCTGTATCAGCACGGAAAATCCTCCCCATCTTCGATGGGTCCCCTCCCTTTTCGGGAGCCAATGTTTTCCTTAGCTGATACAGATAAGCACATATTATTAATAATTTTAAACCATGTATCCGTACCGCAGTAACTCTCAATAAATCACTAAAAACCACTTTGACCTGAGATGTCATCTGTCATGTTAAGTTCCTGTAATAAGATAATCAACGCGTTACAGCTCTGCGGGTTTTAGATTTTCAGGTGAATTCGTTCGTAAATTATAGGAATAATATCATAATGCATTTTTGGGAAGGTTTGGGTTGACAGGGATTTTCGTTTATATGCTTATAGGACAAATAATTACAAATCACGTTTTTAAAAACTTTTCAAAAATCCGATTCCTAATCACCTACCTATCTGTTATATAAACGAATATCCCACTCAAACCTAAAGTTTCCCACGTCAAAGACCGGTAGTAAACTATATACCCGTACCGCTATAACTCGCAGTTTATCTTCAAGTTAACACTTAACCCCGCTGATGATCCGCGGGGTTAAGTGTTAACGCGAAGTCAAATAGAAAGTTACAGCCGCACGGGTTTCGCAAAAATCATCTGCCGAATGGCCAACTCAGGCCGGGCGGGCGGGTATCCGCCAAGCCTCACGCCCGGCTCGGGTTGACAGGGATATTCGTATATGTGCTTATAAATCTAGCAATTGCAAATTGCTTTTTGAAAAACTTTTTAAAAAACCAATTTCTAATAATCTAACCATCTGTTAAATAAGCGAATACCCCTGTCAAACCCTCGCCCGCCTTCTGGCAATTCATTGCCTTCAGCCAGGGTTATAAGGTGCTTCGCAGTTTTAGCCATTCGGCACAAGTTCTTCTTGCAGCCCGGGATATTCCCGTGCGCCACAAGCCCGTAAAGAGCTTGAGAAATGAGCGGGAAATAACCCGGACTTCCACTTTGATCTTATACTTCAAACGTCAGGTTTAGTGCTTGTACTTAGATAATCCGAGCGTTATAGCGCTCCGGATTTTAGCTTTTCTGGTGAATTCGATCGTTAATTCTTAGAATTAAATCATAATTCATATGTGGAAAACGTCAGATAATTAATAGGATAGCGTTTAATTTTATAATAGTCCAATGATCATCATAACATCAGTTCAATACTAATTTTTACAAATAACTGCAAATACTAGTTGTGTAACTAGCAAAAATAGTTGTATAACTAAAAAGTATAGTTATATTTGTGTGGTTTTTAAATGGAGAGTATTATGAAAACAGCAAAAGGTAAAATGATTGCAGAAAGACTAACTGCAAAAGAGGAGGAGATAATGAACCATTTTTGGGAGCGGGGAGAGTTGTTTGTCAGGGAGCTTCTTGAGTTGTATACAGAGCCTAAGCCACATTTTAACACTCTTTCCACCATAGTTAGAGGATTGGAGGAGAAGGGTTTTATATCTCATAAATCTTTTGGAAGTACATATCAGTACTATGCTGCAATATCCAGAGAAGCGTATAAAAGAGGCGCTCTGAACAGGGTTGTAAACAAATATTTTAAAAACTCTTACCTGGGAGTTGTTTCATCTCTTATTGAGGAGGAAGAGGTATCTCTGGATGACCTTAAGAGACTTATTGAAAAAGTGGAAAAATCCAAAACAGATAAATAGTTTATGGGAGATATATTTGTTTATATACTTAAATCCTCTCTTTGTCTGGCACTATTCTACCTTTTTTTTCAGCTGCCCTTAGCAGAGAGACTCTATACAGATTCAACAGAATTGTAATTGTTGTGATGTTGTTTTTAGCTCTTCTTTTGCCATTGGTTAATATCTCAATTGAAAAAGATACGCCCTATTCCGGAATTGCATTAAATATCGGAGCTCTTCTGGAGATGGCAAATTCAGAAACAGGGGGAGAGTCCCAGTCAAACACTAACTCTTTTCTTATATGGCTTTTGCTGATATACATTTTTGGAGTAGTTATCGCTTTTACAAGAACTATAGCATCTCTTATTAAGATGATTAATATGCTCAAAGACACAGAGGCTCAGCGGAGTTCTCTGGAGGGGGGAGTTACATTAATTATTCATAATAAAAACAGGGCTCCCTTTTCCTGGATGAAATATATTGTGATTTCAAGAAAGGATTTTACGGAGAGCGGAGATGAGATAATTTTACACGAACAGGCTCATATTTATAACCGTCATTCAATAGATCTTATTGTAGCAGAGATTGTAAAGATTATCTACTGGTTCAATCCGGTGGCTTATTTGCTAAAAAGGGAGCTTCAGAATATTCACGAGTATCAGGCCGACGAAGCGGTCATTAATAATGGCATCGATGCAAAAAAATATCAATTATTATTAATTAAAAAAGCTGTTGGCGACAGGCTCTACACTATGGCCAACAGCTTCAATCAAAGTAAACTTAAAAACAGAATTACCATGATTTCAAAGAAAAAATCTCAAAAGAGTGCAGCTCTGAAGGCTTTGTTCCTGCTGCCATTGTCTATGTTTGCTGTGGTTGCATTTGCAACTGAAGAGGTATCTGATGTTCTTGCTCCTGTATATGAACTCAAAGTTACTGATTTTATTCAAAAAGATACAGCAAGAACCAAAACTACAACCATTGTTGTCAATAAGGTAAATGAGAAAGTTAATATTGACGAGGTTGATACATTGAAAGGGAAGAAAAATATAAAAGTATTTGTTTACAACAGAGATTCTGTCTCAAACAAAGAAAATGTTATTGTGTTTGTTGACGGAATTGAAAAAGATGCCAAAGTTATTAAGGAGATAGACCATAAAGATTTGAAAGAGGTGAGAGTTTATAAGGGAGAGAAGGCTTTGGAGGAGTATGGAGATAAAGCCAAGGATAAAGATGGAGTTATTGTAATTACAACTAAATACTCAGAAAAGAGGGGAGAAGAGGATGTGAAAATTGTTGAGAAGGTTGTTGTTAAAATGTCTGATTCAGATTCAATGCCATTGTATGTGGTAGATGGAATTGCCATGGAAAAAGATAAACTTGATAAAGTAGATCCTAAAACTATCTCGTCAGTTAATGTATTGAAAGGAGATGCTGCTACCAGGATTTATGGCGAAAAGGGTAAGAATGGAGTAGTTGTAATTACTCTAAAAAAGTAAATAAAAAGTATTTAAGAGGATTTTTTTTGTAACTTTGAAGACTATTTCAATGGCATTTTATAAGCAAATTATAACAAAATGAAACAAGATCTTCAAATTTCCGAATTGATAAAGAAAGAGGAGAATCGTCAGTTGCACGGTATTGAGCTGATTGCTTCTGAGAATTTTGTAACTCCACAAGTTCTTTCTGCTTTGGGCTCTGTTCTTACAAATAAATATGCGGAGGGTTATCCCGGTGCTAGATATTATGGTGGATGTGAGGTTGTTGACCAAGTTGAACAACTTGCAATTGATAGATTGTGTCAACTCTTTGGTGCTGAGTACGCTAATGTGCAGCCGCACTCAGGTGCCCAGGCGAATATGGCTGTTTTTATGGCATGTCTGAAGCCGGGTGACACATTTATGGGATTGGATCTTGCTCACGGAGGTCACCTTACTCACGGATCTCCCGTGAATATGTCAGGAATGTGGTATAACGCCATTGCCTATCAGCTAAGCGAAGAGACAGGAATGGTTGACTACGATGATATGGAGAGGAAGGCCCTGGAGTTTAAGCCAAAACTAATTGTGGGTGGTGCCTCTGCCTATTCAAGAGAGTGGGACTGGGCCAGAATGAGAGCAATTGCTGACAAGATTGGTGCAATATTTATGGTAGATATGGCTCATCCTGCAGGTCTTATAGCAGCAGGTCTGCTTGAAAATCCGGTAAAATATGCTCATATAGTTACATCTACAACTCATAAGACTCTAAGAGGTCCAAGAGGTGGAATTATTCTGATTGGCAAAGATTTTGAGAACCCGTTTGGGATAAAGACTCCTAAAGGGGAGACTAAAATGATGTCAGCTGTACTGAATTCAAGTGTATTCCCTGGCATTCAGGGAGGTCCGCTTGAGCATTGTATAGCTGCAAAGGCTGTCTCTTTCTTTGAAGCCCTGCAGCCGGAATTCAAAAACTATCAGCTTCAGGTAAAGAAAAATGCTGCTGCGATGGCAGCCGCCTTTATTGATAAAGGGTATAAAGTAGTCTCCGGAGGAACCGACAACCATCTTATGTTAATTGACCTTAGAAGCAAATTCCCTGATCTGACAGGTAAGGTTGCAGAGAAGGTTCTGGTAACTGCAGATATTACTGTTAATAAGAATATGGTTCCATTTGACAGTCGCTCTCCATTCCAGACTTCAGGGATAAGAGTAGGAACTCCTGCAATTACATCAAGGGGTCTGGTAGAAAAAGATATGCCTTTTATTGTTGAGCTGGTTGACAAAGTTCTGTCAAACCACGAAAATACACAGGTTATTGATGAGGTTAAAGAGCAGGCAAGAAAGAAGATGCATGGTCTACCTTTGAATATCTGGTAGGACCTTTTTATCCTCAGATGATTTATTCTTAGACAGGTCGGTTTTTCCGGCCTGTTTTGCTTTAGGAAAGAATCTCCGGGTATTGGGAAAAAGTGGCTTCTCAACAGAAAGGGCAGCTTCTCCTTCAGAAGGCCTTAATTTCCTGTTACAAACATCAAATCTGGTGAGAGGCTTTTCACTCTCTCTCCATGTAAATCCTTTTAGTCTGTCTTTACCCTGTTCAATTGATACTATCGGAAAAATATCACTTTTAATACCATCAAAATATTTGACTTTTGAGAGTTTTGCGCTATCAATTGTTGCACTAAGAAATTTGCACTCTTTTTCATTCATCATTGTAGTAACACTATCTTCAGCCAGGAAAAAGAGCAAAGAGGCGCCTCCAAGCGCGTCAAAGCGTGTTAGTTTATTGTCCCTGAAAAAACCTATCATATCTGTACTCTTTATCTGATTATAGTACAGCGAATCCTCCCTTGAGATATAGTATGCATTAGACATAAGCTCTGCTTTAGATAATTTGTTCCCCGAGAGAACAAACTGTATGCTGTCTGCAGTAAACTGACTACCCTCATTCCACATAACAGGCAGTGTGTATAATCTGGCAATTGAGTCAATTGAATTGAAAGTAAGAGAGTCGGATTTTGCCTGCATCACACCTCTGAAAATTTTTACATTATTGTATGCGAGCGTAAACCTGATAGTGGTAGTGTCTTTTTGAGGTGGTGAGGATATTGCAATGCTATCGTTTAAAACCAGAAGTGAGTCTTTTACAACAATCAGAGAATCTTTTACAACAATCAGAGAATCTTTAGGCGCTAACAGACTGTCTTTTATGGGTGTGCTTGTAACCGGAGTGTTCCGGGGTGGCGGAGGAGCAAGCTGAGGAGGTTTGATGCCTTTATCGCCTTCACCCTCCTTTTTTACATTGTTAATTAAAGTCTGGAGAGGATCTTTTTTAGATAACTTATATCTCTCTTTAGCATCTGCTACAAATGAGGAGTCAAGATCTCCAAGGGCTCTTGTATAGTATTTAAGAGTGTCAGCCGAGAGGAACAGAGTATCTGACTGCTCTTCGCTAAGAGAGTAGTAGGCCATGGAGGGTTTTTCGTACAGAGTAGCCTGTAGTGGCTCCTTTATATAGTTCCCTTTATCTGCAAAGAAAATTACCTTCTGGGAAGTGTCTACAATCTGTATCTCCTTTACCAGATCTGCCTTGCCTGTTTTTTTGTCATAGAAAATCTGATCAGCCCAAACCTCTTGTTTCTTCGTTAGTACATATGCCTTGTCAGAAAAAAGATACTTTTCCGTATCTCTCTCATACCATCCGCTGTTTGCCCTGAGGTATACAGTGTCTTGCCAGACATGTGTGAGACCCAGAAACAGAGCCTTGTTAAGTTCTGAAAAATATGCCAGAGAGTCGGCTTTAAGTAAGGTTGAATCTGACTTCATCTCAACATTTTTGAGAAATCGGAATTTCTTGATTTTGGATTCATATATCCCCTCAAGACTCTCAATAACTCCTCCATCCTTATTCATCATACTGCCCCCCTGAAAGAAAACAGCAATACTATCCTTAGTGTGAAAGTCAAGAAAATGTGTCCTAAGTCTGTTGTTCTCTTTATCAACAAGCTGAACCAGATTGCCTCTTACCTTTGCAAGAGAGCTGTCTGCCAAATAGTTGATTTTGTCACTGTAAAGAATAGTCTCATTTTGAATAACCTGAACATTACCCATTGCATCAACAACATTCTGCTCAACATTCCAGATTGCAGAATCGCATAATATGTATGTGTCATTGTGTAGAAACTGAGCGGGACCGGTTACTTTTCTGTATGTGACGCTATCTCTTACAATTAGCTGAGCCGACTCGGCGCTGATTAGTCTGACCAGTTTCCTTCCGGCCGATGTTGTATCCGCCGGTGTCGTCTGCACAATAAGAGCAGTTGCAGCTACAGCCAGTAAATTAAAAAACATTATTTTATCCAGCCCTCTCTTTTAAACGGACAACCGGTAAACATAGAGTCAATTCTTATAAAAGTACTCTCTTGTCTCTTTTTGATAAAATCCTCTATCTCTTTTGATGCTGCCTGATTCTTTGCCTCGCTGAGAAGAATGTTAAAATCATCCTTAAATGATGCAATGTGAGATGGGACTATCTTCTCAAGCTTAATAATCTTGTAAACTGTATTTCCGCTCCTGCCTTCGTTATCTGTAGATTCAAAAGGATCTGAAATTTCGCCTACTTTCATATCCTTAATTACTGCATAGTCTTCAGGTTTAAGGAGGTCTTTCTCAAAAAGTGCCGATCCTGACATCTCTTCTGCCATCAGACCGCCGTTTATATATGTCTTAGGGTCCTGAGAGAATCTGAGAGCAGCTGTTTCAAAATTTATACTGTCAGCAATAATTTTTGTCTTAATACTGTCAAGTTTTGCAAAAGCTTTTGTTCTGTCATCTGTGGTATAAAGCGGCTTAAGAAGGATGTGTCTTGCATTGAACATATCGCCCTCTTTTTCAATAAGCTGAATAAGGTGAAAACCATCCGGAGTCTCAACAATTTGTGATACCTGGCCTGGTTTAAGTGCCATTGCAGCATCTGAAAAAGCCGGCCAGTAAAGCTGTTTGGAGGCCATTCTAAGCTCTCCTCCCTTTATGGCACTTCCCGGATCCTGGGAATATATAGTTGCAAGATTTGAGAATTTCTCCCCCTTCATTACTCTTTCACGAAATTCCAGCAGTCTCTCTTTTACAGCCATTACAGCAGCCTCTTTGTTTGGATAGAGAACAATCTGTTTTATCTGGTACTGGGTTGAAATTATTGGAAGTGAGTCTTTTGGAGTTCTGTCATAAAATGCCTGAACATCAGATGGAGTGAGTTCTGGAGCACCTTGTGCCACCTTCCTCTGCATCTCTTGTGTAAGCAACTGCTCATGGATAGCCTCTCTCCACTCTTGTCTGAGTTTGAATAGTGGCTTTTTGAAATACTCTTCCAGGGCTTTTTCACCTCCAAGCTGAGTCAGTACTTGTTGTATTCTGTTGCCAAGCTCTGCTTCAACATTTTCAGGACTTACAATGATACTGTCCAGTCTGGCCTGAGTAAGAAGAAGCTTGTTTTTCAGCAAATCTTCAAGGATTTCGCATCTGATGTTATGGTCAGATGTAATTCCCTGAACCATCATCATTTGTACCTCGGCCTCAATAGTGGATAGCTGTATCATATCGTTGCCGATTATTGCAACTGTCTTGTCAACCAGTCCGTTATTGTATTTTTGTGAATAGCTGTTTGCCGAGATTGCCATGAAAGCAAATATCAGTATAGCATTAATTGCTTTTCTCATTTTCCTTGGTTGTTAAAATTTGTTTTAAGATGATTCTTGTCTATTGCCTCCCTAATAAGATTCTTTTCAAGGTCAGAAACAAGCTGTTGTTTTCTTTTACTCAGGATTATCTCTTTTATTTCAGGAAGGTAGTACTCAAATGGTGCAACCTCTCCCTGGAATATTTTATCGCTGTAATAGATAAGATATGTATATAACGAGTCCTTAATTTCAGTAGAATTGCCGGCTTTAATCTCTTTTTCAAGCATTTGAGTGTCATAAGGGACTTCTCTTGCCACCATGGAGAGGTCAATCCACTGGTTGTTAAAGTTGCCATATTTCTCGGCAGAGCTGTAGCAAATCCGCTCGAACTCCTCAATATCCTCTATGGACTGTGCTTTGTAACCCTTTCTAAGATTCTCAAGATTGGGTGAGCTGTTTGAAATTTTAGCAAATCTTGCCTTTACAGCAGGGGTAGTTAAGGTAAAATGGAGAGAGTTTTTTTCGTAATAGTCTCTGCACTCTTGTTCTGTAATAAGTGTATCCAGCCTTTGATCTATAAAATTCTTCTCAAATCTGTACATGAGAAGAGATGATCTGTAGTCCTCAATCTCCTGTTCAACATCAATCTCCTCCTTTGAGAGTTCATCTTCAGCCTTCTTTAACAGGAGGTGCTTAAGAGCCCATCTGTTAACATACTGTTTAAGCATTTCAAGACTGTCTGCCGCGGGAGTTCCTGCAGGGACAAGCGAGCGTACCTCTGATTCATATAGTTTTTTCCCGTTAACCTCTGCAACAACAGTATCTCCTGAATTAAGCTCAAGATATTTGCATGATATTGCCAAAATTGCCGTAAGAATAAAAACTAAAATTCTCCTCATTTTTAAATTTAATTACCTGCTGTAGTTTGGAGACTCTCTTGTGATGGTTACATCGTGAGGGTGATTTTCAATTACACCTGCAGCGGTTACCCTTATGAAGCTTGCCTTAGTAAGTTCCTGGAGATTTCTGGCTCCGCAATAACCCATTCCGGCTCTCAGCCCCCCAAGCATCTGGTAAATAACTTCACTCAGGGTGCCTTTGTAAGGAACCTGAGCAACAATACCTTCAGGAACAAGTTTCTTAATATCATCCTCCATATCCTGGAAATATCTGTCTTTTGAACCCTGCTGCATAGCTTCAAGTGATCCCATCCCTCTGTATGCTTTAAACTTCCTTCCGTTTAAAATAATTGTCTCACCCGGAGACTCATCTACTCCTGCAAACAAAGACCCTGCCATAATTGTGGAGGCTCCGGCTGCCAGTGCCTTTACAATATCTCCTGAATACCTGATTCCACCATCTGCAATAATCGGAATGCCTGTGCCCTTTAGTGCCTCTGCAGCCAGCATAATTGCTGTAAGCTGAGGAACACCCACTCCTGCCACAACTCTTGTTGTACAAATTGAACCGGGGCCAATACCAACCTTAACTCCGTCTACACCACACTCTGCGAGTGCTTTGGCTGCCTCTGCCGTTGCAATATTCCCTGCTATTATTTCAAGTCCCGGAAAGGCATCCTTGGCACTTTTAATTGTTTTAAGAACATTTACCGAGTGTCCGTGAGCTGTGTCTATCACAACTGCATCGGTACCCACTGAAACCAGCTTTTCAATTTTAAGCAGTGTGTCTGAACCAACGCCAACAGCTGCAGCCACCAGGAGGCGCCCCTTTTCATCTTTGCTGGCCTGGGGATTATCTTTAATCTTAGTTATATCCTTGTAAGTAAGCAGACCTATTAATTTGCCGTTATTATCAACTACAGGCAATTTCTCTATTTTATATCTTTTCAGAATTGCAGATGCCTGCTGAAGATCTGTCCCTTTTGGTGCTGTAATAAGATTCTCTTTGGTCATTATTTCCTCAATGGGAGTCTTCATGTTATCAATAAACCTCAGGTCTCTGTTAGTAACAATACCTATAAGTTTATGATTTTCATCTACAACAGGAATTCCGCCAATTCCATTCTCCTTCATTATCTGGATTGCTCCCCCAACAGTAGAGTCCTTTAGAATTGTGATGGGGTCATATATCATTCCGTTCTCTGCCCTCTTCACCTTCCTTACATGCTCCATCTGAGCCTCTATGGGCATATTCTTGTGAATAACACCAATTCCCCCCTCACGGGCTATCTCAATTGCAAGAGCCGCCTCTGTAACGGTATCCATTGCAGCAGAGACCACCGGAGCACTGATTTTAATGTTCCTTGAGAACATAGTAGAGAGGTCTACCTCTCTGGGTAAAACTTCACTGCGTGCAGGAATAAGGAGAACGTCGTCAAAGGTAAGCCCTTCAGGGATGAATCTGTTTGATAGTGATTGCATGGCTGATGTTGTTATAATCGGCAAAGATAAATAAAAAATGGTTATATTAGGGGTCAAACTAAACGGTTATGAAAAACAGATTTGCACTATTTATTGCGTTGGTCGCTGCTTTGGCGGCATCATGCACAAACTTCAAAGAGAAAAGTGATATTATGGAGAGTTCCAATATTCAACCTGGCGTTACTGAGAGCGTTATTACCAGAATCTTAAATGACAACCCTGCGATATCTGATACAGCTTTACTCAGAGCCGGTGTAACTCAGGTTGCGCAGCAGTGGAGATCAAAGTTTGGGACGCCGGAAGAGTTTGCAGAGTTTTGTGTTTCCGGTTATGCAGCAACACCGGAGAAGCGGAAGGAGTTGTTTAACAAACTTTCTGTAGCATTTGAGGCAATATGGGGAGGTTACAACAAAATGAGCGTTGAGTTAAAAAAGCCAATGCATCTTGACGGTGATACACTAACTACTCCGGATTATATTTTTGGAGCTTACGACCCGTCAAGTCACCTTTCAGAAGATTTGTACAACAATAGAATAGCATTTATAACAATACTTAATTTTCCGTTCTTCACCCTTAACGAGAAAGAGGAGATGGGTGAAAACTGGAGCAGGCTTGAGTGGGCATATGCAAGAATGGGTGATGTCTTCACACCTGACCCGCCTGCTGCTGTTAAACAGATGGTTGCCGATGCTGAGGCTGAGGCCGAGAGTTATATTGCAGGCTATAATATCATGATGGGGCATTTGGTTACTGAAGATGGCAGAAAGCTTTTTCCGGAGGATATGGTCCTGCTCAGCCACTGGAATCTGAGAGACGAGATTAAATCAAATTATGCAAATGTTCCTGATAATCTGGAGAAGCAGAGGATGATACTCAGGGTAATGCTTCATATAGTTGAGCAGACAATTCCCAAAGATGTGATAAACAGTACTCGCTATGACTGGAAGCCATATTCAAACAGTATTATTATTGATGGAAAACAGGCTGATGCAGAGCCTGAGGGAGAGAGAAGATATCAGGTTTTACTTAACCAGTTCCGTGCACAGCAGAAGGTTGATAAATATTCTTTTGCATACCCGGATGCAATAAGCAGGGCTTTTGACGGAGCAATGCAGATTAAAGTTGATGATATTGAACAGATGTTTACTGAATATATAAGCTCTCCTAAAGTATCAAAAGTTGCTGATATGATTAGCCAAAGGCTTGGAAGGCCTCTGGAGCCGTTTGATATTTGGTATGATGGATTTAAATCAAGAAGTTCCATCTCAGAGGAGGCCCTTTCAGCAAAAACCAGAGCACTTTTCCCGGATGCAGAGGCATTTGATAAAGCAATACCTGCCATGCTAAAGAGATTCGGATTCCCTTCAGATAAGGCCGATGAGCTTGGAGGGGCCATTGTTGTTGAGGCAGCCAGAGGCTCGGGACACGCCTGGGGAGCCTCATCAAAAGAGGATATGGCAAGGCTGAGGACAAGGCTTTCCAAAGGGGGTATGGACTATAAAGGGTTCAATATTGCAGTTCACGAGCTGGGGCATAATGTAGAGCAGACAATAAGCCTGAGGGATGTTGATTACTATATGCTTAATGGTGTCCCAAACACTGCCTTTACAGAGGCTAATGCATTTGTATTCCAGAAAAGAGATTTACAGCTTTTGGGCTACTCAAACACAGATCCTGAGCAGGCTAAGATGACCGAACTTGATATCTTCTGGGGGTCTTATGAAATAATGGGAGTTGCACTTGTTGACATAAATGTGTGGAAGTGGATGTACGCAAATCCTGATGCAGACGCAAAGATGCTCAAAGATGCTGTAGTCCGTATATCAAAAGATATCTGGAATAGATACTATAAGCCTGTATTGGGGGGAGAGGATTTGCCGCTTCTAGGAATATACTCTCATATGATAAACACGCCACTCTATCTGGCAAACTATCCGCTTGGTCATATTATAGAGTATCAGCTGGAAAAATTCTACCATGGAAAAGAGTGGGCGAAAGAGGTTATGAGAATATACTCTATTGGCAGCGTGGCTCCGCAGAGGTGGATGATAGAGGCAACAGGAGAGAAAATCTCCACAAAACCTATGCTTGAGGATTAATATTTTATGGGTTGTAGCGACGGGACTGCCAGGTGTCCCGTTCGCTAAGCCTCTTCTCCATTAATCTGTGAATCTCAGTATACCTGATTGTTCCCCATGGCATATTGTTGACAAATTTGGGCGGAACCTCTCCGGCAAATCTCTCTATGTGAATATCAGGTCTGAGCAGCTCAAGAAAATCTATAAAGAAATCAATATACTCTTCAAGGGAAAATTGGACAAAGTCCTGAGGACTCTCTGCGAATTCTTGCTCCATATAGGTTCCTTTTACAATCTGCAACTGATGAAATTTAACTGAATTTACAGCCATTTTGTTGATTTCGGCAGCCATTGCAATCATCTGCTCCTTAGACTCACCAGGTAGCCCGAATATAAAATGGGCACCCTGGTCAATCCCTCTTTTAGCTGTCTCCTCTATGGCTTGAAGTGTTGTGGCGTAGTCGTGACCCCTGTTTATACGCTTTAGAGTTGTGTCGTAAACTGACTCAACGCCATACTCAACAATAACAACTTTTTCTCTGGCCAGCTCTGCCAGCCAGTCCAGTTTTTCGCTGTCAATGCAGTCCGGTCTGGTTCCCAGCACCACTCCTCTAACTTCAGGATGAGAGAGAGCCTCGTAATATCTCTTTTTCAGTATCTCTAGAGGTGCATATGTATTAGAGTAGGGCTGAAAATATGCAAGATATCCTGCAGCCCTTCTGTATCTGTTTTTGTGAAAGGCTATACCCTCCTCTATTTGCTGAATTATCGGCTTGTCAGGTGTTGAGTAGGATGGATGGAAGGCATCATTATCACAATATGTGCATCCGCCCATCCCGGCACTTCCGTCCCTGTTTGGGCATGTGAAGCCTGCGTCAACAACAATTTTTTGTAATCTTGTTCCGTACCTCTCCCTGAAATAACCCACAAATGAGTTATATCTTCTCCCCTCACTGAATAGTGGCATCACTTTTTCCACCTACATTCTTATTTTGATGACAGCTTTTTTAAGAAAGCCATTTCCTATGAGCGGTGCATGTGCATCATGAGTAAAAATTACAGCCAGATTACTCTCTCCAAGACTTACAAAATTTTCCGGCTCCTCTTCAAGAAATGCCACATCATTTGTCTGATCATATGGGATGTTGTCTCCCTGGCATCTGCTCCTGTCTCTTGTTCCTATGGTCTCTGTGCCTTTCAGGACTATGTGAATGTCAATATATGTATCGTGAACCTCAAGCTTTGGAATTTCGTTGTCTTTGCACTCTCCCTCCCAAATTTTACAATAGATATCACGCCCCTCTATTTCATATTCACCGGGCTCCATTGAGAGCAGGTCTGTTCTCCCTATATATTTGAATGCCTTGTCAAACAGCGGATGCAGGGAGGTATATCTTTCAAATCCTTTAAGTGAATCTACTATCATTCTTCTTAATATTTTGCACAAATATAATATCTTTGTAAGGATTAACTAACCCCATATAATAATGATATTATTTAAAAAGCAGATTGTCAAATTGTTATCGGTTTTATTATTTGTAACAATTTCAATAATAAACTCTGTTGAAGCAAAGGCTCAACATGACGGAAAAAGAGAGTGGAGAGGAGTGTGGATAGCCACAGTTAATAACATTGACTGGCCATCATCTCCAAACCTCTCAACTGACCAGCAGAAGAGAGAGTTAATTCAGATGCTTGATCTTTATAAGAGTTTGAATTTTAATGCTGTTGTTCTTCAGATAAGACCAACCGCAGATGCGTTCTATAAATCAGAGCTTGAACCATGGTCAATTTATCTGACAGGTGATCAGAAGAGAGCTCCGGCCCCTTTTTACGATCCTCTTGCATTTGCAATTGAAGAGGCTCATAAAAGAGGGATGGAGTTGCACACCTGGTTAAATCCTTACAGAGTGAGCCAGAATGTAAATAATATCAAGGATATGTCACCTGATCATATTTACAGAAAAAAGCCACACCTCTTTGTAAAGCATGGCAACAAACTATATTTTGACCCCGCCTATCCGGAGACCAGAGAGTTTCTTACAAAAGTTATCAAAGATTTGGTTACAAGATACGACCTTGACGGAATCCATTTTGATGACTATTTCTACCCAAATAATGATTTTTCTGATGAATCCTCCTTTGCAAAACATAACAGAGGGTTCAAGAGGGAGGATAAAATGGCATGGAGAAGGGAGAATGTAGATTTGGTTGTAAAAATGTTAAGAGACACAATAAAATCAGTCAAGCCCTTTGTGAAGTTTGGGATTAGCCCATACGCTGTTTGGAGAAATAAGGCAGAGGATCCAAGAGGATCTGATACCAGAAGTTTTGGATATACAAACTACGACCACCTGCACGCAGACATTCTTAAATGGATGGAGGAGGGGTGGCTTGATTATATTTTGCCACAGCTCTATTTCAACATTGGTTATCCTGCTGCCGATTTCAAAATACTTGCAGAGTGGTGGAGGGATAACTCAGCCGGTACTCCGGTATATGGAGGACTGGGTACATACAGACTGGACCCTGCAGCAAAAATTGAGGCATGGAGATCTGCGGATGAGATTAAAAAGCAGGCAGAGATGCTCAGGGGTATTACGGAATACCAGGGGGTCTGCTATTTCAGTGCAAAGGATATGAAGAAGAATGTGGTTGGTATTAATTCTGTACTTGAAGGGCTCTATACCAATCCTTCCATTATCCCCTCTCTGAGAGGTTTTGAAACAACTCCTCCTTCACCTCCTGCAGAGGCAAAAATTGTTGTGAAATCGGGGGCGCCCTATCTTGAGTGGAGCGGAGATCCTCTTCCTGCAGGGGATGCTCCTCTTGAGGAATGTAACTCTGAAAGGGCTTATTATTACCTGATATATAAATTTGAAAAGGGTGCTACACCTGATTTTAATAACAGCAAGGCAATTATAGCACTGACAGGTGAGAGAAGTTTGAAGATTCAGGAGAGCGGATTATATGATTACTATATCTCTGCACTGGATCGCCTCTACAATGAAAGTAAAGCGGTGAAATTCACGAAATAATCAATTAAAACCCCATAAGATGAAAAAACTATTGTTAATTTTTTCGGCAGCCTTTTTAGTATTCGGCTGTACGAGTGAGTCTGAGAAAGAGAAGATTGAGGGTACATTCTCCGGAATTTTCGATAAGGTTAAAGAGGAGTTTGCTCCTGACAGGAGAGCTAAAACTTTCGAAGCAAAACTTGAAGTTTCTGAAAAAGGAGATACTGTTATTCTCAGAGGTTCCACAACTGAGTCTGCTGCAAAGGATGCTCTTATAGCAAAACTTTCTGAGGCCGGAATTGATGCTCTTGATAGTATGGTAATGCTTCCTCACCCTGCACTTGGTGACAAAGTATTCGGTATAACAAACCAATCTGCAATCAATTTCAGATACTCTCCCAACTACTCAAGTGAATCGGCTACACAAACCGTTATGGGAGCCCCTTTGCAAATTCTTGAGAAGAGGGGAGGATGGACAAGAGCTGTCACACCTGAGGGTTACATAGCATGGGTTTCATCCGGAAGTATTGCCTATATGAACGAGTCAGAATTTAATGGGTGGAGGGCTGCTCAAAAGGTAATTATTACAACTCACTATACTCTTTACAGGGCAGGTGCATCTGAGACTTCAGCTGTGGTTGCTGACGGAATCATGGGTAATATCGTGAAGTTTGTAGCCAATGCAGGACCTTATGTGAAGGTTCAGCTTCCTGACGGCAGAGAGGCATTTGTACTTACTGCAAATACTGCAGATTTCTCAAAATGGCTGGCATCAAGGAATCCATCACCTGAGAATATTCTTGCAACTGCCAGACAGTTTGTCGGTTTTCCATATATGTGGGGAGGGACATCAGTTAAGGCAATGGACTGCTCCGGATTTACCAAAACAGTATTTTTCCTTAATGGCGTAATCCTTGAAAGAGATGCCTCTCAGCAGGCAAAAACAGGGGAAGATGTTGAGCTTACGGAGGATTTTGGAAATCTTAAAGCAGGCGATCTTCTCTTCTTTGGTTCAAAGGCTACAGAAGAGAGGCCTGAGAGAATTACTCATGTTGGTATATATATGGCAAATGGTGAATTTATCCACGCTGCAACATCAGTTAGAATAAACTCACTTCTAAAAGATGCCCCAAATTATTATGAAGGATCTACAAGGCTTGTAAGGGCAAGAAGAATTCTTACAATGATTGACAAGGATCCGGATATTATATCTGTGTCAAAACACGCCTGGTATGTGGCTAACTAGTAACTCATCAAACAATTAAAGTAATGACGCTTACATCAAGAAGAAATTTTATCAAAAGTGCAGGCCTGCTTACTGCTGCGACAGCTCTTATAAACCCCTTTGATATTTTTGCTCAGGCAAGACAGAGGGTTGCCTCAAAAGGTGGCAGTAAAAAGATGGTTCTCTCATTCAGACCTTACGATGCTCAGATGAGACATGTCTTTACCATTGCAAACTCATCCAGAACCACGACTCCTATAGTTTTGACCGAGATAGAGTGGGACGGAATGGTTGGTTACGGAGAAGCTGCTTTGCCCCCGTATCTTGGAGAGACTCAGAACTCCGTTATTGATTTCCTTAAGAAAGTAGATTTGTCAAGGTTCAATTCCCCTTTCCAGATACAGGATATTATGGCTTATGTTGATTCAATTGCTATTAATAATACTGCTGCTAAAGCTGCTGTGGACATAGCATTGCATGATATAGTCGGTAAGATAATGGGGCAGCCCTGGTGGAAAATCTGGGGATTTAATCCTGAAACAACACCAAACACCTCATTTACGGTAGGTCTTGATACAGAGGAGGTTGTTAAGGAAAAGACCCGCGAAGCTTCACCTTACAAAGTAATTAAGGTGAAACTGGGGAGGGACGAGAAGACAGACAAGATGATGGTAAATACAATCAGGTCGGTTACAGATACTATCATTTGTGTTGATGCAAATCAGGGGTGGAAGGATAAGCACTATGCCCTTGATATGATCCACTGGCTTAATGAGAGGAATGTGAATATGATTGAGCAGCCTATGCCTAAGCTTCTTCTGGATGAGGCTGCATGGGTAACAGAGAACAGCCCGCTTCCTGTAATTGCAGACGAAGCTTGCCAGAGGCTAACTGATATTCCTAAGCTTAAGGGTGCTTATCATGGTGTAAACATCAAACTAATGAAATGCACCGGAATGAGGGAGGCAAGAGAGATGGTTTCATTGGCAAAGGCTCTCCATATGAGGCTTATGATTGGCTGTATGACTGAGACATCCTGTGCAATATCTGCTGCAGCACAACTTGCACCGGAAACAGAGTGGGCAGACCTGGATGGGAACCTTCTTATTTCAAACGATGTTTACAAAGGAATGCTCATTGTTGATGGTAAGATAACTCTTAATGATCTGCCGGGTATAGGCATATCAAAACTCTAAATTCAAATATTTTGCTACCTTTGCGAAAATTCTAACAAAAATATGGCAAGTTTAAGAACAATTAAAAAGGATATAGACTTTCTGGTAAGTGAGGTTATCTCTGACTGCTGGGTATTCATGTATATCAATCCTGAAGAGAAAACAGACGAGGCTGTCTCAATTATTAATGATGCAGTTGTTCTGAGAAATGAACTTTTTGAGAGGGTAAACAGTAAAGAGATTGAAAGCCCAAAGAAGCATTTTAAGGCTATCAGCCAGGATTTACTTAAAGGAGTTGACGCTCTGTTTATCAGAATAAGCGGACTTACAAAGTAGTTCCCGTTTCTTAACCAAAACTTCAATGTTGAGGCTGACCAAAATGTAATTGGTTAGCCTTTTTTGTTATATCATTTATCTGCATCAGCACGGAAAATCCTCCCCATCTTCGATGGGTCCCCTCCCTCTTCGGGAGCCAATGTTTTCCTTAGCTGATACAGATAAATGATAATTACAAGAAAAAAAGAGACCAACGAAAAATTGCTTTTTTGTCGGCCTCTTTTTTATGTTATGTGATTTCAGGATTTTCCAAAATAAAAAGAACCTGAGGTCTCTCTCTCCTGAGCATTCTGTTCAGCTCCCTCTCTCTCCCTTCGCTCAGGGAGTTGAGCAGAGAGTGAAATCCGGGCCCGTGATTTCTGTGAACAAGGTGGCACAGCTCGTGAATTATTACAAAATCAGCCAATTCAGATGACAATCTCATCAGATGAATGTTGAGGCTTATGTTTCCCGATTTTGAACAGCTACCCCAGTTTGTTCTGTTATTTCTTACAGTCACCCTGCCAGGTTTAAAACCCAATGTGGCGGCAAGCATCTCTACTCTTCCGGGAAGATATTTTTTTGCCTCTTTCCGGATTACTTTAATAATCTCCTCCTCAGACGAGTTTTTAAACCCCTCGTATGGTATCTCTCCGGTGATAAGTTTAAGAGCTTTTCCGGGGCCCAGCCTGATTGCCTCCTCCTCCCTTTTTCTGCTCTGTTTCAGAAGAGTTGCCGATATCCACTCTGCCTTTTCATCAATAAAAGCAATTGCCCGTGAGTAGCTTACCAGCCAGGGAACTGTTACCGATATACCATTTATTGGGTGTACTGCAAGTTTCACCCTTCCGGAGAGTCTGGCTCTTCTTATTGTAATCTCACCAAACTCCGGATGGATATATATTTTTGGCATCACTCAAGGATAAAAATTGTAACAGACTCACCCTTTTTTATATCCCCTCTCCCCACAGGCACAGAGGCTACAGCAGTTGCCTCTCCCATAGCCAGGATATGCGCAGATCCGTTGTAGGAGAGAGTTTCAAACTCCCCTTCAGCAGATATTCTTCCGGGTATAAAGGAGAGTCTGGATGTGTTCTTCCTTTTATACTCCTGTGCTATTGGAACTTTTGTCCAGATCCTGCTTGATGAGCCTCCTGATGAGGAGCATATCCACTCCTTTACTAAAAGGAGGAACTGCAGATAGCAGGAGACAGGATTTCCGGGGAGAGCAAATACAACCTTTGAAACTTCACCGGACTCATCTTTTTTCACAGCAAATGTACTCGGCTTACCCGGCTGAACTGCTACCTTGTCAAAGAGAATAGTGAATCCTAAAGATTCAAGAGTATCAGGTACATAGTCAAAATCTCCCATTGATACACCTCCGGTAATTATCAGAACATCATTATTCCTGAATCCCTCTGTTATCATTGTTTTTACATCCTCTCTATCATCCCTGGCAATTCCAAGATATTCTGCATCTGCACCTGCAGATAGAGTCTGGGCATAAAGCTGCCATCCGTTAGAGTTTCTTATCTGAACCCTTGATGGAGTGGCCTCCGGCTCTATGATCTCGTCTCCGGTTGAGAGTACTCCAATTTTAAATTTTTTACATACAAGAGGAGATGAGATACCCATTGATGCAAGGATGGCAATATGGGCTGCATTTATCAAAGTACCAGACGGAATAGCTATGCTTCCACTGCTCATATCCTCTCCCCGCATACAAATATTATCCCTCCCTTTACCTCCCCTGAAGTGCATATAATTATCCTCAACAACGCAGTCTTCAACCATTACAACTGTATCTGCCCCCTCCGGGAGCATTGCTCCGGTCATTATCCTGGAACACTTGCCTTTTTCCACCTTAACAGATGGCTCGTATCCGGCAGGTATTGTCTCCACAATCTCCAGTTTCTCTCCAAGATCCTCTCCCCTGCAGGCAAATCCGTCAACTGCCGATTTATTAAAAGGGGGAGTATCTCTGTCGGCATAAATAGTCTCAGCAAGGTACCTCCCGGACGCAGCAGAGAGGGGGACATTTTCATAACCCGGTTTAATAGTGTTATGCTTTACAATATTAAGTGCTTCAGAAAAAGGTATCATTTCTATATGGTTTGAACCACAAAATTAGGAAAATAGTTGCGCCTTGGAAAAATATGTCTATCTTTGCAACCCAATTTTGGGAAAACAAATACATCAATTGCTTAAAAATGGCGAACTATTTAACATCGGACAAAAAGCAAGAGATTTTCGGACAATACGGAAAGTCTAATGCAGATACCGGCTCAGCAGAGAGTCAGGTAGCTTTATTTTCCTACCGTATCGCTCACCTTACCGGTCACCTTAAACAAAACAAGAAGGACTACTCTACACAGAGATCACTTCTTAAGCTGGTTGGTAAGAGACGCCGTCTTCTGGACTATCTGAAGGCGACTGACATTGAGAGATACAGAAGCATTGTGAAGGCACTTAACCTTCGTAAGTAAAATAAATAGAGCAAAAATCAGAGGGGCTGTCCAACAGGGCAGCCCTTTCTCATGTGAAATAATCTGATTACATTTGTGGTGGAAAAAATTTATGCTTGTTGTCTCCTTAAGCAACCCGGGGCAACAAGCGTAGCTGTACATAAGTAATAATGGACCCTCACAGGGAGGGCCGGGCTGCAGAGAATTTATATGAATATTATTAAGAAAACCATCAAGTTGAGTGATGGAAGGGAGATTGAAATTGAAACCGGTAAACTGGCCAAACAGGCAGACGGTTCAGTTGTAGTAAAAATGGGTAAGACAATGTTGCTTGCAACTGTCACTTGCGCAAAAGAGGCAAAAGAGGATGTTGACTTCATGCCTTTGTCTGTCGAGTACAAAGAGAAGTACGCATCTGCAGGGAGATACCCCGGAGGATTTTTAAAGAGAGAGGGTCGTCCTAACGACTCTGAAATATTAGTGTCCAGGCTTATTGACCGCGCACTGAGACCTCTTTTCCCTGACGATTTTCACGCAGAGGTATTTGTAACAGTAAATCTTATATCGGCAGAAAAAGAGATTATGCCGGACGCACTTGCAGGACTTGCAGCATCGGCAGCGCTTGCTGTAAGTGATATTCCGTTTAACGGGCCTATCTCAGAGGTGAGAGTTGCCCGTATTGATGGTAAATTTGTGGTTAACCCCTCCTTTACTGAACTTAAAACCGCAGATATCGATATAATGGTTGCTGCAACTATTGACAACATTATGATGGTTGAGGGTGAGATGAAGGAGGTAGCAGAGGCGGATATGCTTGAGGCTATCAAATTTGCTCACGAAGAGATAAAGATACAGTGTCAGGCTCAGATGGAGCTGATGAAAGAGGCAGGAAAAGAGCAGAAGAGAGCTTACTGTCATGAAACACAGGATGAGGAGCTACGCAAATCAGTTTGGGATTTCTGCTATGATAAGTGCTATAAAATAGCTACCACACCAAGTGCAAAGCAGGAGAGAACTGATGCTTTTGAGGCTCTTAAAGCCGAATTTATTGCAACTCTATCTGAAGAGGATGCTGCAGCTAAAAAAGGTATGATAACCAGATATTACCACGATGTTGAAAAGGAGGCCATGAGAAAGATGATTCTCAATGAGGGTGTAAGGCTTGATGGTAGAGGGACTAAAGATATCAGACCTATATGGTGTGAAGTTGACTACCTTCCTGCAACACACGGATCCGCTGTATTTACAAGGGGAGAGACTCAGTCTCTTACCACTGTTACTCTGGGTACCAGGCTGGATATGAAGGCTGTAGACGAGGTTCTTGTTGAGGGTTCTGAGCAGTTTGTTCTTCACTATAACTTCCCTCCGTTCTCTACAGGTGATGCAAAACCATACAGAGGTACCGGCAGGAGAGAGATAGGTCATGGTAACCTTGCACTTAGAGCTTTGAAGTATGTTGTTCCGGTAGGCGATGAAAATCCATATGCAGTAAGGGTTGTTTCAGACATCCTTGAATCAAACGGATCCTCTTCAATGGCTACTGTTTGTGCAGGTACCCTTGCACTTATGGATGCCGGTATAAAGATTAAAAAACCGGTATCAGGTATTGCAATGGGTCTGATATCAGATTCTAAGAGCGGAAAGTTTGCTGTTCTTTCAGATATACTTGGTGACGAAGATCATCTAGGAGATATGGACTTTAAAGTTACCGGAACTAAGGATGGTATTACTGCCACTCAGATGGATATCAAGGTTGACGGGCTCTCTTACGAAATTCTTGAGCAGGCACTTGAGCAGGCGCGCCAGGGTCGTCTCCATATAATGGGGGAGATGATGAAGACTCTAAGCGAGCCAAGAGAGGATCTGAAGCCTCATGTTCCTAGAATTGTACAGATTGTAATTCCGGGTGACTTTATAGGTGCTGTAATAGGTACAGGAGGAAAGGTTATCCAGGATATCCAGAAGACCACTGGAACTACAATTACAATAACAGAGAAGGATGGAACAGGTGTGGTTGACATCTTTGGTGACGATCAGCAGAGCATGGAAAAGGCTCTTAACTGGATTAAGGATATCACAACTGTCCCTGAAGCCGGACAGGTTTACACAGGAAAGGTTGTATCAATTCTGGAGTTTGGAGCATTTGTGCAGATTCTTCCTGGTAAGGAGGGACTTCTTCACATATCTGAACTGGACTGGAAGAAGGTAGACAAAGTTGAGGATGTTCTTAATATAGGTGATACCGTAGAGGTAAAACTTTTGGAGATGGACCCAAAGAACGGAAAGATGAGATTGTCACGCAAAGTCTTAATCGAAAAACCTGAAGGATATGTTGAGCCTGAGCGCAAACCACGTCCGGAGGGTGGCAGGCCACAGCGTCCGCAGGGCAGATCAGGAGATAAGAGTTCGTTTAGAAGATAGTGCTTTATTATACTTTATTAAGAGAGTCGTATAGTTACATACGGCTCTTTTTTTTGGTCAAAAACTGAATATAATGAAAGGAAAAGCAGACACAAATATAATATATGATAGAAAATAGATATAAAATGGTTGCAAATTGTAATTGAAAATCTATTTTTTGCTTAATTTGCCTTGAAGAAATCTCTGTAATAACAATATTTAATGGGCAAGAGGTAAAAAATTACAATTTTTTGCTTTTGGTTTGTTTTTTTTATATTTTTGAACGAAAACCTTAATTCAAATTACTTAATCTATGAAGAAATCGATCTTGATTGTCTTGTCGATATTACTGGTTAATATCGGTTGGGCCCAGACGAGAGTCACCGGAACGGTGACCTCTTCCGATGACGGTTCTCCGGTTCCTTATGCGACCATCCTTATTAAGGGTGTTAGAGGTGCCGGTGCCAACACTGATCTGGATGGCAAGTACACCCTCACAAATGTACCTGCCGATGCAGTGCTTGTTTTTAGTTATATTGGTTATCGCACTCAAGAGGTCCCTGTAGGGGGCAGAAATGTTATTGATGTGATACTGGCTCCTGATGCACTTGCTCTGGACGAGGTGATGGTTGTTGCCTATGGTACCGCTACCAAAGGAACATTTACCGGTGCTGCAAGCGTTGTAAAGAGCGAAGCTATAAGAGATGTTCCAACACTATCTTTTGAAAACGCAATGAATGGAAAAGTTGCCGGTATGCAGATTACCACTACATCCGGTCAGGCAGGTTCTACCTCTTCTATTCGCGTAAGGGGGGTAGGGTCAATGAATGCATCAAATGAGCCTCTTTATGTTGTTGACGGAGTCCCTGTTGTTTCAGGTAATGTTACCCAGATGGGGATTTACACCTCAAACAATGTAATGAGTACAATTAATCCTTCTGACATTGAATCAATCACAGTTTTGAAGGATGCTGCTGCATCTGCTCTTTACGGATCAAGGGCTGCGAATGGTGTTATAATGATTACAACCAAGAGAGGAAAGCTTGGTAAAACCAGCGTTAACTTTAAAGCTTCTGTAGGTATTACTCCTAGCTTTGCAACCGACAACTTTGAAGTAGCCACTCCTGAGCAGCAAGTTGAAGCATACTATGAGAACTTCTGGAATGCAGATGTATACTACAGGGGAAAAACCAACGATGTTGCAAGCGCCAATGCTCTTAAACAGCTAAACAACAGATTTAATAAGCATGGTTACATTTTTACTGCTCCCGATAACACTGTTAACTCTCTTACAATTTCAGGTGACAGAGCAGGTAAATTCTACAACTGGGATGAGGTACTTTTCCGTACATCAGTCTACCAATCATATGACCTCTCTGTAAGTGGCGCTACTGATGCCTCTAACTACTACACCTCTCTCTCTTATACAAAAGACCTTGGAAGAAGTGTTATAAACGACTTTAATCGTATTACCGGCCGTGTGAATCTTACTCAGAAAGTGGGTAAATCAATTGAGTTTACAACCAATATAAATATTGCAAGAAGCAATAAGACCGGCTTTAATGATACAAGAGCTACAGGTAGCAACTACTTTATGCAGTCAAGAAACCTGTTGTGGCCTTTATACTGGCCAACAGACTATAAAACCGGTGCCGACTGGACTGCAAGGTATGGTAGCTACGCTTATAACCCAATTTATTACAATAATGAGTGGGAGAACAATTCAAGAACTCTCCGTATATCTGCAAACGAAAGTGTAACTGTTAAAATACTTCCTGAGTTAATTCTTAAGTCAATTTTCTCATATGATAATACTCAGACACTTGATCATTTATATTTCAGCAAGCTGCACTTCTCCGGTTCATCTGTTGGAGGCTCTGTAGCAGAAATGTCAACCAATATGAACAAATGGGTGTCATCTACAACTCTTAATTTTAATAAGGAGTTTGCAAAGAGACACAATGTAGGTGTTCTTGTCGGATGGGAAGTTGAAGAGAATAAATCTGAATATGTAAGAGCAACAGGAACAAATCTTCCATCAGGAGCTTTACATACTGTTGCAACTGCGGGTAAACTTGATGCAAGCGCTTACTATTGGGGAAATACAATGGTATCTATGCTTTCAAGAGCGGAGTACAACTATGATAATAAATATTACTTCTCAGCTTCATACAGAAGAGATGGTTCTTCAAGATTGAGCCCAAGCGCGCGCTGGGGTAATTTCTGGTCAGTAGCCGGATCCTGGAGAATAGACAAAGAGAAATTTATGCAGGGTGTTGATCTTATCAGCAGTCTAAGACTAAGAGGCTCTTATGGCGTAAATGGTACTCTTCCATCTTCAAATTACGGATGGCGTTCGCTTGCTACTTATGGCGACAAATATATGGAGCAACCTGGTAGTGCTGTAAGCACAATTGCAGATGCTAACTTGTCATGGGAAACAAGCTACACTTCAAACTTAGCTCTGGAATTTGGCCTGTTCGATCAAAGACTCTCCGGCTCGGTTGAGGTATTTAACAGAGATTCAAAAAACCTTCTTCAGGATGTTCCAATTTCAAGGGTAACCGGTTTTGGTTCAACTCTTAAGAATGTTGGTGAGATCAATAATAAGGGTATAGAAATTGAGTTAAACGGAGATATTGTAAAGACTGAGAGCCTTAACTGGAGTGCAGGTCTGACAGCCTCTTACATTAAATCAACTGTTACCAAGCTTTACGGAGGTCAGAATATAATATGGTATGACCCAACAGGTGGTGACTCAAGGGCTAAGTTTATATACCAGGAGGGTAAATCAACTCTGGCACTTTATGGCCGCGAGTGGGCAGGTGTTGAGGACGAGACAGGTAAAAACCTTTGGTTCCTCAATAACGATCAGACACCTGACCTTATGGTAGACGGAAGACCGGCAACATACAACTACACTAAGGCATCTGAGAAAATCATTGGTGACGTGCATCCAAAGCTATTTGGAGGTCTTAATACAAGCATTGAGTGGAAAGGTATTTCACTTTCACTGAACTTTACATACAAAATTGGAGGTTACACTTATGACGCAGTTGGACGTGATGTTACAGATGATGGTTACTACTGGGAGAGAATTATTTCAAAAGATCAGTATGACAACAGATGGACTCCTGAAAACAAAACTGCAAAATATCCTATGCGTATAGCAATTGACCTGGAGGATGTTAACCAGAGAAGTACCAGACATATGCATAAAGCAGACTACCTGAGACTTAAAGGCATGACCCTGGCATATAATCTTCCTAAGAACATTGTAAGCAAGATTAAACTGGCAAATGCAAGAGTATATTTCAACGGTACTAACCTCTTCACAATGGCTGCATACGATGTATACGATCCTGAAGTTAACGAATATGGTACAAGAGGCTGGGAGATTCCACTCGGCAAGACTTATACATTCGGTATTGATTTTACATTCTAATATAAAAAGTTGCAACAATGAAAAAAATAAATATTTCAATAATTTTGATGAGCATTGTTCTGCTTTCGTCTTGTAATGGTTTTCTGGATGTAAAGCCTAGCAACTCTGCTGCATCTGAGACCTCTATAACCAACGTAAGCGATGCAGGCGTTGCAATAAATGGTCTGATGAGTAAATTGGCTACTGCCGACTACTATGGCCGTAACTTTATAATGTACGGAGACGCTAAGGGTGGTGATTTCGCAATTCGCTCCCAGGGAAGAGGCCTGGATGCTCTTTATACATTTAACCACTCTGCTACATCTAATGCGTATAATGGATACTGGAACCAGATTTATCACAATATTCTCCAGGCTAACA
Organism: Bacteroidales bacterium MB20-C3-3; assembly: GCA_035609245.1. Classification (NCBI taxonomy): domain Bacteria; kingdom Pseudomonadati; phylum Bacteroidota; class Bacteroidia; order Bacteroidales; species Bacteroidales bacterium MB20-C3-3. The sequence continues at coordinate 1,144,639 of CP141202.1, read as the reverse complement.
ACATTATACTAAATATCAATAAACTTGAGGCAGATGGTAAAGGAAACGCATCTCTTAATTCTTACAAGGGGCAAGCACTGACAGCCAGAGCTCTTATGTATTTTGACCTTGTCAGATTATATGGCAAGCCATATAATATGGATAAGGCATCTTTTGGAGTTCCGCTTATTCTTGAGCCGCTTGATGCATCTGCTCAACCAACAAGAAACTCTGTTGAAGAGGTGTATACTCAGATACTGAAGGACCTTAAGGATGCAGAACCGCTTCTTTTAAAGACTATTTCCAAAGGCTATATGAACTATTATTCAAATCTGGCAATACAGAGCAGGGTTTATCTGCATATGGACAGATTTGATGATGCTTTAACAGTAGCCGAGACAATTATCAATGATAAGAAGTACACTCTTTATACAAATGAGAAATGGGTGGCATCCTGGTCACTTGAAAATGGTTCAGAGTCAATCTTTGAACTTGCTATGTATGTATCAGAGGGTGACCTTCGCACAGGTTCTCTGGGCTATTATCTTTTGAGAAACGGTAAGATTACCGGTGCTATGGGTTGGTTTATGGCAAGTGACTATTATCTTGCAAGACTTGGAGAAGACTCTGCAGATGTCAGATGGGGAATCATGGACTATGATGAGTCATCTAATACCAGATTTGGTTCTTGTCTAAAATATGCCGGTGTTGATCTCAAAGGTGATAAAGGATCCACATCTTCAGTAAATATTAAGGTAATTCGTCTTTCTGAAATTTATCTTACTGCAGCAGAAGCTGCTTTCAGAAAATCTGCCCCTGATAAGGCTAAGGCTGCTACTTATCTGAATGCTATCAGAAAAAGATCACCAAACCTTGCACCTGCAACTGCATCAGACATTACTCTTGACATGATTATAAATGAGAGAAGTAAAGAGCTTTTTGCTGAAGGTCAGAGGTATTTTGATATGCTTCGTTTGAACAGGACTATTGAATTCAATGATGACTTCATCTCTCCTGCAGTTCAGATAAGCCACAGAACAAAAACAATTAACAGGACTTTCTATAAGACAATTCTGCCTATTGCACAGTCAGAAATGGACGCAAATCCTGCTATAGTGTCCCAACAAAATCCAGGTTATTAATTAGGTTAAGCTCCCGAGGAGGCTACCCCCAAAGGGTGGCCTCTTTTTTTTAGGAGTCATAGCTGTTTTATTCTATATTTGTAGAAAAATAACCAAAATTATAATAAAATATAAGCCATATGGACTCTTTTCATTTAAGCCTGAAACATCATAAGCTCATTGAAATATTTGAATTATCTCAGGGAAAACAGAAAATTGAACTTTCTGAGGAGTTAATTAAAAGAATTACTGATTGCAGAGATTATCTGGACAGGCGAATGAAGAGTCAGAGGGAGCCTATTTATGGAATAACAACAGGTTTTGGGTCCTTATGTAATGTCACTATTGATGCAAGTGAGCTATCTCAGTTGCAGAAAAATCTTGTTATGTCTCATGCATGTGGAGTGGGAGAAGAGGTACCTGTAGAAATTGTAAAACTAATGCTGCTTCTAAAGATAAAATCTCTCTCGTATGGCTATTCAGGAGTTAGAGTTGAGACAGTTATGAGACTGGCAGATATGTTTAATGAGGGTGTTATTCCCGTAGTGTATCAGCAAGGTTCTCTTGGAGCCTCCGGCGATCTGGCACCACTTGCAAATATGTGTCTGCCGCTGCTCGGATTGGGAGAGGTGTGGTATAAAGGGGAGAAAAGAGATGCATCTGATGTGAATGCAATTTATGATTGGCAGCCACTTGAACTGGCCTCTAAGGAGGGGCTAGCATTACTTAACGGGACACAGTTTATGCTCGCCTACAGCATTTGGAATTATATAAAAGCTCAAAGGTTGTCAGAGATGGCTGATATGATTGCGGCACTCTCTCTTGATGCCTTTGACGGAAGAATTGAGCCATTTACCCATGGTGTCCACGCGATCAGACCTCATCAAGGGCAGATAGAAACAGCATCCAATATGAGAGAGCTTCTAAAAGGGAGTGAAATAGCTGCAAGAGATAAGGTTCATGTGCAGGATCCCTATTCATTCAGATGTGTACCTCAGGTGCACGGAGCAACAAAGGATGCGTTGCGATATATAGAAAATGCATTTGAAACGGAGCTTAACAGTGCTACGGATAACCCAACAATACTCCCTGATGAAGATTTGATTGTCTCGGCCGGGAATTTCCACGGACAACCTCTTGCTTTGCCTTTGGATATGCTTAGTATTGCCATGGCCGAGATTGGAAGTATCTCCGAGAGAAGAACATATCAGTTGATTTCCGGAAAGAGGGATTTGCCATCTTTTTTAGTTGCACATCCGGGTCTGAATTCTGGATTTATGATTCCGCAATATGCCCAGGCCTCTGTTGTGAGCCAGAACAAACAGCTGGCTACTCCTGCCTGTATTGATACTATTGACTCTTCTCAGGGTCAGGAGGATCATGTAAGTATGGGTGCAAATGCCGCAACAAAATGCTACAGAGTAGTTGAAAATATTGAAAAGATTCTTGCTGTTGAGTTAATGAATGCTGCTCAGGCTTTAGAATTCCGCAGGCCTTTAAAATCCTCTCCAATTCTTGAGGATTTGATGGGTGAATACAGGAAAGTTGTTCCATTTATTGAGGAGGATGAGGTGATGTATACCCATATAAAGAATTCTGTTAATTTTATCAGAGAATTCAATTATAAAAAATAGGATGAAAAGACTTTTTACCAATATCGGAAAACTTGTGCAAGTAGAACAGGGGGAGCCTCTCCTGAAGAGGTCGGGTAAAGAGATGTCCTCTCTTAGTGTTATAGATGACGCTTATATGGCTGTTGACGGAGAGCTCATAAGTGATTTTGGTTCAATGGATACACTTAAGATTTTAGCCGAGAATGGAATAGAGTACTGGCAGGAAAATCAGGCGGATGAGATTGTGGATCTTAAAGGGGCAACTGTTTTGCCGGGATTTTGTGATTCACATACTCATTTGGTCTATTCAGGAAGCAGGGAGAGGGAGTTTATTGATAAGATAAAAGGGTTGTCATATAAAGAGATTGCTGCGAGGGGTGGTGGAATTCTGAATTCTGCCGCATTACTTGGTAAGACATCAGAAGAGGAGCTCTTAAGGCAAACACTGGTCAGAGCAAAGGAGATTATTAACCACGGAACAACTGCGGTAGAGATAAAGAGTGGATATGGACTCAATCCGGAAGATGAGATAAAGATGCTCAGGGTTGCAAGGCGGATTGGTCTGGAGACTCCTCTAACCGTTAAAACTACTTTTCTTGGGGCCCATGCTGTGCCGGAAAGATTTGCCGTTAGGAGGGAAGAGTATGTTAATGAAATTATAAATGAGATGATACCGGTAATTGCATCAGAAGAGTTGGCTGACTTTATTGATGTCTTTACCGAGGATGGATTTTTTACGGTTGAGGAGACAGACAGGATACTGAATGCAGGAATGAAATATGGTTTAAGGGCAAAAGTTCACGCAAATCAGATGAGCTTTTCCGGAGGTGTCCAGATAGGTGTTAAGTATAACGCAATATCAGTAGATCACCTTGAGTTTACAGGAGACGATGAGTTTAAACTTCTTAGCAATAGTGAAACAATGGCTACACTTCTCCCGGGATCAACTTTTTTCCTGGAGATGGATTATGCTCCGGCAAGAAAGATGATTGACAGTGGTATGGCTGTTGCACTTGCTACAAACTATAACCCGGGTTCATCACCATATGGGGATATGCGTTTTATGATGGCTCTCGCTGCCCTGAAATATAAAATGACTACAGAGGAGATAATTAATGCAGTCACAATTAATGGAGCCTGTGCAATGGATTTAAGTGAAAATCACGGATCTATAACAAGAGGAAAAAGGGCAGACTTCATTGTTGCGAAAGATATTCCCTCTCTTGACTTCTTACCTTATACATTTACCTCTCCTCTGGTTGAACAGATTTGGATAGGTGGTGTTAAGATATCAGTTTAGTAATAATAAAAATTTAAAAAGCTATGACAAGATTCTCAACTCCGCTTGGCGAAATTGCCATACTGCATCTGGGACACGCCTCACTCCTTATTCAATGGGAGGGAAGAAATATATTCGTCGATCCATACAGCGAGGTGGCAGACTACTCTCTGCAACCAAAGGCAGATTTAATACTTTTAACGCACCATCATTACGATCATCTGGACAATAAAGCCCTTGTTCATATAGATTCAGAAAGAACAGTTTATGTAACAAGTGAAGAGGCTGCAAAAAGCATTCATGGTGCAAACGCACTTAAACAGGGAGAATCCTTTAATTATGAGGGTATAGGAATAAGGGCAGTATATGCATACAATATAGAGAACAGAAATGATAACGGGCTTCCGTTTCATCCAAGGGGTGAGGGAAATGGATATATACTCGATTTTGCAGGGTATAAGCTTTATATAGCAGGGGATACTGAAATTATTCCTGAAATGGGGGAGTTGGGAAGGATTGATCTTGCTTTTCTTCCAAAAAACCTTCCTTACACAATGAGTGATGATATGTTTATAAAGGCAGTTGAGCTGATAAGGCCTGCAAAAGTATTCCCTTATCACTTTTTTGAGATGGACAAGGATGCTCTTAAGGCAAGAATGCCTGATGGTGTAGAGATGATTACTCAGTAGAAATTAATATAAAGTAGAAAAATTATAAAGTAATGCTTCAGAAACTAATAGAGTGCGTACCTAATTTTAGCGAAGGTCGCAATATGCAGGTGATTAAACAGATCACTGACGAGATTGAAAAGGTTGAGGGTGTTAAACTCCTGAATGTTGACCCGGGTGCAGCAACAAACAGGACAGTGGTAACATTTGTAGGCTCTCCTGAGTCTGTATCAGAGGCTGCTTTCAGGGCAATCAGAAAGGCAGGTGAGGTTATTGATATGCGTAACCATCATGGAGAGCATCCAAGAATGGGGGCTACAGATGTTTGCCCATTTATTCCAATAGCCGGAGTTACAATGGAAGAGACGGCAGAGTACGCCAGAGCTCTCGCAAAGAGAGTGGGTGAGGAGCTGGGAATACCTGTATACTGTTACGAGAGCGCAGCTTTTAAACCTGAGAGAAGGAATCTTGCAAATTGCAGAGCAGGAGAGTATGAGGGTCTGGCAAAAAGAGTAGGCTCATCAGAGTGGAGACCCGATTTTGGCCCTGCTGAATTTAGTGAAAGAGTGGCAGTTACTGGAGCAACTGCAGTTGGCGCAAGGGATTTTCTTGTTGCTATAAACTACAATCTTAACACAACATCAACAAGAAGAGCAAATGCTATTGCATTTGATGTGAGAGAGAAGGGAAGGAAAATGAGAGAAGGAAATCCAATAACCGGCAAGGTGGTTAAAGACGAGAATGGGAAGGATGTCTGGATTCCCGGCACACTAAAAGGTTGTAAGGCTATAGGCTGGTTTATTGAAGAGTATGGAATTGCACAGGTATCCATGAATGTTACCAATATTACCCAGACACCTGTACATATTGCATTTGATGAGGTTGTTGAAAAGGCCGCTGTAAGAGGAATCAGGGTTACCGGAAGTGAGATTGTTGGTCTGATTCCTAAGAAGGTACTTATTGATGCCGGTAAACACTATCTGGCAAAGCAGCAGAGATCTGCAGGTGTATCGGAAGAGGAGATTATTAAGATAGCTGTTAAATCAATGGGCCTCGATGATCTTAAACCATTTGATCCCAGGGAGAAGGTTATTGAGTATTTGCTGGAAGAGGGATCTGCAGCTAAACTGATAGACCTTACAGCAAAGGGATTTGCAAATCTGACTGCAAGCGAGTCTCCTGCTCCGGGAGGAGGATCTGTATCGGCCTATATGGGAGCCCTTGGAGCAGCATTAGGAACTATGGTGGCAAACCTCTCATCTCACAAAGCGGGATGGGACCACAGATGGGATGAGTTCTCAAAATGGGCTGAGAAGGGTCAGTCAATTATGAACGAGATGCTTTTTCTGGTTGATGAGGATACAAACTCATTTAATAAAATCATGGAGGCGTTTGGCCTTCCAAAAGATAGTGATACCGAGAAGGCTGCCAGAAGTGCCGCTATCCAGGCTGCAACTCAGTATGCAACAGAGATTCCTCTGAGAACCATGAAGGTTGCTTACTCTGGATTTGATCTGATTGAGGAGATGGTTAAAGAGGGTAACCCAAATTCCGTTTCAGACGCCGGAGTTGGTGCTTTGGCAATCAGGTCTGCCATTTACGGAGCCTATATGAATGTAAGAATAAACTCTGTAGACCTGAAAGATCGTACCGTTGCAGACAAACTGGTTGCAGAGGCACAAGAGATTTACGACATGACCGCCGGCCGCGAAAAACGAATCATTGATGCTGTGCTGGCCACACTCTCTGCAAAGTAAAACTTTCGCATAAATATTATCAAAGGTGCTCCCAAAAGGGGCACTTTTTTTTGAATTAAACCTCCCGTCAGAAGTCCTGTTAATACAAAGTTGAGCTTTTTTAGTTTTTTTTCGCAGGTTTTTTCGGAGAAAAGGCCGAGGATGTTTGACGACCGGGAGGGAGGAGTTCCGCAGGCCCCGAAAAAATCAAGAAAAAAAGCGTTAAGAAAAAGCGAATTGTATTAACAGGACTTCTGACGGGAGGAATGGACATAAAATAACAGGTGCCCCTTTTGGGAACACCTGTGTTTAGTTAGTATGGAAATTTTACTTCTAGAAGTGTTCAGCCATCCTCTTGTAAGAGTTGTAACGCTTCTTGGCATACTCTTCAGTAAGCTTGAACAGAGTCTCAGCCTCCTCAGGGAATGTTGCTCTAAGTGAAGTGTAGCGAACCTCTCCGTTAAGGAACTCCTGGAATTTAGTCCAGTCAGGCTCCTTGCTATCAAGTGTAAATGGATTTTTGCCCTCTTCCTCAAGCATAGGGTTGAAACGGTAAAGCTGCCAGTATCCGCAGTCAACAGCCATCTTCTCCTCGCGCTGTGATGCACCCATCCCGTTCTTCAGACCGTGGCTGATACATGGTGCATAAGCGATGATTAGTGATGGTCCGTTGTAAGCCTCGGCCTCTTTAAGGACATTCATTAGCTGGTTGTGGCTGGCACCCATTGCTACCTGAGCAACATATACATAACCGTAACTCATAGCCATCATGCCGAGGTCTTTCTTGCGAATCTTCTTCCCTGAAGTTGCGAATTTTGCAACTGCTCCCACAGGTGTGGATTTTGAAGATTGACCACCGGTATTTGAGTAAACCTCAGTATCAAGAACCAATACATTAACATTCTCTCCGGAGGCAAGTACATGGTCAAGTCCACCATATCCAATATCGTAAGCCCATCCATCTCCTCCAAAGATCCACTGAGATCTTGTAATGAAGTAATCTTTAAGTATTGTGAGCTCTTTGCAAATAGCACATCCACATTCGCTAATCATAGGGATAAGCTTGTCAGCTATCTCTCTTGTAGCAGCGGCATCGTCGCGTTTTGTAATCCACTCGCCAAACAGTACTTTCATCTCTGCAGAGCAATCTTTGCACTCAAGTCCATCAGCCATAAGTTTTGCAACTCTGTCGCGTACTCTCTCAGAGCCCAGACGCATACCCATTCCATACTCGGCGTTATCTTCAAACAGTGAGTTAGCCCATGAAGGACCATGTCCGGAACTATTGGTTGTGTATGGCGAAGCAGGGAATGAACCACCAAAGATTGATGAGCATCCTGTTGCATTTGCAATCATCATTCTGTCTCCGTAAAGTTGAGTGATAGCCTTGATGTAAGGGGTCTCACCACAACCTGCACATGCACCGGAGAACTCGAACAGTGGTTGAGCAAACTGCAGATTCTTAACATTCTGAGTTTTTGACTGGATTGTGTCTTTGTAACCAACAACTCCGTGCATATAATCAAAGTTGTGCTGCTCGTGCTCCTGAGTCTCAAATGGCTTCATTATAAGAGCCTTGCTCTTGGCAGGGCAGACATCGGCACAGTTGCCGCAACCGGTACAGTCATAAGGGGTAACCTGAATAGTAAAGCTGTACTCTTTGAAAGGACCATTGCCTTTTACCTTTTTAACACCTGCCGGAGCGTGGCTCTGCTCCTCCTCGCTCATAAGGAATGGGCGGATTGCAGCGTGAGGGCAAACATAGGCACACTGGTTACACTGAATACAGTTTTCAGGCTGCCATTCAGGAACATGGGTTGCAATTCCCCTCTTTTCGTATGCCGCTGTTCCTGCCGGGATAGTTCCATCCTCAAGGTGCAGGAATGCACTTACAGGAAGATCGTTGCCGCCTTGTGCGTTTACAACATCAGCAACATTTCTTACCCAATCCGGTGCAAGTCTGTCAAAACTTGATGGGCGGAATTTGGTTGTAAGGTTTTTCCATTCTGTAGGAATTTCAACTTTAACATACTCAGCTCCTCTGTCGATTGCTGCATAGTTCATTTGAAGAATTTTATCTCCTTTTCTTCCATATGACTTTTCTGCAGCGTGTTTCATCTCGGCAACAGCCTGTTCAAATGGAATAATGTCTGCTATTTTGAAGAATGCACTTTGGAGAATAGTATTGGTTCTGTTGCCCAGTCCAATATCTTCAGCAATTTGGGTAGCATTTATAATATAGAGATTCAGCTGTTTTTTAGCAATAGTTGCTTTTATGTGATCAGGAAGCTTTTCAACAGTCTCCTCTACTGACCAAAGGGTATTCAGAAGGAATGTTCCTCCTTTTTTTATACCTCTCAATACATCATATTTATTCAGATAAGATGTTACATGGCAGGCTACAAAGTCAGGAGTAGAAACCAGGTAAGGAGAGTTTATAGGGGTATCTCCAAAACGAAGGTGTGAGCAAGTATATCCTCCTGATTTTTTTGAGTCGTAGTCAAAATATGCCTGAACATATTTAGGTGTAGTCTCTCCAATAATTTTAATTGTGTTCTTGTTTGCCCCGACTGTTCCGTCTGATCCCAAACCGTAGAATTTACACTCTTTTACACCTTTTTTAGATACGCTTATCTCCTCTTTTAAAGGGAGTGACTTAAAGCTTACATCGTCAACAATACCAATTGTAAAGCCGTTCTTAGGCTCTTTCATGTTGAGATTTTCAAAAACTGAAAGTATTTGTGCAGGACTGGTGTCTTTAGACGAAAGGCCATATCTTCCACCAACGATAAGAGGCATTTTGCCACCCTTTTCTGCTATGGCAGATTTGATATCAACATATAATGGTTCGCCAACTGCACCCGGCTCTTTTGTCCTGTCTAAAACAGCTATTCTTTTTACACTCTTTGGAAGAACACGGAAGAAATATTTTGCAGAGAATGGTCTGTAAAGTCTTACTGTAAGAACACCTACTTTCTCACCCTTCTCCATCTGCATATCAACAACCTCTCTGATTGTTTCGCAAACAGAGCCCATTGCTATAATAATATTTTCTGCCTGAGGATCTCCGTAATAGTCAAATGGCAGATAGTGACGGCCTGTGAGCTCGCTAATCTCTCCCATATACCTTGCTACGATATCAGGAACTGCATCGTAAAAAGGATTGCTGGCCTCTCTTGCCTGGAAAAATACATCAGGATTCTGAGCTGTACCTCTTGTAACAGGTTTAACAGGATTAAGTGCCTTTTGTCTGAATGCCTTAAGAGATTTATCGCTGATCATCTTTTTTACAGCATCCTGGTCAAGATCTTCAATTTTCTGAATCTCATGAGAGGTACGGAAGCCGTCGAAGAAGTGTACAAATGGCACTCTGGATTTAAGAGTTGCGAGGTGTGCAACTGCACCAAGGTCAAGAGCCTCCTGAACACTTGAGGAGGCCAGAAGGGCAAATCCTGTCTGCCTGGCTGCCATTACATCCGAATGGTCTCCAAATATTGAAAGGGCCTGTGCTGCAAGAGTTCTTGCAGAAACATGAAATACTGTTGGGAGTAATTCGCCGGCGATTTTGTACATATTTGGTATCATAAGCAGGAGACCCTGCGAAGCTGTAAAAGTTGTGGCGAGAACACCTGCCTGAAGTGCACCATGCAGTGCTCCGGCTGCACCCCCCTCACTTTGCATCTCAACAACCCTCAACTGCTCTCCAAAGAGGTTCTTTTTTCCGAAAGAAGACCACTCGTCAACATACTCTGCCATTGTTGAAGATGGTGTGATAGGGTATATGGCTGCAAGCTCGCTGAACATGTATGCAACATGTGCAGCTGCGTAATTACCATCGCAGGTAATAAATTTTTTTTCTTTTGCCATAACTGGTTTTTTAGTTATTAGTATTTATGTTTATTAATTTAATTCTCTCTGAGTTGAAAACAAAAATGGCCTGCAAATCCATTCAAGAATGCAGACCCGCTTTACCGGCCTCATAAATGATGAGGTCACTTTTACCACTCACCGGACAGAGTCCGGCTGACAACTCTGTCTCTGTATCCAATTCAAATTTTATCTGGTGTGACATGGGCATACTACATCAACTTCACTCCAAAAATAATCAATTATTTTATAAATAAAAAGTAAAATGACCACTTCCTTTTAAGGAGGTGCCATTTAATTTTCTCAAAGTTTTATAATACTGAATATTATTGATATCCACCGGTAATACTCTCCGGTGCAATCTTTTTAATAAGACCCTGAAGAACGCTCCCCGGCCCCAGCTCAACAAACTCTCTGGCTCCATCTTCCCACATCTTTTCTACACTTTGTCTCCACTTAACCGGAGCTGTAAGCTGTTTGATAAGGTTTGCCTTAATTTCTGCCGGATTTGTGTGAGGCAATGCATCGGTATTCTGGTAAATGGGACAGAGAGGCATGCTGAATGTAGTGTTTTCAATAGCTGCCGCCAGCTCTTCCCTTGCAGGTTCCATAAGAGGGGAGTGAAAAGCTCCTCCTACCTGCAGCACCAGGGCTCTTTTGGCTCCTGCCTCTTTTAATTTTTCACAACTCCATCTTACAGATTCAATCTCGCCTGAAATTACAAGCTGTCCTGTGCAGTTATAATTTGCCGGAACAACAGTGCCGGGTGCTTCAGCACAGATTTTTTCAACTGTACTGTCATCTGTCCCTATTACCGCAGCCATTGTTGACGGGGCTATTTCACAGGCCTTCTGCATTGCCATTGCCCTGGCAGAAACCAGTTTAAGGCCGTCTTCAAAACTCATAGCTCCTGCAGCCACAAGTGCAGAGAACTCACCGAGAGAGTGTCCTGCAACCATTTGAGGATTGAAGTTATCGATGCATTTAGATAAAATAACCGAATGGATGAATATGGCGGGTTGTGTGACCTTAGTCTCTTTAAGCTGCTCATCGGAGCCGCTGAACATGATATCAGTAATTCTAAAACCAAGAATTGCGTTAGCTCTTTCAAACAACTCCCTTGCAACAGGATTGTTGTCGTAAAGATCTTTTCCCATTCCACTAAATTGTGCTCCCTGACCGGGAAATACAAAAGCTTTCATATATTGCTCTATATATAAATGAACCGCAAAGATACATTTTTCAGAGAATTTTAAAATATGTATCTTTGCGGTCCGTTTAACGGCCTAGTAGTTCAGTTGAATAGAACGTCAGATTCCGGTTCTGAAGGTCGGGGGTTTGAATCCCTCCTAGGTCACTTTTTGTAAGTAAAAGTCTTACTTTGATTTCCGAAATCGTATCCATCCCATTGGATATGTATGTTAGCGCTCTCTCCTGCTCCTATGTCCTGTAGTAAATCTTCAATGTCAAAAGAGACTCTTCCAAATGCCCTGAAATGGTTTGCGTCATTTTTAGCATTATGCTTCATTGTGAAGTATAAGTCTTTGTCTGTACTCCTTACATCATCATATATTACATTTATCATATGTCTGATGCTTGGATTATTCATGTAAAATTCAAAATTCACATTTAAATATTTTGATCCTATCCAGGCATCTCTGACATTAATATAGTCATAACCTATACTGTCTCTCTTCTCTTTTGTATCTATCTGTGAAGCTTCAAGATAGTCTTTGGTCAGGATGTCATACAAATAGTTCAGTATTACCCTGCTCTCTGTTACAGGTGCAAATGTTTGTGCTCCATCCGGAAGCGGATTAAGAGGGGTGTAATCTACCAATACTCTCTGACCATCTGTTACGGCAAATTCAGGTATTTTATTAACATCAATTATCAGAGTAAGTCCATTGTCAAGTTTGATTTTAAAATCCGGTTTATTCCCTACGATTACACCATAATCAAGATAAAACTTTCCTGCATCTGCTGAATCTTTTGTACATGATACGAGTGCAATTCCTGCGAAGAGCACAACAATAAAATTCATTAATCTCCTTTTCATATTCCTGTTATTTAAATTATCGGATTGTATTGATAAGATGCAGTTACTCTTCATCCCGTTGCATTGCAAGTTAAACAAAAAACGAGGAGAAGCTTTCGCCCTCCTCGTTTTGAATTACTTGTAAGAATTATTACTCAACAAAAGCAATAATCTCTCCTTTGGCTATTGTCTCTCCGTGTTTTGCACAGATGGCTACAATTTTTCCGCTGAATGAAGGTTTTACAACCTCCATACCATAGAAAGCCTGAACAAAGCACATCGGCTTATTCGCCTCAACCGGCTCGCCAATATTTGGAGCAGAAGATTTGTCCATCAGGTCGTATTGCCAGATAATCTGACCTTTTACAGGTGATTGTATTGGTTTTGCGTTTGGATATTTTTCAATAATCTTTTCAATATCAATTTTAGGCATCTCCACAACAGGACGGGTAACCACTATAGGTGCGCCTGCTTTTGCTTTGGCAGCCTCTAGCTCTTGATTGAAACGCTGTTTTGCCACGCCGCTCTTGTAGTCTCTGTACTGTCTTTCGTGCATAGCAAACTCAAACAACTCTTCATCATCCTCTCCAAGCTCCCAGTTGTTTTCAACCATTTCCTTACGGAACTTATCAAGCTCATTAGGGAATGCATCCTGTGGATTACCTGTATAGAACTCCATGCCCTTATCTTTAGCAATCTGTACAATTTCAGGAGCCAACTCACCAGGGAGTTTGCCGGTTTTGCCAAGTATCATATTCCAGGTATCCTTGTCAATAGTTGTCCACCTTGGTTCTCCCTTGAGAATGTGCATAAGGTTCATTAATGCAGTATTTTTAACATACTGGCTGAATGGTGTAACCAAAGGAGGGTAACCCAGCTTAGGCCATACATACTCAACCTCCTGGAATAGCATAACTACAAGTTCGTTGAGCTGGAGCTCTTTCTTGCCCTGATTTCTCAAAGATGAATTTATTGCTCCGTGGAATCCTTTAAGGTCTGCCATCATAGATCCCATCATACCACCAGGAAGGCCGCAACCTACCAGCAGAGATGTCATAACTTTATTACCCGGATCAATGAAGTATCCAAGATAGTCATCTATATAGCTTTGGGTAAGTCTTCTTGCCTCCATGTATGCATCCATGTTAATATCCTTAACAAGGAATCCTGCATCTTTAAGCATTGCCTGAATAGTAATAACATCAGGGTGAACCATACCCCATGATAGCGGCTCCATAGCTACATCCAGATAATCTGCACCTGCGCGGGCAACCTCCAGCATTGATGCAACAGAGAAGCCCGGGCCTGTATGACCGTGATATTCTACGACTATATGTGGATATTTATCTTTAATAGCTTTTGTAAGTCTTCCCAGAAAAGCAGGCCTTCCAACACCAGCCATATCCTTAAGACATATCTCATCGGCACCAAATTCAACAACTTTGTCAACAAGTCCCATGTAGTATTCTACAGTGTGAACGGGTGACGAGGTTATACTAAGTGCGATTTGTGAAATCATCCCCCCTTTCTTAGCATATTTTGCAGATAACTCAAGGTTTCTTGGATCATTCAGACCGCAAAATGAGCGAGAGATATTTGTTCCCTGTTTCGCTTTAACTTTGTACATCAGCTCTCTGACATCTGCAGGAACCGGGTTCATTCTCAAAGCATTCAGCCCTCTTTCAAGCATATGGGTTTGGATACCGACTTTGTTGAACGGAGCAGTCCATTCGCGGACAGCCTTGTTTGGATTCTCCCCGAACAGTAGATTAACCTGCTCAAAAGCACCACCATTGGTCTCCACCCTATCAAAGCATCCCATATCAATGATTACAGGTGCGATCTCTGTTAGTTGGTGAACCATAGGGACATACTTCCCTGATGATTGCCACATATCTCTGTAAACCAGAGAAAATTTAATTTCACGAGCCATAATTTCAATATATTTTATTCAATTCTTGTCAAGAGCTTTTCGGCGGCAAAAGTAGGAAAAAAAGCGATAATAACACCTATTAAATTGTAACTATTTGCTTACGATTTTCAATAAGCGCTCTATTTTAAATATTTCTTGTTTGCAATTAAGAAAAATTGTCTATTTTTGCATCCCGATTCAATCGGAAAAATGGTGGTCGTAGCTCAGCTGGTTAGAGCGCTAGTTTGTGGCACTAGAGGTCGTCGGTTCGAACCCGATCTTCCACCCAAAGCCCGGTACTAATGTGCCGGGCTTCTTTATTTCCAATTCACACTTGTTATGATAACAGAGATGAGACAGAATTGGTTTACTCCTCCAGGTGTTTTTTTATTGCTTCTGCCCACCTTAAATATCCGGCTCCCATTAAATGGAGTCCGTCATTTGTAAAGTCCGGATTAAGAAGGTCTGTTCCGGGAGTGGTGAGGCAGTTGTAGATATCTATGAAAGTTATGCTTTCATCGGAGCATAATATTTCAAGCCCCTTGTTTATCTCTTTGACAACATCACCTCTTTCAGTAGCTTTGAGGAACATGTTAAAAGCCGGGTTTACAGGCATTACACTCTGTATATAAAGTTTAGTATCAGGGGATGCTTCTTTTATTTTTAAAGAGATTTTCCTTATAGCATTAACTATTGAATCTGCGGTTAAATTGTGTGAAACATCATTAATACCTATTAGCAGAAATATTTTTAATGGTTTGCCTTTCAGAATAGGGTTGAGCCTGTCATAAACACCCTGAGCTATATCACCGCTAATACCGCGGTTTTTAATATTGGGATTGTTAAAAA
Organism: Bacteroidales bacterium MB20-C3-3; assembly: GCA_035609245.1. NCBI lineage: Bacteria > Pseudomonadati > Bacteroidota > Bacteroidia > Bacteroidales > Bacteroidales bacterium MB20-C3-3. The sequence goes on along the minus strand of CP141202.1, from coordinate 1,129,577 downwards.
TTTCGTGCCACTCGCCAAAGTGGGTTATACTGTTACCCAGGAAAATAATATCATTACTGTCAACAGAGAGCTCTTCAAAAAGGGATGCTCTTTGATAGTAAAGTGTGCTGTACTTATTATTCTGAGCGAATGAGCTGATGTTTGTGATTGTTGCAGAAAGAGATATTAAAACAATGGAAATTGATGATTTTATAATATTATTCATGTTATTTAGAGTATATTGTTGATTGCACAAATTTAGCTATTACTGCACGATTTTTGTAAATTTATCAGCTAATAAAAATATGAATGGCCATGAAAAAACTAATGTTTATTATTGCAACTGTCATGATCGCTCTCTCCTGCTCAGCAGGTAAGAACTTAGTGAAAAATACGGAGGGGAAAAAGGCTGATTTAAAAGAGGTGGCAGGGGTATACAGAGGTGTTGTTCCATGTGCAGATTGTGAAGGTATAAAAACTGAGATTGTGCTTGACGAGACGGGGAGGTATAACCTGTCAAGGAGTTATCTAGGCAGAAAAGGTGCGAGATTCCACGATAATGGTATTTTCAGCTATGATAAATCATCAGGAAAGTTAATGCTGACTGATAGAAAAGGAGATCCGGAGGGGAAGTATCTGCTTGAGGGAGACTCTCTTTTTATGTTAGATTACGATGGAAATAAAATTGAGGGAGAGCTGGCGGATATGTATATTCTGGAGAGGGCCCCTGAATACGAATTAATAGTTTTTGACCAGGGATTTGAGTATTGGCTAAGGTCAAATCATGTTTCAGAGGATTACTACAGTAATGACTATTTGCAGTCAGCAAATACTAGATATGTGCAGGAGTGGAACAGCAGATATCTAAGAGGAGACAGAAGATTCGAAAGCTATGTTGATTATGATCCCTCAACAAGATACAATAAGGATTTTAACTACAAACTCTTTATGTATTTCAGGTATTTTGAAGAGACTAACAGGATAAAGCTTCTGTAAATCTTTATGAGATTAGTAAATAATTAGTCCGGCCGCAGCACCAAGAAGTATAAGCAGAATTGGACTTTTTTTACCCCATTGTACGGCCGCAAATGCAGCTGCAAACAGTATCCAGCTTTTCCAGTCAATAAAATTATCGGGTGTGACCAATGTTATTGCTGCAGACGCGATTAGTCCCGGGATTACCGGTCTTATTCCGGTCAATGCAGCATTAAACCATCTGTTTTTTTTGAATTGTTTGTATAGTAGTGCTATAAGCAGTATAATAATAAATGATGGCAGGCATACTGCAAATGTTGCCACCAGAGATCCCCAAAAATCCCCTGTAACAGTATAACCTATATATGTGGCGCTATTTATTCCAATGGGGCCGGGTGTCATTTGCGAAACAGCTATTATATCTGTAAATGAAGCGGCATCTATCCACCCCCTTGTTACAACAACCTCATTCTGAATAAGGGATATCATTGCATACCCACCTCCAAATGTAAAGAGGCCTATCTTGAAAAAAGTTATAAATAGTTGCAGGTAAATCATCTTTTTGCTCTATAGTAAAAGTAAAAAATACCCAGTAATGCACCTGCCAGAATTATCCATACAGGCGATATGTTCAGAAATACTATAAGGAGAACAGATGCTACAGGAATAAATGAAGTATAAATATTCAGTTTGAGACCCTTTGCTATTGAGATCACAGGTACCGCAATCAAGGCAACCACAACAGGTCTTATTCCCTTAAACATCTTCTCAACAGTCTCGTTCTCTTTGAACCCGGCAAAAAAAGCGGCTATTGCCAGAATAATCAGAAAAGAGGGGAGGGCAATACCTGTTGCCGCAACTATACTCCCTTTTACGCCTTTCAGCTTCTGACCAATGAAAATTGAGATATTCATTGCCAGTATGCCGGGGGCCGATTGCGAAATTGCCAGCATATCGAGGAACTCCTCCCTCTCCAGCCACCCCTTATTATCTACCACCTCCCGCTGAATGAGCGGAATCATTACATAACCTCCGCCAATGGTGAAGGCCCCGATTTTGGAAAAAGTGGTAAATAATTGCAGATAGGTATTCATTAATGTAATGCTTTGATTAAGTTAAAATTAACTTAAAATTAAGTTTAAATTAAGGTTCTGCTATAAAAATACAACTATATTTGAAGAAGTTGTAAATAAGCTAATTGTAGGAATAGTCTTGCCAACTAAAAAACCGCTTTGCAATTATCTTATTTTACCTACAAGCCTGACAAAGCTAGTGCATATAAATATTAAAACTACAAAACGGCATGCAAATGTACATATTTCCCGAGAACTTTAATTAGATTATCGTTTAGTAGGGTAGATCCGATTAAGAAATTCTTGATTGGTTGTGTGGAAAAAATATAAGAATTTCTATTAATTATACAGATAATCATGAAAAAATTTCTGTTTGGTGCAATTTGTGCAGGTGCAATGTTTTATTCTACTTCCTATCAAGCCAATGCAACTCCTCCAGCTTATGATATTTTTGTTCTGAGTTGTGGTAGTGTTATAGTAGATTTCCAGTTTGAACCTACTGAAGGTGAAATGTTATTCTATTATGACCTTCTTGAAAAAATGCTCTGTAGCTAATTAATTCTATGCCTTCTCTTTACTCAAACTATAGTTTAGAGAAGGCATTTTTATATTTTAAGCAAATAATAAAGAAAGATAATTTATCATGAGAAAAATTTTTAATCTATTTATTTTGATTTTATTACCACATTCAATTTATTCTCAGGATGGCTCGAAACTTTTTATGAGAGTTCAATATTCGGTAACGGCATTGGAAGATTTTGGCAAAAAACAAACCGATGACTGGATGTATCTGGATCTTGGAAATAACGTATCTGTCTATTACAGCTATTTCAATCATATAAGAGATTCGACAGTACAAAGCCAAAGAAAATTGGGCTATAGTGCTTTTGAAATAATGGAAAATATAAAAGGTACAAAAAGGGGAAATAATGATATCTTTCTCTTTTTATCAAATAATAAAACTCTAAACCATTACTCAATCATAACCGCAGATTATTATATGGTGACTGAGCCTGTTGAACAAATTAAGTGGATAACAACAAGAGAAACAGCAACTATACTAAATTATAAGTGTTTCAAAGCTACTGCTAATTTCCGGGGAAGAGACTGGACTGCATGGTTTACTCAGGATATTCCTGTCTCAGGTGGGCCATGGAAGCTTAATGGATTGCCGGGATTAGTGTTAAAAGCCGAAGATTCAGAAAAACATTACACATTCGAATGCATGGTAATTGGCAAAATTGACAAGACGCTTCAGATGTCCGATTACTCAAAATATAGTTCCATCTCTAAAAAGGAGTTTGATATGCTTTTAAATAAATTTAAAACTAATCCCTTAGCAGTTTTAGAAAACAAAGGAGTAAAAATTGTCGTGGCAAAAGATGCAAATGGAAGAGTTATAGATGTAAAACAAAAAATGAAGACTCAATACAACCCAATCGAGAGATAGTTCCTTGTAATTAGATAAAATTCAATTTATGAAAAGAGTTATCATTTTTTCTTTTATTGTTTTAATAATCTCAACTCAATCCTTTGCTCAGGATGAAGAAAAGCTCTTCCTTAGAGTTAAGTACTCAGTAACAGGTCAAGAGTATTTAGATAAAAACAAAAGATTTAATGATTTGTATAACCTGGACATAGGACAAAACGCTTCAATGTTTTTTAGTCATACTGAATTTTTGCGAGACTCAGTTAAGAAAGATCTTCAGAAAAAAGGATATTATGGTTTAGAAGTCATGGAGTCTTTAAATGAACAAGGCTACAGGCAAGGGCAAAAGGATGTTACAATATCCAATAGGTCCAAAAATCAATATATTAACTATACAATTATTGGAGCCCGTCTCTTTTCGGCAAAAGAACCGATTGAAAAAATTGATTGGAAAATCTTAAAGGATACGGCAATAATTTTTCAGTATAAATGTATCAAGGCGACTACAAATTACAAAGGGAGAGAATGGGTTGTATGGTTTGCGCCAGAAATTCATATAAATACCGGACCATGGAAATTCCACGGTTTGCCGGGGCTAATTCTAAAAGCTGAAGATTCCGAAAATCACTACATGTTTGAATGTGTAGATATATTAAAAATTGACAGAGACATCAATTTATCACGATGGTCTGAATCTCGTGAAGTTCCAAAAGACGAATTTGTCAAATTGTTGATGAAATTTAAAACCAATCCAATTGATTTCACCACAAATCAGGCCGGGATATCGGGAAAGGTACGAATTTTCCAAAAAGATGGTACACCTGTACCAAATAGCAAATATCAAAATTATAAATACAATCCTATAGAGCTATGAGAAGAGGACTCCATGTATCTGTACTCTTAATATTTGTTTCGGTTGCGCTCTATTCGCAAGGAGTAATATCAGGTGTCGTAACTTCATCTGATGATTCAAAACCTATACCTAATGCCCATATTCTTCTGTTAAATCCTGCGGATAAATCAATAATTGCATACACTTTCAGCGATGAAAACGGGTTGTTTAATCTTGATTCAGGTGTAAACAAAGAGAATGCAGAATTTATAGTCGAGGTCTCTTTTATTGGATTTCAAAAGTATTCGGCCTTATATAAAGCTATTCCACCGGACAAACTAAGGATTATTCTCAGGAGCGAGCCATTTGAAATAAGAAGCGCTGTAATTGAAGCACCAAACGTTTCAATGAGAGGAGATACTTTAAACTATATGACTTCCGGATTTGTAAAAGAGCAGGACAGGAATATCGGAGAGGTGCTAAAGAGGATTCCTGGTGTAGTTGTAGATGTTTCAGGCCAGATTAAATACAACGACAAACCAATAAATGCTTTTTACATAGATGGCAAAAATATGCTTGAAGGTCAGTATGGTATTGCTACTAACAACATTCGGCCGGATTTGGTTACAATGATACAGGTTTTCGAAAATCATCAGCCGGTAAGAGCACTTAAAGAGCACCAATATTCAGAAAACGCTGCTATTAATCTGACGATTCATCCTGATGCCAGGGCCAGATTTGTTGGAACTGCAGATATTGGTGCGGGAGTCTATCCTGCAATGTGGAATTTCAGGAGCTCCCTGTTCAGATTTTCAAAAACAAGCCAGACAATGACAATCCTCAAAAGTAACAAAGCGGGGATTGATATTGCAACTGATTTGAGACTTCATTCAATGGGGCCTGACTCTCAGCTCCAGCAACCGGATCTTTCTGCTCAAAACATCCTTAATATGGCCGAATCATCGTCTGCTCCGGTTAAGTCAGACAGAACTCTTTTTAACACATCTCATCTTGCTTCAGTAAACCTGCTGATACCATTGGAAAAAGATGTTCAGGCCACATTGAGAGTTGGATATTTAAATGACAAGAAAACAGCAGATAATCTGCAAACAACCAGATTCATTATTGATGGTGAGAATGATATTGTACTTACTGAAAGAGGAAGCAGTTCCAGACATGAGAATGTTCCCGGTATGGATTTTACTATAACCTCAAATAAGGAAAAGATTTATGTTCAGAATCGGCTTTATGGAAGAGTCTCTTTATCTGATGTCTCCGGAAAGCTGACAGGTATCAATAGTATTAATCAGGACTTGTCTCAGAACCAGTTTGATTTTGCAGAAATTTTCAATTTGATAAAGCCACTTAAGAATAGTGTGCTTAGATTTAATTCCAGAACTCAATACCGCTCTTTGCCGGAGGAGCTTAACATTGTGTCAGACAGTATCAGGCAAACTGTAGGCCTTACTCAGATAAAATCGAATAATATTATATCCACTCAAATTAAGCTCGGATGGTTTCGTCCTGAAATAACGGCGGGCTATAATGTTTCCAGCCAGCACCTCAAGTCAGAATTATCTGATGTCAGAAAGAATGTGATTTTATCAGGAGAAAACGATATGAAGCTTTATAGCTCTGAATTGTTTATTACTCCAACATTCCGTTATGACAGAGATAAGTTTCGGTTAGTGATTCGTTCTCCTCTTAAAATGCTTGGATACAACTTAAAAAATGTTCGGGGGGCATCAGATACCTCTTCACTTTTTTTCCGGATTTCTCCGGCAGTGACGGCAACATTTATTCCTTCGGGTAACTGGGAGGGTAATTTATCATATAGCTTCGGCCAGACTACACAGGGAGAGGTTCAAAGCATGAATCCCTCATTTATTATGAATAATTACCGGACACTTTCAGAAGGATATGCAGGTATAATTGAATCAAAAAGTCACTCCTCGGCAGTTAGAATTATTTACAGAAATGCTCTCAAACTGTTTAGTGCAGGATTTTATGTAAGCTACATACACAGAAGCGGCGGAACAAAGAGTGCAGTTCAGTATACGGACATTTTCAGCATCAGGCAATTACTTCCCGATAATGACAATTTTAACAAAATGCTCTCATTCAGAGGGAATATCTCAAAGGTATTTTTCGATTCACCGTTGAATTTGGGGTTGAGTATTTCTCATTCTGTCAGTTCAGGCAATTATGTACAACAGTCAAAAAATGTCGAGATTTCTTCAAGAACCTGGGTGGCTGAGCCTGCGGTAAGCTATAGTTTTGGCAGTGCAGTCAATACAGAGTTTAATTTAAAAATAGTCCGGACTAACAGAGTCGATAATCAGGGATCTCAATCATCACTATTTAGTTCAGGAGCCTCTCTTTTGAATTTTATAAGACTTTCCGGAAAGATGGATATGATACTGAATATTGAGCACTATTTGAATAAATCCTCCGGCCAAACATTACACAGTAACTTTTTTGCAGACATAAAAGTTAACTACCGGGCAGGAAAAAGCAATTTCGAATTAAGCCTCAGAAACATTTTTAACAACAATCAATTTACCCATTCGGTTTTTTCTGAACTTACCAGAATCGAAAAAGTCTATACCTTAAGGCCTCGCAGCCTGATGGTTACTTATAGTTTTGGTTTTTGAATCAGAGCTCAATTTTCAACGACAACATATTTAAAAACATGTGCTGATAATCAGTAATATATAAACATGTTCAAAAAAAGTTTCGGAATAATTTTGTTGAAAAAAAAAAGAAACATATCTTTGCAGCCCGTTTCAGAAAATGAGACGCTGACAAGAAAGTTCTTTGATAGCATAGGTTTATAAAGAGTAACAAGGTAGAGGTTTATAATAAACTTCGTCAAGACCTAAAATAATTTTTCGGTTTAAACTAGTTAGGACAAGCTAATAATTTAAAAAATTTTTACAATGAAGAGTTTGATCCTGGCTCAGGATGAACGCTAGCGGCAGGCTTAACACATGCAAGTCGAGGGGCAGCACGGGTAGCAATACTTGGTGGCGACCGGCGCAAGGGTGCGTAACGCGTGAGCAACATGCCCGTATCAGGGGGATAATCCATGGAAACGTGGTCTAATACCCCATAGTAAATTTTTGGGGCATCTCAAAGATTTTAAAGCTTTGGTGGATACGGATTGGCTCGCGTGACATTAGCTAGATGGTAAGGTAACGGCTTACCATGGCTACGATGTCTAGGGGTTCTGAGAGGAAGGTCCCCCACACTGGAACTGAGACACGGTCCAGACTCCTACGGGAGGCAGCAGTGAGGAATATTGGACAATGGATGGAAATCTGATCCAGCCATGCCGCGTGCAGGAAGACGGCCCTATGGGTTGTAAACTGCTTTTGTATGGGAGCAATAAGATCTACGTGTAGATTGATGAGAGTACCATACGAATAAGCACCGGCTAACTCCGTGCCAGCAGCCGCGGTAATACGGAGGGTGCAAGCGTTATCCGGATTTATTGGGTTTAAAGGGTGCGTAGGCGGTTTGATAAGTCAGCGGTGAAATATTTCAGCTTAACTGGAAGGGTGCCGTTGATACTGTCGAGCTTGAATTTAGTTGCTGTGGGTGGAATGTGTGGTGTAGCGGTGAAATGCATAGATATCACACAGAATATCGATTGCGAAGGCAGCTCACAAAGCTAATATTGACGCTGATGCACGAAAGTGTGGGGATCAAACAGGATTAGATACCCTGGTAGTCCACACTGTAAACGATGATAACTCGCTGTCGGCGATACACAGTCGGTGGCCAAGCGAAAGCGATAAGTTATCCACCTGGGGAGTACGACCGCAAGGTTGAAACTCAAAGGAATTGACGGGGGCCCGCACAAGCGGAGGAACATGTGGTTTAATTCGATGATACGCGAGGAACCTTACCCGGGCTCGAACGGTGCATGAATAGATCAGAGATGGTTTAGTCCTTCGGGACATGTATCGAGGTGCTGCATGGTTGTCGTCAGCTCGTGCCGTGAGGTGTCGGCTTAAGTGCCATAACGAGCGCAACCCTTGTCGTTAGTTGCCATCAGGTAATGCTGGGAACTCTAGCGAGACTGCCACCGTAAGGTGCGAGGAAGGGGGGGATGACGTCAAATCAGCACGGCCCTTACGTCCGGGGCGACACACGTGTTACAATGGCAGGTACAGAGGGCAGCTACCCAGCGATGGGGTGCGAATCTCGAAAGCCTGTCTCAGTTCGGATCGGAGTCTGCAACTCGACTCCGTGAAGTTGGATTCGCTAGTAATCGCGCATCAGCCATGGCGCGGTGAATACGTTCCCGGGCCTTGTACACACCGCCCGTCAAGCCATGGAAGCTGGGGGTGCCTGAAGTTCGTTACCGCAAGGAGCGACCTAGGGCAAAACTGGTAACTGGGGCTAAGTCGTAACAAGGTAGCCGTACCGGAAGGTGTGGCTGGAACACCTCCTTTTTGGAGCTGTTACTAACTAGAGAGGTTTATTCTCTTTCTGTTACTCTTTATGCTATCATTGACTTTTATATATTTACAGTCCCGTAGCTCAGTTGGTTAGAGCACTACACTGATAATGTAGGGGTCAGCGGTTCAACTCCGCTCGGGACTACTTAAAGTTCTTTAAAATCGGGAATTACATCACTGCTTCGTTAGCTTTGCTTACTTCGCAGTTCTGTGTTTCCCCTCGCGGGAATTACATCACTGCTTCGCAAGTTTCACTTACTCAGCAGTTCTGTGTTTCCCCTCCCGTTCGGCAAACGACGGGGCAAAGAAAAGAGGAGGTTTCACCTCCTGCAAATTTTTGATTAGCCTTTGAAAAGCAAGCTTTTCCGGCTCATCTGCAAATTTGACTTTTTCTTTTCTTTGCTGGTGTTTGCGCTCACTTACACGGGGAATTAGCTCAGTTGGCTAGAGCACCTGCTTTGCAAGCAGGGGGTCATCGGTTCGACTCCGATATTCTCCACAAAAAGAGGTTGTCTTAAACAGACAGCCTCTTTTTTTGTGACTGAGTACTACCTCAGAGGAAAAGTGTCAAATAATTGATAGCTAAATACATAATGAATTTTACAAAAAGTTATAATGTGCAGATATATAAGTGTTTGACACTTTTCCTCTGAGGCAATCGTGGTGTCGTTGTGTCTACGACAAAAGCGACAGGGTGCTCTTTTCCCGGGATATGGATTCCAGGATAGATTAGTAGTCAATTTTAAATTTAATTTTTGCAACTGCATTGTGTATGGGGCTTGCACAATATGGAGGAGGGGGTAAAAATCAATCCAGAACCAGATATTTTGTTATGTTTCCAAAATGCACTATATTTGCAGCATAATAGAAATAAAATAAATGACCTTTCTTGAATTTAAGGATAAAATGTTTGATTTGGCATGCTTCAATATCTATCAAGTATATGCATGGCAGCCTAACTTTGACAGGAATAACCTTACCCGCTGGGTTAAGAAAGCATATCTTGTCCGGTTACGGCAGGGATATTTTGCTTTTTCAGAATATAAGTACAAGCCCGATTATTCTCTTTATTTTGCGAATCGGATTTACCGCCCATCATACATCAGCCTACATACAGCATTATCGTTCTATGGAATGATACCGGAGGCAGTGGTACAGCTTACCAGTGTAACATCACTGAAAACAGCTTCATTTAATAACGACTTTGGCGAATACTCCTATAAGAATGTCAAGGAGAGGCTAATGTTCGGGTACGAGTTGAAGCCAACAGCAGACAACCGCACCATACAGTTTGCCACACCCGAAAAGGCGTTGCTTGATTTGCTGTATCTTTATCCGTTCTATGATAGTGAACAGGAATTAGAAGAGTTGCGTTTGGATGAAGATTACCTGCATGATGATTTAAACAAGGATTTATTGATGGAGTACTGCACCAAGTTTCAAAGCAAGGCACTTAACCATCGGGTAAAACTACTTTTTAAGACTTATGATTTATGATACAGATTGAACAGATAAGAAATTATTTTCCGGCTCAATTCCGTGAAAACTCGAGTTTCGATAAGCACATGCTGAAAGAGTATTTACAATTGATGATTTTGGATTACCTTTCTTCTACTCCAAACATTCAAAAGATGGTTTTTATTGGTGGGACAAACTTGCGTTTGGTAAAAGGAATAGACCGATTCTCCGAAGATTTGGATTTTGATTGCAAAGATTTGTCGAAAGACGAATTTATTGAAATGACAAATGGAGTTATTCAGTTTTTGGAGCGTTCAGGATTGCGGGTAGAGGCAAAGGATAAAGAAAGTCCAAAACTAACGGCTTTCCGGCGTAATATTCATTTTCCCGAATTGTTGTTTGATTTGGGATTGAGCGGATACAAGGAGGAACGGTTTTTGATAAAGGTTGAAAGCCAAGACCAGGGAATTGTTTACTCTCCGGTTATTACGAATATCAAAGGTTGCGGATTTTTTTTCCCGTTTCCTGTTCCTTCTGATGGCGTATTATGCAGTATGAAAATTGCAGCTATGTTAGCCCGCGCCAAAGGACGGGACTTTTACGACTTGATGTTTCTATTGGCGCAAACAAAACCTGATTATGATTTCCTTTCAAAGCGTTGTGGAGTGCATAATTTGCATGAGTTCAAACAGGCGACATCAGAATTGCTGAAAACAGTTGATTTAAAGAAGAAGCAAAAGGACTTTGAACATTTGCTTTTCAATAAGGTGAATAGCGAGAAGATTTTAAGGTTTGAAGAATTTGTAGATTCACTTACAGCAGGGCAACAAAAAACAATGATCAAAAGCCATTCTCCTACTCCCAATATGACAATACTCTCTTGAACAGGGTGCTCTCTTCCCGGGATTGGGAACAGGCATCCAAAGATACTACGCTTTGGAGCTTCAGACTATATGATGCTTTCGAACGTCCCGTGATTTCCGGCGAGTGTATTATTCCCGGAGCCAGATCTTGTTCTGAGGCGAGGAATCGTGCCTTTCCTTCGTGGGAATTACGGCTCCATTTCATGTCGCCGTGATTCCCCTCTCGCTCGGCAAAAATGAGATTTGATCCCCAATATTTATAAATAGTAAAAATATCAAGCTGCAATAAAAAAAAGTAAAAGAGGGTAAGGGCTGCGCCCATTGCATCTTGCCGTACTGTGACTTTTTATGCAAGCATAAAAGTCACAATACAACAACCTGCCGCTTCGCGCTCTCTTTTACTTTTTTTTGTTCAGGGTATTTGAATATTGGGGATTTTTATATCTTTGCACTCGCTTACAAGGGGAATTAGCTCAGTTGGCTAGAGCACCTGCTTTGCAAGCAGGGGGTCATCGGTTCGACTCCGATATTCTCCACAAAAAGAGGCTATCTGTTTAAGACAACCTCTTTTTTTGTGACTAACTACTACCACTGATGCTAAATTTCCAGCATTCTCTGAATTGATCTCCATGCTCTCTCCCTCAGATTTTGCTCAACTTTAATTTCAGGTGCCTCATTTTGCAGGGCCAGCAGTACTTTTTCAATGGTGTTGCGTTTCATCTGTCCGCAGAGTGCACGGGGGCCGGCTGAGATATACTCCCTGTCGGGATGCATTTTCTGCATTTGGTGGATTATCTCTCTCTCGGTCATAATGACAAATTGTTTTTTCTCTGAGGCCGATATATGCTTAAGCATCCCTGCCGTTGAATAGAAGAAGGTTTGCTCCATTGCCAGGATGGCCGGATCTCCGGAGCAGTGGCTCTCCGGATGAATTAGTATATCGGCATCAGGATACCTTTTTGCCATATCTGTTATATCTTCAGATCTGAACCTTTCATGTACACAGCAGTCTCCCTCCCAAAGCTCCATATTGCGCCCGGTTTTAAGATTTATATATGCTCCAAGGTTTTTGTCAGGGACAAACAGTATCTTTTTGTCAGGGGGGATACTGTTTACAACTTTGAGTGCATTTGCCGATGTGCAGCAAATATCGGTATGGGCCTTAACATCTGCAGTTGTGTTTACATAGGAGACCACCACACCATCCGGGTTTTCGCCTCTCCACTCCTCAATATCCTCCCCGGTAATGCTTTCGGCAAGCGAGCAGCCTGCCCTGTTATCAGGAACAATCACCTTTTTACCCGGTGATATTATTGAGGCTGTCTCTGCCATGAAATTCACGCCGCAAAAAAGAATTATATCTGCATCTGTCCTTGCCGCCTCTTGTGAGAGAGCAAGAGAGTCTCCAAGAAAATCACTTATGTCCTGAATCTCAGGCCTGCTGTAATAGTGTGCCAGTATAACTGCGTTTTTCTCTTTTTTAAGCCTCTCAATCTCTTTCACTATGCTCTCGGTTGTCATCTTATTCGTTTATTTGTGTGGAACAATGTTCATACTTATATCCAGCGCTGTCACGGAGTGGGTAAGAGCACCCACACTTATGTAATCAACGCCTGTTGCGGCAACTCCTTTGAGCCTTCCTATTGTCATGTTACCTGATGCCTCTGTTTTGGCTCTCCCGTCTATAAGTTTTACTGCAGCTTCCATCATTTCATTGCTCATGTTGTCGAGCATAATAATATCTGCCCCTGCAGTTACTGCCTCTTTTGTCTCTTCAAGGGTTGTCACCTCTACCTCTACTTTTATTCCCGGAGCATAGGCCCTCACCTCTTTTACAGCTTCTGTAATTCCGCCTGCCACCTTTATATGATTATCCTTTATAAGTGCCAGGTCATAGAGCCCCATTCTGTGGTTTGTCCCACCGCCTGCCCTGACAGCTATTTTGTCAAGTATCCTCATTCCGGGTGCGGTCTTGCGGGTATCCAGCAATTGTGTTGCACTCCCTTCAAGCTCCTTTACATAATTTGAAGTGGCAGTTGCAATTCCGGACATTCTCTGAAGAATATTAAGAGCTGTTCTCTCACCTGTAAGAAGTGCCCTGTAGCTCCCCTCAACACGCACAATAGCATCTCCTTTTTTTACTCGGCCACCCTCAGTTGTGGAGGGCGACCACCTTATATTTTTGTCAAATCTCTCAAAAACCATTCTGGCAATATCAATACCTGATATTACTCCATCTGCTTTTGCGGTCATTTCTGCAACAGCAAGTGTTGACTCAGGAACAAGTGAATTGGTGGTTACATCTCCCTTTTCAACATCCTCCTCAATGGCAAGGGTGATAATTTTGTCAATAAGATATTCGTTTCTCATAGTTTATTATGATTACCGGTATCAACAGGTGTTGTGAAGATCTCTCTCCCTCTCTGTTGAATAATATGGTGAATAAAGTTTTCATTCTCTTTTGGAAAATCCTCCCTGTAGTGACCGCCTCTGCTCTCCCTTCTCATCAGTGCCGATTTGATTATAAGTTCTGCTACAATTATCAGATTTTCACCCACCAGATCAAAGATTTCATTATCCTCTCTTACATACATAATTCTTTCAGCCTCCAGCCTGAATAGACCATTATGGAGCAGCTCCTCATTGCGAACTATCCCGGCATTTGTTGTAAGAATCCGCGCCACTCTTTTGCTTAGCTCTGCAAACTCGCCCTTTCTTGAATAATCTATTCGAAAGAGAGGTGTAAAATTTTCCTCACCGCTTTTTATGGTAGAGGGGACTGCATTTCTGCTCCGTTCAACAGCTCTGTATCCAAAAACAAGACACTCAAGTAGTGAGTTTGAGGCTAGTCTGTTTGCTCCCATAACACCGGTTGAGGCAAGCTCCCCGCACACAAAAAGGTTTTTCAGAGAACTCTCACCATCTGTGTCTGTCTTAATTCCTCCAACCATATAGTGGGCTGCGGGTGCTACGGGAATTCTTTCGCACATATTAATTCCCAGAGTAGAGAGTTTTGCGAAGATATTCGGGAACCTCTTTTTAATTATCTCCGGATCTAAATGATTTAGTGTTAAGTAGACAAATGGCTCATTCTGATTTTGAATCTCTTTGTAAATGGATCTTGCCACAATGTCTCTGGGTGCCAGCTCTCCGTTTTCGTGGATGGCAGTCATAAATCTCTCACCTTTTATATTGACAAGATAAGCGCCCTCTCCTCTGACAGCCTCGCTTATCAGGTAAGTTTTTTCACTTTCGGTATAAACAGATGTGGGGTGAAACTGGATAAACTCCATATCGGCAATTTGACATCCCGCCCTGCAGGCGATTGCTATTCCATCTCCCACTGAAGTAGAGGGGTTTGTAGTGTGTGTATAGATTGCCGATGCTCCGCCTGTTGCAAGGATGGTATAATCGCCTGTGAAAATTCTCTCCTTTCCGCTGTTCAGGTCCCATGTCCTTACTCCGCAGCAAATATCCTCAGATACTAATAACTCAATCGCTGCAAGGTTTTCAAAAATGGATATATTTGGATTTGAAGAGACCTTCTCAATCATAAAATCTGTGATCCTTTTTCCTGTTATATCACCTCCGGCGTGCAGGATTCTCCTTTTGTGATGCCCCCCCTCAAGACCAAGTGCAAGCTCTCCGTTTTGCATATCAAACTCCATCCCCTCATCAATCAACTCTTTTATCCTGTCAGGACCCTCATTTACAAGTATGTCAACAGCATTATAGTCGCTTAAACCTCTTCCTGCAATTATAGTGTCGTCAAAATGATATTCGGTTGCATCCTCCTCGTCTGTAACTGCTGCTATTCCTCCCTGAGCAAAGTAGGAGTTGCTCTCTCTTATCCCCGATTTGGTTATCAGAGCCACATTTCCATATCGGGAAGCCCTGTACGAGGAGTAGAGACCAGCAAGTCCGCTGCCTACAATTATATAGTTGTATCTGTTCATCTTTTGAAATGAATAGCAAAATTACTCTTTTTATAGTTAAAAGCCGGTTTTTTGTACAATTCGCCTCAAATAGGTATCTTAGCGGCTTCATAGTTTATGTTAAAAAAAGGTTAAAAATGGTAAAAAGAGTAACATGCTTTGTTCCATATCAGAACAAGGCTCAGGTGATTGAAACAATCAAAGGTCTTCAGGAGGTAAATGCTGCAGGCAAGATTTTTTTGCTTGCAACAGATGCATCGGCAGAGAAAATTGAAGGATGCGAAATTCTGATAATTGACTCACTTAAATCTACAGAAACAGTAAAAAAGATAGCCTTTAATTCGGACTCTGAATATACACTTATATACCAGAAAGAGTCATCCCTTGTGCTGGGTATGTTTGCAATGGAGAGGATGCTTAAGATAGCTGATGACACTCAGGCAGCAATGGTATATGCAGACCACTGGCAGATCATTGACGGAAAGAGAAATGCTAATCCTGTTATTACATACCAGGACGGTAGTCTCAGGGATGATTTTAACTTTGGGTCAGTGCTGGTTTACAGGACATCTCTTTTAAAAGAGGCTGCATCAAGGATGGATGTGAATTACAAATTTGCAGCTCTATATGACCTGAGACTGAAAGTCTCTCAAAAGGGCAAGCTTGAGCATATTAATGAGTATCTCTATACTGAGGCTGAGAATGATACAAGGAAATCCGGGGAGAAAATTTTTGACTATGTTGATCCAAAAAACAGAGCAGTACAGATTGAAATGGAGCAGGCTTGTACTCAGCATCTGAAAGATGTTGGAGCGTACCTGAAACCTGAATTCAAACAGATTGAATTCAATGAAGGTACTTTTGAGTATGAAGCATCTGTTATTATACCTGTATTTAACAGGATAAAAACAGTCAGAGATGCAATTGCGTCTGTTCTTAAACAGAAGACAAACTTTAAGTTTAACCTGATAATTATTGACAACCACTCAACAGACGGAACTTATGAGGCAATCGAAGTATTTGCATCAGATGAGCGTCTTATCCACCTGATACCTGAGAGAAGAGATTTAGGTATTGGAGGTTGCTGGAATGCAGGAGTTCACCATCCTAAATGTGGTAAGTTTGCAGTTCAGCTTGACAGTGATGACATCTATTCAGATGAGAACACTCTCCAGAAGGTTGTCGATTCATTCTATGAGCAAAATTGTGCAATGGTGGTTGGTACATACATGATGACCAACTTTAACATGGAGATGATTGCTCCGGGAATAATTGACCACAAAGAGTGGACTCCGGATAACGGAAGGAACAACGCTCTCAGAATAAATGGTCTTGGTGCTCCAAGAGCATTCTACACACCTGTTCTGAGATCTGTTAATGTCCCTAACACAAGCTATGGGGAGGATTATGCACTTGGTCTAAACATCTCAAGGGAGTATCAGATTGGAAGAATTTATGATGTACTTTATCACTGCCGCAGGTGGGATGGAAACTCAGATGCAGCTCTTGATATTGTTAAGATGAATGCCCATAATACATATAAAGACAGGATCCGTACCTGGGAACTCAAGGCCAGAATTGAACTTAACAATAAGAGATAAAGATCTGATGCCATATATAAAAGCTACTGAAGAGTTATTCAAAGAGCAGCTTGCCTCCTGGGAGCAGGCCGGAAATAACTATAAAGCTCTGGAGGGGGTAATTGCAAAAGAGGTTCTTGTTGACGGTTTCCCTTTTAAAGTGCAGTTCAATCCTGCAAGGATAGTTTCATCTGCTGCAAAGGTTGATACAAAATCAATCCAGGAGCGCAAATGTTTTCTTTGTGCAGCAAACAGACCACAGGTACAGAAGGGTGTTGAGTATTTCTATAATAATGAT
Organism: Bacteroidales bacterium MB20-C3-3; assembly: GCA_035609245.1. Classification (NCBI taxonomy): domain Bacteria; kingdom Pseudomonadati; phylum Bacteroidota; class Bacteroidia; order Bacteroidales; species Bacteroidales bacterium MB20-C3-3. Next base: position 1,112,689 of record CP141202.1, on the reverse strand, counting down.
AAAGATAACCCTTACACAATTCTTGTAAATCCTTTCCCGATTTTCCCCAGACACCTTACCATTCCGCTTGTTTCACACACTGATCAGTTGATATACGGCAGATTGGGTGCTATGCTTGATCTGGCTGAAAAACTGGAGGGGTATACTCTTTTTTATAATGGCCCTAAATGTGGCGCCTCTGCACCTGACCACTTTCATTTCCAGGCGGGTAACAGAGGGTTTCTGCCCATGGAGGAGAGATTGGAGACATTGGGCAGGGTATTACTATATAAAACCGAATCATCCTCTCTCTGTATGGCCACCAAGGCCCTTAATGGTCTCTTCATTATCGACTCTTCCAATAAAGGTGATGCTGAAGTTATTTTTAATAACATCTACTCATCTTTGGAAATGAAAGAGGGGGAGCCTGAGCCAATGATGAACATCTTATGCTGGTACAGTGATAAAAGATGGATTGTCGCCATTTTTGCAAGAAGTAAACATCGGCCTTCGCACTATTTTGCAGAGGGTGAACAAAATATACTCATTAGCCCTGCATCTGTGGATCTGGGTGGTGTGTTTATTACTCCGCTGGAGAAGGACTATAATAAGATGACTTCAGTGGAGATAAGGGAGATACTTTCAGAGGTTTGTATATCTTTTGATGAGACTGCAGCCCTGGCTAAAATAATCACAAATAAACTCCAGAGATGAGAGAACCAAAAGTGAGCGTAGGCATAATGTTTGAGCCGCGCATAGATTTCCTCTTTACAGGCAGCTACCTGTCAGGAGGCAGAACATATTCGGGTCTTCAAAGAGTGACCGAGAAAGATGGCAAGGTTGAGTGGAACGGGAATCTTTATGACGAACTTCTTTTTGAGCCTGCTGATGAGATTAGGAACTCTTTTGAACTTAGAGGGGTGACCATAGGAATTAATTTTCACTGGGAGCGTAAAGAGAATCAGTCATTCAGGGGCTCAGTAATGTTTATTGTAGAAAACTCCAAAGTTACTGCAATAAATATACTTGGGGTTGAGGAGTATCTGACATCAGTAATATCTTCTGAAATGAGCGCAACGGCCTCTCTGGAGCTACTTAAGGCTCATGCTGTAATATCACGCTCATGGTTGCTTGCTCAGATTGATAAGAATGAGGAGATTACTGCCTCCGGATCTGAATACAGCACAATGAAAGAGAATGAAGATGAGCTTATCAGATGGTACGACAGAGAGGATCATACAAGATTTGATATTTGTGCTGATGACCACTGTCAGAGATACCAGGGAATTACAAGAGCATCTACAGCAATTGTAAGGGCTGCAATTGAACAGACAAGAGGAGAGCTTCTTATGTATAACAGAAGGATATGTGATGCAAGATACTCAAAGAGTTGTGGTGGTGTATTTGAGGAGTTCCACAATTGCTGGGAGGAGAAGGATATGCCATATCTTGTAAAACAGCGAGACAGTAAAACAGAAACTGCCATTCCCGATTTAACCATTGAGGAGAATGCAAGGGAGTGGATACTTTCATCGCCTGAATCTTTCTGTAATACAACAGACAAAAAAGTATTGTCTCAGGTACTCAATAACTATGATCAGGAGACTGTACATTTTTACAGATGGGAGGTTAAATACTCTGCTTCTCAGCTGTCAGATCTAATACGGAGAAGGTCAGGCACAGACTATGGAGATATTCTGGATCTGATACCCGTTGAACGAGGAACCTCCGGAAGGCTGGTGAAATTGAAGATTGTAGGTTCCAAAAAGAGCCGTACAATAGGAAAAGAGCTTGAAATCAGGAGAATCCTTTCAGAGTCACATCTATACAGCTCTGCTTTTGTTGTGGAGAAATCAGGAGGCTCACCGGATAAACCTGAGGAGTTCATCCTTAAGGGAGCAGGCTGGGGACATGGTGTGGGATTGTGCCAGATAGGAGCTGCTGTTATGGGTGAGAAGGGATTTAAATACAATGAGATTCTAACACACTACTTCCCCGGAGCATCAGTTGAAAAGAGATACCAATAAAAAACTGTAATATGAGCAACAAAAAGAGATCTCCCTGGGCATGGATTCCATCCCTCTATTTTGCACAGGGTCTGCCATATGTGGCTGTGATGACAATATCTGTCATTATGTACAAAAGATTGGGAATATCTAATACAGACATTGCTCTGTACACGAGTTGGCTCTATTTGCCATGGGTAATAAAGCCCTTCTGGAGCCCATTTGTAGACCTCCTTAAAACTAAAAGATGGTGGGTGGTAACTATGCAGTTACTTGTTGGTGCCGGATTGGCCGGAATAGCATTTACAATCCCTGCAAGTGATTTCTTCCAGTGGTCGCTGGCAATTTTCTGGCTTGTGGCGTTTAGTTCCGCAACTCACGATATTGCAGCTGACGGATTCTATATGCTGGCCCTAAATACACATGATCAGTCCCTTTATGTAGGTATCAGAAGTACATTTTACAGGGTGGCTACTATTGCAGGTCAGGGACTGCTTATTATAGTTGCAGGAGCATTGGAGAGCTCAACAGGACTTAAACCTCTGCAATTACAGGTAGTTGCTTCTCCTGAATACTCTACTGCCGTAACACTTCCGCAAAGTGACTCTGTATTGAAAGCATCTGACGGCAATACGGCAGTAGTTGACGAATATTTTTTTACCTCATATCCTGAGGTTGTTGAATTGGGTACTAGTGGAATAAGAGCCGATTCTGTTGCGATGTTAAAGGCTTTTGCTGTTGAACACAACACTCTGAATGGTTTTACTGTTAAAGAGGAGAGTGCCGCGGAAAAAGGCAATAAAGAGGAGAGCTGGTGGAGCAGAAGTGTAGCGGGCCCTCTGGGTAACTTTATCAGAGATAACTTTGGAGAAAAGATAGAAATAGCAGAGGTTAATAGTTATACAGGAGCTGCTAAGCTGGTTGAAGTGAGACTATCAAAAGCACCTGCCCCGGGTGAAAAGATGATTCTAAATACCAGACTGGAGAAAGGAGACAAGAGTCTGTTTTTGCCATATGGTGAGAGACTTGAATTCACTGAAAATAACTGGGATAAACCTGCATATATTTTAATACAGGCCGATTCAAAACTTGACCATAAGGCTACGGCTCAGTTTGAAGGAATATCAGGTAATATTTCATTTGCATGGTCTGTTACATTTTTTATTCTGGCAGGTTTCTTTGTGGCAGTTATGCTTTATCACAGATTTATTCTTCCCAGACCTGAAAGTGATAAGGCTGCAAAACAGGTTACAGCCGGAACGATTTTTAAAGAGTTCTTTGAAACCTTTGCCTCATTCTTTAAGAAAAAACAGGCATGGGTTGCGATAGCCTTTATGCTGCTGTACAGATTCCCTGAAGCACAGCTTGTGAAACTAATCTCCCCGTTCCTTCTTGATCCTAAAGAGGTAGGCGGACTAGGTCTAACAACCGGTCAGGTGGGACTTGTATATGGAACGGTAGGAATAATCGGCCTTACTTTAGGCGGAATTATCGGAGGTATTGTGGCTGCAAGAGGTGGTCTCAAAAAGTGGCTCTGGCCTATGGCATGGAGTATCTCACTTACTTGTGCGACATTTGTTTACCTGAGTGTCTTTCAGCCGGATAATTTATTCATTATAAATCTGTGTGTATTTATTGAGCAGTTTGGATACGGATTTGGTTTCACTGCTTATATGCTTTATATGATATACTTTGCTGACGGAGAGCATAAAACTTCACATTATGCAATATGCACAGCATTTATGGCCTTAGGTATGATGTTGCCCGGAATGGCAGCCGGCTGGTTACAGGAGCTGATAGGTTACAAGCACTTCTTCTTCTGGATAATGATCTGTTGTGCTACTACAATTGCTGTAACTGCGTTCATTAAAGTTGATTCCTCATTTGGCAGGAAAGAGGTAGCAAAGAGCTAATTATTAATTCAAATTAATTACAATTATGAAATTTCTAAAATTAATTATACCGGTAATTCTCCTTGCACTTCCTCTTACAGGAGTCTCCCGGAATATTAAAACCGGATTAGAGGTTCTCAAAGCCTCAAACTTTAAAATTCTTGAGGGCAAAAGAGTGGGACTTATAACAAATCCTACAGGTTTTGACAACAATCTCAAATCTACCATTGATGTTCTGCATGAGGCAAAGAATGTTAAACTGGTTGCTTTGTTCGGCCCTGAGCATGGTGTGAGGGGAGATGTTCACGCCGGTGACAAAGTAGAGAATATGACAGATGCCAAGACCGGACTTCCTGTTTTTTCACTCTATGGGAAAACCAGGAAAGCAACCCCTGAAATGTTAAAGGATATTGATGTACTTGTATATGATATTCAGGACATCGGAAGTCGTTCATTTACCTACATTAGCACAATGGGTCTTGCAATGGAGGCAGCAGCTGAAAATAATATTGAATTTATTGTACTAGACAGACCAAATCCGCTGGGAGGAGAGAAGATTGAGGGCAACCTTACTGAAGATGGATTTATTTCATTTGTAAGTCAGTTTAAGATCCCTTATATATATGGCCTTACATGCGGAGAGTTGGCAGTGATGCTTAACGAAGAGAATATGCTTGGTAAAAAGTGCAAGCTCTCAGTGGTTGAGATGGAGGGGTGGAAGAGATGTATGACATTCGATGAAACAGGGCTTCAGTGGGTTCCTTCATCACCTCATATTCCTCAGCCAATCAGTGCTATTGCCTATCCAATTTCAGGAATTTTGGGTGAGCTTGGCTATATGTCTATTGGAGTTGGCTATACAATTCCATTTCAGATGTTTGCTGCCGAGTGGGTTGAGGCAGAAAAGCTAACAGAGAGGCTCAATAGTTATGAGTTGCCGGGATTGATTTTCCGACCATTGCACTTGAAACCTTTTTATGCAGTAGGGGTAGGTAAAAATCTCCAGGGCGTACAGGTTCATGTTATGAATTATAAAAATGCTGCTCTATCAGATGTGCAGTTCTGGGTAATGCAGGCTGTTGCAGAGCTGTGGCCTGAAAAAGCTGTTTTTGCAAATGCAAGCGAGGGCAGATACAGAATGTTTGACCAGGTTTCCGGCAGTGATCAGATAAGGCTTCGCTTTTCAAAGAGACATAAATTTGAAGACATTAAAGAATACTGGTACAAGGATGTAGAGTCATTCAGAAAACTATCGCAAAAATACTACCTCTACAAATAACATAAGGTAATTATAAAAAAGCCGCATCCATACAGGAATGCGGCTTTTTTTCTATCTTTATGCCATATACACTATGATTATGAATAGACAAGAATCAGAAACAGATTTTTAATCTGGACAAACCATCCTCAACTCTGGCTTTATTTGTTCCAATATTCATTCGGAAGAAACCCTCTCCCTCAGATCCAAATGCAAGTCCGTCGTTCAGCCCGAGTTTTGAAATATTCAGGAGGCGGTTTCTCACCTCTTCGTGAGTATATCCGGTTTTGCGGAAATCGAGCCATAGGAGAAACGAACTTTGCGGTTTAAGGAAAGTTACTCCCGGAACCTCTCTTTTAAGAAAGTCGAAAGCAAAATCAATGTTCTTCTCCAGATATTTTGTTAGCTCTGCAAGCCACTCTCCTCCATCTTTGTATGCAGCAGCCATTGAAATATGGCCAAAAAGGTTCCCAAGATCAAGGTGAAATCTTTTTAGCTCTCTGTTATAACTCGCCATCAAACTATCGGAGGAGGAGACAATAACTGAATTAAGCATTCCGGCCACATTGAATGTTTTACTGGGAGCCATAGCAGTGATTGTATTATCCGCAATCTCTGGGGACATTGTTGCCATAACTGTATGCTTGTTCCCGTAAAGAGAGAGATCAGCATGAATCTCGTCTGAAAAAATGATTGTGCCGTATTTGCAGCAAAGATCCCCCATCCTTTTAAGCTCTTCCGGGCTCCATACCCTGCCTAGCGGATTATGGGAATTGCAAAGAATAAAAAACTTGACTCCATCAGCAAGCTTGTTCTCAAAATCTGCCCAGTCAATTTCCCAGCCACTCTCTGTGTTTATTAAAGGACTTTTGACAAGTGTGCGATTATTTTCAATAACAATTGCATGAAATGGCGGATATACAGGAGTCTGAATAAGAATTTTGTCCCCCTTTTCAGTTAGTGCGTTTATCGCGAGTGGCAAGGCTGCGACTATTCCGGGTGCAGATGAAATCCACTCTCTTTTAACACTCCAGCTGTATCTGCTCTCTACCCATTCAATGAATGAATCCACAGAATCGGCAGAGCGAAATCCATATCCGTATACTCCATGTTCAGCAGCATCTCTTACCGCTTTTAAAACGGCAGGCGCCGTTTTGAAATCCATATCGGCAACCCACATAGGAAGTATATCATCTCTGCCAAAGACTTCAGTCAAAGAGTCATATTTGACGGAGTAGCTTCCCCGCCTATCTATCTGTTCGTCAAAATTATACATAGTTTTCTATCTGTATTTTACAGCTGTTCCGGCAGCTGTAACCATTAGCATTGAACCTCCTACTGTCTCGTAGTCAAGGTCGATAGCAATTATCGCATTGGCTCCCATAGCAGTAGCCTGTGCAGTAATCTCTTTCAGACACTCCTCCTTGGCCTCCTTTAATACCTGTTCATATGAGCCTGATCTTCCGCCAACTATATCCCTGATACCGGCAAGGAGATCGCGAATAATATTAGCCCCTATTATTGTCTCTCCGGAAACAAGTCCGTAGTAATGTTCAATTACTTTACCCTCTATTGTGGATGTTGTTGTTAATAACATGATTTGTTGAATTATATTAATTACTTTTTAATTTCTTTTGAGTATAGTGAGACAAGGTTAATAATTACCTCTGTTGCTTTCTCCATACTCTCTGCAGGGATATACTCAAACTTACCGTGAAAGTTATGCCCGCCTGCAAATATATTTGGACAAGGGAGACCCATAAACGAGAGTCTGGCTCCGTCAGTCCCACCTCTTATTGGTTTAATTTTAGGTTTGATACCAGCCATCTCCATTGCTTCAACTGCTTTCTCTATAATATGATAGTGAGGTTCAACCTGTTTTCTCATGTTATAGTACTGATCTTTCAGTTCAAGAGAAAAAGTGCCATCACCATATTTCTTGTTTAGAAAATCAACACACTGACTAATCAAAACCTTTTTTGACTCAAATTTATCAAAGTCATGATCTCTGATTATGTATTGGATATTAGCTTTTTCAACAGTTCCGTCAAATCTGATAATATGAAAAAAACCTTCGTATTCTGTAGTGTATTCAGGCCTTTGATCTACAGGAAGCATTGCATTAAGTTCAGTGCCGAGGATTATTGCATTAATCATCTTATCCTTTGCATAACCGGGATGGATATTTCTTCCCTGAATAAAAATCTTTGCAGAGGCGGCATTGAAGTTCTCGTATTCTAATTCTCCAATCTCGCCTCCATCTAGAGTATACGCAAACTCCGCTCCAAATTTTTCCACATCAAATTTGTCAACACCCCTTCCTATCTCTTCATCAGGAGTAAAGCCGATTTTTATTGTCCCATGGCTAAATTCCGGATGGGTCATGATATATTCTGCAGCAGTCATAATCTCGGCTACACCAGCCTTATCGTCAGCTGCCAGGAGCGTGGTGCCGTCTGTTGTAATTAAAGTCTGACCCTTATATTTAAGCAGTTCGGGAAAATCATCAACCTTCATTACAAAGCCTAACTCTTTATTAATAATAATGTCAGAGCCATCGTAGCTTTTAATGATTTGAGGTTTTATATTTGCCCCAGAAGCATCAGGAGCACTATCCACATGGGCAATAAATCCAATTGCAGGGACATCCTCACCCTCCGGAAGATTTGATGGGATTGTAGCCATTACATAGCCCCATTCATCAAGTTCAGCATTATTTATACCCATCTCCCTTAACTCCTTTACCAACAGCCTGGACAAATCAAGTTGCTTTGAAGTGCTGGGTTGGCTTTCTGACTCGGGATCGGATGCTGTGTCAATTGAAATATATCTCAGAAATTTCTCTAAAACTTTCTCTTTCATAATAAAGTATGTTGTTATCAAAATTAATTTACGGTGCCGTTACATTATAAGCAGGCTTAGACCCATAACAGCCATACCGGCAATTACACCAATAATAGCAGGATGGTGTTCTCCGTATTTCTCTGCAGTAGGCAGAAGTTCGTCAAGTGAAATGTACACCATGATACCTGCAACTCCTGCTAAAATTACCCCCATAAATGATTCGTGGAAAAAATATGAGAGCATAAAATAGCCAAAAACAGCACCAAGTGGCTCAGCCAATCCTGAAAGAAGAGAGTTCCAAAAAGCCTTTTTCCTGCTTTTTGTTGCGTAGTATATTGGAATAGCAACTGCAATTCCTTCAGGGATATTGTGAATACCAATTGCAACTGCTATTGTTGCACCAAGAGCAGGATCATTCATTGCACTGACAAAAGTGGCAATTCCCTCAGGGAAATTGTGAATGGCAATAGCAAAAGCAGACATAAACCCAAGCCTCATCAACCCTTTGTCTCTGTTTTCTCCGTTAACTTTTGTGATAGATAAATCCCCCGGTTCGTGAGGGTTTTCATAAGAGGGCACAAGGTAGTCAATGATTGCAATCAGGGCTATACCCCCAAAGAATGCAATAAGTGCATAAAAGTTACCGGGCTTTTCACCATAAAGAGTTCCCAGTTGTTTCTGTGCATCAGGGAAGAGTTCAACAAGAGATATGAATATCATTACTCCTGCTGAAAATCCAAGCGAAGCAGCAAGAAATCTGGGTGAAAACTTCTTGTACAGAAGTACAATACCGCTTCCAATGGCTGTTGAGAGACCTGCAAATAGCGTAAGCGCAAAAGCGGTTATGTAGTTTCCTTCCATATCAGATTATATAATTAGTCCTCTCTTTTGGCTCTGAGACTGTCCCAGGCCAGATAGAATATTATAAGAAGATACATTCCAAGTGCAAGAAGCTCTCCTCCGTTTGATTCCATCCACTCTGTGTTAAGCAGGTTTATTCCTCCAAAACGAAGCACTGCACTTACAACTCCCATAAGGGCACCACCGGCAATAAAACCTGATGCTAGCAGAGTCCCTCTATCTTTACGGGCAGTATTCAGCGCATCATCTTTGCTTCTTGTTGAGACGAACCAGGCAATAGCTCCACCGGCAAGAAGGGGAAGATTGAGTTCAAGAGGGATAAACATCCCAAGAGAGAATGCAAGTGCAGGAATTCCAAAGAATGTGAGGGCAATTGAAATAATTGCTCCAATCCCGTAAAGAACCCATGGCGCTCCACCTCCGGACATCAAAGGCTCTATTACTGCCGCCATTGCGTTGGCCTGTGGGGCAACAAGTGCATGTTCTCCAACAAACCCATATGTTTTGTTAAGAATCATCATAACACCACCTACTGTTGCAGCCGCTACCAGAGTTCCCAGAAATTTCCACTGCTGCTGTTTTGCAGGAGTGGTTCCCAGCCAGTAACCAATTTTAAGGTCAGTTATAAAAGCTCCCGATACAGAAAGAGCAGTACATACGACACCTCCAATAATAAGAGCTGCTGTCATTCCCGCTGTCCCTGTAAGACCGCTTGCCACCATAACAACTGAGGCCAGTATTAAAGTCATAAGGGTCATTCCGCTAACCGGGTTAGTACCTACGATAGCAATTGCATTTGCAGCAACCGTAGTAAAGAGAAATGCAATGATTGCAACAACCAGCAAAGCTATAACAGCATGGAAGAGGTTATCCACAACTCCAAAGTAGAAGAATATGAATGTTGCTGCAAGTGCAAGCATAATTCCTATTGCAATAATCTTCATCGGCAGATCGCGTTGTGTTCGCAGTGTTGATTTTTCTCCCTTTGCACCTCCGGAAAGCTCTTTTGCAGCAAGACCAAAAGCCGATTTTATAATGCCGGAGGATTTAATAATTCCAATTACACCTGCAGTTGCTATACCCCCAATACCAATATGTCTGGCGTATGTTCTGAAGATCTCTTCAGGAGACATATTTCCAACAATGGTTGTCAGGCCTGCATTCATCAGGTCTATTACCTGATCACCAAAGGCAAGGTTCATAAGTGGTATGATAACAAACCATACCAGCATTGATCCCAGGCTTATTATAAATGAATATTTAAGACCTATTATATACCCAAGCCCCAGGACTGCAGCACCAACATTTATCTTGAAGACAACCTTGGCTTTCTCTGCAATAGCCTCCCCAAAAGGAAGAACCCTTGAAGTGAACACCTCTGACCATAGCCCAAAAGTAGAGACCACAAAGTCATAAACCCCTCCGATAAGTCCGCTTATCAGCAGAAGCTTTGCTCCTTTGCCACCGGTCTCTCCACTGACAAGTACCTGAGTTGTAGCTGTTGCTTCCGGAAAAGGAAATTTTCCATGCATCTCTTTTACAAAATATTTTCTGAAAGGGATTAGAAATAATATTCCCAGAACTCCTCCAAGCAGGGAGCTCATAAAAACTTTTGCAAAATCAACTGTAAGTTCAGGATATTTTGCCTGAAGTATGTATAAAGCAGGAAGGGTAAATATGGCACCCGCTACAATTGCTCCAGAGCTTGCCCCGATGGATTGTATAATAACATTCTCACCAAGAGCATTCTTGCGCTTAAGTGCGCCTGAGATACCCACAGCAATAATTGCAATAGGAATAGCAGCTTCAAAAACCTGCCCGACTTTCAGACCCAGATAGGCAGCAGCAGCAGAAAAAATTATTGTCATAAGTATACCCATCGAGACAGACCACGGAGTCACCTCCGGATATGATTTTTCCGGGGACATAAGTGGTTTATACTCTTCGCCTTCTTTAAGCTCTCTGTATGCGTTTTCAGGTAGCCCTTTTGGTTTGGTTTCCTTTATTTCCATAATAAGTTTCAGTTAATCTTTCAAAGATATGAAAAATATAAATTATTCTTTTACCTTTGCGACCCATATGAATTCAACAGGCAGTCATATCAATTTAAGCAAGAAACACAGACACGTCCGACGATGTGCCCAAGTGGCCTTAAAACAATCTGCTTAAGATTGCCGGAAGGTTTCTTACCTTCATATTAACCCCAGTATCCACATTTTTTACATTTTACACCAGAATGAGTGTCAGCATTGTAGTGGCCGATTCGAGCCATACTGTGTATGCAGAAAAAATCTGCGAACTAATGTATGTATCTGCGCAAGAGCGTGGTACAGGTATTGCCAGAAGATCTCCTGAATATATAGCCAAAAAGATGAGTGATGGAAAGGCTATAATAGCCATTGAGAATGGTGAGGCTGTAGGCTTTTCATATATAGAGACATGGAGTCATAGCAGATTTGTGGCAAACTCCGGCCTTATTGTAGCCCACTCCCATAGAAATACAGGACTGGCAAGGAAAATCAAGACAAGAATTTTTAAGCTATCAAGGAGGCTTTATCCGGGTGCAAAAATTTTCAGTATAACAACCGGACTGGCTGTTATGAAGATTAACTATGAACTGGGATTTCGCCCTGTTACATTTTCTGAACTTACAGAGGATCCGGATTTTTGGAAGGGCTGTGAAGGTTGCAGAAACTATGACATCCTCCAGAGAAACAATCATAAAATGTGCCTCTGTACAGGATTGCTTTTTGATCCGGAATATAAATCGGCAAAGAGAACTCCGTTAGGAAAAATTATTTCACTTTTCTCACTATAAAATGTCATCCAAGATGAAAGAAAAAGTTGTATTGGCGTTCAGCGGAGGGCTGGACACATCGTTCTGTGTTCCTTACCTTATTAAAGAGAGGGGTCTTGAGGTTCATACTGTAATGGTTAATACCGGTGGATTTACAAAAGAGGAGGAGCAGAAAATTGAGGAGAGAGCAATTTCACTGGGAGCAACATCACACAAAACCATTGATGCTGTTGAGGAATACTACACAAAGGGTATAAAGTATTTGATATTTGGTAATATCCTTAAAAACGGAACATACCCTCTCTCTGTAAGTTCTGAAAGAATTTTTCAGGCACTTGCAGTTCTTGAAGAGGTAAAGAGAGTTGATGCCAAATATGTAGCTCACGGAAGCACCGGAGCCGGAAACGACCAGGTGCGCTTTGATCTTGTATTTGAGGTTATGGCTCCCGGTGTTGAGATTATAGCGCCTATCAGGGAACTTTCACTAACAAGAGCACAGGAGATAGAGTATCTTGCAAAGCACGGCTGTGAACTCTCATGGGAGAAGGCTAAATACTCAATTAATCAGGGCCTGTGGGGAACAAGTATAGGAGGTGTAGAGACCCTTACTGCAGAAGGTTTTCTGCCAGAAAACGCATACCCGTCTCAGCTTAAAAAGCGCGAATCTGTTATAGTTAAAATTGGTTTCCGGAAGGGAGAGCCTGTTTCACTTGACGGAAAATCACTTTCGCCTGTTGAGGTTATAAGGGAGCTGGCGTTAATTGCCGGATCCTATGCAGTGGGAAGAGATGTTCATGTGGGCGATACAATAATCGGCATAAAAGGGAGAGTGGCATTTGAAGCGGCTGCTCCAATGATAATAATAAAGGCGCATCATCTTCTGGAGAAGCATACTCTGACTAAGGGTCAGCTATACTGGAAAGATCAGCTTGCAGGATGGTATGGTCAGCTGATGCATGAAGCACAATACCTTGATCCATTAGCAAGAAACATAGAGAATTTTCTGGAAGATACACAAACCTCTGTAACCGGAGAGGTCTCTGTAGAGCTTCGTCCGTATCATTTCTCAGTTCTTGGCTGCAGTTCAGAATATGATCTGATGAACTCGGCTTTTGGACAGTATGGAGAGATGAATAAATCTTTTACCGGCCAGGATGTCATAGGATTTACCAAGGTTCTTGCGAACCCTCTAAAAATCTACTATTCAGTACATAAAAATGATTAAGGTGGCAATTGCCGGGGCGACCGGATATACAGGGGGTGAGCTTATAAGGATATTGTTGAATCATCCGGATATTGAGCTTAAGTGGTTGATAAGCACAACTTCTGCAGGTGAAAAAGTCTCAAGTGTTCACCGAGACCTTCTGGGGGAGTGTAACCTTACTTTTACAGATAGCCTGGGAGATCCCGATGTTCTTTTTATGGCACTGGGTCACGGCCTTTCAAGACAATTTCTCTCTGCTGAAAAAATCTCCGGGGAGTGCAAGGTTATTGACCTTGGAAATGATTTCAGACTTGATGGAAAATGGGGAGAAGATCATTTTGTATATGGATTATCAGAACTGCTATTCGAAGAGATCTCCAGAGCAAGATTTGTTGCAAACCCCGGCTGTTTTGCAACTTCAATAAATCTTGCCCTTGCACCACTTGCTCAAGCCGGACTACTCAAAAACGAGTCTCATGTTCATGCAATCACCGGATCAACCGGAGCTGGAAAAGCACTCTCCGGCACATCTCATTTCAGCTACAGAGAGAATAACATATCAATTTACAAGCCATTTACTCATCAGCACCTTGCTGAAATTGGAATGACGCTTGACAGATTTGCAGGCAGGAAGGTTCCGGCTGTAAACATGGTCCCTCTCAGGGGTGATTTTACCAGAGGAATTCTTGCAAGTATTTACACAGAGGTTGAAGAGAGCTACGATATCAACGCTATAAAAGAGTTGTTCAAAGAGAGATACTCAGCCTCTCCTTTTGTAATTATCTCAGATGAGGATATCTGTCTTAAGGAGGTAATTAATACAAACAAAGCAATGCTTCATATAGAGAGGCATGGAAAGTATATACATATTACATCAATTATAGACAATCTTCTAAAAGGAGCCTCTGGACAAGCAGTTCAGAATATGAATATTATGCTGGGTCTTCCTGTGGATAGAGCTCTGAAATTAAAGGGAATAGGATTTTAAAAAGATGAAGAATTTTGAAGTTTACAAATTGTGGCCTGTTGAGCTAACCAGGGGAACCGGAGCAAGATTATGGGATAAAGAGGGTAAGGAGTATCTAGATATGTATGGTGGGCACGCTGTGATATCAATAGGGCATTCGCACCCCAAATATGTCTCGGCTATATCAGACCAGGTTGCTAAACTTGGTTTCTACTCAAACTCAGTTACTAATTCTCTGCAGAGTGAATATGCAGCCAGACTGGGAGAGGTCTCAGGGTGCAATGATTATTCTCTTTTCTTATGTAATTCCGGTGCCGAGGCAAATGAGAATGCAATGAAACTTGCCTCTTTTCAAACAGGAAAGAGCAGGATTCTGGCATTCAAAGGGGCATTTCACGGAAGAACCTCAGGAGCTGTGGCTACTACAGATAACAAGGCAATTAGGGCCCCTTTTAACAGAACAAACAAGGTGACATTTATCCCGATTAACGATATCTCTCTTGCAGAGAGAGAACTTACAAAGGGGGAGTATGCTGCTGTAATTATCGAAGGGATACAGGGAGTTGCCGGTATAATAATGCCGGATGACAGGTTCCTGACTGACTTAAGAAGGCTGTGTGATAAACATAAGGTTATGCTTATTCTGGACGAGGTTCAGAGTGGCTGTGGAAGAACAGGAAGGTATTTTGCACATCAGTATTCGGGTATAAAGCCGGATATGATAACAGCTGCAAAGGGAATAGGAAACGGTTTCCCTGTTGGAGCAGTTCTTATTTCTCACAAAATTGGAGCCGTGGCAGGTATGCTTGGAACCACTTTTGGGGGGAATCATTTAGCATGCGCAGCAGCTCTGGCTGTTCTTAGCGTTATAGAAGAGGAGGATCTTATGGATAATGCCGTTAAAATTGGCGAATATATTTCAAAAGAGTTAAGCAGTTGTAATTCGGTATCTGAAATAAGGGGAAGAGGCCTTATGATAGGGATAGAGCTAAAGGAGGGTTATGAAAAAATTAAAGAGAGACTGCTATTCCAAAAATGTGTCTTTACTGGATCTGCAGGGAGTAATGTGATCAGAATTCTTCCTCCACTAAATATCACAATCAATGATGCAGATGAATTTATTACAGCATTTAAAGAACTTGAAAAGGAGATACAATGAGAAATTTTACAAAAGCAGGTGATATAGGCACATTGGAACATGCCTTAAATCTGGCATGGGATGTAAAAATAAACCCATTTGCAGATAAGGAGCTGGGAAGAGACAAAACACTTCTTATGATTTTCTTTAACTCAAGTCTGAGGACTAGGCTTAGTACGCAAAAAGCTGCCATGAATCTTGGAATGAATGTTATAGTTTTGGATATTAATCAAGGTGCATGGAAGCTTGAAACAGAACTTGGGGTTATAATGGATGGTGACAAACCTGAACATATTCTTGAAGCTATTCCTGTAATGGGAAGCTATTGTGATGTTATTGGAGTGAGGTCTTTTGCGAATCTTCAGAATAGAGAATCTGATTATTGTGAGGAGATAATTAATCAGTTCATAAGATTATCCGGTAAGCCGGTGTTTAGTATGGAGTCTGCAACAAGACACCCTCTTCAGAGTTATGCGGATGTTATCACCATTGAGGAGTACAAAAGGGTTCAAAGACCTAAAGTGGTTCTTGCATGGGCTCCTCACCCAAGACCCCTTCCTCAGGCTGTTGCCAACTCGTTTGCAGAGTGGATTAATAGTACGGAGTACGAATTTGTTATTACCCATCCTCAGGGTTATGAACTGGCTCAGGAGTTTACAGGAAATGCTAAAATTGAGTACGACTGGCGCAAGGCATATGAGGGAGCCCATTTTGTGTATGCTAAAAATTGGTCTGCATACAGCGGAAAAAATTACGGGAAAGTTTTACATATGGACAGATCCTGGACAGTTGACAGTGAAAAGATGGCAATAACAGATGATGCATTTTTTATGCACTGTTTGCCTGTAAGAAGGAATATGATAGTTACCGATGAGGTTATAGACTCCTCCTCGTCCATTGTTGTTCACCAAGCCTCAAACAGAGTTGTCTCTGCTCAGGCTGTGTTAAGAGAGATCCTAAGAAATATTTAAAAATCGAAGAGATGAAAGTCCTTAATGTCGTAAAAATTGGAGGGAATGTTGTAGATAATCCGGAGGCTCTGGAGAGGTTTCTTATTATGTTCAACAAAATGGAGGGACCAAAGATTCTTATTCACGGAGGAGGCATACTCGCAAGCGAAATGTCTGCAACTCTCGGGATAAAAACAGTTATGAAAGATGGCCGCCGTGTAACAGATGCAGAGACACTGAAGATCTGTACAATGGTTTATGCCGGATGGGTAAATAAAAGTATTGTGGCCGCTCTTCAGAAAATTGGCTGCGATTCTCTTGGGCTGTCCGGGACTGATGCAGGTTGTGTCCCAGCTAAAAGACGCTCTCCTGAGCCGTTTGATTTTGGTTTTGTGGGCGATGTTAATCCGGCGGAGGTAAATTCCGGATTCATAAGTAGCTTGATAGGAAGAGGTATAACACCTGTTTTCTGTCCTGTAACTTATGAGAAATCCGGGAACCTGCTTAATACCAATGCAGATACAATGGCCTCATCAATAGCAATTGCTATGTCCCATCATTACTACACCAGATTGGTTTATTGTTTTGAAAAAAAGGGTGTGTTGTATGATCAGGCTAATGAAGAGAGTGTAATTCCGCTGATTAATACGGAGGGTTACAACAGGCTAAAAAAAGAGGGTGTAGTGACTGCCGGTATGATTCCAAAGTTGGATAATGCCTATTATGCTTTAGAAAAGGGGGTCTCTGAGGTTTATATAAAGGAGTGGACTGCCATTGCTCATAAGGCTGGAACAATGTTAAAACTCTGATGAAAGATACTCTTTTAAGTCAAATGACTGCTAAAGCAGTAGGATTGCTGAGGGAGATGGTCTCAATTCCATCTTACTCCGGAGAGGAGGATGCTCTATCGGATTTGATAGAGAAAAAGCTTGGAGCGGAGGGTGTTGATGTGAACAGAGTGGGCAATAACCTGTGGGCACTTGCTTATCCTTATAATTCTGAGGCTCCTCTGCTAATGCTGAACTCTCATATTGATACTGTAAGACCGTCTCAATCATACACATTTGATCCGTTCAATTCATCTTCAGATAATAGTGTAATCCGGGGTCTTGGCAGTAATGATGCGGGTGCCTCTGTTGTGAGCATGATAGAGACATTCTTATATTTCAGAAAAAATGTTTTGCCATTCAATTTATTACTTGCAATCAGTGCAGAGGAGGAAAATTCCGGTCCTAACGGGATGAAGATGCTTTATCCCCTGTTACCTAAGGCTGACTGTGCCGTAATTGGTGAGCCGACAAAAATGGAGACAGCCATAGCAGAGAGAGGTTTGATTGTTATTGATGCTACTTCAAGGGGTGTGAGTGGACATGCTGCAAGAGATGAGGGTGTCAATGCAATTATGATTGCTCATGAAGATATTTCTAAATTAGCTTCATACAAATTTGACAAAGTATCACCTCTGATGGGAGAGGTGAAGATTAGTGTAACAAGGATAGAGGCCGGAAGAGAGCACAATGTAGTTCCTGACAGATGCACTTTTACTTTGGATATAAGACCCAATGATCAGTATTCTAATGAGGAGATATTTTATATCCTTGAAGATTTGCTTAAAAGTGACCTCAAACCAAGGTCGCTTGGGAACAGGTGTTCAAAAACACCGGATGGTCATCAACTTATTGAGTGTGCCCGGAGATGCGGATTTCCAATATATGTATCACCTACAACTTCTGACTGGATAAGAGTGCCACTCCCCGCAATAAAGATGGGGCCTGGTGATTCCGGTCGCTCTCACAGGGCCGATGAGTATGTCACAGTTGAGGAGTTGCGGGAGGGGATCAAGGGTTATGTGACTTTCATAAACAATTTAAATCTTAAGAGATGAGTTTACTTTGGAGCAAAGGGAGTAATCCTGACTCAAAAGTCAGTGAGTTTACTGTTGGTAAAGACAGAGAACTGGATTTGCAGATGGCAGGATTTGATATTGAGGGATCCATAGCCCATGTCAATATGATTGCATCAATTGGCTTGCTGCCGGATGACGAGGCTGCTCTTCTTGTTGAGGAGCTTGAAAAAATGGCAGATGATGTTAAGAGAGGCTTTTTTATTCTTGAGGATGGAGTGGAGGATATTCATTCTCAGGTTGAGATAAACCTGACAAAACGGGTAGGAGAGATAGGAAAAAAAATTCACTCAGGCAGATCCAGAAATGATCAGGTACTTGTAGATATTAAGCTATTTCTTAAGAGTGAGATAAAAAGAGTCCTCAAACAGACAGATCTATTATTTGATACACTAATCTCACTTAGTGAAGAGCATAAGGATATTCTGATTCCTGGCTACACACACAGCCAGATTGCCATGCCATCATCAGCAGGATTATGGTTAGGCGGTTATGCCGAGACTCTCTCAGATGATCTCTGGCTCCTTCTGTCGGCCTGGAATATAGCAGACCAGAACCCACTGGGATCCGCTGCCGGATATGGAAGCTCCTTTCCACTGGACAGGGAGATGACCACTACTCTTCTTGGATTTGGAACTATGCATTATAACTCAGCAGCTGCTCAGATGAGCAGGGGGAAAACAGAGAAGAGTCTGGCTTTTGCGATATCTTCAATTGCTTCCACTTTGAATAAACTGGCCTCTGACTCAATACTTTTTATGAATGGTAATTATGGCTTTATCTCATTCCCGGATGATGTTACAACGGGGTCAAGCATAATGCCACATAAGAAAAATCCTGATGTATGGGAACTTATAAGAGGGCATTCCAACAGGCTGCAGAGCCTGCCCAATGAAATAACTATGATGACCACAAACCTTACTCACGGTTATCACAGGGATTTTCAGCTCCTGAAAGAGGTTTTGTTTCCCTCAATTAAAGTTGTTGTTGACATTATTGAGATGACAAATTTTATGCTCAAGAAAATGATAATAAAAAGGGATATTCTGGATGATAAAAAGTATGACTACCTCTTTACTGTTGAAGAGGTCAACAGGAGGGTAATATCGGGGACCCCTTTCAGAGATGCCTACAGGGAGGTGGGTGAAGAGGTTAATCAAGGCCGATTCAAGGCAGAAAAGAGAGTTGCCCATACTCACGAAGGGAGTATAGGCAACCTGTGTAACGAACAAATAATAGTTAAATTTAAAACAATAGTGTCAATGTTTGGTAAGTAAATATTTTAGAATCCAAAGGAGAATTCATATTTGCCAAACAACAGGAATGCAATTGCTAAAGTCAGGATAATATTAAATGTTTGAGCAATAAGGAATGCGGCTGTGTATCGGTTGTTCTCCTTCCCAAACACTTTTCTGAAATCGGTTTCAAGCCCGATGGCAACAAATGCAACGGAGAAGAGGGTCTCTCTAAGAGCTTTGGCTGCACCGCTCAATCCCTTCGCTGTAGCCGGCTCTAATAGAAAGCTGAAAACAACAGATGCCAGCATAAACCCGATTACAAATTTTGGAAACCTGTCCCATATTACTGATGCAGATGGTCTTAACTCCTTATTAGTTCCTTTCATTGACCAATAAATTGAAATAGCAAATGCGGCAACCCCCAAAAGTGCATTTTGAGAGGCTTTTATTATAACACTTTGTGATTCAGCAATATCTCCCAGGAATTTTCCGGAAGCAACAACAGCGCCTGTTGTGTCAATAGTACCCCCCAGCCATGCTCCTGCAACCTCTTGTGTTAATCCCATAAGCTTTGCAAGAAAAGGCATTAAGTACATCATCGGGACAGCTACAACCAGAACCAGAGAGACAACAAAAGAGAGTTTCTTTGAATCACCCTTCATTGCACCGCTTGCAGCAATTGCGGCTGATACCCCGCATATTGAAACAGCTGTTGAGAGGAGTACACCCATCTCTTTGTCAATACCCAGTTTCTTTGAAAGCCAGAAAGAGAAGTTCCATACCAGAAGTATAACTATTATAGCCTGAACCATTCCTAAAGAACCGGCTTTCATTATCTCACCAAATATTATAGTTGTTCCCAGAACAACAAGACCGGCCTTTATGAAAAATTCACTTCTTGCCGCCGGCTCCAGCCATTTAGGCAACCCAAAAACATTTCTTATTAGTAATCCAATTGCAACAGAAAAAAAGACAGCTTCAAAACCAATCTGTTTTATTGGTGCAAG
Source organism: Bacteroidales bacterium MB20-C3-3 (assembly GCA_035609245.1). Classification (NCBI taxonomy): domain Bacteria; kingdom Pseudomonadati; phylum Bacteroidota; class Bacteroidia; order Bacteroidales; species Bacteroidales bacterium MB20-C3-3. The sequence goes on along the minus strand of CP141202.1, from coordinate 1,092,645 downwards.
AGTACTAATATATTGAGCAAGAAAAGATAATCCGTAAATAAAGATGAATGAGAGCGGGAACCATCTCATTTTAACATCAAGGAGCTTAAGCCCAATATAGCTCAGACCAAAGATTATCACAAATTTTGTTACTTCAAAAGGGACTTTGGCAAACCAGTCAGGGTATCCCTCAGGGAACTGATACTTCACCTTGCCCAGGGATGGTACAAAAATTACAAGAATAACAAGAATTGCACCCATAAATGTAGCAATCCAATCCTCATTCTTGAATTGCAAGAAGAATTTTTTCATATAAGTAAGTTTAGTGTTAGTTGACTTCGACTAGTACAAATATAATTTTATTATTTAAATAGTAAAACGGTTTACTAATTTAAAAATAAAAAACTCCTCTTTTTCAAGAGGAGAATTGGGTTAAGGTTCTCTTAATCTTAGTCCGGCGCTCTCCTTAACAGCTTTTTTCCAGATATCTGTATATCCCGGAAAATCGGGTGCGGGAGGTATTTTGTCAGAGTGGCCATTATTTTTAAATGAACCGTCCGGATTTTGTTTCTTTGTATTACCATCCATATATTTAACCAGAAGATATTCATCCAGTTTTTTCCACTTATTAAAGAGTTCGTTTGCTGAGTTTACGGAAAATTCAGTCGTAAGGGGAGCAATTCTCTCCGGACTCTTTTTTAAAAATTCTGACGCTTTTTGATCTGTCTCAGCTACTCTCTTCATCATCTCTTTTTCATGAGTATCTATTATTGATCTAACTTCTGTTCCTATATGGTTGTATCTGAGATAGGCAAACTGAGCAATTCTGTTTGTTATCCAGAACATAGAGGTAGGGGAGTACTCCAGCATTGAGCCATTTCCAAGTCTGTAGTTATCCGAAATAGAAGTAGATGAGGTGTATACAGGGGTTAGAGGAGATGTGGCGGCATCGTCAACTGCAAACCAGAATATGCCTCCTATCTGATCAGGTATATTGGGTCTCGCCTCTCCCACAAACCAAAAGCCGGTCTGCTGTGTTGCGATAGCTCTTTCATTTATATATTTCTCTCCGTCAACCTCGAATCCCATTGGTCTCCATCTGTAAGGCAGGGCATTTCCACCTGCACCTATATCTTTTGTCATATCCATAGCTGTACCCTCGTAGTGATCTCTCATCATATCGGCTACATCCTTGACACCCAATTTTCTCTTAGCTTTAACATAAAGAGGCATTCTGTTTTTAAGATTATGTCCAAGTGCGTAGTCCAGATATTTACTCATATCCTCCTCTGCATATCTGTTAAAGAAGCTCCATACCCTTGCGTCACATCCCCTGACTGTTGCTCCATCTGCAGGACCATATGTATCGGCAAAACTGAACTCTTCATCGCCTCCTTTGTACAACCCCTGCTCTCTGGCGTGAGTTATTACATCCGGTGCATACAGGCAATTTTCCGGGTCGTTTTTTGGAAATGTTGTTATCCTTGCCTGGTTTGCATGACCTGAAATATATCCGTCAGGTATTCGAATAGCAACCCAGACAGCTCCTTTGTTAATGTTTTTCCCGTCAACCACTTTTGGAGCCTTCCCTATTATCTCAAGAAACCAAACCTCACTCTTATCTGCGATGGATATTGATTCTCCTGAAGATGCATAACCATATTCATTAGCAAGAGTTGTTATCACATTTATTGCCTCCCTTGCAGTTTTAGCTCTTTGCAGAGCAATATACATAAGTGATCCGTAGTCAACTATACCCTGAGGATCATATTGAGACTCCAGACCGCCCCAGGTTGATTCACCTATAACAACCTGATGCTCGTTCATATTACCAATTACATTATATGTTTTTTCTGCCTGAGGAATTTTGCCAAGATACCTCTCCTTTCCCCACTCATATATATCAAGCGTGGAGTTTTTCTGGTATCTGCTTGCAGGATAGTGTACAAGTACACCATATCTGGTGTGAGAATCAGCAGAGTAGCTTACCATGTTGCTTCCGTTAACAGATGCCCCGGATGTTATTAAAAGATTTGTACAGGCAAGGCCGGAATAGGCGCTAAGAGTTATAAAAGCTAATAATGCAACGATTTTCTTCATATTTTCATAAAATTTGGGCTAAGATAATAAGAAATTCAATTCAAATTTTTTTGGAGAATTGAAAAAAGTCCCTACCTTTGCAGCCCGTTTGAGAAAAAACGGATAGTTCATTGACATTTTGAGAGAGATAATAGAGGTAAAGAAAAGAATTAAATATAAATTTAGTCTGTTAATTTTAGGATTAAGGGACTACAATTTCGAGCGTTTTAAGAAGTTACTTAAGGGCGAACGGAGGATGCCTTGGCTTCTATGGGCGAAGAAGGACGTGGTAAGCTGCGAAAAGCTGCGGGGATTTGCAAACTAGATTTGATCCGCGGATATCCGAATGGGGCAACCCGGCTGGCTGAAGGCCAGTCACGCAGAGATGCGTGCCAACGCAGGGAACTGAAACATCTTAGTACCTGCAGGAAAAGAAAGAAAAATCGATTCTCTGAGTAGTGGCGAGCGAAAGGGGAATAGCCTAAACCGGTTTTGTTGAGGCAAAACCGGGGTTGTAGGACCGCGACATTTGGTATAGATACGAAGTGGAACCATATGGGAATATGGGCCGTAGAGGGTGACAGCCCCTTACACGTATTTATCTGTACTGATAGCGGTATCCTGAGTAGGGCGGGACACGAGGAATCCTGTCTGAATCTACGGGGACCATCCCGTAAGGCTAAATACCAATAGAAGACCGATAGTGTACCAGTACTGTGAAGGAAAGGTGAAAAGTACCCCGAACAGGGGGGTGAAATAGAACCTGAAACCGTTCGCTTACAAGCGGTCGGAGTCCCGTAAGGGATGACGGCGTGCCTTTTGCATAATGAGCCTACGAGTTGTTTCTCACTAGCGAGGTTAAGTACTTCAGGTACGGAGCCGAAGCGAAAGCGAGTCTTAAAAGGGCGACTAGTTAGTGGGAACAGACGCGAAACCTTGTGATCTACCCTTGACCAGGTTGAAGGAGCCGTAACAGGCTGTGGAGGACCGAACCAGTTTCCGTTGAAAAGGATTTGGATGAGTTGAGGGTAGGGGTGAAAGGCTAATCAAACTGGGAGATAGCTCGTACTCCCCGAAATGTCTTTTGGGACAGCCTCAAGTAATAGCTTAACGGAGGTAGAGCTACTGATTGGATGCGAGGGCTTCATCGCCTATCAATTCCAGACAAACTCCGAATGCCGTTAAGTGTTTCTTGGGAGTGAGTCATCGGGTGCTAATGTCCGGTGGCGAGAGGGAAAAAGCCCTGACCAACAGCTAAGGCCCCCAAACGTGTGTTAAGTTGAAAGAACGATGTGTGGTTGCAGCGACAGCTAGGATGTTAGCTTGGAAGCAGCTATTCATTTAAAGAGTGCGTAACAGCTCACTAGTCGAGCGACCGTGCGTGGATAATAATCGGGCATCAAACACACTGCCGAAGCTATGGACTTTAGGAATAGAGTGGTAGGGGAGCATTCCATTCAGCGACGAAGGTGAACTGTGAGGTTTGCTGGAGCGTATGGAAAAGAAGATGTAGGCATAAGTAACGATAATGCAGGCGAGAAACCTGCACACCGAAAACCCAAGGTTTCCTGATCAACGTTAATCGGATCAGGGTTAGTCGGGTCCTAAGGAGTATCCGAAAGGAGAATTCGATGGACAAATGGTTAATATTCCATTACCTGTATATTGAGAGCGGGAGAGACGGAGTAGTGACACACACGCCAACTGACGGAATAGTTGGTTAAAGGCCGTAGGTATAGGAACTGGTTAAGAGCTGGTTTTTGCTGATGGTTTACAGTACACTGAGTCTTCGGATGAAGTGATAGTTGTGGTAAACAGACTTCCAAGAAAATCTTCCAATCGTTAATTGATATACAGCCCGTACCGTAAACCGACACAGGTGGGTGAGGAGAGAATCCTAAGGTGCTCGAGTGAATCATGGCTAAGGAACTCGGCAAATTAACCCCGTAACTTCGGGAGAAGGGGACCCTAGCGATAGGGCGCAGAGAAATGATCCAGGCGACTGTTTAACAAAAACACAGGGCTTTGCTAAATCGAAAGATGAAGAATAAGGCCTGACACCTGCCCGGTGCTGGAAGGTTAAGAGGGGATGTTAGCGCAAGCGAAGCATTGAATCGAAGCCCCAGTAAACGGCGGCCGTAACTATAACGGTCCTAAGGTAGCGAAATTCCTTGTCGGGTAAGTTCCGACCTGCACGAATGGTGTAACGATCTGGATACTGTCTCAGCCATGAGCTCGGTGAAATTGTAGTAGCGGTGAAGATGCCGCTTACCCGCAACGGGACGGAAAGACCCCGTGAACCTTTACTGCAACTTAGCGCTGATTTTGGGTAACAAATGTGTAGGATAGGTGGGAGACTGCGAAGCGGGTACGCTAGTATTCGTGGAGTCACTGTTGAAATACCACCCTTTTGTTACTTGGAATCTAACTTCGCGAGAAAGACACCGCTTGGTGGGTAGTTTGACTGGGGTGGTCGCCTCCAAAAGAGTAACGGAGGCTTCCCAAGGTGCACTCCGCACGAATGGTAACCGTGCATAGAGTATATTGGCAAAAGTGCGCTTGACTGTGAGACCGACAAGTCGAACAGGTACGAAAGTAGGGCAAAGTGATCCGGTGGTTCCGCATGGGTGGGCCATCGCTCAAAGGATAAAAGGTACTCCGGGGATAACAGGCTGATCGCTCCCAAGAGCTCAAATCGACGGAGCGGTTTGGCACCTCGATGTCGGCTCGTCACATCCTGGGGCTGGAGCAGGTCCCAAGGGTTCGGCTGTTCGCCGATTAAAGTGGCACGCGAGCTGGGTTCAGAACGTCGTGAGACAGTTCGGTCCCTATCTGTTGTGGGCGTAGGAAGTTTGAGGGGGTCTGACCTTAGTACGAGAGGACCGGGTTGGACGCACCGCTAGTTTACCGGTTGTGGCGCCAGCTGCACCGCCGGGTAGCTATGTGCGGTTTAGATAAGCGCTGAAAGCATCTAAGCGCGAAGCTAGCCCCAAGATGAGACTTCCCTTGAGGGTCGTGGAAGACTACCACGTCGATAGGCTGCAGGTGTAAAGGCAGTAATGTCAAAGCCGAGCAGTACTAATAACCCGATAGGCTTCTTATAAATGCGCGTGCGATACTTTGGTATTGCATATGACAGGACAGAGTCTTTATTGACTAAATCTCTCTCTTAATTATATACGCTGAAGAGCGCAACCTTATTAAGGTGGCTATAGCGGCGGGGTTCCACCTCTTCCCATTCCGAACAGAGAAGTTAAGCCCGCTTGCGCCGATGGTACTGCTATACCAAGTGGGAGAGTAGGTAGCCGCCATCTTTTACAAAGAGTCTGATGATTTAATAACCATCAGACTCTTTTTTTTTTATACATTTGTGTTACTTAACCAATAAAACTTATGAAAAATCTCTCTTTGGGATTATTATCTCTAATAATCTCATCGCTATCTCTGAATGCACAATCGACAGAATATTTTAAATCTTTTATGGAAGAGGCGGATATTAACTCTGTAATATACAGAGGTAATGCCCCTTTTAGTTATCACTTCAAACATGAAGGCTCATATTATCTTATAAATGAAAAATTTCACACAGGGAGTATAATATTTAACGGGAAAAAATACACAGATGTTGAGATCAATCTTAATTGCCATATAGATGAACTTATAATAAAAATACCTGAATCAATATCAACAGTCATAGTAAATAAAGAATTTGTAAATTCATTTAACATAGCAGGTAAGAATTTTATTTATTACAATAGTTTTAATTCTCTTTCACCTGAATCCGGTTATTATCAGCTTCAATATTCCGGGAGAGATACTCTTCTAAAGAAAGTTAAGAAAATTTATGTTGAGGAGATACCTCAATCGGCTACATCAGGAACTCTCAGAAGAATATTCAAACATGAAGAAAATTTTCATATTTATACCGGTGGTAAGTGGAATAAAGCTGCCAACAGACGCGATTTGATTAAAATCTATCCACAGATTAAAAAGGAGATTAAACGATTTATCAGAGAGTCAAAACTAAATTTTACAAACGACAAGGATAACTCAATTCTTGAGGTTGTGAAGTTTGCAGAAATTAACAACCTAAGAAAGCGATGAGAAATAAATTATTGTTTATACTTTTCTGTAGTACTTTTTCTTTATTTGCTTATGCACAGCAAAATGTATTCGTTCTTAGTATGGCCGGTCCGGATTCCGTGATTTCTGTAGCCAGACGAGAGGCGGGGTTAAAAGTCTATTTCCCCAAATCTGCATATTCTGACTCATTAAAAATATCGCTTAGTTCATCAAGGAAAGATTTCTTAAGGAATTTATCCTCCGAGTTAAGAAGACAAGGATATTCAGCAACAATCAGAGGCGAGCATATCTTTGTATTGAAAGAGGATGTATTGCAGATGAGTTTGCCTGTAGCCTTCTTTAATGAAGGGGAAGATACTCTCTCTGATAATTCAGTTTCATCACTCTTTCCCGGAACTGAAAGCATAGCAATGTCCCAAAACAAGATTTATAAAGTTGGAGATCCTTCAAGAATTTCAAAAGGTGGAAGAGCTGTTATTAGCGGATACATTAAAGACCTTGACAGTGGGGAGCCTTTGATAGGAATTTCTGTCGCATCAGATAATAAAACATTTGCAGTTACTGATTCATATGGTTTTTACAGAATATCTCTTCAGCCAGGTTCAAGAATGTTGAAATTTAAAGGTTACGGCTATGAAGATTCTGACCTTATGGTAGAACTATACGGAGATGGGGGATTAGATGTCCTTCTGAAAGAGAGAGTTTACTCTCTTAAAGGGGTGGTTCTTTCAGCAGAAAACACCCACAATCTAAGAAGTACCCAAATGGGTTTGGAAAAGGTTAGGATTGACAGGATTAAACATGTTCCGGCCGCTTTTGGCGAGGCCGATGTATTAAAAATTGTACTAACTCTTCCCGGAGTAAAATCGGTAGGCGAAGCCTCAGGAGGATTTAATGTAAGAGGTGGCGCAACAGATCAGAATCTGATTCTGTTTAATGATGGGACTATTTTTAATCCGACTCACCTTTTTGGTCTTTTTTCAGCATTTAATGCAGATATCGTTAATGACATCGAGCTTTATAAAAGTACAATACCTGCAAGATTTGGAGGAAGGATCTCCTCTGTCCTTGAAATCAACAGCCGAGAGGGCAATAGTAAAAAGATTACAGGCTCAGCCGGAATAGGGCTTTTGACAGGGAAATTTCATATAGAGGGCCCGGTTATCAAGGATAAATTAAATTTCATAGTAGGTGTTAGAACAACTTATTCAGATTGGATTCTTGGCCTTCTTCCGGAGAACACTGAATATAAAAACGGATCAGCAACATTTCAGGATTTTACAGCCGGCCTAAGTTATAAAGTTGACAATAAGAATACACTCTATTTAAATGGATACTATTCAAGAGATGGATTTAAATTCAGTAATGACACAACTTTTGCTTACCAAAACGCAAATGCTTCCCTGAAATGGCGGAGCATTATAAACGAGAGCCATAATTTGGTTATTTCTGCCGGCTATGACCTCTATAATTATAAAACAAGTGACTTTGGCAATCCTGTAAATGCCTATACAATGGACTTTAATATAAAGCAAGGATTTGTCAGAGCTAATTTTAACTGGCTTATTAATGAAAAGCACTCTCTTAATTATGGCCTTAATACCATATTTTATCATCTGAGTCCCGGATCATTGGTGCCGGAGGGAGCGGAATCAATTGTTGTCCCCAGAAAACTTCCACTTGAGAAGGGTGTTGAATCTGCCCTCTATGTTGGAGATACCTGGAGTATTACAGATAAACTCTCTCTTGAACTTGGACTGAGATATTCTCTTTACTCTGCTCTGGGAGAGAAAACCTACTTTAACTATTATCCGGGAGAACCCAGGAGCGAGTCGACTATTGTTGACAGCACCATTGTCCCCTCAGGTAAAATGGTTAAACCCTATTTGGGACCGGAATTCAGAGTCTCTGCCAGATATGCGTTTAATAATGACTTCTCTTTGAAAGCAGGTTTTAACAGTATGAGACAAAATATTCATATGCTCTCTAATACAACTGCAATATCTCCTACTGATATATGGAAACTAAGCGATGCAAATATATCTCCTCAAACCGGCTGGCAAGCAGCAGCTGGTTTTTACGGTAATATTTTCGGAAGGAGGATTGAGCTGTCTGTGGAGGGTTATTACAAAGAGATGGATAACTATCTTGATTATAAGAGCGGGGCGGTAATAACAATGAATAAATATATTGAAAGGGATGTGGTTAAAACAGTGGGAAGAGCATACGGTGCCGAGATAATGCTTAAAAAACCACTGGGTAAACTTAACGGATGGATGGCATATACATATTCAAGAACAATGCTTAAACAGGTGCCGGAGTCCGGGGAGATGCTTATTAATAAAGGCAATTGGTATTCCGCATCATATGACAAACCTCACGAGATTAAACTTGTTGCAAATTACAAATTCACACAAAGATTTAGTGTCTCTCTCAATGTAGATTACTCATCAGGTAGGCCCGTTACAATACCGTTGAGTAAATATAATTACGGAAATGGTTACAGGCTGTTTTATTCAGACAGAAATGCATACAGAATTCCTGATTACTTCCGGATGGATTTCTCAATTAATATCGAGCCTAGTCATAATCTGACACTTTTAACCCACAGTACTATTACATTAGGAGTATACAATCTTACCGGACGAAAAAATGCATATTCCATCTATTACGATACACACAGCGGTAGCAAGATTAAAGGGTATAAGCTCTCGATCTTTGGTGCACCTATTCCTTATATTACTTATAATATTAAATTCTGAGCAGACATGAAGTTCACAAAATCAACATTTATATTTTTTCTTCTTTTATGTCTGCCCTTAAGTTGTGTTATACCCTTTGAACCGGTAGGGTACGAGGGATCAGACAATATACTGGTAATTGAGGGCGATATCAATTCAAAAGGGGTAACAGAGGTTTATTTAAGCAGGACCCAGAGATTAAAAGATCTGAACAAGACCACTTATATCAAGGGAGCAGCAGTATGGATAGAGAGCGAAAAAGGAGTTAAGTTCTTTGCCCAGCAGAGTATTAATGGTTCTGTTATTGTATACAGAACTCAGAATCTGGTTCTTGATAAAAGTCAGAAGTATAAACTCTGTGTCTCTCTCCAGGGAGGCAATCTTTATGAATCAGAACTCTTATCTGTATTAACCTCTCCTCCAATAAAAGATATTGGTTTTAAAAGAGACACCGTTAAACAGAGTGTCACTTTTCATGTTAGTACAGAAGATCCTTCAAACAGAACAAAATATTACAGATGGACATATACTGAAGACTGGGAATTTTCCGCACACAATTTTGCATCATACACCTATAATCCTAAAACAGGACAAATAGATGAACTGCCATACGAAGACAATATCTTCTTCTGCTGGAATAAGGGAGTCTCAAAATCAATCCTGATAGCAAGTACAAGCCATCTCTCCCAAGACAAGGTTCATGAAATGCCTTTGGTATCTATGGGCAAAAGCGACGACAGAATATCAATACTCTACTCAATTGAAGTTTCTCAGAGAGCTATTACCAGAGAAGCTTATCTATATTGGGAAAATATCAGAAAAAACTCAGATAAGGTTGGAGGCATTTTTTCTCCTCAGCCAAGTGAAATATATGGGAATATAAGATGTGTCAGTGATCCGTCTGAAGTCGTTCTTGGGTTTATAAGTGCTGTTGAAATATCAACTATGAGGTTCTTTGCATCGGATGCAGAGATGGATATATACTCCAGTTACCATGATTGTGAATTGATCGTGCCGGAAAAGGAGGATCCCCCAAGAACATGGCTGGCATTGTATCAGGATGGATATCTTGTGATCTCAAATAACCCTATGGACAGAGAGAGTATTTGGTCCAGGGATGCTTGTGTGGATTGCCGATTAAGAGGAACAAAAAACAAACCATCATTCTGGCCAAACGACCATAAATAGCAAATCAATGAAGAGAATAATTTTTACAATACTTTTATTTTGTCTTATTTCCTCCCGATTATTGGGGCAGATTGTCGTTGAAAGAGTTTTCCTCTCTACGGATAAGGAGAATTATGTGGCAGGAGAGAACATTTGGTTATCAGGGTTCAGTTTTAAAATTGAAAACGGCAAAAGGAGAGTCTCAGATATAAGTTCTTTAATGTATATAGAGATATATGCAGAGAAGAGACCGGTGCTAAACGCAAAAATGGCTTTAAAGAGTGGGAGAGGCTCTGCTTATATCCAATTACCTTTAACTCTTCCAACCGGAGTATATAAAATTGTAGCCTATACATCATATATGCGAAATGAAAAACCTCTTCCGTTATTCGAAAAGAGGGTATCTATATACAACACATTGACAGCCGAGAGGTTATCAGGAGTGAAAATTGTAAGAGACAGTGGTGATGTAAAGGTTATTGCGAAGAGCAATAACATAACAAACAACAAATCATTTGAAGTCATGGTGCCGTTAAATGGTTTACTTAAGCCAAACAGCTCATATGAACTTTCTTTGTCAAATCTCATACATAACAGCATTTCCGCAAGCGTATCAGTTTATAAGGATGATAAGCTTCCAGACTATGATAATATTTACATCAACACTTTTTTAAATGGTAAAATCGGATCCTACTCCGGAATTTTTGCGGGCGGATTCATCCCTGAATACGAAGGTGAAATTGTTAAGGGCAGAATAGTCCCTGCAAATGGTACAAAATACGAAGATCTTACCGGAATGAATGTATTTCTCTCAATCCCGGGTGGGGATGGTGAAATTTATACTGCAGTCTCTGACAAGAAGGGTGAAGTCTCATTTTTTACAGATAATATTTACGGAAAAAGAGAGTGCGTTCTTGAGGTGGTTCCCAAAGATACAGCATCAAAGTTTACTGTTGAATTGCAAGACCCCTTTATCCATCCTGAAGTAATTCCGGCAGAACAGCTGATATTACATTCATCAATGGCGCCAGCGCTTGAAGAGAGAAGTTTTGGCATGCAGGTGAATAAAAGATTTGGAACAGATAGCCTGATTGATTTTACCATCCCCCGGCACAACCCATTTCTTGGAGGTAAAAAAAAGGTATACCTTTTGGACGACTATACCAGATTCCCTGTTATGGAGGAGGTGATTATTGAATATGTTGCTGAGTTAAGATACCGGAGAAGTGATAAAAAAGCGCAGATACACATAAGATGGGATGACTCGTTTAATTCGGTATCTTACTCAAGAGATAACACGCTTGTGCTTATAGACGGGATTCCCGTATTTGAACAGTCAAAAGTGCTGGACTATGATCCCTTAAAGGTTAAAAGTTTGTCAATCTATGGTGACAGGTACTATATAGGTAATCTAAGCTATACCGGAATCGCCAATTTTAAAACATACTCAGGAAAGTATCCCGGTCTCTCATTTGACAAGAATGTCAGGATCGTTGATTTTGACGGCACACAACCATTCTCAAAATTATCGGGACAAGAGATTGAAAAAGGCAAATATCCAGATTTTAGAAACACCATATACTGGGATCCAATTTTGACAATTCCTGCACTTGGAGAGAGAAGGGTTAACCTTTTAACTCCATCTGTAGAGGGTAGGTATAAGATAGTTATTCAGGGGGTGAGCGAATTAGGAGAGCCTTTCGTTTATGTAAAAGAATTCTCGGTAGAGTAACTATTGTCATAAGTTGGCAAAATAATGTGCTTCCTTTGTTTCGTTCAAATTGAAGAAACGATATGGAACACCTTAATTATTCAGGCTTAGATTGCACCTCCGGTAAGATTCTGGAGGCCTGTGAAAATGGGAACATTGCTGTTCTCTCAAGTATTTCAGATGGAAACCCAATCCTAAACGAAATTGAGAAGCAAGGAATCTCTCCTCTAATTGTTGCTTGTCGTCATGGACAGATAGGTATTGTCAGGCATATCCTGCAACACGACTATTATGTAATTGATCCACAGATTTTAGCGCAAGCTGCATCTGTCGCAAGGGAGTCAGGTTATGAACAGATTAGAAGTTTGCTCACTTTGTATTATATCAAATACTACAGATATTCAGCGTGATAAGATTTTTTTGTGGTTTTTTGGAGAATATTTTTCAATAAAATTTGTTTCTTTAAAAATGTTGCCTACCTTTGCACTCCCCAAACGGAAGACCGGTTAACAAGGGGCAGGGACGAGAGCGATTAGTCCCGTTTTTTATCGGTAAGTTCATTGACATTTTGGAAGACAAGTACAATTTAAAGTAGTACGATAAATAGAGTAGAGCGTTAATTCTTTTATAGAATAAATGATAAATCAACAGTAGCAGGGAAAGCTTAACATTTAAAAAATTTTTACAATGAAGAGTTTGATCCTGGCTCAGGATGAACGCTAGCGGCAGGCTTAACACATGCAAGTCGAGGGGCAGCACGGGTAGCAATACTTGGTGGCGACCGGCGCAAGGGTGCGTAACGCGTGAGCAACATGCCCGTATCAGGGGGATAATCCATGGAAACGTGGTCTAATACCCCATAGTAAATTTTTGGGGCATCTCAAAGATTTTAAAGCTTTGGTGGATACGGATTGGCTCGCGTGACATTAGCTAGATGGTAAGGTAACGGCTTACCATGGCTACGATGTCTAGGGGTTCTGAGAGGAAGGTCCCCCACACTGGAACTGAGACACGGTCCAGACTCCTACGGGAGGCAGCAGTGAGGAATATTGGACAATGGATGGAAATCTGATCCAGCCATGCCGCGTGCAGGAAGACGGCCCTATGGGTTGTAAACTGCTTTTGTATGGGAGCAATAAGATCTACGTGTAGATTGATGAGAGTACCATACGAATAAGCACCGGCTAACTCCGTGCCAGCAGCCGCGGTAATACGGAGGGTGCAAGCGTTATCCGGATTTATTGGGTTTAAAGGGTGCGTAGGCGGTTTGATAAGTCAGCGGTGAAATATTTCAGCTTAACTGGAAGGGTGCCGTTGATACTGTCGAGCTTGAATTTAGTTGCTGTGGGTGGAATGTGTGGTGTAGCGGTGAAATGCATAGATATCACACAGAATATCGATTGCGAAGGCAGCTCACAAAGCTAATATTGACGCTGATGCACGAAAGTGTGGGGATCAAACAGGATTAGATACCCTGGTAGTCCACACTGTAAACGATGATAACTCGCTGTCGGCGATACACAGTCGGTGGCCAAGCGAAAGCGATAAGTTATCCACCTGGGGAGTACGACCGCAAGGTTGAAACTCAAAGGAATTGACGGGGGCCCGCACAAGCGGAGGAACATGTGGTTTAATTCGATGATACGCGAGGAACCTTACCCGGGCTCGAACGGTGCATGAATAGATCAGAGATGGTTTAGTCCTTCGGGACATGTATCGAGGTGCTGCATGGTTGTCGTCAGCTCGTGCCGTGAGGTGTCGGCTTAAGTGCCATAACGAGCGCAACCCTTGTCGTTAGTTGCCATCAGGTAATGCTGGGAACTCTAGCGAGACTGCCACCGTAAGGTGCGAGGAAGGGGGGGATGACGTCAAATCAGCACGGCCCTTACGTCCGGGGCGACACACGTGTTACAATGGCAGGTACAGAGGGCAGCTACCCAGCGATGGGGTGCGAATCTCGAAAGCCTGTCTCAGTTCGGATCGGAGTCTGCAACTCGACTCCGTGAAGTTGGATTCGCTAGTAATCGCGCATCAGCCATGGCGCGGTGAATACGTTCCCGGGCCTTGTACACACCGCCCGTCAAGCCATGGAAGCTGGGGGTGCCTGAAGTTCGTTACCGCAAGGAGCGACCTAGGGCAAAACTGGTAACTGGGGCTAAGTCGTAACAAGGTAGCCGTACCGGAAGGTGTGGCTGGAACACCTCCTTTTTGGAGCATAACTGTTACGTTGATTTTCTCTGCTCTATTTTGTCTTCCATTATTATATAGGCTGTTTACTATGATTTTGCTACGGCGGGATGGATAGTCTAAGGGTTCAAGTCCCTTAACAGTTCAGCAACGGAAGTTGTTAAAGTTCATTGACATTTTGAGAGAGATAATAGAGGTAAAGAAAAGAATTAAATATAAATTTAGTCTGTTAATTTTAGGATTAAGGGACTACAATTTCGAGCGTTTTAAGAAGTTACTTAAGGGCGAACGGAGGATGCCTTGGCTTCTATGGGCGAAGAAGGACGTGGTAAGCTGCGAAAAGCTGCGGGGATTTGCAAACTAGATTTGATCCGCGGATATCCGAATGGGGCAACCCGGCTGGCTGAAGGCCAGTCACGCAGAGATGCGTGCCAACGCAGGGAACTGAAACATCTTAGTACCTGCAGGAAAAGAAAGAAAAATCGATTCTCTGAGTAGTGGCGAGCGAAAGGGGAATAGCCTAAACCGGTTTTGTTGAGGCAAAACCGGGGTTGTAGGACCGCGACATTTGGTATAGATACGAAGTGGAACCATATGGGAATATGGGCCGTAGAGGGTGACAGCCCCTTACACGTATTTATCTGTACTGATAGCGGTATCCTGAGTAGGGCGGGACACGAGGAATCCTGTCTGAATCTACGGGGACCATCCCGTAAGGCTAAATACCAATAGAAGACCGATAGTGTACCAGTACTGTGAAGGAAAGGTGAAAAGTACCCCGAACAGGGGGGTGAAATAGAACCTGAAACCGTTCGCTTACAAGCGGTCGGAGTCCCGTAAGGGATGACGGCGTGCCTTTTGCATAATGAGCCTACGAGTTGTTTCTCACTAGCGAGGTTAAGTACTTCAGGTACGGAGCCGAAGCGAAAGCGAGTCTTAAAAGGGCGACTAGTTAGTGGGAACAGACGCGAAACCTTGTGATCTACCCTTGACCAGGTTGAAGGAGCCGTAACAGGCTGTGGAGGACCGAACCAGTTTCCGTTGAAAAGGATTTGGATGAGTTGAGGGTAGGGGTGAAAGGCTAATCAAACTGGGAGATAGCTCGTACTCCCCGAAATGTCTTTTGGGACAGCCTCAAGTAATAGCTTAACGGAGGTAGAGCTACTGATTGGATGCGAGGGCTTCATCGCCTATCAATTCCAGACAAACTCCGAATGCCGTTAAGTGTTTCTTGGGAGTGAGTCATCGGGTGCTAATGTCCGGTGGCGAGAGGGAAAAAGCCCTGACCAACAGCTAAGGCCCCCAAACGTGTGTTAAGTTGAAAGAACGATGTGTGGTTGCAGCGACAGCTAGGATGTTAGCTTGGAAGCAGCTATTCATTTAAAGAGTGCGTAACAGCTCACTAGTCGAGCGACCGTGCGTGGATAATAATCGGGCATCAAACACACTGCCGAAGCTATGGACTTTAGGAATAGAGTGGTAGGGGAGCATTCCATTCAGCGACGAAGGTGAACTGTGAGGTTTGCTGGAGCGTATGGAAAAGAAGATGTAGGCATAAGTAACGATAATGCAGGCGAGAAACCTGCACACCGAAAACCCAAGGTTTCCTGATCAACGTTAATCGGATCAGGGTTAGTCGGGTCCTAAGGAGTATCCGAAAGGAGAATTCGATGGACAAATGGTTAATATTCCATTACCTGTATATTGAGAGCGGGAGAGACGGAGTAGTGACACACACGCCAACTGACGGAATAGTTGGTTAAAGGCCGTAGGTATAGGAACTGGTTAAGAGCTGGTTTTTGCTGATGGTTTACAGTACACTGAGTCTTCGGATGAAGTGATAGTTGTGGTAAACAGACTTCCAAGAAAATCTTCCAATCGTTAATTGATATACAGCCCGTACCGTAAACCGACACAGGTGGGTGAGGAGAGAATCCTAAGGTGCTCGAGTGAATCATGGCTAAGGAACTCGGCAAATTAACCCCGTAACTTCGGGAGAAGGGGACCCTAGCGATAGGGCGCAGAGAAATGATCCAGGCGACTGTTTAACAAAAACACAGGGCTTTGCTAAATCGAAAGATGAAGAATAAGGCCTGACACCTGCCCGGTGCTGGAAGGTTAAGAGGGGATGTTAGCGCAAGCGAAGCATTGAATCGAAGCCCCAGTAAACGGCGGCCGTAACTATAACGGTCCTAAGGTAGCGAAATTCCTTGTCGGGTAAGTTCCGACCTGCACGAATGGTGTAACGATCTGGATACTGTCTCAGCCATGAGCTCGGTGAAATTGTAGTAGCGGTGAAGATGCCGCTTACCCGCAACGGGACGGAAAGACCCCGTGAACCTTTACTGCAACTTAGCGCTGATTTTGGGTAACAAATGTGTAGGATAGGTGGGAGACTGCGAAGCGGGTACGCTAGTATTCGTGGAGTCACTGTTGAAATACCACCCTTTTGTTACTTGGAATCTAACTTCGCGAGAAAGACACCGCTTGGTGGGTAGTTTGACTGGGGTGGTCGCCTCCAAAAGAGTAACGGAGGCTTCCCAAGGTGCACTCCGCACGAATGGTAACCGTGCATAGAGTATATTGGCAAAAGTGCGCTTGACTGTGAGACCGACAAGTCGAACAGGTACGAAAGTAGGGCAAAGTGATCCGGTGGTTCCGCATGGGTGGGCCATCGCTCAAAGGATAAAAGGTACTCCGGGGATAACAGGCTGATCGCTCCCAAGAGCTCAAATCGACGGAGCGGTTTGGCACCTCGATGTCGGCTCGTCACATCCTGGGGCTGGAGCAGGTCCCAAGGGTTCGGCTGTTCGCCGATTAAAGTGGCACGCGAGCTGGGTTCAGAACGTCGTGAGACAGTTCGGTCCCTATCTGTTGTGGGCGTAGGAAGTTTGAGGGGGTCTGACCTTAGTACGAGAGGACCGGGTTGGACGCACCGCTAGTTTACCGGTTGTGGCGCCAGCTGCACCGCCGGGTAGCTATGTGCGGTTTAGATAAGCGCTGAAAGCATCTAAGCGCGAAGCTAGCCCCAAGATGAGACTTCCCTTGAGGGTCGTGGAAGACTACCACGTCGATAGGCTGCAGGTGTAAAGGCAGTAATGTCAAAGCCGAGCAGTACTAATAACCCGATAGGCTTCTTATAAATGCGCGTGCGATACTTTGGTATTGCATATGACAGGACAGAGTCTTTATTGACTAAATCTCTCTCTTAATTATATACGCTGAAGAGCGCAACCTTATTAAGGTGGCTATAGCGGCGGGGTTCCACCTCTTCCCATTCCGAACAGAGAAGTTAAGCCCGCTTGCGCCGATGGTACTGCTATACCAAGTGGGAGAGTAGGTAGCCGCCATCTTTTACAAGAGTCTGATGATTTAATTATCATCAGACTCTTTTTTTTTGTCCCTTATATTCGCCAAAGCGAACGAAGTGAGCGAGGAGAAAAAAATCCTCAGCTGCAAGAAGCAACTGAGGAGAAGAAATTTAATATGGATGAACAATTTATTTGATTTCCCAGCCAAGTGCGCTTGCGCCCAGAATAGCTGCGTCTGACTCTTTCAACTGTGAAAATAAAACATCGATTTTATTTTTCCATAGATGAAGCAGGTTTGCGTTCATGTGTTCAACAATAGGCTTTAGTATCATATCACCTGCCCTGGAAAGGCCACCAAACAGAATTATTGCCTGTGGAGCGGAGAAGGCAACAAATTCGGCAAAAGACTCGCCCAGTTTTTTTCCGGTAAATTCAAATATCCTGATAGCCATTTTGTCTCCCTGTGAGGCAGCTTCGTAAACATCTTTACTTGTGATGTTATCTGATATACCTCTGAGAATGCTTGGTTCATCGCTTGATTCAAGCCACTCTTTGGCTGTTCTTGCAACACCTATTGCGGATGCGTATGTTTCAAGACATCCGGTCCTTCCGCAATTACAAAGTCTGCCATTGTATCTTACTGCAGTTGTGTGACCTAATTCTCCTGCAAATCCATCATGTCCGTATACAACATCTCCATTTATGACTATGCCGCTACCCACTCCTGTACCAAGGGTAATCATTATGAAATTTTTCATTCCTCTGGCTGCTCCGTAAGTCATCTCTCCAACAGCTGCAGCATTTGCATCATTCGTCAAAGCAACAGGGATTTCAAGTTTATCTCGCATAAGTTTCGCAAATGGAATAGCTACTCCTCCTCCCCATACCAAATTGACTGCATTTTCAATGGTCCCTGTATAATAATTACCATTGGGAGCACCAATTCCAATTCCTCTCACTTTTGAAAGTCCACCCGTTTTTTCAGCCAGCTTCTCCAATGCATGGCACAAATCTTCAATAAAAAGATTCACATCTTTGTGAGTATCTGTTCTTATCGATGTTTGTGCGAGTACTGTACCCCTTGCGTCAACTATCCCTAATTTACTGGTTTGACCACCAATATCAATTCCTGCTACATAAGGTTTTTCCATATTCGTTTTATAATTATGCTGTTTTAATATCCTTATTCACATTTTTATGTCCGGCAATTGCATAGAAGAAAATATAGAGAACCCCTGCAAGAACCAAGAAATAACTGTTCATAAAACCTGCCATATCTGCAATCCATCCCTGAACTGCCGGTAAAATGCCACCACCACAAACCATAGTCATAAAAAGACCTGAGGCAGCTGCTGTATACTTGCCAAGTCCTGATGTTGCAAGATTAAAGATGCTACCCCACATAACAGAAGTACAAAGACCAACAAAGATCAAAAACATTATTCCTACAGGTACCTCTGCTAAACCGAATGATATGTCAGATTTAAAAACCGGCATTTTAACTATAACATCAGTAGGCATAAAGATGGCAAACAGCACTAGTATTATTGCAATGGATGATACAGTGGTAAGCATTGTTCTGCTTGAGAATTTTGATCCTAATATTCCACCGGTAAGTCTTCCTAAAAGCATTAGAAACCAATAAGTACCCACGACTGTACCTGCAACGGAAGGGTCGAGACCCATCCCCCCTGATTCTAAACCAGATGTAAGAAATAGATTGGCAATATTGGGAATACCAACTTCTACACCAACATAAATAAATATAGCTATCATTCCAAGTACAAAATGGCGGAATGAGAGTGCGCTGTGAGGATCTTTAACCTTCTCTTTTTTCTCTTTGGATATAAAAGGTTCCGGAATATCAACAAAATATAAAACGAAAAAAGCAAGTACAAAAATTCCCATAGCAAGGAAAAGGGCAGGATTGGCCTTGGCAATGGTTCGCATACTTTCATCGGTTCCCATTAGATATCCAACCAGAACAGGTACGATTGTAGCACCTATTGAGTTAATTGATCCTCCAAATTGCAGAAGCTGGTTACCCTGCCTCTCATTTGCACCCAGACCGTTAAGCAGTGGATTTACCACTACATTAAACATTGTCATAGCAAATCCTGTAATGAACGCTCCCAGAATATAAACAGCAAAATTCTCAACCTGTCCGGAGAAAAAGGTGGTCCCAACTCCAAGGAAACCAACAATAAGTGCGGTGAGTGCTGTTTTTTTATACCCAATCTTCTGAAGCATCATTCCTGCAGGGATACCCATAAATGCATATGCAATGAAAATTGCAAAATTCCCTAACTGTGAAAGAAAATTAGTCGCTCCAAACTGATTTTTAACTATGACGCCCATTGGGTTTTGTAGCCCTGTAACGAAGGCTATCATAAAGAAGAGGGCAAACATCATTGCAATAGGCAATGCGTAACTTTTTTTCTGGTTATTCATTAATAAAATTTTTTGAGGTTACTGAAATTTTAAAAGTCATTAAAGTCCAAAGTTAGCAAATTGACAGATTAAAAATGGTATTTTTGTCTTCTAAAATTAGAATATGAGAATTTTAAAATTATATACATTTCTGATCCTGTATCTCCTTTCCAGTACTTTAAATGGACAAATTAAAGAGACCCTGAGGATAATAAAGTTTGACGGAAGTTTAAAGACAAAATTTGAATTTGCAACAGAGACATCAAGAGCCAGATTCTCTGTAAGAAATTCAAGAATGGGGATATCGGGGAATCCATTTAAAAGTATTAGCTACAGAGTTCAGGTAGAGCTGAGCAACCAGGGTAAATTTGAGGTGCTGGATCTTTCAGCAACTATAGAGCCTCTTAAAAATCTTACTTTTACATTAGGTCAAACATCAATTCCTCTTTATAATTCCTATCAGACTACCCCATCACAGATGCTCTTTGCAAACAGATCTTTTCATGTTAAATATTTTGTGCCCGGAACCAGGGACATTGGATTGGTTGGTCACTAT
The DNA here is from genome assembly GCA_035609245.1 of Bacteroidales bacterium MB20-C3-3. Classification (NCBI taxonomy): domain Bacteria; kingdom Pseudomonadati; phylum Bacteroidota; class Bacteroidia; order Bacteroidales; species Bacteroidales bacterium MB20-C3-3. The sequence goes on along the minus strand of CP141202.1, from coordinate 1,072,401 downwards.
GTAACCTATGTTTCAGGAGTACCTTTGGATTTAGAGGCGGGTATATTTAACGCATCAAAAATCAATAATCCAGTTTGGACAGAGAAGCTTTCCTGGGGGCTAAGCGCTACAGTTGGTAAAATGGAGGGGTTAAGAGGATCTGTAAAGGTTTACAGATATCCTGGCATTGAGAGAGATCTTTTTGTTTGGGGAGGGGATTTTAGATACGGAGGAGGCAGATATAAACTTGAGGCTGAGTTTTTGAGCAGAAAGAACTATTTTGATAGTCAGACCCTAAACTCAACTTCTGTACAGGGTGCTTACTCTTTTCCTCTAAAAGGCACACGAATTTTTAAGGATATTACCCCTGCTTTAAGATGGGACATGATGGGCAGAACTGATAATGATAATCTTATGGACGCAAGCAGAATTACCGCGGGTGTATCATTCGGATTTGACACAAAACCATTCTCCTCTTTGTTGAGAATTGATTTTGAAAAATATATTGTTAACAGAATTCTTCCGGAATTGAATCTATATGATGAGATGGATTCTGACAAGATTTCCGTTGAGCTACTTATCATTTTCTAATAATTTTAACTATGAAAAATTTATACATACTCTTAACTCTCTTGATATTTTTTGCTGGATGCAGAGAGGCTTCAGATTCAATCTCCTTAGTTGACACTGAAGAGATGAAGAGAGTCACTAAGGAGCTCTCCTCAGATCAATATGAGGGAAGAATGCCATTTACAAAAGGAGAGGAGCTATCTGTCAATTATCTGGCAAAGGAACTTGGACAAATTGGTTTTGAGCCGGCATTTGGGGACTCATATTTTCAAAATGTTCCAATGGTAATGATAACATCATCTGTTAAAGGGGATGTTCTGTTTAAAGTTAATGAGAAGACAATTCAACTGAAAGCCCCTGATCAGATTGCCATAAACTCACCACAAACATTGGAGAGAGTTTTAATTAATTCATCCAAGCTTGTTTTTGCCGGCTTTGGTATTGACTCAGATGAGTGGAGCTGGAATGATTATGAAGGTCTTGATCTGAAAGGAAAAACACTTGTTGTTATGATTAATGATCCGGGACTCTATTCTGATGACTCATCACTTTTTAAAGGTAGAGAGATGACATATTTTGGCAGGTGGACATATAAATTTGAGGAGGCAGCAAGAAAAGGTGCGGAAGCTGTTCTGATAATCCACGAAACAGAAGGAGCCGGTTACGATTTTAATGTTCCGAGAGGAAGTTCCATCACTCCAAGATTTTTTATTGATGATAATGGTGCATCAAAAAGGTGTCTTGTAAACGGATGGCTTAGTGCAGAGAGCGCAGAGATTATTTTTAACGAGTTGGGTTATGATATAGATTCACTAAGATTAGCTTCTGCAAAGAGAGGATTTAAACCATTTGAACTGAATGCTGCCTTTTCAGCAGAGATTTCAAATATAATTGTTAGAAACAGCTCTACAAATGTAGCCGGGATACTCAGAGGCAAGATAAAACCAGAAGAGGCAGTTATTATAACAGCACACTGGGATCATTTTGGTATTGGCGAGCCTCAGAACGGTGATTCTATTTATAATGGAGCTGTTGATAACGGAACAACTATGGCGTGGGCTATTGAGATAGGCCGAATGTTAAATATAAGCGGTGTGGAGCCGGAGAGGTCTGTCATTATTCTATTCCCAACTGCAGAGGAACAGGGGTTGATTGGAAGTGAATACTATGCTCAGAATCCCGTTGTTTCAATGGAGAATACAATAGCCTGTCTTAATAATGATATGATGGTGCCTAGAGGAAGGATGAGAGATGTTACAATGATAGGATACGGTTATTCTACTCTTGATTCTCTTTACGAAGTTATGGCCTCAAAACAGGACCGTTACCTTTTGCCTGATCCCAACTCTCATACAGGGCTTTTCTTCAGAAGCGACCATTTCCCATTCTATAAAAGGGGAGTTCCATCAATATGGGCTTACGGGTGTTACGATAGCAGAGAGCATGGTAAAGAGTGGGCAAAATCAAGCTGGGATGATTTTATAGCAAATGTATATCACAGACCGGCTGATAATTTTAATCCTGACTGGGACTGGAGCGGAGTAGCAGAGGATGTCTCTTTAGCATATGATGTTCTCAGAGAGTTAGTTAAAATCGATGGCCCCAGACCAAAAATTAAATAGATATGGCTGAAAAATTAATTATTACACCTGCATCAGTTGATGATTTACCACATATGGTAGATTTTCAGCTTAATATGGCCTTTGAAACTGAGGGGTTAAAGCTTGATAAAAGGATCCTTGAGAATGGGATTGGATCTGCACTTAATGATTCCGGCAAAGCAAGATACTTTATTGCAAAGAGTAATGACAAACCGGTTGGGATGTTAATGATAACAACTGAATGGAGTGACTGGAGAGCGGGATGGGTTTGGTGGATTCAATCTGTATATGTAGTACCAGAGATGAGAGGCGAGGGAGTCTTTGGCGCATTGTACTCATATGTAAAGGAATTGGTAAAAGAGATGCACGATGTTATGGGCATTAGATTATATGTTGATAAAAGGAACCTGAGAGCTCAGAAGGTATACGAGGCTGTCGGTATGACAGGAGAACATTACGCAACTTTTGAGTGGATGAAGAATTTTTAGGGATGCATAAATACAGAAAGAGTATACTGTTTCTTGCCGGGTGTGCCTCACTTGCTCTCTCCTATTATTTTGGGATGGCTTTAAGTAGGATAGCTTCCGGTTATATATCTCCCCCTGTGGCAGGAATGATAGTTCTCTTTATTTTTCTCAGATTAAAATTGATCAAAGAGGAGTGGATTCGTGAGCCGGCAACTTTTTTTCTGGATAATCTTATGCTCTTTTTTATACCAGTTACGGCCGGAGTTGCTCTAATTCCTTTTTCTGCAGTACAGAAAGATGCAGTATCAATTTTTATTGCGGCAACAATCAGTACATGGATTGTTCTTTGGGTAGCAGGCAAGGTTGCACAGAAAATTGACAGGCGATGAAGACTAAAGTATTCTTGGAACTTGGGTTCATCTTAATCACTTTAATCTCATACCTGATTGGAAGGGTGGTCTACAGAAGGACAAAATGGATGATCTTTCATACAGTGATTGTTGCAACAGCCGTTGTTATTATTATATGTTCCCTTTGCGGAGCCGGGATGGAGCTATATGAAGAGAATACAATGGTACTCAAGTATCTGCTTAATATTTCAGTTGTTGCTTTTGGATATCTTCTCCACAAACACTTCGATTATATCAAAGAGAGGGGATTAGCCATATTTTCAGCTACTCTGCTGGGAAGCTTAGCTGCATTAGTGTCAGTTGTTGTGCCCTCTTTGCTGGCAGGCTCTGATACGGCCTCAATAATTACACTTCTTCCAAAATCAGTTACAAATCCAATTGCTATTGTTCTGTCAGCTCAGCACGGAGGGGATATTTATCTGACATCTGTAATTGTTATCATAGCAGGAATTTTTGGTGCAGTAACCGGACCCTGGTTTCTGAAAATATCAGGAATTGACTCTCCTTTAGCAAAAGGGATTGCACTTGGATCTGCATCTCACGGAATAGGAACGGCCAAGGCTTTGGAGATGGGGGCTTTGGAGGGTGCTGCCGGAGGCTTGGCTATAGCACTTATGGGCCTCTTTACTTCTCTTCTTGTCCCTCTTTTTGTGAAGTTTTTTCTGATTTTGTAATTAGTCTGTCATGGAATTTTCTGAATAAAAGAAGCATAGAGGAACCTCCAATTAAAGCCCAGAACATATCTGCCTGAGTATCCCATACATATCCCTGTGTCCCTAGGAAATCTTCTGCTTCGTTGTTTGCCGCCAAAGCGACAAACCACTCAATTAACTCATAGATAGCGCTGAATGCCATAGCAAAAGATAAAGCAGTAATTGAATTCCAAATATTTTTGCCTATTATCTTTTTTCTGATGAGAAACTCTCTTGCCACAAGAACGGGTGTAAATCCCTGGAATAGATGCCCCACTTTGTCATAACTATTCCTTCCAATTCCCAGCCATTCAGAAATATCATAAAAAAGAGGAACCCTAGCGTATGTATAATGCCCCCCAACAAAAAGAATCAAACAATGGAGCAAAATGACGGTATATGTAAAATCAGAGAATCTTAGAGTTTTGTAAGTAAGCCCAAACAGAGCCAGCGCCATTACTCCCGGAATAACCTCTAAGAACCAGGTTAACCTGTCATGCGGATTTATTCCAGACCAAATAAGTACAATAAAAAAAATTGTCAACATCCAGTGATATCTGTTCATGTTATCAATTGTTTAGTTACACAATTTTAATAAAAAAAAAAGAGACCAACTAAAAATTGCTTTTTAGTCGGCCTCTCTTGTTATTTTGGAAGTGCTAATTAGTAGCTTCTTCTGCTTCCTCTGTCATATCCGCCGCTGCCGCCACGGTTTCCACCGCCATTGCCGCCACGACTTCCGCCACCGAATCCGCCACCGCGGTTTCCGCCACCGAATCCGCCTCTGCTGCCACCAGTCCTCTCTTCGCGAGGTTTAGCCACATTAACGGTGATAACTTTACCATCGTATTCAGCTTTGTCAAGCTCTTCGATAGCTTTTTTGCCCTCCTCTTCGTTAGGCATCTCTACGAAACCAAAGCCTCTTGACTTACCGGTTTCTCTGTCCATGATTACTTTTGCAGATGTGATTTCGCCATACTCGGCAAACAATTCTCTGAGGTCGCCATCTTTGATAGCCCAGCTCAGGTTTGAAATGAAAATGTTCATTAAATAAACTAAAAAATAAAATAATAATTAATTGATGGAGTCACCTGTGTAATACATTATACAAAAGTCTACTTAACGAAATTTCCTACGATTAAAGTGAGATGTTTTGAATATCTGTCAAAAGAACTAAAGGCTCCATCGGCGACAAAGGTAATCCTAATTTTTATATTTCCAACTTTTTATGAATTGATTTGCATAATAATATGGCCTACCTTTGTGCCATTATGGTTAAAGAGGTCACGGGTAAAACAATAGAAGAGCTGTTTAGAACCCCAATTATACAGCAAACAGCATATTGGTCTAAGGTTAAGAGCCATTTTGGAATGGAGTCAATGGCATTTAATTTTGTTTTGTACAAGGAGGAGGGAATTGTTTTAAGAGATTTGGTCGTTTTTATTAAAAATGTTGATAAAGATTACTCCGTTGCTTATGTTCCCTATGGACCGGAGAGTGAACCCGAAAAAGAGGAGCAGGGGGCTCTGCTGGAGGAGCTCTCTGTGCATCTTAAAGAGTACCTCCCGCCGGGGTGTATAATGATTAGGTATGATCTTGTCTGGGAATCTTTATGGGCTGATGATCCGGAGTATAAAACTGAGCAAGGTATATGGCTGGGCCCACCATCCCCGGGAGCACAGGAGGTTAGATTTAACTATTCCACAGCTTCTGGCAATTTTAGAAAATCGCCTACAAATATTCTTCCATCCAACACAGTACTGGTTAATCTTGACATTGATGCATCGGAAATATTAGGGAGAATGAAACCAAAAACAAGGTACAATATAGCTCTTTCTGCAAGAAAAGGTGTAAATGTAAGGGTTGCGGGACTTGAGAGTATTTCAGTATGGTATAATCTTTACAAAGAGACAGCAAAAAGAAATAATTTTTACCTCCATTCAGAAGACTATTTCAAAGTGGCATTAACAGAAAAGGCTGGAGATTCTCTGTCGCCTGCAGATGTCTCTCTTCTTATTGCAGAATATGAATCTGTGCCGTTGGCCGCTATGTTTCTTGTTGTAACCGGTCACAGGGCCACTTATCTTTACGGAGCATCCTCCTCTCTGCACAGACATCTTATGGCTCCTTACTCTATTCAGTGGAGAGCAATGACCCTGGCAAAAGAGAAGGGGTGTACTCAGTATGATATGTTTGGAGTCTCCCCGGGCAATGATACAACCCATCCGATGTATGGGCTGTATAGATTTAAAAGCGGATTTGGTGGTTCTCTGTATCACGCTATGGGCTGTTGGGACTATCCGATTAATCATAAAATATATCCGCTTTATGTAGCCTCAGAGATGAAGAATCAGTCATATCATTTAGCATAATAAAAACGGCCGGGGTCTCCGGCCGTTTTTATTAAAGTAGCTGAAATTATCTGCTCAGTTTATGGATTGCAAGTCCGCTCCTGAGTTTAGGTTCAAACCAGGTAGTCTTTGGTGGCATAATATTACCTGTATCGGCTATATCAATAAGCTGTTTCATTGATACCGGATAAAGAGCAAATGCTGCAGCCATTTCACCTGAATCAACCCTTTTACTTAATTCGGCAAGCCCTCTTATGCCCCCAACAAAGTCTATTCTTTTAGATGTTCTTAAATCTTTAATGTCTAAAAGTTTGTCAAAAACAAGATTGGACAGAACAGTAACATCAAGGATTCCAATTGGATCATTATCGTTATAAGTTCCCTGTTTTGCTGTAAGTGAATACCACTTATTATTCAGATACATAGAGAAATTATGAAGTGAGGCCGGAGAGTAAATGGCAGACCCCATCTCTTTAACAATAAAATCCTCTTCAAGTCTCTTTAAGAACTCATCTGATGACATTCCGTTGAGATCTTTGACAACTCTGTTGTAGTCAATAATTTTAAGATGACTCTCAGGGAAGACCACGGCCATGAAGAAGTTATACTCTTCATCACCGGTATGATTTGGATTGTTTTTTCTTTTCTCCTCGCCAACAAGCGCTGCTGCTGCTGTTCTGTGGTGTCCGTCAGCAACATAAAAAGCAGGAATTGATGCAAAGATTTCAGTTATCCTGATGTTTGTTTTTTCATCTTCAATAGTCCAGAAGTGATGTCCAAAACCATCTTCAGCTACAAAATCATACTCAGCCGGTTTGCTTTTTACAACACTGTCAACTATTGAGTTTATCTCTTTATTATCCGGATAAGCAAAGAACACAGGCTCTATGTTTGCATCCTGAATGCGAACATGGATCATCCTGTCCTCCTCTTTATCCTTTCTGGTTAACTCATGTTTCTTTATTTTCCCGGTAAGATAGTCCTCAACATTGGCACCTACTACAAGCCCATACTGAGTTCTCCCTTCCATAGTCTGAGCATATACATAGTACATCTCTTTTCTGTCCTGTACAAGCCATCCTCTCTCCTGCCAAAGTTTGAAATTTTCAACAGCTTTGTCATAAGCCTCCTGAGAGTGTTCATCAATAATTGTATCAAAATCAATTTCCGGCTTTGTAATTCTTAATAACGATTTTTCTCCGGCCTCTGCTTTTGCTTCAACCGAATTCAGTACATCATACGGACGGGCTGCAACCTCTCTGACCAACTCTTTAGGAGGTCTTACTGCTGCAAAAGGTTTAACTTTTACCATCTATTTAATTAAATATTATGTTATTATTTGTTAACCTGGAATGTTCTGTCCCCGGTGGCAAAGAACTTCACTATTTGATTTGCTGCGGCAAGTCCTGCATTAATATTAGCCTCAGCTGTTTCTGCTCCCATCTTTTTAGGTGTTGCAAAAACTCTTCCTGGAAACTTCTCATTAAGTAGAGCTTGATTATCAGCAGCAATGTCTGTGACATATTTAAGATCCGGTCTTTGTTCCAGAACGGCTGCAAGCTCCTCCTCATTAATTACCTCTTTGCGGGCAGTATTTACAAGGCAAGCGCCTTTAGGCATTTTTGACATTAAAGTCAGACCAACAGATTTTTTAGTCTCTGATGTTGCCGGTATATGCAGAGATAGGAAATTTGACTTTTCATACAGCTCATCAATGGTTGCAACAGGAGTTACACCCTCTGCCATAATTTTATCAGGATCTACAAATGGATCAAATGCAATGACATTCATTCCAAAACCTTTTGCCAATCCGGCAACAAGTCTTCCTACATTACCATATGCATGTATACCTATTGTTTTACCTTTTAGTTCGCTTCCGGTTCCGGGATTAAACGAGTTACGGGAAATGTAAATCATCATTCCTATTGCAAGTTCAGCAACTGCATTGGAGTTTTGCCCAGGGGTGTTCATCGCGATAATCCCTTTTGCTGAACATGCAGCAAGATCCAGATTATCGTATCCTGCTCCCGCTCTCACTACGATTTTGAGATTTTTGGATGCCTCAACCACTTCAGATGTAACCTTGTCTGAACGGACAATCATTGCATCTGCATCTGCTGCAGCAGCAATAAGTTCCTGAGGTGTTGTGTATTTTTCAAGAAGGGCCAGTGTGTGACCAGCACCTTCAACGATTCTTCTTATACCGTCCACTGCAGCTTTGGCGAATGGTTTATCGGTTGCTATAAGTACTTTCATCTTTTTTGTTTTTGATTAAACAATTAAGCATTAAGCTTTTCAAATTCCTGCATGCAATCAACCAATGCCTTAATGCTTTCAACAGGACAGGCATTATAGGTAGATGCACGGAACCCTCCTACAGAGCGGTGTCCTTTAATACCTACCATTCCTCTCTCCTTGGCAAATGCCATAAATGTCTCTTCCTTATCTTTGTACTCATCTGACATCACAAAGCAGATATTCATCAGGGAGCGGTCTTCCACAGCAGCTGTACCTACAAACATTTTATTACGGTCAATTTCGTTGTAGAGTAATGCTGCTTTCTCCTCGTTGTGTTTCTGCATTGCTTTAAGTCCGCCGTTTGCCTTAACCCATTTCAAGGTCTCATTCATGACGAATATTGAGAATACAGGAGGGGTATTGAACATAGATGACTCTTTAATATGAGTTCTGTAATCCAGCATAGTAGGAAGATATCTGCTTACTTTTCCAAGAATCTCCTCTTTAACAATTACAAATGTTACTCCGGCAGGGCCTACATTCTTCTGTGCACCACCATAAATCAGTGCGTATTTGCTCACATCCACAGGACGGCTCATGATGTCTGAGGACATATCGGCAACAAGATTTACTGGACAATCCATATCCTTCTTAATTTCTGTACCGTAGATAGTGTTGTTTGTTGTGATATGGAAATAATCAAGATCTGCAGGAATTTCGTATCCTTTAGGAATATAACTGAAGTTTTTATCTTTTGAAGAGGCTATAGCAACAGCATTTCCCAGAGCCTTTGCTTCTGCAAGTGCTTTCTTTGCCCATACTCCTGTCTCAAGATATCCGGCCTTGTTTTCGAGCAAGTTCATAGCTACATATAAGAATTGCAAACTTGCACCACCTCCGAGGAAAAGAACCTGATAGCCATCAGGAATTTCAAGAAGTTCTTTCCATAGTGTGCGACACTCCTCCATAACGGCTTCCCACTCTTTTGATCTGTGAGATACCTCTATTACTGACATTCCGGTTCCTTTGAAATCGTTTAAAGCGTCAATGGCGGCCTGAACTGCCGGCCTTGGCAGAACACACGGCCCTGCGTTGAAATTATGAGCAACTTTCATGATGTAAAATATTTTTAATAATTATGGTATTCTTGCTTCAAAGGTAACTCAAAAAATACGAATCCCAAATAATAATTGGCCAAAAATGGAGTATCTGTTAGGTGTAGATTAATTATTGCTAATAATCCTTAAGTTTTTGCCGTCAGTTATCTTTTCGCAGTATTTGCAAAGTAATTTTAGATTTGGAGATGCAGAGAGTGTTGTAAAGGAGGTCTCAATATCCTGATGATTTGTTATACAGGCAGGGTTCATACATTTAGCAATGCCCCGGATTTCAGTTGGAACAGATAAAACTCTTTTTTCTACAACCTCAAAGTTGTGAATAATGTTAATCTTTGCTTGTGGAGCAATAAGAGCAATCCTATTTATGTCAGTGTCTACAAAATAGGTGTCGGTTATTTTTATAATTGCTTTTTTGCCAAGAAGTTTGCTGTCTAAATTGGTGCCAAATGTAATTTGATTTGGAATCTTGCTTAAGCCAAGGATGTCAATTACTTTGAACAGTTGATCTGCCGGAATATGATCCAGTACTGTACCATCTTTAATTGCACTTACCTTCAGATGTTTTTCCATAGGTGCCATAGTTGATTTATTATTGTATTTTTATTCCCAGTAGAGTTGTTATAATTGCCATTCTGGTGTATACTCCATTTCCAGCCTGATCAAAATAGTAAGCATGTTCACTGCTGTCAACATCCTGATGGATCTCGTTAATTCTTGGAAGAGGATGAAGAATCTTCATGTTAGATCTGGTATTCTCAAGCATAGACCTTCTTAAGCTATAAACATTCTTAACCCGTTCATACTCTATAGCGTCCGTAAAGCGCTCCCTCTGGACTCTGGTCATATATACGATGTCCATATCAGCAATCCCCTCTTCCAGATTTTCGCTCTCCTCAAATTTAATCCCGCTTAGACGAAGTTGTTCCTTATACTCTTCCGGCATTTTTAACTCTTCAGGAGCAGTAAATCTGAAATATGGATTAAAATGGCTCATCGCCTGGAGAAGTGAATGTACTGTTCTGCCATATTTAAGATCCCCCACCATGTTAATTCTCAGGTTTTGCAGAGTCCCCTGTGTTTTGAGAATTGAATATAGGTCAAGCAGAGTCTGAGTTGGGTGCTGATTAGCGCCATCTCCGGCGTTTATTACAGGTACCGAGGAGACCTCTGAAGCATATCGGGCACTCCCCTCAAGCGGATGTCTTATTATAATAAGGTCTGCATAATTTGACACCATTTTAATAGTGTCTTTAAGGGTCTCCCCTTTGGTAACACTGGTGTTGCCGGCATCAGAAAAACCGATAACCCTGGCACCCAGTCTGTTGGCAGCTGTTTCAAAGCTAAGCCTTGTTCTTGTTGATGGCTCAAAAAACAGACTTGCAACAACCTTGCCTTTTAAAAAGGATTCTGTTTGACTCTCTTCAAATTTGGCCGCAAGAGACAATACATTAATAATCTCCTCTTTAGAGAAGTCGTGGATGGAGATAAGATGTTTTGACATATTTAGTTTATTGTTTTACTTTTCAATTGTGGATACATATGGTTCAATTTCTGAACAGAACCTTTCAATTTCTCCCCTCTTTACCAATATCCGGATTTTACACAAGTTATCAAACTGCTGCTCCTCGATATGGGCAGAGAAATCTCTGATTAGTTTCATGATGTCATTCATTCTGATGTAGTCGTATGTTAAAGAGAGGCTTCTCATTGCTGTCTTGCCAACGATTTCTCCTTTTTCAATCGCATCAGAGGTGGCATTTTTATATGCTTTGATAAGTCCTGGTATGCCGAGTTTTGTTCCTCCAAAATATCGAACTACTACTACTAGTATATCGCTTAACTGATAAGAGAGAAGCTGTCCTAAAATTGGTCTGCCTGCTGAAGAAGAGGGTTCTCCATCGTCATTGGCCCTCCAGGACTCTCCCTCAGGACCAATCCTGTACGCGTAGCAGTGATGCCTGGCATCGTGGTAATCTTTTTTAAGAGTGCTTATTATCTCTTTTACCTCCTCTTCATTTGATACCGGGTATGCAAACGAAATGAATTTACTTCCAAGCTCTTTGTAGATGCCTGTGGATGGCCGTGAAATTGTTTTGTATGAATCTGAGGAGTTTATGTCGTCCATTTAGTGTCAGGAACCGTTTCGTAAAATTAGCCTCTTTTTGCTAATTTTGCAAAATGTACAGGGAAGTTTTTATAAGAGATATGAGTCAGCTCGGCATTAGAGTGAGTAATGAGCTAAGAAATAGTCAGGTTTTATCCTCTTTAAATTCTGTAATTGAATCGGCTTATAGAGATAATCCCTTTTTTACTCCTGAAATGCAGCGGTTTGCTCTCAACTCTATTTCAAATAAGATGTTGCAGGAGAAACTTCTGAGGGGCTGGTTGCAGAAGTATGACCATCATAAGCCAGAGAAAGATTTATTAGCAGGTATTATTATGGCGGGAAATATTCCTGCAGTTGGTTTTCACGACCTTCTTGCCGGATTGGCAGCAGGATTCAAATGTGATGTTAAGCTATCTAAAAAGGACAAATATATTATCCCCTACTTGGTAAAGATTCTGATTGAGATTAATCCGTTTTGGAAAGAGAAGATTCACTTTAAAGAGAGTTTGTCTTTAGAAATAGATGCTCTTTTGGCATCGGGTTCTGATAACACTATGAAGATTATTGGAGAGAGCTTTACAGGTATTCCCTCTCTTCTGAGAGGAACAAGGTCATCCATTGGAATTATTAGTGGATATGAAACTCTTAATGATATTGACTCTTTGTGTGATGATATCTTTCTGTATTACGGTATGGGTTGCAGGAGTGTTACAAAACTATTTGTGCCCCAGGGGTATGACTTGTCAATGTTTCTTAAGTCATCGCAAAGGTATGCTGGTTTGACAAATAATCACGACTACTCATCTCTCTACAGATACCATAAAGCAACGCTTTCAATGTCAGGTGAAGAGTTTACTGATGGCGGTTTCTTCCTTATTTCCACAAATTGCACATTCCCTCCACCTCTTAGTGTAATTTCGTTAGAATACTATAAAGCTTATTCTCAGATTGAAAATTTTATTGAGTTAAATAAAGATAAGATTCAGATTGTTGAGAGTTTAGAGGGCCATGATTTTTTGCGGCCGGGAGAGTCTCAGGTGCCTGGCCCTGCTGATTATGCAGACGGAAGTGATACGGTTGAATTTCTGCTCTCCGTGGCTCAAAAATAATTATCTATCTTTACAAAAAGTTTTGGATTAATGATACACAGATTAAAAGCCACAATAGATGGTAATAAGATATTTATGAGAGAGTATGAGGTAAAGGGAGAATCTTCACTATACTCATTTCATCTGTTTTTACAGAACGACCTTGGATTTGCACCAGATCAAATGGTTCTTTTCAGAGGCCTTGCAAAAACAAATAAGCAGATTTGTGAGTTTGGCCTTTTTGATATGGGTGACGGAACAATGGATAAGGTATCTGTTGAGATGGCTTTTGCAAGGGGTGCAGAGTTTCTGATCTATGTATACAACCCGTTTAAAGGCAAGGGCATGAAATTGGAGCTAATTGGCAAAGAAGAGCCTCTTTCAAGAAGATCTTATCCCAGACTTGTTGCAGAGAGAGGTCGCAATCCTGATCAATTCTCTGATGAATATGATGACTTTGAGCCTATCACTCCTCACATAGAGGGAGGCGATAATTTTGATCCGGAAGAGTTGCCTGAGGGTGAAGAGTAATATTAGGGGGAGTATGCCTAAAAAACTAATTTTAATTCTTGGTCCAACTGCCTCCGGAAAAACTGACTATTCAATATCTTTGGCTAAAGAGGTTGGTTCTCCTGTTGTTTCTTGTGATTCAAGGCAGATATACAAGGAGATGAAAATTGGAACTGCTCCGCCGTCTGATGAGCAGCTTGCCCAGGTTCAACACTATTTTATTTTTTCACACTCAATACATACTCCTTATACAGCCGGCAAATATGAAATTGAGGCTATCTCTTTACTCGAGAGATTATTTGAAAAACATGATACAGTTGTCGCTGCAGGTGGTTCCGGTTTATATGCTCATGCATTATGCCATGGACTTGATGATTTTCCTCCTGCAGATGAGGAGTTAAGAAGGGATTTAACAACAAGACTTCAAAATGAGGGTATAGAGTCACTGCGAGCAGATTTAAGATTGCTTGACAGAGAGAGTTATGATTCTATTGAAATTGAAAATTCCAGGCGTGTTATGAGAGCTTTGGAGGTTACCATTCAGACGGGAAGAAAATTCTCCTCATTTAAAACAGGAATGGAACGAGAGAGACCATTTTTAATTGAGAAGAGGTTAATTTCAAGATCGAGAGAGGAGTTGTACAGCAGAATTGATCAAAGAGTTGATTTAATGATGCAGTCCGGTTTGCTTGATGAGGTTAAGTCTCTGTATAAATTTAAAGGTTTACCTGCACTCAGAACGGTAGGATATTCTGAGTTATTCGACTATATAGATGGCCATATATCTTTAGAAGATGCTGTAGACTTAATAAAAAGAAATACGAGAAGGTATGCCAAGAGGCAGATTACCTGGTGGAGAAGGTATAAAGACCTTGAAATAATATAAAAAAAGACCAGCTAGAAAATAGCTGGTCTTTTTTTATATGCGTCTCTCCTTAGAACGGAAGATCATCTTCTCCTGCATCAGCAGGGAAATCGGCAACACCAGCAACTCCCGAAAAGCCATCTTGCTGCGGTTGCTGAGGCTCCATGCGCTCTAATTTCCATGCTCTTACATCTGTGTACCAGCGATTGTTAAACTCTCGGGACTCTATATTAACAGAGGCTTTAACAATATCTCCGATGTTGTATCGAGCAAGCTCTTCAACTTTATCGGCTCCCCATACATTCATACACACTTTTCTGGGATATTGCTCCTGGGTTTCAATAATAAACTCCTGCTTACTCCAGTTTCCCCGAGCACTAACACCATTCTGGATACCAAGCTTTGAGTTTATTTTTCCAATGATTTCCAATGCCATATTACTTAGTCTTTGTAGTGTCCTGAGCTGTAGCCTTGTCTATTTTTACAAGTTCAACATCAAAGATAAGTGTAGAGTTAGGAGTAATAACCGGTCCTGCTTGCTGAGCACCGTAAGCTAGCTCTGATGGTATGAATAGTCTTATTTTGCCACCCTCTCCAATTAGTTTTACACCTTCGCTCCATCCGGGGATAACAGCGTTAACCGGGAATTTAACCGGCTCAGCATTTCCCATTGAAGAGTCAAATTCAGTTCCGTCAATAAGAGTTCCTCTGTAAAATACAGATACTGTGTCTTCAGCTGCGGGCTTATTCTCAGAGCCTGGGTTGATTATTTTGTACTGCAGTCCACTTTCGGCAACTTGTACGCTGTCATTTTGTTTATTCTTCTCAAGAAACTCCTGACCTTTTAGTTTGTTTGCCTCTCCAATCATCTCTTGTTTGATTGTCATATATCTCTGGATAACTGTATTGGCAGTTACATCGTCGATTTTTAACTCACCACCGGCGAGGACATCCTTCATAGCTTTAGTAACCTCTGCAAAGTTAAGATCAGTAAAATTTGCATTTTTAAGCATCATCCCAAAAGAGACACCCACTGCGTAACTTGCAGAGTCTGTCAACTCTTTGGATACTTGTACTGAATCTGCGGTCTTTTTCTCTCCGCATGAAGAGATCATAACTGAAGCAAGGGCTACAATTGCAATCGATTTTAATGTTTTCATCTAAATATTGTTTATTGGTTTATAATTCTTTGTTGAAAAGTATATGGCAATAAGTCCTGCTATCGCTGCGACAAATGAAGTGATTAAGATAACAGCTTTCCCCATATTTACCATGTGTATCCCTGAGAATGCCAGATTGTCAATAAAGATTGACATAGTAAAACCTATTCCGGCTATAATTCCGGCGGATAGGATTTGCATCCAGCTGATATCGCCTGGTAAATCTGCAATTTTAAGCTTTACAGATATCCAGCTCGCAAGGAAAATTCCAATAGGTTTTCCTGCAAGCAGGCCAAGGAATATTCCAGGAACTATTGGCTCAAGAGGAGGTGTGAAAAGAGATAAATCTATCTTTACCCCAGCGTTGGCAAGTGCAAAAATGGGCATAATTAAGAAAGTCACCCAAGGATGAAGACCATGTTCAAATTTAATCATTAATGGGTGAACCTGTTTTAGCTTATGATGCATGTTGTGGATAACCTGTTGCTGTACAGTATTAGCAAGTACCTCAATTTTGTGGCTACTTTCTGCGCTAAATTTGTTTAGAAGGTATTTCATTCCAACGATAAAACGCACCTCATTGATTGTTGTTTTTCCAGGTATTGTCATTGCAACAAGAACACCTGCTATTGTAGCGTGTATCCCTGAGCCAAGGAAAAGGAGCCAAACTATGACACCAGGTATAATATACATAGAAGGTCTCCTGACTTTCATGTAATTAAGCATTACCATAATCGCCAGGACACAAGCAGCAGAAATTAGTAGTGTAAAGTTTATTTCATTTGTAGGATAGAAAACGGCAAGTACAATAATAGCACCCAAGTCATCAACAATAGCAAGAGCTGTCAGGAATATTTTCAGTGAGAGAGGAACTCGTTTTCCAAGAAGTGATAAAATACCTAAAGCAAAAGCAATATCTGTAGCCATTGGGATTCCCCATCCATTTGCGCTAACTTCGCCGTTATTAAACATAAAATATATAAGAGCGGGAACAACCATTCCACCCAAAGCTGCAAAAATTGGCAGAGCTGCTTGTTTAACAGATGATAGTTCTCCTACTAATATTTCTCTCTTGATTTCTAATCCTACTACGAAAAAGAAAATTGCCATTAATCCATCATTAATCCAATGGAGAATTGACATTTTGAATTCGAAATCACCAATTTTAAAGCCAAGATATAGATTAAGATAGTCCTGAATATGAGACCATGAAGGCACATTGGCAATCGTAATTGCAGCAATTGCACAAACCATTAAAACAATGCCACCTGATGACTGATTTCTGAAAAAAGTTTGAAAAACATTTCGCAACTCAAAACCCCTGTTATATCTGATAATTTTCTTTAGAACATCCATCTATTTAGAGAAGTTTTTATTTAGTTTAACATATTGGGCAATCTTGTAAAGGATCCTTGCTCCAACATTGGCATCCCACTCTTCGTTTTTGCCAGGAGAGACTTCACATAGATCAAATCCAATGATTTTTCTATTAGAATGTGCCAGCATATGAAGGAGATAGTCTACCTCTCTGAAACTTAGACCGCCGGGAACAGGAGTGCCTGTATTGGGACAAAGATCAGGTGATAATCCGTCAATATCAAAGCTGATATAGACATTAGATGGCAAGCTTGAGACAATCTCTTCGCACTGTTTTTTCCAACTTTTGCCTTCGAACAGGTTATTCTTTATTTCAATGTCTGTATAACACCGAATTCTTGGGTCCGTATTAATAATTTCCGCCTCCTCTTCGCAGAAATCTCTTATTCCTACCTGAGTAAGCTGAGATATCTGATTTATTTCGTTCAGGGCATTATACATAATAGAGGCGTGTGAGTATGTAAAGCCTTCATATGCTTTTCTTAAATCTGCATGAGCGTCAATATGTAAAATTCCAAATTCATCGCATAGTTGGGAAACGGCTTTCATGTTTCCCAAAGGGACACTATGATCACCACCTACGATTCCGGTAACCTTTCCTTTTGCAATTAACTCTCTGCAAGAGTTGTAAACCAGGGTGTTGATGCTTTCACTGGCTCTGTTTACCTTCTCAATCTCACCTGCAAACTCACTCTGTTCTTTCCCATTTTCAAGACCTTCAATAACAGATTCTGCTATTTTTCTGAATTTCTTGTTCTCTTTTTCAATCTCTTTACTGGTAGGCAGCGTTCCAATTTTTGTCTTCCAAGCATTAGGAACATTAACATCATAAAGATCCACCTGGAGTGATGCCTCCATAATTGCTCCGGGCCCTTTGTGGGTTCCTGCCCTGTATGATGTTGTGACATCCCAGGGAACAGATATGAGTGCAATTTCAGACTCCTCCAGGCTGTACGGAAGAGCGAAGTAATTTCCGTTCGCCATTCCCGGGTCGTTGGGGTTGAAATTTGACATATTTATCCTTATTTACAGTATAGTTTAAAATCTTTCATCAATGCTCTCAGTCTCTTTCGTAAAAAATTTTGCGAAAATGAAACTATTCGATAACTTAGGGGAACAAAGGTAACTTTTTTTAACGAAATTTTGAATTTTTCGGACACACAATAAATATGCAAACCAGTTCTGAGTTTTTGCACAATCAGCTTAAGCAATTTTTCGGCTTTGATAGCTTCAAAGGTGAACAGGAGGAGGTCATAAGGCACCTCATGTCAGGCAATGATTCTTTTGTTCTGATGCCTACAGGTGGAGGGAAATCCCTTTGCTATCAGCTTCCGGCGCTGCTGATGCCGGGAGTCGCAATTATTATATCACCACTTATTGCTTTAATGAAGAATCAGGTTGATGCAATAAGGGGATTTGTCATTGAAAAGGAGGGGATTGCTCACTTCTTGAATTCATCGCTAAACAAAGCTCAGATTCAGGAGGTAAAGGATGATCTTCTATCCGGACAGACAAAACTGCTATATGTTGCACCTGAGTCTCTTACAAAAGAGGAGAATATTAATCTTCTTAAACAGGTAAAAATATCATTTTATGCAGTTGATGAGGCACACTGTATCTCTGAATGGGGTCACGATTTTCGCCCGGAGTACAGGAGAATTAACTCCATTGTCCAGGAGATTGGTGAGGCTCCCGTAATTGCTCTTACTGCTACTGCAACTCCTAAGGTTCAAAATGATATTCAGCGAAACCTGGGTATGCTGGATGCAAAGGTTTTCAAAACATCTTTCAACAGACAAAATTTATACTACGAAATTCGATCAAAGGTTAACACTGAGAGAGAGATTATCAAATTCATAAAATCTAATCAGGGTAAATCAGGAATTATTTATTGTCTGAGCAGAAAAAAAGTTGAAGAGGTCGCACAGCTTCTCTCTGTTAATGGGATCAAGGCTCTTCCGTACCACGCGGGTCTTGATGCATCAACCAGAGCATCCAATCAGGATAAATTTTTAATGGAAGATGTTGATGTAATTGTTGCAACGATAGCTTTTGGTATGGGTATCGATAAACCCGATGTAAGATTTGTAATTCATTACGATATTCCTAAAAGTCTGGAGAGCTACTATCAGGAGACCGGCAGATCAGGAAGAGATGGAGGAGAGGGTAAATGCATTGCTTTTTATTCATACAAAGACATTCAGAAGCTTGAGAAATTTATGCAGGGAAAGCCGATTTCAGAACAAGAGATTGGCAGACAGCTCCTTTTGGAGACTGCTGCATACGCCGAGTCCAGTCTTTGCAGGAGAAAGATATTGTTGAACTATTTTGGTGAGGAGTATACGGAGGATAATTGTGGCGCTTGTGATAACTGCCTTGTCCCTAAAAAAATGTTTGATGGCAAGGAGGAGGTGGCTCTGCTTCTTGAGCTTATACTATCGATGAAGGAGCAGTTTAAAGCAGAGCATCTTGCAAATATTCTTGCAGGAGTCTCCAACTCAATAATAAAGTCCTACAATCATCATAATATAGAATTCTTTGGAGCGGGAAAATCAAAAGGTGTCAGATTTTGGCTGGCGGTAATCCGTCAGTCTCTTGTTCATCATCTTATTGAAAAAGATATTGAGCGCTACGGATTAATCTCCTGTACTGATGCGGGAAAAGCATTTTTTGAAAATCCGGTTGAGATAATGCTTGCTGAAGACAGGGAGTACGCCGATGGAGAGTCGGATGATGAGCCGGTTGTCTCCGGCGGCTCAAAATCCTCTTCTGCAGGCGATGAAATACTCCTGGCGATGCTGAAGGATTTAAGACAGTCGGTATCAAAGAGGTATAAACTCCCTCCTTTTGTAGTTTTTTCTGATCCATCTCTTGAGGATATGTCAATACATTATCCAATATCTCTTGAAGAGCTCAAGAATTGTCAGGGAGTAGGAGAGGGCAAGGCTAAGAAATTTGGAAAGGAGTTTGTTGAGCTTATCTCAAAATATGTTACTGAAAACGAAATAGAGAGACCTGTAGATTTTGTTGTAAAATCAGTAGTTAATAAATCTGCAATTAAAGTGTCTATAATACAGGGGATTGACAGAAAATTGCCTTTGGAAGATATTGCTGAATCAAAGGGGTTGGAGATGGATGAAATCCTGAATGAAATTGAGGCTATCGTTAATTCCGGTACTAAAATAAATATCGACTATTATATCCGTCAAACAATTGATGAGGATAAAACAGACGATATTTATGAGTATTTCAGGACGGAAGCAGTCTCAGACTCCCTTAAGGAGGCCTCAGACGAGCTTGGCCGAGGCTATACTGAGGAGGAGATAAGGCTGGTCCGGATAAAATTCCTTGCAGAAATGGGCAACTGATTTATTTAAGTCTAACCGCAGTGATAATAAAGCTCTACAAGCTCCTTCATTTTTGAGGGATCGTTTTTAGTCTCACTTCTGATATCTTTATCGTTGTAAGATTTTAATTTCTTTATTACTCCGTCAATAAGTGAAGGAGAGAAAACCCCATCTTTTTCATAAATGGATCTTTTCTTTTCCAACTCCTCTGCAGATTCCCAGCAGGATGCAGGGAGCTGTTCCAGGGATAGTAATTTCTCCTCATGCTTTTTATCATGAATGTTTACATCCACATAGCATCTATCTGCAATCTCCAGAGCACTTGGATTTTCAAAACCGGTCCTTGCCGCAACAACCAAACCGGCTAGCATCATATATATGTCAGCAGATCCATCAGGGGATCTCATCTCAACGGTCTGCTTATCAAATATCATATCCTCTCTAGGTTTCTCATTTGGATTTGCGATTGACAACATATCATGTCCGCCTGTCCATCCAAGAGGGACCCTTACAAGAACAGATCTGTTCCTGTCTCCCCAGCAAATACTTGTTGGAGCTTCCTGGTGAGGAACAAGTCTGAAATATGATGTAGGATTAGTGTTCCCAAAAGCAGTCAGGGATGATGCACACTGCATATACCCTGCAATAGCCCTCTTTGCAAGTATGGAAAGAGAACCATTCTCTGTCATTACAGATTTTCCGTCTTTGACCATTCTTGTATGAAAGTGAAGCCCGCTTCCCGCCTTTCCAATTGTAATTTTTGGTGCAAAGGTTACATCCAGTCCATATTTGAAAGCAAGAGTTCTTATAATCCATTTAGCAATGACAAGCTGATCCGCAGCAGATTCTACCGGGGAGACAAGAAACTCAATCTCATTTTGCTCATATACCTTACCATCTTGTGTGAAATTGCCAACTTCAGAGTGTCCGTATTTTATCATCCCTCCTGTCTGAGCAATGAGGTTCATTGCCTCAGTTCGGAAATGCTCAAATTTTGTAAAAGGTTCTGACTCGTGATATCCTTTTTGATTTACAGCCGGGAAAAGAGGCTCCTCAATATCGCAAACATAAAACTCCAGCTCTCCCATAGCCTCAAAGGCTAGTCCGGTTGATTTGGTAAAAGATTTAGCCGCTTTTCTGAGAGTATATTCCGGAGAGCTCTCCAATGGGGTGCTGTCTTTTGTAAAGTATGAACATAGAAGTCCCAGCGCAGGAATCTCAGAAAATGGATCTGCGAATGCTGTTGAAAACCGCGGAATTACATAAAGATCGCTTGAACCTGCTTCAATAAAAGGGAAGAGACTGGAGCCATCAACTCTCTCTCCGTATGTAAGAATTGACTCGGCATAGTCCAGACTGGTAACAGGGAAGTTGAGTGTTTTCAGCCTTCCGTCTGCAGCTACATATCTAAAATTAATAAGTCTGATCTCTTTGTCTGTAATGTACTGAAGGATGTCTTTTTTTGTAAATTCAGACTGTGGTTTATTGAGATGTTTTACCAGCGGATTAATGTTGTATCGTAATTTTGAATCCATAGATTACTAATGGTTAATGATTAAGATTCGGCAAATATAGTAAAAGGATGATTTAGTTTTTTAATAACTTTGTGGGCTATGTTTCCAAAGAAAAAAGTTTATATAATATCAGCCATCCTGGTTGCATCTGTCGCTATTACAATTATTGCAATTGTTAAGTTGGGAGGTAATAAAGAGAAGGCATCTCATTTTGTGTCAACAACCTGCAGGACTCTTCATGCTGTCCCTGTTGATGCGGTAGGGTTATGGATATTCAAATCGCCATCAGTTTTAGGGGATAATCTAATCTCCGGAAAACATCCATTCTCTTCGTTGCTGGATCAACAGAGTGGTCTGTTCAAGATTGCAAACAGATTGTCATACCTTCTAAAAAGTGATAGTAAATTCTCTTTTCTGGGAAAATCTGATCTTTGCACATCTTTACATTACTCCGGGAAAAACGAGGTCTCTGTTCTGATTTCACTTAACCTTGAGCATTTGGATACCCCTGAGGAGATTGCTCTTCTTGAAAAACTTACAGAGGGTAACAAAGGGACATACAGAGAGTTCAACGGAGCAACCCTTTATAATTCATCAGGAGCAATAGTGACAATACACAAGGATTTTCTGCTTGCTTCATCCTCTCCCTTACTGGTAGAGGCATCTGTAAGACATTTGAATTCAGGAGTCTCGATTCTGGATAACACAGATTTTGATAAAATTGCTTCTGAGACAGAGGTTGAAGACAATCTTCTTTTTGTAAATCATATTCAGATTGGAAAATTATTCTCTGGTCTATCAGCATCAAAATATCTCAAGCACGCTGACTTTGTTTCAAAATTTTCTTCGTGGAGTGTAATGAATGCATCTTTTGATGAGAATCAGATTGAATTTGATGGGACATTTTACAATATTAAAGGTGCGGGTAATTTTGCCTCATCCCTGGAGTGGAAGGCCGATGGAGAATCAGAGGCAAAATATATCGTTCCTCATAATACATTTATTCTGTTGTCGTTATCGCCGGGAGATCTGAATAAGGATATTGATAAAATAAGGGAATACAGAGAGTTGTCAAAAAAACTCAATCAGCAAAACTGGGATAAGGCGAAAGAGTGGTTATCGTCATCTGAGGCTGAAGAGATATCATTTGCTGCAATTCCTTACGGAGGCAGGCTTGAGTGGGTAACTCTGATAAGACATGCAAAGGTAAATCTCTTCAAAAAAATAAATAGGTCTCTTTTCTCAAATGGCACTTCGCTTAAAGATACAATTATCAGGAATGAGTATTCAGGATTAACAAGCGAACTTGTTGGATCACTGTTTCTGTCAAATAAAGAAGAATTCCAGCTCTTATCAGGCGAATGGACTATACTTGGATCAGAGGATATCCTAAAGGAATTTTCCTCAGGAAGATCATCTAAGTTCTCAATGGCAAACTTTATAGATCAAACTCCTGCTTCCGCTTCTGTGTCACCTGGAGAGGCTCCATTCTCATTTACTGTTAATTACACCGGTATTCAGGATACAATCTCAGCTCTCTTTAAAAAGGGCATTTCTGAGAGTGTTCGTGATAATTTGTCCAAAAGGAATCTTGGAATTATTCAGTTTGAAATTAAGCCTTTTGAAAGGAGATCTGATTTTAAGATAGTATTCTATGCTCGTAATCTGGAGAAATTACCAATTCCTCCTGTTGATGAAACAGAAACAGGACCAGCCGGATGGCAAACAGATAGTATAGTCAAGGTTCCTGAAGGTCCGTTTGAGTTAAGAAATTTTGAAACAGGCGAAAAAGAGTACCTTGTTCAACTCAAGAACTACAGGCTTCAGTTGGCAGATAAAGATCTTAAGGGTATCTGGGCTATTCCTTTCCAGACTCCTTTACGAGGATATGTTGAGCAGGTGGATTTCTTTAACAACGGAAAGCTTCAAATGCTGTTTGCAAGTGGAAATATGATTTATTTGCTTGACAGGACCGGAAGATATGTAAACCCTTATCCAAAAAAGGTTAGTAAACTTGTTGAATTGGGGCCAAAAATTTACAGGTCAGGCGACTCATTTTTGATTATGCTTCTTCACACAGATAATACTATTGGACTGTATGATAGAGAGTGCAGGCCTGTTCAGCCATGGACAGAAATTGATGTGGAGGAGACAATCAAGGAGTTTCCAGAGTTGATTGAAGTTAGCGGGAATAGATACTGGGTATTGAGAACCCGGCTAAAAACAAGAATATACACTATTAATGGTATGGAAGTAACTTCAGTACTGGGTAATTCATCTCTTTTACCAACAACACCTGTTAAAAAATCCGCTGGCCACGAGGTAGAGGTAAGAAGGGCAGATGGTGTTGAAATAAGATTAAATCTGGAGACTGGAGAAATTAAAAAACTGAAAAAGAGGAGATAGATGGAAGGCTTTATTACATTTATATTTATAGCAGCATTAATTATTTTCATTCTTTCAAGAGTGGCTCCATTATTGCTTGCCTGGTGGGTTAGGAAGAAAATATCTAATCTTTCAGGTGGCCAGGATCCCTTCAGGGAGGCAGATAAAAATGATGGCAGAAAAATTTCAGAAGTAGACGGAACTATCATTAGTGACCAGGTTGAAAGAGATAAGATTGTAGATAGTGATGTTGGTGAATATGTTGATTTCGAAGAGAGCAAAAAATAATGGATACATTCAAGCGTCTTCTGGCTTATGCCAAACCACACAGAAATTACTGGCCCCTATATCTTGTATTGAGTATTTTAGGGTTACTTTTCAGTCTCGTTAATTTCGCCCTTTTCAAGCCTTTACTTGTTGTTGTTTTTGAACCCTCTGCACTTAGAATTGTAGAAAATAAACCCGATTTTACTCTGTCTCTGAATTATTTCAATGATATTTTTCAGTACTATCTGGGGAATATTATGGTTACTCACGGAACATTAAAAGGTTTGGCTTTCGTGTGTATAATGCTTATATTATTTACTTTTATGGCGGGGGTAATCAAATACTTGTCGCAACGGGTTATTGTAAGAGTAAGGGTTACCATTATGCAAAGGATCAGAGAAGATCTCTTCAGAAAAATATCATCTCTGCATATAGGTTATTTTACCAATAAAAGAAAAGGGGATATTCTCTCCAGTATTTCAAATGATGTAACAGAGGTTCAGAATAGTGTTGCAAACAGTTTTCATGTAATATTCAGAGATCCTCTTCAGGTTGTTGGTTTTCTTGCAGCGCTGGTATATATGTCGCCAAGATTGACAATAGTTACCCTTGTAACACTCCCTGTGTCGGCTTTTATAATCACCAGAATCACCAGGTCCCTGAGGAAAGGGGCAATTGATACACAAATGTATATAGGGAGGATACTGAGTCAGTTTGAAGAGGCAATATCCGGATCCAGGATTATAAAGGCATTTAATGCGCAGCATTATGTGAGAAAAGCATTTTCTGAAACTAATGACGCACATAAAAATTCTAGCAAAAAGATGTTTTACAGACAAGAGATGGCAAGCCCATTCTCTGAGTTTATGGGAATTTCAATAGCCGTTGCAATACTCTTTTTTGCAGGCTTTATGCATTTAACAGGAAGGCTTGGTATGGATTTACCCTCACTTATGATTTATATTGCTTTCTACTGGAAGGTTCTTGAACCTGCGAAATCGATTTCAAACACATACGCTATGATTCAAAGAGGGCTTGTCTCCGGTGAAAGAATCTTCTCAATTCTTGATGAGCCTGTGGCAATAATAAAGCCGGATAATCCGGTTAGAATAGATACCTTCAAAGAGTCAATAGAGTTTAAGAGTGTCAGTTTTAAATACAATAATGAACCTGTTCTCAAGAATATCTCTTTCAGGGTAGATAAGGGAAAGATGATTGCACTTGTTGGACCATCTGGTGCAGGTAAGACAACATTAGTAGATCTTATCCCAAGATATTATGATGTATCTTACGGCTCTATTGAGATAGACGGTGTAGATGTCAGGAACTATGCCCCAAAAGATTTAATTTCTCTAATGGGTATTGTAACTCAGGAGGCTATTCTTTTTAACGACACTGTATTTAATAACATAACCTTTGGAATGGATAGCGTCAAAAGGGATGATGTCATTGCTGCAGCTAAAATTGCAAATGCTCATGAGTTTATTATGCAGATGGAGCAGGGTTATGAAACAAACATTGGTGACAGGGGGGGCAAATTATCCGGCGGACAGAGACAACGCCTTGCGATAGCACGGGCAGTACTTAAAAACCCTCCAATTCTAATATTGGACGAAGCCACCTCAGCTCTGGATACTGAAAGCGAAAGACTTGTTCAGGAGGCACTCACGAACCTGATGAAGAATAGGACATCAATTGTAATTGCACACAGGCTGTCAACTATCCAGCACGCGGATGAGATTGTTGTTTTAAAAGAGGGGGAAATAGTTGAGATGGGAAACCATAATGAACTGATAAAACAAAAAGGGTTATATTCGCACTTGTGCAAATTGCAAACATTTGAATAATTTTCTTGGAACTTGATGGAAAAATCATTGAATAAGCAGCTGGAAAAGAGTTTTCGGGATAACTGGGACAACCCTGCGCTTTCTGACTTCAAAGGAATTACACTTCATTACAGGGATGTTGCCAGAAGAATTGAAAAGCTTCATATCGTCTTTGAACAGTGTGGCTTACAAAAGGGGGATAAAGTATCTCTCTGTTCAAAAAATCAAGCAAACTGGGGAGTTGTCTTTCTTGCTACTATTACATATGGGGCAGTAGCAGTTCCTATACTTCACGAGTTTAAACCAGGAAATATTCATCACATAGTTAATCACTCTGATTCAAAGATCCTTTTTGCTGGTGATATAATTTGGGAACAACTTAATGAGGCTGAAATGCCAAATATTCATGCAGCTATTCAGGTTTCCGATTTCTCAATTCTGTTCTCCAGAGACCCGTTAATAGATGAAACCAGAGAGAGGTTGAATGAGTACTTTGGAAAGAAATATCCCCGGAATTTCAGAGAGCACCATCTTTCCTTTTATGAGGATTCTCCGGAGGATCTGGCAATAATAAACTATACTTCAGGGACAACCGGTTTCTCAAAAGGGGTTATGCTGCCATTCAGATCACTTTGGTCAAATGTTATGTTTGCCAGGGAGGTACATCCACAGTTGAATAATACTTCAAATGTCGTATCAATGCTGCCAACAGCACATATGTACGGAATGATGTTTGAGTTTTTGTTTGAAATGTGTGTTGGTGCTCATGTCCATTTTTTGACCAGGGTGCCCAGTCCTAAGATTATTATGGAGGCATTTGCTGAAATCAAGCCTGATATTATTATTGCAGTACCGCTTATTATTGAAAAAATATACAAGAAGAAACTCCAGCCAATAATTAACAAGACAGCAATCAGAATCTTCCTTAAACTCCCTGTGCTTGATCAAAAGGTACAAAAAAGAATACTTAACGAACTTATAAAAACCTTTGGAGGTCGTTTTAAAGAGGTTATAATAGGGGGTGCTGCTTTTAATAAAGAGGCCGAAGCTTTTTTTAGAAAAATTGGTTTTCCCTTTACGGTAGGTTACGGGATGACAGAATGTGGCCCAATTATCACTTACTCCCCCTGGGATAATACAAGACTTTACTCTTGTGGTAAAGCGGCTCCCCGTATGCAGTTAAGAATTGACTCAGAGGATCCCTTTAACATTCCGGGAGAGATTCAGTGTAAGGGAGACAATGTTATGATTGGCTATTTTAAGAATCCTGAGGCTACTGACTCCTCATTCACAAAAGATGGATGGATGAAGACCGGGGATATGGGAGTAATGGACAGAGATGGATTTTTTTATATAAGAGGAAGATCTAAAAGTATGATACTTGGACCTTCCGGCCAGAATATATATCCGGAAGAGATTGAGAGTATTATTAATAATATGCCTTATGTGCTCGAGTCTCTTGTTATTGACGAGGGAGGTTCTCTTATTGCACTAATTTATCCGGATTTGGAGCAGGCTGAGACAGATGGTTTGCGTAGTATGGAAGAGAGAATGAGGGAGAATATAGCACAGATTAATGAAGAGCTTCCAAATTATTGTAAAATTTCAGATTTCAGAATATTCCCTGAAGAGTTTGAGAAGACCCCGAAAAGAAGTATTAAAAGATATCTATATCAAAGAACAGAATTGTAATATGAATGAAAAACAACTTCAGTTTGACCGCAGTTACCTTGACATGGCACAGATATGGGCAAGAAATTCGTATTGTAAACGGAGACAGGTAGGAGCACTTATTGTAAAAGATAGAATGATTATCTCTGATGGTTACAATGGTACACCTTCCGGATTTGAAAATATTTGTGAAGATGAAACAGGTCATACAAAACCTTATGTATTGCATGCAGAGGCAAATGCAATAACCAAAATAGCCAAGTCAGGCAACAGCAGTGAGGGTGCAACAATGTATGTGACAACTGCACCTTGTCTGGAGTGCTCAAAACTAATCATACAGGCAGGTATTAAAAGGCTTGTTTATAGGGACAATTACAGAATTACCGATGGGATTGACCTTTTAAAAGTAGTAGGAATAGAGGTTGTAAATCTGTCAGAATAAATTAATATGAAAGAGGGAACCAGGAGAGGCCTTTGGCCGGCAGTAGCAGGGGTATTATTTGTAATGCTTTTGTTTACTAGATATTGTGATAGCAATTTATCTCGAAGAGAACTTCAGATTAAGCCTGGACAATGGGATAAACTTATGCTTATCCTTGGGGAACTTGACAGAAATTATGTTGATACACTTGACTATAGTGCAATAACAGAGGAGACAATCCCAATATTGCTTGAAAAACTTGATCCTCACTCTGTCTATCTTCCTCCTCAGGAGCTGAAAAGCGCAGAAGAGGAGCTTCAGGGTAATTTTGACGGGATTGGAGTCCAGTTTAATGTCCCAAATGATACTGCAATTGTAATTCAGGTTATAGCCGGAGGCCCTTCAGAGAGGGCAGGAGTGCTGTCCGGAGACAGGATAGTAGAGGTTGACGGAAAAAAAGTGGCAGGAGTTAAGTTGAACCAGGACTCATTGGTAAGTATGCTTAGAGGGCGCTCAGGCTCTGTCGTTAAGGTTGGTTTTAAAAGAGGAACTTCAGATAATCTTCTGAAAATTGACATAAAAAGAGATAAAATCCCGGTTAAAAGTGTAGATGTAAGTTATATGGTTAACGATACTTTAGGTTATCTGAAGTTGTCAAAGTTTACCAGAACCAGCCATAAAGAGGTTGTGGAATCTCTTTCTGACTTGAGTAAAAGAGGGATCAAATCTCTTATTGTAGATCTTAGAGGCAATACAGGGGGGTATTTAGATCAGGCTCTTCTTCTTTCAAATGAGTTTCTGAGCAAAGGGAATTTGATTGTTTACATGGAGGGACTCCACAGAAAAAGAGAAGATTATTTTGCAGATGGAAGGGGTAAATTTAAGGATCTTGGCCTTAAGGTGCTTATAGATGAGGGATCTGCATCATCAAGTGAGATTTTTGCCGGAGCAATACAGGATAATGACAGAGGTGTTATTATAGGAAGGAGATCATTTGGAAAAGGGTTGGTTCAGGAACCAATATATTTTTCTGACAAATCAGGAATAAGGCTTACAGTGGCAAGATTCTATACCCCTACAGGCAGGTCAATTCAAAAACCATACGGGAGTGATTACAGAAACGATATAATTGAAAGATACAGACACGGCGAATTAACTTCTGCGGATAGCATAAGACAGAATGATTCACTTAAATATACAACACCCGGAGGGAAAATAGTATACGGAGGGGGAGGAATTACTCCTGATGTTTTTGTCCCTCTCGACACAACAGGTATAACTGATTTTCTTATCAAGAGTAACGAACAGGGGTTAGTATTCAGATTTTCTTCGGAGATTGCAGACCAGTACAGAGCAGAATTGAGGGGCATTAATGATTATATCTCTTTAATTAAATTTCTTGAATCAAAAAATCTTGAGAAGCGTTTTCTCGATTATGCATCCGGTAAAGGAGTTGTTCCAAAACCTGAAGATTGGAAACTTTCAGGAGATATTTTGATTACTCAGCTTAAAGCGCTGGTTGGGAGATACTCTCCATTAGACGATAAAGCATATTATCCAATAATATCTAAGATAGATAATGTAATCCAGGCTGCGTCCAGATAATTTACTGAGCAATAAACCTATACACGATTTCTCCTGTCTGTTTTTCAGGAGCAGTTGAGGATCTGGTGAATCTTGATGATGTGGCGGCCCTTACAGCGTATTCCCTTATACACTGATCTTTTGCTGATGCATTTTCAATAACAGATGCACCTGTCACATAACCATTTCTGTTAACTATTATTGCGACTGACACATCACCTCCTGCAACACATTTGTAAACAGGAATGGGCATTGAAACTGATTTTCTCCCTTCAAGGGAATATGATACAACAGATGGCCCTTTATAGGCTTCGCTTTTATTCTCCTTCTTAGTGTTTTCTGTTGAAGGAGAAACATCATCTGCCCCTTGTTGTTTTGCAGCCTCCTCTCTGGCTGCATCTAATTTTTTTTGGAGTTCTCGGGCCTCATCATATACCTGATTTGGATTTTTGAATCGGTCATCTCTTAAATTTCTGCCTCTTGAACCTGCATCAACAACAACATTTCTGACCGGAGTCCTGCCGGCAAGAATATCGTCAAGCTCTTTGCTCACCTCCTCCTTTATAGCCTCCTCTTTTTCAAGTCTCTCTATCTCCTCCTCTTTTGTGAAATCCAGGACAAAAGAGCTCTCCTCCTGAATAAGATAACCTATTCTGGAGGAGAGCAGTACAATCAATAATACGAGATGCACCGCAATGGTCATGTACAACCCGGCATTATTGTCTTTCTTAAACATCTATCTTTTAGTTAAAGCCTTTTCAATTGTTGCCAGTAAAATGTCAATTGCCACCTTGTTATGTCCTCCCTGAGGGATAATTATATCGGCATACCTTTTACTCGGTTCAATAAACTGAAGGTGCATAGGCTTTACGGTTTTTTCATATCTTTCCAGAACTTTGTCAATAGTCCTGCCCCTTTCAATATTATCACGAGTAATTACCCTGCCAAGACGATCATCTGCATCAGCATCAACAAATACTTTTATATCAAGTACATTTCTTAATTCTGCACAGGTAAATATAAGAATTCCCTCTACGATAATAATGTGAGCAGGCTCTACATGTACCGTTTCAGTTGATGAGCGGGAACAGGTAAGGTATGAATATATAGGCTGCTCAATGGCCTTATTCGCTTTAAGATCCTTTATCTGTTTAACAAGTAGTTTAAAGTCAATTGACTCGGGATGGTCAAAATTGAGTTCCAGTCGCTCTTCTAATGGTAGATGGCTGTTGTCTTTGTAGTAAGAATCCTGAGGAATTACAACTATTTCACTATCAGAGAGCAACTTTGTAATCTCCTTAACAACAGTAGTCTTACCAGACCCTGTCCCTCCTGCTATTCCAATAATTAGCATAATAGAATGTTAAAAATCAGCGTTTTTTGGTGTTCTTGGAAAAGGAATCACATCCCTGATATTGGACATCCCGGTTACAAAAAGCAGAAGCCTTTCAAATCCCAGTCCAAATCCTGCATGTGGAGCAGTGCCAAATCTTCTGGTATCTAAATACCACCAAAGTCCCTCTTTCTCCATCCCAGTTTCCTCAATTCTTGCCTCAAGTTTTTCAAGCGACTCCTCCCTCTGGGAACCTCCAATTATTTCACCAATTTTAGGAAAGAGTACATCCATTGCCCTTACTGTCTTTCCATCCTCATTCTGTTTCATGTAGAATGCTTTAATCTCTTTTGGATAGTCGGTAAGAATGACCGGTTTTTTGAAATGCTTTTCAACAAGGTATCTTTCATGTTCACTCTGCAAATCAGTACCCCAGTGAACAGGAAACTCAAATTTTACCCCAGATTTCATTAGAATATCTACTCCGTCTGTATATGAAAGTCTTACAAAGTCAGTCCCTACAACACTCTTTAGTCTCTCAATAAGCTCTTTATCAAACATATCATTCAAAAACTTCAGGTCGTCCAAGCAGTTCTCCAGGGCATATTTCACAAGGTATTTGATAAACTCTTCTGCAAGGTCCATATTCTCTTTAATCTCGTAGAACGCCATCTCCGGTTCAATCATCCAAAACTCTGCAAGGTGTCTTGGTGTGTTTGAATTTTCCGCTCTGAATGTTGGTCCAAAAGTATAAATTTCACCAAGAGCCATTGCACCGAGCTCACCTTCAAGCTGTCCGCTTACAGTAAGATTTGAAGATCTTCCAAAGAAATCCTGGGAGAAGTCAATTCTGTTATCTTTATCCCTTGGTATATTGTTAAGATCTAATGTAGTAACCTGAAACATTGCTCCTGCGCCCTCTGCATCAGATGCGGTGATAATAGGAGTATGAAGATAGAAGAAGCCTTTTTCATTAAAGAATTTATGTATAGCAAAAGCCATCGCATGCCTTATTCTAAAGATGCAACCAAAGGTGTTTGTTCTTGGTCTGAGATGACCAATCTCCCTGAGGAACTCCATGCTATGACCCTTCTTTTGCAGGGGATAGGTTTCGGGATCTGCTGTCCCGTAAACAACAAGATTCGTAGCTGAAATTTCTACTGATTGTCCACCTCCGGGTGATGCTACCAGTGTTCCCTCGACTGCAATGCAAGAACCTGTGGTTACCGGTCTCAGAGTCTCTTCGGTGAACAGGGACATGTCAAATACAATCTGGATATTGTTAACGGTAGAGCCGTCATTCAAAGCAACAAAAATCACGTTTTTGTTGCCCCTTTTTGTTCTTACCCATCCCTTTACTAAAGTGTTAATGCCCGACTCAGCCTTTAAAAGCTTGGCTATTTTTGATCTTTCCATTATCATCTAGAAATTTATTCCCGCAAAGTTACGCAAAGCTAGGCAAAAGTCAATAAGTTATATTTTAGTATGATGAACTAATTGCCCTCCCGGGTATGCTTTCGTTTCTACACCTGTCTATTGCTGTAACTAGGTATTTATATTTGTTCTTTTTGCCATTTTGTTTGGTGAGAATTAGCGAATTGCCCTGAACTATTTTGAATAAATAGTTGCTGTTTTCAATATTAATTTCTGCACCTTCAGGAAATCTGTATATGGCAAAAAACTGAGGTTCTTGTAATTTATCTCCTTTGGAAATTTTGTAATTATGTCCCCATTCCAGTTTACCTCCTCTGATTCTTGTAAAAGAGACCGGTTCTGGTGCAATCGAGTCAAGAAAGTTATATACAGGAACCAATGCTATGCTCCTCTGATAATTTATTGCTAGGGAATCTGTAAATCCGTTTGGATTTGAATTTAATGTCCAGCCGGGCCACCAAACATTTCCGTGAACATTTGGTAAAGTTCTGGTAAGCTCCATCTTTGTTTTAAACTGACTTCTGCCAGGGTTTTCAAGATCGGGCTCTCTGAAAGTAGATATATTCTGACCAATATAGAGGTGTCTTCCAAAGTTACCTGCACTCCACCACTCAATTAATGTCTTATAGTCAGCTGCAGGGTGTCCAATTTTCCAGTAAATCTGCGGGACATTATAATCTACCCAGCCATTGTTAAGCCAGTGAGGTATGTCTGCAAAGAGTTGTTCATAATTTGAAAGGCCGTTTGTTTTACTTCCGCTTCCATCAGGAGTGTCTTTAAGATTTCTGTGTATCCCAAAAGGACTTATCCCGAATCTTACCCATGGTTTTATTGCCTTAATAGTATCATTAAGCTCCTTGATAAGAGTGGCCACATTATTTCTTCTCCAGTCCCCCTTTTGCCAGTATTCAAATCCCTGTTTTGCCCCATATTTTACAAATGATGCATCATCATGAAATTCTTCAAAAGCAATTGGGTAGGGGTAAAAATAATCGTCAAAGTGGATGGCATCAACATCGTATCGTGAAACTATGTCTGCAATAACTTTAACGGTGTGTTCTACCGATTCAGGCTCTCCCGGATCAAAGTATAGCTGCTTGCCATATTTCTTAAATATCTCAGGCTTTTTGAAATATAAATGGTCCGGATGCAGTTGCTCCTGATCATTTGATGTTACTCTGTATGGATTACACCAGGCGTGTAGCTCCATCCCTCTTTTATGGGATTCCTCTATCATAAATTGGAGAGGATCCCAAATCTCTTTGGGAGCGACACCCTGTTCGCCACTTAAAAACCTGCTCCATGGTTCTATCTCAGAGATATAAAATGCGTCTGCCTGAGGCCTAACCTGAAATATAACAGCATTAACGCCGGCTCGCTCAAAATTATCAAGTGTAGAGATAAACAGTTTTTTAATTGAGTCTGCACTCATGTTCTTAAACTGCTGGTTGCCCACAGTATGGATCCATGCTCCTCTGAACTCTCTTTTAGGAAGAGATTGACTCCGGGCAACAAATGTGATACCCAGAGCAATTATCAAACAGATAAATTTTTTCATTTTAGAATTCGATTTTCATGCTTCTGAGAATCTTTCTGGAAATTTCTGTATTATCCATCCTGCCTGTAAAATTATAACTCCCAGCTCCGATTGCATAAATTGGAACAGATACTCCTGTATGAGAAGTGGTTGTCCAACCGATAAATGCTTTTTCATTCATCTCCTCATATTTCTCCTCATTAGCTTTGTCAACAGCCATCGATCTCTTCTGCTCTTCAATCTCAGATAACTTAAGAACATATCCTTTTTGCGATCCAACAGTTATGCCGCCGGTTTCATGGTCAGCTGTTACCAGAATAAGAGTCTCGTCGGGATGCTCCAGATAAAACTGGTAAGCAACATCAACTGCATCACCAAGATCCAGCACCTCCAGAATTGCAGCTTTCCCATCGTTTGAGTGTGCTGCCCAGTCTATTTTTCCACCCTCTGCCATTATGAAAAATCCTTTGTCATTATACAGATGTTTAATAGCAGATGATACAATCTGTTTTAAAGTTAGATCCCCCTCCTCTCTGTCAATTGCATAAGGTAAGTCTGAACCCTTTCCATCCTTTTGTACAAGGACAACCTTATCCTTAGACTTTATGGTTTTCATCTCCTCTATTCCTTTTGCAACCTTATAACCACCCTTTTCGATCAGAGTGTAAATATTTGGTTGCATTTTATCTTCCCCGTCCGGATTTACAAATCCGCCACCTCCAAAGAAATCAAAACCACTGGCAGGAAGTTGTCTTGCAATATCATAGTAGCTTGATCTGGATTTACTGCTTGCGTAAAAAGCACCAGGTGTTGCATGATCAATTGAAACACTAGAAAGAATCCCAATTTTATATCCTTTGTCCTTAAGTTTATATGTAAAACTTGTAAGATTATTTTCCTGTGGATCTATACCAAGCATCCCGTTATTTGTTTTAGTCCCGGTGGCAATTGCTGTTCCGGCTGCAGAGGAGCAAGTAATATAAGAGTTTGCTGAGAATGTTGTTACAAGCCCGGTTACCGGAAATTTAGTAAATGAGAACGATTCATTACCAATAACACCTTTTTTATTTGAGAGATAAGCCTCAGTTAATGATATATGTGCTTGACCCATACCATCACCGATAAATAGAAATATATATTTGGGGGTTTTGGCACCACCTCTGTGTTGTGCCTGAGCATTATTTCCGGCAAATATCATAAGTGTCAGAAATATTGTAAAAAGATTTAAAAGTGATTTTTTCATTGCAATATAATTTTTTCTACTATTAATACAAGAGAGGGTGTCCTTTTGTTTAAAAGACACCCTCTCCCTCCTTTGTTTCTACCGGTATTACATTCCAGAAGGCGTAGCCTTTCTGGCTGCATACATTATCTTAAGAGCAGAAGTTCTTCTTAACTCTTGTTTAATGTCTGTAATAATACCCATACGAACATTCTCGTCTGCTTTGATAGAAATTGTCATAAACTGACGGTCTGCTTCGCTTAATGTTTCACGCTCTGCAGCAATGAAGTCGCGGATATCGTCAACTGATTTGAAAGAGTCGTTTAGCTGAATTCTTGAGTCCGTTCCAAACTGTGCCTGTAAATGAGGCATAGGTGAACCTACATAAATATATGCAGCCAAGTCTTTTCTTTCAAGTTTTGCTATTTCAGAAGCCGCCGGCATCTTTATAGCAACCATTCTTTCTGTTTGTCTCATACTGGTGGTAACCATAAAAAACAACAGAATCATGAACACAATGTCCGCAAGAGATGAGGTACTAAGTTCTGGTGTACCTCCCTTACCTTTTCTTGAAAATTTTGCCATTGTTCTTTGTTATTTTTTATTATTTCCTACCTGTATCTTTTGGATCTGCCTCCGAAATATTCTGAGGAATTGCATCTCTTACTATTCTCTGCCTGTCTTCATCCAGTTTCAAATAAATTTTGCCGAAGTTAGCCAGTGCAAACTCATCACGGATTTCGTTAACTGCTTTTACAAGTTCGTTCTGAACTTTTAAATATGCATTGTAACTAGTACCGCGGGTATTTTGTAACGAGATAACGCCTTTTGAGATCGGATAAGAGCCAAAACCCTCTATCACCTTGTCCTCTTTTTCCGGAAGATTCTCATCATTCATCGGATTAAGAAGGAACTCCTTAGCCTTTTCCTTTAGCATGCTCACATCCATCGGCACACCCCCTGCAAGCAGACGGTCTGCGTCGTTGATTCTAACAACCATAATATTACGACGTTTTATCTGAACATCGTCTGTCTTCTGGTTTGGATCCGGCATAGGTGGCAGACGACGCTGCAGACCCATCTCCTGATCCATTGTTGATACCAACAGAAAGAATATGAGAACCATGAAGGCAATATCAGCCAGTGAAGATGACGGTAATTGCTGTGCTGGTCTAGCCATATCTTTATTTTTTATTAATCTGTTACTTATTAGCGGTTTCTAACCATTTTTACAACGCCACCAAGCAGAATTGCAAGGAATGCAAATGCTGAAAGGATGTAAGTTAGTATGAGGCCTGCATCTGTGAGTCTAAGTGCATTCTCAGAAGCCTCAATATTTGTTTTAACAACAAGAGGCTCACTTGACGCAAGAGCGTAGGAGACTCCTATTAATACAACTGCAATTAACAGGAACATAAGCATCTTCTTAAGCCCCTTAGGATTGCTGAACAGCTTGATCATAGGAAGTATGAACGCTGCCACCAATGCTATTGCAACCAGGGCGTATGTGTAATACAGGAAAGAATCCAGCATTGCATCCTGATTGACAAAGAAGCCTATGATAAATACTAATGATACTGCAAACAGTATATATAGTAAATATTTAGTAAATTTTGACATAGTTGTTATTTTTTAGCTTTTACCAGGATATCAATAAGTGAGATAGAGGCATCTTCCATAGAGATTACGATTGAGTCGATCTTAGACACAATGTAGTTATACAGAATCTGAAGAATAATACCTACTACCAGACCACCTACAGTTGTGATCAAAGCCACTTTCATACCACCGGCAACAACGTTAGGGGAGATATCACCGGCTGCCTCAATAGAGTCGAAAGCCTGGATAAGACCGATAACTGTTCCAAGGAAGCCAAGCATAGGAGCTGTTGCAATGAAAAGAGAGATCCAGGTAAGACCACTTTCCATCTGGCTCATTTGAACTCCACCATATGAAACAACTGATTTTTCAACAACCTCAACACCCTCGTCCATACGAGAGATACCTTGATAGAAAATTGAAGCAACCGGACCTTTTGTATTACGGCAAACCTCTTTAGCAGCCTCAACACCACCTGTTGCAAAAGCCTCTTCAATTTCTTTTAAAAGTTTTTCTGTATTGGTTGTAGCCATGTTCAGATAAATAATTCTTTCGATGGCAATTGCAAGACCTAAAATAAGAACGATAAGAATGGAAGCCATAAATCCTGCGCCCCCCTCAATGAACTTAGCCTTAAGTTGCTGGTGAATCGGAATCTCCTGCTGAACTGTTCCAGACTGATCAACAGTCTCAGTTGCGGCTGGAGCGGCTGTCTCCTCCGGAGTTTGAGCAGCAAGGTACTGTGCAGAAATGGTCATGAAGCCAACTACTGCCAAAAACATGAAAAGTTTTTTCATAAATTTTTGAATGATTAAAGTATTAAACAATGTATTTTAAATAGTTATTTGTTTTCTATTATCGCCAAATATCGTGCAATTTAAAAAGAATTTTTTAATTCGCGCTAATTGATTGTAATTTCCCCCCGCAAATTTTCCGATAGTCTCTTTTTAACATTCTGAATTTCATTTTCCTGCCCAAGTAAAAAAAATAATTTTGTCAGAGCCGCCTCTGTGGTGCTGTCATATCCGCTGACGACCCCAATCTCTTTTAATATTATCCCTGTTGAATATGCCTCCATATCTACCTTACCTGCGTGACACTGAGTGACATTAAGAATTATAATTTCTCTGTTAATAGCCTCTTTAAGAGCATTAATAAACCATTCAGATGTGGGTGCATTTCCTGAACCGTAAGTTTCCAGAATTATTGCCTTAATGTTTTTTATTGAAAGGAATGATTTTATAAATTCCTCAGTGATCCCCGGGAAAATTTTTAGAATTGCAACAGATGTATCAAGATTTGTGTGTATTTTAAATTGGTTCTCCTCCGGAGACCTGATAATCAGGGAGTCGTTGTATCTTATATGTATGCCGATATCTGCCAGTACCGGAAAGTTTGCGGATCTGAATGCCCTGAAATTTTCTGCATTGTATTTTGTTGTTCTGTTTCCTCTGTAAAGTTGACTTTCAAAGTAAACACATACTTCAGGTACAATAGCCTTTCCATTATTATCCCTGGCAGCTGCAATCTCTATTGATGATATCAGATTCTCTTTGCCGTCAGTTCTTAGCATACCTATCGGAAGCTGGCTTCCGGTAAATATAACAGGCTTAGTGAGGTTCTCCAGCATAAAACTCAGAGCAGATGCGGAATAGGACATTGTGTCTGTGCCGTGGAGTACTACAAAACCATCATAGTTATGATAATTTTGCTCAATTAGCTCTGCTATCTCTATCCAAAATCCTACCTGAACATCGGAAGAGTCAATAGGCGGTTCAAAGGAAAAGGTGTCAATTTTGCATCCGAATTTTCTTAATTCAGGGACCTCTTGCAAAATCTGATTAAAATTAAATGGCTTGAGGGCTCCTGTTGCAGGATCCTGTTTCATCCCAATCGTGCCACCTGTATAGATTAAAAGTATTGAAGAATTCATCGGATAGGGTTTTCTTATTGCAAGTTAAATAAATTTGTCGCACTATTTGATGTAATTGAAGCAATTTCTTCCACCGGAAGATTGAAAATCTCAGCAAGTTTATCGGCGACAATCCTGATATAAGAGGGTTCATTTCTTTTTCCTCTGTGAGGAACAGGAGTTAACCAAGGTGAGTCAGTTTCAAGAATTATGTTCTCCAGCCCTATCTCTTTTACAGTATTGGCGATATGCGAATTTTTGTATGTAATAACTCCCCCTATACCTGCTTTAAAATCCCCATATTTTCTGATTCGGCTGAATATCTCCCTGCTCCCTGAAAATGCATGAAAGACCCCCTTTAAATTAAGATTTTTGCAATTTTCAAGAACCTTAAAAATTTCATTATAGGAGTCCCTTGAGTGTATAATTACAGGGAGATTAAGTGAAGAGGCCAGGTTAAGTTGCTCCTGAAACACAATAGCCTGCTCCTCCATAAATTCTCTGGACCAGTACCCGTCCATACCTATTTCGCCAATGGCAATATAATCTCTTAATGATGTCTCTTTAAAAACATACTCAAGTTCTTCTCTCCAGTTGCTGTTTACTGATGTAGGATGCAGGCCTGAAGCCGCAAATGCATATCCTTTAAACTTTGCCTCACAGTCGAGTAAATATTTGTGAGCCTCTTTATCAATTGCCGGAAGCACACAGGCTTTTATACCCACCTCCCTGGCCCTCTCAACAACCTCTTGGCAGTCCGGTAAAAAAGCCTCGTCATATAGGTGAGTATGGGTATCTATTAATTTAAACATTCAATTAAGATGATTTATTTGGCTAAAAATCTCCTCCCGGCTGTCTGAACGACAAATCCATCTATCTCCAGCTCCAGCATGGCAGCTGTCAGATCCTTAACAGAAATAGCAGTAATATGGCAAAGTTCGTCCAGGGATATGCCGGGATTAAGTTTCAAAGCTACTAATATTTTTTCTTTAACGGGATCTCCGTTATAAAAGAGGTATCCCGTACTTTCTCCCTTGATAGAATTTTTACTATGCCAGTTCAGAGCTGAGAGAAGAGCTTCAGTCCCTGTGTAAATAGTAGCTTCATTATTTGCAATAAGTTTGTTGCATCCTTCAGATCTTATATCCGTTATTCTTCCGGGAAGGGCAAAGACTTCACGGGAATATGAATCTGCAAGTTCAGCTGTGGTAAGAGCACCCCCCTTTTTTCTTGATTCAACTACTATTGTGGCTTTTGATAATCCGGCAATCAATCTGTTTCTCTGTACAAAATTTATTTTAAAGTCTATGCTTCCCCTTGGGAATTCAGTGACCAGAGCTCCATTTTTTATTATTGCCCTGGCATATGAGGTATGAGCCCTGGGATAGATTCTATCCAGAGGATTTGCGAGAACTGCTATTGTTTCAAGATTGAATTCAAGAGCGCTTTTGTGAGCTGTAATATCAATACCGTAAGCCAGTCCGCTCGCAATAACAGGGGATAGTCCGCTCTCTGAAAGCCCCTTTACAACCATCCTACACTCCTCTGTCCCTCTTGCAGAAGCCTCTCTGGTCCCAACTACAGCAATGATTTTATCACTGCTGATATTTGCGGTACCTATTGAATAGAAAACAACTGGGGCATCCTGGCAGGATAGTAGTTGTTCAGGATAGTTATGGCATCCAAGCAGGTGAATTTTTATCCCCTTCTCTTTGCACCAGCACACCTCTTTTTCTGCGCTATCAAGCTCTTTGCCTGTTATAATCTCCCCTGCATATCTGCTCCCCCTTCCGAATAAGTCCTCCAGCTCATCTTTGTTCATTGTAAACAGAGAGGCGGCTGAGCCAAATGTGTCAATAATCTTTCTTGGCATCTCAACCTTGTACCTAAAAATTGAACTTAGAGCAATTGCATAAATAATTTCATCGGGATACATTCTCAACTTTTTTTATAAAGTTAGAGTTAGTTATCCCGATGAAATTGTCTTTCTTTAAGGAAAGAGATAATTTTTATAAATGATTGGAAAGAAAAGTTCCCTTATAAGGTATACCTTATATTATCAGCATTGCATCGCCGTATGTGCCAAATCTGTAACCCTCCTTCAGCGCTACATTGTATGCCTTCATAACATTGTCATATCCTCCAAACGCTGCAACAGTCATAAGCATTGTTGACTGAGGCAGGTGGAAGTTGGAAATGAGAGCATCAGGAACGGCAAAATTATGAGGAGGAAAAATAAATTTATTTGTCCATCCGTTAAACGGCTTAATTCTGTTTTGTGTTGTAACGGATGTTTCAACTGCTCTCAGAACCGTAACTCCAACTGCAAATACCTTTTTCCCGTTTTCTCTTGCGCTGTTTATATCATTTGCAGCCTGTTCAGAAATTACCATCTGCTCAGAGTCCATCTTATGCTTGCTTAAGTCTTCAACATCAACAGTTCTGAAGTTCCCTAACCCCATATGAAGAGTAATACTTGTTGTATTAACACCTTTTATCTCCATCCTTTTAATGAGTTCTCTGCTAAAGTGAAGCCCTGCAGCGGGAGCAGCAACTGCCCCCTCGTTCTCTGCGTAAATTGTCTGATATCTTTCGGAATCTACGCTCTCAGCTTTAGCTCTTATCCATTTGGGAATAGGCATTTCACCCATTCTAAAGAGTGTAGATTTAAACTCCTCGTGAGTGCCATCAAAAAGAAATCTTAATGTGCGTCCTCTGGAGGTTGTATTGTCAATAACCTCTGCCACCAGGCTGTCATTCTCTCCAAAGTAGAGCTTGTTTCCGATTCTGATTTTTCTTGCAGGATCAACAAGAACATCCCACAATTTCTGGTCACTGTTTAATTCTCTCAGAAGGAATACTTCAATCTCGGCCCCTGTTTTCTCCTTATTTCCATATAACCTTGCCGGAAAAACCTTGGTGTTGTTAAAGACAAATACATCATTCTCATCTGTGTATTTTAGAATCTCTTTAAAGGTAGTATGCTCTATCTCTCCTGTCTTTCTGTGCATTACCAATAGTTTGGACTCGTCTCTGTATTTTGAAGGGTATTTGGCAATTGCTTCTGCCGGAAGGTTGTAATTAAACTGGGATAATTTCATAATTGTATAAAAAAAAGTTGACGACTCTTTCTTATACGGATTATTTTAAAAAAAGTTTCAAAAATTGATAGAAAATTATAAAATTTCAAAAATTCTTTCAGCTTCGTCCATGTTAAGTGCATTTTCAATTCTAAAAGGTCCGGATGCACTTCTTACAAGAGCGGTAAGGTGTGCACCACTTCCCGCAGCAACTCCGATATCTCTGGCAAATGACCTGATGTATGTACCCTTGCTGCAGCTTATCGCAATCTTAAGAAGAGGTTTGTTAAATGATATCACCTCCAGTTCATGAATTTTTATCCTGGCAGGCTTCATCTCTGCATCTTTTCCTGCTCGTGCAATATCATATGCCCTTTGGCCATCAATAAGTTTTGCAGAGAAAATAGGGGGTATCTGATCAATCTCTCCTTTGAGATTTTCAAGCAGAGATTCAACCAGTTCCTGATCTATATGGTCAAATGGAAAAGTGGCGTCAATCTCTTTCTCAAGATCATAGGATGGAGTAGTTGCTCCAAAACATATATCAGCTATATATTCCTTCTCTTCTGACTGAAGAGTTTCTGCTGCTCTCGTTGCTTTCCCGATGCAAATAAGGAGAATTCCTGTTGCCAGCGGATCGAGAGTGCCTGCATGCCCTACCTTAATATTTTTCTGGTTGAAAAATCGCTGGAGTCTGAATTTTAATTTCCTTACAGCATCTGCCGATGTCCATTTCAAAGGTTTATCAAGGACAAGAACAATACCTCCGGGATAATCCTCCAGGTTTCTTGAAAGTTTTATACTAATATTTCTTTTGTCAAGTATGTGAAAATTCTCCTGACTTTTCATCTGCAGGGAATTTTGTTAATTCTGGTTTCGTGTCTTCCTCCTTCAAATGATGCTGCAAGAAAAGATTTAAGAATTGCTATTGCCTCTTGATGAGTAATAAATCTTGCCGGAAGTGAAAGGATGTTTGCATTGTTGTGATTTCTTGCAAGTTTTGCCAGCTCTTCGTTCCAGCATAGAGCGGCTCTTATACCCGGGTATTTGTTAACTGTCATACTTATACCATTCCCTGAACCACAAATTGCAATTCCCAGTGGCAGATCTCCATTTTCAACAGCTTTTGCAAGAGGGTGAGCTACATCCGGGTAGTCCATACTCGCCGGAGAGTTAGTTCCAAAGTCTTCAGTCTGGTAGCCCAATATTGTCAGCTCTTCTTTTAAAATCTCTTTAAGTTCGTATCCTGCGTGGTCAGAAGCAATACCTATTTTCATAAATTCTATTTTTTCGCGGGCAAAGTTAGCATTTTAAATTATTACATTTGTACCATTATGAAAATAGAGATGCTTGACCTTAAGGGTCAATACATAAAGATAAAAGAGGAGATTGATCTGGAGATAGAAAATGTTTTGAAAGAGACTCAGTTCATTGGTGGTCGCCAGGTCTCTGAATTTGCAACAGCTCTTTCTGAATATCTCTCTTCAAAGTTTGTAGTCACTTGTGCAAATGGTACGGATGCTTTGCAGATTGCTCTTATGTCGCTTGGCTTGGAAAGAGGGGACGAGGTGATTATACCTGCATTTACATACGCCGCTACTGCTGAGGTAGTAGCCCTTCTCGGCCTCACTCCTGTACTTGTTGATGTTCATCCGGACAATTTTAATTTAGATACCTCTCAGATACCACAGGTTATCTCTGAAAAAACCAAAGCTATTATGCCCGTTCATCTTTTTGGTCAATCCGCAGAGATGGCAAAAGTCATGGAGATGGCAAAAAGATATGGATTGAAGGTTATTGAGGATAACGCCCAGGCAATTGGCTCAAAATTTCTGACAGATGAGGGAGAGAGAATTAATTGTGGAACTATTGGGGATATTGGGTGTACA
This sequence comes from Bacteroidales bacterium MB20-C3-3, assembly GCA_035609245.1. Classification (NCBI taxonomy): domain Bacteria; kingdom Pseudomonadati; phylum Bacteroidota; class Bacteroidia; order Bacteroidales; species Bacteroidales bacterium MB20-C3-3. The sequence continues at coordinate 1,028,847 of CP141202.1, read as the reverse complement.
TCCTTCTTCCCATCTAAGAATCTTGGATGCTACGGAGATGGAGGGGCTATGTTTACACAGAATCAGGAGATTGCAGAGAGGTTAAAAATGATTGCTAATCATGGTCAGAGGATTAAATACAGGCATGATGTGGTTGGCTGTAATTCCAGACTTGATACGATTCAGGCCGCAATACTTAAGGTAAAGCTTTCAAAACTTGATGAGTATTCATCATCAAGAAATATGGCTGCAAAGGCATATTGTGAATTACTTAATGGAGTTGAAGAGATAGTCATACCCAAAGAGATGCCCTACTCAACTCATGTATATCACCAGTTTACCATAAGGTGCAGCAGAAGAGATGAGCTAAAGGAACACCTTATGAGACAAGGGATTCCAACAATGATATACTACCCTTTTCCAATCCATCATCAGCCGGCTTTTGCAGAGAGGGTTGCAATCCGATGTGATCTTGCGGTGGCTGAAAGATTGTCCGGGGAGGTTCTATCTCTTCCGATGCATACAGAGCTTAAATCCCCGGTTATTAAATATATAGCAGATAGTATTAAAAACTTCTTTTGCAGACAATAATGGATAAAATAAAGATACTTGTTACGGGAGGAACCGGTTATATTGGTGCTCATACTGTTGTTGAACTTGATGCAGCAGGATATAGTGTTGTAATAGTTGATAACTTCTCCAACTCATCTGCAGATGTACTTGCCAGATTAGAGAGAATCACAGGGAAAAGACACCCTTTTATGGAGCTTGACTGCGCTGACAGAGGTGATATGGAAAAGCTCTTCACTGAACATCCTGATATTACGGCTGCAATCCATTTTGCAGCCTTTAAGGCAGTAGGGGAGAGTGTAGATAAACCGCTGGAATATTATAGAAACAATATTGGATCTCTTGTATATCTTCTTGAGCAATTGCAGAGAGATGGAAGAGATGGAGGTATTGTTTTTTCATCCTCCTGTACTGTATACGGACAGCCGGATAATCAGCATCTACCTGTAAACGAGAGTGCTCCGCTTCAGCCGGCTACTTCACCCTACGGAAGAACAAAACAGATATGTGAAGATATTCTGGCCGATACTGTTAAAGCCTCAAAGGGGGCGCTAAAGGCAATAGCATTAAGGTATTTTAACCCAATAGGAGCTCATCCATCTTCGCTGATAGGGGAGTTGCCTATTGGGATTCCTCAGAATTTACTCCCTTTCGTAACCCAGACAGCAATTGGAGTCAGAAATGAGTTGAGCATCTTTGGAGATGACTATAATACACCGGACGGAACTTGTATAAGAGATTACATTTATGTATGTGACCTTGCCAAGGCACATGTAAAAGCTGTAGAAAGAATTATTGAGAATAGTGAAAGGCCGGGAGAGATTGAGTATTTCAATCTTGGCACAGGCAGAGGTCTCTCTGTTCTGGAGGTGGTAAACAAATTTATGGAGGCTACAGGTGTTAAGGTGCCCTATAAAATTGTTGGAAGAAGGGCAGGCGATATTGAAAAAGTGTGGGCAGACCCTTTAAAAGCAAACGAAGTGCTCGGCTGGAAAGCCGACACTCCGCTTGAAGATGTTTTCAGATCTGCCTGGGGTTGGGAGAAAAAGATCAGGCAAAAAGTTTAATAATTTTATCAATCCTGGCTATGCTCTCCTCTTTTCCCAGCAGGGAAATGATGTCGGCAACACCGGGACCCTTTGAAGCACCTACAAGTGCCAGCCTTAGCGTATTCATTACTGCCCCCATTTGCCAGCCACGCTCTTTTATAAGCACGGGCAGTGTGTGCTCAATGTTCTCTTTGTTAAACTCATCCAGAGAGTTTAGCATTCCTGAAATCTCTTTAAGGATTCCGGGGGTCTCCTCTTTCCAGTATTTTGTTTTTACATTTTGATCATACTCTTCCGGCCTTACAAAGAAATACTCTCCAAGATCCCAGAAGTCTTTAGTAAAAACAGCTCTCTCCTTAAGAAGGGATACTACATTGGTAATATAATCCATTTTCCTGGAGATACCCTTCTCTGACAGATGAGCGGAGAAGGCACCGGCTAACTCTTCCGGACTCCTCATTCTTAAATACTCCTGATTAAACCAGCGAGCTTTGTCAGGATTAAATTTTGCACCTGATTTTATTACTCTATCCAGAGAGAAGGACTCTGCTAACTCTTCAAGTGAAAAAATCTCTTGTTCTGTACCCGGATTCCATCCAAGAAATGCAAGTAGATTTACAAATGCTTCAGGAAAGTAGCCATCCTCTCTGTATCCTCTCGATTTCTCCCCTTCGCTGTTAGTCCACTCAAGCGGAAATACCGGAAAGCCGAGTCTGTCTCCATCCCTTTTGCTCAATTTCCCTTTTCCGTCCGGCTTAAGAAGAAGAGAGAGATGTGCAAATTTTGGCTGTTCATTATCCCAGCCAAAGGCCTCATAAAGTAGATAGTGCAGGGGCAGTGACGGGAGCCACTCCTCCCCGCGGATTACATCAGTAATCTCCATAAGATGATCGTCAACAATATTGGCAAGATGATATGTTGGAAGTTCATCTGCGGCTTTCCACAGCACTTTGTCGTCAAGTGTATTGGTGTTCACCTCAATCTCTCCTCTGATCATATCAACCATTTTAACCACTCTGTCTACAGGCATTTTAAATCTTATGACCCAGTGATTCTCCTCTTTAACTCTTTTTGAAGTCTCCTCAGCAGAGAGTCTTAATGAGGTTGTCAGGCTCTCCCTGACCTGATAGTTGTATGTAAAGGTCTCTCCTCTTGATTCACACTCTGCTCTTAATTTATCCAGCTCCTCAGATGAGTCAAATGAATAATATGCAAAACCCTTTTCAACCAGCTCCTCTGCATATTTCCTGTACAGAGGTTTTCTTTGTGATTGCCTGTAAGGAGCATGACTATGTTTTTCAGATGGATTTTCAACAATCTTCCCATTCTCTACCCCCTCATCGGGAGAGATTCCGCACCATGCAAGAGCCTCAATAATATACTCCTCAGCTCCGGGTACAAATCTTTGAGAATCTGTGTCTTCAATTCTGAGAATAAAGTCTCCGCCTCTCTGTTTTGCATAGAGATAGTTGTAAAGTGCTGTCCTCACCCCACCTATATGCAGTGGACCTGTTGGACTTGGTGCAAAACGAACTCTTGTTCTTTCCGCCATTTTATTAGTCTTGTGTTTGATGGAGGTATGAGTTGTCTGAAAGAAGATGTTGCTTGCCATCTCTCTCCTCAAGCCTCATTGAATCTGCCCCTCTGTTATCTGGTCTCTCCTGATGCATTGGGGCCTTCTCCTCCTTGTTAATCATTACCTTTCTTCTTATGTATGCCGGCTGATTTTCCAGATCAACTATATTCTCTTCCGGGGCCAGTATCAGAGCCGGTTTTGTCTTCACACTCCCTGGTGCAGGAGAAGATTGTGCAGCTGGTTGTTTTGCTCTTTCAGTTCTGGAAATAGGCTCAATCTGTATTTTTGGATTACTCTTGATATCAATAATAACCTGTCCCGGTTGTTGCTGACTGTTGAGAGAATCACCTAATGTAACAGTCTCAACTATTTTGTCCCCCTCTGTTGAGATCTGAGGCAACGAATGCATATCAAATCCTGTAGCAACTACTGTTACGCTGATAGCCTCTCCGATTTCAGGATCGTTAACAACGCCTCTCTTAAATTTAAGAACATTCTCCCCTGTGTACTCCTTAATGTAGTCCATAATCTGGGAGAGCTCCGCCATTGTAAGGCCATTGTTGCTGCTTGAAGTTATATTTACAAGAACACCCTTTGCAGTTTTAAGGTCATAATCATTCAGCAAAGGAGAGGAGAATGCCTCCTCAACTGCTCTTATTGCTCTGTTGTCTCCCTCTGCAGTGCCGGTTCCAAGCAAGGCCATTCCGCTGTTCTGCATAATCATCTTAACATCTGCGAAGTCAACATTGATGAACCCTGGTCTGGTAATAATTTCTGCTATACCTTTTACAGCTGAATTAAGAACTGAATTTGATTTTGGGAAGGCCTCAAATATATTAAGTTCTCCAAAAATCTTATAGATTTTCTGGTTATCAATAATAAGAAGCGAGTCTACATATTTCTCCAGCTCCTTTATCCCCACAACAGCTCTCTTAAGAAACTCCTGCCCCTCATCTCTGAAAGGCAAGGTAACAACTCCTACTGTAAGAAGATTAAGATCTTTAGCGAGTTTTGCAATTACCGGAGCGGCTCCTGTGCCGGTGCCACCTCCCATTCCTGCAGTTATAAATACCATCTCAGTCTGTCCGGAGAGAGATGCTTTAATTGTGTCAATAGACTCAAGAGCGGCGCTTCTTCCTCTCTCAGGATCACACCCTGCACCAAGACCCTTTGCAAGGTCATGGCCCAGCTGAATCTTTTCAGGGACAGGGCTGTTCTTAAGAGCCATAGTGTCTGTATTGCAGATCATAAAATCCACATCCTTGATGCCCTGCTGGAACATCTGGCTAACGGCATTTCCACCGCCGCCCCCAACACCAATCACCTTAATGATTGAGCCGTTAGATTCCCAATTAACCGGTATATAATCTTTCATCTTTACTTATGCTTCGTTGTCTCCTGAATCAAAGAAGGTGCCAATATTAACCTTAAAGTTGTCAAAAAACCGTCCTCTCTTTTGTTTCTTTTGAGGTGCTTTTTGTGCCGGCTTTTGCTCAACTACTGCACTTACAAGCTGCTCCTCACTAAAGAGTGTAGTCTCTTTCATAATGTTTGCACTTGCAAAATCATTCTCCGCCTCTCTCATCTTTTCACAGCCATATATAAGGAGTCCCACCGCTGTTGATGAGCTCGGCTTGTTAACACCCTCAGGCGAGTCAAAGGTAATATTATTATTTGGAGAGGCAATCCTTGTCTCGTATCCTGTCTTGTAACTCACATAGTTACAGATATGAGCAAGTTGAGATCCGCCGCCTGTGAGAACGATGCCGGCGTGTAATTTTTCCTGGAAACCTGAACGCTCTATTTCATACATAACAGCTTCCACAATCTCGGCAACTCTCGCTTCTATTATGCTGGCAATAACCTTAAATGATACCTCTCTTGAGTTTGCTCCGTTCATGCCGGGGATAATTACCGTTTTATTATCAGGAGCATATTCGGTGATACAAGATCCATACTGTATTTTCATCTGCTCAGCATTTCTTGAGGAGACTCCGCACCCCTGCTTTAGGTCTTCTGTGATTGAGTTGCCTCCAAAAGGTATTACTGCAGTATGCCTGATTATATTATTTTCTATCACCAACAAATCAGTTGTTCCCCCTCCGATATCAATCATTGCAACACCCATCTCCATCTCCTCTTCAGAAAGTACTGCCAGGGCAGATGCGACAGGTTCCAGAACCAGCTCCTTTAGTTTAAGATTTGCTCTGTTTATTACTGACTTACTATGTTCGGCAGAATTTGTCCTTCCTATGAAAAGCTTATAGTTCCCCTCTATCTGGCTGCCAACCATACCCACAACTTCTGTCTGGCCAATGTGGTCATCAACATTGTAGCTTTGTGGAATTACATGCAGAATTTTCTCCCCTGCATTTACTCTTGTTTTGTACATCTCCTCCTTCATCTCATCAATCTCCTCCTGGGTGATAAGATTATCAGGCCTCTGTCTGTTCCTTTTACAACCCTCATCTGAACACCTGATGTGCTGACCTGCTATTCCAACATACACCTCCTTAATATCTACGCTGCACTCGCTCTTTATTTCATCAAGAGTGGGCATCAGTGAATCCAGAACATTCTGGATATTTACAACTTCCCCTCTCATTATTCCCTTAGAGGGTGCCTCATGAAAAGAGATAATTTTATAGCCGGATTCGCTCTTCTCTCCAACCAGGCTCACAACCTTTGTTGTGCCCAGGTCAATTGCTGCTGTGTAAGTTTTCATATATTCAGGTATTTTCTTTATTTATCGTTTTGGTATTTTTAATATCTCTTTTAGTACATACAATCTGATCTGTGTACTGAAGGTTTATTGTACTGTACATGTCCCATCCGGCATTTGGAATTATGTGTTCATAAAATGCCATTAATTTTTTAAATTTTGACTCAATATTGTCAGGTTTTCCAAAGGCAATCTCATGCTGCCCTATTCTTGGAATTATAAATAAATCCCCCTTTTCGTCAACATCAATCTGCTCTATCTGTGCATTGATCAGTTCATTTTTGTCAATATATTTTCCAAGAGCCAGTATCTGATCACACCACTCCTTGTTCTCTTTAACTCTGCCTCTGTAGCCCGGTACAATTGAGAGAGGAATGTTTCCTGTAATAACCGGCACAAATGAGGTAAATGTCTTAACAAGAGGGAAAATATATCCGGAATCATCCAGGTAGAACCCTCCGTTCTCTGTTTCGAGCCTTAAAACCGGTCTTCTTTGTTCAATTTTAACGAACAGAATTCCTTTACCATTATAGTTTGTGTGAGATACTCTTACAGCTGTTCTGTTGTTAAGCATATTCTCAAGTTCGTGCAGATTAATGTGTTTTATTTTGCTCTCTCCAGCGGTAATTCCCTGCTCTCGTATCAGCTCCCCAATCTCTTCACTGCTTACAAATCTGTTTACAGTACTATCCAGGATTGAAATATCAATCCTTTTGCAAACAACTTTGTCGCTTTCGCTCTTCTCCAGTTTATACGAGAAAAAGAAGTAAGCAGAGAGTGCTGCTAACAGCAGAGTATATCCTGTATATATGAGAATCTTTTTAAACATTGTATCTCTTTTTGAGCATCTCTGTCAGCGGGTCAATAAATCTGTCAATATCTCCAGCACCAAATGTTATGAGTATATCCGGCTCTGTTGAGCTGACATAATCCAGTAAATCTTCTCTCTTTACAACTCTTCTCTTTTCAAGGGACATCATATTTAGTATCATTTCCGAATTTACCCCCTCTATTGGAAGCTCCCTGGCCGGATAAATATCCATAAGAATCAGCTCATCAAGCTTGTCCAGGCTTTTAGCAAACTCTTCTGCAAAATCACGGGTTCGGGTGTAAAGATGTGGCTGGAATATCCCTGTAAGTCTTCTCCCGGGGAAAATGTCTCTTATTGAACTGATTGCTGCTGATATTTCATTTGGATGGTGTGCATAATCATCGATATATGCTATTGAAGGGGTGTTTATATGTATGTCAAATCTCCTCTCCACCCCTGCAAATGAATTAAGAGCAATCTTTACGCTCTCTTCATCAATACCATTAAGTAATGCGGCAGCGGATGCTGCTATGCCGTTCTCTACATTAACCCAGCCCGGAATGCCTACCCTGCAATCTGTTATTCTGCCTTCAGGGTGTACCAGCGTAAAGCTGAAGTATCCACCGCTCAGCAGTTTAATATCCTCTGCATGAAAATCTCCTCCTTTGTCAAAAGAGTATGTATAGAGCTTTACACCTTCATTCAGACTCTTATCAAGTTCCAGGGAGTTTTTTATAATCAGATTCCCCCCTGGTTTTATCTGGGATGCAAATTCTGAGAAGGCCTCTTTTATATTCTTATGATTGCTGTATATATCCAGGTGATCTGCATCTGTTGAAGTTATTATTGCAGTATCAGGCCACAATTGCAAAAATGATCTGTCAAACTCATCAGCTTCAGCCACAAGAAACTCCCCTTTTGACAGGAGCAGATTAGTGTGGTAGTTTTTGGATATTCCACCAAGGAATGCTGTACAGCCCTTCCCGGAAGATGTGACTATATGAGCAAGAAGAGTAGATGTAGATGTCTTGCCGTGTGTTCCGGCAACTGCCAGAGTTTTTTTTGATGCAGCTACCTCACCCAGTGCCAGTGACCTCTTTACAAGCCTGAATCCGCCATCTATGAAATAGACAAGCTCTTTAAGATCCGCCGGTACGGCAGGTGTATATATCACCAGAGTATCATCTGTATTGAATCTTATCTCTGAAGGAATAAGATCAATATTATCTTCAAAGTGTATGTCTATTCCCTCTTTCTCAAGTTCTGCAGTAATTTTACCGGGAGTACGGTCATACCCCGCTACCAGAGATCCTGCGTGTTTGTAATAACGCGCCAGTGCACTCATCCCAATGCCTCCGATACCTATAAGATAGACTCTTTTCATTTGTCTCTTTTTGCAAGTTTAAATACTTCATTCACAATAATTGAGGAAGCATCTGTATATGCCATCTGCTTAATCTTCTCCTCTAGTTCCTCAATTCTTAGTTTGTCTTCAATAAGTTCTGATGCTGTTTTCATTAAATAAACATCTGATTCAGAGTCTTTAATCATCATAGCTGCTCCATTGTTGACTAATGTCATAGCGTTGTGAGTCTGATGATCTTCAGCAACCATAGGGGAGGGGACAAATATGCAGGCTTTACCGGCTATACTCAACTCAGATATTGTCCCTGCACCCGCTCTTGTTATAATAACATCGGCTGCTGCAATTGCAAGATCCATCCTCTCCAGGAAAGCATAGTGTTTTACATAATCTCTCTGGTGTTCATTAATGAATTTGTCCATCTCCTCTTTATAAAACTTTCCCGTTTGCCATAGTATTCTGAACCGGCACTTCTCGTTTTGTTTAATCCACTCCTGAACAGCTGTATTCAGAGTTCTTGCTCCAAGACTACCACCCGTTACAAGAAGGAGTCTCTCTTCAGGAGCTATTCCAAAATGTATTTTCCCCTGAGCCTTGAGTTCTGCAGTTGTTAGTTTGATGCCCTCTCTGACAGGATTTCCTGTGACCAAAATCTTATCTTCAGGAAAAAACTTTGACATCCCTTCGTAAGCAGTACATATTACAGAGGCCTTTTTTGAAAGGATTCTGTTTGTCAGTCCTGCATACGAGTTTTGCTCCTGAATAAGATAGGGGATGCCTCTTTTTCCTGCCATCCAAAGAAGAGGAGCACTGGCATAACCACCAACTCCCACCACAACATCCGGTTTGAATCTGTCAAGTATCTTACCCGCTCTTCTTAAACTCTCCATTACTTTGAATGGTAACATTAAATTCGAAAAGGAAAATTTTCTTTTCAACCCTGCAACAGGTAGCCCTTCAATCTCATATCCAGCCTCCGGAACTCTCTCCATCTCCATTTTCCCCAAAGCCCCAACAAAGAGAATCTTACTTTCAGGACTTTTTTTAATAATCTCATTGGCTATCGATATTGCAGGAAAAATATGGCCACCTGTTCCTCCTCCGCTAATTATTATTCTTTTTGGACTCATCATAGCTCAAGGGCCTCCTCTCCCTCTTGTAGTTCTGTGATTGGCTGGTCCGGCGTAACGCATTTGGTGTTTTCTACACTTCTGCTAACTGCCAGAATAATTCCAAAAGCAGAGCTCATAATTATCAGGGATGTTCCCCCCAGACTGATTAACGGCAGGGTGTGTCCTGTCACAGGAAGTATACTGACATTGACCAAAATATGCAGCATTGCCTGAGATGTTATAAGAAGCCCCAGGCCGATTACCGTGATGGCTGAGAAGATTTTTGTGCACCCCCGTGCAATCGCAATACACCGGTAAAGAAAAGATATATACAAAAGCAGAACAGTTATTCCGCCTGCAAGACCCCACTCCTCAACAATGATTGAATATATAAAATCTGAATAGGGGTGAGGCAAGACATATCTTTGGGTGCTTTTACCGGGACCCTTCCCTATACCTTTTGATGATGCAATGGCTATTTTGGCCATATCTGCCTGGAAAGTTTTGTCCAGAATCCGCTGTTTTTCCTGAGGTGAGAGGTGGTCTTCAATCTGCTTTTCGTTGGTGAAATTCTTAACACGGGATATCATTGTTGATATCCTTGGGAAGAATCCAAATGCTATATGGGCAAGGAAAATCACTGCAATAAGAGCAGTTGCTATACCGGCTGACTTGAACAGATGAGAGCTTTTTATTCCAGCTACAATCAGAACCAGAAAAGAGAGCCCTCCGAGTACAAGAGCAGTTGATGCACTGCCATTTAGAATCAGCACAAGTACCAGACCCAGAGGAGCAACAACCCATATTAAAAACTCTTTGAATGTCTCAAATTTGTGATCTTCCAGCACCTTAGCCAGGTAGAGCATTGTGGTGATTTTTGCGATCTCACTGGGTTGAAAAGAGACTCCAAAGATTGTGATCCATCTCTCTGCATCGTTAATTTTACTTCCAATAAGCATTGTCGCAATAAGCAGCCCAATACTGAGAATCATGCCCATATATGAGAGCATCCTGTACCATCCCAATGGAATTCTGGAGCATATATACAATGCAGTAAGACCCAAAATTACAAATCTAAGTTGCTTCATCAGATAGAAAAATGTACTCCTATCCTCTCTAAACGCAAGCGAACTGCTTGATGAATAGACAGCTGCAATAGATATCAGGGAGAGGGCAATTACTATTACCCATATCACCTTATCCCCTTTGAGCCTTTTTACAAATGTATCACCCATAACTTTTAAAGTGAGGCTACAGCCTCCTTGAATTGTTTTCCTCTGTCTTCATAATTCCTGAACAAATCAAAACTTGCACAGGCAGGAGAGAGAAGTACGCTCTCTCCGGGTTTAGCACATCTGTATGCTATCTCTACAGCCTCTTTGGCAGATCCCGCATCATATATTTCATCAACCATCTCTCCGAACTCTTCGTGAAGGCGGGTATTATTAACTCCCATACAAATAAGAACCCGTACTTTGTCTTTTACAAGGTCGTACAGCGGAGTATAATCATTTCCCTTGTCTTTTCCACCTGCTATCCATACAATATTTGTCTTCATACTTTCAAGGGCATACCAGGTTGAGTTTACATTTGTCGCTTTTGAATCATTGATATAAAGTACATTCTTTACTTTTAGAACATTCTCCAGCCTGTGCTCAACTCCTTTAAAACTGGAGAGGCTCTCTCTGAGTACATTATTGCTGATTTTAAGTACTTTGCCTGTGATGGCAGCAGCCATTGAGTTGTATATATTGTGTTTTCCCTGAAGAGAGAGCTCATTTACAAACATTGTGTACTCTTCGCTGTTATAAACTACATGCATTTGTTCGTCTTTCATGTATGCACCCTCCTCAACCTCTGTAGTCTGGCTGAATGGTAGTTGCTTTGCCTGCAGTACAATTTTATTAAGGTGAGATATGCTTATTTCATCATCAGCACAGAATATGAAACAATCATCTGAAGACATATTTCTTGTTATCCTGAATTTTGCCTTAATGTAATTCTCCATTTTATTATCATACCTGTCCAGATGATCGGGTGTTATGTTTAGCAGAACAGCAATGTCTGCCTTGAATTCATACATACCCTCCAGCTGGAAGCTACTGAGTTCCAGTACATAGTAGTCATGTTTCTTCGTTGCCACCTGGAATGCATAGCTTTGACCGATATTTCCGGCTAAACCAACATTAAGACCGGCATTTTTCATTAAAAAGTATATAATTGATGTTGTGGTAGTCTTGCCGTTACTTCCGGTAATGCATATTTTCTTGGAGCTGTCATATCTTCCTGCAAATTCTATTTCTGAAATAACCGGAATTCCCACAGAGAAAATTTCATCCATAATAGGCACTGTATCAGGAATCCCCGGGCTTTTAATAACCTCATCGGCATCAAGGATCCTCTCTCTTGTGTGACCGCCCTCTTCGTAAGGGATGTTAAACCGCTCAAGCATTGCTTTAGCATCGTCCTGCAGCATATTGCAGTCAGAAAGGAATGTTTCGTGTCCCTTAACTATTGCTAATACAGCTGCTCCAACACCACTCTCTCCTCCGCCAAGAACTACTACTTTTGACATATCTATCTAATTTTCAAAGTTACTATTGATAAAACAGCAAGAATTATTGCAATAATCCAGAAGCGGGCAACAATTTTTGCCTCAGGAAGTGCTCTTCTTGGTCTCTGGATCAGAGCAGGTACACCCTCTTTCTGAAAGTGGTGGTGCAAAGGAGCCATCCTGAAAATTCTTACGCCCTCTCCGTATTTAATTCTTGTATATTTGAAGTAGAGCCTCTGTACTATTACAGAGATGCTCTCTACAAAGAAAATTCCGCACAGAACAGGAATCAGAAGTTCCTTCCTTATCATTATTGCCGCTACAGCAATGATACCACCTATTGCAAGTGAGCCTGTATCTCCCATAAAAACCTGAGCAGGATAGGAGTTATACCATAAAAAGCCTACGAGCGCGCCAATAAACGCGGCAAGAACCACAACAAGCTCTCCTGTATTTGGTATATACATTATATTGAGATAATTGGCATAAATTATATTACCTGACAGATAGGCAAGAATTGCCAGAGTTACTCCAACAATTGCAGATATTCCAGTTGTGAGCCCGTCCATCCCGTCTGTCAAATTGGTGCCATTTGAAACAGCTGTTACAATGAAAATGACCATTAGAACATAGATAACCCAGCCCACTTTCTGTCCTATTTCTCCCTTCACCGGAGAGAGCCAGGCATAATCAAACTCGTTGTCTTTCACAAAAGGGATTGTAGTTTTGGTGCTTTTTTCATCTTTGAAATACTCAACCTTGTCTGTAAACCCCTCCTGTGAAATTACCTCAGCATGAGCCTCCTTTACCAATTCACTTGAAGGGACCCTAACAACAGCCTGATCACTCAGGTAGAGGCTTACTCCCACTATAAGACCAAGTCCTACCTGCCCGAATATCTTAAATTTCCCCTGCAGCCCCTCTTTATTCTTTTTAAATACTTTTATGTAGTCGTCCATAAATCCGATTAAGCCGAGCCATACGGCTGTAAGAATCATCAGCTGAACATAAATATTTGTAAGATCACCCAGAAGAACAGCAGGAATAAGAAGAGAGACAAGTATTATAATACCCCCCATTGTTGGAGTTCCCTTCTTTGACATCTGACCCTCCAGTCCCAGGTCCCGGATACTTTCGCCAATCTGCCTTTTTGCAAGTTTGTTTATAATCCTTTTCCCAACAAACAGAGCAATAAGCATAGAAAGAATTACTGCAGATATAGCTCTGAATGAAATATACCTAAACAAACCCAAGCCGGGGAAATCAACAGATTCTTGCAAATAATCAAACAAATTGTAAATCATCTTCTAACTTTTTTGATTGAATAGGTTATTAATCTCCTCCTTATCGTCAAAATGGTGCTTCACACCCTTGACATCCTGGTAGTTTTCATGCCCTTTACCGGCTATCAGTACAATACTGCCAGGCTTAGCCATTATCAAAGCTGTTCTTATAGCCTCTCTTCTGTCAGTTATGAATAGAGTCTTTCCCATATCTTTTACAGAGAATCCTTTTCTTATATCATCAATAATGGCTTCAGGCTCCTCAAATCTTGGATTGTCAGAAGTAACAACTACTCTGTCAGAGTATCTTGCCGAGACCTCTGCCATCTCTGGCCTTTTAGTTTTGTCTCTGTTTCCTCCACATCCAAATACAGTTACAATCTCTTTGCCTTCAGCGCAATCTTTTAATGTTTTAAGAACATTTTCAAGTGCATCAGGTGTGTGGGCATAGTCTACAACAGCAGTAATCTCTTCACCCCCCTTGAGATATTCGAGCCTTCCTGCAACGCTGGAGAGATTGCTAATCTCAACAAGGAGTTCATCCTCCTTTGCTCCCAGCAGAATGGCTGCTGAGTATACTGCCAGAATATTGTAAGCATTGTGACCGCCTATGAATCTTGTCCAGACCTCTTTACCGCCAATATTCAAAAGCATTCCGTCCAGTGTGCTTTCAATTATTCTGCAGTTAAAATTTGCCGGAGATTGACATGAGTATGTATATTTTGATGCTGCAGAGTTCTGAAGCATTACCATACCATTTTTGTCATCAATGTTAGTCAATGCAAAGGAATTTGGACTAAGATTATCAAAGAAACTCTTCTTAACTCTGATGTATTCAGCAAAGGTTTTATGATAGTCAAGATGGTCGTGTGTAATGTTAGAAAAGAGGCCTCCCGCAAATTCAATACCTGCCACCCTCTTCTGATCAAGGGAGTGAGAACTCACCTCCATAAAACAGAATTCACAACCCTCAAATGCCATCTCTGCCATTAATCTGTTTAGCTGTACAGGATCAGGAGTTGTATGAGTTGCACTCACCTCTCTCTCTTCAATATAATTTGCTATTGTAGAGAGAAGCCCGCATTTATATCCAAGAGCTCTGAATACTCTGAATAAAAGAGTTGCTGTTGTGGTTTTGCCATTTGTTCCTGTAATACCGACAACTTTCATCTTCTCTGAAGGTCTGTCATAGAAATTTGAAGATGCAATACCCAGAGCAGAGTGAGTATCTTTAATTTTTATAACAACTCCATTGGATCTCTCTGATGGCATCTCTTCGCACAAAACAGCAGCAGCGCCACTCTCAAGTGCTGCGTTAATGAACAGATGTCCGTCAGATGCAGAGCCTCTCTGAGCAATGAAAAGTGAACCAGGTGTACAACATCTTGAATCAAAGCATATACCAGTAATTTCACACATCTCAGGTGAACCTCCGGTAACTTCAATTAGATCAATGCCATTTAATATATTAGTCAGTTTCATACCTCTCAGAAAGTTCTATGTTAATTATTCCGTTTTTTTCCAGGCCGCTTCCCGGAAGTGGGTTTTGAGTAATTACTCTTCCCTTTCCGGAGAATTTTACTCTGTAACCCTTGTTCTCAAGCAGATAAAGAGCATCTTTTAACCCCATATTCAATACACTTGGAACACTATCTGCAACCTCCCTTAACTCCCTGGCAACAACTCTTTCAAGCGAGTCTTTTTCAATATTGACCCACTCTCCGGGGAGTGCGAAATTTACTTTGGTTGAAGGGATTTGTTTTGCAATTTTCTTAATCTCTTCACTATTTCCAGACAAAACCTTTGCGTATGATGGAGTACTTTTCCCATCACCTTTAACGGGCTCTCCCCATTGAGGATTGTTAACGAATATTCTGTCAGAAATTTGTTTGAATACAGGAGCAGCCCAAGAACCTCCGTAAAAGTTTGCCCTAGTTTTATTTGTGTAGAGGACCACTATTGCAGAGTATTTTGGGTCATCACTTGGAAAGAATCCGGCAAATGAGGCCTGATGCTTTCTGTATCCCTGGGAATCTATGTATCTTCCGTCAAAAGCTATTTGCGCAGTACCTGTTTTTCCTGAGATTTTATATCTTGGATCATTAATCCCTTTTCCTGTGCCATGCTCAACAACTCCTCTCAGGGCTTCATGTACAAGCTTAATTGTAGATTGAGAGCAAATTGAACCACTCATCTCCTGAGGCTCAAATATCTTTTCAACTTCACCATGTTTCTGTAAACTTTCCACAAAATATGGCTTCATCATTTTTCCCCCGTTAGCTATCGCATTGTAAAATGCCAGAGTGTGAAGAGGAGTAATAAGAGAGGCATAACCCATTGCCATCATCGGAAGGGTAAGCTTACTCCACATAGCATCTCCAGGTGAGTGAATAACCGATCTGCCTTCACCCATAATATCTAGATTGAATTTTTCTCCAATCTTCATATTGTGAAGTCTGTCCACATACTTCTTTTCGTTGTTTGCATAATATTCAACTGCAAGTTTGGCAAATGCAACATTGGATGATTTCTCAAAGGCCTTTCTTACATCTATCAGTCCGTAACCACCCTTTGTAACATCAGTAAACTCTTTTGTACTGTATTTCCATCTGCCGTTTCCTGCATCAACAGGAGTCTCAAGATTTACATAACCATCCTCTATAAGGGCTACCAGAGTTGCAAGCTTAAAAGTAGAACCCGGCTCAGTTGCCTGACTTATAGCATAGTTAAATGACTCATCAAACTCACCGTTGTCCATTTTTTTCATATTTGTAATTGCTCTGACAGCACCTGTCTTTACTTCAATAACTATTGCAGTAGCACCTTCAAAAACATCTGACAGTGAGAGCTGATTTCTCAGCGCATTTTCTGCAGCCTCCTGGATTTCAATGTCAATGGTAGTTCTGACATCCATGCCATCCTGAGGCATAATAGTCTCCTCCTCGTTTACAGGCATCCACTCACCTCCAAGTAGTCGCTGAACAGTCTGCTTTCCGGGTATCCCTTTAAGGTAGTAGTCGTAGCTACCCTCAATCCCCACACCAACACCATTTGAGTTTATAAAGCCGATGGTTCTGTATGCCAGTCTTCCGTAAGGATTATTTCTTTTATTTTTCTGTTCGCTGATAAATCCTCCTCTGTTGCTTCTCTCTCTAAACAAAGGAAACATCCGCACCTCCATCATTTCCGAGTAGTCAACAAGCCTGTTGCCTATTGCCTTGTATCTGTTTCCCTTTTTTCTTGCAGAGAGCAGGTCGCTTTTATACTGGGCTGCACTCTTATCCTTAAAGAAGCCGGAGAGAGCAATTGAAAGAGAATCAATATTGTTGTTAAAAAGTGTCTCCTCCGGGAAAACGCAATCCATCCTTATCTGATAATATGGTACAGAACTGGCCAGGGATCTGCCGTCCCTTGCAAGGATACTTCCTCTTACAGCCTCAATCTCCTCGGTTCTGAATGATATCTCCTCAGAACTTACAGGAAGATCTGCAAAAAACTGCAGATGTACTATCCGGCCAATTACAATCAGGCCAAACAGTACCATAAAGAAGTATATTACACCAATCCTTGATATTATGTCCTTCATATTCAGTCAAGTTTGATATAAGCAGGTGGGTTAGACGGAGATTTCAACTCGGAGCCTGATTCTGTAAGCCTTCTCTCTATCTCGGTTTTTTTACTCATATAAAGCAGTCTGGCCCTTTTTCCTGTGTAATCTGCCTTAAGGTTTTTAAGTTCCCTCTGGTTATGTCTCTCAGTTATTAATTTGCTCTCAATGTTAAAATTGAGAGATATGTAAAAAATCACAAGCGCAAAGAGATATAATACAAAACCAAGCTGCTGCAGAATTCCGCTGTGAATAAGAATCTGACCACCCATTATCTCTGAAACCCATCTCTTTTTTGCCATTTCAGTTAATCTCCATCTTTTCTGCGACCCTCAGCTTTGCACTTCTTGCCCTTGTATTTCTTGAAATCTCCTCCTCTGCAGGCACCATCGGTTTTCTGAAAACTACTGTAAAAGGTGAACTCTGCTTTCCGTAAAAATCCTTTTCAATTTTTCCGGAGACATTCCCTGTCTTTAAAAAGTTCTTAACCATCCTGTCCTCTAGAGAGTGGTAGGTTATTACAACAAGTCTTCCTCCCGGTTTTAACACATTCAGAGAGCCTGAAAGAAAACCCTCCAGAGATTTCATCTCTCCGTTAACCTCAATTCTCAGAGCCTGGTATATTTTTGCCAGATATTTATGACCTCCTGTTCTGGGAGTTACAGGCTCCAAAATCTGATTAAGCCTTGTCGTAGTCTCAATTGGCTCAATCTCTCTCTCTCTGCATATAATCTTTGCAACCCGTCTGCTGTTGTCAACTTCACCATATAATCTGAATATCTTATCCAGTTCGTCCTCTGATCTCTTTGCAACTATTCCGTCTGCTCCCTCTCTTGTTAACGGATTCATTCTCATATCAAGTCTTGAATGGAATCTGAATGAGAAACCTCGCTCCTCTGTGTCAAACTGATGGGAGGATACTCCTAAATCTGCCAGGATGCTGTTAGCCTGTGATATGCCTAAATAATTCAGATGATTTTGAATAAACCTGAAATTATTATTTACAAAAAATATCCTCTTGTCTTCCGGTATATTTGCAATAGCATCGGGATCCCTGTCAAAAACAACAAGCTTTGAATTTTTCCCCATTCTTGAAAGAATCTCCCTGCTGTGTCCGCCTCCGCCGAATGTTGCATCAACATAGGTGCCTCCGTCACGAATAGCCATCGCGGATACACTCTCTTCTAGCAGAACCGGTGTATGATACTCACTCATATGCAACCCTCCCTATCCTAATATTTTTTCGGCGAGCGCCAGGTAGTCGTTGTCAGTGAGTTTGTGGGATTCATACGCCTCTCTTGCCCAGATCTCGATCTTATGCCCGTTTCCGGCAAATGTCACCTCTCTCTCTACCCCTATCTGCTCCAGCAGTTTTTTTGGAATTGTTATTCTTCCGAGTTTTTCATCCGGCTCTACGATAGCCCTCTCCCTCATATACTCTCTCCAGAAACTGGCATGCTCCCTGTTAAAGAAATTTAATCTGGATTTAACTTGTTCGCTCTCCTGTGTCCACTCTTCGTATGTGTACATCTCCAGGCAATCAGAGAAGAGATCCTTTTTCAGGACCAGTCTCATGTCTCCTCCGGGTGTGATAGAAGCCTTGAATGAAGAGGGGAGAATAAGTCTTCCCTTGTCATCAACCTTAGCATTATATTCACCTATGAATTTGACCATTTTAAGAGCTTTTACAAGTCGCATTACAACCTATGCAAAAATATAAAATGTTTTCCACTTTGTTACATTATTTTACATTTTTTTCCACAATTTTATCAACACACAAATTTGAAATCCCTATCTTAGTGGTGAAAAAATGAATGGTATGAGATATTTGAAGCTATTTTTATTTCTTTTTCTGATAGTTGCATGTAAAAATGGGCGAACAGATTCTGTAGTAAACACAAATCAAAGGGACAGTCTTGAAGTAATAACTGAATTTGGGATACCAGTATCTGAATTTGATGTCAGGGAGGGGACAATCAGGAGAGGTCAGTTCTTTACAAATCTTCTGACAGATCTGGGTGCGGAAAATGCAGATATTTATGCTCTTACCCAGGCTGCAAGAACAGTTTTTGATTTGAAAAAAATGAGGATTGGGAATGGCTATAAAGCTTACTATACAATGGATGAAAATCCAAAACTAGCATATCTGGTCTATCAGGACACAAAGAGTTCGTTTGTTACATTTGGTGTTCACGACTCAATTTTTGTAGAGATCCACGAACTGAATGTAACCGTTAAAACCAGAGTGGGAGAGGCTACCATTAACTCTTCTCTCTGGAACGATTGTATCAATTCAGGAATGAGTCCTCTGATTGCAAACAGATTATCTGATATATACGCATGGACGATTGACTTCTTTGGATTACAAAAGGGAGACTCATTTATGGTTGTCTATGACGAGATTTATGCCGGTGATGAACTCCTGGATATTGGGACTATTCACGCTGCATATTTCAGGCACAATGGAGTGATGTATGAAGCCCACAGATTTGTACAGGATGAATCACCAAACTACTGGAATGAAAAGGGTGAAAATTTAAGGAAGGCTTTTTTAAAGGCTCCACTCAAATTTTCCAGAATATCATCTGGATTCAGTTATGCAAGGAGACACCCTGTTACCAGGGTGGTAAGGCCACATACAGGAGTTGATTATGCTGCTCCAACGGGGACACCTGTTATGAGCATTGGAGATGGGGTTGTCATACAGAGGGCTTACGCCGGAGGAGGGGGCAACACAGTTAAGATCAGACATAATTCAACTTACTCGTCAGCCTATCTGCACCTTTCAAAATTTGCGCCGGGGCTTAAGGTAGGAAAGAGGGTAAGACAGGGTGAGGTGATAGGATATGTTGGGAGTACAGGACTCTCCACCGGACCCCATTTGGATTTCCGTATTTGGCAAAACGGAAAGCCGATAAATCCGCTTAAGATGGAGGCACCGCCTGCAGATCCAATTAAGAAGGAGAATATGGAGGCCTATAGGGTTCAGCTTCTTAGATCGGCTGAGATCGCAGACTCTGTCAGGTCAGTGCAATATCTTGACTCTCTTGTTATAAAGCTTGGAGCAGGGAAATCTGATGTTTAATATTATCTTTGCCGCAAATTATAATAATTTATGGCAGACGAGAAGATAATATTTTCAATGAATGGTGTGGGAAAAATATTACCCACGAACAACAAGGCAATCCTTAAAAATATCTACCTCTCCTTTTTTTACGGAGCTAAGATAGGCATCATAGGTCTTAACGGATCAGGTAAATCAACTCTTTTAAAGATTATTGCAGGTGTTGAAAATGCTTACGACGGAGAGGTGGTATGGGCACCCGGTTACTCGGTTGGGTTTCTGGAACAGGAGCCTCATCTTGATGATAATAAGACAGTTCTTGAAGTTGTTCAGGAGGGGGTTCACGAAGTGATGTCCCTGCTAAAGCAGTACGAAGAGGTTAATAATAAA
Organism: Bacteroidales bacterium MB20-C3-3; assembly: GCA_035609245.1. Classification (NCBI taxonomy): domain Bacteria; kingdom Pseudomonadati; phylum Bacteroidota; class Bacteroidia; order Bacteroidales; species Bacteroidales bacterium MB20-C3-3. The sequence continues at coordinate 1,008,767 of CP141202.1, read as the reverse complement.
TTTCTAGAGCCTATGGATGACGATGAGATGGCAAAACTCATTGACCTCCAGGGCGAGCTTACCGAAAAAATAGAGCATGTAAACGGATGGGATATTGACTCCAAACTTGAAAGGGCTATGGATGCGCTTCAATGCCCGGAACCGGATGCTGTTGTAAAACACCTCTCCGGTGGTGAGCGCCGCAGGGTTGCTCTTTGCAGGCTTCTTCTCCGTGAACCAGATGTTCTCTTATTAGATGAGCCAACCAACCACCTGGATACTGAATCAATTCAGTGGCTGGAGGCGCACCTTCAGCAGTACAAGGGTACTGTAATTGCAGTTACTCACGACCGTTACTTCCTGGATAATGTTGCCGGATGGATTTTAGAGCTTGACAGAGGCGAGGGAATTCCTTGGAAGGGAAATTACTCCTCTTGGCTTGATCAGAAATCTACAAGACTGGCAACCGAAGAGAAGCAGGAGAGTAAAAGGCGTAAAACTCTGGAAAGAGAGCTTGAGTGGGTTAGGATGTCTCCCAAGGCCCGTCAGGCCAAATCAAAAGCCCGTCTCTCTGCTTACGAAAAGATGCTGAATGAGGATGGGAAGGTAAAAGAGGAGAAACTGGAGATCTTTATTCCGAATGGTCCCCGCCTGGGAGACAGGGTGATAGATGCTAAAGGAGTAACAAAAGGATTTGGTGATAAACTGTTATATGAAGGTCTGGAATTTAGCCTCCCGCCTGCAGGAATTGTGGGGATTATCGGCCCTAACGGAGCTGGAAAAACGACTCTCTTCCGCCTTATTATGGGACTCGAAAAACCGGATGCAGGCTCTTTTATGGTAGGGGAGACAGTTAAGGTTGCCTATGTTGATCAGCAGCACAGACACATTGATCCGGATAAAACCGTATATGAAACGATAGCTCAAAACTCGGATTTTGTAAAGCTTGGGAACAAAGAGGTAAATGCAAGGGCATATGTCTCCAGATTTAACTTTTCAGGAGCAGATCAGGAGAAAAAATGCGGAATTCTTTCAGGGGGTGAGAGAAACAGACTTCACCTGGCACTCACTTTGAAAGAGGAGGCAAATGTTCTGCTTCTTGACGAACCAACTAACGATGTGGATGTGAATACAATCAGAGCTCTGGAAGAGGGCCTGGAAAATTTTGCGGGGTGTGCGGTAATTATATCACACGACAGATGGTTCCTGGACAGGATTGCAACACATATACTGGCATTTGAGGGTGACTCAAAAGTGGTATTCTTTGAGGGAAGCTATTCAGAATATGAGGAGAACAAGAAGAAGAGACTTGGTGATTTAACTCCAAAAAGATTCAAGTATAAAAAACTTATGGAGTAAGCTCCAGCCATCGATCGCTGAGCCGGTCAATATTTGAAATAACTTCACCTATTCGCAATGAGTATTTTGTAAGCTCCTCAGGTGAAAGAGAACCTGATGAGAGGGCAGCTTCAAGGCTGCTCTTCTCTTTTTCAAGAGCATCTAGCTTCTCATCAATCTCCTCGAGCTCCCTCTGCTCTTTCCATGATAACTTTCCCGCAGTTTTTTTTTCGTCATTATTCTTAATGATGGCGGGTTCTTTTGTCTTTATCAGCTCTCTCTCTTTTGCAGCCTCAAGCTCTTTAACCATTTCACGGTACTCACTATATTTTCCAACATAATCTTTGATGAGACCATCACCTTCAAATACAAAAATGTGATCTGCAAGTTTGTCCAGAAAATATCTGTCGTGAGAGACTATAATAAGAGATCCGGGGAAGGCCAGGAGATACTCCTCAAGCACATTTAGACTAACAATATCAAGGTCGTTGGTAGGTTCATCCAGTATGAGAAAATTAGGACTTTTCATAAGAATTGTTACCAGATACAGCCTTCTCCGCTCTCCTCCGCTAAGTTTCTCAATTTTAGTATTGTGAGATGAGTGAGGAAAGAGAAATCTGGAGAGAAATTGTGTCACCGGAATAGTTGAACCATCTGCAAGTGTAACTACCTCTGCAACCCTTCTGACAGCATCTATTACAGTCTCTTCAGGATCAAAAGTGAGTCCGTCCTGTCTGTAATGGCCAATTACAAGAGTCTCCCCTCTGTCAATTTCTCCTTTATAGTTTTCGATTTCACCTGTAAGCAGTTTGAGAAAAGTACTTTTACCGGCACCATTAGCACCAACAATACCAACCTTTTCCCCTTTGGTAAAGTTGTAAGTAAACTCATTTACAGTGCAGTAATTATCCCAGTAATGGGTGAGATTTTTGCAGTTTATTATCTTGGTTCCCAGTCTGGATGCGCCTACATCTATCTTCATCTGTTTTTGAACCACTCTCTTATCTGCCCTCTCCTTTAATTCGTAAAAGGCATTTATTCTGTATTTTGCCTTTGTAGCTCTGGCCTGGGGCATTCTTCTCATCCAGTCTAATTCAGTTCGCAGGAGATTTCTTGCCCTCTCTGTCTCTGTATTAAAAATATCTACCCTTTCATCTCTTTTTTCAAGGAAGTAGGAGTAGTTCCCCTTGTAGGTGTAGAGGACACCATTATCAAGTTCCAGTATATGGTTGCATACCCTGTCAAGAAAGTAGCGGTCGTGAGTAACCATTAGCAGGGATGAAGCGGTTCTTTTTAAGTACTCCTCAAGCTGCTCGATTATTTCAAGATCAAGATGATTTGTGGGCTCGTCCAGCACAATAAGATCGGCCTCATTTATCATAATTGAAGCCAGAGCAACTCTCTTCCTCTCCCCCCCGGATAGTGTGGAGATCTGCCTTTGCGAATTTGGAAGGTTGAGTCTGCTTAAAACCTGATTAATTTTCTGCTCATACTGCCAGGCGTTGTGAATATCCATATTATGGACAGCATTTTCAACCCTTTTGTGGTCGTTTGCCGCAATAGCAGCTTCGTACTCCACAATAACTGAAGATAGAATCTCTGACGCTCTGAATACCTCCTGAAAAATTGTTTTATCAGGATCCAGCTCCGGGTCCTGCTCCAGCCAGGCTACCTTTGCCCCCTGCATCAGCTTAACCGAACCATCACCATCAGATGAATCTTTGCCTGCCAGAATTCTTAAGAGGGTACTCTTGCCGCTTCCGTTAGGAGCGATCAGGGCAATTTTATCACCCTCATTTATGTTTATATATAAATTCTCAAACAGGGTTCTTATGCCGTATGATTTTGACAGTCCTGCTGCCTGTAGTATGCTTGCCATTGTGCAAATATACGAACTACTATTGTCATCCTGCGCCCACTCAGGAACTTTTCCTCCTCATCCGCTTCGCTCCTTCCGGCGAAGGTTCCTTCTTGGCTCGGTTGAACGGGGAGGGATTGTGCTATCTTTTGACTAAGTAGTTTGCATGACTAAAGGAGCTCCGCTGAGATGTTCTGGTTTTTCTGACAGTCTTTATGGTGGGGAGGATTTTCCGGGCTGATACAGATAACTGATAATACGAAAAGAGGCTAACCAATAATGGTCAGCCTCGTTTTATTTTATTGAATCGTGCAGTTAAATAGTAATCTTAACCGGTCTGATCATATGTTTAGGGTCAAGTATTTTGTCAAGTTGCTCTTTGGTAAGGATTCCTTTATCAAGTACAAGTTTGTAAACGCTTCCGCCTGTCTCAAGGGCCTCCTGGGCAATCTCGGTACACTTTGAGTAACCGATGAATGGTTTAAGAGCAGTAACGATACCTATTGAGTGTTCAACCATTTCGCGGCAGTGTTCAGGATTTGCCTCAATTCCATCAACGCATTCAACTCTTAGTGTATCCATTCCTCTGCGCATCCAGTCGGCTGACTCAATAAGGCTCTGTACAAGTACAGGCTCCATCACATTGAGTTCAAGCTGCGCAGCCTCAGATGCCATTGTAATTGCAAGGTCGTTTCCGATGACTTTAAAGCAAACCTGATTCATAACCTCTGGGATTACAGGATTAACTTTACCCGGCATAATTGATGATCCCGGTTGTTTTGGAGGAAGTTTTATCTCGGCAATACCTGTTCTCGGTCCAGATGAGAGGATACGAAGATCGTTACAAATTTTTGAAACTCTGATTGCAAGAGATTTAAGTGCCGATGAGTATGCCACAAAACAAGATGTGTCGTGGGTAGCCTCAACAAGATTGTATGCAAGCTTCAGATCAAATCCTGTGATTTTTCTGATATGGTAGATACACGCCTCGGCATAACCGGGCTCAGCAGTTATACCTGTGCCTATTGCAGTGGCACCCATGTTTATATAGAGCAGTTCGCGCGCGGCCTTGTCCAGTCTGCGTCTTTCGTGCTTCATGGCTGAAGCGAAGGCACCAAAGCTCTGACCAAGTGTCATTGGAACGGCATCCTGAAGCTGTGTCCTGCCCATCTTAATGATATTGGCGAACTCACGCTCTTTTACTTCAAATGATTCAATCAGTTTGTCAAGAGCCTCTATTACTTCAAAGTGAGTAATGTACATACCAATGTGCATTGCACTCGGGTAGGCGTCATTTGTGCTCTGAGCCATATTAACATGGTCGTTAGGGCTGCAGAACTGATACTCTCCGCGCTCTTTTCCCATTATCTCCAGGGCTCTGTTGGCAATTACCTCATTTGCATTCATATTCACAGATGTACCTGCTCCGCCCTGTACCATATCTATTGGGAACTGGTCCAGATGTTTGCCATCCATCAGCTCCTGACAAGCATCTACAATTGCATTTTTAACATCCTCCTGAATAAGTCCCAGTTCATGATTAGCCATGACTGCACCCATCTTTACAATACCCAAAGCCTTGATAAAGTGTGGGAATTGTGAAAGAGTCTGTCTGCTTATATCAAAATTCTCAATACATCTGAGTGTTTGAACTCCGTATAATGCCTCTGCAGGAACCTGTTTGTCACCCAGTAAATCGTGTTCCAATCTGGTTTTTGCGCCCGATTTGATACTGTTTTTGCTCATAATCGCACTAATTTTTATAGTTTTTAAAATGTGGCGCAAAGGTAATAAATTATAATTTATTACGCCATAAAAAGTAAAAATCTGTAATTAAAATGGAGTGTTATGCAAAAAACTTGTTGACTTTTGCAAGAGCAGTTGGAAGTGCAAAAACTACAACTCTGTCGTATGGTTTAATCTCTGTATCCCCTAATGCAATGAAGCTGCTGGTGCCTCTGATAATTCCCCCAATTATCGCATCTTTGGGGAATCCTAGGTTCCTGAGTTTATCCTGGGTAATCTTACTGTTTGGATTAACTATGAATTCAAGAATTTCTGCATCTGATCCGTTAAGACATTTGATGGACTGTACTTTGTTTGACAGGGTAAAACGGAAAATACGGCTCGCTGTTATGAGTTTTTTATTAATAACAGCATCAACTCCCATCCCTTCTGCGAGTTTTATATAGTCAATATTCTCTACTTCTGCGATTGTTTTGGCGACCCCCATCTTTTTAGCCATAACGCAAGATAGAATATTTGTTTCTGAGCTGCTTGTGACTGCTACAAATGCATCAAAATCATTGACATCCTCTTCAATAAGAAGGTCGGTATTCCTTGCATCTCCGTTAATTACAAGGGTTTTTGTCAGGCTCTCATTAAGAACATCGCATCTCTCTCTTCTTCTTTCTATAAGCTTAATATAATCAACTGTTGGTTCAAGTTTTTTGGCTACCATCTCGCCAATTCTTCCGCCGCCAACAATCATAAGCCTTTTTACATCAATATTGTTTTTTCCGGAGTAGGTCATCACCTCCTGTGCCCCGCTTCTTCTGGAGATAACAAATACCAGATCTCTCTCCTTGAATTTAGTGGAGCCCCTTGGTATGATGGTATGTCCATCACGGGCAATTGCAACAGCCCTGTAAAGAGGTTCAATCCCGGGAGTTGAATAGTCAGAAAGGGTTTTGTTGATTAATGGGGCACCATCATCCAGACGGAAAACAATAAGCTGTAGCTTGCCCCCGGAGAAGTCCATAAACTCAGAGGTGCCTGTCTGTTTAAGAAGATCAATAATTTCGTGAGATGCAATCTTCTCAGGATAGAACAACAGATCAATCCCCATCTCTGTAAAGAGGAGTTTGTTCTCGTTCTTCAGATATTCATCGTTGTTGATTCTTGCAGTAACCTTGCCGGCTCCCATTTTTTTGGCCAGCATAGCGCTGATAATGTTTACATCCTGCTCTTGTGCGGGACTTACAGCAATAAAAAGATCAGATCTCCTTACAGCTGCCTTTTCAAGTGTGGCAATTGAAGTAGGAGAACCGTATATGGGTATAATATCTGCAATCTCACCAACATGAGCAAGACGAGCCTCGTCGTTGTCAATAACGGTTAGTTCGTGATCTTCGTTTCCGAGCATCTTTGCGAGATGCGTACCCACATCACCCGCACCGGCGATGATAATCTTCATAAAGTATTAATTAATACTCCTCTTCGTTGAAAAAGAAGTCTTCCTTGCTTGGATAATCCGGCCAAATGTCCTCAATGCTATCGTAGATCTCTCCATCATCCTCCAGATCTTCGAGATTTTCAATAACCTCTAAGGGGGCTCCGGATCTGGTTGCGTAATCAATCAACTCCTCCTTGGTGGCCGGCCATGGAGCATCTTCGAGCTTGGAAGCAAGTTCAAGTGTCCAATACATAGTGTTAAAATGTTAAATATTAAGTACTTAAGATTCTCTTGCGAAAATTGTGTGCGAAGATAATCAATATATTTTAATTATAACACTATTGATACCAAAAATCATCTCCAATACCATTTTTAAAAGCTATATACCTTCCGTATACAAACAAGTAATCAGATAATCTGTTAAGGTATTTAACCACTTGCTCTATCCTTGGCTCCTCCATCAGAGATATACAAGACCTCTCAGCCCTGCGGCAAACTGTTCTTGCAATATGACACTGAGCTGCTGCACGGGGGCCTGCAGGAAGAATAAAGGCTATCTGTTCCGGAAGCTCTGCCACCATTAAATCTATTTGACTCTCAAGAAACTCAATCTCTTTAGTGTCAAATTCTTTCAGCCTTTTAGCTCCGTGGTCGTCAGCTGCCAAATGGGCTGCTACATGCATTAGATTTGCCTGAACTCTTCTCAGGTTCTCATACAGAGGTTCTCCTGATGCATCAGCTCTTATCAGAGCTATGTGAGATATTAGTTCATCTACATTTCCATAGGCGTTAACCTTTGGATCATCCTTTCTTACTCTGGCCCCTCCAACAAGTGAGGTTGTCCCTTTGTCACCTGTTTTTGTATATATGTTCATCTCTTTCATCAGGAATATTTTACCGGATTATGATTTATTTCGTCAGACTCAATCTTACCATCCCTTAGTCTTATTATACGGTGTGCGTGTCTGGCTATATCCTCCTCGTGTGTAACAACAATAATAGTATTCCCTTTGTTGTGGATTTTTGCAAAGAGTTTCATAATGTCCACAGATGTTTTTGTATCAAGATTACCTGTAGGTTCGTCTGCAAGTATCATTGAAGGGTTATTTACAAGCGCTCTTGCAACAGCTACCCTTTGTCTCTGTCCACCGGAGAGCTCGTTTGGTTTGTGGTGCATTCTGTCTGTAAGGTCAACACTCTCCAGGGCCTCTTCTGCTCGCCGTTCTCTCTCTGTTCTGGTGTCACCTGAATAGATCAAAGGGAGGGCAACATTTTCCAGAGCAGAGTACCTTGGCAGGAGATTAAAGGATTGGAAGATAAAACCAATCTCTTTGTTTCTTACCTCTGCCAGCTGGGAGTCTGCCATTGAGGAGACATCTGTGCCATTGAGGATATATTGGCCTGATGAGGGGCTGTCGAGACAACCAAGTATGTTCATCATTGTAGACTTGCCGGAACCGGAGGGTCCCATAATTGCCACATATTCATTTCTTCCTATGTGAAGATCTACTCCGTCAAGTGCTCTTACCTCCTGGTTTCCCACTTTGTAGATTTTTTTGATATCCTTGATGTTAATGACCTCGTTGCTCATCTTTTATCTGTTTATGTGGAACAAAACTACTAAATAAAGAGTTTATCTCTGTAAATAATTTTTGAATCTGTCAGGGAGAGCCGTTTGAAAAGTTCATAGACAGCCTTTTCTCCCTCAATTCCAATCTCAAGAGTGTTTTCGTTTACAAAAAGTCCGATATGTTTGCGCTGAACCTCAATATCCATCTCCTGAGCGTTGCATGATACATACTCCCCTGAAAGACCCGGATTTTTTATTGCAAATAGTATGCTCCTTTTCAGAACTCTTCCTACTTTCCGGGCGATCTCCCTCTCAATCCTGTCAGATACTGCTATCCCCCCCAGCGGCACCGGTAAGGCCGATATATTATGCCAGTTTTCGCCTAAATCCATTATTAGGTGAAGTCCTCTCTCCCTGTAAGTAAAACGCCCTTCATGTATAAGAACACCGGCATCAAAATTTCCGGATATAACCTCATCTGCAATCTCAGAAAAGAGAACAGGAGTTGTCTCTCTCACCTCTGGGAAAGCTATTTTCAGAAGTAGAGCTCCTGTTGTCATATCTCCGGGAATTGCAATCTTACACTCTGAGAGAGCACTCTTTAACTCAGACCCGGATAATGCAGAGAGTTTGCTCCCCTCCGGAGTAACCAAAAGTGGTCCGTTATGGTATCCAAGTGCGCTTCCGCTTCTGAGCATTTTATATTTGTCCGCCATTTTAAAAAAGGCGTGATAACTCATTTTGCAGACATCAAAAGCATCTTTGGCGGCACCCTGATTAAGTTGTTCAACATCTCCAAGAGTGACTTCGAATTCAAGTCCTTCACAATCCACCAAACCATGCACCATGGCGTGAAATGCAAAAGTGTCATTGGGACAGGGTGAGTAAGCCAGCTTTATACTCATTTTGCAATTGCCTCCATAAGACTCCTTACGGCATCTCTCAGAGATGAGAGTGCCAGCGGAATATTCCATTTCCCTCTGTCTCTCTCTCCAACCTCATTTGATACAGACCTTAACTCAGCAAAAGGGATCCTCTCCAGCAGACACACATAAAAAAATGCGGCTCCCTCCATACTCTCAATCTGAGGTTTGAAATCGTGCTGGAGCTGCACTTTTTTTTCCGGCAGTCCGCTGACTGTTTGTACTGTAACAGCGGCAGCACTTCCGTATTGTTTTAATACACTTTCGGCCTCAGCAGAGAGAGTTGGCGCAATCAGAGCTCCCCCTTTGTAGGGATATGTATCGGCATCGAGTATTTTGTAATCAAAAAGAGTCTGAAAACCCGAATATGTTTCAAATCCCAGGTCTCCAAAAAACTCCTTTTCAACTCTGGCGACACTCCCTATTGGGTATTCGTCACTAAAAGAGCCCGCTATCCCGATGTTCAAAGCCAGAGCAAAGGGGGGATTACTCTCAGTAAGCATTTTTGTAAGTCTGTAGCTTGTTGAGGTTGTGCCTATCCCTGTAAGCATATATGTGATATCCAGCGCGTTTTGCTCGCTTTTTGAGAGAGAGTTGAAGGCTTGTCTTGCTGTAATAAGCTCCTCCTCTTCGGCAGCTGTAATGAGTATTCTCATGTGTGGTTGGTGATTTTTTTGTAATATTGCACGAAATTAGAGAATTATTATGGCATATACAAAGATAGAGCAGTATGATGAGGAGGTAACTCAAGAGCTGGCAGCACTCTATAAAGGAGTACTTGCTAAAATTGGTGAGGACCCTGACAGGGAGGGGCTTGAGAAGACCCCCGTTAGGGTTGCCAGGTCTATTCAGTTTCTGACACAGGGATATGAGATGGATCCTGCAGCTATTCTTAATTCGGCAAAATTCAAGGAGGAGTATCAGCAGATTGTAATAGTTAAGGATATTGAGATGTACTCACTGTGCGAACACCATATGTTGCCTTTTTACGGTAAGGCTCATGTAGCTTACATTCCAAATGGATATATAACCGGACTTAGTAAACTCGCAAGGGTCGTTGATGCATTTGCAAGACGATTACAGGTTCAGGAGAGGCTTACTGTTCAGATAAGGGATTGTATTCAGCAAACACTGAATCCGCTGGGAGTTGCAGTTGTAATAGAGGCATCCCACATGTGTATGCAGATAAGAGGTGTCCAGAAACAGAACTCTGTAACAACAACTTCTGCCTTTACAGGTGCCTTTTTAAAAGATATAAGAACAAGAGAGGAGTTTATGCACCTGATTGGGGTAAAACTACATTAGAGAGTGAAAAGCTGAAGAGAAGACCTCCCCCCGGGAGGTTTTCTGCTTTTATCTCCCCATTATGCATTTTAACAGCATTCTTAACTATAGAGAGACCAAGCCCGGAGCCACCGCTTCTTCTGCTTCTCCCTTTTTCAACCCGGTAAAACCTTTCGAATATCTTTTCGATTTGATGGTCAGGAACTCCCTTTCCGTTGTCACTATACCTGAAAAATGCATCTTTCCCGGCTATTTGTGAACACTCTATTATAATGGATACATTTTCCCCGGCATGCTCAAGCGAATTGTCCGTTAAATTTTTAAACAGAGAGTAGATTAGCATATAACTACCTTTAATCTGAAGCTCTTCCGGAATTGTAATCTCCATCTTAATTCCTCTCTCATCAAGTTTAAAGGAGAGATCACTCTTTATCTCTTCAACACATCGTTTTATATTCACAATCTCTGTGTGAAAGGCCCTGGGTGACTCCTCCATTTTATTGAGGATAGAGATATCATTAATTATTGATGCCAGTCTCAGTGTCTGAGCGTAAGCTCTCTCAAGAAAGAATCGCCTCTGGTCAGGATCCATATTCTCCTGATTGATCATTGTTTCAAGATAGCCTCTGATACCTGTTACAGGAGTTTTTAACTCGTGTGCAACATTATGAGTGAGCTCCTGTTTATATTTTTTATTCTCCTCCATTTGGGTGAAGGCCTTCATTATCTTTTCACCTACATCTCCAAGATCATCATTGGGAAAAATAATCTCTTTACTTTCAAGCTCACCATTCTGAATTGCCTCCATAAACTCCTTGAGTGCAGCAACCGGTTTGTTGATTCTTCTTGCCATGAAAATTATTGCTGCCACTGAAATAAGCAGCACAATTATAATTATGGCCATATATCTGTTCTCCCTGATAACGAAAGGAAGGACAGACTCATTATACTCAAGGGCAGTTCTTATATAGATGTCCGGATATTTTGTGGCATGGTAGAGATACTGAGCCTTTAGTGTATTTGAGTATCTAACAGCAGAGCCGCTCCCGTGAGAGGTTGCATCAATAAGCTCCGGCCTGTCAAGATGGCTCTTTGTAATATTCTCGTATTCAGAGAAGTTATCATAAAGTACCCATGAATCTTCTGAAAGAATAGTTACTCTTATTTTTTGTGGAATGGCTGACTCAATTTCAGCCATTGATTCAGAAATACCTTTTCCGGAGGCTAAACTTTTTGATAAATGAGAGTGGATAAACCTCTGATAAGGAACCATCTCATTTTTTAACAGTTCAATTTTGAAAACCCTCTCCCTGTGGGTGTAGATTAGTGCAAATGCAAGAGTTACAGAAAGAAGCAGCAATGTGAAATATGCAACTACTCTATATCTGTATGCAAGTTTATTCTTCATTTAAATATTACAATTCAAAACAATAACCATATCCGGATCTGTTTACTATTGCGGATCCCATCTCTCCCAGTTTTTTCCTTAGTCTCGCTATATGAACATCAACAGTTCTGTCAAGGACATAAGATTCATTGTTCCATACGGCATCAAGAATATCCCCCCTTGAGAATATCTTACCTGGATTAAGGGCTAATCTGGAGAGAATTTCAAACTCCTTTTTAGTAAGTTTAACTACTTTTCCTGAGATCTCCACACCTTTTGTCTGCAGATTAATTACCATATCACCTCTGTGTATAATCTCAGTTTTTTCAACAGATGTATCTGCAAAAGAAGATGAAGGAGTTGTCTCTCCCTTTTTTTCCTTGCTTCTTAACAGTACAGCGTGCACTCTTGCCAATACTTCTTTAACAGAGAATGGTTTAGGGATATAGTCATCTGCACCTGCACCAAATCCCTTTAGTTTATCCTCTACGCTATCCCTGGCCGTGATAAAAATGATTGGGACATCATTTTTGTACTCATTCCTTATAAGTTCCGCCAACTTAATTCCGGAGATTCCTCCCATCATAATATCAAGAAGGAGGAGGTCGTATCCTGTTTTGAGCAGAGCGAATGCATCCTCTGCAGAATAAGCAACATCGGTTAAATAACCGGCAGATGTAAGATTATACCTGAGAATCTCGCAAAGATCCTCTTCATCATCAACTACAAGGATTCTCTTTTTTTCCATAATGCAAATGTAAATGATTGTTTCAAATTTATTAAGATACCTGCCATTTTGTAATAATATCTTAATTTTTTTGTCGCTTTCGCTTAACACTATAAGGATACTTTTGCCATCGATTTTAAATAATTTACGGTGAGAAAAAACATCTTTAAACTTACAATTTTTGTTGCAGCACTTTTGATGACAACAATAACAACTGCTCAGAATGCAGCTGTTCTTTCAGGAGTAATTCTTGATAAAAAAAGCGGAGAACCTGTGATAGGGGCAACAATATTTATTGAATCCCTTAAGAAGGGAGCATCAACTGATTTAGAAGGTAAATATTCAATTGAGGGAATTCCTTCCGGGACTTACAGTGCAAGGATTGACTGTATCTCATATTTGAGTGTAATTATTGAAGAGATAAAGATCTCTTCAGGAATTAATAATTTGGATGTAATGCTTGAGGAGAATGCTACACTTCTGCAGGAGGCTGTTGTTACATCGGCAAAAAGGATGAATTCTGATATTGCAATTGTCCAGGCAACAAGAAGTGCCGGTGTTGTAATGAGTGGGATATCCGGCAGACAGATATCTAAATCTCAGGACAGGAGTGCAGCAGAGGTTGTAAAGAGGATTCCCGGAGTCTCAATTCTGAATGACCGGTATATTATTGTCAGGGGATTGTCAGGCCGATACAATAATGTATGGATTAACAACTCGGCAGTGCCAAGCACAGATGCCGATACTCGCTCTTTCTCCTTTGACCTGCTTCCCAGTTCTCAGCTGGAGAGTATCATGATTGTTAAATCTCCATCTGCAGAGATTCCCTCTGATTTTTCCGGGGGATTTGTAAAGATTCTTACCAAGAGTATGCCTGATGTCAACGACTTATCAATCTCTTATGGTATGAATTTTAATACTGCAACACAGTTTAACGACCATCTCTTCAATGGATCTGCACCAACGAAGAGACCCCTTTTTGGAGAGAGTATGGATAATAACGATCCAGAACAAGTTACTCATATCACTAAAAATGGGTTTAAAAATAATTGGAGAGTAAAGAGCCATCAGCCCTTTCCAGATCAGAGACTTAATCTGATGATGAACAGAAACTGGGCTTTTGGCAGTGATCTTTCATTGGGAATGGTTGCAGCTGTAAACTACTCTCACGGATATCAGACATATGAAGATATGCTTAATGCCAGATTTGGAGTTTATAACTCTGTAAGTGATAAATCTGAGTACATATATAATTATGTAGACAATCAATACAGTATAGATGATAAGCTTGGTGTGATGCTTAATCTTACACTGCTTGACAAAGAGACAAAGATTGAGTTCAGAAACATCTTAAACAGATTGGACAAGACGAGATACACAACCAGGGAGGGGTGGCAAAATATAAGTGCAATGTATATTCAGGAGAAGCAGGAGTACTTTAACTCATCCAGAACAACATATACAGGACAGTTTTTGGGCTCAGGAAAGTTGGGAAGGGGAGAATATGACTGGAATGTAAGTTATTCATTTGCCGGTATGGAACAGCCGGACAGAAGAATCATTAACCGTGAGGAGAATAATATTTACGGAGATGAGTTCTTTGGCCATATGGCAATTGATCAGAATGAGATTACCAGAGATTTCTCAGAACTTGACGAACATATTTTTGCAGGAGCAGCAAACTACACTATTCCGGTTTTCAGATCGCTACCATCACCGGCAGAGCTTAAAACCGGGATCTACGCAGAATATAAGACCCGGAATTATTCAAACAGGCAGTTCTTTTACAGATTTAACAACTATGGCCTTCCAAGTGATTTTGTATACAGAGATGTGGTTGAGAAGATACTTCAGGATGAGAATTACTCCTATGATAAACTTTATATTTTTGAAGATACAGATAACAGAAACAGCTATATAGGAAGCAACGGGATAGGTGCTGCTTACCTCTCGTTTAAACTACCTGCGGGCAGGTTTAATTTTCTTGCCGGTCTAAGGTATGAAAAGGGTTTAATGAAGCTTACTCTCTATGATAAGATTTACGAATTTAGTACTTATGATAAGAAATATAATCATGGAGATCTTTTCCCTTCTCTTAATATTTCCTATAATATTGACAGAAAAAACCTTGTGCGAGTTGCTTACGGGTCATCAGTTAACAGACAGGAGTTCAGAGAGGTATCTCCATCAGTCTATTATGATTTTAATCTGTTTTCTGATGTTAAGGGTAATCCTGATCTAAAACAGGCAAAGATTCACAATGCTGATATCAGGTTTGAGCACTACCCCTCAGACGATGAGTATATAACACTGGCATTATTCTATAAATATTTCAAAAACCCGATAGAGTGGACATATCTTGATGCCGGGGGCTCGTACACTTACACCTTTGAAAATGCACTCTCTGCAAAAAATTATGGTGTAGAGATAGATGTAAAAAAGAGGCTTGATTTTATTGGTCTCAAGAACTTTGTCTTTGGAATTAATGCTGCTCTCATATCAAGTATAGTAGATTTTGACCAGGAGTACTCACTTGAAAAGGACAGGGCTATGCAGGGTCAGTCGCCATATATAGTAAACTCAACACTCTACTACGACAATTCAAATATTGGTTTAAGCCTGGGTCTGCTCTACAACAGAATAGGAAGGAGGATTGTAGGTATTGGAAGAGTAGATACCGGATCAGGTGCAAGCATAAATAATGATGTGCCGGATACATATGAGTTACCAAGAGATGTTGTTGACCTTGTTGCAACAAAAAGCATTGGGAGAAATATTGAGGTAAAATTAAGTCTGAGAGATCTGCTTAATCAACCTGTGATCTTTGAACAATATCCAAGATACATTGATGGCAACGGTGTGATTCAGAACAGAAGACAGGTTGCAAAAAGCTTTAATCCGGGAGCAGGAATATTCCTTGGAGTACTATGTAAATTCTAACATTTAAATAATTATAATTTAAAGAGAGATGAAAACAAAAAATCTAATTTTATCAGCATTTGCGCTTATTGTTACGGCTACAGCCTGTGACAAAGATCCGGTAGTTCCTCCGGTTGTAAAACCGGAAGAGGAGCAGATTATCTTTAGTGGAAACCAGATTGGCAGCGGAATTCAGGAATTTGAAATCACAAAGAGCAACACCATCAAAAAGGGAACATATCTTCTTAAGGGATGGGTATATGTTACTTCCGGTGCAACACTTACGATTGAACCAGGGACTATTATTAAGGGAGATAAGGATACAAAAGCAGCACTTATTATTGAGAGGGGAGCCAAGATAATTGCTCAGGGGACAAAAGATCTTCCTATAGTCTTCACCTCAGCTCAGCCTGCTGGTTCAAGAAAGCCGGGGGATTGGGGTGGTTTGATAGTTTGTGGAAAAGCATCCAATAATAAAAATGAGATGATTATTGAAGGTGGTCCAAGATCAAAGCATGGAGGGAGTGATGATGCAGATAATTCAGGGGTATTGTCTTATGTAAGGATTGAGTTTGCGGGATATCCATTTAAAGCAGACCAGGAAATTAATGGTTTGACACTTGGTTCAGTTGGAAGCGGTACAAAGATTGACCATATTCAAGTCTCATACTCAAACGATGATTCGTTTGAGTGGTTTGGAGGTACAGTCAATGCAAAATATCTCATCTCCTATCATGGATGGGACGATGACTTTGATACCGATTCAGGTTTTAGAGGAAATGTTCAGTTTGGCCTTATTGTGAGAAATCCAAAAATTGCAGATAAATCTATATCCAATGGATTTGAATCGGATAATAACAGTGACGCGCCTAATCAACTACCAATAACAAGACCGGTATTCTCAAACATTACCTTAATTGGTGCAACAGGCCAGGATCCACAGTTTTTAAACACTACAGCATATATTGACGGAGGGGTTTATAATCCCAATAACGGATCCAAGCTTGGACAACATCAGGCCGGTATACAAATAAGAAGGGGCTCGAATCTTCATATCTACAATTCAGTAATATCCGGATTTCCTGTTGGGCTTATGATATGTAATGACAAGGGATCCCAGACACAGAGTGCAGCATCGGACGGAAGAATCGGCTTTAAAAATAATATCATAGCACAGGCCGGTATTTTGGGCAGCGATAAAGATGCATCTTTTAAAGATTCTCTGTCAACAAATTCATCGACATTTGACAAGAGTGCAGCCGAATCATTCTCTTCTTCCTTCTTTAAACTTGCGGCAAATAAAAATCAGATATTCTCATCGCAGAGTCAGCTTGGACTTAAACAGCCAGTCTCTATATCGGGTAATCCAAACTGGGGCCCGGTGGCAGGCTCTCCTTTAACAGGAAAATCAGGACTTTTCAGTGAGACTCTTCTTGCATCAACATTTTTTGACAAAGTAGATTTTATTGGAGCCTTCAGAAGTGATAGTCAGGCAGATAACTGGATTGCAGGATGGGCCAATTTTAATCCTCAGCAGACCAGTTATTAGTAATTATAAAAAGGGTTAGCTCCTCTTAGAGAGGCCAAGTTCTGATGCCTTATCCTCCATCAGAGCTTTGGCCTCATCTATATTATTGCCGATTTTGCCATCAAGAATGGCATTTTTTATAAACTCCTTAATAATTCCAATCTCTTTGCCAGGGGATATTCCGTATATCTCCATTATCAATTCACCCGTTACAGGATTCTGGAAATTTCTGACAGCATCCTTCTCTTCAACCTCAACAAGTTTTCTTCTGACCATCTCAAAATTGGATCGGTGCTTCTTTACAATCCTGTCATTTTTAGATGTAATATCGGCCTCGCAAAGTGTCATAAGATCTTCAATATCATCACCGGCGTCAAAAAGGAGCCTTCTTACAGCAGAATCTGTGACCTCCTCCTGAACAAGAGCTATTGGCCTTAAATGTAACTGAACCATCTTTTGAACATACTTCATCTTTTCGTTAAGAGGTAGCTTTAGCTGCTTGAATATTCCCGGAATCATCTTCCCTCCCAGAAAATCGTGACCATGAAAAGTCCATCCTACACCTGGCTCATAATTTTTGGTGGCCGGCTTTGCTATATCGTGGAGAAGAGCGCTCCACCGAAGCCATAAGTCATCGCTCTTTTCAGAGAGATTATCCAGAACTTGTAATGTGTGGGAAAAGTTCTCCTTATGACCATTGCCCTCGACAGACTCTGCCCCCTTTAACTTGACAACTTGAGGCAGTATGAGTTCAAGCAGCCCTGTCTGGTCAAGCAGGTAAAAGCCTACGGATGGTTTTGGCGAAAGGAGTATTTTATTCAGCTCCTCTGCTATCCTCTCTTTAGAAAGAATGCTTATTCTATCTCTGTTCCTTTTAATAGAAGAGAGAGACTCCTCTACTATATGAAATGATAATTGTGATGCGAATCTGATTGCACGAATCATTCTCAGGGGGTCATCCGAGTATGTCTGATCAGGATCAAGGGGGGTTCTTATTAATCCATTTTGAAGATCTTTTACTCCCGTGAAGGGGTCAATTAAATTCCCGAAGTCCTCTTTTTGTAGGCTAAATGCCAGTGCATTGATAGTAAAATCACGCCTTTTCTGATCCTCCTCCAGGGTGCCATCTTCAACAATCGGTTTTCTTGAATCAGCTCTGTATGACTCCTTTCTTGCACCAACAAACTCAACTTCTTTACTACCGCTTCTAAGCATAGCAGTGCCAAAACTCTTAAATATTGTTACATTCACATTCAGCCGTTTTGCAACTTTTTCTGCTAGTTCAATCCCACTTCCCTCAACCACAATATCGATATCTTTACTATCCCTTCCCAGTAGTGAATCCCTTACAAAACCACCAATAACAAAGGCTCTCACTCCACTCAGCGCGGCCTCCTCACTTACCGTTTTAAATATTTTATTCTTAAGAAAGTTCATTGTAACAGGGGATCTCCGTTTTATATTCATATTTGCCGGAAGCTTCATTCAAAGAAGCAAAATATGTCTCCGGGCCGTTAGTAAGCAGTATGTGCTTTACTCCCAAAGATGAATTGTAGGTCAGAATCTGATCAAAAACATCCTTGCCAATCTTTACTGAGGGAGCTTTACACTCTGCCAGCAGTAAAGGGGTTCCGTCTCTTCCGTGTATTACAAGGTCACCCCTGTATTTATTACCATTAAGAGAGATAGAAAACTCACAACTCATAAGTGATACCGGGTATCCTTTATGCTCTGATAACATCCGGATTAACTGCTGTCTTACATCCTCTTCCGGAGTAAGAACTACTCTCTTTTTTCTTACCGGATCAAAAAATGTTGCTCTCATTATCAGGTTGCTGCTTACCGGGACAAAGATATAAAATTTGCCCATTATACCCTTTTTGACTATTTTTATCAATTCATACATCCATATGGCAAAATCATCAGCACAATCTGTTTCAGATAGTTTCAGCAAGATATTGTCTGAAATAAAAGCGGGAAAGTTCAGATATTTCTATGTTCTCTCAGGGGATGAACCCTATTATGGAGATATCATATCAAAGGAGATAATGGACAGAGCACTTACTCCGGAAGAACAGGGATTTAATCAGCTTCTTCTTTACGGGAATGATACAGATTCCAGGCAGGTCGCAGAGGCTGCCAGAAGATACCCAATGATGGCACAAAGACAACTTGTTGTAGTACGCGAGGCTCAGCTACTTAAAAATCTTGACCCTATTGAGATGTATATCCAGCAGCCGCTTCCCTCAACTATTCTTGTGCTGCTGTTTACCGGCAAGCAACTTGATAAGAGAACCCGGTTTTATAAAAGCGCAACCTCTTCCAGAGATGGTTATCTGCTGGAGTCTGTTCAGCTGAGAGATTATGAGGTGCCCGGCTGGATAGTTAACTACCTGGCAGGGAGAAATCTGACAATAGAGAGCAGAGCTGCAGCCATGCTTGCAGAGTACAGCGGAGCTGAACTTAGAAAACTTACAGTACAACTGGACAAAATTTTGCTCAATGTTGGAGAAGGTGTTACCAATATTACTTCTGAAGATGTAGAAAGAGATGTTGGTATAAGCAGAGATTACAATGTGTTTGAACTTAACGGAGCCATATCTGTAAAGAACAGAGAGAAGGCATTTAAAATCGTCAAACACTTTGCGCTTAACGAAAAACAATACCCTCTTGTTATGATATTGGCAGGCCTATTCAGCCATTTCTCAAGATTGCTCAAATACCACTCTATTGCATTGACCGGAAACGGAAGAGTAAGTGAATTTGAGGCTATGAAAATTGGGATATACAAATTCGCTCTCAGAGAGTTTGAGACAGCCGCACAAAATTATCCGTTAAAAAGATGTATGTCAATAATGGCAATTATCAGGAGGTATGATCAAATGGGCAAAAGCAACGAAAGGGGGGAGGCTTCTGACGGTGAACTTCTTCAGGAGATGGTTGCCAGAATCCTTGTTTAATCGCAAACTTCTCTCTTAACCCTTGAAGATACAGATGTAAAGATTTCATAGGTAATTGTATCCAGAGAGTTTGCCAGAGAAATGGCAGATGGGTTCTCTCCAAATATAGTTACTATATCGCCTACTTTTACATTACATCCGGTTACATCCATCATAAACATATCCATACATATATTTCCAATAGTAGGGGCCATATGTCCATTTATACTGAATGATATGTTTCCTCTTCCAAGGTGTCTGTTTATCCCGTCTGCATATCCCAGAGGTATTGTGGCTATCTCTCTCTCCTGATCACCTATCCGGCCATATCTGCCATAACCAACGCTCCTATTGTGAATTTTGCTTACATTGATTACCGGAGCCTTTAGTTCTGCTGCCGGCATAAGGTAGCTGCTTCCATCCACATAAGAGGAGCCATAAAGACCGATTCCCAGTCTGACCATATCAAACTGGTATTGAGGATACCTTAGTATACCGGAGGAATTAAGGATATGTTTAATTGGTTTGTATCCGATTCCTTCTGAAATCAATTTGTAAGCTGATGAGAACTCGTCAATCTGATTAAAGGTAAATGTATCATGGATTATATACTCGGCAGAAGAGAGGTGTGAGAATACAGATTTAACAGAAATTGTGTTTGTCCCTTTAAGGAAATCTGTAAGCAAAGGAATTTGCAAAGAGGTGAATCCAACCCTGCTCATCCCGGTATCTATCTTTATATGAACAGGATAGTTGGTTTTTCCTGACTTTTTAACTGCCTCAACAAACTCAGAAGCCGTTTCAAATGAGGCTAAGCTAGGTTCAAGGCCATGCTCTATTATCTCTTCAAAACCACCTGTTCCGGGTGTTAGGATTATAATTGGTAACTTAATTCCTGCTTTTTTAAGTTTTATACCCTCACAAGGGAAGGCTACGCCCAAATAATCGGCTCCAAATTCCTCGACAAGCCGTGCAATTTCAACATCGCCGTGTCCGTAAGCATTTGCTTTGACAAGGATTAGTAATTTAGTTGATTCTGAGAGTTTTGAATGATAGTAGTTGTAGTTGTGAAGCAGGTTTGTTCTGCTAATTCTGAGGGTAGAATGATGCATTGGAAAAAAATTTCAGTTGCAAAGTTATAAAATGTTTAAAAAAAAGTTTCAATTATCAAAAAACTTTCTACATTTGCGGCCGAATTAACAAACAAACCTAAAACATTTTATAAAATGAAAGTAAAATCATTTTTCGCAATTGCTGCCCTTAGCGTAGCTCTTGTTTCTTGTGGAACCAAAGAGGCTCCTGTATCAGAACAACTAGTTGGTCAGTGGACCGGAATGGATGCAATAACTGTTACAGTTCTTGATTCAACCGGAACTCCAATGACTCAGACTATGGAAGCTCCAATTGAGCTTGAATACCTTGCAGACAGCACATTCACAGCTGTTGTTATGGTAAATGACAGCACAAATGTTGCTCTAGGTGCAGTTGCTACTGTAGCTGATGCTCTTGTAAACTTTACCGGAAGCATGACTTGCGCTCAAACTCTTGAGGTATCTGGTACATTGACTCTTCAAGGAAAAGACACTCTTGTTCTTAACTACACAGGTGTTAACACTGAAGCTGGCATTACTCACGAAGGTAAAGCTCTTGTAGTTCGCAAAGTTGTTGAGGCTGCTCCTGTTCAGTAATCACTAGCCTTTAGCTATTGCATTGAAGCAGTGGCGACAAATTGGTTCGTAGGTGTCTTTTTCACCAAGTACAACCAATTTGTCGCTTTTTTTTGTCCTGTGTGAATGGTGAGCCAGATTCCCACACCTTACGCAGATAGCGTGAACTTTGGTTACATACTCAGCTACTGCCATTAATGAAGGCATCGGCCCAAAAGGGTTGCCAAGATAATCCATATCAAGCCCGGCAATGATTACCCTTACTCCGTTTGATGCCAATTGCTGGCACACCTCAACTATTGAGTTATCAAAAAACTGCGCCTCATCAATTCCTACTACCTCAACATCTGCCGAATAAAGCAAAATGCTGGCAGGAGAATCAACAGGAGTAGATCTTATTGCATTAGAATCGTGCGATACAACTTCAGATTCTGAATAGCGTACATCAATCATGGGTTTGAAAATTTCAACCCTCTGATTTGCGAATTTGGCCCTCTTAAGACGCCTTATAAGCTCCTCGGTTTTACCACTGAACATAGAGCCACAGACTACCTCTATCCAGCCCGCTTTTTTTGCACTTTCTAAAAACATTTTGCTTACTTTTGTGACTATACAAAGATAGTAAGAAGGATGCAAAATATTGAAAAAGTATCGGAAATTAAAGCAACAGTTTCCGCTATGCTTAAGAGCCTTGAACAGATAGAAAAAGGAGCTCAGATTCCTGAATCAAAGTGGGAAGAGCTAATGATTCAGGCTGATATAATAAGAGAGAAACTTGTTACATTAAGAAGCAGGGAGCTTAGGGAGATGATTGAGAAAATCTCTGCGGCAGAGGAGACAAAGAGGTTAGTTCAATCTTTTGCTGAACTTAAAAGAGCATTTTCTGATGTTCAGCTTAATATATCAAAGTCTGTAATACCCGTACCCTCTTCCAGCCATAAAAAATCTGAAGATTTTACAGAGAAGCCAAACTCAGTATTGTTTGAAGATGAAGGTGAGGAGATAGAGCTCTTTACTGATGATGATACAACGAGTATACTGGACTCTGCCCGTTCTTCAAAGCACTCGTGGAGGACAGATTTGCCGGGGAGCCATGTGGATGACATTAAGCATGCCATTACTCTTAACGATAAGCTTTTCTACATAAAAGAGCTCTTCAATGATGATGAGGAGCAGTACAGACTAAGTATAGAAAGAATAAACGAAATGAGAAATCTGGAAGAGGCGGTGGATTATATCAGAGGAGCATTCCCGGAGTGGGATGAAGATTCTCCAAGTGTTTACAGGTTCCTTATGATTCTAAGAAGAAGATTTGATGCCTAAACTTTATATAGTACCAACTCCTATTGGAAATCTTGAAGATATGACCTTCAGGGCCGTGAGGGTTTTGCAGGAGGCAGATCTTATACTTGCGGAGGATACAAGGACAAGCTCTGTACTCTTAAAAAGATACTCTATTACAACAAGAATGGAGTCCCATCATAAGTTCAATGAACATAAAACCATATCGTCAGTAGCTGACAGAATAGAAGGGGGGCTCACTATTGCTCTTATTTCAGATGCAGGTACACCAGGTATTTCTGATCCCGGATTTCTGTTGTCTAGAATATGCAAAGAGAGAGGTATTGATGTCGAGACTCTTCCCGGACCTACAGCGTTTGTGCCGGCACTTGTAAACTCAGCAATGCCTATGGATCGATTCTGTTTTGAGGGTTTTCTTCCACTGAAGAAGGGAAGACAGACAAGGCTAAAGGAGCTTTCTGAGGAGAGCAGGACTATGATTTTTTATGAATCACCATACAGATTGGTAAAGACACTCACTCAACTTGGAGAGTATCTTGGGTCAGAGAGAATGGCTTCAGTGTCACGAGAACTTACAAAAATTCACGAAGAGAACAGAAGGGGGACTCTGGAGGAGCTTGCGAAGTGGTATACTGTTAAAGAGCCAAAGGGTGAAATTGTTTTGGTGGTTGAGGGATTAAAGTGAACAGGAATTAATAACAAATTATTAAGGAGGTGAGAGATGAGCAGGGATGTTAGAAAGACGAGGTCTTATGCCAGGGGCGTAGTGACCTTGATTTTTTTTGTACTCGCGGTACAAGTGGCAATTTTTACTATTAAGAGCTATGAAAATACCAAAACAGTAGTTTTGCAAGGTGAAAGTGTCTCAGGTGCACTATCACCTGAGTCCGATAAGGCGGAAAAACCGGAAGTGTCAGAAACAGCTAATCCTGTTAAAAATAGTTCTGCCTATCAGCCAAAACGCAGAAATGAGGCATATGTTTCAACAAAACCTGAGGAGATTAGAGAAGAGCAGAAACCTGAAAAGAGTTCCCATTCTGATGTCTATGTTCCAATAGACCTGAAGTCAATATCATCAAGAGCTAAGCTGGAATTAAACTCAGCCGATTCATCGGACCTTGTATCCCTTCCTGGAATTGGACCCTTTTTTGCGTCAAAAATATTGGATTACAGGCGGAGGCTAGGGGGATTTGCTTTCAAGGAGCAGCTGATGGAGGTTTATGGTATAGACAGGGAGCGTTTCTCTGTTTTTGGGGATAGGGTTTGGGCCGACACCACTCTCATTTCCAGGATTAATCTATCTGAGGCTACTCAGGATGAACTATCGGAAAATCCTTATATAGGCTCTTATGCAGCGAGGGCGATTATTAAGTTCCGTGAGATTGAGGGGTCAGGAGCAGCTACACTTGCAGCGCTGGTTGCCAACAGAATAATAAAGGCAGAATTGGTGAAAATACTTAAATATTATTTTGAGTAATCAAGGATTTAATATCTTTGTCACCAACTAACCAAAAAATCTTCATTTTAATGAGTATTGTCAAATGTAACAATGTGGTTAAGAGATTTAACCAGTTTACCGCACTTGACAGTGTTTCCATTGATGTCCCAGAAGCATCAATCTTTGGACTTCTTGGTCCCAACGGGGCAGGAAAGACAACACTGATCAGGATAATTAATCAGATTACTGTACCGGATAGCGGAGAGGTTCTCTTCAGGGGTAAAGCTATTCAACCTAGTGACATTGCGTATATCGGCTATCTTCCTGAGGAGAGGGGATTGTATAAAAAAATGAAGGTGGGTGATCAGGCAATGTATCTGGCCAGACTGAAAGGAATGAGCCACGCCGATGCCTCCAGGGAGCTTAAACAGTGGTTTGTTAAATTTGGGATACAAGCCTGGTGGAATAAAAAGGTTGAAGAGCTCTCAAAGGGTATGGCTCAGAAGGTACAGTTTATAATAACAGTACTTCACAAACCATCATTGCTTATACTGGACGAACCATTCAGCGGTTTTGATCCGGTTAATGTTCAGATTATAAGAAATGAGATTCTGAACATGAAGGCAAACGGAACTACTATAATACTCTCTACCCATAATATGGAATCTGTTGAAGAGCTTTGTGATAATATAGCACTGATAAACAAATCAAAACTGATACTAACAGGAGCGCTTGATCAGATAAGGAGAGAGCATGGGAAAAATGAGGTTGAGGTTATATACAGAGGAGAGAGAGATTCAATTGCTCAAATGGATTCGCTTTACAAAATAGTATCTGACGAGGAGAATAAGGGGGAGAGGAGAGCCGTTCTGGAGGTTAACAGAGATGTTGTCTCTGCAGCAGTACTTGGAGAGCTTATTAAGGGGGCAGATATTGTCTCTTATAAAGAGTTAATCCCAAGGATGAATGACATATTTATCAAACTTGTAAGCTAGAGCAAAACTATGAAAATGGACAAATTATTTCTTATTATATCACGGGAGTTTTTAATCAGAGTTAAAAAGAAATCATTTATATTTCTTACACTGCTTACTCCTATCTTCTTTGCCTCCCTGATGATTCTTCCAACTGCCATAATGATGATGTCAGAGGGTGAGAAGGGCCAGAAAATTATTATATCCGATAAAAGTGGCGTAACAGAGGGCTTTTTTGCAGATAATGAAGAGTTTATCTGGTCTTATGATAACGATACCCCAGTAGATGACCTTAAGAAAACTTTTTCCGGAATGGGTTTTATTGCACTAGTAGATATCTCATCTCCGGATTCTCTTTTTAATGTCAGTGTCTCTGCCTACTCCTCCAAACAACTCAATGTAGATGCCATCGAGGCTATTGAGAAGGGAGTGGAAGATGCAATTGAGAAAAAGAAACTTCAAAGGTATAATATTGAAAATCTCAATGAGATTATTAAGGATTTAAACACCAATGTATCTGTCAAAACCTTCACTCTGGACAAAGAGGGGGGTGAGAAGAGATCAATGGTTGAGATATACATGGTTATAGCTTATGTAGCGAGTCTGCTGATCTATATGTTTATATTTATGTTTGGGTCTATGGTTATGAGGGGTGTAATAGAGGAGAAGACTACAAGAATTATTGAAGTAATTGTCTCTTCTGTTAAACCATTTGAACTGATGCTGGGGAAGATTCTGGGAGTAGGATCAGTTGCCCTTCTTCAGTTTACAATATGGATATTACTATCTGTAGGTATTGTTTCTGTAGCGCAAACTTTTTTAGGAGAAGATAGCCTCGCATCAACTGCTCAGATGACTCAAACGATAGCAGGATCACAGGTGACAGATTTGGATAATGTAACAATGGCTATTTCTGAAGACTCAACCCCTTTTCAAGAGATTATGAGTGCTCTTGGAAGTGTAAACTTTGTTGAAGTTATTTTATCTTTTCTTGCATATTTTATTCTCGGCTACCTGCTCTATGCTGCTCTCTTTGCAGCAGTAGGTTCAGCAGTTGATAACGAGGCAGATACTCAGCAGCTTGTTCTTCCGGTAACACTGCCTCTAATTATTGGACTCTTTCTTATGATGCATACATTCCAGCATCCGGGAAGCTCTCTCTCATTCTGGGGCTCGATGATTCCGTTTACATCTCCTATGGTTATGATGGCCAGAATCCCTTTTGGAGATGTGCCTCTATGGGAGCTTGCGCTTTCACTTGCTCTCCTCCTGGGAACCTTCCTCTTTATGACATATGTTTCGGCAAAAATCTACAGAGTCGGTATACTTATGTATGGTAAGAAGCCTAGTTGGAAAGAAATTATTAAGTGGTTGAAATACTAACAGAAATGAAGACTTTATCAAAATTTATTATAGTTTTGGCAATCACCGCCCTTTCAAGCTCCCTCTCTTTTGCTCAGGAGATGAGATTTGAATGGAGCGGTAGCAGAGTCGCAATGGATAGTACTCTTAACTATCCGGAAGAGCCAAAGGTCAAGGCAATAATCTCAAAATACAAACCATCTCTTGATGCAAAGATGCAGGAGGTAATAGGTGTATCAGAGGCAGAGATGAGATCCGGGAGGCCTGAGTCTCTGCTTTCAAATTTTGCAGTTGATGCTTTGTTTGAATTCGCACAAAGCAAAAGCGAAGGAAGGGTTGATTTTGCAGTAACAAATTTTGGTGGTATAAGAGCATCTTTGCCAGGAGGCAATGTAAGGCTGTATGATGTTTTCTCAATATTCCCCTTTGAAAATTATATAGTAATTCTGGATATGGATGGCAAAAGTGTGTTAAAGTTATTTGCCTCCTTTGCAAGAAACAGGGTTGAGGCATTCTCTGACAGCGTAAGGCTTGTAATTGATAAGGAGGATGGAGAGATTGAGCAGTTGCTTATTAATGGCAAGGAGATAGATAAAGATGCTGTTTACAGAGTGGCAACAATAGATTTTCTGCTTAGCGGAGGAGATAATGTTGTAGCTCTTAAAGATGCTGTTAAGATTGAGGAGACCGGTGCATTAATAAGGGATGCCATTATTGAAAAGATAAAGAAACAGACTGAAAAAGGGGAGAAGATCTCTTCATCAATTACAGGGAGGGTTAAATATGAAGACTAGAACTTTAATATCAATATTTGTCGCTGCTCTTATGCTCTCAACCTCCTGTGGAGTTGAGGCGCAGAATTTGGTAATACTCCACACGAATGATACACACAGTAATATTGAACCTCTTACATCAGGAAGAAATGCCGGTTTGGGTGGAGTCCAGAGAAGAGCTAATTACATAGCTTCAGTAAGAGCTGAAAATAAAAATGTATTGCTGCTTGATGCAGGCGACTATAACCAGGGAACTCCATATTTCACTCTTTTTGGAGGAGAGGTTGAGATAGAGCTCAATAATGCAATGGGTTATGATGCTGTTTCGCTTGGTAATCATGAATTTGACAACGGAGTAGATCATCTGGCAAACAGACTGAAGAAAGCAAAATACGCCACTCTATGTGCAAATTACGATTTTAAAGGTACTCCTCTGGCCGGGATAATTAAACCATACACTATAATCAAAAGGGGAGGTAAGAAGATAGGAATAATTGGTGTAATGCTCGATTTAAAAGGCTATGTAGCAGAAAATTCTCGTAAGGGAATCAAGTATAAAAATCCTGTTCCAATAGTAAACGAGCTGGCTGAGATGCTGAGAAACAAAAAGGGCTGTGACCTGATAATTGTTGTAAGCCATCTTGGATATGATGGTGGTACCCCTGAAAAACCTGCAGATAAGGAGCTGGCTGCACTTACTTCAAATGTGGATATAATTATCGGAGGCCACTCTCACACATTTATGGAGAGTCCGGAGAGAGTAATTAACAGGGATGGAAAGGGTATGATAATAAACCAGACAGGAGCTGCCGGTGTATTTGTAGGAAGGATTGGTATTACATTCCCTAATTAAAGAATTAATTAAATTTAAATTAAAAGATACCTCTACTTCTTTATGTAGAGGTATCTTTTAATTTTCTGTGTAGCAGTTTTTTCAAACTGTTGAGGCGTATCCTTTATAAGAGCAATCCTGGAGAATTTATTTACCCTTGAGTTCACATATTCGGATACCTCTTTTTTAAGATGCTCCATCTTCTCGTTAAAGATTTTGGTTGCCTCATCTTTTGTCTCCTCGTATGAATTAATAAGGATGTCTTTTTTCTCGTAATACATTGCGATAGCCTCCTCTTTAATGTCCTGGAGTGCTTTAATCTTATCAGGATTAAAGTGGACGAGTGCTACTAATTTTCCTTTGTAAGATGTTACTATCGACTCAGAAACCATAGGGTGAGCGTTGATAACAGACTCTATCTCTTCCGGATAAATGTTCTCTCCGCTTGGGCCAAGAATCATATTGTTTAACCTTCCCTTAATGTAGAGTCTTCCTTTCTTGTCAACAATCCCTAAGTCCTTTGTGCGGAAATAACCATCTTCTGTAAATACCTGTTCAGTTGCCTCGGGGTTTTTATAGTAACCCATCATTATGTTAGGCCCTTTTGCGACAATCTCTCCCTCTCCGTTTTCCGGATTTGGATTGTCGATTCTCAGTGTAACTCCGTGTATAGCAGGTCCTGTGGATTGCCACTTTACCCATTTTCCCACTGCGCCTGCCAGAAGCGGGGCGGACTCGGTAAGTCCATATCCAATTGCATAAGGAAACTTCCCCTCAAGAAGGAACCTCTCTACAGTTCCGTCAAGTTTTGCTCCACCTATTCCAAAAAATCTTATCCTTCCACCAAATGTTTTCATCAGTTTTTTACCGGCAACCTTGTGAAGAAGTTTTCTTCCCGCAGATGTGCCGTAAATAGACCTCATAAGGCTGGATGATGTAAATTTAGGAAGGACACTGTTCTTGTATATCTTTTCAATGATCAAAGGGACACTAAGCATTGTTGTCGGCCTTACCTTAGCAAGAGCCTGAACAAGCAGGGATGGTGTGGGAGCCTTCTCCATATAGTATACTGATGCACCACTCATCATAGGAAGCATCATACTAAGACTATTCTCCATTGTATGAGAGAGTGGAAGAACTGATAGCCACACATCCCACTCAAAACTTGGCCTGAGCTTATAAGCTGCATAGAGATGTGTGCACAGATTTCGGTGACTGAGCATCACCCCTTTGGAATTGCCGGTTGTGCCCGATGTATATATAATGGCAGCAAGCTCTTCTCTTACAGGAGGATTTGTGTTTTCCACTGAAGCAAAACTCTGTGATTGAATCACTTCAAGAGTGTCAAGATTAATAACCACTTTAAGTTTTGAGATTCTCTCAGCAGAAATTTTGGAAGTTAACCTGGATGAAATCAGTAAAGCAGTGCTCTCTGAGTGCTCCAGCACATTCTCTATTTCTGCCTCCGAAAAGTCAGGAAGAACAGGTACTGCAATACGATTAAATGCAACAGCAGCAAAATAAGCTACAGGCCAGTTTGGCATATTCTGGCCTAGAATTGCTACTTTTTCATTATCTCCTACTCCGGAACTGAGTAAAGTGTTATTTAATTTATTAGTTTGTTCTCCAAATTCTTTATAAGTGTAATTAAGACCGTCTATGTATGCGAATGCTTTGTTGTCCTTGTATTTATCTATACTGTAGTTAAATAGGTCTTTTAATGTTTCAAATTCCCTGATATTATCCATCTGCTTTTTTAATGTACGGGTGTAATACAACAAGAATCATTCCAAATCTTTACCAACTGTAAATTTCTCAGGAAATTTTCCCTCTACACCTTTATCTTTATACCATTGACGAATTCTCTTTAAATCTGCCTGAACATCATCGGTAAGTTCAAACTTAACGCCTCTTCCCACCTCTTTTCTCTTCCAGTCAAAGTATCCTAAATAGACAGGAACATTTGCTGCCTTAGCTATGGTATGGAAGCCGGTTTTCCATCTCTCTGTTGCACTTCTGGTTCCCTCGGGAGCAATGGCTAAATGGAGAACCTCTCTTGTCTGGAACTCTTTGATTACCTGAAGAACCAGATTTGCCCCTTTGCCCTGTTTTACAGGAATTCCACCCACAGATCTAAGAAATTTGCCAAACGGCCATTTAAAAAAACTCTCTTTAACCATGATATAGGCTTTGTGCCCTTCTGAGTTATAGTAAAGCAGAGAGATTATAAAATCCCATACAGAGGTATGAGGCACGCCCAAAATGATGCACTTAGGCTCAGGAACAGGAGGTTCCATCACCTTCCATCCCATTACTTTTAATAGAAATTTGTAAAATTTTTGCATTTCTGTTTATTCTATCTCGTCTCCGGAAGTTATTCTTACTGAGAAATATTTGTAAGCTGACTCTTGTCCGGTTGCAACTGAATATGTCTTGTATCCTCCACTGAGGTTGAAAACATTCTTAAATCCGTTCTGTGACAGAATTCTTGCAGCCAGATAGCCTCTTAAACCAACGGCACAGTATATTACTACTCTTTTGTCAGCAGGTATCTCATCCAGTCTTAATCTGATCTCATCAAGAGGGATGTTAACAGATCCGGGTATGGCTGACTCCATGTGCTCCTCAGCAGTCCTTACATCAATAAGTATATCTCTCTCAGGATTTAGGTATTCAATTTCTCTCCAGGTAGTAATTTTAACTTTACCGGAGAGTATATTGTCAGCAACAAATCCGGCCATATTTACCGGATCTTTTGCAGATGAAAATGGTGGGGCGTAGGCGTGTTCAAGCTCCATAAGGTCATAAACAGAGCCACCTCTGCCGAGTACAGATGCAAACATCTCAATTCTCTTATCAACACCCTCAAAACCTACAACCTGAGCACCAAGGAGCTTTCCGGTATCGGGAGCAAATGTAATTTTTACAGAAAGAGGCAGAGCATTTGGATAGTAACCTGCGTGTGAGGCAGAGTGGGTATATGAGTCAATATGTTTAATACCCTCTTTTTCCAGCCACTTTCCACTCATACCTGTGGATGCCACAGTAAGATCAAATACTTTAGCTATTCCTGTGCCTATTGATCCTTTGTACTCTGACCTGTTTCCGAATACCATATTATCTGCAGCAATCCTCCCCATTTTATTGGCAGGACCTGCAAGAGGTATAAGTACAGGCTTGCCGCTTACAAGGTGAGTAACCTCAACTGCGTCGCCAATAGCATATATGCTCTCATCAGATGTTTGGAGATATTTATTGATTTTTATACCTCCGGTAGTTCCAATTTCAAGACCAGCCTCCCTAGCCAGGCTCACTTCCGGCCTTACCCCGATGCTCCATATTGCCATATCTGCAAAAATACTTGTACCGTCGTCGAGAAGAGCTTCAATGTATGAACCACTATCTTTAAACTCTTTAACACTTTTAGAGAGATGTAGCTTAACTCCTTTTGCTTTTAGCTCAAGGTGAACAATAGAGGCCATTGAAAAATCGAGATGAGCCATTACCTGAGGTGCCATCTCAATCAGATTAACTTTAATCCCTAAATGTCTGAGGTTTTCAGCCATCTCAAGACCAATAAAACCTCCTCCGACAATAATTGCACTTCTTATACTGTTACTCTTTATATGCTCTTTAATTTTGTCAGTATCTGGAACATTTCTCATTGTAAAGAGACGTGGATTGTCCAGCCCGGGAAGAGGTGGCTTTAAGGGCTCCGCACCCGGTGAAAGAACAAGCTTGTCATAACTTTCAGAGTATATTGCTCCGTTTAGATTATCCTTAACCTCAACTCTCCGGGTCTCCCTGTTAATTGAGATTACTTCGCTTCTTACTCTTATGTCTATATCATACCTGCTTGTTATTCCCTGAACTGTCTGAACAAAAAGTTGCTCTCTTTCAGGGATTATATTCCCTATGTAGTAGGGTAAACCGCAATTTGCATATGATATATAATCTCCTCTTTCAAATAATACAATTTGAGCCTTTTCGTCAACTCTTCTTATTCTTGCAGCTACGGTAGCACCTCCTGCTACCCCTCCGATAATTACATACTTCATTTATTACAAATTTAATAGGTTTTGCAGCTCCTTTCCAATTCCCAAACTTTTGCTGCTCATCTCTGTTATTTTTGCCTTGCCCTCCTCTGTAAGTGTAAAGATCATCTGTCTTTTGTCCTCTTTTCCCATTGTTCTGGTAATAAATCCTTTCTGCTCTGTAGTATTTATTATTCTGGAGCCTCGTGAGCTGGAAAGACCAATAAATTCACAAATATCGTTAGCGCTTCTTGGGGTGTCGTCCTTTAGAGCACACAGCAGCATAGCCTCGTTAATTGTAATATCATTCTTTGTCTGGAACTCTCTTTCAAAGAGGTACAAGGTCCTGTACAGATCTTTAATTTTACAAATCTCCTCCATAATTATTTGCTATTATAAATAATCTTACAAAATAATACAAAATTTACAGATTTAACAAAAATATAATTTCCAATGGAAATTTGTTTTAATGGAAATAATTATTATTTTTGCATGTGAAATAATTTTAATATAAAAGATATGAAAATAAAGAGTCTCTCAATAATACTTCTGCTTCTTATAATGACTTTGCCTGCTTGCGGATCAGGAAAAGGGGGAGAAGATGTTAAAGTCAGCAATAGTTTAAATTCTGCAGAGGCAGCTATAAACTCAAAAACAAAAACTATTAAACTTACAAAGGCAGAGTTTTTAAAACTCGTAGTAAACTATGAGGAGAACCCTAACGAATGGAAATATCTTGGAGATAAACCGGCAATAGTAGATTTTTATGCAGACTGGTGTGGACCATGCAAAACTCTGGCCCCTGTCCTGGAGCAGCTTGCAGCTGAATATGAGGGTAAGATATACATATATAAAGTAGATACAGAGGCAGAGAGAGAACTTGCATCAGCATTTGGAATAAGAAGCATTCCTACAATGATCTTTATCCCGATGGGGGAGGATCCACAGGTAGCTCAGGGGGCACTTCCAAAGAATGTAATAAAAGATGCTATAAATAAAACGCTGCTTAAGTTATGAAGAAACTGTGCGCCATTAGAGATCTCCTCCGCTCACTAACAGATTACGAGCATAAGTTTCATAATGAGCATTCAATATGCCTTAACGAGGGTATGGTGCTTTGCTGTTTAAGGGATAAGAGGCTATCTTCAGGTGAAATAGCAGATGAAATAAATCTAACTTGTTCTAACACATCAAAATTGCTCAGATCTGTTGAGGAGAAGGGGTATATAAGCAGGGTGCTTGGAGAGAGAGATAAAAGGCAGATGTATTTTGAACTTACAAAAACGGGGATGGAGAAGCTTGAAAAGATTGAACACGATAATATTCAACTTTCAGAGCCTCTCAACTCAATGATTAAACCTTTAATTTGATTTATTATGGATATGTTTATAAAAAATGAGAGTAATCACAACCTTACAGATACTGTAGAAATAATTGAGAAGTCGCTTCTTGAGGCTAACTGGAAAATTATGCACACGCATCATCTTCATAACTCTCTGAAAAATCACGGATTTGATGTTCTTCCTGTGGTCGTTATGGAGGTTTGTCGCCCGGAGTATTCAGTTAAAATGTTATCTCTTGATGATGAACGATTGTTTTCATCTCTGATGCCTTGCAGAATTTCACTGTATGAGACATCAGACGGTAAAACATGGATATCCAGAATGAATTCGGGATCAGTTGCCCGAGAGGCAGGGGGTATAACACAGGAGGTAATGACAATAGCATTTAATGAAATAGAAAAGATACTGGCTCCAATAATTAAATAAAATGATTATGAAAAAATTACTTAATTTTTTTCTTTTTGGAAAGTCAACCGGTGAGGGTACGGCATCTTTAGGTTTGCTGATTCTCAGAGTTGCAGCCGGGGTTTTGATGATGACACACGGATGGTCAAAAATTCAGAATTTTGAAGGTATGGTAGAGAGTGGTTTTGACCCTGTTGGAATGGGTGCCACCCTCTCAGTTGTTATGCTGATTGGTGCCGAGTTTATTGCTGCACTGTTCATAGTTCTGGGTTTGCTTACAAGACTCTCTGCTGTTCCTCTTATTGTGGCAATGAGCGTTGCTGCATTTGTTGCACACGCATCAGACCCTTTACAGGTAAAAGAGCTTTCTCTGATATATCTGACAATTTTTGCATCATTGATGATAACCGGAGCAGGCAAATACTCTCTTGATTCAATACTTTTCAGAAATAAATAAGAGTGGGGTTCAGACCCACTCTTCCTTTATTATCTCTCCTTTGATTGACATCACAAGTAATTTCAGCGGGATGTTCCTTGATGCCATCTCTTTTGCCCTCTTTGCGATTTGAAGAAGTCCTCCGCAGCAAGGAACCTCCATAATCAGAACCGTAAGGGTATTTATTTTTGACTGATCAATCATAGAGACTAGTTTCTCAACATAGCTGTTAAGATTACTGTCCAGTTTAGGACAAGCTATAGCAAGTGTCTTGTTTTTCAGAAAAGTTTGATGAAAAGATCCGTGAGTAAAGGATGAGCAGTCAGATGCAAGTAATACATCGCTTCCCTGAAAGTATCCGGCTGAAGGATTAAGCAGATGTAACTGTACAGGCCACTGTTTAAGTTCACTTACATTTCCGGAGGGCTGGAAGGTGACAGTGGAAGGAGCAGCAGGTGCTATGCTTCTGAAATCTCTCTCCATTGATCCCGGGCATCCGCAAGCCATTCCTTTACCCTCTGTAGAAACAGGGATTTTGTGTTCGGTTGTTGCTGGTTTATCGGGACCGGTAATTTTTGATAAATCTATTGAGAGATTATTTTTCCGGCACCACTCAACGCCCTGATTGAACCACTCCATCTCTCCGTGATTTTTGAGATGCTGAAGATGAGCAAGAACTACTTTTTCACCCTTTACATGTATTCTCTCCATTACAGCAATCTCATTATATGGTTCAGTCTCTTTCTCAATAAGCTCAATTGCCCCAACAGGGCAATCACCAATACATGCTCCAAGACCATCGCAATAGAGGTCGCTTATCATCACCGCCTTACCGTCAATAAGCTGTAATGCACCTTCATGACACCCCTCCACACAATTTCCGCAACCGTTGCAAAGCTCTTCATCTATTTTAATTACTGTTCTTTTCATTTTTTTTAGTTAATTTTAATGGTGCAAAAATAGCTTGCAATTTTTGCTAAAAGTGTGATATTTGAAACAATTGTAACAAATGAAAAAATATTTGTCCCTTTTTCTCTCCTTTTTAGGCTTTTCCTGTGCTGCCCCGCATATTGCTCTTGAACCACAGGAGTCTTTTGATATAAAGAAATATATGGGCAAATGGTACGAAATTGCCAGATTGCCAAATAGCTTTGAAGAGGGACTAGAGGAGAATACTGCTTTTTATGAACTTAGAGAGAACGGGGATGTGACTGTAATAAATCAGGGAAGAGTAGTTGCCGATAAAAGCCGGTATAAAGAGGTTAAAGGTAGGGCATGGATTCCGGATGCAAACGAACCATCCAAGCTAAAGGTGAGTTTCTTTTGGCCCTTTGCCGGAGACTACTGGGTGCTCAGAGTAGACCGGGATTACTCAATAGCGCTTGTTGGAGATCCATCAAGAGAATACCTCTGGATCCTGGCTCGCGAAAGAGACCCTGATCCAAAGGTAGTGAGTGAACTGAAGGCTTACGCCTCAAGCCTTGGGTATGCTGTCGAAAATATGGTCAGCGGCCTTGCGGACTAAATAGTCATCTGCAATATTGGGAATAGTGACCCTGAGTTCAGGTGTT
This sequence comes from Bacteroidales bacterium MB20-C3-3, assembly GCA_035609245.1. NCBI lineage: Bacteria > Pseudomonadati > Bacteroidota > Bacteroidia > Bacteroidales > Bacteroidales bacterium MB20-C3-3. Next base: position 973,003 of record CP141202.1, on the reverse strand, counting down.
CTCTCCATCTCCCTCTTTATTGCAAAAATAGCCCCGCTGTTTCTTGCCCAGGCTCTTCTTGAGATTCCGTTATTTACATCCCAGTGAAGCATGTTTTTTATTCTTCTGTCTGCCTCTTCGCTTCCGTCTATTACCATCCCGAAACCTCCGTTGATAACCTCTCCCCAGCCAACACCTCCTCCGTTATGTATTGATACCCATGTAGCACCGCGGAAAGAGTCTCCTATTACATTCTGAATTGCCATGTCGGCTGTAAAGGATGAGCCGTCGTATATATTTGAGGTCTCTCTGTATGGAGAGTCTGTTCCTGAGACATCGTGATGATCCCTGCCAAGTACAATTGGAGCAGATACCCTGCCCTCCCTTATAGCCCGGTTCATCTCGAGGGCAATTTTTATCCTTCCCTCAGAATCGGCATAAAGTATTCTGGCCTGTGAACCCACTACCAGCTTGTTGGCACCGGCCTCCTTTATCCAGTGAATGTTATCCAGGAGTTGATTCTTAATCTCTTCCGGGGCACTCGTGGCTATCTCTTCCAGGACACTTGCTGCAATCTGATCTGTGACGGCAAGGTCATCGGCATTAGAGGATGTACATACCCACCTGTATGGGCCGAATCCGTAATCGAAAAAGAGAGGACCCATTATATCCTGAACATAGGAAGGATATACAAAAGTGCCATCCTCGCGGAGAATGTCTGCACCAGCTCTGGATGCCTCCAGAAGAAATGCATTACCATAATCAAAGAAATACATGCCTCTTGAAGAGAGCTTATTTATTGCCTCAGCATGTCTGACCAGTGTTGTCTGCACCTCTCTCCTGAATCTTTCAGGCTCATCTGCCATCATCCTGTTTGACTCTTCAAAACTAATTCCGGCAGGGTAGTATCCGCCTGCCCAGGGATTGTGAAGAGATGTCTGGTCGCTGCCCAGATCAGGGTCAATGCCGGATTCAATAAATTTCTCCCATAGATCTACTATATTCCCCTGGTAAGCAATTGAGACAGCCTCTTTATTCTCCTTTGCCTTAACAATTCTTTGCATAAGCAAATCCAGGTCTGTATACACTTCGTCAACCCACCCCTGAGAGTGGCGAGTATGGACTGCCTTGGGATTAATCTCAGCAACAACTCCAATTACACCGGCAATAACAGCTGCTTTTGGCTGTGCACCTGACATCCCGCCAAGACCTGAGCTTACAAAAACTTTTCCTCTTAAATCAGTTTCTCCCGGCCTCAGCCTCATTCTAGCGGCATTGAGAACTGTTATTGTTGTGCCATGAACGATTCCCTGAGGGCCTATGTACATAAATGATCCTGCTGTCATCTGGCCATATTGAGATACTCCGAGTGCATTGAACTTTTCCCAGTGATCTTTTGTGGAGTAATTGGGTATAACCATTCCATTGGTTACTATTACCCTTGGAGCCTCCTTGTGAGAGGGGTAAAGCCCCATAGGATGCCCGGAATAGAGCACGAGTGTTTGCTCGTCCGTCATTGTTGCCAAATATTGCATTGTAAGGAGGTACTGAGCCCAGTTTTGAAAAACTGCACCATTTCCCCCGTAGGTAATTAGTTCATGAGGATGCTGAGCAACGGCGTGGTCAAGATTGTTGCTTAGCATAAGCATTATTGCTGCAGCCTGTTTTGATTTGTGAGGATAGTCATTTATACTTCTTGCCTTAATCTCATATCTGGGTCTTAATCTGTGCATATATATCCTGCCATATTCAACAAGCTCCCCGGCAAATTCCTCTGCTAAGAGAGCGTGATGCCTTTCAGGAAAGTACCTCAAAGCATTTTTAATTGCCAGAATTTTCTCCTCCCTGGAGAGAATATCCTTTCTTCTGGGTGCGTGGTTAACCTCCGGATCATAAGGGAGGTTGTCCGGAAGGGTTGCCGGAATCCCATCCAGTATTGACTTCTGAAACTCTGTTAGACTCATATTTGATTTTGTTGTTTTTACAAAGTTATAAAAAAAGGGCTGTTGATTTGTCGTTTATGAAAATTATCCCTACTTTTGCACCTCTTAAAAAAGGAGGTGTTTTAGCGTGATTATAGTACCAATTAAGGAGGGCGAAAATATTGAACGGGCGCTGAAGAAATTCAAGCGTAAATTCGAAAAGACAGGAACGATTCGTGAACTAAGAAGCAGAAAGACTTTTGTTAAAAATTCTGTGAGGCGTCGCGATGAGGTGAAGAAAGCCATCTATGTTCAGTCGCTGAGGATAAACGAGGAGTAATCCCCGTTAACACCCCTGCCGTAGATTCGGACAGTTAGAGAGATGTATAGGGATTTTACTCCCTGTACATCTTTTTTTTACTTGGATTATTAATCTCTTTTTTGTAAATTAGGTGCAAATTATGAGAAGATGGTGGTGGAGGAATTCATTGATTACATAGGAATTCAAAAGAGATACTCAAAGAGGACTCTTCATCTCTATAGTGATTATGTAAAAGAGCTTAGAGAATTCATTTCTCCTGAAGGAGATGATGAGTTTTTGGGTGAGCTTAAACCACAGGTCATAAGAGGGTTTATATCTGCAGGTCTTGAATCAGGGCTGAGCAGCAGAACAGTAAATCTTAAATTATCAGCGATCAGTAGTTTTTGTAATTATCTACAAAGGGCAGGGAAAATTGAGGCAAATCCTGTGAAAAAGGTTCACAGGCCTAAGTCATCTGCAAGATTACCTCTTTTTTATACTGAAAATTCACTTGCAAATTATCTTAGTAATGAGGTAGAGAAAGGAAATTTCCTCTCTCTGAGGGATAGAACAATGGTACTATTGTTGTACACCACAGGAATAAGAAGGGCAGAACTGGCCTCTATGAATATCAGTCAGTGGGATAAAGAGAGGAGAGTTATCAGGGTTAGCGGGAAAGGTGATAAAGAGCGGGAGATTCCTGTTACAGAGGAGTTGGATAAAGCGCTTAAAATTTATGAAGCAGAGATGAAAGAGTTTTATTCAGAGAATAGATCTGACAAACTTTTTCTTACTGACTCGGGGCAACCTTTATATCTCTCGTTTGTTAATAAAGTAGTAAAAAGAGAGCTTAGTTCAGTTAAGGGGTTTACCGGAAAGAAGTCGCCCCATGTTCTGAGGCATTCAATTGCAACCCATCTTCTGAACAACGGAGCTGACCTTAATAGCATAAAGGAGGTGCTCGGACACTCCTCACTGGCTGCCACGCAGGTTTATACTCACAACTCGTTCGAGCAAATGAAAAAGATATTTCTAACCGCTCATCCAAGAGCAAAAAAAGGAGGATAATATGGACATCAGGATTCAGTCACTAAAGTTTGACGCAGATCAGAAATTAATCGACTTCATTGAGAAGAAATTTTCCAAACTACCAAAGTTCTATGACGAAATTTCAAATGTTGAGATTGTTCTCAGCCTTCTTCCTGATCACGAAAACAAAAATGTAAAGGTAATGGTAGAGGTGCCGGGCAACCAGATACTAGTGGAGAGGCACTCTAAAACATTTGAGAACGCTGCAGTAGATTGCGTTGATGTCTTGAAGGACCTTCTCGTTAAAGCCAAGGAGAAGAGAAAAGAGCCATAGCCTCTCTCTTACTCCCAGAATAATGACAGAAACTCCTCTCTCTCTATATTTGATATATAGTCAGAGAGGTTTATCTTTTCTACTCTTTCAGTTAATTGGTTATGTGAGTGATTACAACCTTTGATTAAATTTTCCAGCTCCTCTGTCTCCTTGTTGAAAAAATAATCTCCAAAAATTTTAATCTCCTCAATTTTACCCTTCTCAACCTGAAGATAGATCTCTATTAGCCCGGCCGGGAATTTCTTTACCTTGGAATATGTATATGAGGGGGATTTCCCGTAATTCCAGCTGTCAAGAGAGTATTTAGTCTCTTTAAGCTTAGTTATTGCCTCAATATCATCTTTGGAATATTCGTACCGGCTGTAGCCTGAACCGGATCCTGCAACAAAGTTGTGAAGAAAATCAATAAACTCTTTAATAGAGAGAGGTGTTTTAAGGTGCTCTGTAATGTTTGTTACCCGGCTTCTGTTAGATTGCACAGATTTTCCTGTGAATTTCTCTGATCTGGCGGCAAGTGCATTTGAGAGATCTGCCATTGAGGCAGAAAAGAGAAGAGTACCATGCTGAAGTAACCTGTTCTTATATCTGGCAACAGCATTTCCTGAGAACTTTCTTCCGTCAATAAGTAAATCGTTTCTTCCCTCCAGATAGGCATCGACTCCTATTGACTTCAATGCATCAATAATTGGCTTTGTAAATCTTGCAAACATAACGGCACTCTCCTCATTCGCCTCTGCATTATCTATGAAGGTAAAGTTTACATTACCAAGGTCGTGGAAAACTGCACCTCCACCGGTAAGACGCCTGACAACTTTTATCCCTCTCTCTCTTACATAGTCTGTATTAATCTCTGCATATGCATTCTGATGGTTGCCAATAATGATTGCATTATCATTTTGCCACAATCTGAAAATCGGTTTGTCAATATTTTTAAATAGATACTCTTCAGCTGCCAGATTCCACCAGGGATCTGTATTATTGTCAATTACGAAGTACATTTTTTTGAAAAATAAGTTGTAAAATCTTGTATGTCAAATACCCTACTGCTATCCCAAAAAGAGCTCCAAAAAGAACATCTCCAGGAAAATGTCTCCCCACATATATTCTGCTATATGAAACAATTGTTGCCCAGGAAAAGATCAGTATTGTATACCATCTTCTCTTAAAAATTGCAGATGTAAGCATTGCCAGGCCAAATACATTTGAAGCGTGACCTGAAACAAATCCATAGCTGAACCTGTTGTCCTCAATGACCCTGGCAAGATTACATGTAAATGGGTCCCATCCCGGCCTTAGTCTGCTTACAAAATATTTAATCTGATTTGAGAAGTAATCTGTAACAACAAAAGTTGCAATTATTGCAAAAATGATAATAAGTACGGTCCTTGTATCTCTCTTATGGAAATTGATTTTACGCCTGTAATTACCAGATTCGTCAAGCTCTTTATTAAAATTGCAGGACCAAATAATACAAAATATAATTGCTATATACAGAGGGAGCCATGGCAGACGGGAAGAGAAAAGAGTCATCACCCAGTCAAAAAATGCCGAGTGAAGATTATTGAAAAACAGGAAGAGGTTCCTGTCCAGTTCCTCTATCTTGTCAAGCATCGTTTAGGTTAATTACAGCTCTCTGTTGAGCATTTCCCAGAGCATATCCTTTAATTGAACTATGCCCTTTCCGGTCACCGAAGATATAAAAATATGTGGAATTTTTCTGGGAAGAGTTCTTTTTATCTCTTTAATGAGTTCATCATCCAGCATATCAGATTTTGATATTGCCAGAACACGCTCTTTATCAAGAAGCTCCGGGTTGTACTGCTTAAGTTCGTTAAGGAGAATTTTGTACTCTTGTTTGATATCATTGCTGTCTGCTGGAATCATAAACAGAAGCATTGAATTTCTTTCAATGTGCCGTAAAAATCGCAATCCCAAACCTCTACCCTCGTGAGCCCCTTCAATAATACCCGGAATGTCAGCCATCACAAAAGATTTATGGTCACGGCACTCAACGATTCCTAAATTTGGCTCCAGGGTTGTAAATGCATAGTCTGCAATCTTAGGTCTGGCTGCAGATACAACAGAGAGAAGTGTTGACTTCCCGGCATTTGGAAATCCTACGAGACCTACATCTGCAAGAATCTTAAGTTCAAGTACAAACCAGTTCTCCTCTCCGGGCTCTCCCGGTTGTGCATATCTTGGTGTCTGGTTGGTTGAGGTTTTAAAAAAGGCGTTACCCATTCCTCCTCTGCCACCCTTCACAATTATCTTCTCCTCTCCCTCTTCTGTTATCTCAAAAAGCACCTCCTGGGTATCTGCTACTTTAGCAACTGTCCCCAGCGGTACATCCAGGATTATATCTTCTCCATCTGCTCCTGTACAAAGGGCGCCGCTTCCGGCTCCGCCGTGGTCTGCCTTGATATGTTTTCTGTATTTCAAATGGATCAGTGTCCAGTACTGAGAGTTGCCCCGTAAAATTATGTGGCCGCCTCTGCCTCCATTGCCTCCGTCGGGTCCGCCTTTAGCCACAAATTTCTCTCTGTGGAGATGCATAGAGCCCTTTCCACCGTTTCCGGAGGCGCAAAAAAGCCTTACATAATCTACGAAGTTTGAATTACTCATCTAATGTTTTATCTATGATTTTGCAAATATCCACAAAGTTCTCCTCAACAGACTGATCGCCATTTACAGGCATATATTTGCTTTGGTTTTTATAATAACTTATAAGAGGTTCGGTGACCTTATGGTATGTCTTTATTCTTGTGCGGATTGTCTCAAAATCAGCATCATCCTTTCTGCCCTCAATGTTAGCTCTGTGTTGAATCCTTTTGATGTTAACGCTATCTGTTGTCTCAAGTGATAAAACAGCGTCTACTTTGTATCCAAACTCCTCCAGCATTGTGTCTAAAGCAATTGCCTGAACAGTATTTCTTGGAAATCCATCCAGGATATATCCCTTAGCTTGGGTTTCCGGATTGCAAATCTCCTCTCGGACAATACCAATTACTAATTGGTCAGGAACAAATTCTCCTTTTTCAATTAGCTCTGCTGCAATTTTACCAATTTCGCTCTTTTTGGCAATTTCGTTTCTGAGAAGCTCACCGGTTGAGATGTGCCTAAAATTATATCTTTTGGCTATCAGGGTAGATTGGGTACCCTTTCCTGCGCCCGGAGGGCCGAATATTAAAAAGTATTTCATTACTGATTTGAAGGTGTATCCAATACATAAATGTCCTTGTACTGTCTTCCAAGTTCATCGTAATCAAGTCCATATCCTACAATAAAGTCGTTGGGAATCTCCATCGCAACATACTCTATTGGAATATCTCTTTTGTATGCATCTGGTTTAAGAAGAAGAGTGCATACAATAACTCTGTCTGCTCCTGCATCTGTAAGCATTTTATGAAGTTCCACAATTGTTGCCCCGGTGTCTACTATATCTTCAACAAGGACAACAGTACGACCCTTTACCTCTGTGCCGAGTCCTATTATCTGTTTCAACTCACCGGTTGACTCTGTTCCTGAGTATGAAGAGACCTTTATAAACGAAAGCTCGCATTGAAAATTAAGATTTTTAAGCAAGTCAGAAGTAAACATAAAGGAGCCGTTCAGTACGGATAGGAACAGAGGTTTATGAACACCTTTGAAATCGTTGTTCAATTTAACCGCAAGCTCCTCAATGCTCTTTTGAATCTTATCGTGAGGGATAAAAATACGGAAAGACTTGTCGTGTAGGTCTATGCGTTCCATTTCAAAAAATATTTGTGCCCGCGAAATTAAGTATTAATTTTGTCATTAACCAATTTTACTCAAATATACAATGAATCCATTAGTTAGCATTATTATGGGAAGCACCTCTGATATGGGTGTAATGAAACAGGCTGCAGATTTTCTTAATGAGATGGAGATTCCATTTGAAATAAATGCCCTTTCTGCCCACAGAGTCCCTCAGCAGGTTATGGCTTTTGCAAACAATGCTGCTTCAAGAGGAGTTAAGGTTATTATTGCCGGTGCGGGAGGAGCAGCCCACCTTCCCGGTGTAGTAGCAGCTATTACACCATTACCTGTTATTGGTGTTCCGGTTAATTCATCTAACTCAATTGACGGGTGGGATTCAATCTTGTCAATACTCCAGATGCCTGCAGGCATACCAGTTGCTACGGTAGCCCTTGATGGTGCAAGAAATGCAGCTATCCTGGCTTTACAAATTCTGGCAACAGGGGATGAAAAGAGAATGGAGCAAATGGTTAATTTTAAAAACGAACTTGCAAAAAAGATTGTAAAGGCAAACGAAGAACTGGACCAGATAAAGTATAGCTTTAAGGTTCCCAGGGGATAAATAAATCATAATTTTTTAAAATGAGGGGGAGATATGAGGAGATGGATTTTTGTCCTGCTGTGCATATTGTGTGGCAGGTTAAACTTGTGCTATGCACAAAAGGTATTTGATCCGGAGAGAATACTGCAGGGAAGGATTGAGAACATGGAAGAGGGGCTTGGAGAGGAGGTCTTTGATGATTTGCTGGATAATCCCTTAAGAATTAATGAGGTTGCTCTTTCACGATTGGAGGAGTTCCCTCTTTTTACAAGATTTATGGCCGCCTCTCTCTACGATTATATAAAGAGGAATGGCGCTGTTCTTTCACTCTACGAGTTGTCTGCGGTACCTGGCTTTAATAAAGAGGTGGCTGAGGCTTTGGCCCCTTTTCTCGACCTCTCTGAAAAGAGAAGGCTGCGGATTGGAGAACTGTCAAAGATGCTGAAGGGGGGCAGATCTCAATTACTTATAAGGGGATCGGCCTATACAAAAAGGCAGGAGGGGTTTTTGCCGATTTCTGCCGAGGAGTGGAAGAAGAGGCCAAACAGCAGATATCTTGGGCCACCGGGAAGGGTCTATGCTCAGTATAAATTTGAGGTGCCGGGAGTTATCAGGTTCTCTGCTACAACAGAGAAAGATCCGGGTGAAAAGATTGGGGATTATGCTGGTCTCTCTCTTCAGGCAGAGGGTCTGGGACCAATAGTTAAGATTATTGCTGGAGATTTTACAGCAAGATTTGGACAGGGGCTGGTTCTGTGGAATGCACCTTCGCTATTTTCATCATCGGGCTCATCATCACTTATAAAGCAGGAGTTTGGAATCTCCTCCTATTCATCAACCGACGAAAACAGAGCTTTCCGTGGGGTTGGAATAACAACTGGAAAAGGGAGAATAAGTATATCTTTAATTGCCTCATCCAGAAAAATTGACGCCAGAATTGTAAATGACGGATTTACCTCCCTTCTGAATACCGGACTCCATAATACTGTTACTACCAGGGAGAGAAGGAGAAATCTTAATTTATCCTTAGCAGGTCTGAATATATCATATGGAGCAGACAAAATCAAAACAGGATTGACTCTTGCCGTGTACAGATACTCCTCTCCCTATGCAGGGAGGGATTCCGTTCAGATTAATCGCCAAATGAGATTCGGTAACTTTGGAGGTAACTTTGGAGCGGACATATATGCCATTGCAGGTAATTTCAGACTCTTTGGTGAGATTTCTTCAGATATTGGTTTTCATCCTGCATTACTTGCAGGAGTTTTGTGGCGGAGGGGTTACAATCTAGATTTTTCTGTTGCCGGGAGATATTATTCTCCCTTTCATCTCTCTCCTTTTGGAGGTGCTATATCCAAAAGCGGAAACATGCGGAATGAGGAGGGGGCCGATTTTGTTGTAAACTGGAGAGGAAAGGGGGAGTCTAAAATAAGAGGATGGATATCCTGGATTTATGGAATGAATTTTCCAAGGATCGGGGCCGAGGCTGAGTTGCCTGCCGGAAACTCATTTAAAATTAAAATTAAATCTGATATAAGGGAGGAGAGGGGTGCACTAAGGCTTCAGGTTGACTGGTCAAACGGAGGGGCTGTTACTTTTTCAACCAGGGGAGAGGGTACTCTGGCAGGGTTTGGTAAGGATTTAACAACGGGTTGGATGGTGTACTCGGAGCTTTTTGCAAGAGAGTCATCCGGATTTGTGAATGGTTCGGCAAGGATTGCATTCTTTTCTACTCCAAAATGGGATAACCGTATTTATGCATATGAGAGGGATTTGCTATACGGGTTTTCAATCCCTGCCCTTTACGGAAAAGGATTCCGATGTTATTTGAATATGCACTTCCAGATATTTAAATGGATGGATATTTGGCTTAAAGGGTCAATGTGGCATTATCTTGACAGGGAGAGTACAGGAGAGGGTCCCACTAAAATGGAGGGACCCTCATCGGTAGAAATTAAAGGGGAAGTAAGACTTAGATTCTGATCGGTAGTTTACAAAGGTTTAATTTTGATTTTTTTACCGGGCATAATCTTACTTTTCTTTGAGAATCCGTTGAGCTTCATTATGTCATTCAAGCTCACCCCTTCAAATTTTCTGGAGATTTCCCATAGGGTGTCTCCCTTTTTAACAGTATACATCAAATATTCACCCGCTCTGGAAGTTGAAGCTAAAGCCGAAGAGGCTTTAGCAGATGCTGCAGGAGCACCGTTTTTATGAATAGTGAGTCTCTGACCAATTCGTATGTTGCTTTTAACTCCATTCCATCTCTGAAGATCAGAGAGTCTAACACCATATCTTTGTGCAATTCTTCCCAGTGTTTCACCTCTTCTGACTGTGTGATATGTTGTGCTCTGTGTCTGAACGCTTTTAGCATCATTGAGCACAATTGGATTAAAGAATACTGAGTCTTTAAAAGAGTAGATCTCCTTTTCGTGATCAACAAACTGGGCAGTGTAGTTGAATGGTAATTTAAGTAGATATGTTTTGTTTTCAGTTCCTGGTATAATCTCTTTTACATATTGCGGATTGAGATCTGCAATCTCCTCTTTTGTAATTCCGATTAGTTCAGAAATCTGTCCAAAATGAAGGGGCCTTCTTATTTCAAATGTATCAACATGAGCAGGCATTGCAATTGCTCTGGGGGTAATTCCGTGATCTTTGTAGTATGCAAGTGTGTACAGAGCAGCTACGAAAGAGGGAACATAGCCACGGGTCTCTCTCGGAAGATATGGGTATATTGTCCAGAAATCTCTTGATCCGCCGGCTCTGCGTATTGCTTTGTTTACATTTCCTGCTCCGCAGTTGTATGATGCTATTGCCAGCGACCAGTCTCCAAATATTGTATACGCATCCTTCAGATATTTTGCCGCTGCGTGTGAAGATGCCACAGGATCAAGCCTCTCATCAACATAGGTGTTAATTTCAAGATTGTATTGTCTGGCTGTTCTGTACATAAATTGCCAGATGCCCCTGGCATTTACTCTTGAGGTGGCCACCGGATTTAATGCAGATTCAATAATTGCCATAGCCTTCAGCTCTTTAGGCATGTCATACTGGTCAAAAATCTCCTCAAAAATTGGAAGATAGTAACTTGAAAGTCCAAGAATCAGGTCAATTTTATTGGGGATTCTTTGTGTATAATATATTATGTGATTCTTTATAATATTGTTGTACGGAAGAGGTATAAACGAATTTATGGCCTTTAATCTCTTTATGAGAATTGAGTCAGGAGTGTCTGAAGTTAGATTTTCAGTCTCAAGGTTAACAGATATCCCTTCATCAAGTGTAAGGCTGCGCTGAACATACCAGAGATTCAGCAAGGAGTCCGTGTTGGCTGATGGGTCAAGCAGGTCTTCTGTTTCAAAGAAACTGAGTCCCCCCGGATTTATAGTGTCATTTTCACTTAATGTGTCAGAAAATGGGATGGAGTTTTGCTCAATCTCCCTTTTAAGAGAATCAACTCTGAAGCGTAGAGTCTCAATCTCTTGCTCCATAGATTCACGGCTTGGCCTCTTTTTTTTAAACCACTGAGCTTCAGATTGAAGGGGTGAAAGCAATAGCGAACTTGTCAATAAAGCCGATATAGCTATAGATTTGAGTCTGTGTTTGATTTTCATTTTAGAATCTGATGTTAAGTGACAAACCCAAAGAGGGAGTCGTGTTTTTGGTAAATTTGTAATCAAGAGGCTCAATTACAGTTGGAAGAAGAGATGCAGTAATGTCATCACTCATGTCAAAATCCTGAAGATGAGCAAAAACATTTGCGTCAATAATATTCAGAGCATAAACGATTACCCCTGCAAGGAGGGAGTAGTCACGGAAGCGCCTGTATTCATCTCTGTAGTATTTTAATGTCTCTGCACTTGCTGTTCCACTGTATCCAGAGCCCGGAGTTGTAGCCTGGTTGTGCAGGTCCTTGTAATATCTGTATTGGTAGTTGTTACTTGAAATAAAATAACCGACTGTTATAAAACCTCCATAAATAATTGGAATTTTCCAGTAGTCTCCATTGTAAGCCTGCCCCAGCCCTGGCAGCATAGCTGAATATATTGATGCTCTGGCGGGAAGTACCGGTTTGTTATATTTGAAAGATACCGCACCATCAAGGACTCCACCCCACCAGGTTATTGCAGCGGCCGCGTAAAAGAGACCTCTTTGCGTTTTATATTTGCTATCTCCACTCTCCTGAAACATTTTATTGCTGTGGATTGCTCCGTATGTAAAGCCAGCAATTCCTCCATAAAGTACAGGGAGCTTCCAGTAATCTCTGTTGTAGATCTGGGCAGTTCCCGGCAGAATCAAAGAGCCTATCCATAATCTTGAGAGATTTATAGAATCTTTTCCGGCGATACTTCTGAAATACCTCTTAAGAGTATATTCAGGAGGCCTGTATTTTCCCTCCTCATCCTTCTGTTCGTTCTGGTTTGACTGAGAGCTGCCCGGAGGACCTGTTCTTGACATATTACCTACAAACTGACCCTGTGCATACAGAGATAACATCAAGAATAATATGATTGCAGCAAATTTTCGCACAGGACAATTCTCTATTGGTTAATCTTCTCCAGAGCCTCTCTAAACTCCTCTATCTCTTTGTCACTTCCAAATCTTACAGTTAAAGAGCCGCCACCTTTTACATCTTTTTTCAGCGAAATATTATTGTTGAAGTATTTGCCAACAATCTCCAAAACCCTGAAATAGGATTCGCTCAACTCCTCGGCTGACTCAGAAGATTTTTTCTCCTCTTTAGCCATTCCCAACTTTTTGACCCTCTCTTCAACATCCCTTACAGACAAATCCTTCTCAATTATTGTACTGCAAATTTTGAGCTGCTTTGAAGGAGTATCCAGTGATAAAAGGGCTTTTGCGTGGCCCATTGTAATCTTTCCGGCCCTGATTGCAAGTTGTATCTCTGCAGGTAATTTCAGAAGTCTAAGATAGTTGGTTATTGTTGCTCTTTTTTTCCCAACTCTATCTGCCATCTCCTCCTGGGTAAGGCTACACTCCTCAATTAGCCTCTGAAAACTAAGCGCTATCTCAATAGAATCCAGATTCTCCCTTTGTATATTCTCAACAATAGCCATTTCAAGCATTCCCTGATCGTCTGCTTTCCTTATATACGCAGGGATAGTAGTAAGACCAGCAAGTTGAGAAGCTCTGAATCTTCTCTCACCGCTAATTATCTGAAATGTGCCGTCTTCTATTTGCCTTACTGTTATAGGTTGAATTAATCCAAGTGTCTTAATTGAGTCGGCAAGTTCATCAAGAGCCTCTTTATCAAAAGAGCTCCTTGGCTGGTAAGGGTTTGCAACAATTTTTCCTATAGAAATTTCTGATATAGAGGCAAAGCCGGGCTCTCCCTCTCCTGTATGCTGCCTGCCGAGATTCAGGCTATTTGCGTCAGATATCAGAGCACCGAGTCCTCTTCCTAGGGCAGATTTCTTCATTTTATTTACCTTGAGTTCTTCTTAACAATCTCTTTGGCAAGATTAAGGTAGTTATTAGCACCGGCCGATATAGCGTCGTGAAGAATAACCGGCTTCCCAAATGACGGAGCCTCCTGTAATCTTACATTTCTTTGTATAACAGTTCCAAAAACCATCTCTCCAAAGTGATTTCTTACCTCGTCTGCCACTTGGTTTGCGTGTCTCAGACGGCCATCGAACATAGTAAGCAGAAATCCCTCAATCTGAAGTTGTGTGTTTAGTCTGTTCTGAACAAGTTTAATTGTATTGAGAAGCTTTCCCAGCCCCTCAAGTGCAAAATATTCACATTGTACAGGGATGAGAACAGAGTCTGCAGCGCTTAAAGCGTTTATGGTTATTACACCAAGCGATGGTGAGCAGTCTATGATTATATAATCATAATCATCTTTGACCCTTTCAAGAGATTTTTTCAAAACCAGCTCTCTGTCAGGCACATTTAAAATTTCAATCTCTGCACCAACAAGGTTAATATGCGAGGGAACAAGCTTCAGACCAGGAATAGCTGTTTCAAGTGATATAGATGCAATCTCCTCTTTACCAATAAGAACCTCGTAAAGGGTCTTCTTGGAACTTGAATCAGGATCAAAGTTAAGTCCTGAAGTTGAGTTCGCCTGAGGGTCCGCATCAACAAGAAGTGCCCTTTTTTCAAGAACAGCAAGTGATGCTGCAAGATTAATTGCTGTCGTGGTTTTTCCTACTCCACCCTTCTGGTTTGCTATTGCTATTATTTTTCCCATATATGTACTATCTGAATGCCTTTTCCTCAAACTGCAAATCTACAAAATCTTTTTTATTTCTATTGAGGATCTACATCCGGTATGAGAGTCACACCGGAGAATTTTTTTTCTGTTTCAGAGACTATCTCTTCAATACCTCTTTTCTCTTTGTTATTACCTGCTCTTGGTAATTTTATCCAGAAGTAAGAGATATACTCACCTCTTATCTTATCAACAACAGGAGTGAATGGCCCGCTGCTCTCAACACCATTTATCATACGCAATCTCTCACCGAGGTATTGAGATGCAATTGACACAATACTTCTCTCTTTGCTTCTGACTGTTAGTTTTAACATCCTTACAAACGGAGGATATCCAAAATCTCTCCGTTCACTGAGCTGTTCGTAAAGAAGATTGTTTCTTCCGGAAAATGATTCATATACAGGGTGCTCTCCAAGGGCTGTCTGTACTATTATTTTCCCTTTACAGGAGCCTCTCCCTGTTCTGCCGGATAATTGTTCCAGAAGCTGAAATGCTCTCTCGTTAGCTCTGAAATCATCCAAAGCAAGCATTGAGTCTGCATGAATAATAACGACCAGAGATAATCCCTTAAAATCAAAGCCTTTGCTTATCATCTGAGTTCCAACCAGTATATCGGTTTTCCCTGCTGCAAAATCTTTAAGCATCCTTTTCTCTTCGCTCTTCCTGGTTGTAGTCTCTGCATCAAATCTTTCAACCTTAGCGTTTGGAAAGTGTTCAGAAATTTTTTCAGCAATCAGCTCTGTTCCTGTCCCTCTCTCTGTTAATGTACCCTTGCCACATTGCGGGCAAACGGGAGTGAAGCGGATATGAAAATCGCAGTAATGGCAGCACAACTCGCGTCGGTTTTTGTGGTAGCTCAGAGATGTGTTACAATGGCTGCAAAGAGGAATATATCCGCACTCACTGCATTGAACCATTGGTGAGTAAGATCTTCTGTTTCTGAATATAAGTATCTGTTCTCCCCGAGATATCCTCTCATCTATTTCACTGAGAGTTTTAACAGAGAAGATTCCGTTTACCCTTCTTGCTTTTCTCTCCTTTATCATATCAATTATCTCAATTTCAGGCTCTCCTGCTCCAAAATAGCGCTCTTTCAGATAAACAATATTATATCTGCCCGATTTTGAGTTGTAAATTGATTCAAACGATGGTGTTGCACTTCCTAAAAGGACATTGGCTTTGTAAATATTTGCAAGTACGATTGCCGCGTCCCTGGCACTGTACCTTGGAGCAGGTTCGTTCTGCTTGTAAGATGGGTCGTGCTCCTCATCAATTATTATAAGACTCAGTCTTTTAAAAGGGAGTAGGATTGATGACCTTAGTCCAAGAACAACTAATCCCTCACCATCTTTAATGCCGGATATTCTATGACTTGTATCTCTTCTTTTTGCGGGGGTCAGGGCCGAGTGAAAAGTCACCAGTCTCTCTCCAAAAACCTGATGTAACCTCTCCTCCAGTTGCCTGCTTAAGGCAATTTCCGGAACCATATATAATACAACTCCTCCTGAGGCAATCTCATCCTTTGCAATACTCATATATATTTCTGTTTTGCCTGAACCGGTAATTCCCGCAAGAAGGGCCGGTTTAGACTCACTGAAACTATCTCTGATTTCATCCTTTGCCCTCTGCTGAGCATCAGAGAGGATAAATTTTCTCTCCTCTTCCTTGCCTGTTTTCCTGGCTCTTGTTCCGGTTGCCGGAACCTCTCCTGCAGCAGTGTAGGTTGCTTTGTAAACCTCTCCTATTGAGCACATGTAGTATTGGGATATCCACTCCCAGAAACTAAGCTGCTCCTCTGTTACCTTAGGACCATCAGCTAATCCTGAAATATCCAGTACTCTCCCCCTGTAATCTCCGCAATTCTTCTTCAGTGAATAGACTACAGCTATATACTCTCTTCCTGAAAACAGCACTTTTACCCGGCTTCCCCTGGTTATAACATTAATATACTCTTGAGGGACCGAGTATGAAATCTCCATCCTCAGCCTTAGAGGCAGAATAACAGTAACAAATATTTGATTTTCTATCTCCATTCAGGATGAGAATTGTCTCAGATGTTCGCCAATCTCTTCAAGTAACCATTTAGGTGTTGATGTAGCACCGCAAATTCCGATACTATCTCCATCACGGAACCAGGATGGATCTATCTCATCTTTTGATTCAATCTTATAACTTCTGGGGTTCTCTTTAAGGCAAACATCGTACAGTATTTTCCCGTTAGAGCTCTCTTTACCGCTAACAAATATGATAACAGAGTGGCTCTTGGAAAACTCTTTTAGATGAGGGTGTCTGGAAGATACCTGACCACAAGTAGTGTTAAATGCCTTAAAACTTTCAACAGGACCTTCCACTGATGCGACTCTCTCCTTTATGGCATCGCAGACCTGTTTGTAAATTTCAGGATCCTTGGTTGTCTGAGAAAAAATGTAAATGGGCCTTTTGAAATCCAAAACTTCAATATCCTTCATCTTTTCAATTATCACAGCGTCTCCCTCTACCTGTCCTATTAATCCGTTTACCTCTGCATGTCCCACTTTTCCGAATATCACAAGCTGGCCGTTGACCTTTTTAAGCTCTTTGTAATTATTTTTTACCCTCTCCTGTAGTTTAAGAACAACAGGACAGGTACAGTCTATTACTGTAAGATTGTTCTCTCGGGCTGTTTTATAGCTTGAGGGTGGCTCTCCGTGAGCCCTTATGAACACTACGCTATCCCTCATCCGAGATAGTTCATCATAATTTATTGTGTTGAGCCCCTTCTCCTTCAGCCGGGAGATCTCAGTGCTGTTATGAACAATGGAGCCCAGAGAGTGCAGTTCGCTGTTCTTCTCCAGATATTTTTCCGCCTGTTCAATTGCCCTTACGACTCCATAGCAGAAGCCGGAGTGGGTATCTATATCAATCTTTAGTTTCATTTTTTTGCAATAAGTTCTTCAAACCACCTGAGCTGATCATCTACCGTCATATTGCTGTTATCCAGTAAAAATGCCTCTTTTGCTCTCTTCAGAGGTGCTGCCTCCCTGTTCTCGTCAATAAAGTCCCTCTCTTTGACATTTGCAAGGACGCTCTCAAAATCAGGATTTTCACCCCTTGAAATCATCTCTTTAAATCGCCTTTTAGCCCTCACCTCTGCTGAAGCTGTCATAAAAATTTTAATGTCAGCATTTGGAAAAACCACAGTTCCAATGTCTCTTCCATCCATAATAACACCTCCCTCAGTTCCGTATCGCTGAAGCTTGGAATCCACATAATCCCTTACTAAAGGAAGAGCTGCTATAAAGCTTACCTTTGATGAGACTTCAAGACCTCTGATTATCCTCTCAATATTCTCGTTCTCCATATAGAGTTCTGTCGCTCCACCCGCTCCGGTGGGGCGGAAAACGAGTTCAAGACTCGGGAGTTTTTCACTCAAAGCCTTAGTGTCAATTCTATTTTCTGAGTCTATTATCGAATTTTTGATTGCAAAGAGAGTGACCCCCCTGTAAAGAGCTCCGGTATCAACATAAATGAGCCCGTATCTGGAGGCTATAAGCTTTGCAAATGTGCTTTTTCCGGTTGATGAATGACCGTCTACCGCAATGATTGTTCTCTCTTTTATCATAGTCATATCATCAACAAACATACGCAAAAAATAGTTTATCTTTGTAAAAAATGTACAGATGAGATTAGCCATTCTTGATATGGGCACCAATGTGTTCAGTCTTCTTATTGCCCGTGTAAACGAGGAGGGATATGAGATACTTGATGTAGAAAAAATCCCCTCAAAAATTGGAGAGGGGGGGATAACAAAAGGGGTTCTTACTGAAGAGGCATTCCAATCTGCAGCGAATGCTATGGAGAGGGTTGAAGAAATAATAATGAGGATAGGAGGAGTGGAGAGACGACTGGCTATTGCAACAAGCGCAGTAAGGGGTGCGGCAAACTCATCGGACTTTGTTAAGATTGCAGAGGGGAGAGGCTTTAATGTTGAAATTATTAAGGGAGAGAGGGAGGCAGAGCTTATATACAAAGGAGTTCGCGAATCTATGTTGCTCTATGACGAGGTTTTTCTGATAATGGATATTGGTGGAGGGAGTAATGAATTTATAATTGCCGATAAAAACAGAATTTTCTGGAAAGAGAGTTTTGATATGGGAGTTGTAAGGGTAAGAGAGAGCTATACACTATCTGAGCCGGTAACGGAATCGGAAGCACTCTTTTTAGAGAATTATTACAGAGATGGGATGAAGAGCCTATGGAAGGCACTGGCTCACTTTAAACCAACACTCCTTATAGGTTGCTCCGGCTCTTTTGATACCCTCAGGGAGTTAATTTACCCGGAAGATGACTTTTCAATACCTTCACTAACAATGGATAGTGAGAAAATGCTCTCTCTGCATCAAACCCTTCTTAGATCCAGCAGAGAGGAGAGGGCAGCAATGAAGGGAATGTCTCCGATAAGAGTTGATTATATTGTTATTGGCTCAATTCTTGTTAACCTGGTAATCTCTGAGTTAAATCCGCAGGAGATATGTCAAAGTTCATACTCTTTAAAGGAGGGGTGTATGGCAGAGATATATGAATCGCTTAAAATGAAAAATTAAAAACATGAAACTTCTTATAATTGACGACGAAAAGAGTATCAGAAACACATTGAAGGATATACTTGAATTCGAAGGGCACGAGGTACACCTTGCTTCTGATGGGGTTGAGGGGCTTGCGATGGCAACTTCAGACAATTACGAAGTCATATTTTCAGATATCAAAATGCCTAATATGGATGGAATGGAGCTTCTGGATAAACTTTCAGAGGCTAATATTGACTCCTCTGTTGTTATGATCTCAGGTCACGGCTCTATTGATACAGCTGTTGAGTGTATTAAAAAGGGGGCATTTGATTTTATCCAGAAGCCGCTTGATCTTAACAGAATATTGATAACTCTTAGAAATGCCACGGACAAAACCATACTGGTTAAGGAGACCAGAATTTTAAAAAAGAAGGTCTCAAAAATTCCGGAAATTGTTGGTGTCTCTCCGGCGATTTCCAGAATTAAACAGATGATTGACAGAGTAGCACCTACTGAAGCAAGAGTTCTGATAACAGGATCCAATGGAACAGGAAAAGAGCTGGTTGCAAGATGGCTTCACGAAAAAAGCTCTCGTAATGAAATGCCTTTTGTAGAGGTCAACTGTGCTGCAATTCCCGGGGAGCTAATTGAAAGTGAATTATTCGGTCATGAGAAAGGGGCGTTTACATCGGCAGTAAAACAGCATAAAGGCAAGTTTGAGCAGGCAGATGGGGGAACCCTTTTTCTGGATGAGATTGGAGATATGAGCCTTGCTGCTCAGGCAAAGGTACTGAGAGTGCTTCAGGAGAATAAAATAAGCCGTGTGGGAAGCGATAAGGATATTAATGTAAGGGTAAGAGTTGTTGCAGCAACAAATAAAAACCTGACGGAAGAGATTTCCAAAGGTGCTTTCAGAGAAGATTTATACCACAGACTTAGTGTAATTGTAATAAATGTGCCCCCTCTCTCTGAGAGAAAGGAGGATATTCCTCTTCTTGCAAATCACTTCATTGGACAAATATGTGATGAGAGTGGAATGGTTCCAAGGGAGATTGAGAGAGATGCTCTGGAGGAACTGGCTACTTATCCATGGACAGGCAATATTAGGGAGCTCAGGAATGTTATTGAGAGATTGCTTATTTTAGGGAATAACAAGATAACTAAATCTGATGTGGT
The DNA here is from genome assembly GCA_035609245.1 of Bacteroidales bacterium MB20-C3-3. NCBI lineage: Bacteria > Pseudomonadati > Bacteroidota > Bacteroidia > Bacteroidales > Bacteroidales bacterium MB20-C3-3. Next base: position 953,156 of record CP141202.1, on the reverse strand, counting down.
TGCCTTTGCTAAGCCGATATTCAGATAGCATCCAAAAAAAAGGGCCGGCTGGTAGATACCGGCCGGCCCTGGTGAATTAAGCCAGGATTGCTAAATCGAAAGATTTACTCTCTCTCGATTCTGAGTTGCTGGATGAAATTTCCATCCTCCTGGGTTTTAACAAACAATGTAACCCTAAACTTTTCTCCCCCTGCGTTGAGATTGCCAATGGCATATTTCATAGGTGCCTTGCCGCTGCGGTAAGCAATGTTGAAACTCCTGGGGGTGTAGTTCGTAAAGAACTCTTTAAGAATTTGCCTTGCCTGTGCTTTGCTGCATACATTTACAGATCCCATCACATCCAGCTCCAGATTCTGAGCAAACCAGGCAGATAGCTTTTCAGAATCTCCCGCCTGCATATACTTTGCAATTGGGACAAAAACATCCTGCTCCACCTTCGCCTGACCCTGAAGAGTAGTGGCTAAAAACGTAAATAATGAAATAAGAAACAATCTCATATCTCTCTTCTTGTTATCCAATGCAAATAATTCAAGCAAAAATCAAGCCATAAAGAAATTGCCTTGCTCCTAAAATTATCTTATTTTTGTAGCAATGAAGATATCTTTTCTGCTGACAGGCAAAACAGAGAGTTTGTCTCTAATTAAAGAGATGGAGATCTATGAGGAGAGGATCAGGAGATACTCTGCCTATTCAAGAATAGAGATACCTGAGCTTAAAAAAGTGGCCTCCCTTAGTAAGGAGGAGATAAAACAGAGAGAGGGAGAGATTATTCTTAAGCATATTAAGCAACAGGATCAGGTAGTGTTGCTGGATGTGGCAGCCCGTTGCCAGACATCTGAAGAGTTTGCCACTTTTATTGAGAAGAGAGGTGTTTATGGAGCAAGAAATCTTGTTTTTGTAGTAGGGGGGGCATATGGCTTTTCTGAAGAAGTTTATGCGAGAGCAGATTTTAAACTCTCACTCTCCCCAATGACCTTCTCTCATCAGCTGGCAAGACTTTTGTTCCTTGAGCAATTATACAGAGCATTTACCATAATCAGGGGAGAGCCCTATCACCACGGAGGATGAACGAACTTACGGAAAAGCTGATAGCCTGGAGGACTACAATATTGTGGGTACTGATGGTACTTATGGCCATCTCTTCATTTATGGAGTTCTCCTCTCCCAATTCAATGGACAGAGAGGTGGAGAGTCTTGAGGAGACAATTCACAAGCGTCAGCAGGTAATGGCACAGTACGCAGAAAAGGCTCTGGAGGAGCCGGATTCTGTATTCCTTAGTTTTCCCAGACTTCCGTCTGATATGGTTATATACAGGTACTGTGCAGATACTCTTCAGTCCTGGGTTAATCAACTTCCAGTATCAAACGATGACATTGATTTCTTCCCATTTGGTTATACATTAAATCACCTTACAAGCAGAGGGATTACTAATACACCTCTTGCCTACCTTACTGCCAGCGAGCAGTATGTTAACCTGGGATCGGGATGGTATATCGTCAGCACATATTTTAAGAGTAATGTATCCGTAGTTGCAGCTCTGCTTATCCAGACAGATTATAATTCAGAAAACTCTGTTCTCAGGAGTGAAATAAATCCAAATCTCTCTCTGAGCAAAAGGCTTTCAATTGTACCTGTAACTCATGACGAGTCATATATTGTCAAAGGGCTCAATGGGGAGATTCTGTTTTCTGTTTTGAAAAATCTTCCAACTGAGAGAGGAGATGCGGGCAAAACCCTCAGACTCCTGTCAATGCTTTTTGCTATAGCAGCACTATTCAGTGACCTTGCAAGAAGAAAAAGAATAAAACAGTTTTTCCTGGCCTGGGGTGGTCTGACAATAGTCCTGATTCTCTCACTCTATATGGCTGAGTACACTTCCGGCAATTCCAAACTCTTCTCGCCATCTCTCTATGCAGATTTTGGACTATTCGGCTCACTGGCTGATATGATAATATGCCACCTCTATATATTTCTTGTTATCCTGGCACTTTTTTCAGTTAGAAAAAGTCTTGCACTTGCATTTCTAAGAGGCAGCAGAGCTAAAAGATTCTTGCTGAAATCAATTTTGTTTCTTATTCCTCTTCTACTGATTCTCTATATTCATATTACTCTGGAGTCACTTGCCATGAACTCGAGTATTGTACTTGAGCTATATATGATTGATGAGATATCGGCATATACTGTTCTTGCATATGTTATCTACTCTCTTCTTTTTGTCTCTCTTCTTTTCTCTCTGCAAATGCTGAGACCTCTTCTCAGGCTCAAAGGGGGATTCTCATTTTTGAAACCAAGGAATCTATTGATTTTTATATTCTTAATCTCATTATATTCACTTGTTTCAGTAAGCAGATACGGATACAGTAAAGAGTTTGAAACAAACAGAGTTCTTACAACCAAAATGTCAGTTGAGCGAGATCTTGACATTGAGTTGTTATTAAGAGGAGCTGAAAGAATGATTGAGACAGATCCGCTGCTCTCACTGTGGGTACAGGTGGAACAGGGGGAGGAGATGATTAACAGTATTCTGACTGAACAATATTTTTGGAGTATTCTTCAAAAGTATGACATTAAAATAACTGTATGCAGGAGAGATGATGCTCTGCTTGTTGACAGTGAATCTCAGCCTCAGCCCTGCGGAGCCTTTTTTGACAATGAAATAATGAGGTATGGAATTCCGCTCTACTCCAACTCCCACTTCTTCTTCATGAATAACTACAACGGAAGAATCAGTTATCTTGGATACTTTATTTACCAAGGTTTTGGAGGAAACAGAAATCTCTATATCGAACTGGATTCAAAGTTTATGAGAGCAAATGCAGGTTATACGGAGCTGTTGCTTGATCATAAAAATGCCGGAACAATTAATTTGGGATCAAGTTATTCATTTGCTAAGTATTTGAATAACAGAATGATCTCCTACTCCGGCAGGTATAACTACCCAACAGTGCTTGAAGATAATTATGAAATAGGCTATAAGGCAGTAAGAGAGGATGGTCAGATTCATTTTGTAAACAAATTGTCCGGGGAAAATGTAATTATGATAAGCAGACCTGAGAGGAGTCCCTTTCCATATATAGTAACATTCTCATATATTATGCTCTTCTTCTCACTCGTTACATTTTCTATTGTAAGGACAAGGCACAAGGGGATCCTTCCAAAAATGCCGAGAAACTCTTTCAGATGGAAAATTACCATTCTTATAATTGCATCTCTCGTTTTTGCCCTCTTCTTTATGGGAGCAGGAAGCATTTGGTTTTCACTTAACTATTTTGATGAGACAAACAGAATGCAAATGGAGGAGAAGATGCAATCGGTTCAATCAACTCTCTCATATTACAGCAGGCTGGCAAAAAGATACAATGATCCTCAGTTCAATAACATAAGGTTGTTTGAGGCTATGAACAGGTTATCAGACAATACCCAGATAGATATTAATATTTACAGGCCTGATGGTCAGTTGTTAAGAACTACTCAGCCGGAAATATATGATAATTACATTCTTGGTTCAAGGATGCATCCTGTTGCCTACAACGAGATTGTTTACAATAAAAAGAAGCAGTTTGTAAACAAGGAGAAAATTGCGAATCTTGACTATTTTTCACTCTACGCCCCGCTCTTTAACGCAGATGGTAATATGATTGCCATTGCAAACATACCATACTTTTCAAGACAATCAGAACTTAGAGCAGATGCATCAAGCATTATCGCAGCAATTATTAATATATACCTCTTATTGCTTATTGGTGCTGTATTTGGTGGTTTTGCACTTTCAAACTCACTCTCCAAACCACTTGCAGAGATTAGCAGAAAAATGCAATTGCTGGACATCTCTCAGCATCCGGAACACATTGATTATAACAACAAAGATGAACTGGGTATTCTTGTTGCAGCTTACAATAAGATGGTTGATGACCTGGAATCGAGCACAAACAGGCTGGCTCAGGGAGAGAGGGAGCAGGCATGGAGAGAGATGGCCCGACAGATTGCCCACGAAATTAAGAACCCACTGACCCCTATGAGGCTTAGTATTCAGCATCTTGTAAGGCTCAAACAGCAGAATGTTGACGGATGGCAGGAGAAATTTGAGAGGCTGGCCAATTCGCTTATTGAACAAATTGATATTCTTTCAGATGTTGCCAGTGAATTCTCAAGTTTCTCCAGGTTCTACTCTGAGGAGATAACAGTAGTTGATCTTAATAAACTTATAAGGGAGCAGATTGTCTTGTTTAATACCAGGGATGACATTACCATCAAATTTAAAAGTGAGTTGAAAGAGGCTATGGTTGCTGTAAGGAAGACTCAGATTACACGGGTATTTGTCAATCTGCTGTCAAACGCCCTGCAGGCCATAGAGCCACAACAGGGGGGTAGTGTTGTGGTAACTCTAGGCAGAGAGGGGGATCAATATGTTACATCGGTAGAGGATGATGGTCCCGGCGTTCCGGATAACCTAACTCACAGACTGTTTAAGCCTAATTTTACCACTAAAAGCAGCGGAACAGGACTCGGACTTGCAATATGCAAAAGCATACTGGACCAAAGTCACGGTCTGATATCATACACCAGATCAACAGAGCTTGGAGGGGCAAACTTTACAGTAAGAATTCCTCTTATTTCTGCCTCAGAAAAATCTGTATAGGTACACCGGTAAAGTCAAAGTGCTTTCTGAGTTTATTCTCAAGAAACCTCTTATAATCCTCCCTTACATACTGTGGCAAATTACAGAAAAATGCAAATGAGGGAGCCGGTGTAGGCAGTTGAGTTATATACTTGATTTTGATATATTTTCCCTTAGTTGCCGGAGGTGGATAGTTTGATATCTCCTCTAACATTACCTCGTTAAGCTTTGAAGTTGATATTTTTTTTGAGCGGTTTGCATAAACTTTTGCTGCCGAGTCAAGTACATCAAGGATTCTCTGTTTATTAATTACTGAAGTGAATATGATTGGAATATCTACAAATGGAGCAGTCTTTTCCCTAATCTCCTTGGTAAAGTCTTTCATTGTATTGGCGCTCTTTCCTTCAATAGCGTCCCATTTGTTTACTACAAGAACACACCCCTTTTTATTACGGATAATAAGGTTAAAAATGTTCATATCCTGACCCTCAACTCCCAGAGATGCATCAATCATAAGAATACATACATCCGCAGCCTCTATAGCCCTTATTGAACGCATCACAGAGTAAAACTCAAGATCCTCTTTAACCTTTGTTTTTCTCCGTAATCCGGCAGTATCAACCAGGATAAATTCGTGACCAAACTTATTGTAATATGTAGAAATTGAGTCACGGGTGGTGCCTGCTACAGGTGTTACAATATTTCTCTCTTCACCAAGAAGAGCATTTGTAAGAGAGGACTTGCCAACATTTGGCCTTCCAACAATTGCAATATGGGGTATCACCTTATCCTCTTCCTTAACCTCCTCTTCAGGAGGGAGAAGTTCCAGTACCTTGTCAAGCAGATCTCCCGTACCGCTTCCACTCGCTGATGATATACAGAATGGTTCCCCAAGGCCGAAAGAGTTGAAGATATGGCTGTCAAACATTTTATCTCCAGTATCCACTTTGTTTGCAACAAGTATAATAGGTTTTTTACTTCTTCTCAGAATATCTGCGATAACCTCATCATAATCGGTTATACCTGTTCCCACATCACAAAGAAAGAGAACAAGGTCACTCTCGTCAATTGCAAGAAGAACCTGTTTGCGAATTTCAGCCTCAAAGACATCTTCCGAATTAATTGCATATCCTCCTGTGTCTATTACCGAGAACTCTCTCCCGGTCCATTCGCACTTTCCGTAGTGACGATCTCTGGTAACTCCTGAGATTTCGTCTACTATGGCCTTCCTCATCCCAACCAAACGGTTGAAGAGAGTTGATTTGCCCACATTCGGGCGTCCTACTATGGCTACTATACTCATTTTAATCCTTATTGACACCCGTCTGAGCCGCAGGAGCAACCTCCGCAACCATCAGATAGAGGGTCATATTTAATATTTGTTTTTATGCCTGTGTTCTTCTGTTTCCAAAGAATCTTCTCTTCAGATTTTGCACACATAAGCCCTTTTTTGCGCAACTCTTTGTTGGCACCAATTTCAGACTGAGGGAACTTGCCGTTTTTTCTGAAAATTATATTGAAAGAGAGCAGGAACACAGCCAGCCCAACGAGCAGAAGTGAAAAAAGTATTACTGTCATCTTGTTTAATCAATTTTATAAAAAATACATTTATAGTCAGGAAGAAGAGGTGAATCTCCAATCTGAATCATAGGAGGAAGCTGATGAGCCTTAAAAGAGGATACATTCATTAAATGCATAATCCTGTTTACAAGGCTTATGTCGCAGCCATCCTCTATAAGGTCAGAACCACTTCTCTTCTCCTCAATGAGAGAGTGAAGAATTGGGTCCAGTACAGAGTACTCAGGAAGAGTGTCGCTGTCTTTCTGATTTATACTCAGCTCCGCAGAGGGCTCTTTAACAAGTATAGACTCCGGGATAATAGTTTTGTCTCTGTTAATATAACGAGCAACAGAGTATACCTGTAACTTATAAAGATCAGCCAGCACCATAAGTGCTCCGGTAAGGTCTCCGTACAAAGTTCCGTACCCCATGGCAATCTCACTCTTGTTTGAAGTATTTAACAAAAGAGAGCCATTTTGGTTTGTCCATGCCATCAATGCAACGCCTCTGATTCTCGCCTGAAGATTCTCCAGAACAATCCTTTTAGGCTCCTCTTCAAACAACTCTTTAAGTTCAGAATGGAACCTCTCATATATATCCTCTATGGGTAAAACCCCGTATGAAATTCCGAGATTATCAGCCAACTCAACAGCGTCAGTAACTGAGTGAAGAGTAGAGAATGGTGATGGCATCAGAATTCCATGGACATTCTCTTTCCCAAGAGCCTCAACAGCAAGTGCAGCAACCAGTGCGGAGTCAATACCGCCTGAAAGTCCAAGAACAGCACACTCTCTGCCTGCTTCCCTGAAAAATAATTTAATGGAGCTGACAATTCTGTCGTGAAGAGGTTTGGGATTAAGATTTATCATAATCAGAATATAAAGCTTGTGCTAATTGATTTGTAGTTATATACTTTGTCAATAACATCTGCAAATATTTCAGCTACTGAAAGCACTCTGATTTTTGAAGCCTCCTGGTCCGGACGAAGTGTTAAAGGAATTGTATCAGATATAATGACCTCTTTAAGCGCACTGCCCTCTATTCTTTCGAATGCCGGACCGGATAATACTGCGTGAGTTGCAAGGGCTCTTACGCTTAACGCTCCTTTCTCCATTAACATATCGGCAGCCTTTGTTATTGTTCCTGCCGTATCAATCATATCATCAATTATGATAATATTTTTTCCCTCTACATCTCCAATCGCAGTCATTGAGCCAACAACATTGGCCTTCTCCCTGGATTTGTGGCAAATAATCAGAGGGCATCCCAGTATTCTTGAGTAAGCATTTGCTCTTTTAGCTCCACCCATATCAGGAGCTGCTATTGACATATTATCAAGTTTGAGATCTCTCAGGTAAGGAAGGAAAATTGAACTGGCATATATGTGATCTACAGGGATATCAAAAAATCCCTGTATCTGATCTGCATGAAGATCGGCAGTCATAACCCTGTCACAACCGGCAGCCTCCAAAAGATTTGCAACCATTTTTGCCCCTATCGGAACTCTTGGCCTGTCTTTACGGTCCTGCCTTGCCCATCCAAAGTAAGGCATTACTGCTATTACCTTATATGCCGATGCTCTCTTTGCAGCATCTATCATAAGGAGTAATTCAAAAATATTCTCTACAGGCGGGATGGTGCTCTGAACAATGAAAACGGTTGCCCCCCTTACGCTCTCTTCAAGAGCCGGCTGAAACTCTCCGTCGCTGAATACTGTTACTGATGACCTTCCCAGTTCAAGTCCCAGGGAACTGGCAATTTTCTCTGCAAGGTATCTGGAGCTTCTGCAGGCGAAAATCTTAATCTGATGTTGATGATCCATTATTCTGTTTTTATTTTCTGTCCAAAATTGTTGCAATACAGGAGAGGATCTCCTCTCTTCCCAGCCCGCTCTCGGCTGAGGAGGCAAAAGTCATTGGAAGCTCTTCCCAGTACTCCAGCAAAACTTTTGAGTTCTCCTCAAGTCTGTTTTGCAGAGCAACTTTGCCGAGTTTATCTGCCTTTGTGTATATTATGGCAAAAGGGACCTCGGCTTTACCAAGCTCAATAAGGAAACTAAGATCAATTTTCTGAATAGCGTGTCTGCAATCAAGCAGTACAAACAAGAACCGGAGCTCTTCAGATTCGTTGATGTAATTAGTTACAATCTCGCTTAGCTTGGCTCTTATACTCTTGGATAGCTTTGCGTAGCCGTAGCCGGGCAAATCCACCAGGTACCAGGAGTCGTTAATCAAAAAGTGGTTTACCAATTGTGTTTTTCCGGGGGTGGAAGAGGTGTGTGCAAGCTTTCCCTGCATACACAACGCATTGATAAGCGATGATTTGCCTACATTGGACCTGCCAATGAATGCAAACTCAGGCAACCTAAGGGAGGGTTTTTCACTCACTCTCCCGGAGCTGCCGGAAAATACCGCTTTGCTTATTTTCATACTCTGGAATTATGCCGCAAAGGTACAATTTTATGCTTATATTTGTATGGTGACCAATAAAAAATCCAAGATAGTATGAGAGAAGGGAGTAGCATAGGGCTGCTGGAGATGCAGGAGGAGATAGGGGGAGCTTTGGAGAGAGCACTTCAGAGAAGTTACTGGATCAGAGCAGAGATTAGTGAAATTAAGCATCAATCAACCGGACACTGCTATCTTGAGCTTGTAGAAAAAAGGCCGGGTGAAGAGGGAATATCAGCAAGAGCACAGGCAATAATTTGGTCCTCTACCTACAGAATTCTGAGACCCTATTTTTCAACCACAACAGGAGAGGAGCTTACAAGAGGAATGATGATTCTGATCAAAGCCCAGGTACAGTACACTCCACTCTACGGACTCTCCCTTATTATATCTGATATTGATCCTTCATACACAGTAGGAGAGCAGGAGCTTAAGAGACAGAAGACAATTCAGAGGCTGAGAGATGAGGGGATGTTTGATATGAACAGTACTCTTGAACTGGCAGACTTGCCCGGCCGGATAGCTGTAGTATCATCAGAGGGAGCTGCCGGATACAGAGATTTTATAAAGCATCTTCATAATAACGATTATGGATTCAAATTCACTGCAGAACTCTTCTCCTCCTCCATGCAAGGTGTTGCGGCTTCTGCTGAGATCATAGCAGCACTCGAAAGAGTAGCTCTCAGAGCAGATGAATTTGATCTTGTCGTCATTGTCAGGGGAGGAGGCTCTGTTCAGGATTTATCCTGTTTTGATGATTACGAATTAGCTGCCAACATTGCTCAGTTTCCTCTCCCTGTAATAACAGGTATTGGCCACGACCACGATGTCCATGTGGCCGATATGGTTGCATTTGCCGGTCTTAAAACACCTACTGCCGTAGCTGATTTTATTATTGATATTTTTGCCTCAGAGGAGCAGCGTCTCTCTTATCTTATACAGAGACTTAATCTTGCTGTAAGGGGAAGAAATGCAGAGGAGACTGCTCTGATTGACAAAATTGAAGCAAAGATTATTTCAAAAGCCAGAGAGAGAATAACGGCAGAATATCATAAGGTTGAACTGTTTATTCAACGGATAAATTCAGGAAATCCGCTGCTTCTTCTTGAGAGAGGTTATGCAATACCTGCTTTCAATAACAGAAGGATAAACAGCGTTAAAGGCCTCAAAGAAGATGATTCCATCAGGATTATTTTAGCAGATGGAATAGTAGAAAGTAAAATAGTAAAAATATATAAATATGAAGAGGAGAAATAGTGAAAACGAAGCTCTTCCCGGTTACAGGGAGGCTTTGGCAGAGCTGGAGTTGCTTGTTGCAAAAATTGAGGATCCCTCTACAAAAATTGAGGATATTGCACCTATGGTAAAAAGATCTCTTGAACTGGCAGGTATATGCAGGGAGGAACTTAGGAAATACGGAGAGGATATAGATAAGCTTCAAAACAAGTAATATGGAAGAGTTAAAACTATGGAGGGATGACCCGTGGCTTGAACCCTGGAAAAGAGACATCTGGAGCAGGCACGAAATTGCAGCGATAAGGATGGCCGAGATGTCTCAGGGAGAGCTCAGGCTTGCCGATGCAATAAACAATCATTTGTATTATTGCACATATCTGGAGGGTAGCAAGAGAATTTTCAGAGAGTGGGCACCAAATGCCTCTGCCATATACCTGCTTTGTGATAAAAACGGATGGAAAAAAGATTCTGCTTTTTTATTTAACTCCGTTGGAGATGGAAACTGGGAGCTTAGATTGGATGCAGACTTGTTAGCTCACGGAGATAATTATAAATGGCTTGTCCAGTGGAATGGAGGGGAGGGAGAGAGAATACCGGCTTATGCAACAAGAGTTGTGCAGGATCCTGACACTAAATTGTTTGCAGCTCAGGTATGGGATACAGGAGATTATAAATGGAAAAACAGGAGGCCTGTTCAGAGTGAAACACCTTTGATTTATGAAGCTCATATCGGGATGAGCACAGAAGAGTCAGGTGTTGGCTCTTACAATCATTTCAGAGAGAATATTCTCCCATATATAGCTAAAACAGGATACAATACAATACAGCTGATGGCTATCCAGGAGCATCCGTATTATGGTTCATTTGGCTACCAGGTTTCCAGCTTTTATGCTCCCAGTTCAAGATTTGGAACTCCTGATGAACTTAAAATGCTGATAGATGAAGCTCACGGCTACGGGATATCTGTTATTCTTGATATTGTACACTCCCATTCAGTAAGCAACACACTGGAGGGGTTGTCTGAAATTGACGGGACAAGAGATCTCTATTTTCACTCAGGTGAGAGAGGAGATCATCCTGCCTGGGGCTCAAGATGCTTCAATTACGGGAAAGACCAGGTTATTAGGTTTTTGCTGTCAAACTGTAAATACTGGCTCGAGGAATTTAATTTTGACGGATTCCGCTTTGACGGTATAACCAGTATGCTTTACTATGATCATGGACTAGGAAAGAGCTTCACAGACTACTCCAGTTACTTCTCAGGCAACATAGACAACGATGCTTTTATATACCTGGTATTGGCAAACAGAGTGATAAAAGAGTGCAATCCTTCAGCAATAACAATTGCTGAAGATGTTAGCGGACTTCCGGGGCTGGGAGCACCATTTACAGCAGGGGGAGTGGGATTTGATTACAGAATGAGTATGGGTATAGCTGATCTCTGGATTAAGCTGATAAAGGAGAGACGAGACGAAGACTGGAACATGGAAGAGCTCTATCACGAGCTAACCAGTAAAAGAGATGATGAGAAAACTGTTAGTTATGCCGAGTGTCACGATCAGGCAATGGTTGGTGATAAGACAATTATATTCAGGCTTCTTGATGCTGAGATGTACACATCAATGGAGAGAGAGACGAGAAGTATTACACTTGACAGAGGTATAGCCCTTCATAAAATGATAAGACTTATAACATCATCTACAGCAGGGAATGGATATTTAACCTTCATGGGTAATGAATTCGGCCATCCTGAGTGGATTGATTTCCCAAGAGAGGGAAACGGTTGGTCCTACCATTACGCCAGAAGGCAGTGGAATCTGGCATTTGATAAAAGGCTAAAATATTCGTGGCTTCTTGAATTTGAAAAGGAGATGTTGTCTCTTCTTAAGAGAGGCTCTCTTTTTGGAAAGAGGCCCACTAAGGTGCTTCAGCACAACGAGCGACAGCTTATAGCCTATTTAAGGGGCGATTACCTGTTTGCATTCAATTTCAGCCCCTTAAATTCATATACAGACCTGAGAGTTGATGCTCCTGCGGGAGAATATAAACATCTTATTGATACTGATATGAAAATTTTCGGAGGATATGGAAGAGTAGAAAAGGGGTGCGTTCATTTTTCAATGCAAGAGGGGGATTCAAATTTCATAAAGATATACCTCCCTTCACGGTGCGGAATTGTTTTCAAAAAGGTCAGATGAAACTGATTCTTAACATTTTTTTTGTTAAATTGCACAGATAAATATTAACCCTATGGCCTATTTAAAATTCAACAAGGGAGAGCTGGTGAATCTGGAATACTCGCTTAAGCGTGAGCTCCTCTCCACAAACCACGCCGGCGGCTATATGAACACAACCATTGTTTGCTGTAATACCAGAAAGTATCATGGCCTTCTGGTACTCCCCGTTGCTAACTTCAATAATGAAAAATTTGTACTACTCTCATCACTTGATGAGTCTCTGATTCAGCACGGCAAGGCATTTAATCTGGGTATACACAGATATGGAGATATATACGAACCCAGAGGCCACAAGTACATTAGAGAATTTGAAATTGACAAGTGTGTCTCTATTACCTACAGAGTTGGGGGTATGGTTTTAAAAAAAGAGATGATGCTTGCTCATAACAAAGGTCAGTACTTTGCCAGATACACACTTCTTGAGGCTAACTCTCCAACAACTCTTCAGCTAAAACCTTTTCTTGCTTTCAGGCATATCCACTCCCTTTCAAAATCAAATCTTAATGCAGATAGGTCTGCCATTGAGATTCAGGGGGGACGAGCCTTTAAAATGTATGAAGGATTTCCTGAACTCAACCTGCAACTCTCAGTAAAGGCAGATTATGTCTCTAACCCTGATTGGTACTACAATATTGAGTATAAAGAGGAGAGGAGAAGGGCTTACGAATCTGCAGAGGATCTGTTTGTTCCCGGATATTTTGAGTTCCCTCTTAAGAAGGGTCAGTCAGTAGTTTTCTCGGCATCAACCAATGCAGAGTCTCCTGCTGGCCTCAATACCAAGTTTGAAAATTATCTTGAAGCAAGAAGCGCAAGGGATAGCTTTGAAAGTTGTCTTAAAATTGCTTCCAAACAGTTTTTGATATCTGATGGAGAGAGTATGTCTATCTATGCAGGATATCCTTGGCTTGATAAAAATTCCAGAGAGACGCTCCTGGCTCTTCCAGGCATTACACTGTCTGGCCTTGATGATAAAAAAAGATTTAGAAAAGTTCTTGAAGATTTTGTTAAAAGAGAGGGATTTATCCCGGACTCCGGAGGGTCCAAGCCGGATGTTCCCCTTTGGTTAATATGGAATATTCAGCAACTGACTATTTATAAGAGAAGTAAGACCACTGTATGGAAAGAGAGTGCGGAAACAATAAAGGCAATTCTTAATCACTATAAAAACACAAAGGAGGGGGACTCTGTAGTTTTACACGGTAACGGACTTTTGTGGGCAGAGAAAAAAGGTACCGCTCTGAGCTGGATGGACGCGTATGTAAACGGAAAACCGGTTACAGAGAGAGAGGGTTATCAGGTGGAGCTTAATTCTCTTTGGTATAATGCAGTCTCATTTGCAATAGAACTGGCAAGGGGATCAAGAGACAAAGCATTTGTTGATGAGTGGGAGCCTGTTCAGAAACTGATTGCTAAGAGTTTTAACAAAGCTTTTTGGATTGAGCAGGGTGATTACCTGGCAGATTATGTTGGTCACGAAGGACAAAACAAGTGTGTCAGGCCAAATCAACTATTTACCTGTTCATTCCCTTACTCTCCCATTACAGATGTACAGAAATCAAAGGTTCTTAAGAGAATTCAGCAGGAGTTACTTACAGAGAGGGGGATAAGGACACTCTCTCCCCAAAGCCCGCATTATAAAGGGGAGTATGATGGAGATGAGTTCAGCAGAAACTCAGCCTATCATATGGGTACAGCCAGACCCTGGCTGCTTGGATTTTACATTGATGCAAATCTTAAATTGCACGGAGATTCATTTATCCAGAGAGCAGAGGATTTAATATCTGCTTTTGAGGAGGATGTGCAGATTCACTGTATTGGCTCTGTATCAGAGGTGTATGATGGTGATCCGCCTCATCAGCCTCACGGGTGCACCTCGTATTCAATAAGTGTTGCATCCCTGCTTTGGTCAATGAGACTTGTTTTGAACCATAAAAACAAAAAGATATGAAAGTACTGATGTTTGGATGGGAATTCCCGCCACACATTTCCGGAGGTTTGGGTACAGCCTGTTTTGGACTTACAAAGGGGCTCTCAAATATGGATGTGGAGGTTCTTTTTGTTATGCCATCAGCCTCGGGAGACGAAGATCAGAAATCTGTGAAAATTATTAATGCCAGCGATATTGAGATATCACATAATGTGGGAGATGTAAAAACCTTTCTGGAAAATGTGCAGTTTTTAAGAGTGGGGACAAATATGGTTCCTTATCTAGATCCTGAACAGTTTACTGAAATGGTGGAGAAGAGTAAGAAGGGTCAGGTTAAGAGTTATAAAAGTTTTCTTGGTCAGAAGTATAAGTTCTCCGGAAAGTATGGCTCAAACCTTATGGAAGAGGTATCCAGATATGCAATGGTTGCAGCAGAGATTGCCAAGACTCAGGAATTTGATGTAATTCACGCTCACGACTGGCTTACATACCTTGCCGGGATAGCTGCAAAAAAACTAACCGGAAAACCCCTTGTAGTACATGTCCACGCGACTGAGTTTGACAGAAGCGGAGAGAATATCAACACACTGGTTTACGATCTGGAGAAGAGGGGTATGAAGGAGGCCGATATGGTAATTGCTGTAAGTAACCTTACCAGAAATATTGTTATAAGCAAATACGGAATTCACCCCTCAAAAGTTGTAACAGTGCATAATGCTGTTGATTTTGACGGATTCGAACAGATGGAGATTGACAGCAGAATTGACGAGAAGATAGTTACATTTCTTGGCAGGATAACATACCAGAAGGGGCCTGAATATTTTATTGAGGCAGCTGCCAAGGTTCTGAAAAGATATCCCAATGTAAGATTTGTTATGGCTGGAAGCGGAGATCTCCTTAACAGATCTATCAGACGGGTGGCAAAGCTGGGGATTGCAACAAAATTTCACTTTACCGGCTTTTTGCGGGGAGAGGATGTGAAAAGAATGTTTGCTTTTTCAGATGTTTATGTAATGCCTTCTGTATCAGAGCCATTTGGAATTTCTCCGTTAGAGGCAATGAGATCAAATGTGCCAACAATCATTTCAAAACAGAGTGGAGTGGCTGAGGTTCTTCATCATGCCATTAAAGTTGATTTCTGGGACATTGATGCACTGGCTGACTCAATATATGGTCTTCTGGCTTACCCTGCTTTAAGTTCAACGGCAGTAAAAAACGGACTGAACGAGGTTAATGCCCTGAGATGGGACAACGCCGCATTTAAAATTAAAGAGATTTACACTCAATTGTCGAAAAAATAAGCTGTTATGAAAAAGAGCATTTGCATATACTTCCAGGTACACCAACCAGACAGATTAAGACTTTACAGATTTTTTGATATAGGTAAAGAGTCCTGGTACTATGACGATTTTAATAACAGGACAATTCTTCAAAGGGTAGCAGAGAAATGTTATCTGCCAGCAAATAAGATAATTCTTAATCTTATAAAAGAGCACAAGGGGGCGTTTAAGCTTGCCTACTCAATTTCAGGAGTGGCACTCGATCAGTTTGAAAAATATGCACCTCAAGTTATTGAGAGTTTTAAAGAGCTGGCAAGAACAGGCTGTGTTGAATTTTTAGCTGAAACATATGCACACTCTCTATCTTCACTTATCAATGAAGACGAATTTACCGGGCAGGTTAAAATGCACTCGGAAAAAATTGAGCAACTCTTTGGTAAAAAACCTGTTATATTCAGAAATACAGAGTTAATATATTCAGATTCAATAGGCTCTGTTGTTGCTGATTTAGGATTTAAAGGTATGCTCACTGAGGGGGCAAAACATGTTCTGGCCTGGAAGAGCCCCAACTATTTATACACAAATGCTCTTAACCCAAGACTCAAATTACTTCTTAAAAATTTTCAGCTCAGCGACGATATAGCATTTAGGTTTTCTGACAGATCATGGAGCAACTGGCCGCTCACTGCAGATAAATATGTTACCTGGCTGTCCAGATCTCTGGAGAAAGAGGAGATTGTTAATCTCTTTATGGATTACGAAACTTTTGGAGAGCATCAGCACGAAACCACAGGAATATTTGATTTCCTTAAACATTTACCATCAGCCGTTTTATCACAAACAAATTTTGAATTTTTAACACCTTCCGAGGCCTGTAAAAAGCATCAGCCTGTGGCACCATTACATGTTCCATACCCAATCTCCTGGGCAGATGAGGAGCGGGATACCAGTGCATGGTTAGGAAATGAACTGCAAAACGAGGCCTTCAGTAAATTATACGAAGTGAGGGAGCTTGTAAAAGAGGCGGCAGACGACACTCTCTCGGCAGACTTTCTTAAACTTCAGGAGAGCGATCACTTTTATTATATGTGTACAAAATTCTTCTCAGACGGAGCAGTACATAAGTACTTTAACCCCTATGAGACTCCATATGAGGCCTTTATTAACTATATGAATGTCTTGAGTGATTTTCTTGTTAGAGTTCAAAAACGCTCACTTGCAGTCAGGGTAAAAAGTGGAACAAAAATTGCAGCTAAAAAGGGCTCAAAATAGTTAAAAGGCAGATAAACAGTTATGTCAGAAAAAAAGATAATGCACCCCGACTATCTCTTTGAGGTGAGTTGGGAGGTGTGCAATAAGGTGGGCGGAATACATACGGTTATCGCGACCAAGGCACCCTATCTCTCCGGAATAAAGGAGGGGAATCATATTTACATTGGGCCGGATGTATGGCGGGAGACTGCAAACAATCCTGAGTTCTCAGAAGATCAGAATCTTTTTAGATCCTGGAAAGCAAAAGCTTTAGAGGAGGGGATCAGGGTAAGGACAGGAAGATGGA
This sequence comes from Bacteroidales bacterium MB20-C3-3, assembly GCA_035609245.1. NCBI lineage: Bacteria > Pseudomonadati > Bacteroidota > Bacteroidia > Bacteroidales > Bacteroidales bacterium MB20-C3-3. Next base: position 936,292 of record CP141202.1, on the reverse strand, counting down.
ATATACCGGGGAGTCCTCTCTCAATATTGGTGGATTTCAGTCCGCTTATTACAAGAAAAGATGAAATACTTACAAATTTTTGGAAGAGATTTGGTCTTGATTCGCTTACCGGCCACTGGGACTATATAGAGAGCGCTCTTTTTGGTTACGCGGCAGGCAGAGCAATTGAGAGTTTTATAAAATACAATTTATCTCCGTCGCATAAAATTGCAGCCCATTTTCATGAATGGATGACCGGAGCAGGATTGCTTCATCTTAAAGAGAGCAAACTTTCCGTAGCGACACTCTTTACAACTCATGCAACAACAGTTGGAAGATCTATTGCGGGAAATAATCTTCATCTCTATGAAAACGGGAAGTGGGGTAACCCGGATCAAACCGCAAAGGAGTTAAATGTTACGGCCAAACACTCACTCGAAAAGATATCTGCCAGAGAAGCTGATGTATTTACAACAGTAAGTGACCTTACTGCCATGGAGTGTAAACACTTTCTGGACAGAGAGCCCGATATAGTAACGCCAAATGGATTTGATCCCCAAATAGCTCCGCAGGGAGAGGATTTAAATAATCTAAGAAAAGATTCAAGAGAGCTTCTGCTTAAGATTGCTCAGTCAATGACGGGCAGGGCTATCGGCAACGATGCAGAAATTATTGGAACCAGCGGCAGATATGAATTCAGGAATAAAGGGCTGGATCTTTTCCTTGATTCTCTTGCAATTCTAAGAGACAGAAAACCATCAAAAGAGGTAGTTGCCTTTATATTTGTTCCTGCAGGAAACAACGGTCCAAACAAAGAACTTCTGGCAAAACTGGAAAATGGGGGAGATTATAAGACAAATATTTCACATACACTTAGTGAACCGGAGTGGGATCCAATTGTTAAACGAGTTAGGGAACTAAGATTAAATAATAGTCCGGAAGATAAGGTTATAGTGCTTTTTGTCCCATCATACCTTAACGGAACCGATGGCATTTTTAATAAAAAATATTACGACCTCTTATCTGCACTTGATCTCTCACTATTCCCCTCATATTATGAGCCGTGGGGCTATACTCCGCTTGAGAGCCTTGCTTTCTCCGTTCCTGCAATTACCACAAATCTGGCTGGATTTGGCTTGTGGATAAAGGATCATATGAGAGAGGGGCACCCCGGAGTTGAGATTGTTGAGAGAGACGATAACAACTACACAGAGGCTGCTGATAAGATCGCCACTCTTATTGAGGATATGATTGGCGATTCCCGGCAGGATAGAGAAAAGCGAAGAGCCGGAGCAAAAAAAGCATCAGAGACGGCCTTATGGAAAAATCAAATAGATAAATACACAAAAGCATATTCAATGGCATTGGAAAATATATCAGGAAATAACAGCGGATTCGTACAAATCCAGGATGAGAGAGATAAGCTAAGCTTCAAGGTTAATGTGGCAAACTCTCCCAACTGGTCGTCAATCATAATTAACAAGCAGCTTCCGGAGAGGATACAAGCGCTCGACATCATTTCAAAAAACCTTTGGTGGAGCTGGAATGAAGAGGCCATTGAACTATTTAAAATGGTTGATCTGGAGCTTTGGAGAGCAAGTCACGGAAACCCTATTATGATGTTGGATGCTGTTACCCTCAGTAAAGCAAGAGAACTTGAAAAAGACACAAAATTTCTGAGAAAACTTGACTCGGTTTACTCCAATTTCCAGGAGTATGTTTCTGCTAAACCAGACCCTGAACATCCGACAATTTCATATTTCAGTATGGAGTACGGATTGGATCAGTCACTTAAAATTTACTCAGGAGGTTTGGGGATACTTGCGGGAGACTATCTTAAAGAGTCAAGTGATAAACTAGTTCCAATTGTAGGTGTGGGCTTACTTTACAGATATGGATACTTTACTCAGAAACTATCTTCATCCGGTGACCAGGTAGCCGATTACGAGGCCCAGGATTTTACTAAACTGCCAGTCAGCCCAATGCGTGATAGTGAGGGAAATTGGCTGATAGTAAGTGTAGCTATGCCGGGAAGGGTTCTGAAAGCCAGGTTGTGGAGAGCCGATGTAGGCAGAACTCCCCTCTATCTTTTAGATACAGATTTTGAAGACAATACCTGGGAGGACAGGTCCATAACCCACCATCTTTACGGAGGTGATTTGGAAAACAGACTAAAGCAGGAGATGCTTCTTGGAATAGGAGGTATACGAGCCCTAAGAATGTTGGGAGTTGAGACAGATGTATATCATTGCAATGAGGGGCATGCTGCATTTACTGGTCTTGAGAGATTAAGGGAATACATTAACGATAAAAATCTCTCGTACGGGGAGGCACTTGAGATAGTGCGTGCATCATCTCTTTTCACAACACACACACCTGTTCCTGCCGGACACGATGCCTTCCCGGAGGATCTTCTCAGGGGATATATGTCACACTATCCGTCAAGACTAAAGATCTCCTGGGAGATGATGATGTCCTTGGGAAAGATTGACCCGTCAAACACAGGAGAAAAATTTTCAATGAGTAATCTTGCCTGTAATCTCTCACAAGAGATAAACGGCGTTAGCTGGTTGCACGGAAAAGTAAGCCGGGATATACTCGCTCCGCTTTGGCCCGGATATTTACCTGAAGAGCTTCATGTTGGTCATGTTACTAATGGAGTTCACTATCCAACCTGGACATCCAGCGAATGGAAGCAGATACATTCGGAGGTTTTTGGAGATGATTTTCAGTCTCATAACTATGACAAGAGTTGCTTTGAAGGAATATATTCTGTTGATGACCAAAGAATTTGGTCACTTAGAAATAAACTTCGCAGAAGATTAATTGACAAAATAAAAGATACCCTTTCAAATCCTGTTTCTACAGCTCATTATACACCTCAGCAAATTGTACAAATCAAAGAGAGTTTAAGAGATGATATACTTACAATAGGATTTGCAAGAAGGTTTGCCACTTATAAAAGGGCTCACCTTCTATTTACAGATCTTGTAAGACTGGATAAAATTGTAAACAATCCAAAACAGCCGGTACAATTTATTTTTGCCGGAAAAGCTCACCCTGCAGACAAAGCAGGACAAGACCTGATAAGACATATTGTTGAGGTGTCGCTTATGCCTCAGTTTATCGGAAAAATTCTCTTTGTTCCTGGATACGATATGACAATTGCCAAGAGGCTGGTTCAGGGAGTGGATATATGGATGAATACTCCTACAAGGCCACTCGAGGCCTCCGGTACAAGCGGAGAAAAGGCAGTTATGAATGGTGTAATGCACTTTTCAGTACTTGACGGATGGTGGGTTGAAGGTTATAAAGAGGGAGCGGGCTGGGCACTCCCAATGGAGAAGACCTACGAAAATCAAAACTACCAGGATCAGCTTGATGCTGCCACAATTTATAATATGCTGGAGAACGAAATTGCCCCGGTATTTTACGACAATGATAAAGAGACAGGTATCCCGAGATACTGGGTTAATATTATTAAGAATACCATAGCCAAAGTAGCCGGTAATTTCACTACAAACAGGATGATAACAGATTATGTAGAGCAATACTACAAGCCTTTGGCAATCAGGCATACAAAAGCAGTGGCAGATGATTACTCATTTGCAAGAGAGATGGCATTCTGGAAAAGAAAGATGCGAACAGAGTGGCCTAATATAGAGGTAAGAAGTATAAACAAACCTGATAATACAAGACTAAACCTTTCAATTGGCAATAAATATCATGCTGAGGTTGTTCTATCCTTAGGCTCTCTTACAGCTGAAGAGATAGGGGTGGAATTTGTCCTTGCTACATTCGATCAGGTTCAGAAGAGGATGGTTATTGCAGAGAGGCACGAGTTTTCACCTGAAAAAACAGAGGGGGGAGATGTAAGGTACATATGCAATATGCTTCCGGAGAAGGCAGGTGCTTACAGCGTTGCTGTAAGAATGTTTGCAAAGCATCCTAACCTTCCTCACAGGCAAGATTTTGATTTAGTAAGATGGTTGTAGCAGCTACAGGGTTTTTTGATGGTGTTCACAGAGGACACCGTGCAGTACTGGAAAAAATTTCCGCTCTTGCAAAAGAGCAGGGAGATACCTCTGCAGTCATCACATTATGGCCACACCCAAGAACAGTACTACAACAAGATGCCGCAAAGTTCAGACTTCTAAACTCGCTTGAGGAGAAGATTTCACTTATTAAATCCTTTGGTATAGACGAGGTCTTCACTTTAAAGTTTGACAAGGAGTTTGCTTCACAAACCACTGAGGAGTATTTCCGGGATTATCTCATCAGAAGGCTAAATGTAAGGACTCTTGTGATAGGATACGATCACAGGGTTGGTAGTGATATCAACCAGACACAGGATGAGATGATGGCAATTGCACGAAATCTTGGAATTAATCCGGTAAGGGTTGATGAGTATACCGAAAATGAATCAGGCCTTATTATAAGTTCAACAAAAATCAGGGAGATGCTTCTGGCCGGTGATATGGGAACAGCAAACAACCTGCTGGGTTACCGTTATGGTGTAGAGGGGGTAGTTGTCGAGGGGATGAAGATAGGCAGGGGCATCGGCTTTCCCACAGCCAATATGAGACTCTATGAGCCACTAAAGGTACTGCCCTCAGATGGCGTTTATGCAGTTTGGGTACAGACCTCCGGAAAGACATACAGAGGAATAACAAATATTGGTATCAGGCCAACAGTTGGAATTAATAATGAAAGGACAATCGAGACCCATATTCTGGATTTTGATGAGGATATTTACGGGTTAAGTATTAAGCTTGAGTTTGTTGCAAAGATGAGAGATGAAGTAACATTCTCCTCTCTTGATGATCTCAAGGCTCAGCTTCACAAAGACAGGGAAAATTCCTATCTTTACCTCCCTGAGAATAACATCACAATGAGATAATATGGATGCCAGTACAATAATATACATAATTCTCGGCCTTGGAGCACTTATTCTGCAGGGATATATGGAGAAGAAAAAGAAGGAACAGGTTAAGCAGAGGAGAGAGGAGTCTTTTCATGAAGAGATTGGTTTCCATGAAGAGATGGATTTTCACGAAGAGCCTTCATCAGAGAGCCTCTTACCACCATTGTCAGATACTGTTAGGCATTCGGAATATCAGATGATAGATATTCCTCTCTCTTCAGAGTCAGAAGAGGGGATAAGTTCTTTCAAACATTCGGTTAATGAGGCACCTGAACAGGAAGAGGCTAAAGATGGACCGGTGTTTGCGATTGACCCCCGCAATCTAGTTCTCTACTCGGAAATTATGGCTCCAAAATTCAGAGAGTAATTTTATTATTAAAGAAAATTTTTTATCTTTGTAACAAAGAGTCCAGTCCTGCTGGATTCTTTTTTAATTTTTTAAGTTATGTCAAAAATTCATTATTTAACTTCAGAGGGGCTGGAGAAACTTAAGGCGGAATACCAGCAACTGGTCTCTGTTGAGAGACCAGCAATTTCAAGACAGATAGCTGAAGCCCGGGACAAGGGGGACCTGTCTGAGAATGCAGAGTACGATGCTGCTAAAGAGGCACAGGGTCTTTTGGAGCTCAAGATTTCAAAACTTGAGGATATGATTGCCAATGCGCGAATTATAGATGAATCCAAAATTAACACAACCCATGTTCAGATTATGAACAAGGTAAAACTTAAAAATCTTTCAAATAATACCGAGGTGGTTTATACTTTAGTTGGGGAGACCGAGGCTAATCTCAGAGAGGGGAAGCTTGCGGCAGCAACGCCAATTGGAAAAGCCCTGATTGGAAAAAGCAAGGGAGATGTGGTTGAGGTAATGGTTCCATCAGGAGTTGTAAAATTTCAAATTCTTGAAATTTCAAAGTAAGATGTCATCAATATTCTCTAAAATTGCATCCGGCGAAATCCCTTCATACAAGATTGCTGAGGATAAAGATTTCTATGCATTTCTTGATATAAATCCGCTTGCTCAGGGGCATACACTTGTAATACCCAGAAGAGAGACAGATTACATATTTGACATTGAAGAGGCGGAGCTAAAAGGACTCTTTGCATTTGCTCAGAAGGTGGCAAAAGGGATTGGTGAAGCCATACCATGCAAAAGAGTAGGGGTAGCAGTTATCGGGCTTGAGGTACCTCACGCACATATACACCTGGTTCCAATAAATTCAGAATCGGACATTGACTTTAGAAAGCCTAAGCTTAGTCTGGATAAAGAGACTATGGAGAGCATAGCAAAAGCAATCGCATCAAAAATTCAACTTTGAAAAACAATATGAGAAAGATTCTCCTGATAGCGTTTACAGCATTTCTGGTTGTATCCTGCAATTCAAACAAAACAATAATAAAAGCGAAGGTAGAGGGGATGGGTGAGGGCAAGCTAACCCTGAGGATTCTTCAGCTTAACAGTCAGCGAGTTGTTGATACTATTAAGACAGACAGCGAGGGCTCATTTATTTACAAAACCCGCAAACTCTCATCACAGCCTGAATTCTACTACTTGTATTATAAAGAGAGAAAGATTGCATCACTTCTTATTGCTGCAGGTGAAACAGTTTATCTGACTACAGATACCCTTGGCATCTCCAGCTCTGTTGAAGGATCTCCGGAAAGCGTTCTTTTGAGTAACCTTGAAAAAGATCTGGAGTCAAGAAACAAAGAGTTTGAAGCCCTTCTCCTTAAAAGGGCAGAGGCAATAAATTCAGGAGATGCAGTATTGGCAGATTCTCTTAACTATTCATTAGGAGCACTTTTTGTGAAAAATAAACAATCTGCTATAAAACATCTCTATTTAAATCCAAACTCTCTAACCAATGTATACCTTCTCTATCAAAAGATGCCGGGAGAACTGCCTCTTTTTGGAGATATGAGAGATGTTCTTCTTTTCAGAAGAGTTTACGATTCCCTTAGTGTTACATACCCCGGATCTGTTTACCTGAATCCTCTGCTGGATGAGATTACCCTTAGAGAAAAGAGTGATGCAATATCTTCAAAGTTACTGGATGCATCAGAGGTTGGATTTCCTGATATTAAGCTTCCGGATCTTAAATCACAGATGAGATCACTCTCTGACTTGTCAGGAAAAGCTATTCTTTTAGTATTCTGGTCAACTACTGACGTAAATCAGAAGCTATTTAACAGAGAATTGCTTGATATTTATGACAGATACTCCTCTTTGGGATTTGAAATATATCAGGTTTGCGTAGATACTGATAAGACAGCCTGGTCAGGGGCTGTTGCCAATCAAGAGCTCCCATGGATAAATGTGTGTGATGGACTAGGGTCGGCTTCACCGGCAGTAACCACATACAATATCAGAGAAGTTCCCTCTGTCTTTCTGATTGACAAGAGCGGAACAATTGTAGCCAGAGATATTTTTGATTCTAAACTGGAAAAGGCTATAGCAGCGATTTTTTAGATATTCCGGCAATAAAATCCTTGAGATAAAAAGGTTCGAAGTAAGCTACATCGGCAAACTCGGACCTTTTGTATTTTTGCATTGCCGGATCAATCATTCCTCTTGCAGAGGCGTGAGTTTGGGTAAAAATTGCATTTGGATGTGTAATCACTGATTTAGCTTTTTCAGAACCATCACCTGTAAAGATGACCTTTCCTTCTGACAATGTTTCTGTAAAACTCTCCTCGGTAATAATATGAGCCTCGGTTTTTGTCAGTTGATTGTACTTGGAATCAAACAGAGCTGTGTAAACCTCCATTCTTCTGGCATCAATCATTGGAACTATTCTGAAATCACCCTCAGGAGCCGGACTATTCTCCAGTGCCAACCTGGCAATAAGCTCAAGCGAGCTAACTGCTATAAGCGGGAGGTTTGCACCATAACATATACCCTTGGCAACAGATACGCCAACACGAAGACCTGTGTATGATCCCGGCCCTTCACTGACAACTACAGCATTGCAATCATTAATTGATAAAGATGCATCTGAAAGTACCTCTTTAATAAAATCTGCAATAACTCTTGCATGAGCTTTGTGCTCTTGAATTTCCCTCTGAGCTGTCAACTCTCCGTCAATGCTGAGAGCAACAGAACACACTTCTGTACTGGTTTCAAGCAGCAGTAGAGTAACACTATTTTTTCTTGTCATCCCAAGAGACCTTAGCTCCGGACTTAAGAGTTTTGCTTATTGCAGAATATGGACCGGTTACAATCCTTTCACCCTCATTCAGCCCGGATAAAATTTCAATATTTGTAATATCCTGAATGCCTGTTTCAATCTTCCTAACCTCAAGAGTATTATCATCCTTTACAACAAACACCTGCTCACTTAATTCATCGCTCTTTTTATTGGCAAGAGTATCAGTAAAGAGGTCATTTCTTGTTGTAATCGTCTGAACAGGAATAGATATAATATTATCTCTTCTTTCAGTTTGAATTGAAGCTGTTGCAGACATACCGGGACGGAAAGGATTCAGCCCCTCTTTAACAAGGTCCTGATATGATTCCGGTAGAATTAGAATTTTTACCTCAAAATTTGTGACCTGTTCAATTGAAGAGCCAATGTTTTTAGCAGAGTTTGCAATCTGAGTCACCATCCCAGTAAATTTTCTTCCGGGATAGGAGTCAACCTCAACCATAGCAGTGTCCCTCTCCTGAATGCGAATAATATCGTTCTCATTAACATCAACAAGAACCTCCATCTGATCAAAATTAGCGATTCTTAGTAATTCAGTTCCCGCCATTTGGCTTGTACCAACTACACGCTCTCCCTTCTCAACATTCATTTTGGAAATTATGCCATCCATAGGGGCATAGATTGTAGTCTTGACAAGGTTGTCCTGTGCCTCCTGAAGAGCAGCTGTAGCACTTTTCACATTAAATTCTGCAGCTTTTATCTGTTCTTTAGTAACATTATACTGAGAGAGAGCATTTTCATAGTCTGCCTCAGAGATAGCCTTTTGCTCGTAAAGGGTTTTATTCCTAAGATAAGACTGTTCAATTTGTTTAAATTGAGCAAGTTGTTGTGTCAGCTGAGCTTTTACTGAGTTAAGTGATGCCTCGGCTCTGTCTCTCATGGATATGTAGACATCTTGCTTTATTTTTATAATAAGTTCACCCCTTTTAATGTTGTCTCCCTCTTTAAAATTAAGCTCAACAATCTCTCCGGAAACATCGGGAGAGATCTTTACCTCCACAACAGGCTTGATTTTTCCATTAGCAGGGATAACCTCTGTGATTGTCCCCTTAGCAACAATCTGAGTAGTCACCTCCACCCCTTTATTGCTATTTTTCCTTCCAAAAATTACGAGCACAACAATTATTATAACTGCTGCGCCGATTATCCATTTAAAACTCTTCTTCATCTTTATAAAGTTATGGGATTCCCCTTGTAGAAATCAATTATCTTTTGCTGGAATATGAACTGATATTTTGCCTGCAGGAAGTCTGACTTGCTTTTGAAAAGATTATTCTTTGCAACCGAGTAATCAGTAGCATTTAGAACACCTACATCAAACTTTTGTTGTACATATCTGAAGGACTCCTCCATTGCCTTAACATTTCTTTCAGTTGCCTTGTAGCGGGCAAAGTACGAATTTGCGTCATTCACAGACTGTTGGATCTCTTTGTAGAGTAATTGCTCCCTGCTTCTGGTCTCGATCTCTGAATTCCTGACTCCAAGTTTTGCATTTTTAATAGCAGTGTTGGTGCGCCATGAGTTAAATATTGGGATGTTTATTCCAAAAGAGATTGAAGGATTTCTGTTTTCATTAAACTGATCAAAGAAACTTTCATCCCTGCTGTCTGCATAATAGGAGCCGTAACCTGCCCTGAAAGTGAGGGAGGGATAAGCCTGACCCTTTGCAATAGCAAGTTGCAATTCTGAATTCTTTTTATTGAGCCTTGCTACCTCTATCTGCGGTAAATCCAGAGATGCGTCAAAAAGCTGATCAGGACTCTCTGCTGTAAATGGTCCAATATTCAGGTTTTCTCCCGGGGTTGATACATCAAAACTTTGTTCTGCCGGAAGATCCAGAAGTTGTCTGAGTGTAAGAAGAGCATTTGAAACCTGGCTCTGAGCATTTGTCTGCTGAACAAGTTCACTGGCATACTGAGCCTCCATTTCAAGAAGGGCACTGTAGGCCTGGCTCCCGGCATCAACAAACTTCCTTGTTCTTTCAACCTGTACTGCTGAATTTTCCAGACTTGAGTTTGCAGATTCAAGAATCTCTCTTGCAAGAAGTACCTGAAGATAGGCTCTGGCTATCTCAATAGAGATATCATTTCTTATTCGGCCTACCTCCTGACGGGCAATCTCCCTTAACACCCCTTTACTTTTAAGATCATTGTTTTTAACAAATCCTTCAAAAATTGAGATGTTTGCACTTGCAGATGCATTTGTGCTTTGGCTTAACTTGTTTTCAATAATCTGAAGGTCATTCATATTAACAGAGCGACCCCAGTTCATACTGTGTCCAAGAGAGGCATTGAGCGACGGGAGATAGTTCATTTTTGCCTGAAAAAGGTTATTCTCACTTTGTTCAACAGCAAGCTCCTGTTGCTTGATTCTCAAATTGTTGTCCCATGCATATCTAATGCACTCCTCAAGACTCCATAACTTCTGCTGGGCAGAAATCACGGTAGGGATAAAGATGAGGATAAAAACGGGGAGTTTCAGAAAACTTTTCATAGAACACAAAGGTAAAATTATTTTTTTCAATACTCCCCGAAATATAAGCAATTCACGCAGTTCTTTGATTATTTATATATAACCATTGACCGGCTCTGTGATTCATACAGATTTTTACTTAGAAACTGGAGAGCCTTTACAATTTTTTTTGCTCCATATCCCAATCCAAACCCAACATATTTTACGACCTCTTTATCCCAGGTCCCATCTCCACCTCTTGTTGAAAGGCACTCGTTCTCATCCAGATGAACGAGGAGCAGCATAGTTGTCTCTTTTGTTTCCATTATGCCTTCTCCCATCCCTCTTTAAAACCCTCTTTGAAATTTGGCCAGTACTTCTCTGCCTTTTCAATGAGTTTAACAACTTCATCAATTACCTCAAGCAACTTTTTTAGCCTGCCTCCGCCATGTACAAGAAGCTCTCTCTCATCAAGGGGAGTAACTCCCCATCTTTCCAACTCTATTCTTTCCATAGTCGTAATTATTAATTATCCGCAAAAAGGCGAGCGGACACCGCCCGGAGTGTGCACCCTCCATTCTATTTATTTTCCATTCTGTATATTCTGTCTGAGATTAACTTTGACCTCTCTTTATGTGATATAATAATTATTATTTTTCCCTTCTCCCTCTCCATTTTAAGTGCACGCTCTGCAAGGAACTCAGATTCCTGGTCCATTGATGAAGTCCCCTCATCTACAATAATAACAGGTGCATCTTTATAGAGGGCTCTCGCCAGTGAAACTTTCTGTTGCTGCCCACCCGACAGTGAGGCACCTCCCTCCCCAACGGGGCTCTCCAAACCCAGAGGAAGTGATGCGATAAACTCAGTCATTCCCAGCCTCTCACATATTTCAATCACCATTTTACTATCCGGATCCTCCTCTCCCGGAGCAATATTCTCCATAATAGTACCTGCAAAAAGGGCAGGCGTCTGTGGTACAACTGCAATCATCTCTCTCCAGTTTCTTAGATTGATATGTTCTATGTTAAGTCTGTCCGCAGTTATTACTCCAAACGAAGGCCTTCTTAGCCTGGTGATAAGAGAGACAAGTGTGCTCTTCCCGCAACCACTCTCTCCTGTTACAGCAGATATCTCTCCTTTGTGAAATTCCATATTAATCCCTTTTAAAAGGGTCCCTCTTCCGGGGTAAGAAAATGATACATCTGATATTTTGATATACTCCGGAGCTCCGGTGCTGTGGACGATACCTCCGTCAAGGGGCTCGCACTCCATATCCATAATTTCAAAGAGTCTGGAGGCTGCAACAGTCCCCTCCCGTATTTCTGAGCTGGCAGATACCAGCTCAGAAAGAGGAGCTGTAAACAGTGAAATTATGGTGAAAAAGGCGACAAGCTCCCCCGGAGTAATATCTCCTTTAATCATTTCAGCACCGCCCATCCAGAGAATTATTACCAAGAGAAGCTTTGAAGCCAGGTCTGCGGCAGAGCCTGTGAAAATTGAAAATTTTGCAGAATCTTCAACACTCTCAAGAAATGAAGATAGTGCAGATGTGCATCTACCTGCAAAGTAGCTTTCGGTTGAGGAGTATTTTATTGCCAGATGAGATTTAACAGTCTCAATAACTCTGTTTTCAAACTTTGCTCCTCTCTCCATTATTCTCCTCTGAGCTCTTTTATTGTATCTGTCTGTTATGTAGAAAAGCAGAGAGTATACAGGAATAATAAGCAGAGCCGGAAGTGCCATTCCGGGAGATATGGCAAACATAACCCCGGTAGATGCAACAAGCATAAATGCCGATACTGCCAGGCTGGACAATGTCACTGTAAGATAGCTTCTGATCTTTGCCGCATCTGAAATTCTTGATGTAAGTTCACCTGTCTCTCTTGAATCGTAGAAAATTCCGGGTAGCTTGACAAGATGCCTGATGTATCTCCCCATTAGTTCACTATCCATTGATATTCCCACTTTTACAAGTATAGTGCCTCTTATCCAGGATAACATAAGTGATGCAACAAATACCAATACTACAATCAATGCTGCTATTGAAAGATTAATAATCTCCCCTGAAGGGATAATTGAATCAAGAATTATCTTAATAAAAAGAGAAATTACAAACGAAGTAAGAGTTAGAAGAAGAGCCGCTGACAAAGCTTTAACAAGCGCAGAGCGATTCTCCCTCAGTAACTCTGTAAGACGGAGCGAAACACTGCCACTCTGATCCCCCTTTGTAAATCCCGCAGATGGAGATATCATTACCAGCTTGCCACTCCATTCGCTGAGTAATTCCTCCATCTTGATACTGTGGATTTCACCATCCATAGGATCCATTATTCTGAGCAGCCCATTTTTAATCCCGTAAAGGACAACAAAATGGAGCAAGCCGGAGCTTTTTTCAAGATGAAGAATTGCAGGCTTTGGAATTTTGTAAAGAGACCTCTCCTGAGCTTTGTAACCCTCGGCATTGAAACCAAAAGCCTTAGCAGCATCTATTAGTCCTTTGAAGGTTGTCCCCCTGCTGTCAGTATTGCTGAAAAGCCTTATTCTGGCGATTGGGAGCCTGAGCCCCCAGTAAGCCGACACTGATGCCAGACAAGCGGCACCACAGTCGCTTATATCATGTTGTCTGATTTTTATTGAATAACCCATCTTTCACCTCTCTCTCTATTTAAAAATGCAAAGGGAGGTACCTCTCACTCTCCACTCCCGGCCCCATCAGGAGTACCCTCGCCACGACCCCCCTCTGCATTGCAAAGTTGAGTTGTATTAGCAGGTAAGTTGTGCTAAATGGTAAAAAAGTTACTCAGTTTATTGAATTATCTGAGATTGTCGATTCTGATAATTAAAATTCAGAAATCAGATGTGTGAAACTAGATTTTTCAGGTATGGAAAAACAACAGGGGCAATTTTTGAAAGGTACCCGTATAAAACTGAATTTTGAAGCGTCTCCCTTGGTAAAAATTTAAAAAGTTCATCAAGTGATTCTATAAGATATATTAGAATACTGAAAATAAAAGCGTACTTTATCAGAGCAAAGATAATACCGGCAAGTTTGTCCAACCATCCGAGCAGAACCAGTTTGACAAGACCCTCAATTGCCCTCCCTGCAAGGTTTACTAAAATTAGTACACCAATGAAGATTATTGCAAATGATATTATATTTAATATATTCTGCTCAACATTAATCCAGTTTGCCAGTTTGGTGCTTACAAAATCTGAGAAGTGATACCCGGCCCAAACGCCCAGGATTAGTGCTGCCACAGCAGCAGCCTGGCGCACAAATCCCTTCATGAAACCCGCGAAGATCGCGGGAATAAGGCAAATCAGAATAATAAGATCTGCGGTATTAAGTGACATAGCTATCAATTTTTTTCAAAAGTAGTGAATAATCGTATCTTTGCAAATTCAAAAAGTTTATTAAAAATGAAGTTCACCGAGTACAAAAATCTTGATCTTGTAGAGATAAATAATACCATACTGGATAGGTGGAAAAGAGAGCAGTGTTTTGAGAGGAGTATAAGTGAGAGGGAGGGTTCACCACTCTTTGTGTTCCACGAGGGGCCACCTTCAGCAAACGGGATGCCCGGTATTCACCATGTAATGGCCAGGGCAATAAAGGATGTTTTCTGCAGATTCAAAACCCAGAGTGGTTTTCAGGTTCAGCGAAAGGCGGGATGGGATACTCACGGACTCCCTGTTGAGCTGGGTGTTGAGAAGAGTCTGGGTATAACAAAAGAGGATATAGGAAAGAGTATAACTGTTGAGGAGTACAATGCGGCCTGCCGCAGGGAGGTGATGAAGTATACAAAAGAGTGGGAGACGCTTACAGATCAGATGGGGTACTGGGTAGACATGAATAACCCATATATCACTTATGACAACAGATATATTGAGACACTGTGGCATCTTCTTAAAAAAATTTACAACAAAGGGCTTCTTTACAAAGGTTACTCAATACAGCCATTCTCACCAGCTGCCGGAACAGGTTTGAGTACTCATGAACTAAATCAGCCAGGCTGTTACAGGGATGTTAAAGATACAACCTGTGTTGCCCAGTTTAAAGTTATCAGAAACCAGGCATCAGAGAGTCTCTTTAAAAGTGTGGCAAAGGATAGAGGAGAAGAGCTTCCGCTCTTCATGCTGGCCTGGACAACAACACCATGGACACTTCCTTCAAATACAGCTCTGTGCGTAGGGCCAAACATTAAATATGTTACAGTAGTTTCTGAGAATCCGTATACTCATGGCAAGGCTGTGTATATTCTTGCAGAAGAGCTTGTTGATGCTCATTTTAATGCCAAGAGTGTCCCATTTGAGAAGTTTGGTGAAGTTATTTACGGTTCAAAACTCTGTGGAATAGAGTACGAACAATTAATTCCATGGATTAAACCGGCCTCAGGAGCAATGAGTGTTATTTCAGGAGACTTTGTTACAACAAGTGATGGTACCGGAATTGTTCACATTGCACCAACTTTTGGTGCTGATGATGATAAGGTGGGCAAGGCAAACGGGGTTCCACCTCTTATTATTACAGATGCCGGCGGACAGAGACAGCCTCTTGTTGACAGAACAGGTAAATTCTATAAGATAGAGGATATGGATCCTCAATTTGTTAAGGAGAGTGTGAATGATTCTTACAGAGAGTTTGCAGGCAGATTTGTTAAGAATGCTTACGATCCAAATCTTTCTGAAAACGACACAACCCTTGATGTAGATATAGCTGTGATGCTGAAGCAGCAGGGTCTGGCTTTTAAAATTGAAAAACATACCCACTCATATCCACACTGCTGGCGGACAGACAAGCCTGTGCTATATTATCCGCTTGACTCCTGGTTTATCAGAACCACTGCAGTTCAGGATAGGATGATTGAACTTAACAAGACAATTAACTGGAAACCTGAGGCTACAGGAAGCGGAAGATTCGGCAAGTGGCTGGAGAATCTGCAGGACTGGAACCTCTCAAGAAGCCGCTACTGGGGAACTCCGCTGCCTGTATGGAGAGCAGAGGAGGGTGGTGAAGAGATTTGTATCGGCTCTGCAACAGAGCTATTCGAAGAGTTAGATAAATCAGTCAAGGCTGGTTTTATGAAGTCAAATCCATTGAGAGACAATGGTTTTGTTCCTGGTGATTACTCTAAGGAGAATTACGAAAAGATAGACCTTCACAGACCGTATGTTGATGATTATATTTTGGTATCCCAGAGTGGAAAACCAATGAAAAGGGAGAGTGATCTTATTGATGTTTGGTTTGACTCCGGAGCTATGCCATTTGCACAGGAGGGGCTTGAGAAACTGGAAAACGAGGCTTTTGGCAGGAGTGCCGATTTTATTGCAGAGGGGGTTGACCAGACAAGGGGGTGGTTCTTCACTCTTCACGCAATCTCAACAATGGTTAGCGACAAGGTTGCATTTAAAACCGTTTTGTCAAACGGTCTTGTATTGGATAAGGATGGCAACAAAATGAGCAAAAGGCTAGGCAATGCTGTTGATCCATTTAAGACTCTTGGTGAGTATGGTGCCGATGCGCTTCGCTGGTATATGCTTACCAATGCTCAGCCTTGGGACAACCTGAAGTTTGATGCAAGTGGTGTTGATGAGGTTAAACGAAAGTTCTTTGGAACACTATACAATACTTACTCATTCTTTGCACTGTATGCAAATGTAGATGGATTTGACAACTCTAAGCCTCAGGTTGAACTTTCACAGAGACCTGAAACAGACAGGTGGATAATCTCTCTGCTCAACACTCTGATTAAGGATGTGACAGCTGCTTACGAAGATTACGATGTTACGGCAGCGGGCAGAATGATTCAGGAATTTGTCAATGACAATCTCAGCAACTGGTATGTCCGCCTGAACAGAAAACGCTTCTGGGGGGGGACAATGGACAGGGATAAACTATCGGCATACCAGACACTATATGACGCTCTTGAAACAGTAGCTCTGCTATCGGCACCAATTGCTCCGTTTTTTATGGAGAGGCTTTTCCTTGATCTTAATGTTGTGTCCGGAAGGCATAAAGAGAGTTCTGTACATCTGGTGATGATGCCTGAGGCCAATGAAAGTGCACTGGATAAGGCTCTTGAGGAGCGGATGGAGCTTGCCCAAAGGGCCTCATCTATGATTCTGGCTCTAAGGCGTAAAGTGAATATCAAAGTAAGGCAACCATTAGCTAAGATTCTTGTTCCTGTACTTGACAACAGACTTCAGGAGCAGTTTGAGCTGATTAAGGGAATTGTGCTGGGAGAGGTGAATGTTAAGGAGGTTGAGTATATCCATGATACAAAAGGTCTTATTACTAAGAAGATAAAACCTAACTTTAAAACTCTTGGGAAGAGATACGGCAAACAGATGAAGGAGATATCTGCACTGTTTGGAACCTTTGATCAGGAGATGATTTATGCTATAGAGGCATCTGAAAGTTACACCCTTAATTTACCAACCGGAGATGTAATTCTTGATAGGGAGGATTATGAAATTCTTTCAGAAGATATGCCGGGATGGCTTGTAGCTGTTGAGGGAAAACTCACCATCGCTATGGATATTACTGTGAGCGAGGATTTGAAAAGAGAGGGTACTGCAAGGGAGTTGGTGAACAGAATTCAAAATCTCAGAAAGGAGAGCAAATTTGATGTTACCGATAAAATAGTGGTTGAGATTGAGGAGATTCCTGAAATTGCAGAGTCTTTAGCACAGTTTAGCGAATATGTATGTAATCAGACTCTTGCAAAAGAGATTAAACTGGTTAAAAATGTGGTTAGTGGCACAGAGATTGAATGGGATGAGGGGCATATTACAATCAAAGTTACAAGGATTTAATCCAACAAATATGGAGAGGATTGAGAAATTTATGAAAGAGGCAATTGATCTGGCAGGAAGAAATGCCGGTTCTGTTACAGGAGGCCCGTTTGGAGCTCTTATTGTCAGAGGGGAGGAGATTATATCTGCGCAAACAAACAGTGTAACTCCTGATAAGGACCCCACAGCTCACGCTGAGGTGAACGCAATAAGAGAAGCCTGCAAAAAACTTGATACTTTTGACCTCTCAGGATGCACGCTTTATACATCTTGCGAACCCTGCCCAATGTGCCTTTCGGCAGCCTACTGGGCAAAGGTGGATAAGATCTATTTTGCAGCCGGCAGAGATGATGCTGCCGATGCAGGATTTAACGACTCTTTTATATATGATGAATTTTCCAAAAAGATGGAAGAGAGGAGTATTCCCATCGAGCAGATACTTCCGGAAGAGGGTAAAAAACCCTTTGATCTATGGAAGATCAATGATGAGAAGATACCCTATTAAGTCTGTATGGGATATCGATAATATTATTATCTTTACACATTTAAATAACTATTATACGCTATGACAAAGAAAAGCAAACCTGCAGAAGAGGTAAGAGAGAAAGTTCGCTACAGCGATGAGGAGCTGCAGATGTTCAAGGAGCTTATCCAGCAGAAGCTTCGGCTTGCACAGGCAGAGTATGAGCAGTTGAAAGCTGCTGTTACTCACAGCTCCAGCAACGATACTGAGGACACCTCACCTACATTTAAAGTTCTGGAAGAGGGCGCTTCCGCTCTGTCAAAAGAGGAGGCAGGCCAGCTTGCACAAAGACAATATAAATTCATAAGGTCTCTTGAGGCCGCTCTTGTAAGAATTGAGAACAAATCCTACGGTATTTGCCGTGAGACAGGAAAGCTCATCCCTAAGGAGAGACTTCTCATTGTACCTCATGCAACACTAAGCGTTGAGGCAAAGAACAAACGAGACTAACCAATGCGTTTAACCCCCGGAAAACAGGTAACACTAATAGTTTTCGTACTCCTCCTAATTGATCAGGCGGTCAAAATATGGATTAAGACCCATATGACTATTGGAGAGAGTATTCCGGTTTTTGGCGACTGGTTTCAAGTCTATTTTATTGAAAACAATGGAATGGCTTTTGGTATGCAATTTGGCGGAGCTATCGGAAAGTTCTTTCTGACAGCACTCCGTCTGGTGCTTATCGGAGTAATAATTTACTATGTTAAGAAACTTATTGAGAGTGGTTCCTCCCGCGCCTTTCTTACAGGTGTGGCCCTTATTCTCGTTGGCGCAATTGGTAATGTTATTGATTCCATGTTATATGGCATTGTGTTTTCGGAATCAAACTTTACTCAGGTAGCCTCACTCTTCCCTGAAGGGGGTGGTTATGCTCCTTTTATGTTTGGAAAGGTTGTTGATATGCTCTATTTCCCAATAATTGATACGACACTTCCTCAATGGTTTCCTTTTAAAGGGGGTGAGCAATTTATTTTTTTCAGACCAATATTCAATATTGCTGATTCTTGCATAACAATAGGGGTGTTCTATCTGCTGCTTTTTAAAAGGAAAGAGCTTATACACGCATTAAAATAGATTTAGAAATAATATTTGAAAGAGAAGAGGGCTATTCAGATTAATGAATAGCCCTCTTTTTTAGTATAAAAAGTGTTGCAAAATTATCTCTCTATAATTATTATCTCTCTATCTTCTCCATAAGTTTTTTGCGAGAGAAGTGAATCCTGCTCTTTACAGTACCAAGGTGAAGTCCAAGCTCCTCTGCAATCTCCTGATATTTAAATCCGTTATCATGCATTTGAAATGGAATTCTGAATTCAGGCTCAAGATCGTTAACTATTGAAGTAAGTTCACGGAATCCAAACTCCTGTTCAGGACCCATATCACCCGGTCTGTTATTTATAACATATTCATGAACATCTTCACTGAAAAGACTCTGGCGTTTGCTCCTGCGACGGTAATCATTAATGAAAGTATTCTTCATTATTGTATACACCCAAGCCTTTATATTGGTATGCTCGTTAAATTTATCCTGATTGTTCAATGCTTTGAAAAAAGTCTCCTGAACAAGATCCTTTGCGTCATCCCTGTTGGTGGTAAGACTATATGCGTATCTGGAGAGGTTATCCTCAAGTTCCAGTATCTCTTTCTCGAATGTCTTCGACTTCATAACTTTGAGTGGTGTTAAATATTATTAGTCGTGGTTGCTGTGGTTTGCTGGGTCAAAATTACAATTAAATAAATTAAATAGCAATCTATCAAAATATAGACATTGTCTATTGCTTCCCACTAGCATCAATTTGCATTAGAATTTAAATATACTCGCAAAAACCCTGCCTAAATGGGTGCTTGATGGTAGGCTGGTGTGCCACCACCAACCCGCCATTACCTCAGAGGAAAAGTGTCAAACACCATATAATGAGCAAGTTAGTCTAAAGTGGATAAATCTCTATATGCTTGATAAAAAGATGTTTGACACTTTTCCTCTGAGGCAGCCTCTCTTTTTTTTGCACGCACGAAAAAAATACATATCTTTGCAACCCTAAACAAACGGAGAGGTGGCAGAGTGGTCGATTGCGGCGGTCTTGAAAACCGTTGAACTGCGAGGTTCCGGGGGTTCGAATCCCTCCCTCTCCGCTAAAAACAGAAAAACCCGGCAGCGAAAGCAGCCGGGTTTTTTCATTAAGAGGCTGCCTAAGCTAGCTTAGAAGCACCCTCTTAATGAAAAAAGCAGTTTGCCAGACGGCAAACTGTTTTTCTGTTTTTACAGCACCCCCAAAAGGGATCACGCCGCGGTAGCGGCGTAATCCCACCGCGCAAGCTTGGTTTGACACGGATATTCGTTTATCTAACAGATAGTTAAGTGTTTGAAGATTGGTTTTTTAAAAAGTTTTTCTATAAGCAATTTGCAATTGCTTATTATTTAAGCACATATACGAAAATCCCTGTCAAACCAATTTCAATGCCGGGCGAGAGGCCTGGCGGTTACCCGCCCGGCTAGAGTTAGCCATTCGGCAGATGATTTTTGCGAAACCCTGGCGCCCCCGGACAGACCCGTGCGGCTGTAACACATTTACTATGTACGCTTTTATACATATCCACGCAGATGATTCGCGGGATGAAGGTAGATTTTGTTGATTGTATTGTTTTCCTTATTTGCTATTTTAATCTAAACTTTTTTATACTTTTGCAAGTCAAAATCTTTGGATGTTTATTTCTATATCGGATTTGGTGTAAGTACTGTCAAACTGAGGATTCTCTCCTAAGTTGACAGAAATTTGAATTCTATTTATCAGGCAGCTTTCGTCTGATATCCTTTGCTTTATTGATTAACAGATCAATAGCATTACAATTACAATTATAAAATTAACTTACATCATGAGTAACGAAATAAAATCAATAACAGAATTCGACTTTGACCTTATTTGCGAATATTTTTCATTAGTTGAAAGACAGGGGCCGGGTAGTCCCGAGGCGACAATTAAGGCTTTGAGTTTTATAGATAACCTTAATGAAAATTCAAAAATTGCAGATCTTGGCTGCGGAACCGGAGGTCAGACAATGGTACTTGCGCAAAACGCACCCGGTACAATTACTGCGATAGATCTCTTTCCAAAATTTATTGAAATCTTCAATGATAATGCCAGGAGGCTATCCCTTCATAACAGAGTAAAGGGAATTACCGGCTCTATGGATGAGTTGCCTTTTGCGAAAGGGGAACTTGACCTTATCTGGTCCGAGGGAGCTATTTACAACATCGGCTTTAAAAAGGGGCTGAGCTATTGGAAGCAATTTCTTAAAACCGGGGGATATCTAGCGGTAACTGAAGCCTGCTGGTTCACTCCGGAGAGACCGGAGGAGATCAAAAGGTTTTGGGTAGAGGCCTATTCCGAGATAGATACTATTCCGGCAAAAATAGCTCAAATTCAGGAAGCTGGATATGTGCCTGTTGCCTCATTTATACTTCCGGAAACATGTTGGATCGACCACTACTTTCTGCCACAGAGAAGTTCTCAGGCAGAGTTCCTGAAAAGATACCCCAATAACAAGACAGCAGAGGAGCTCGTGGCAAACGAACGCAGAGAGGTGTACCTTTATGATAAATACAGCGAGTATTACGGCTATGTATTCTTTATTTGTTCTTCCAGGTAACGCTACCCCCTACAAGGGCTGCAATACCAGCGTCTGTACTTGCAACGGCAACAATATTTGAGCTTTTGTCAAATAAAATGCAGTCTGTCGCAGCACCAATATATGTGTCATCCGGCAGACTGCTTCCGCTGCAAATCATACATGTTTCAACATTTGAGTAGAGATCCTCAATCCGCTCAAATGTTGATATTATTGTACAACTGTGGTTCCATCCGGCAACACCTATTCCTCCAAATGCACAATATGCATATTTCGCTCCGGATGATGGAATAACCTTTAGCCATCCTCCAAATATTATACACCCCCCTTCCATTTTACCGCTGCCCAGATGGATCCACTTTGGACCGCCTAACGAATTTGATGCATAGAATGATTTTTTAATTTTAATAACCTCATCTCGCAACTCTTTTTTGCGATAAAAATTTTTACTGCTATTTTTCATTGTAAAAGATTGATAATTATCGCAATATAATATAAATCTGATGAAAATGCTGCGCCTGAATCTCAGACGCAGCTGTTTTTTTAAAGAGGTTTAACAGGGATACAATGTCAACAATATAAATGTGCTCAGGCGAAGGGTTGTAGTGATTATGGTAAAGCTCATATGTGCAACCATCTCCAGGCTGGTATCCGCTTTCTGATAACCAAGAACACATTGTATTCCATGCCTTTTCAAAATCTGTCTCTCTTAGTTCAAATCTACCCACTGCATATTTTCCTCTGGAAAGAACAAATTTTCCAATCTCACCCTCTGTGAAAACATCCTTTTAAAGATAAAGCTCTCTTCATTAATCCTGGAGTAAGCATCAGTAATCAGGGGTAACTATCTCAGAGGCAACACAGTCTTTTTTATATTATGAATTATAATTAGTGTAATTTATACTTACATTTGTAAGTAAATATTCAAAATTATGAAAGGTTATATGAGGTTAGTTGCAGTGGCCTCCCTTTTCATCTTGTTCTTTTGCCTGGGATGTAAAAAAGAGATTCCTCTGCCGGATTCAATCGCTTTAAGGGGCGGCACCCCGGATTCACTTGCAATAAGTGCAGCCGGAGGAGAGTTTTCTGTTAATTTCAATTCATCATCTACCTGGGGGGTGTCACTCTCAGCTTCATGGATTCAGAACTTGTCTAACAGTAGGGGAGATGCCGGAGATGCAGAAATTATCCTAAAGGTTAACACAAATACGGAGCATTATGATCGTAAAGGGTATGTTACTCTCAATTGCGGAAAGGCCTCTGTAAGGATCGTGGTCTATCAGAATGAAGCTGGTGCAATAATCCTTACACAGCGAAATTATACGCTAGATGCAAAAGAGGCAAAAATTATAGTTGAGTTTAAAACAAATGTTGAATATGAAGTAATTATGCCCTCTGTTGACTGGGTCCGCGACAACTCAACCAAGGCATTAACAACATACACAAAAGAGTTGATAATTTCCGGTAGCAATCAGGAGGAGAGCCGAAAAACATCAATAATAGTTAAAGCAAAAAGTTCAAATCTTGCCGATACAATAAAAATACTTCAGACAGGCCTGGCGATTGAGAGGGAGAGAGCTGCCCTTGTTAATATTTACAATAAACTGAGCGGGGAGAGATGGACCTCTAAGCAAAACTGGCTTACAAACAGGCCTGTAGGTGACTGGGAGGGAGTCACTGCAGATAATGAGGGAAGAGTAATAGGGCTTGATCTTAGAACAAATTGGCTTATAGGAGAGTTCCCTAAGGAGATATGTACCTTTGCAAAACTCAGAGAGCTCAGGATGGGTGGAAGCGGCACAATGTTTGGTGAATTACCCAAAGAGATAGGCAATCTTAAATCAATTACTCTTTTAGACCTTTCCGGAAACAGACTTTCAGGACCTATTCCGTCTGAAATATGCACGCTGTCAAATCTGAAGAATCTTGATTTAACATCAAATTCATTTAGCGGAGAGATTCCTTTAAGTATTGGAAACCTTTCAAATCTGGAGTATCTACACCTTGAGGACAACACACTCTCCGGCTCAATTCCTCAAAGTATATCCAGCTTGACAAAAATCTACTCAATAATATTAAATAAAAACCAGTTAACCGGCTCAATTCCTGCCGCAATTTTCAACCTTCCAAAGCTTGAGAATCTAGGTCTAGAAAACAATCAGCTTTCAGGCTCAATACCTGCTACAATAGGCAATGCCACAAAAATAGCCAGACTCTCTTTTAATAACAATAATCTAACAGGAGTAATCCCGGAGGAGTTCACCCAAATAGCTGATAAATTAGACTGGAATTCATACCACTATGTAAATACAGGAATTTGTGGCAACAGATTATCGGGTTCTATTCCCCAATCTTTGGTTAATCACCCAAAGTGGGCAAAGATATGGAGGAGGGTAGTTCCACAGCAGGATGGTTATGGCCTTAACCTGAATTCTGTTCCACTAGCCGGATACAGTTTTACATTCAGGGATGTAAACCATAGAAATCAAATTCTTACAGATATTTATAAACAAAATAAATATACTGTTCTCCTCCAGTGGGACAAAGAGAACTATCTGATGTACCAGCTAGCTAAAGCGCTTGAAGAGTATAAAGATTCTGGTTTGCAGGTGATTGCCTTTGATAATGGGTCGCTGATAGAGAGTACAACCAAAAACATTGTGAGCAGTTCAGCTCTAAAGAGTTTTATTAATTTTCTGAGTTTTGACCATAGCAGCTTTAATCCGGGAGATCCCAGTGAGGAGGTATTCAACGCAATCAAAAACAGCGGATGTAAGAGCGTACAGGCCGAAGTTCTGGATAAAGACGGGAATATCATCTTCTCTTACCTTAAAGGGATGGGTGGCGACAGCAGGTTTGGCAGGGACACACAGAGTGAGCTTATTCCTTTTCTTGCTGGTTTGCTGGGAAGCATCTCCACACCATTTTATGAGTCAACCGATTTCTCCGAGGATGGTAAGGTTATAACAATCCAGCAGGCTACAGTCGGAAGAGGGATAGATTTGGTGGTAATGGGAGATGGCTTTACCGACAAGGATATGGCAGTAAACGGAAAGTATGAGAGCTGGACCAAGGAGGCTATTGAACATTTCTTCTCAGTTGAGCCGACAAAGAGTTTCCGTAACAGGTTCAATGTTTATATTGTTAAGGCTGTGTCAAAACATCAGGAACTTATTGCAGGGGCTCATACAGCTCTGGGTACAAAATTTGGGTCAGAGATAAGCGAGAACCAAAGAAAGATAAGTGGGGATGCCAATAAATGCTGGGTATATGCAGAGAAGATAGTAAGAGGAGGTACACATTTAGATGCCAATAAAGCAATAATAATTAACGTAATCAACTCCACAGTATGGGCCGGTACTGCAAATATGTTCCCTGGCCTTACAGGAACAATAGCACACTGTTCACACCCTGTAGAGAAGGGAGATGATTTTAAGCATATCGTAGTACACGAAGCTGTCGGTCACGGCCTTGGCAAGCTGGCGGATGAATATTATGCCCCTGGTTCTCCCTGGTATATGCCTGAATGGAAGCAGCAAGAACTTAAATCTCTTTACCAAAACTGGGGATGGTATTCAAATATTGACTTTACAAACGACCCGCAAAAAATCAGATGGAGCTGGTTCCTTTCAGACGAAAGGTACAAATCTTTTGTCGGAATATTTGAAGGAGCTTTTGTAGATTATACAAATGATGTATTCAGACCATCAGAGAACAGTATGATGAACTCATACTCAACAGTTTTCAATGCTCCGTCAAGACTTGCAATTTATAAGTTTATCATGGAGCGTTCAGGAGAGGAGTATAAATTTGAGAACTTTATAAAGCATGATGAGGTTTCTCTGTCACCACAAGTACCTCATCAATAAAGATAAAACCCTCACCTCCTGCACCTTCGTGCCACCCCTCATCCGGGATGGTTCCATAGTTCTTGGCAAAGATCTTAATATATCGTGCGGAAATAGGAGTACCAGGAGTACCAGTAGCGCCTGGAGTGCCCGTCTCTCCGGCTTTGGTTAAGTCAAGCACCAGATCCTGAATCTGCAGCTTCCAGTCCTGCTCACCAATACTATTCTCAACCCGCCCTAGAGGTTTAAAATTTACACCATCATCTGAGATAAAGAAATCAACATACCTTGGCATCCATATCCAGGAGCGGGCATCCTGAAGGAAGCCGGCGCCCACTTTTGATATCTTCTGCTCACGACCAAGGTCAATGACAGCAGTAAAATCTGTATTCTGATACCCTTGCCATCCGCCAAGCCTGAAGTTTTCTGTACCGCGAACCCCATCAATAAGCCCCTCGTCTCCCCCCGCATTGTATTGCCTGTTGTATTTTGAGAGGAGGGTTATTTTCCATTCGCTGTTTACCTTTCTTAATGAGCAGGTTACGGATGGGCTTCGCCTACCTGCACTATTCACGGAGTATGCCTCAAGCACTGCACTCTCTTTTAGGATAACAGGAATTGAGTACTCTGAAAATTTATCAGAAACCACCCTCCAGAACAGCCTCTCACCCTCTCCTCTGCCCACAAGTTTTACAACGCTTGAATCTTTAAAGATGTACTCAGATACTTCAAACCAGGGAACAAGGGGAATCTCTTCAATCTCAATTCCAGGGCCGGTTGCCGCCATCCTTGATACAGGCCTGTCATCTTTCTCAACTCCAAAAGTATAAGATGGAGTGGCAGAGGTTTCAAAAATCAGTTCGCCGCCATTTTCAATGTATTTGTGAGTTATATAGCTCTTAGTGTAGTTTTTGCCGTTCAACTTAAGTGCATTTACATATATGTTTTTGTCCGCGTTGTTGAGTTCCCCTTCAGTCTTTACAGTAAAAACTTTACCACTCTCCAGATTTATCTTTGCACTTTTAAACAGTGGTGACCCTACAGCGTAAATGGGATCTCCCGGAGTTACAGGATAAAATCCGAGTGCACTCATCACATACCAGGCACTCATCTGGCCACAGTCCTCGTTTCCGCTCAGGCCATCCGGTGCCGATGTGTATAGTTCCTCCATTATCCGCCTCACCATCTGCTGAGTTTTCCATGGTGCTCCGGCATAATTGTAAAGGTAGGCGATATGGTGGCTCGGTTCATTTCCGTGGGCATACTGCCCGATGAGTCCGGTTATATCCACCTGAGTCCTGCCAGTTGTCTGCTGAGGAGCTGAAAATAGTGCGTCCAATCTCTCAATATAGGCCCTCTCTCCGCCCAGCCTCTCAATATGACCCTCAATATCCTGGGGCACATAGAAACTGTACTGCCAGGAGTTCGCCTCGGTAAAATGGACGTTCACCTCTGAGGGGTCAAAAGGTGTAAGCCAGCCACCATTTACCCTCGGCCTCATAAACCCGGTCTGCGGATCAAAAATGTTTTTCCAGGATTGCGCCCTCTTTGTGTACTCGGCATAGATTCCCTGTTCGCCAAGCTCCTTAGCCATCCGGGCAATACACCAGTCGTCGTATGCATATTCAAGTGTCTTTGAGACCGATTCATGCTCCAGGTCAGCCGGCACAAATCCCTGTTTCATGTACTCCCTGATTCCGTATTCATCTTTTCTGGAGCTCTCAACCATAGCATTCAGAGCCTCCCTTTTATCAAAACCGCCAATACCCTTAATAGCAGCATCAGTAATAACCGAGACAGAATGGTATCCTATCATACAGTTGGTCTCATTACCTGCCAGCTCCCAGATGGGTAATTTGCCCCCCTGTCTGAACATCGCCAGCATAGACTGAATGAAATGAGAAGTCCGCTCTCTTTCAATTATTGTCATAAGAGGATGAAGTGTCCTGTATGTGTCCCACAGAGAGAATACAGTATAGTGCTCATACCCCTCGGCCTTGTGAATCTTCCTGTCCATCCCCCTGTATTCACCGTTAACATCTGAGAGCAGATTGGGTGCAATCGCAGTATGGTAAAGTGCAGTATAGAAAGTTTTGATATGCTCCTCGTTTTCGCTCTCCACCTCAATTTTTCCCAAAAAATCGTTCCACGCCCTCTGGGTTCCCCTTCTCAGCCCCTCAAAATCCCATCCTTTGCACTCCGCCTCCAGGTTTAATTTTGCATTATTTGTTGAGACCGATGAGATACCTACTTTCACCATCAGGGGATTGACACCATTTGAGGTCCCCGGGTTTGAACCCTCAGCAAATTGCACCAGCACTTTACGCTTCATCTCACGCATCTTCACCTTTGAAAATGGTTCAGAAAACTCCATATAGAAATAGACCACCTGGTCTGCCGCCCACGAGCGGGAACGCCTGTAACCCTTAAGTGCATTTGTGCCGGATATCTCCACATTCCACTCAATAAGAGGATCTCTGTGGGCAAGATCCAACACCACCTCTCTGCTGCTCCCCGGTTTGTATGAGTATTTATGAAAGCCTACTCTCCTTCCTGCTGTCAACTCCGCCTTTACCCCCCATTTATCCAGAAATACCTCATAATAGCCGGGAGATGCCTTTTCGCTGCTCTTTTGAAATGGAGATTTATACTCCTCGTTAATAATCTCCTCTCCGTTGTAACCGCTGACAGGCATTAGTAAAATATCGCAATAATCTGCCACCCCTGTTCCGCTTAGGTGGGTATGGCTAAAGCCATAAATTGCATTGTCTGAATAGTGATAGCCCGAACATCCGTCCCATCCGGTGAGCCTGGTATCTGGACTCAGCTGAACCATACCAAAAGGGTAGGTGGCTCCGGGGAATGTGTGGCCGTGAAAATCAGTCCCTACAAAGGGATTAACAAATTTTGCAAAATCTTTATCAGACTTTGACTCGTTAAATGATTTTCCGGACAGAGGAATAAGCATTAGCAGTAAAGCAAATGCAGTTACCATTGAGAGAAATTTTTTCATAGGTGTAGAGTATTTATCGCCACGAGGCCGTCGCTACACAAATATACCCATTTAGGGTATTCTAGCTACCCCCTGCAAGAGAAAAAATTTCTCTCCATATCCGGGACTCTCCCTTTATTTTTTCCACACAACCATCTGCAGGTGTACGCTCCATTCCCGGATTAGACTCCAGAAACATAACAACCATAAATATTATCCTTTCAGAGCTGTGCTTAATAGCCGGATTCAGTTTGTACAGTGGAGTGCCATGCTCCCTCATATTATCAGGTATAAGGTCTGAATACTTGCCTGTAATCTCTTGTGCCCCGAGCGACCAGATTGCCTGTGATGCTCTATCTTCAGAAGACAATAGAGCCAGCTCCTCTTCCAGGGATTCTACAACCTCTTTATAATGCAAATATGTGGGGTCTGCCATAGTTTCAGATTTCAGATCCCTTGAAACATTTTTCTCTGCCTCTTTAATTACCAGTTCAAGACCTTTAACCGCCTCCATTATACTTGCAGCTGTCTCAGGATCACTCTTCTTCATAGATTCAGCCATCTTTTTCATCTCTTCATACTGCTGTTTAGTCTCCTTAAGACCCTCTTTCATATTCTCCTGATCCCTGACTCCGTTGTTGTCTGAAGACTCAAACATCTTGAGCTTCTCCCTCTCCTCCTTTATAATTGTATTAAGATACTCCTCCTTTGTACATGGAATAAAAGGATTGCTGATGCCCGGGGCTACAAGTACATATTTGTAAATACCACAATCATAAACAGGGAACCCGTTAAACTCACCTGCATTCACCGGAAGTTCAAAAAAATTACTGCGTAATATATTTCCGGAGGCTGTTTTAGTGTCATTTATATAAACATTTATTGAGGAAGAGCCCTTGTGATAATATTCTCCGGCTGGGTCATCATCGCTTCTTGCAAGATTGCTGAAGGTTAGATCCACATTAGTAAACTCTGACAGAGTGCCATATGAAACTATATCAACACCTTTAGCACTCTTTACAGTTTCAGAGGAGAGCAAAACAGAGGAGATTTTTTCAAGCATGCTCTTCAGATAAACAGGAGACTTATCCGGATAAATTTCACGGAACGAATAACCGATATCTGTTTTGGATGTAACACTCCCCTTTCTTTCAGTGGCAAATTTATACCCATTCTGACCAAATGCTGTTGAAGAGAGAATCAGTATTAAAGAGATAACGAGTGTTTTAACAATGTTTAATAATCTTTTCATTGTATAAACTATTCTTCAAACTTTCCGCACCTGTACATATATACACTGCTTAATACATCTGCATAATCTTCAACTGCAGCTACGGCATACAGGTTTTCATCCTTTATCACAGCGGCTGTGAGCCCCTGAAGAGTTGATATCTCATTATCCACTTCACATAGCTTTCTGTAAAGAGGGATAGCATACTTAAGTCCGGTCAGATACCTGGTAACATAATCCAGCATCAATGGAGACATTGTACTGCAGTAGTCGCTTTCACACTGGTATATCTGTTTTTTGAATTTCAGATCAACTGCAGGATCCTGCATCAGTGCCCTTGGTGGCCAGGGCGCATCAGCCCACGCTTTCTCTATTGTTTTAATCTTTGCGTTTTTTTTACGGGTTTCAACGGTGTCCCTTGCAATCATCTCCTGGTTTAGTACACTCAGTCTGTTATATATTGCATCAATCTCACCTTTGATCTTAGTCCTCTCCTGGTTAAGAGAGTATAACCTCTTAGCCTTGTCACTATTTTCTCCGGCTACAGGTTTTCCGGCTTTTGCCGTAGCAACCTGTTTTGCAGCATACTCCTGAGCCCAGCGCTCCTGCTCGGCCTCAGACATATTCGCCAGTTTCATTAATTCCGCCTGTGAAATACCGGTCATTGAAGATGTAGAAGCATATGCCTCCTTTTTTGCCTGTTTTTCACTAACACCTGATGAGAGACTAACTCTCTCTGAATACTCACCAATTTTTCCCTTAACAAGAATAATCTGATCACTGAAAGCTGCAACTTCAGATTCATCATTTGTGCAGAGTGATGATGGTATTCCGGGAAGTAGTCCCAGAAATGCCTCCGGAGTACTTTGTGCTGTTGTCTGAAAAGAAAACAGAATCAAGAGAAGAAGAGCCGCAACGGCCCCTCTCAAACAATAATTATTTTTCATAACTCTATAGTTTAATGAATTCTACCCTTCTGTTTTTAGCCTTGTTTTCAGGTTTGTCGTTGGATGCAACAGGCTGCTGCTCTCCCATTCCATCAGTCTGTAACCTCTCAGGAGCTATTCCAAACTCTTTCTCAAGGTATCTCTTTACTGCTGCGGCTCTTCTTTTTGAAAGATCAAGATTCAGGGCATCATTGCCATCGCTGTCTGTATGACCAACTATCTTTATTTTAACATCTGGGTTTTCATTAAGAACTGCAGCAATCTCCTTAACAGATCCATAAGATTCAGACTTCACCACATCTTTTCCGGAATCAAAATATATTCCGTAGGATACAATCTTACCCTCTGTAAGCAGCTTGCTCCTCATATCTGGTGCTGCTGTAGTGATTTTTATATTGGAAATGTACGGATGGCTGTTTCTGTCCCATCCGGAGAAGCGGATTCTGTTGAATTTAACTCCCGGATATATGTTTGTAGGAGCGTCAAGGACCTTTGCACCTGCATGATAAATTCTAACCCTTCTGTTCTGAACCCATATAATAATATGGTTGCTCTCCTCAAGAACAACAGGGTTTTTACTGGCTTCGGCTGTTAGCCAGTCATCTGTATCTCTGTAACCAAGAGTTGACCATTTATCACTTCCCGGAAATATATGAATGCCGGCAAAGCCAGGGTATAAATCATCATCTGCCCTTTCAGTATTGTCTGACTGGTCCTCGTATATCGTGAATTTTATTCCGTCCAGTGAATACTCCTTGTCCGGAATCATATCAAATTCAATTATAAAATTACCAGGAAAATCAATTTTCCTCATATAACAGTAAACAGCGTCTTCTCCGTTGAGATGCAGCCATTTACCCTCAGAAACGCTAACTGTCTTAACCTCTCCGCTTCCATTTGATGTCCAGAGAGCCGGAAAATCCCCAATAGCATCCTGCGAGAAATCCTCATAAAAAAGGATTTTGTCTCCCGGGATAAAGTCATACTGGGTGAAGGATTCAAGAGCCTTTTTCTGTTGAGGAGCAACGCTCCTGTTTTCGCTTCTCTTCTCTGCCGATCTCTCATCGGCCTGCTCCCCCTCCTCGCTGACACCCTCTTCCTCCTCCTCGTTTTTCACACCCTTTTTCTTTTTAACCCCCTTCTCCACAGTCTCAAAACCCTTCTCAACAACCTCCTCTGTCTTCTCCTCCACCTTCTGCTCAACTTTCTCTTTAGCCTTTTCTTTTACTTTGTTACCCAGTGAATTAACCCATCCTTGTGCGTTTGCATCACTAAGAGCAAACAGGATAATAACCAGAATAAATACTAATCTTTTCATGACAGCGCATTTTTTCTAAAGTTAGAATAGAAAAATGAGATGTCATTGTAAAAAAACGACAATTAATTTATTGCTAATGAAAAAAATATTAGAATAGAGAGGGGTTGGAGATATACCATCTATAGAGACTGGATATCCCTTTCAGAAGGGGAGTTGATGGAGAGTACCCAAAATCACGCTCAAGAGCAGATGTGTCCGCATATGTTTTGTATACATCTCCAGGCTGCATCTCAACATACTCCTTTTCTATACTCTTGCCCATACAAGATTCAATCGCGTTAATAAAATCAGGAAGAGAAACAGGGGTACTGTTGCCTATGTTATAAATTGAGTGAGGAGCCTTTGGTTCAGACTCAGCAACTGCAGAAATCCCGGTTACAATATCGTCTATATATGTGAAATCTCTGTACAGCTCGCCGTTATTAAATACCTTAATTATTTTCCCCTCTGCGGCAGCCTTCATAAATAGCATTGGAGCCATATCCGGCCTCCCCCAGGGGCCGTAAACGGTGAAGAATCTCAATCCTGTAGCAGGAATTCCGTAGAGAGAGGAGTAGGAGTGAGCCATTAACTCATTTGCCTTTTTTGTCGCAGCATAAAGGCTTACAGGAGAGTCGGTCCTGTCTGTTTCGCGAAAAGGGACTTCACTGTTCATTCCGTAAACGCTGCTTGAACTGGCATAAATCAGATGTTTTACGGGATACTTTCTGCATGCCTCAAGTACAGATAAAAAGCCTTCAATATTTGAATTTATATATGAGAATGGATTTTCTAAAGAGTATCTGACACCTGCCTGTGCTGCAAAATTGCATACCAAATCAAACTTCTCGGTACTGAACAACCTCTCCAGCCTCTCCCTTTCAGATATATCCATCTTTTCAAACCTCAGGTTAGGATAAATTTTGCTCTGAACTATTTCACCACACTCCAACATCTCTTTTGAAAAACCGCACTCAGCCCCTCTTGCATATTTAAGACGGATGTCATAATAGTGGTTAAGGTTATCTATACCAACAACATCGTGACCGGATGATATGAATTTCAGGGCTGTATGAAACCCGATGAATCCGGCCGAACCGGTTACAAGGATCTTCATTGATTTTAGTTTCTACAAAGTTACACAAAAGAAATATCCGGAGGCTCTCTTTTCGCATCCCTCCAAAAGCTGAGATAGTTCAGGAGACTCCTCAAGGGAGCTCTTTTTAACAATCAGTACAGCTCTTCTCTCACCTGAAATAACCTCTCTTATCTCTTCAATAGTTATGTCAGCAGGAACGCTTCCCAGATATACATCTGCATTTTCTGCACGGGGAATATCATATACATAATAATCCTCAGAGCCTTTTTCATTTGCAAGCTCTTTTGCGACAGAAGTTACTCCTGCCATACCGATATTTGGATTATAGGCAGGAACATAAAATGATATGATAAATACAGCAAACAGCATACCGGCCCCAATAGTTATAATGCTATTTTGCAGAGAACCCTCTTTTTCCCATAATTTGCCGGTAAGGAGCCTTAATGCAAAAAAACCGGTAACAGATAAAACAGTTGCCGCTGTCAATATCCAGACCGATTCAAAAACAGGGAAAAGTTCCATATATCCTGCAGCAATAGCACCTGGAAGAGCAAAGAGCAGAATCAGAGAGGGTATAAACATTGCAACTCTTGAAACGGCAGATTTTGAGAATCTGCCCATCCAGAGCACAGTTACCCCCACAAAGAACGGGAAAGCGGGAAGCAGATAGATTTGAATTTTTGAGCTTACAAGGGACATCATTATAAATGTCCCCAGAGATGCAATCAAAAAGAGTCTCTCTGTATCACTCTTGATAAGTTTTTTTGACAGGCCGGCTGTAATTATCCCAACAATCAGAAACACCCACGGTGCAAGAGAGTACCAGATGGCAACCATATAGTACCAGAATGGCTCTTTGTGGTGAAAAGAGTCAACTGCCCTGTTAATTGTCTGATTAAAAAGAAGGTTATTTATATACTCATTTCCTCCCTCTGCCCAGGCACTCCCAAACCAAACTGCACAAAGAGCAATTATAACTCCAAGAGTTCTTAATCCCCAGTACTTTCCAATCAATCGCCACTCTCTTTTTATCAGGAGGAAAACAATTGTAGTCATGAGCGGTACCATTATACCAACGGGCCCTTTTGAAAAGATAGCAAGAAACACATAAACAGGGAACGTCCATCTATCCCTTTTTTTCTCATTGCCGGAGTAAATTCTGTAGAATGTATACAGGGAGAGAGTTATGAACATACACATTAGCATGTCCATCCGCAGAACCACAGCAGATCCAAGGAAAAATACAGATGTAAGGAGCATAAGTTCACCCGCCAGCCTCTCTTTAGGGGTTGCAAACCCGATGCTCCATCTGCTCATTAACCAGATTACTACAAGAGCCGGAATGTAAGAGAAGAGAGCCAAGAAAAGCATACTGTGAGTACCAAAGATCAGTTTCCCTGCCATCACTACCCAGAGGTAGAGAGGTGGTTTGTCTGCATAATGAACGCCGTGATTTGTAAAAGTGAAGATATTGCCGTTTCTGATTGCCTCGTCTGCAATACTTAGATATCTTAACTCATTGTTTCTGGTGAAGTCCCTTGTAAGGAACATAGGAATAAGTGCCAGTATGTAAAAAAGATACCTGTATTTATAAATCCACCTGCCCGCCTGCTCCATAATATTTTTTATGTAATGCAATATTTCTTAAATATGTTATTATACCCGGAACTTGTCCCAGGAGAAGAATAGGGTCTCTCCTTATTATTCCGTAAGCAATTATTACCGCCGAGCCTGATACACTTATAATCCAGAAGCCAAGCGGGAGAAGCGACTCTCTTTTACGATATGAATAAATCAGCTGATATACAAATCTTAAGGTAAAAATAAGCTGACCGGCTGTTCCAAAAATCAGCAACCATATTGGAACACTTTCGTTCTGCAGGAATGTGGTGATAAAGGTAGCTGCATCACCTGAAGCAAGAATAATTGCGGCAGGGGGAGTACCGGCCAGGAGAACTCTGAGTTCAACAGGTATCTTTCTCCAGATCCCCTTGGAGTCAAGATTCCATATATATATGTAGTAAGAGACAACCTGACCAAGGATAATTGCAAAATCCTCCCTCATCCATCCGTATATAAAGAAGAGCCAAGAGGCAACCATACTCAGAATCCAGTAAATGGACGGGGAGAGGCTTTTTCTGGCTCTCTCTGACATAACCCACTGAAAGAGAGTCCTGGCCCCAAAAAAGAGCTGAGCCGTAAGACCTATCGCATATAGAAGCATTAGCCTAAGTTATTATCAGAGACAGAATAATTAATATATCTTTTTTTCATCCATCGGTATGCAAAGGTATCCAGGAAGGGGCCAACAAGCCTGTTGAAAAGGTGAAATTTTGAAACACCGGCAACTCTGGGATGATGTTCAACAGGAACCTGTTTTATTTTGCCATTTTGAAGCAGAAGAAGTGCAGGTAAAAACCTGTGCATCCCGTTGAACATAGGGATGCGTTTAGCATACGAGCTCCTTATAATCTTTAAAGGACACCCCGTATCTTCTATACCATCTCCTGTCATCATTCGTCTGAATCCATTTGCAATTTTAGAGGAGATTGCTTTAACAACTGTATCCTTTCTGTGCTGCCTGATTCCCATAACCATTTCGTAATCACTGATAAATGGTATTAGGAGTGAAAAGTCCTCAGGAGCAACCTGCAGGTCAGCGTCAATGTAACCTGTGAATTCAGATTCGGCATAATCAAAACCGGCTTTGAGAGCAGCACTTAAACCATAGTTTTTTTTAAATTTCAGAAAAAAATAATTCTCCTTTTTACTGCAAATATCCTTAATAAGATTAAGACTTCCATCTTTTGATCCGTCATCTATAAATAGAAAACAGACCGGGAAATTGTTAACAATGGATGTCAGAGAGTCAAGTCTTTTTACCAGTGACGGGATATTATCCTCTTCGTTAAGGACAGGAATGGTGACAGTCAGTTTGTAAGCACCGGTTTTGTTCATAAATATAATTGATAAAAGAGGGTGCAAATATAGGGAGATGCATCCAGAATTTTACTAAATTTGATAACTTTTGCTAATAAAAACAAATATCATGCTAGATTTCAATAATACACAAGTTGCCTTTGCATCAAAAAGCAATAATGATTTGCGCAACGCATACATCCTTTTTAAAGCCATGTCCAGTAATGCACTGGTAAAGAGCAGTAAGGGGCTTACAAAAATTGCAACAGGAATTGGCTTTCCTCTCTCCTGGGCTGTTAAACCCACCCTTTACAGACAGTTTGTTGGAGGAGAAACTCTTCAGGAGGCTTCTAAGACAGTTGTAAGACTTATGAGTGAAAATATCTACTCAGTGCTTGATTATTCCGCAGAGGGTGGCAAGGAGCTCTCAGATGTAGAGAGGACATACAATGAGGTAATGAGATCCATTGATAATGCCCGCGGGAACTCTTCTATAGCATTTACAGTCTTTAAGCCGACAGGCCTTATAGTTGGGAATGTTCTTGAGATAGCTTCAGTGGAGGGTGCTGAGCTGAATGATATAGAGAAGATGGAACTTGATAACTTCAAAACAAGATTTTTTGCATTATGCAGAAGAGCTGCCGAGAACGGAGTGAGAATACTTGTTGATGCAGAACACTACTACTGTCAGGATCTTTTTGACAAACTTACTGAGGAGGCTATGGAGAAGTTTAACAGAGAAAAGGTTATCGTTTTTCATACTCTCCAGATGTACAGACACGACAGATTGGATTACCTTAAGAGAATACATAACGATGCAAAGGCCGGAAGTTATAAACTTGGAATCAAGTTTGTCCGCGGAGCCTATATGGAGGAGGAGCGTGAGAGAGCTCTCCGGATGGGTTATATATCACCAATCTGTGCAACTAAGGAGGAGACAGATTTAAACTACGACAATGGTTTGAGATATGTTACAGATAATATTGAAGATATTGAGCTTTTCAGCGGGACTCATAATTATGCCAGCAATTACCTGCTTGCAGAGCTGATTACTAAAAAGGGACTCTCAAAAGATGATAAAAGAATCTGGTTCTCACAGCTTTATGGTATGAGTGACAATATTACATATGCACTTGCAAAATCTGGATACAATGTTTGCAAATACATCCCTTACGCTCCTGTAAAAGAGGTGCTCCCTTACCTGCTTAGAAGGGCTGAGGAGAATACCTCAATGGCCGGGCAGACAGGCAGGGAACTTGGACTGATAAAAGAGGAAATGAACAGAAGAGGCATCAGACTTGTTTAACATATAAATTTTTTAATATGGGAGAAAATATCACTCACAACAAAGAGTTAAACAGGTTTGAGTACATTACCCCTGAAGCAACAGCATATATTGAATATGAGATTTCAGAAAAAGTAATGGACCTTACACACACCATTGTACCCAAATTGCTTGAGGGGAGGGGGCTCGGCGGAGCACTTGTGAAACACGCCCTGGATTATGCCCGTTCAAATGGCTTCAGGATTATTCCTACATGTTGGTTTGTAGATAAATTCGTTAAAAAATTTAAAGATTACCAGGACCTTGTAATTGAGATTTCTGAAGATTCTCACAATGGTCCCGTTTGCGAAATTTAATCATTATATCATATTTCATTTATGAGCGAATACATCAATAATTCAAGTCAGAGAAAAGAGCTTCTGAAGCATATGCTTCTGGAACTTCATAAAGGGGAGGCCCCGGAACAGGTTCAGGAGAGAGTTAAATCCCTTCTTAAACAAATACCATACAATGAAGTGGTTGAGGTGGAACAGGAGTTGATTGCAGAGGGCCTTCCGGAGCAGGAGATTTTAAAATTTTGTGACCTTCACAGCGCTGTACTTGAAGGTAGCCTAACCGGTCATGATGCCCCTGTACCGGATGGTCACCCTGTTGACACCTTCAAAAAGGAGAACAGAGAGATAGCTAAGGTTATTGAGAAGATAAGGACCCTGCTGGTAAGAATGGAGATTATCAAGGGAATGCCGGACGACAAAGACTTTATCAACGCATTGGTTATTGATCTTAAAAGAGAGTTCAATATGCTCTCTGATGTGGATAAACACTATAAACGCAAAGAGTATCTTCTTTTTCCTTTCCTTGAAAAGGCAGGAATAACCGGCCCTCCAAAGGTAATGTGGGGTAAACACGATGAGATAAGGGAGATTCTTGGAGCTGTTCATGATTCACTTGTGCCGGGCACACCAATAACCGGCAGTGACCTCTACTCTCTTGGAGATATGATTATAAGGCCCACAATAGAACAGACAGAGAGTATGATCATGAAGGAGGAGGAGATTCTTCTTCCAATGTGTCTGGAAACTCTTACTCAGGAGGATTGGATACAGGTATACAATGAAACCGGAATATACGGTTACTGTATATATGATCCAAAGATTGAATGGAACCCTGAACCAAAAGAGGGTGACAGCGATACTGGCACAAAACCGGCAACAGGAGTAGAGTACACAACAGGAGGACCGGTAAGACTCTCCTCAGGAAGTTTTGACATTAAGGAGATGGAGGCGCTCTTTGTTACCCTCCCTATTGATATTACATATGTTGACGCCAACGACAAGGTTAAGTTTTTCTCTCACAGCCCCAACAGAGTCTTTGAGCGAAACAGGTCAATAATTGGAAGGGATGTGAGACTTTGCCACCCTCCGGGGAGCGTTCACATTGTTGAGCAAATTCTGGCGGATTTTAAAAGCG
This sequence comes from Bacteroidales bacterium MB20-C3-3, assembly GCA_035609245.1. NCBI lineage: Bacteria > Pseudomonadati > Bacteroidota > Bacteroidia > Bacteroidales > Bacteroidales bacterium MB20-C3-3. The sequence continues at coordinate 897,696 of CP141202.1, read as the reverse complement.
GAAAGGAGCATCAGGCAAAATTCTGGATAAGTAATTTTATGGGCAGGTTTGTTTATATTGAATATACTGCTCTGAGAGGCAAAGATGGTGAATACCTTGGTGTGATTGAGATCACCCAGGATATATCTGAGTTCAGGAAACTGGAGGGTGATCAGCGGCTTCTCTCCTACACAAAAAAATGATGAAGGACATAACATTAGAGACAAAGATTTCAGAGATACTTAACGAACGGCCGGAGCTTGAGCATACACTGTTCGAGCTCTCGCCCGCTTTTGCCAAGCTTCAGAGCCCGATTCTCAGAAGGACGGTTGCAAGAGTGACCTCTGTAAAACAGGCTGCCTCAATAGCAGGCATAGATGCTTCTCATATGCTTACAATGCTTAGGAAAGCTGCAGGTTTAGAGCCACTTGTAAAAAAAGAGGAGACGCCAGAGGCAAGTAGTTTACTTGAGGAGCCCTGCCCTGAGTGGTTTCACGAGGAGAGTGTTAAAATAAAATTTGATGCATCCGGAGTTCTTGAAGAGGGAAATGTACCAATGGGAAGAATAATTGAAGAGAGTAAAAATCTGCTTCCCGGAGAGATTTATCTGTTTACCACCCCATTTGTACCTGCACCAATAATTGAAATTCTCCACAACAAGAACTTTATGGTCTGGAGCAGACGAAAGGATGATATAATTGAAAACTTTGTTGTAAAATATTAAAACTGATATGGTGATGAAAAGAGTATACCCGGTAACAAATATGAGTTGCGCTGGGTGTGCGGCAGGGGTTGAAAAGACCCTTCAGGCACAGCCTGGAGTTATTTATGCAGTTGTTAATTTTGCCGACTCCAGTGTTGTACTGGAGACAGATTCAGATGTTACATCACCTGAGAAACTCAGAGATGTTGTCAGAGCAATGGGTTACGATATGATAATTGAGGACCCGGATGAGGCGAGAATAATTAAAGAGGAGAGGGAGCTGAGCAATTTCAGAAAACTTAAAAGGAATACAATTCTTTCATGGGTTTTCTCAACACCGGTTATGATTATTTCAATGCTCTTTATGGACCACTCATCGGCACATGCAGGCATTGATTTGGTTAATATACTGTTAATGATTCTTTCACTTCCGGTGATGGCTGTTTTTGGAAGAGGTTTCTTTATAACAGGATTCAAACAGGCGGGAATGCGCAGGGCAAATATGGATACGCTTGTGGCACTAAGCACATCAATAGCATTTCTGTTTAGTACATTTAATACAATATGGCCCTCATTCTGGCTGGAAAGAGGATTGCAGCCCGTAGTCTATTTTGAAGCGGCAGTTATGATAATATCCTTTGTTCTTTTGGGCAAATTTCTTGAGGAGAGGGCAAAGGGGAACACCACCGCATCAATAAAAAAGCTGATGGGACTTGCTCCGCAAACTGCGACAGTAATCAGAAACGGTGAAAGAATTGAGGTGGCTGTCTCAACCATTAAGGCGGGTGAGATTGTAGTTGTAAGGCCGGGTGAGAAAATCCCTGTTGATGGATTATTAACAGAGGGTGACTCATATGTGGATGAGAGTATGATTTCCGGTGAGCCTATAGGAGTTTTAAAGAGGAGAGGAGATAGCGTTCTTGCAGGAACCATAAACCAAAAAGGGAGCTTTAATTTTGAAGCAACCAGAGTGGGAAGCGAGACAGTTTTATCAAAGATTATTGCAATGGTTAAAGAGGCGCAGGGGAGTAAAGCTCCTGTCCAGAGAATTGTTGATAAAATTGCAGCTGTTTTTGTCCCTTCAGTACTGGCTCTCTCAATGTTAACATTAATTCTTTGGTTGATTATTGGCGGAAGCGAGCACATTTTTCACGCACTACTCTCTGCAGTTTCAGTGCTGGTAATAGCCTGCCCATGCGCACTCGGCCTTGCAACACCTACTGCTCTTATGGTTGGAATAGGAAAGGCTGCAGAGGAGCATATTCTTATAAAGGATGCAACTGCACTTGAGCAGATAATGAACATTAATGATGTTGTCCTGGATAAAACCGGAACTATCACTGAGGGGATCCCTTCAGTTACAAATTATAAATATACCGGGGAGGAGGGCCACCTTGCCGTTCTGGCAGAGATGGAGAGAAAATCCGAACATCCACTTGCAGAGGCAATTGTGGAGTGGGCAGAATCTGAACTTGGAGCTACTGATGGTTCAGTAAATATCTCTGATTTTGAAAGTATAACCGGCAAGGGTGTTAAGTGTAAGTATGACGGAGATATCTGGTGGGCCGGAAATGCGGATATGGTAAGTTGTAATATACCCGCAGAGATAAGGGCTTTAACAGAGGATTGGCAGGGAAGAGGGCTTAGTATTATTTACTATGGAAGAGAGAATACTCTTTTAGCTGTAATTGCTGCTGCCGATAAAATTAATGCTGGTTCAGTATCTGCTGTTGAGCGACTTAAGAATATGGGAATAAAAGTCCATATGTTAACCGGGGATAATTCATTGACAGCTAAGTTTATAGCAGATCAGGCCGGAATTAGTCACTTTTTTGCTGACGCACTTCCTTCTGATAAAGAGAATTATATTATATCTTTACAGAAGAGTGGCGCAAAGGTTGCGATGGTAGGCGACGGCATAAATGACTCTCAGGCACTATCAAGGGCTGATGTCAGCGTTGCTATGGGAAGAGGAACAGACATAGCAATGGATGTATCTATGATGACTATTATGACCAATGATCTGAGACTCCTGCCAAGAGCAATAGAGTTGTCCGGAAAGACAGTGCGCCTCATTAGACAGAACCTGTTCTGGGCATTTATTTATAACCTGATAGGTATCCCCATTGCTGCCGGGTTGCTTTATCCGGTAAACGGCACCCTGCTAAGCCCAATGATAGCAGCTGCAGCTATGGCATTCAGTTCAGTATCCGTTGTATTAAACAGTCTTAGATTGTCCGGCAAATGAAAAAACAGAGCACTAAATTTCTTTTTGCAGTATTGCTTTTTACGGCAATGCTTCATGAAATTGATGCTCTGGCTCATGTTAAAGATACATTAGATTCTAAAAGCAAAAATATACTTGTTGTAAGTTCTTACAACAATGGCTACACCTGGTCTGATGAGATAATTGACCATATCGGCAGCCAGCTTATGACAGCGCACAACCATTTTGATGTTAGTGTAGAGCACATCTCTTCTGAATATAACCCGGATTTTACGGTATGGATATACCGGTATAACATTATTACAAGCGCATATAAAAATCACCCTCCGGATATTCTGGTTCTTATTGGGGATGAGGCTTGGTTCTCACACAGATATTCAATAAAGAGGGAGGGATTTGAAAAAACTCAGGTAATTGTTGTTGCTGCCAAAAACCTCTCTTTCTCAATGGAGCAGTTATCAGCGGGAGATTCAACAGAGTTTGCAGACCTCCAGCCAACAGTTGAATTATTTGATGATTTAAATGCTACAGGAGTCCTTAGAGAGCTAAATATTGAAGGCCTGTTTGATGTTATGGAGGATATGGTTAAGCCTCTCAAGAATATTTATATTTTAACAGATTTCAGAATTCAGGGTTATTACTCAAAACTTTTGGCAAAAGAAATTCTTAAAGAGAGAGGGCATCCTAATGGTATTTTTATTAGCTCCAATGATGTGAATACGGACTCTCTCTTACATATGGTCCCAACTTTCAGAGACTCATCTGCCATATTTTTATCTTCCTGGTTTACTACTGGATTTGGGTTTAAGTACTCAGTAAATTACACCTACTCTCAAATATCAAAAAGCTCAAAACTTCCTGTTTTTGGTGTAGTTGGCGAAGCTATTGAGGATGGTGTTTTTACAGGAGGTTATTTTATGCCCCAAAATTTCTGGGGAGAGCAAGCGGTAAAGCTTATTGAACAGGTTGATAAACTTGGAAGTGCAAAACATATAGAACCATCAATATACAGGGACAGCGTTTTCCATGTAAACTGGAAGAATGCCAGTGAAAGATCAATAAAAAGATCTTCAATCCCTAAAAAATCTGTTATTTATGCAAGACCCCTTGATTTACTGCGAAAGTTTAAAGAGGAGATAATTATTGTCGGCTCAATTTTTATAATACTTTTAATAGCAGCAATACTGGTATTTAGGAGTTATCTCCAGGTCAGAGCGTCAAGAATCAGGCTTATGGATTCTGAGGATAATCTGTATAAAGCCTTAAGGAAATCCCAGGAGAGTGACCGGCTAAAATCAGCATTTCTTGCAAATATGAGTCACGAGATAAGAACACCCTTGAATTCAATTTTGGGATTTTCTGAGTTACTCTCAGAGACATCTGACGAAGATGAGCGCAGGCAATATATTAAAATAATATCATCAAGCAGTGATTTACTGCTGAGACTTATAGATGATATTCTTGACCTGTCAAAAATTGAGGCGGGTACATACGAGTTTGTTTTTGAAAGAGTAGATCTTTGCGGACTTATTGAAGAGCTCAGACAGATTTTTCACCACAAAGAGAGGGCAGATCTAAAATTAATAGTAGAGTGTAAATATCACGAGTTAGAGATATTTGCAGATCGTAAGCGTCTCTTCCAGGTTCTGACAAATCTGGTTAATAACGCTATAAAATTTACCAAAAAAGGGTATGTTAAGGTAAGTTGTCATCTGGAAGAGTTTGACGGTGAGAAAATAGCTGTTATTCAGGTAGAGGATACAGGAATGGGAATCCCTCCAGACAAGGTTGACACAATTTTTGACAGATTTGTAAAGTTAAATGACCTCTCTGAAGGTACAGGGCTTGGGCTTACTATATGTAATACGATTATTCAAAAACACAAAGGGTCAATACATGTTGAATCCACTTACGGTTCTGGTTCAAAATTTACTGTAAGACTTCCTGTTTAAATCCATCCAAACGGATGGTTAGCTGGCTTAAGAGCGGCAAGAGGGTGGTAGTCACCCTTTAATCCTAAAGGATTTGCGTGTCTTATTCCGTGAACAATTTCAACAGCTGCTCTGGCATCTTCAAGACCAAATCCCTCTCCGGCGATTATTTTTTTGTAAGACTCAGTATGCAATTCGGTAAATCCATCAGAGAACTCAACTTCAATACCCTCCATCTGAAGTGATCTGTAGGTTCTTTTACCGGCCTCTTTTGCCTCTCTGGGTAGTGTATCCTCATTTATTGAGAGGAAGTATCTTACCCTCGCTTTGTCAAACTCCAGAAGTCCGGCTACCCTGTCGTGCGAAGATATATGAACTACATTATTTTTAACTGCGCCAAAAACCCATGCTAGCATATCATAAAAGTGGACTCCAATATTTGTTGCAACCCCTCCGCTCTTTCTTGAATCACCCTTCCAGCTTGTATAGTACCAGTTACCCCTCGATGTAATATAGGTGAGATCCACATCAAAAATTTTCCCGGCAGGAGCGGAGGCAACTCTTTTCCTTAAGTCTTGTATAGCAGGATGCAGTCTTAGCTGGAGTATGGTGTTAACTTTTTTTCCGCTCTCCCTTTCGGCAACGCTAAGTGCATCAATATTCCAGGGATTGAGAACCAGAGGCTTCTCGCAAATAACATCGGCATTGAGCCTTAGACCATATCTTATATGGGCATCGTGAAGGTAGTTGGGTGTACAGATAGAGAGGTACTCAATACCATTAACCTCCCTTTTCATTTTTGAAAGGTGTCTGTCAAAAAGTTCAAACTCTGTAAAAAATGATGCATCAGGGAAATATGAATCCATTATTCCTACACTATCAAAAACATCATAGGCAGCAGCAAGCTTATTTCCGGTATCCCTAACAGCTTTAAGGTGCCTTGGGGCAATGTAGCCCGCAACTCCAATAATTGCAAAATTTTTCATTGCTGCAAATATAATATATCTTCAGGCTCAACCGGTGTGTATTCTCCCTCCTTTACCTCAAAGATAACAGTCCCCTTTGAAAGAACCTCCAGAGTATGAAATGTGCCGGCAGGTATATTAACTCCATACTCCCCGTCACAAGGATCAAGTATAAATTTTTCAATCAATTTCCCATTTTCATCATAGAAAAGTACTTTGATTGCCCCTCTTAGAACGATGTAGGTCTCATCTGTATGTTTATGTCTGTGGACAGGTAAAACTGTCCCCGGCTCGAGTGCATTCATAAGTCGTTGGGCAGGAGCATCAAGTGAATCGTGAAGATTATAGTTCATCCTTAGCCTCGGGGATGATTTTGCCGATTCTGAAATTTGATCAAGGAGGGCATTGTCTATTTTTAGAATTCTCTTCATATATCTATCGCCCTCTATACATCTGGTCGTAATAGCTTTTGTAATCTCCGGATGTTATCCTCTCCATCCACTCCCGGTTTTCCAGGTACCATTTTACGGTCTTTTCAATGCCCTCTTCAAACTGGAGCGAGGGTGACCACCCGAGCTCCCGGTGTAGCTTACCGGAGTCAATCGCATAGCGAAGATCGTGGCCGGCACGGTCAGTGACATAGGTGATAAGCGGCAGCGAGGCGCCCGCAGGGCGGCCGAGCTGCCTGTCAACAGTCGCTATAAGTACCTTTATGAGGTCAATATTTTTCCATTCGTTAAAGCCCCCTATGTTGTATGTCTCACCCACACTCCCCTCGTGAAATATCAGGTCAATTGCATTTGCGTGATCCTCCACATAGAGCCAGTCTCTCACATTCTCACCCTTGCCGTAAACAGGAAGAGGTTTATTGTTGCATATATTATTGATAAACAGAGGAATCAATTTCTCGGGAAACTGATAGGGACCATAGTTGTTTGAGCAGTTAGAGATAACCACAGGCATCCCGTAAGTGTCGTGCCACGCCCTCACAAAATGGTCGCTTGAGGCTTTTGATGCCGAATATGGCGAGTGCGGATCATATTTGGTCTCCTCGGTAAAGAAGGTGCCGTCATCCTCAAGAGAGCCGTAAACCTCATCGGTAGAGACATGGTAAAACAGTTTCCCCTCAAATGGCGAATCGCCAGCCTTTGTCCCATTTTTTTGCTCAGCCCAGGCTTTACTCCAGTACATTCTCGCAGCCTGAAGCAGGGAGAGGGTACCCATAACATTAGTTCTGGCAAATGAGAATGGGTCAAGAATCGATCGGTCCACATGAGACTCGGCGGCCAGGTGAATGATCCCATCAATCTGGTTTTCAGTAATCACCTTGCTTATAAACTCAATATCACAGATATCACCCTTTATAAACTTGTAGTTAGTCATCCCCTCAACATCTCTGAGATTCTCAAGGTTCCCGGCATAAGTGAGCAGGTCCAGGTTAAAAATATTGTATTGGGGATATTTGTTGACCATCAGCCTAACCAGATGTGATCCTATAAATCCGGCTCCACCAGTTATAAGTATGTTTTTCATATTTGAATATTTTTCCAGAATTTTTCATCATCGAGTGGTTCCATCCAGTGTCGTATAACCAAACCAAAGGTCTCTTTTATTTTTCTTTTATCCAGGACGGAGTATGCAGGTCTTACAGCCTTAGTTATGAATTTGTCAGAGGTAACAGGATTTATCTTGCAGCTATTTCCCCCTCTTTTAACAATCTCTTTTGCAAAATCATACCAGGAGCAGACACCCTCGTTTGAAAAATTGTAAATACCACAAAGATCTCTCCTCTCTTTGTCAGTTGATAACTCCCATTTGGTTAATACCTTGCAAATAACTGTGGCAAGGTCCCCGGCAAAGGTGGGGGTACCCACCTGGTCAAATACCACATCCAGAGAATCCCGTTCGCCGGTAAGGCGTAGTATTGTTTTAACAAAGTTTGAACCAAATGCTGAATAGAGCCAGGAGGTTCTTAAAATGATATAGTTGCAGCCTGAATTAATCAGAGCCTGCTCTCCCTCAAGTTTGGTCCGACCATAAGCGGAGGCGGGAGCAGTAGGAAAATCCTCGGTATAAGGCCGATTTGACTTCCCGTCAAACACATAATCAGTAGAGATGTGAATAATCAAAGGCCCCCCCTTTGCCGAAGCACCTGCCCGCCATACGGCAATTGCAGAGTCAGCCAGATTGCGGGGAGCAGAGGCATTTACCTTACCGGCAGCAGTCTCCTCATCTTCTGCTTTGTCTACAGCTGTGTAGGCCGCACAATTTATTACAATCTCAATATCATTATCAAGCAAAAATCGTTCAACCGCCTCCCTTTTAGTGATATCCAGTTCATTTACATCTGTATAGAATATTGATGGATTTGTACCCAGTAACCTTTTGAGTTCACTTCCAAGCTGACCGCTGCCACCGGTTACCAGAATGCGGCTCCTTGAATCACTCTTGATATCACTTCCCATATCAGTACAATTTTGTATTGTAGTCAAATAATTTTGCATCTGAGAGAGGTGGATGATTTTTATCCTTTTCGCTCAGAATAATCTCTTCATGTTCCAATCCCCAGTCTATTCCCAGTGCAGGATCACTCCACAACAGAGCCGCTTCATTCTCCGGAGAGTAGTAGTTATCGGTCTTGTACTGAACAATTGTGTTGTCCTCCAGAACAGAGAAGCCGTGGGCAAATCCCTTGGGAATAAAAAGCTGGCATTTATTTTCAGATGAGAGCTCTGTTATTATATGCCTTCCAAATGTTGGAGATCCTCTTCTTATATCAACCGCCACATCCAGAATTTTTCCGGTAACAACTCTAATGAGCTTTGACTGGGCAGCAGGAGGCAGCTGATAATGCAATCCTCTAACAACGCCCCGGTTTGAGAAGGACTCATTCTCCTGCACAAAAACTGTATCGGCAACCTCTCTGCAAAATTTATCCTTAAGAAAACTCTCCATAAAGTATCCCCTGGAATCTCCCCTGACTACAGGTTCAATAAGAAATACCCCCTTAATCTCCGTTTCTGTAATTTTCATAATTTCCACTCCGGATTATCTCTCCCCGGCCATTTTGTCAAGATACTGACCATACTGATTTTTTATCATTGGCTTTGCAATTTGTCTGAGCCTCTCTGCATCAATCCATCCGTAATTGTAGGCAATCTCCTCAAGGCAGGCAACCTTTAGACCCGTCCTCTTCTCAATAACTTCAATAAAAGTTGAAGCTTCAGAGAGTGAGTCGTGAGTCCCCGTGTCAAGCCAGGCGAAACCCCGTCCCAGAGTGTGTAACTTAAGCCTCTCCATTTTAAGGAACTCCTGATTTACTGTTGTAATCTCAAGCTCCCCCCTGGCCGATGGTTTTATTGATTTTGCAATCTCAACAACTCTGTTTGGGTAAAAATAGAGCCCCACAACAGCATAATTGCTCTTAGGCTCCTTTGGTTTCTCTTCTATACTTATAACCAGACCCTTGTCATTAACTTCTGCAACTCCGTAACGCTCAGGGTCATTAACCCAGTATCCAAATACCGATGCATCTCCATCCTTCTCTGAAGCTCTTACAGCCTCTTTAAGCATTTTGACAAAGTACTGACCATAGAAAATATTGTCTCCAAGTACCAGGCAGACCGAATCATCTCCAATAAATTTCTCTCCAATTATAAATGCCTGAGCAAGCCCGTCAGGTGATGGCTGTTCTGCATATTCAAACCTTACTCCATAATCACTTCCGTCACCCAGGAGCCTCCTGAAACCGGGAAGATCATCAGGGGTGGAGATAATCAGAATCTCCCTTATACCCGCAAGCATCAATACCGAAATAGGGTAGTAAACCATTGGTTTATCATAAATGGGAAGCAGCTGTTTAGAGACACCCTTTGTTATTGGGTACAGCCTGGTTCCCGACCCCCCTGCTAAAACAATTCCTTTCATAGATACAAAAATAACCAATTTATTGTCTCTTCAGAAGATTATCTACAATAGTATCCAGTAAGTCACCATTGTGATCAATGTAGTGCTGAGCTGCATTAAAAAGTTCACGAATATTCTTCTCCGTTGCAAGATCCATATCAACATCGGCATTTAGAAGAGCAGGCTCTATCCTGATATAGTTTCCCGAGCAATCCAAAGATTTACAAACCTGTCTCATCTGGTAGTCCACTGTCTCTGCAACTGAGGAGAGCATAATATCCAGGATTGGGCTAAGCCACCCGATAAATCCAAATCTCCTGACCTTCTCGTAGGGGTAAGAGCGATCCGCCTTTCCTGTTCCTGCCGATATCATCATAAACCCTTTAACGCTCTCTTCAGGCCAGAGTTTGATAGCCTCAACAAGTGCGCACATAGAGGGATTATTAGCATAGATACCACCATCAACCAGATTCCTGAAAGGGATGTTCTCCTCTGAGATACCCTCGCGCTTTAAAGCCTCAGAGCTCTTTGGATATACTTTTGCCGGCTTAAAATAGGTAGGAGCTGCCGATGTGGCGCGGACAATATCGCAGAGTCTGTAATCTGCCAGACTGCCATATTTTCCTACATCACTCTTTGTAAATAGCAGAGCCTTTCTTGTGGTCATTTCGTAAGATGTAACAAGACAATCTTTTGCCACCTCAGAGATAGTAGCATCACCCAAAATCTCCCTGGCAAAATTATACAAGGCATCCTCTTTGTATCTGCTTGAGAAGAGTCCAAACCCGGAGATCAGCTTTTGCGAAAGACTCCTGTGGAATAGTTTTGGCCCAAGCTCCCTGTAGAACTCAAGAATCTGCGCACCGGTGTAGCGCTTTGGAGTGAGGTAGAGGATAGATAGAATGCCACCCGTTGAGGTTCCTGACATAAGGTCAAAACAATCTGCGAGTCTGAGATCACTGTTTTTTGAGGCAACTCGCAGCCGCTCCTCCAGGTTTGCAAGGATGGCAGCCGGAATCACACCACGGATTCCTCCTCCGTCAATGGTGAGAATTGTTTTCATTTATTTGCTGATATATAAAATTTATCAAAAGAGCTTAGCCCAAATTTAACAAAAAATGATTAACTTAGCGTGTCATTTAAGACGAATCCACTTGATTATTAACTTTTAATAAAGAGAAAAATATGAAATTCAACAAAAAAGTTGAGGAGATCCTCAATAAACAGGTTAACGCAGAATTCTGGTCTGCATTTATGTATCTTTCAATGTCTGCCTGGTTTGAAAACCAAGGCCTTAAAGGAATGGCAAACTGGATGAGAGTTCAGTACCTTGAAGAGACTTCACACGCAATGAAAATCCATGATTTCATTATCAGCCGCGGAGGTGAAGCAAAACTTGCAGCTATTGATGCAGTCCCTACAGACTGGAAAAATATTACCGAGGTGTTTGAAGAGACATACAAACATGAGTGTAAAGTAACCGAGATGATTCACAACTGTTACAATGTAGCCGCAGCCGAGAAAGATCACGCAACCACCAACATGCTTCAGTGGTTTATCGACGAGCAGGTTGAGGAGGAGCAGAATGTAATAGAGATTCTGGACCAGCTCAAACTAATCGGAGACAAAGGTCAGGGAGTCTTTATGCTTAACAAAGAGCTCTCAACAAGAGTCTTCGTTGACGCAACAAAAACAGCGTAACCACTTAAATTTCAAACCGAATTCATTCGTGTATTTTAAATAGCAGAGGCTGCCCGGAAACGGGTGGCCTTTTTCTCTGTTACCCCTCAGTTCACTCCTCCTTGCACTTCTCTGTTCACATCCTCACCTTCCCCGATCAACCGCAGCCTCTCTGGAACTTTTCCTCCTCGCTCACTTTGTTCGCTGTGGCGGAGGTTCCTTCGTGGCTCGGTTGACCGGGGAGGATTTCGAATGTACAGGATATGTCAGTTTGATTGCCTAATAAATAACAATCAACAAGTTACAGCCGCATGGGTCTTTCTGAATCTTCAACCGAGAACCGGTCTCCCAAAATCATCTGCCGAATGGCTAACTAAAGCCGGGCGGGCGGGTAACCGCCAGGTCTGCCGCCCGGCAAGACTTTTTCTGCATGCCCTTTCACAGAGTAATCCGCATAACTGAAGGAGTCTCCGCCACAGCGAACGAAGAGAGCGAGGAGGAAAAACTCCGGAAGTTATGCGGATACTCGGTGAATGCAGCAAAATTGCAAGATTAAACCGAATGAACAGCGCTTACACCAACGCCTTGATTTTCGCCGGAATTTTAGCAGGTTCGTCAACTACTGTTACACCGGCGGCCTCAAGGGCGGCAATCTTTTCGCGGGCAGATCCGGTGCCGCTGGAGATAATGGCTCCGGCGTGACCCATCCGTTTGTCTGCCGGGGCAGTCTGTCCGGCAATAAATGAGAAAACAGGTTTTGTTACATGATCCTTAATAAATGCAGCAGCCCTCTCCTCGGCATCACCCCCAATTTCTCCAATCATTACAATGGAATCGGTGTCAGGATCCCCTTGAAACATCTGCAGCAGATCAATATAGTAGAGACCGGCAACAGGATCACCACCTATTCCAACAGCTGTTGACTGCCCAATCCCTGCTCTGGTAAGGTTGTATACTACCTCATATGTTAGAGTACCACTTCTTGATATAACCCCTGTCCTTCCGGGGGTAAAAATATTGCCGGGCATTATCCCCACAAGAGATTTACCGGGAGATATAAGTCCCGGACAATTTGGGCCGATAATTCTTGCCCCCATTGCAACGGCATAGTGTCTGGCCGCAATATAATCAAGGGTAGGCACCCCTTCGGTAATTACAATAATCAATTTAATACCACTCTCAGCCGCCTCCATAATTGCATCTTTTACAAAAGCTGCAGGGACAAAAATAATAGAAGTATCTGCAGCCGTCTCCTTAACGGCAAGCGTCATAGTATTAAACACAGGAATTCCATCGTGAAGAGCTCCCCCTTTCCCGGGAGAAGTGCCTCCCACAATACGAGTACCGTACTCCTTCATCTTTGATGCGTGAAAACCACCATCCCTTCCGGTAATCCCCTGCACCAAAATCTTACTGTTTTTATCTATTAGTATACTCATTTGTAATTGCTTTTAAATAATTTTAATTACACCAGCTCCACCGCTCTTTTTATTGCCTCTCCCATTGTCTCGGCAGAGTGGAAAGGAGTCCCTTTTAACATCTCCCGACCCTCTTTCTCATTGGTGCCGGTGAGGCGGATAACTATAGGAATTTCGGTTTTTATCTCATTAAAGGCCGATATCAGTCCTCTCGCCACATCGTCGCATCTGGTGATACCGCCGAATATATTTATAAGAACCACCTTTACCTCTTTATCCGAGAGGAGCAGCTTCATAGCCTCAATTACCTTCCGGGGGTTTGAACTGCCGCCGATATCAAGAAAGTTTGCAGGCTTTCCGCCGTATAGCTTAATAAGGTCCATTGTAGCCATAGCCAGTCCCGCTCCGTTTACCATACAGCCTATCTCTCCACCCAGATGGACAAAACTGAAACCATTTGACTTAGCCTCAAGCTCTCTCTTCTCCTCCTCATCGGGCTCATAAAGAGACTCAATCTCCGGTTGACGGAAGAGGGCATTATCGTCAAAGTTTAGTTTTGCGTCAAGGGCAATAAGCCTCCCATCCTTAGTAACAACAAGCGGATTCACCTCTACAAGCGAGGCATCAGTAGCAACCATGAGTTTGTATAGATTCTGAATCATTTTGTACCCCTGATTAACAAGACTCCATTCATCAAACAACATCGCTGCAGCCTTTTTAGCAAGAAAATCAGGAATACCTACAAAAGGGAAAATTGGAATTTTGTGAATCTTCTCAGGAGTTTTTGCCGCAACTTCTTCAATCTCAACACCACCCTCCCGGCTTAAAATCATTACAACACTCTTTGCATTTCTGTCAACAGCAAAACTGAAGTAAAACTCAGCAGCAATTTCAACAGCCTCAGCCACCATTACCCTGTCCACAATAAGCCCCTTGATCTCCATACCAAGGATAGCCTTTGCAGCCGCCTCAATCTCAGCCCTGTTGTTTCCAATTTTGATTCCGCCGGCCTTGCCCCGTCCACCGGTGAGGACCTGTGCCTTCACCACGGCTCTCTCAAGCCCCAGCTCTTCATAAGCAGAGAGCACCTCACTGACGCTCCTGCACACCTTGCCCTTTGCAGTGGGAATACCCATTCTGTCAAAAAGCTCCTTACCTTGATACTCGTGAATCTTCATAAGCCTATATTTGCCTATAAAGATAATATAATTTTCAGATTATTGACTCTTTGCAAACGACCTTATCTGAGGCATTAACGAAGAGATTACACCAATTGCCGCAAGCATAAAACCGGCAATAATAAATGCATTTGTAACACCAATTGAATCAGCGATAAAACCCGTTGCCATAAGAGAGACCATTGCAGGAATCATAATAAGACTATTGTGAATTGAGAATATTCTTCCAAGCACGGCACTGTCAAGAGAGCTCTGTAACACAACAGAGAAGGCCCCCCAGAATATTGCCCCGGCTATACCCCCTGTAAATGTGAAGATTACAAAATAGTGATAACCCCCTTGCGGAAGGAATCCGGAGAGCGCAAAGGTCACTCCAAGGATTACATACATAGCATTAATAAGCATTACCCTATTAAAATTAAACCTGTCAAGACTCATCAGCCCTCCACCCGCAAGCATCCCTATACCCCAGGCAACCTCAACCACACTCATCATATAAGTATCCCCTGCAAAATGCTGAAGAGTCATAAGCGGAAAAAGGGTAGAGACAGGAACCATTGCAAGACTCGCAAAAACAGTAAAAATAAACATCCACATTAAACCCGGTCTGAGACGAATCTCTTGAAGAGCAACACCCAACTCTCTGAAGAAGCGCCTGAACTCCTCGGCCTCCTTGTGGAGAACAATGCTCTTCTGCGGATTTGGAATTTTCACAAAGAGGAGCGAGGAGCTTGCTATTGCAGCCCCAAACACATCAAAAAGAAGAACCCATACAATATTGAGGTTAGCCACAAAGAGAGCAGCAATTGCAGGAGCAGCTATAGAGCTCATTGAAAAAATCATATTATTTACACCCGCAACCTTCATCAGTTTATCCTTGGGAGCTAGAAGCGGAATAGAGGCCTCAAGTGCAGGCATATGAAAAGAGCTGCCGATAGATCGCAATGCAAGTAAAAGGTATAAAATCCCTACACTCACCTCTCCGTGGCCCAGGTAAAAAATCATAGCCATAACAAGAGTCATAAGGGCAATGTACAGATCAGCAATTATCATAGTTCTCTTTCTGTTCCATCTGTCCACAAGAACTCCTGTGAAGAGACCCAGAACCAGCTGAGGCAGAAGAGAGGCAATAGTTGCAAAAGCAAGCACCTCTGCAGAACCGGTCTCTATGCTCAGCCAGAAAATTACTGCAAAGCTTACCATGCTGCTGCTCAGGGTAGAGAAAAGCTGTCCGGTCCAAATGAAAGCAAAGGTTCTTCTCCAACGATTTTCAATATTCTCCATCAATCAAATTTTTGCGCACGCTAATATAGTAATAAAGTGTTTTTGGAACCATTTTTGCATAATTTATGGCGACTAAAAACGACTCCACATGAATAAAGAGCTTAAATCGCTGGGATTCTTTGAAGATACCAGACAAAACTCAAAAGAGTATATACATCAATACATAAAACTCAGACTTGAAGCCCTTGGCCTGGTAGATGGTGATTTTGAAGATGATGCAGCAGACGGCTTCCTCCACCTTGCAAAATCTCTCATTATTAACTACAGGGAGCGGGAGCGTCAGTTTAAGAACTATCTCTGCCCTGCAGACCAAAGAATACAGAATTTCATAAACGGATACTTCAAAGGTGTAGATGCACCGGAAATCCACATCCCATCATTCACATTCACCCTGGATTTCTATGGTATAGCAAGAGAGCTATCCATCCCGGAAAAGAGAAACGACTACTCATCAGAGTATCTCACCTCATACAGAGTAAAACAGGGGATTTTGCATAACCCACGCAACGACAGACGCACAACAAAAGGAGTTTTTCATATTGCCGAGGGTGGCCTTCCAATCCCGGACGACAAAAAATCGGTACCCCAAAAGACAGCAGCACTACTTCTCCAGAAAGCAACTACTATCGAGGGAGATATCTTTAATCTTCCATTTACTGAAGAGTGCAACAAAAAGGCTCAAATATTTGTATCCCTGCTACTCAGACCAAAAGTCAGCCCGGAGATAAAAGGCATCTCTCCAGGAAAGACAATGGAGATTCGCTTTTTTGCACCAGGGTCACTTGTCTCAAATCTTGACTTTGTAGAGTCAATTTTTGGAAACGGAGGCTCACCATACCATATTTCAAACGACGCAGGGCTTGACTACGAAAACTGGAGCGGACACACTGGCTGTATAATACTTGCACCCCAGCTAACAAAACTTACAAAAAAAGAGGTGGGCCTTCCTCATATCTCCAAAGCAACAGAGAGACAGAAGAGAGACGGAATGTGCTGGGAAAATGAGAATGAGCTCTACAACGACGGATCGGCCTTCAAACTGACTATGCGAACAGATGAGGGAGTTATTGTTACAGTAATAGCAGATAACTACTTTGGCTACTCAAAGAAGGAGATAAAAACATTTATATCATTCGCCGCCAATCTTATGGGCAATGCCGAGGAGGAGCACGCAGGCGGAGCACTTATATTCCCCTCATACAATCAGGGAGAGGGGCAGATTACAAAAGCCGAGAATTTTATTAAAACCCTGGATGAGACAGCAAAGCTATTTCCGGAGCTGATAGATATGAAACCTGAGGGTTACGGAGTAGACAAAAATTTCCCGGACATCTACTATATACCGGAGCTCTCAAGATTTGATATAAAGAGCCAGAGAATATCCTGGAAAAAGGGCAAAAGCGGAGAGGTCAGCATTAAGCTTCTTCCAAACAAAACCTACATAATGCCCAACGGACACAAATACCGTATGGAGAAGGCTGCAGGAACACTCAATTACCGCCTTGTAGAGACAAATTCAGAGGGGGTGCTTATTCACAAGCCCTGCACCGTCTCCGGCGGAGGGAAATCAGAGATATCAAAATCCATTGAGGACTCAATTATATCGGGTTCATTCTTTATAAAAGATTTTGAGACAGATTTCAAAAAGGTAGAGGAGATAATTAACTACAACTACTTCTCAAGATTCATCGACCCGGCAAAAGGGAAAAAGGTAAGCAGAAGTTTCCTCAGCAGTAAGAGGTCAATGGGCTCGGCAATAAAGATGCTCACTCCATCCCCTGAATTTACACCTGAATACAACAGCTGGCTGGAATCAATTCCGCAGTATATAAAAGGTATTGCATTTATTGTCAAGAGATTCTACAGAGAGGAGTGGGGAGAGGACTGGAAGAGCCATTTCTCGGTTGATATCCTTAACGGACAACCGGGCAACGAACTTAAATATCAGAACAAGAAGATAGCAGCAAGATATCTGAGGGTAGGCTACGACGATAAAGGGGCCTGGAGAACATTCAAACTCCGCCAGGACTATGTCCACGCAGACAAGATTCAGATGGAGGACGATATCACAGTCTCAACAGTAGTGCCATCAAGCTCACTAACAGACCTTAACCCTCTTGTAACAAACAAGAGTGTAAAAATCCTTGAGAATTGCGAATACAGATTCTTCCAGCGTCCTGATGAGGCAATTAACAGAGGATTTGACAAAAAGGCCGAGTCAGATCTCGCCTCTCCATGCACATTTATATCCAATTTTCAGCCTCTTACAACAGAGGATGCAAAAGAGATGGTAGAGGATGTAATTAATTTTGATCTCTTTACAGACCCAATGAGGGATCTTATAACAGATGTAGCAGAGAGCGATACTCCTCAATACTTTGTCTCATCGGCAAACCCAAGAATAGTAGATGGAAAGCCAAGCAAAAATGTACGTTACCTTCAGACACGTGACGATATTATCAATCCCCGCACAAAATACATTGCGGAGACAGGTATAAGAATCGGAAGGGGAATAACTATGGACAAACCGGTTTACCTGCCAGTTAATGCAGTCCTTCCGGGAAGAAGAAACAACCCGGCAGAGAAGGGTATTCGCCCACTTGCGGTATATAACCCTGTACACTATCAGGAGCTTCCGGAACTGTTTATGGACTTTGTATGCTCACTTACCGGCAAGTCCCCATCAACAACAGGCGCAGGATCAGAGGGTGCACTTACAAAGGCACCATTTAATGCCCTACTCCCAATTATTGACCTTAACAACGCATTGGTGTCATTTATTCTTACCGGCTACAACGGATTTACCACCCCGGCCGGCTATATAGGGCACAGATACAGAGTTGACCACGATCTCAGCCTCCTTATACCGGAGCTGTGGGCACGCCTCCAGCCATTTGAAAAGGATCCCGCAAAGATGATTTCAGAGGGAGAACTTGAGAAACTAGAAGATTTTGAATACGAAGGTAAAAAGATACCTGCATCAATATTAGGATACAGGATTACTGACAAATTTGTGATTGGATATTTTGGAAGAGTTTTTGAAAATCCAAATGTAATCTTCCCTGAAGATATGCTTAAACCGGAACTCCAGTCAATGGAGCAATTTGCAGACGGAGTTCTCAATATTGTTGAGTCTCAGCAGAGGGTTGCCGAATCATATTTCCGAGACGGAAGCATTGAGTCAGCCTGCCCGCCACTAAAGGCACTGCTCCACATAATGGCCTACGGCGAGTTTGAAGGAAAGGGACTTGACTCACCTGAGATACGCAAAATGTTCACCTACGACTACCTTGTGGAGAGCGACTGGTATAAATCCAGAATTATGCTCAAGCAGCAGACAGACATCGCCCAGATGGCAGAGAGAATCCGCTACATAGAGAAAATTCTGAGAGAGGACAAAAATCTCACCCCTGATATGGTTGAAGACCTCTCCCAACGCCTTGAAGGAGCCAAGTCTGTTCACGACTATCTCTGTTCATACGATTACGCCAAGTTCCTTTACGGAACAATAGGGCGCGATAATATCCGCAGGCACTAGTGTAAAAGCCCGGCAAGCTCTTCGTGTAGTTTACGGAGGCGGGTTGGGGGAAGAGATAGTTCGTTTATTATTTCTGGATTCTCTTTTAGCTGACGGCATATAACAATACCACGATTCATAAGGAGATCTTTCTGGGTGCGGGTAAGTGTTGTCAGGACTGTGATGGGATAGATTCGCTCTCTGTCAATAATATCTCTGAGCCCATTACCGCGGGGATAGTCCCAGCTCAGAAGTTTTAGACCTGCGTATTCTCCGTAAGCAATTGCATCAGAAGAGAACCTGGTGTTTGTGGCAATACCCCCCTTGAAGGTATAATTTGCATATTCGGGCATCTTTTTGCGGACTCCGAAAATATCCTGCATCCTTGAGTGTACATAGAGTGAGACCTGAACATTTGCATTTTTCCCTGTGCTCTGGTAATACTTACACTCTACAATAAGTTGATCCATCTTTTCGCCTGCAAGGCGTCTGGTTGCAACAACATCTACCTCGTGGGTGAGACAGTGCCCCCTTAAAACCTGAGCAACTTCAATGTGTTCATAACCTAGTAACCTGTATACCTCTCCCATAAAATACTCAAATGGATGCCCGGTTGGTCCCATCTCCATCATAGCATTCTTTAATTTGTATCTTGCTGCATTGCCGCTCGTCATTCTTCTCAGCAGAGTGAATGCCTTATTGTAAATATTTCTGGTTGTGGGAGGGGCTGAGTTTCCGTTAAGCTCCTCAATCCACCCGACAATCTCATCAATTATCTCTTCAATTACACCATCATCAGCACCGGAGCGCTTAAGTGAACCTCTAAGCTTCTCGGCGGAGAATTGCTCCAGCTCGCCGGAGGCCTTCCTAACAAATATCTCTTTATCCATAACAGGGTTTTTTTAATGATGCAATTTAAAGAAAAATCCGGGCCGGCAATAATGCCGGTCCGGATTTCTTGAATGAGTTCTTCATAGTATTATAACTAACCCCTTAATTACTTAAACCTGAAAATTCATTCCCTAAGCGGAAACGAAATTAGGATAAATTAGGGGATAGGTGAAAAAAATTAGTGAAGACCCTATTCTTCCCCTATTTTGTGATAATAAATATTATTCATATATTTGGTCAAATTCACTGATTGTGAAATATAAACGGATTTTGTTGCTGCTATTGGCTTTTCTGACATTAACCACCTCTCTTGGCGGTCAGGAACCTCTATTCAGTATAAGGGATAACAGCTTCTCTTTCTCCTTTAAAAATGAATATTTTGTCTTAACTCCGGACTCTTTGTACTCCTCTATTGACGGAATCCTCTGGCAGGCAGTTCCAAACACATTTGGCCTCCGTCAGATGAAACTATCTTTTGTAGAGGAGAACACAACAGGGTATCTTTTTCACCAATCGGGAGGAAAAATTGTCACTTACGATGGTTCAGATTTCAAAGAGTATCACTCTACAGAGGAATCAAGAAACCAGTACTCCTCACTTCCCTTTATACACGCAAAAACCCCCCATATATTCGGAGGATTGGGACTATTTACCCATAAGAATATTATAGTCTATTTTGATAAACTTAAAAGAGACTGGGCTAAAGTGCTCCCAAAAACTCCCATCTCCGGATATCCTCAGCCAAGGTATAATCTGACAGGCGCTTACGCAGGTAATCAGTTATTTGTAGGTCCGGGTACAGGCGTTGACGAAGATCGGGAGAGCTCTGAATCACACCAGATTCAGCTTAATGACTTTTGGAGATTTGATTTTATTACCAGGGAGTGGAGTTTTCTGGGTAGATTAAACAAGGAGATAGATCTGCAGAAGTACCATATTATTAATAATTACAAAGACGGAGCTCTTCTTTTGGGCCTTTCAGACGCTCTCTATTTTAATATGAGGGACAATAAACTATATCATTACACATCAGTAGATGGTATTATGCTTGGAGAGACAGCAAATAACTACTCTTTACCGGTATATGTATCTTATAACAATAACTCGGACAAATTTACACTCCTGGTTTTAAGAGAGGATGGATACAGGATGCCCCTTGTTGTAAACTCAGACAGAATACTGGGGAGTGAAGTATCAGAGAGCGTTCTTTTTAACCCACCTGTCTCCAAAAATATATATCTGATAGCTGGCCTTATTCTTCTGGTTATATCAATTGTCCTCTATTACGGATACAGAAAGAGAGGCAAAGAGAAGACTCCATACGATAAAATTATTTTTTCAATTGATGACCTTGAAAAAACTCTTACATCAGAGGAGTTTAAAATACTCAGAATGATAGTTGATAAACACCCTGAACCCGTTCAATTTCTTGATCTTATGTCAATGTTTGATCAGAAAATGAGTTACGAATCACACAAAAAGAGACTTAGAAGTTCACTACTTTCACTTGAAGATAAAGTAAAAAAACACCTGCACACAAATGCAGATGTTTTTGAAATTTCCCGTTCTAAAGAGGATAGAAGAAATAAGCAGATAAAAGTAAAGGGATAGCCCTTTTAAAGGATCTTCTTAATATTCTGAGCCTCCTCTTTACTGCAAATAAGCAGAGCATCATCGGTCTCAACCACCACAAGATCCTTAACTCCCAGAAGGGCTACACGCTTTTCCGATATAACTATATTATTGAATGAGTTATACTCCCTGAGCTCAGCACCCCTTGAAATTGTTCCGTTCTGATTAGCCTCAAAAACCTCCGCAAGGGCAGGGAATGAACCAATATCATTCCATCCAATATCAACAGGGATGACCCAAGTCTCCTCAAACCTCTCCATTATCCCAAAATCCAGCGAGATCTTAACAAACTCTTCAAAAAGCTCCCTGAGCGACTGAGTATAAAATTCAGGCGAGATGGAGCTCTGTTTCCGGAGTTGTGAAATTTTCTCCAATGTGTTTGAGTGTCCGGGAAGATGCTTTTTAAAGGCATTCATCATTGTCTCAATCCGGAAGATAAACATTCCGCTATTCCACAAAAATCTACCACTTTCAAGGTAACTCTCAGCAACTTCCAGAGCGGGTTTCTCACAAAATCTCAAAACTCTGGCGGGTTGACCCTGTAAAAGCTCTCCGCACTCAAGATATCCGTAGCCGGTCTCCGGATGGGTTGGTTTTATGCCGAGAGTCACAATCCTGCTATCGGCAATCCCTACAGCAACAGAGAGAGCCTCTCTGAAACCCTCCTCATCCTTTATCAGATGGTCCGATGCAAGTACTATCATAGTTGAACCGGGAAATCTCTCTCTAATAACAACACAACCGAATCCCACAGCGGCAGCTGTGTCCCTGAAAGCGGGTTCAATTATAATGTTTTTTGGATCAATCATAGGAAGCTCTTCAAGAACCCCCTCGGCCTGAATGGCATTTGTAGCAATGAATACTCTTTCCGCAGAGACCAAAGGGAGGATTCTGTCAACAGTCATCCTGATCAGACTCCTCTCCTGGTCAACGAGTTTAAGAAGCTGTTTGGGCCTCTCTTTTGTGCTAAGCGGCCAGAAACGCTCCCCTGAGCCGCCTGCCATTATCAGAACAGTAATGTCCATAATCATTAATAAATGATTAGTATCTGTAATGCTCGGGCTTGAATGGTCCATCCACAGGAACACCTATATAGGCAGCCTGATCCTGAGTTAGTACTGTGAGTTTAACTCCAAGTTGCTCCAGGTGCAGGCGAGCCACCTCCTCATCAAGATGTTTAGGAAGCATATATACACCAAGCTCATATTTTTTAGACCAAAGTTCAATTTGTGCAAGCGTTTGGTTTGTAAATGAATTACTCATAACAAACGATGGGTGGCCGGTGGCACAACCAAGGTTCACAAGCCTTCCCTGAGCAAGCAGAAAAATTGAGTGACCATCCGGGTATGTATATTTATCAACCTGAGGTTTGATGTTCAGGCGCTTGATACCAGGCCACTGCTCAAGGCGGGCAACCTGAATCTCGTCATCAAAGTGGCCGATATTGCAGACAATTGCCTGATCCTTCATCCCTGCCATATGTTCGGCAGTGATTATATCCTTGTTTCCGGTAGTAGTGACAAAAATATTCCCTTCAGAGAGTGTATCCTCAACTCTTTTAACCTCAAAACCCTCCATTGCAGCCTGAAGAGCACAAATAGGGTCAATTTCTGTAACAATAACCCTTGCCCCGTAACCCTTCATAGACCGGGCACAACCCTTTCCCACATCACCATATCCGCACACTACAACAACCTTACCTGCAATCATTACATCTGTAGCCCTTTTGATCCCATCAGCAAGCGATTCACGGCATCCATAAAGGTTGTCAAATTTTGATTTTGTTACAGAGTCATTTACATTAAATGCAGGGAAGAGAAGTTTCCCCTGCTCCAGCATCTGGTATAGTCTGTGCACGCCGGTTGTTGTCTCTTCAGATACCCCTTTAATTTCAGGGGCAATTGCACTCCATCTCTTTGGAGTATCAGCAAGAATTTTTTTAAGGATTTTGTTAAGCTCCTGCTCATCCTGAGTATCGGCTTTGCCATCAAGTACAGAGGCGTTGCTCTCTGCATCGTACCCTCTGTGTATCATAAGAGTTGCATCCCCTCCGTCATCAACAATAAGATTTGGACCAAGACCATTTCCAAAGTCGAGAGCCCTCTCTGTACACCACCAGTACTCCTCAAGAGTCTCACCCTTCCAGGCAAAAACAGGAGTTCCTGCCTCTGCAATTGCAGCAGCTGCGTGATCCTGGGTGGAGTAAATATTACAGCTGCACCAGCGTACATCTGCTCCAAGCTCATTAAGTGTCTCAATTAGAACAGCAGTTTGTATTGTCATATGGAGAGAACCCATCACCCTGGCACCTGCAAGAGGCTTAGATTTGCCGAATTTTTTTCTTACAGCCATCAAGCCCGGCATCTCCTTTTCTGCTATCTCTATCTCTTTTCTGCCAAACTCCGCAAGGGAGATATCGGCTACTTTATACTCTTTTGCTCTCATGTTAAAATTGCTCTTATTTATGTTTATTGTAATTTTTTCTTGAATTTTTTCCTGAATTATTTCCTGAATTGCTGATTCTAGAATGAGGCTTTGACAATTCTGGCAATATTGTCTGCCCTGCCAAGTGTATAGTAGTGAATACCGGGAACACCCTCTTTTATAAGTTCCCGGGACTGCATTGTGGTCCACTCAATTCCCACTTCACGAACCTCTTCATCAGAATTGCATTTATTAACTGCATTGTACAGATCTGCAGGGATATCAATATGAAAAGTCTGAGGGAGCAGTTTTATATCATTCATTGCCGATATTGGTTTGATTCCGGCAATAATCGGAACTTCAATTCCGGCCTTACGGCAATTGTCCCTAAAGCGGAAAAATGCAGAGTTATCAAAGAACATTTGAGTTGCAATGTAGTGCGCCCCCTCATCTACCTTTTTCTTAAGGTTCTCCATATCAATCTCAAGATTTGGAGCTTCAAAGTGTTTCTCAGGATAACCAGCAACTCCTGTGCAAAATCGGCTCCCGGCCATTTCGTTTATTTGTTTTACTAAATCTGAAGCATAGTTATTGCCCCCCTTTTCAGGGATAAAACTTCTGCTCCCTTTAGGAGGGTCTCCCCTCAGAGCAAAAACATCCTCAATACCCAGAAACGACATCTCAATTAATGCATTCTCAGTCTCTTCACGGGTAAATCCACCACAAAGGAGGTGCGGAACAACAGTAATATTGTATTTGTATTTAACTGCCGCTGCAAGCGCAATTGTGCCGGGGCGGAGACGCGATGTCCTCTTTTCAAGAGTACCGTCCGGGTGCTCAAAATATTGCACTTCGTTTCTGTGAGATGTAAAGTTGATATAGGCGGGGTTAAAATCGAGAAGAGTCTCAATGGTTGCATATACCTTCTCAATACTGTGCCCCTTAAGCGGAGGCAGCAACTCAAATGTAAAAAGGGGGCTCTTTGAGCTCTTAATTTTCTCTATTACTGTCATTTTTTAACTAAGTATGAACTTTAAATATAATAAATATCGGGAGACTATCATTAATCAGTTATTCATATTGGGGGTAAGCCAGATTGCAGCCTCCTCCGGAGTCATCCCCTTTCTGTTTGCGTAATCATGCAACTGATCATCACCAATTTTTCCTACATTAAAGTAGGCCGATTTAGGATGTGCAAATACATATGCACTTACAGAGGCAGCGGGAACCATTGTGAAGCTCTCTGTAAGAGAAACACCTATACGCTTCTGAGCTTCAAGAAGAGAGAAGAGTTTTCCCTTCTCTGTATGTTCAGGACATGCCGGGTACCCGGGAGCAGGCCTTATTCCCTGATAATCGGCTTTAAACATCTGCTCCAACGAGAGACTTTCTGAAGGGGAAAATCCCCATATTTCAGATCTCATTTTGTGATGAATCCACTCAGCCGCCGCCTCGGCCAGACGATCTGCCAGAATTTTTATCATTATTGATGCGTAGTCATCCTCTTTGTAAGCTGCGCACCTCTGCTCATCCAATCTGGCTGTAACAACAAATGCACCAAGGTGGTCCGGTGCGGCCAGGCGGGCAGGTGCGGCCAGGCGGCCGGTGGTGCCGGGGGCACCACCGGCTGCCTGGCCCTCGCTCCGGGCAGGAGCGATAAAGTCTGCAAGAGATAGGTTAGGGGCATCTTGCTTCTTCTCCTGATTCCGCAGGAAGCAGAGGCGGAGCGGGGCGGGGCCGGAGGCCGCGCCCACGCGGAGGCCGGAGGCGGCCGCGGCAGCGGCGGCCTCGCGGCCCGCACTGCTGCCGGCATCAGCCGGCCACACCTCTATGTCATCACCCAGAGAAACGGCTTGGAAGACACCACATACACCATCTATAGAGACAAGGTTTTTATGTTTCATCTCCTCCAGATAGATAAGTGCATCTGCCATAAGTTTTTTTGCTTCAGCCCCTTTAACCGGATCTTCCAGGATTGCAGGATAACGACCACTCATCTTCCATGCAAAAAAGAAGAATGTCCAGTCAATATACTTTACGACAGAGTCAAAATCAATATCATGGAACTCCTGAAGACCATGTTTTGCAGGTGGTGGGGCAACCCATCCATCCCATATAAATTTGTTTGCCCGAGCACTCTCTAAAGAGATGTAATTATCTTTTTTTGCCGATGAACTATGCTGCTCCCTTATAATTTCATATCTCCTTCTCATCTCTGAAATATAGTCAGAAGAGGAGTTCCCCAGCAAAGAGGAGAGCACCCCGGCAGCCTTTGATGCATCTTTAACATGCACAACTGACCCCGAGTATTTAGTAGCAATCTTCACAGCTGCGTGAACCTCAGAGGTGGTTGCCCCCCCAACAAGAAGAGGAAGCTTTATCTCTCTTCGCTCCAGCTCCTGAGCCACATTTACCATCTCCTCAAGAGATGGGGTTATAAGTCCGCTCAGACCAATTGCATCGGCCCCAACCTCTAATGCCCTCTCAATTATCTTCTCTGCAGGGACCATAACCCCCAGATCAACAATTTCATAATTATTACAAGAGAGTACAACGCTAACAATATTCTTTCCAATATCGTGCACATCACCTTTAACTGTTGCAAGAAGCAACTTTCCTGCACTTCTTGATTCTCCCTCTCTGCTCTCCTTCTGGATGTATGGCTCTAAGACAGCAACAGCCCTCTTCATAACCCTTGCACTCTTTACAACCTGAGGAAGAAACATTTTTCCCGCACCAAAGAGATCTCCAACCTCGTTCATTCCCCCCATCAGCGGCCCCTCAATAACCTCAATACTTCTGGAAAAGAGAGTCCTCGCCTCAAGAATATCCTCATCAATATGATCATCAATCCCCTTTACAAGGGAGTGTCTGACCCTTTCAACAACCGGGAGGTCACGCCAGTCAGATTTTTTTACACCCATTTCAGCTCCCGCCTCATCCTTGCTCATTTCTGCATATCTGATAAGTCTCTCTGTCGCATCCTTGCGCCTGTTCAAGACCACATCCTCTGTGAGTTTTAGAAGATCATCAGGAATCTCACTGTAAACCTGAAGCATACCGGGATTAACAATTCCCATATCCAGGCCCGCCTTTATAGCGTGATACAGGAAGACCGAATGCATCGCCTCCCTAATCCTGTCCATTCCTCTGAATGAAAAAGAGAGGTTGCTTATACCACCGCTCACCTTTGCGAAGGGGAGGTTATCCTTAATCCAGGCCGTTGTTTTAATAAAATCAACTGCATAATTTGAGTGCTCCTCAATACCAGTAGCTATTGCGAGAACATTTGGGTCAAAAATTATATCCTCAGGAGGAAATCCAATTTTGTCAACCAGCAATCTGTAGCTCCTCTCCGCCACCTCCTTGCGCCTCTCAAATGTATCGGCTTGGCCCCTCTCATCAAACAGCATTACTACTGCCGATGCACCATATCTCCTTATCAGATTTGCCCTTTCCAGAAACAGCTCCTCACCCTCCTTCAAACTTATAGAATTGACAACGCTCTTACCCTGAACACATTTAAGACCACTCTCAAGTACCTCCCACCTTGATGAGTCAAGCATCAGCGGAAGCCTTGAGATATCCGGTTCAGACATAATAAGATTTACAAACTTCACCATTGCCCTCTCAGAGTCAAGCATCGCCTCATCCATGCAGATATCAATCACCTGTGCACCACCCTCTACCTGCTCCCTTGCCACAGCAAGCGCCTCAGAATACTTCTCCTCCCTTATAAGACGGGCAAACTTCTTAGAGCCCGACACATTTGTCCGCTCACCAACATTTATAAAATTGCTCTCCGGCCTGATCTCAAGCACCTCAAGCCCACTCAGCCTTGTGACAGGAGGCAGTTCAGGAACCACCCTGGGAGAGTATCGGGCTGCAACCTTTGCAATCTCCCGTATATGGTCAGGAGTAGTACCGCAGCACCCCCCTATAATATTAATCCACCCACTCTTCACAAAATCTTCAGCAATAGAGGCCATGTAGGCTGCACTCTGATCATAGCCACCAAATTCATTTGGCAACCCCGCATTTGGGTGCGCCGACACAAAAAAGGGCGACTTCTCGCTAATCTCCCTGATAAACGGCCTCAGCTGCTCCGCCCCAAGTGCACAATTGAGTCCGGTACTCAGCAGTGGAAAATGAGAAATACTCACCAGAAATGCCTCAAGAGTCTGTCCTGTAAGTGTTCTTCCACTTGCATCAGTAATTGTTCCGGACACCATTACAGGTAAAAAAATATCTTTTTCCAGAAAAACTTTGTCAATTCCAAAAAGAGCAGCTTTTGCATTTAAAGTATCAAAAACTGTCTCCACAAGCAAAATATCAACCCCACCATCAATCAAACCCCGAGCCTGCTCTGCATATGCCTCCGCCAGCTCATCAAAGGTTACCCCCCTTGAACCAGGGTCATTTACATCAGCCGACATGCTTGCCGTCCTGTTTGTCGGCCCCATTGAACCCGCCACCAGTTTACCTCCAAACTCCTTTGCCACCTTTGCAGCAAGTTCAGCACCGGCAAAATTAAGCTCATAGACAAGCCCCTCCATCCCGTAATCGGCCATAGAGATTGCATTAGCGTTAAAAGTATTAGTGGAAACTATATCCGCACCAGCCTCAAAATACTCCCGGTGGATATCGGCAATCACATCAGCCCTTGTAATGGACAGCAAATCATTATTCCCCTTCAGCGACCGGTCGTATTTGGCAAAACGCTCACCTCTGTAATCCTCCTCAGTAAGACCTCTGCGCTGAATCATTGTACCCATTGCACCATCCAGCACAAGAATTTTCTTATTCAGTAACCCTACAACCAAATTATATTTTGACCTGTCCATAATATTCAATCCAGATAACACTATATAAATAACACAATACAAATATTATCCGCAAAATTACTCAAATAATCAATCATCAACTCAACCATTCACCACATTTTTCCCGCCTCACTTTTACATAAAAATATAATATATTATATTTACACAAACCCCTTTAAAACTACACTCGTATGGCACGATGCAACAGTAACCACAATTTGGTTGTACACCACATTAAAAGAGATGGCGGCAACAACCTAAACAATGCAGAAGTTCTTTGCTCCGTTTGCTATTCAAACATTACCACCCTAAACAACCCCGGACCCGGTGAGCCAATCCTTCATGAAGGAACCCCACCTCCACCATTTGCCCAACAAACCATCAACGAAGCTCTCGCCCGTGCCCACAACCGATGCGAGTGCGAACGCCTCACCTGCCTTAACCACTAACCTCAGAGACTACACTAAGCATTAGCTTGAAGCACTAACCCCAACATTCGGGCTCGCCACAACCAACATTAATTAAAAAATTATATCTTTGCACCCCCGGACCGCAAAACTGGAGAGATGCAGGAGTGGTTGAACTGGCCCGCCTGGAAAGCGCGTATACCCCAAAAGGGTATCGGGGGTTCGAATCCCCCTCTCTCCGCCAAATAGACAAAACCCACCACGAAGTGGTAATAACCAAAAAAGAAAGAACCGCCTCAAGCTAGCTTGAAGGCGGTCTGTTTTTTGGTTAAACTGCCTATGGCAGTTGGATTTTGCTAGTTTTAGGCTCCCACCTTTGGGGAACGCCTCGCTTTGCGAGGCAATCCCCGAGCCCGTTGCATACTCTATACACGCGCGTCTGTTCCGACCCGCACCAGTCTCCCAGAATTATCTGCCGAATGGCTAACATAAAGCCGGGCGGGCGGTTAACCGCCAGGCCTCCCGCCCGGCACCATATAAATGCCTCCTCCCGGCAGCAGAATTCCTCCGGAGCAGAGACAAAAGAGAAATTGGGTTGACAGGGATATTCGTTTATAGTACTAGAAAACAAGTAATTGCAAATCATATTTTCAAAAACTTTTTAAAAAACTAAATTTTAACTATCTAATTATCTGTGAGATAAACGAATATCCCACTCAACCCCTAAAGTTTCCCACATCAAAGACCATTAGTAAACTATATATCCGCACCGCTATAACTCACAGTATATCTTCAAGTTAACACTTAATCCCGCGGATCATCCGCGGGATTAAGTGTTAACGCGCACTCAGTAAGCTAGATACAGCCGCACGGGTCTACCACTTCACCTCCTTCCGACACATCATCCGCCAAATTTATAAGGTGCTTCGCAGTTTATACGGCCGGTTCCTGGCCGGTTTAAGCGGTGCTCCGCCGGTTTAGCCATCCGGCAGAAAAATCTTCAATCCCCGTGTCGCTGCAATGAAGTGTAATTCAATGCATTAACACTCCATCCGACGGGTCACCCCTCGGTTAAAGTGTCAATTAACAAAAAACAACAAGTTACAGCTGCCTGACTATCCTGATATTCACCGGGGTCTCTCTTTCTCACCTGAAGTTATTCTCGCAGCCCGGGTTATTCCCGCGCGCCGCAAGCCCGCAAAGAGCTAGCGAAATGAGCGGGAAATAACTTCAGCTCCGGCACCTTGCCACAGTTTTTGGCAAGTATCAAGTTTAGAGCTATTTGCTGCAGTCATTTTTTGAAAAACGAAGATGCTGTCAAGAAAATTCTCTTCGCAAACATAAGAAATACAATAACTTGCCAAAAACTGTGGCAAGGTCTCCCTCTTTCTACATTTGAAGAGTGCCCGATGAGAGCTAAGTATGACAATAATCCTAAATCATTTATCGGTAGATTCTGGCGTTGGCACATCAACTTCTGCCCCGGATGGAAAGGATATTTCTCCACATTAACCACTGAAGAGAAACAGGAGTTAAGGGAGAAATATAGTTTTGTTAAGTACTGATTTTAGAAATGCTGATTTATAAAATCAGAATTTATCTAAATTTTCTGAATCGCAGTTAATACAGTGATCTTCGCTTTTGGTCGAGTTCATTGTTTCATTGCATACTCGGCATTTATACCAATTACTGTCAGTAATATAGTTTCCGCCCTGAATTAATATTACCTTTCCCTCGACAAAGGCTTTTGCGATATTTTTTCTGGCCTTGTCGTATAATCTTGTAAATGTGGGTCTTGAAATATTCATCTTTAAGGCAGCCTCTTCTTGGGTGAGATTTTCATAATCAGCAAGTTTAATTGCTTCATACTCTTCAAATAAAAGGGTTACACTGTCGAGTTCACGCCTCGGAATTCCAAATGGTTTATAACCCTCCATCCTGGGAGGCATTGTTATTCGTCTGTCTCTTTTTCTGTTTGGCATATTTCAAACGCAATCATTAACTCTGGCCTCTGGACCCGCCTCGTCTGCCTAAGCCTCTTCCGGCTCCATTTCCGGCACCAAGGCCACGACCACCTCGCCTGCCTAATCCTCTACCCATTCCGTTTCCTGCATTGTTTCCCGGAGTGTCACTACCTGAGCAAAAGCCCAATTGTCTTCCTGTTCCTGAACCTTGTCCCATTGGACCTGTTTTGTCTCTTCCTGGCATAATTTTAAATTTTATAATATTAATAAATGTTAATTGTGCCACAAAGATATAAATTAAAATGAACATATGTTCACTTAGGCTTCCTTTTTTTTACTATTTTTATATTAATTACCTATCTAAGCTTTTCTCCTTAATACACCTTACTGAGTGCCCCTGACCCCTTGATAGCGCATCGGTGTAAATATAACGGTATCCCGGATAAATTAACCTGGTAGCAGCATTTTTAATACCCACAGGATCAGATGCCCACCAAATAGTCCCAACGCCTTTCAATCCGGATTGTCCAACTATATCAACTATACCGGAAGGTTTCGCATTAAAACCACTTTCGTTGGTCCCGTTGTCATCGTTATCCCAGCCGGAAGTCGACTTCATTTTGTCGTAGGCCGATTCTGCTCCGCCAAGAAATTCAATTAGTTGCTGCCAGTCGGCATCAGTAGGTACCCTCCATCCATCCGGACAAATTCCCCTGGGATCTGAGACAGCATACCAGTTATATAATTTCCCGCTAATCTTTTCGTTCTCCTCATTAAATTCATAGTAGCAGAATGCAGGACTCTTCTCCTTATGTACATCGTTCCAGTCGTCCTCATATTCAATGTACTCAATTTCACTCCCATCCCTAAAAATGGTTACATTAAGGTTTTCCACCATCCACTCCTGCTCTCCGATTACCACAGATTTACTTTTGCTGCCACCATTCCCGGTTTTTCCACCACCACAAGATGTCGCCATAGCTAAGGCAGACACAAAAAATAGCTGAAAGCTAAATTTAATCAGTCTTTTCATAATTTTAAATTTTAGTTTATAATAAGTGCAAGTAAATGCCGATGCCTGGACAGATCTGTGAGGGTGACAAGCTTTAAAGCTTTCTGGAATTCTCTAATGAGGTCTTTTACAAATCTATAAAAAATATTTATTTTAACTACCAATTGTGGATTTTAGAAATAGCTCTTCAGCGCCTCAACATAATTCTCAAACGCCTTCCTACCCGTTTCAGTAATCCGGCAGGTAGTCCGGGGGCGTTTGCCGCTGAACCCTTTCTCAATAGAGATATATCCTGCCTCGCTCAGTTTTTCCAGTTGCACACTCAGGTTTCCGGCCGTTGCCGATGTCTTTTCGCGGAGGAAGACAAAATCGGCCTCCTCCACCGAAACCAGAATGGAAACCACCGCCAGCCGCAGCTGAGAGTGGAGTAGGGGGTCCAGCTCTTTAAACATGGCGATTCAGAATATGCCCCGGAATAATCAGCATAATAACAGCAAACCCCGCAGAGACAAGAATCTGACTGGGACCTGAGACCATCAGCATAACAAAGCTAAGCGCAATACCCAGAAATCCGGCAATAATAACAGGTTTGAATTTAATCACAAGCCCGCTGATTGCCACCCCCACATTTATAAGAAGAGCCATCACAAACAAAATTGGAAATGCGCTGTAATCAATGAACATATAGAGTGATAGCAAGCCGGCAGCCACACCGATAGTTATCCATACACAGCCGATCACTCTACCGATAAAAGTTACGGCCCCCTTTTCCCTCTTCTTAATCATATATATCATTGAAGGATAGCCAATTATCGGCATGGCAAACCATAACCACTGCACCCTGTAATCACCGCTCTTCACCAGCAAAAAATATATTGCCAGCGAAATAACCAACCATAAATAGCCCCATAGCAGATAAATTCCGCCACCATTTTTTTCCAGATTTGTCCGAGTCTCTTTGATCATTCTGGAAATTAATTCCAGACTCTCATTTTGTGTTAAATTTTTCTCTTCCATAATTTCAATGTTGTTTTGTTGTTGCAAATATAAATAAGTTTATAATATAAACCAAATTTATTTTTTACAACTGCGACGCATATGTGCAGGTGATGCTCAAGCTGGTGAGCTACCCGTATTAGCCATTCGGCAGATGATTTTTGCGAAACCCGTGCGGTTCTAAGTCCCAGATTATCAGCGCATAGACAATCTACCTGTCAGATCACCTGACAGGTGGATTGCTTATGTTTAGGTAATCAGCGTGTTACAGCGCTGCGGGTAGGGCAGACGAACAACCGGGGAAGATAACCGGCCGATTCCCGGCCGGTTTAAGTTGTGCTTCGCCGTGTTTAGCCGTTCGGCATAAAAACTTAGTTCCCCGTGTCGCTGCAATGAAATGTATTTCAATGCATTAACACTTAATCCGAGGGGTGACCCCTCGGATTAAGTGTTAATAAACAAAATATCAACAAGTTACAGCCGTCTGTCCTGAAGTTATTCTCGCAGCCCGGGTTATTCCCGCGCGCCGCAAGCCCTTAAAGAGCTTGCGAAATGAGCGGGAAATAACCCGCCCTTCCGCTGCGGGAAATAACTTGAGCAGCTCCGCTTCCAGCGCCCCGCCGCGCTTCCAGCGCCCCGCCACGGCCAGCGCCCCGGCTTCTGGCTCGCGCTCCGCCCCGGCCGAGAGACCTTGCCACAGTTTTTGGCAAGTATCAGATATAGAAGTATTTAATGAAATCATTTTTTTAGAAGCATGGAAATTATCAAAAAATGCTATTAGTAAGAGCAAGAATAACAATTACTTGCAAAAAACTGTGGCAAGGTGCCCCTCGGGCCCCTCGGGCCCCCGGGCCCGCCGCCCGCCCCTCGCGCCGTCTCCAGGGCCCGCCCTGCGCGCCACCTCCCGAGCGCGGGGCTTCTTTAAAAATTAAACTAGCTAATGCTCAATTAATAAGGAGATTAAAGACTTGTGGAGGAAATCTTTATAATTTTTGTATA
The DNA here is from genome assembly GCA_035609245.1 of Bacteroidales bacterium MB20-C3-3. Taxonomy (NCBI): domain Bacteria; kingdom Pseudomonadati; phylum Bacteroidota; class Bacteroidia; order Bacteroidales; species Bacteroidales bacterium MB20-C3-3. The sequence continues at coordinate 863,760 of CP141202.1, read as the reverse complement.
AAAAGTTGTAAAAATATCTGCGTTTTATTAACTTTATGTGCTCTTAATTAACCCTATTTCTTAACTTAACTATGCTACACTGGCATTCAGAGTGTTATAATCTGAATGTTGAATTCAAATTTGTGAATGTACTTGCAGATTTGCTCCACTTTTTTTCCAACTAATCTAAACTATTAATCCACACTAATTAAACATTAATGATGGTTAAGCGGATTCTACTATTAATGGGGATTCTGTCTGCGCTATGCAGCTATTCCTATGCCCAGATTAAAGTTACCGGAAGGGTAACTGATGCGATCGACGGAACGCCTGTACCTTATGTCTCTGTTATGGTGAAGGGAACTTCACACGGAACAGCAACAGATATTAAAGGTATATACTCACTTAACAATGTTCCATCAACAGGAACACTTGTATTCACTTTTATAGGGTATCAGACACAGGAGGTGCCCGTGAACGGAAGAGGGGAGGTTGATGTTATTCTGGTTCAGCAGGCGGTGGGGCTTGATGAGGTGATGGTTGTAGCCTACGGAACAGTTACAAAGGGTTCATATTCCGGCTCGGCAACCCAGCTCAAACAGGAGAACTTTAAAGATATCCCTGTTGTGAGTTTTGAACAGGCAATAGTAGGAGCAGTACCCGGAGTACAGATAGCGCAAAAATCGGGACAGCCCGGATCACTACCGGAGATACGAATCAGGGGATTCGGATCATTCAATGCAGGTAACGAACCTCTTTATGTAATAGATGGTGTGCCTGTAACCAGCGGTGACTGGGGCTCGGGAAATATGTACACCAGCTCAATGAATTTTCTGAATCCAGGTGACATAGAGACAATTACAGTTCTTAAAGATGCTGCGGCCTCATCTCTGTATGGCTCAAGGGCATCAAACGGAGTTATTCTGATTACTACTAAAAAGGGTAAAGCAGGAAGAGTGATTACTACATTTAAAGGTAATCTGGCCGTCTCATATTTTGCAGTTAATAACTACCCAATGGTGTCAGAGGATGAAGGGGAGATGCTTACCAGAGAGGCCTGGACAAACTATGGAAAGGACAATCCGGTATTCTGGCAGTCATACGGCTCTCTTGAGAACTATGTGAACGCCCAGACAGAGAAGTACTACCCTTCAAGAAAATCTAACCTGATTTATGAAGATTGGGAGAAGCAGCTCTTCAGAACAGCAGTTTCACAAAATTATGAACTATCCGTCTCAGGCGGAAATGAGAGATCGAAGGTATTTGCATCAGTTGCATACACAGATGATAAAGGTATTAACAGAATACAATATCTGGACAGACTTACAGCAAGTATTAATGCTGAACATCAGATGTCAAACCGACTTAAGGTGGGCGGTTCATTCCAATATTCAAGCCAGGATCAGAGCGGTCACCAGGATGGACAGGCAAAGGATAATGTCTTCTATCTCTGGAAGGTACACCTTACTCCGCGCTGGCCTTTTAAGTATGATGATGGCTCATACTGGATGGAGTACTATGACGGAGGAACAAGGGTAAATCCTGTTCCGCAATTTGATCTCCAGATAAATGACGCTAATCAGCTCAGACTCCTTTTAAAGGGTTGGGCCGAACTTGAAATCACAAAAGATCTTAAAATAAAGAGTATAGTTAGTCACGACTACCTCAAGATGCACGACCGGTTCCACTGGCTTTACGGCCACATTAACTTTACCGCATACGGTCAGGGATACGCATCGGACCGATACAGAATGGTGGGAAGGACAGTAAGCAGCACAATTGCAAACTATAGCAAATCAATAAAGAAACACAACTTTGCAATCATGGCAGGGTGGGAGGCCGAGAAAGAGGAGTTCCTCTATACCCGCCTTGCGAAGATGGACTTCTCCAACTACGGAGCAACCGAATCGGCCCTGGCAACAAACTACCAATCGGGATACACATACAGAAGCAACTCCAACCTGCTATCGGCAGTCTCAAGCGCAAACTATGACTATGACACAAGATACTATATATCTGGCTCCTTCAGAAGGGACGGCTCCTCAAGACTTGGACCGGACAAAAGATGGGGTAATTTCTGGTCTGTGGCAGCCTCCTGGAGACTCAGCAACGAAGCGTTTATAAAAGATGTTAAATGGATAAACGACCTTAGACTAAGGGGATCATACGGAACCAGCGGTACCCTGCCTTCTGATTTTTACGGGTATATGGCAGTTTTCGGCTATGGAATATATGACACCGGGGCGGCAGGCTACCCAAGTAACCTTGCAAACAAGGATCTCACCTGGGAGAAGAACAACAACTGGAATATAGGTCTGGACGCCAGACTCTTTGACAGGGTTGGACTAACCGCAGAGTACTACCATAAAACAACAAAAGACCTGCTGATGAACGCAACCGTACCATCCACAACAGGATTCGGCAGCGCGCTGACAAACATCGGCTCAATGGAAAACAGAGGAGTAGAGCTAGCTGTGAATGTGGATATTATTAAGAACAAAGATATGACCCTTACAGCCGGCCTCAACTGGGCAACACTTCACAACGAAGTGCTTTCTCTGTCCGCAGAGGGTGAGCAGATTGTAAGCAGGCCGCACATCTGGAAAGCCGGCTACTCTTATGTTCAGTACTACACAAGAGAGTATGCAGGAGTTGACCCGCAAACAGGTAATCCGCAATACTACTCAAATGCAACTCTCCCTGACGGAAGCAGAGACAGAACTCTTGTTTCCAGAGCTAAGGCCTCCTCAACAATTCTGGAGGGAATGACAGCAATACCAAAAGGATTCGGCGGATTCAACGCCTCATTCAGCTGGAAGTCATTCCAGGCAGCATTCAGCTGGGCTTACAAATACGGACACTATGTTTTTGACAACTCAGTTGACGACATTGAGGACGATGGTTACAACTCATATAAAAACACATCTAAAGAGCAGCTCCGCAGATGGCAGAAACCTGGAGACATAACCGATGTTCCGCGCCGTGTAGCCGGAAATACTCAGGGTGGTTACTACGACTCAAGCAGAGCCCTTAAAAAGGGAGACTATCTGAGGTTAAAAAATATGACAATATCATACCTCTTCCCTAAACACCTCACAGATGCGGTGAAGGTATCAAACGCCAGAATCTACCTCTCAGGCAATAACCTGCTTACATTCACAGGACTCAATTTTGACCCTGAGGTACAGTCAAACGGATTCTACAACTTCACATTCCCTGCACTCAGGACTGTGACAATTGGATTGGAGATATCACTATAACTCACTAATAATGATAATTATGAAAAATAAAATAAAACAACTGATTCTCATTCCGCTAGTGATACTCACTCTTGGATCCTGTCAGGACTTTCTGGATACAAGACCCACCAATGTAGTGGTAGCCGAGACAGCAATGAAGACCATATACGACGCAGGAGTGGCGGTAAACGGACTCTATGTGGATATGAAATATTCCGACTATTACGGAACCCTTATGCAGCTTATGGGAGACCAGCGCGGTGACAATATCCAGCCAAGGGTAATGAGTACAGGATGGGTACAGATCTACACATTCGGATACGAATCAGAGAGCAACACCTACTTTGAAATCTGGAAAAAATGTTACCAGACCATAATGAGATGCAACACCTTAATTGCAAATATTGGCAACCTCAACGCCACTACAGCATCAGACATAGCCAAGAAAAACGACTTTCTGGGACAGGCACTCGCTGTAAGGGCACTGGTTTACTTTGACCTTGCAAGGCTCTACGGATACCCATACATGAAAGACAACGGAGCATCACTCGGAGCAGTTCTCATTACCGAGATCCTGGCCCCGTCAAACTCCAAACTCCCTAGAAGTACCGTAGCCCAAACATACACACAAGTGTTGCAGGACCTTACAACAGCACTTCCGCTCCTCTCAAAATCCAAGAATACCGGACACTTCAACTACTGGGCAGCAAAACTCCTCCAGGCAAGGGTATTCCTCTACAAAGGCGAGTGGGATAATGCACACAACGCAGCAAAAGAGGTTATTGACCAATCACCATACGCCCTCGCAACCCGCGACCAGTACATAAACTACTGGAAAGAGACCGGCGCACCAGAGACCCTGCTGGAGCTATTTGTATCGGCCCAATCCAATATAGATGCCGACGGCGGATATGCCTCATACTGGCACAACCTGTGGCACGGAGCCCCATCGGCCGGAGCCTCCCTTATCCCGACCGTTGCCTGGATAAACATTATTGAGGCCGACCCTGCCGACATCCGCGCCCAGTTTGTCAGATACGACTCACAATACGACAAACCGAAAGCCTGGCTAAACAAGTTCCCGGGCAACGGAGGAACAAACTTCAGGCTTAACAACCCTAAACTCCTCAGACTATCAGAGGCATACCTGATTGCTGCCGAGGGAGCCCTCAAAGGGAGTGCCGGAGCAACCGCCGCAAGCAACTACCTTGATGTGATCCGCAAACGCGCTAATCCGGCCGTGACCAAAGTCACCGCCACAGACGACCTCATCCAGATTGAGCGCCGCAAAGAGTTTATAGGAGAGGGACACCGATTCTTTGACCAGATGCGCCTGGGCAAATCCATAACCCGCCTTGACGGCGACGGCCACAACTTCGCCCAATCGGCAGGCTGCCCCGGCACCATCGACTGGAACTTCAACAAAATAGTCCTTCCAATCTCACACACCGAACGCAAAATCTACCCCGAGCTCCAGCAAAATCCGGGGTATACTGAGTAACCGGCGCGGCCCCGGCTCCTGGCCCCCGCCCGGCTTGGCGCCCGGCGAGCGCCCCGCCCGGGAGACACCTTGCCGCAGTTTTTTGCAAGTAGCAGAAATTTAGGTGTTTAAAGAATCGATTTTTGCAACTTGCAGTTAGTTAGCTACCTGCCAAAAACTGTGGCAAGGTGTCTTCTGCCGAATGGCTAACATAAAGCCGGGATGGCGGTTAACCGCCAAGCCTCACGCCCGGCACGGGTTGACAGTGATATTCGTTTATGTGCTTAGAAAACATGTGATTGCAAATCGCTTTTTGAAAAACTTTTTAAAAACCTAATTTTTAAACACCTAACATACTGTTAGATAAACAAATATCCCTGTCAAACCTCACCGCCTCCCGCCAATTCACCGCCTCCCGCCAAGTCTAAAAGGTGCTTCGCAGTTTATACGGCCGGTTCCCGTCCGGTTTAAGTTGTGCCCCGCCGTGTCCAGCCGTTCGGCAGAAAAACCTTAGTTCCCCGTGTCGCTGCTATGAAGTGTATTTCAATGCATTAACACTTAATCCGAGGGGTGACCCCTCGGTTAAAGTGTCAATAACCAAAAATTCAATAAGTTACAGCCACCTGCCCTGAAGTTATTCTCGCAGCCCGGGTTATTCCCGCGCGCCTCAAGCCCATAAAGGGCTTGCGAAATGAGCGGGAAATAACCCGCCCTTCCGCTGCGGGAAATAACTTGTGCAGCCCGGCCGAGAGACCTTGTCACAGTTTTTGGCAAGTATCAGATATAGAGCTATTTGCTGCAACCATTTTTTGCAAAACGAAGATGCTGTCAAGAAAATGCTCTTCTCAAATATCAGATATATAATCACTTGCCAAAAACTGTGGCAAGGTGCCCGGCAAGGTGTCCGGGCACGGCAAGGTGCTCAAGCAGCTCTCTGGCGCTAACATACATTTCCCCGCGTTGTTTAGCTGTCTGGCCACCAATGAGATAGTCAAGATATCGGTTTTCAAGAGAAACAAAATCTGAATCGGCGGGATCCCAGTCAGGGTCCCAGCCAACAGAGTCGCGCAAGTCCCAGAATGCGCTCTCAATACTAATCCCCATCTGAGACATCACAGCAAGAAGACTTCGGCTTGAAGTGGCATAAATAGTACAATCCGTATCGGCCTGAAAAGCAGGATACAGATTTGCGTACCACTCGCCCGGGAACCCCTCAGCCGGCAGCGAATCGCACCTTTCAGCACTAATTCTGGAAATGGTCAAAAGTTTAGATGTAACACGAATGAGCATAAAATGAAATTTATTTTAAATATAGCAAATTGATAAAATAATATTATTAATTTTAATGTCTGATTTTCAGTACTCAATCGCTCTCATGAAAATAGCCGGTCGGCTCCATCTTTTAAGTTGAATTTACATTTTATAAACACAATAAAAATGGTTTGTTATGGGAACAGAAGATAATCAAATTCAAACACCAGAAGAACAGAGTGGTGCTGGATCAAACAGAAAAATGACTACTTTACTTGCTATTGTGGGTGCTCTAATTGGCATTCCATTGAGCTACTATTTTCAATCAGAAATGGTAAGAGCAAAAGTTGGTGGAATTGGTGGGTACATGGAAAACTTTGGAGATATTTTAAGTGAAGGCGATTTAGCTATTAATGTCTTTTTTGGAGTAGTTGTTTTTGGAATTATTGGTGCGATATTAGGTTATATCATTGATTCAATGAATGCAACCGCTAAAAACTAGTTTAGTTACATCCATCATTTTGTTTGTTTTTCTATTTATCTTCAGTTTAAAAAATCACAAAATTGAGATAAATGAGAATGATATTACCTATTTCAAAAGTTATGATATAATAATAACTTGCGGCCAATCTTTTTATAGCAGGTTAATAAATATAAATAATTTCTCGTTGGATAATTACTCCCATATAGGTATATTAATATGTGAGAATAATAAAATATTTGTCTTGCATTCAACTCCGGATGGGACAAAAGAGAATGGTATAAGATATGATGAAATTCAAAAGTTTATTGATTTAAGTGATGTGAATAAATACACTGTGCTTAGATTGTCGAATTTAAATCAGACCGAAAAAGAGATATTGTCTGAAGAAATTTCCAGATTCAGACATTTAAATGTCCCTTTTGATTATGACTTTAATAACAGAGACCAGTCTCAGATATACTGTTCCGAATTAGTTTGGATAATTTACAGAAAAGTATCTCCATTCTTCTTAACTGGATTTGAAATTGACAAGCCTTTTCATCCTTATAAATTTTTAGAGCAAGATTCCTTTCAAATAGTAGTAACAAGAGGTGCCAACTAAAGATCATAATATAATATTCTAAATCACAATAAAGTATAAAATGGAATATTTTACAATTTCGTGATAAATAGTAGGTTGGAAATATTCGTTATAGAAATAAATATTATTAATTTTAATAGCTGATTTTCAGTTTCCACCTGCTCTCTTGAAAATAGCCGTTCGGCTCCGTTTTGTAAAGCAGCTTAATAAAACAATATAATATGCATTTGAAATAATAATAAAGGAATATCCATTTATTATTCATTAAACTTCTAACCAAAAACTTACACTATGAAAACTAAACTTGCTTTAATTTCCACTGTTCTGCTCCTCTTATTTGTAAATTCCTCAAATGCGCAATCATCCTCAAACATTAAAAAACTCTCATTTGGAGTTGGCCTTAACATTGGAGTTGGTATTGTGTCTACCTCCTACTATTCAGATGAATTTCCATCATTAGGATTAGATTTAAATGCCGAGTACAGACTGTTACCTCAGGTTGGGGTGAATTTCAATACAGGCTTGATGTATTTTTCAGACAGTTTTGTCGATTTAAACGACGGTTTTGGTATAATTCCAGTCACATTAGGCGCCAACTATTATTTTGGAAATATTTTCTATGCCGGCTTAAAAACAGGATTGGCACTCTTTGCAAAAAACAAAATAGATCCTCTTTTTACAATCTCGCCCATTGTTGGAGTTAAACTCCTTAATTTCTTAAATATAGCACTTCAGTTTCAGTATTTCACTGAAACCGATTTAAGGGCTTATGAGTCCCCCAATCTTATTAATTTGCGAATAGGAGTAAACTTTTAATAATACTATAGTATGGAAACGAAAGATAAAGTTATAGCAGTATCATATGTACTGGTAGGAACACTATTGCAGTATTTCATATTCATTGCCGATGTGTGGCAGCTTAAAATCATAACACTCTTTGGGCTGATAATGATGCTTATCGGCCTGTCCAGATTAAAAACAAATTTGGACGAGCCGGGAAACAAAGGGATGAGTTTGCTTTTTAATTCCGTAATATTATCAATAGTTGCCGGTTTAATAAATTTCTTCCCCTTGACCGGAATACTTACCGGAATTCTGTTCATAATCGCCTACATAATGCAAATAATGGCATTTGTCTCTTTAAAACAATCGGCAGTTATCGGAGTTAACGGAATCAACGGAGCGGGTCTGCTTTTAGGCGCTTCCATAGGCGCCGGCTTTGTGAATTTCATAGACCTTTTCCCGATGACAGGATTGATAGTGTCATTCTTCTCAATAGTAATTTTAATTGTAAGCGTTTTCGGATGGCTTAAGATTCAAGAGGGGTTGATGGAAACTAAAGTTTAAATCACAATATATCTTAATAACAATATTTTTTAACTTAATACTTAATAGCTATGAGACTAATATTTACAATATTAATGGTATTTCTTTTAGAATGCCCCGCTGCAGCTCAGCAAGACTTAAAACCGGCAACAGTTAATGATATTACTTACAGAAATGGTAGGGCTTATGTAGATAATGAATTATTTACAGGAATTCTTTTTGATATAAAGACAAAGAAAGCGCTGGGACAATTTAGAAATGGCCTGAAAAACGGAAATTTTACAGAGTATTTTGATAACGGAAATACAAAATTTGAAGGACTCTTCATTAATGGACTAAGAGATGGATTGCATATCGATTACTATGAAAACGGCACAAAACGAATATTAGCCAATTTCAGGCAGGATGTACTTGATGGAGAATTTATCGAATTTTATCACAATGGGAAAATTAATAAAAAATCTATTTATAAGCTGGGGAAAAAAGTTGGATTATGCTCGGAGTACTATGAAAATGGACAATTTAAATTAGCTATTGATTATCTCGATGATAAAATTAAGGATGGAACTTATTCAGAATACGACGATAAAGGAATTCAGATAATCGAGATTAAAGCAAGATCGGGGGTAATTCAATCAAAGTATAATACTGTTGAAAAAATACTTACCGTCTATCATGATTATAGCTCAAATATCAAAAAAGAGGAGGGAAAAATTATAAATAATCGTAAAAATGGGCTTTGGATTGAGAGATTCTCTAATGGACAAATCTCTTTTGAAGGAGAATATAAAGATGATATTCGGGAGGGATTTGGAAAAGAATATAATTCATATGGAGAACTGTTATGGGAAGGTGAGTTTTCTAATGATAAAATAAACGGAAATGGTGTGCTCCTGGATGGCAGAATATTATACAAAGGGCAATGGACATCTGGAGTTAAGAATGGGAAATTTATCGTTACTTTTTCAGATAAATCGTGGGAGGAGGGTGAATTTGATAATAACTTGAAAGAGGGTCTCTGGAAAGCATACTATAGCAATGGCTCTAAGAAATCTGAAATTGTATTTAACAAAGGAGAAAATATAAATGGAGACTTCAAAGAGTGGTATGATAACGGCCAGAATAAAGAGGAAAAATTCCTTGCAAATTCCTTAATAGAAGGAAGTCACACAAAATGGCATAAAAACGGACAGGTACTTAGTTCAATGAAATATAAAAATGGTAAAGTAGTAGACGGACAATATTTTGTCTATGATGAAAGGGGAGGTATAGTTTCAGAATCAAATTACAACAATGGACTCGAAATAAGTTCTTACTTGTACTCTCTTAATCAGAAGAATGGAGCTTTTCACGAAAATTATGCTAATGGAAAGCCAAAAGTAGCTGGCGTTTATAAAAATGGCAGGAGGGTAGTCCAAGAGAGATATGGTGCAAACAAAACAACGAATAGGGTTCTTAAAGGTATTGGGGGAGTTGCCCTTCTTGTGGGGATAGGGTTTCTAGGTATTATGACAGGAACATTGTAATGCCCTTATTAAAAACTTGTTATAAATCAGTTTAAACATAAGCAAATGAAAACTAACTATTTTACCAAAATTGAAAACAAATATGTATTCAATGTTTCACTTATAATCTGGCATCTGATTATTGCACTAGCATCCATCGCCATTGTTATTTCGTTATTGGTTTTCTTATGGGGGCTTATACCTCCTTCATCACCAAAGGTTGAAAAGACACCTTATCCTGAGAAGGTAGAATACCCTTCACCTGTTTCTGTTTCATTAAATGAATTAATTATAAAAAAACTACCACCAGCTCAACCAAGTTATGCTGCAGAAACAGAAATACAGGAAGAGACTAAAGAAGTTAAACCCCAAGAGGATTTGAGAGGAAAAACAGAATATGATGCTGTTGTTGATACTTTAAAGATACTTATTCCTCCCTCAAAATATAAATGGGAAGGTGAAGGACACTATATATACCCTAAGGGAGAAGCATACTGGGAATTCTATCAAAGAGAAATTTATCGCAAATGGGTTATAACAAAAGAGGGGTTAATGGATAGAATAAACAGCTCATATGTTAAAACTAATGCCAATAATTATTACTTAAAAAGAGATCAACTTAAGAGTTATGTTAATTTTCTGAAAAACATTCCTGAAAGCAAAAGGATTCAGTCTCTTGATCAAATTACTTCTAATGTTATAAAGGACTTCTCTTTAAATAACAATGCTTTGAATGCGATAGTGCCAATTACAAAAAAAATTGATCTTAATATTGATGACAATATAAAGATAATTGGAATGCTTTTAAATTTTTGTAACAGGAGGGCCGATGGTATATCTTTTATTGAATATGTTACAAGCATAGCTGATAAATTTGCTCCTGCTCAGCAATACCAAACATTAAGTTTAATGATAAATGGTTACAATAGACATTTTGATGGTAACATTAATTTATTGAAAGATGCTACAGATCTTTTTATACAAATGTTAAGTCAGATTGATCCCAAAAATCAGGCAACCATACTTTCTCAATATTATATTGTTTTTGCTAGAAAGAATGATGCAAGAAATATGAAAATCAGGCAAATTGATACTGATTATGAAGAATTAGTGAGGCAAATAGATGAAAAATTTGAAGAGGATCAGATAATTGCACAAATGGAGTATAGTTCTAGAAAGTTAACTAAGGAAAATCTTAGAATGAAAAGTATAGCCGGAATAGGCTTGGGCATTATTTTGATTGTATTTGTAGGAACTTTCCTGGCATTTCTTTCTATTCAGAGAAGTGTTAGGAAAATGGAAGAATCGATTAATAATAAACAATAAAGAAAAAAAATTAAGAATCAGTGTGAATAAAAAAGAGAGCCGCGAGGCTCTCTTCTTTATTTAACAATAATGTTGATGAAAAGCACCAGGTACTACCTTATATCTACTGCTTAGTAAATGTATATATCTCCCCGTCTTCTGAAAAAGTTAAAATGTTTTTATTAATAACTCCAACAAGCTCATTCCCGTCCTTCATCAAGGTAAGAGTATTGTCTGTTGTAGTATATATTCCTTGATATCCCATAAATATGGGATCTCCAATATCCTTATACCACATCTCAAATGTAGTTGTTTTGAATTTAATTAAAATATACTCTTCATAACGAGTATCAACATCAAAAGACTTCCATTCAGTGCCGGAAAGTTTTATGCTCTCTTTCTGGCAAGAGAGAAAGAACAACGAAGACAATACTAAAGTAAGCAAAAGAAGTTTTTTCATAAGATTAAAATTTAAGATTATTATTTTAAGTCCTTTTTATAGGTTTTTTTTGTGTGTTCATTATTATTTGTCTGTGCACTATTTACGATAGTAAATTCACCATTAATATATCGGAACGACACGACATCCCACCAACAGTCGGGGTCTTCATAATAAGTGTCTGTATCGGCATAACTATTCCTAAACCTGAAAGGACCATAAGTTTTCAGTACGGTTCCACCCAGGATTATCTGGATATTTGCATCAGTGGGATTATAAGCATCATATCCCTGGTAAAAATGAACCTTAACAGTATACACTGTATTTGTACTCCTGTTTAAAGAGAATGTTTCCGGACCATAACCAATTATGTTGTCAAAATCCAGATTACTCCCAGGAATCATGCCAGAGATAGCATTATAATAACCGGAGTGATCACTATATTTATCAGTACAAAGCCAGTATGTGTGTCTGTTGTATGAGTCAAAAACATGCAAGTCTACATCTTTTGGACTATAAGTGGTTCCATTATTCCACCTAAGCAGAATCTGAATGTCTTGTGTTGTAAATTCCCCGTTGAATACAATCTCCTCACTAGTTCCGGTGTCCCCGTTTGGACTATTAGCCCTTAATCTCAATTTATTTTGGCCGGATTTTATCAAAATCTCCTGGCTAAAAGTTCCGTTATTAACATAAATCTCCTGATCCACCCCGTTTAAAGTCAATATTGCCTTATTCCCTGTAAATGCTGTTGTTGCACCTGTTGCACTCTTTAAAACAACTGTTCCGGTAACTGTTAATACATTTCGGGAGTAACTGATATTTTGAGAAGGATTTGTTATTGTAAAGAATGGTAAAGGGGGCAAAGGATTCCCAAGGTTTGCATGTATAGATGCCGATGAGCCTGTCTCAAGGGTTACAGTTTTATTATACTCGTTATAACCATATTTATATACTCTAATATGATGAGTTCCGGGGTTGACTGAATTAATAATATTAGGGGTTAATAAATTCATATTTGCTCCGTTCAAATAGATACTTGCTCCCGGTGGCAAAGAGGTTACATAGATAGAATTTGCAGGCAGAGGAGAAGTAGTGAAAGATATCTTTTCTGAATACGATATCCCAAGTTTATTTCTGGCAAAAGCTACAATGTAATATTTTGTGCTTGGAGATAACCCATTTAGTATAGATGTAAAAGGTCCGGTATTATTATTAAATTTTATTTTGTTACCATTATTTAGAGGATCAGAATTTTCTCCCCAGTATAGCCCACTCTCAGTAATAGGATAGCCTCCATTGCTGCTTATTGTTCCAGTAATATTTGCAGATTTATATGTTATATTAACAATCTGAGAAAGACTGACCGCAGGCTTGGACTTCAACAAAAATGATTTTACCTGCAGATAGATGCTTTCCCTCTCCCGCATCTCCAAATGAGCCAGAAAAACAGGAATTATGAGATTGGTTTCAGGTTTCTCAGCACTAATTACGCCCAACGCACTTGCAACAGATACAACTCCATCATCCTCCCCGTCAATGAAAGGAGATGTTACGCTATTTTTACAAGCAACGACATAGTATGGCACATTGGTATTTGGAGAAGTACTTAAAGACTTGATAAAGTCCGAGTTTGTGTATAAATCATCAAAACCTCTTGTCGCGTAATTATACATTAGCTGTGCAAGCGAACTTCCGCTAGCTACAATTAACCCAATTGCATCTCTTAATGCAGCAAGAGGTGACCCATTATGAGGAGTTCCTAAAGTAACCAATCTATAAACATAATTTGCACCACTCTTCTTCTCAATCATGGATCTTGCAACCAAGCCTCCCATACTATGTGCAACTATATCAATAGCGGCACCATTACCATTTTGCTGAAGTAAATTTTTTAGAATCTCTCCATTGTCATCAATCGGCTTAGACGAATTATAACCAAAAGTCCACAACTTATCATATTTCAGGACACTATTATCGTTCATAATAAGATTAGCAAAATACTCCCAAGTAGAAGGCCATCCGCACCAACCATGAATCATTAACAGAATTTTTGTGTCAGCAGTTATGTTTTGAGTATTAATTTGAGACAAACTCATCTTTCCGTTGTTTATACTGACCTCCTTTAAACCCATCTCTCCAAAAAGAGTGGCAGCATTCTGCGATACCATAGCACCAATAATTGTAATATACCCAAGAACACTCTTAGTCCCGGCAGGTGTTGAACCTATCTTGTTAAACTCAATTTCAACAGTAACAACTTTGTCTTTAATACTGCATTTTAATGGAAGATAAGAGGTGCCATTAAAAGCATAGGCTGAATACAAGGCTGTATCAGCTATGTTCTCATTAATAGGGTATGACAATATAAGCGGTTTATTAAGTGTATCCGATGGTAATTTTAGGCTAATGGGCACTCCTGTTACGGCAAGCCGATTATTCGGCATTGTTGTTGGCTCGTTTCCTGTTCTGCCGATAGAAACGATACCATCTTTAGTAAGTGCATTAGGAGGAATCACAAGTTTAATTGACTCGTATGTGGTTATCGTTCCCCCGACAGAAGCTGTTATAAACTTCTCAGGCTGCCTGGACTCGGTAGAAAACTCAATTTGATTACCGTAAGCGGTTCCCAAAGAATTAGTTGCATAAGCCCTAAGGTAATATTTAACACCGGGAGAGAGCCCCCTTACGTCAGAAGTGAATGAACCACTCCCTTTGCCATCAGAAGTTTTGCCGTTATCAGTAGTGGGATTTGGATTCGTATTCCAGCAAACCCCCCTTGATAATATTTCAGCTTCACCATCATTTGAAATCTGCCCTCCACTCGAAGCAGACTCATTTGTAATACTAGAAGCCTCTGTTGTTGAGAGAGAGGGTAAAGAAATTACCGGCTCTTTCTTACAAGATAAAAAAGACAACACAAAGAGAATTATCACAAAAGATAAAATTCTCTGAAATGAAAATTTTACAACACCCATAGTGTTTAATATTAAATAAAATAATGAATTTAGAATTGCAGGAACAATACTGGAGCCCGAGCGGCTAATTTTTGGGGCAATAAAAGAGCTATTGGTAACTGAAAATCAGCTATTAAAGTTAATATTTTAATTTAAAATACAGTATTATTTATAGAAAATTTTAACAAAAAATTTACTATGCCAATGTTATTCGTAGTTTATCTGTGATTATTGACGGTAATTAATGTTTAACACACACACCCTATAATGCCTCCTCCCCGCAACAGAGTGTGTTGACAGGGATATTCGTTTATGTGCTTAGATAACAAGCAATTAGAAATCGAGTGTTTAAAAACTTTTTAAAAAACCAATTTTTAAATATCTAACAACCTGTTAGATAGACGAATGTCACTGTCAAACCTCACCGCCTCCCGCCAAGTTTGTAAGGTGCTATCTTGCACCCGCCTCCTTCACAACTCAATAAACTCACCTGGCTTGACCAGGGCTACCTCCACTTTAACGAGGATGGTCTGATCCGCTGGTGATGCAGGCGCCGCCGCCACAGTCGATGCAGTCGCTGTCGCCGCAGCCGGCGACCAGGCAGAAACCCTGAAGCATTCGGCATAGCTATGGCCATAAACTCCTCCCCGGAGCCGGAAACCCTCAAGATATGCACCAATAGTCTTTTCGATGTTTTTCCAGGTGGAAGGAGTGTTTGGCTCGTACAGGAAACAGTTCAGAGAGCTTGAGATAGTGCTCTTCAAAAAACCGAGAGTCCTTTTCACATTTATATAACGAGTCGGCACAGCATCAGGAATAAGAGTCCTCGCGCCCCACAATAAAACACCCTTACCCGGAGAAAGAATAATTGAATTAATATTAACACCACCATCAGAAGGAGATGTAAGATTCAAAACCTGAGGCTGACTAAGTTTGAAACTGCATCCGGTCACATTGCGGGCCGACTCATTTGCCGGTGCCTTCCACACCCCGCGGGAGTTATCGACCCTGCCATAAATAGCCGCAACCAAAGGAGAGGCAGGCAGAATCAGCTCAGAGTTTATTCTGTAAAGAGGCAGTTTAACCCACGGAAAATATGCCGCACCGCAATCCAGATATGAATTCCCAATCCCGGCCCGGAACTCTTTCACAGAAGTATCCATCTCCTCATCACCGCCATAAACATCCAGAATCGCAAACCTCATATAATTACTCTCTCCGCAAAACCTGAGCATCTCCCTCTGAACAGCAAGACAATCTCCCACTTTAGGCAACATTACAGCCTCCGGAACAGCAACAATCGCAGCACTACTGTCGGCCTTCAAAGCCCAAAGCCCCTTTATCAGGTCGTCTGCATATCGCTCCCCCTCAAGCCCCCCCGCAGAGACCACCACACATTCAGACCCTCCGTTCGCAAAATAGAGGAATATGCAATAATAGAGCGTATAGCTTAGCGGGGCCGAATCACCCCCTCCAAAAATCCGGACCACTCTCCTCCACAAAATGGACACCCGGAGGAGTCTGCCCCTTAGCCGGAGGAATCTGCCCACCCGCAGGTAAGGCCGATTCGCTTTTCATTAGTTTGATCTTAAACATTTTGACAGAGATTTTCTGCAAGCTACAATTTCCGGCCTGAATTTGCAAGAGCAAAACTGCGGCAAGGTCTAAAAGAGCGGCAAGCTCTTCCCTCACAGATTTCAAGTCGAAGTGCTCTGGATCAAAATTATCTCCGAGCCAGGTTGTGTATTCTTCGTACTCTTCATTGTCAGGGTCTTTAAGAATTTCAAGAATTTGGGTATATGCTCTTATTCCGCCGCAATCCTCAGGAGGGCAGCGCCTTTCACCGGCTGTGCAAGTTAGAAACCCGTCATTGCCGGTTAGAAACTCCTCACTACCATTAATAACCTCAATTAGTTCAAGCTTATGTCTCCAACTATCACCATAGTCATACAGATACTCAATATACCGGCAATCATTATGAACTAAATCACAGAGTCTTATTCCTTCATAATCAATGTTACCTAAATCATCATATTCCAAAAAGTCAGAATATTTTTTTGAATATCTCTCGTCACCTTTAATAAAATCGTGTAGATGGCTATTTGTCCAACCCATAACGGTTTGAATAACAATGTGAAATTGTTCCAGTGAAATATCGGAAGGGACAATAAATTCACGCCATATTTTTGGTATAGAGTCAATGATGGTAATTCTAAATTTATAAAGAGGAGTTCCGGACTGAGAATCATATGCAATTTTACCAAAGTTGGCATCTATGGTGATCATTTTGTCAAAGAGAGCAGTTTTACTCACCAAATATCCATCTTTCATAAAACAGAATCTGTCTCCCTCAATATTGATTAACCCCAAATTTTCCATAAATCTGTCAAAAGTTCTGAACGCATAGCAGGTGTAGTCCCTTTCACTATAACACAAATGTCTGAATTCGTCAAAATAAATTTTAGAATAAAATTGACCGCCCCTTATCTCATCACCAAAAAGAGCAAAAAGCATCAACGAAAAGCCGAATCCATACTGGCCGATTCTTTTATCCTCATATCCATCAAGATAAGCCCAGCTCAATTTGTATCCCAAAGTTACGAGTATGGATTGCAATAAAAGGTGGTTATCAAGCAGACAATTTTCTCCTTTTTTTGTTACTGTTAAGCTGTTACCCCTCTTCTTCACCAGCCCGCCTATCTCGGCAACCAGCCTTGCAAAATGCACTGTACCTGAATCGGTCTCCTTCCGTAGCCGAGTCGGATACTTTTCATAATAATAAAACGGAACGCCAAGTTTATACATTTCAGTAACAACCCTTAACGGGAGATTCCCGGTTGCCGTTAATTTAACATAGCCTTCGCTTTTAACGATTGAGCAAAGAGACTTAACTTGTCTGAAAAGAGGAATCGCCGAATACTCCTCCGCAGACAGTTTGTTAAGCCGAATAGGTCCATCCTTGATAAATGTTTTGTGAATAATAAAATCAATAATATGCGGCTGCAGAAGCCACCTGTTTGTATGCAATACTTTCATTGAATCGCCCATAATATTCATTTTTTATCTTGCCGATTCTTCATTATTCTCAAATAGGTTTATAGCATTATGAACTTCAGAAAAAGCAAAATGGGGGCCACGTACTTCTTCCCTCATTCGTTTAATAATTCTCTTTGAATTTATTTTTGCCTTTTCAAGTTTATTGTCTGCCATAAGGTTTTCTACCCATCTTCTTGATTCTAAGAATGATTTTGATTTTGAATAATCAGAAATATATGTTCTAAGCCTTCTTTCTACTTCGCCAGAATTTCTAAACTCACTGGTAGTATATTCGTAATGAATTAAAAACCAAAATTCAATACTGGGCATTGTTTCGCATATTAGAACTTCTGGAAAGGCGGAATACTTTAATTTAAATGCCCTGAAATCATATAGTTTATTCTGATTAATTATTGTGTCATAATCAGTCAGGTAAATAATATTATTGCAGCCTCCACACAAATATTCATCAATAATCCGTTCGGCCTTTTCAAAATTTATCCTTTCAAAAAGTGATGGACGGATTGAATACTTATAGCCTTTAATTTCTTTTAAATGCTTTAAGTAGTATTGCTCAGTGATTCCGTCTCCGAGTACGACAAAGGTTTTCCTTGTCTCTCTTCTTTGAGATCTTCTAGCCATAACTATTCATTTAAATTAGGTATTGCCCCAAATTTACCCTGCTTATATGCATTGTAGTAAGATAACTCTTTCCGGATATTAAAGTCCGATAATGAATAAAGAGAAGTTATTCCTTGCTTATCTTTTTCTGTAAACCAGATGGCATCTTTCCTAATAATATCTTTTTCACTTAAAAGAGAATCATTATGAGTTGAAAATAGCAATTGTGCTTTATTGGACTTTTTTAAGAATTCTTTCAAAAAATGCATAACAAGCAATGGATGTAATGCTGTTCCAATTTCGTCAATTGATAAAAATGAATCATTAGAAATAGCATTAAAGAACGGTGCAGACAATCCATAATATCTCAATGTACCTTTTGATTCAAGTTCATCAGGTAGCGAATAGTATTTTGCTTTGTTATTAATTATGATTTTGTGTTCAAAGAGTCTTTTATCAATATGAATAGCCTTTTCATTTAGAAGTTTATGTTTTTGTTCATCAGGCATTGAGCCAGCTTCTATCAATTTTAAGACTTCATCATCCAGCCAAGTTGTTTGTTTTTTGAAAGAAACAGCAGATATATTAAAATCAGCCTTATTGATAAAGTCAAGAGCTTGATTTTTAACTCTCTCGTCCTTTTTAATATAACTATCTGAATAATTTGTTAGTGATGAATATGGATCAATCATTGGCATAAATTGTTTTCTAAACCAATTCAATGGAATGTTTAATTGAGGTAACGAAATGTTCACTTGTGTAAATGCCGCAAATACAGACATATTCTTTAAAGTTTTCAGTTGTATTGCCTCAATTGCCTGGTCTGACAACTTTATTTTTGAGCCAAATTTTAGGATAGAAGTATCGTTTTTAATATCTAAAGTTCTTTCAAAAATAATTGCAGGTTGAGTCCCGGGATAATAATGGAGTATTTCTGAATGAACTTTTTCTTCATCTAAAACGAGGGAGTATTTGTATTTAGTACCTTCAATATAGAAAATCATATCAAAGCTACCAGGCAAGTCTTGATTATCAACAAATTTAAAAGGAATAAATTCAGTAGACTTTTCAGATTGAGTAGGGATTCGTTTAACAAAGCTCCTAACGAAATCAAAGGCGTGCAATACATTGCTCTTGCCAGATGCATTTGCTCCGTATATCATGGCCATTTTGAGGATTCTGACACCAGGTTCCGGTTCTGCAACATAGTAGTCTTCAAGATATTTATCGGATGTTGCTTCAAATGAAAAAACTACCTCATCTTTAAAAGAGAGGAAGTTCTTGAATTTTAACTCAAGTATCATGGCTAATTCTGGTTAATGTAATTATATTGCAAAAATAGAAAAGAAAAATGATAAAAGCAATGCTGAAAACATGAAAAATGTATAAAAAATACAAAAAATACAAATATAACATGAAGTTTTGTCATGTCTAATCTGACGTCAAGTCAAGTCAAGTCAAGTCCCACCTTGGGCAGGCACCTTGCCGCAGTTTTTGGCAAGTATCAGGTTTAGAGCTATTTACTGCAACCATTTTTGAGAAACGAAGATGCTGTCAAAAAAATGCTCTTCGCAAATTTCAGATAAACAATTACTTGCCAAAAACTGTGGCAAGGTCCCCCCCGGCGGGCCGCCTCTCACCGCTCCCCCCTCAGCATCCTGATCACATCATAAAAACTCACTCGGGTAACGGCTGAGATCTGCCGATATGTTGCCCCGCCTCGCTCCCGGAGAATTTGCATCGTTTTAACAAGTTCACTACGACTAATATCGCTCAGACTCTTCCCTTTTAAAATGAAATTCAGGTACTTAGCGACTTCATTATCAGTAGGCCGAATCAGCTCCTTAGAATAATTTTTAACACCATTCCCGGCCTCTTCAGCAGACCACCAATCCCTCAAATGCTTTTCGGCACCGGCATGCAAGTCACTATAAGACTTAAACAAAAAATCATTCACCAAGTAATTAATATCCAAAAACTTACTCAAGTAATTATAATACCCCTTCTTCGTGAAATGATACGAACTCCACCGATACTTCGTTATATTTTCGCAAATCCCCGCCCGCACAGGGTTGGTAAGTATGTATAAATAATTATACCTCAGATAATCCTCATCATCAATGAGTTTGCTACAAAACGGACTGTTGAAAAGCTGCCCGCTGAGCCCCTTCCGCCGGTTATACCACTGATTAAAACTCATCAGCAAAGACCTCATAAAATCATTCAGGCAATGCGTATATATCTGTAAATGAACATGATTGTCCATCAGTACAAACGCCGACACAAAGGTTTTATTATTTTTTGCCGCCCTGTCGCACCTTTCCAGAAAGCCGACAAAATCATCGGTATTGTAAAAAACATTATACCGACTACTCCCCCTTATCCACACATGGAAAAACCCGACCTGAACCCGCCTGGGCTCCTCCCTGATTTTCAGATTCTTAAATTCACTTGCTAAACTCTCACTACCAACAGAAAAGATAGCCCTATCAGCCGCACCAACCAAAGACGAAAAATCCCTCATCACAATCCCTCCCACAAATTTCAACCGCAATATACAAAAAAATCCACACCTTGCTGCGGGGAGGGGAGGCGCCTTGGCGCGGGGAGGGGGGAGGCACCTTGCCGCGGGCACCTTGCCACGGGCACCTTGCCACAGTTTTTGGCAAGTATCAGGTTTAGAGTGATTTGCAGAAACCATTTTTTGAGAAACGCAGATGCTGTCAAAAAATGCTGTTCGCAAATACCAGAAATACAACTACTTGCCAAAAACTGTGGCAAGGTGCCAGCCCACAGGCGAGCCTGTGGGCTCCTTCGTTCGCCTTTCCCACCTTCCGCATTGCCTTCCGCAAATTTATTCGGTGCTCCGCAGTGTCTAGCCTTTTGGCAGAAAAACCCTCACACCCCGTGTCGCTGCAACGAAATGTATTTCAATGCATTAACACTTTATCCGAGGGGTGAGCCCTCGGATAAAGTGTCAATAAACAAAAAAATCAACAAGTTACAGCGCCTCCCCTGAAGTTATTCTCGCAGCCCGGGTTATTCCCGCGCGCTGCAAGCCACTAAAGAGCTTGCTAAATGAGCGGGAAATAACCCGCCTTTCCGCTGCGGGAAATAACTTTTATAGAAATCAATTTTTATCATTAAATTATCAGTTAGATAAACGAATATCCCACTCAAACCCAATTCACCGTCTTCCGCCCAGTTTATATGGTGCTTCGCATTTTATACGGCCGGTTCCGGCCGGTTTAAGCGGTGCTCCGCCGGTTTAGCTGTTCGCCATCACTGTTCTGTTAGCAGGGGGGGGTGAGCAAGGGGGCTGCGCAGGGGGGGCTGCGCCTGGGGGCGGGAAGGCACCTTGCCACAGTTTTTGGCAAGTGTCAGATATAGAGATAATTGCTTCAACCATTTTTTTGCAAAAATTGGTGCTTGAGGAAAAATGTACTTTTTATGTAACAGAAAATCAATTACTTGCCAAAAACTGTGGCAAGGTGCTCCTTTACATCACTCCCCGCATTAATCCCATCCCTGAAAAAGACCCTCTTAAAAGTTAAAAATAGAATTTTTATATCCAGCCACAAACTCAAATTATCCACATACCACACATCATACTCAAACTTCTGCTCCCACGATATCGCATTCCTCCCGTTCACCTGCGCCCATACGATCATTCCCGGCTTCACCTCATGCCGCCTCGCCTGCCTATCGGGATAGAGCGGAAGGTATTGTACCAGCAAAGGCCGAGGTCCCACCAGGCTCATATCCCCCTTCAGTACATTTATCAGCTGAGGAAGCTCATCAATGGACAAAGAGCGTACCAACATTTTTAATTTAAAGATGTCAATTCGCCGGAATTATTCCAGGCCAGGATTTTTCCATTTTTCCGAACGCCGTTTGTGTCGCCACCGTATATTAAAATTGGTTCTGCTTCTGAGTTTAACCTGCGATAAAAATCAAGCCCTTTGAAAAAATCGGATGATATGGTGGTAGCCGATTTTATCTCTATACATTGGATTTTGTCGCCGGTATCTATCAGGCAATCTACTTCATTGCCGGAAGAGTCTCGCCAGAAATAGATAGGAGGAGTAATACATCGGTTCAAATACTCTTTTGTTAAATCTGCAATAATCATATTTTCAAACAATGCACCCTTAGCCCAATGAGCCGATAGCTCTTCCTTTTTTCGTATTCCTAGCAGGCTACATGCCAATCCTGTATCGTAAAAGTAGAGCTTGGGTGTTTTCAGAATTCTTTTTGAGAAATTGCGATGATGCGGTTGAAGAAAAAAGACGATAAAACTAGTTTCCAAAATAGAGAACCATGATTTAATTGTTTTCAAATCGACGCCTACCTCGTTGGCTATGTTATTGTAATTAAGCAGTTGCCCCACTCTGCCTGCTGCTATTCGGAGAAACTTCTGAAAAAGAAATAAATTAGTGACATTCACTATTTGTCGTACATCGCGTTCAATGTATGTTTGGATATACGATGGAAAGAATAATTCGGGTTCAATATCCATTTGATGAATACGCGGATAAAATCCCCTGAATAGAGTCGCCTCCAGATCGGTGGACTTCACTTCATCAGTGCTGCGCAACTCCGATACGCTTAGAGGGAGCAAATGGGTAACAAAAACTCGGCCTGCCAGACTTTGTGAAATTTTCTCAGAAAGCAGAAAGTTTTGCAATCCGGTCAAAACATATTCTCCCGGCCTGTTCCGCTCATCGCTCATAGTTTGAATGTAAGAAAACAGAGCGGGAAACCGCTGCACCTCATCAATAATAACACCCCTGGGGAATTGCGACAAGAACAAACGCGGATCAGAAACAGCAGCTTCGTACACATCCGGACTTTCAAGGTTTACATAACTATATTCCGGAAAACACATCCGGGCCAATGTGGTTTTCCCGGACTGGCGTGGACCTGTAATTGATATAACAGGCATTTTGGTTGCCATTTTCTGCAGTTGACTGCTGATTTCTCGTCGTATCATACACAAAGATACATTTATATTTTTGAATTTCTTTGCAAATATGGAATAGGATTCCATATTTGCAAAGAAATTATTAAATGTGTTGGACCCCCTCGCCTGCCTCTCGGTATATAGCGGAAGGTACTGCACCAGCAGAGGCCGAGGTCCCACCTATTCTACCCTTAATATGTTGGTCCAACATATTAAGGGTAGAATAGGATATCTTTATTTATCAATCACTTGCCAAAAACTGTGGCAAAGTGTCCCCTTCCGCTTACCTCCAACAATAATAATTATGTTAAATAGCCAAATTCTTAAAAACGCAACCCTCTCAGATTGCGTTACTTGCCAAAAACTATGGCAAGGTGTTCACCACCCCCACAACTCTCTCCAAATCTTCGTCACTCAAACCAGGGTGGGAGGGAAGGCATAATCCCTTCTCAAATAACTGTCCGCAAACGCTATTCTCTCTCTCCGGTTCTATATCTGAGTCTTTGTTAAAGCTGGTAAAGCAGCTGCTGTCGTTGTGTCCATAAAACGGTGCCTCTTCAAACACAGGTTGCATATGCATCGGTTTCCAAAGAGGCCGGGTTTCAATGTTTGCAGCCTCCATTGCTAATCTTAAATCTTCACGAGTGAAGCCGGTAACTTTAGGGTCAACCAATATACAGGTTAACCACATATTTGATTCAAATTCATCTGAAGGGTTTGTAAGGAATGATATCCCTGGTAAGCCCTGCAGCAACTTTTTATATTTATTATTTATCTCCCTTCTTGCGGAGATATGCTCATCCAGCACCAACATCTGCCCCCTTCCAATTCCGGCGCAGATATTGCTAAGCCGATAGTTATATCCAATATGAGAGTGCTGATAGTGCGGCGCATTATCACGAGCCTGAGTAGCCAGAAACTTTGTAACACCGGCGGCCTCGGCATTAGAGCAAACCAGAGCCCCACCACCCGAAGTAGTTATTATCTTATTTCCATTAAAAGAGAGACAAGCAAACTCCCCAAAAGTACCACAGCATCTTCCCTTATATTTTGAACCCAGAGCCTCGGCCGCATCCTCAAGTACCGGAATCCCATACCTGTCGGCAATTCCCATGATTTCATCCATCTTTGCCGGCATTCCATAAAGATGCACCGGAATAATCGCCTTAGGTTTCTTACCTGTTATCTTAATCCTATCCTCAATTGCAATCTCAAGCAGCTTTGGATCCATATTCCATGTCTCCTCCTCACTATCCACAAATACAGGCGTTGCCCCAACATATTTAATTGGGTTAGCACTTGCGCTAAAAGTAAAGGATTGGCAAATTACCTCATCCCCCGACTGCACTCCCAACTGAATAAGCGCCAGATGTATAGCCGCCGTTCCCGAACTCAGAGCCACTATATGTTTATCGCCGCTGATATAAGCTTCCAGATCCTTTTCGAATCCATCCACATTTGGGCCGAGCGGAACTACCCAGTTTGTATCAAAGGCCGATTGTATAAATTTTTGCTCCATACCGCCCATATGGGCCAGTGAGAGCCAGATTTTTTTTATCATGTGATAGTTAAAGGATTAAAAAATATAATTATGATATTCTCAATTTACTGATGTCAAAATCCCCGTTTTGTCGAAATCCCCATTTTAGTACATTAACTTATTAGACTTTTTGGTTTAAATTGCTTCTTTAATAGTTTCGTTTAATTTCATCTTTTCTAAATAGGCCTTAGGTGATATATCACCTAAGGATTCATGGGGTCTGTGTTCATTGTAATCTACCATCCACTGCTCGGTTAATTCCCTAATCTCATTGAGGTTGTCAAAAAGGTATGAATCAAGAATGCTCTTTCTGTAACTTCCGTTAAAGCGTTCGATGAAACTATTCTGCGTTGGTTTACCTGGCTGGATATATTTAATCTTAATATCGTTACCATTGCACCACGATTTAAATGTCTCTGCAATGAACTCAGGACCATTATCAACTCTTATACTTTCAGGTTTACCATAGCACCAGGTTACTTTCTCCATTATCCTGATCACTCTTTCAGCTGGCATTGATGTTCCAATTTCCATTGCAACGGCCTCTCTGTTAAAATCATCAATAATATTCAGAACTCTAAATCTCCTTCCATTTGTCAGAACATTGCTAACGAAGTCCATAGACCAACTTATATTTTTCCCATTAGGCGTTAAAAGTGTCTCCTTCTCTCTGTTTGGCAGTCTGCGTTTTAGTTTCCTCCTATAGTTCAAATTCATTAATTTATAAACCCTGTAAACTCTCTTGTGGTTCCAAGGATATCCATCATTCCTTAGTCTGCAGTAGATCTTCCAAAAACCATCTTTTGAATGTTCAGCTTTTTCCCTTATCGCTTCAATGACCTCATTATCATCTCTCTTCTTTTTGTAATAGTACCTGGATCTATGAACATTTAGTAATCTACACGCCCGAATGATGCTGGCTTCGTTTTCCGATACTATCTCTTCAACTATTGCTCGTTTAGCTTCGGGCTTTAGAGCTTTTTTTCAATGACCTCTTTTAGTATCTTGTTATCTATTGATAGTTCAGCATACATATGCTTAAGCCGGCGATTCTCCTCCTCTAGCTCTTTTAATCGTTTAAGCTGGCTTACATCAACCCCGGAATACTTCTTCTTCAACAGATAGAGAGTAGCTCTTGAAATGCCATACTCCCTGCAAATAATCTCTGTTGATGTGCCAGATTCATACTCTTTGAGAGCTTTAATAATCTGTGATTCGCTAATTCTTGTCTTTTTCATCTTGTCGTTTCTCTTTACAAATTTATTGAAATTTGTCTAAAGAGTCACTGTCCTACTCAGAGGGGTCCGACACTCATAGGGGGTCCGACACATTAACCTGTTAAATGCTTCAGTTTTTGTAGAAAGTTCTACAAAATGTTTTTGGGTATGAATATTTCGATTATCAATCCGTTTACAGAAAAGACTATTTGGAACAGTTGCTGCTTTATTATCAGAGGAATGCAATAAAGATTACTGCATTTGTTCAATAATCTTTTTGAATCGGGTCGGAGTATAGATGATATTACTTTCATCATCTACAACGCGAATACCACCGTTTTTTATAGCTGTTTTGTGTTGTGTAGCTTTAGGGTATTTACGATTATGGTCCATCAGATAAGGAACTGGGAGAAATCCTTCAACAAATACCTTATAGAATCCTTCAGGAGTGTATAGATTAGGGATTGCTTTTTCCAGGAGTTCAATTGATGCACGACATTCTTCATATAACGAGTCGGTTCTTTCCTTTACATCTGGATTAAACCTCATAACGGGAATTTTTCCAAGTTTACGGGCAAGACGGTACTCGTGAAGGGCTGAAAGAGTTATCTGGATACTTTCTTTGATAATAGTAGGTGTAGCGAGACATACGGCTTCTGAGTAGTTGACCACGTGGATGATTTCGGGACTGTTATTATTGCCGGGATCTATATCGTCCATCAAACAAGTTACCGCTGCCAACTGAATCTTGGCATTTTCCAAGTCAGGAGCAAAGTAATCGAGACCTGCGCGAGTTTGAACACTAACCTTGAAATTAGTATCTTCAAGACTACGGACAAGATTAACCATTGTTCGACTCTTTGCTAAATCCTGAGAGCCCCAGGTGTATTTAGGGGTATTAAGCATATTTTGGAGTATCAAGTGCCTCAACCCCATTTTTTTACAAGCTTTTGCAGCAAGATAACCAGATAATATGTAAGTGATGTCATCTGCTCCACGAAAAGCAAAATGATGTGGTACGTTTGGTTCAACCGGTTTGTCAGTAGAAACAGCATAACGTACCGTCTCAAAATGTTCCTTCAAGTTGTCCAACAAAGTGCTATTTCCACGACCATCTAATTCATTGAACCACCAGAATGACAAGGCATGCCATGAAATATTGAGAGAGCGCTCATGAATTCTAGCAAGTTCAGGTATATTCTTGGTTCCAGAATAGGTACGGACTAGCATCGGATAAGCATTATCACGGATAATGCTATATTCTACATCGGAGTTTACAGGAACCCCACCTCCATTAGGCATGTCTTTCCAATTTTCCCCAAAATGTGATTGAGTTAATTGAGAACTGCCAATAGAAAGAACATCCAATAATTTAGACTGCGCAAGGTCCTTTACCCATGAATTATACTCCTTTAATGCCTCCAAACGATCTGGATTGTATGGGCCAGTATGAGTACGGATAATGGGTAAAGATTTCTTTGTTTTGGCATAATTCAATCGGTCTTCATAGCGATCCCTATTTGAGCCACATGATGGATAACCGTAATGGTCTTGATACGACTCCAAGCGCCATTTACCGGATTCAATAAGTTTCTTGGCGAAATCCCATCGCATATTGTCATAGGCATTATCCTGAATTAATTCGTTAGGAAGGTATTCTTGCGGTACATTTAACTTTGTCAAAGATTCAATTGGAGTCTCGTTTCCAGGGAAAACAATAACTGTACTATTAGTGTTTTCTTTAACTCGAATAGAGGTTTCTGGCAAACCAGCAAAAATAAGTTGGGTCAAAGGACCACCATCTGCAGTAAACATCTTGTCTACAAGAAGATGTTCATATATGGACATAAAGTAGTTATATCCTTCAACAGGGTCAAGTCGATAGCTAACACCTAGTCTAGTAATATGCTTTTCA
The DNA here is from genome assembly GCA_035609245.1 of Bacteroidales bacterium MB20-C3-3. Taxonomy (NCBI): domain Bacteria; kingdom Pseudomonadati; phylum Bacteroidota; class Bacteroidia; order Bacteroidales; species Bacteroidales bacterium MB20-C3-3. The sequence continues at coordinate 835,923 of CP141202.1, read as the reverse complement.
AGTATCCACTTTTTAAATAATCCATAATTATTGAGCTTCCGGAGATTCTGAACAGCCTCGTTGACATCATTATTTGCAATATATACTTTATAACCACAATCCATAAGTAGATTTGCGATAGTGGATAAACCTAATGTATGAATATCAACCAGTGGCTTGACGAACCCGAAGACGTCGGAACAATTTATTTTCTTTTTCATTGTTTACAATTTTTATTAATCACTCCTCTTTCACCCCTTGATGCATGTATGATTTTATGATAAATTGCCTTTAAACTTCTGTCGTAGAGTAGCAAATTTTTTCACAATTGAATGCTCTTAGGATAGTCTTTTTATAATATCATCTTTTGACAATCCGTCCAAGCCCAATCGTTTGAGAGTGCGCCCTTCCTTACGAAAGTCTTTTCTTAATAAACGACTACAGATATCAACCATAGAGCGGAGTAGAGATACATCAACTCCTGCTACTTCCCCAAGCTCCATAATAGGAAGAACACCAGTAGGGATATCTTCTGTTAACTGACGAGTATATAACGATGAAGGCGACTTAATATTGTAATAGGCAGGATTACTCCGCATTTTTTCACAAAGTGTTGTGCCTTTTGTGTCTGGATAGGCATAACTAATCCATTCGTTTACACTAAGGAGGTCTATTCCATATGCTTTTCCTACCGCCAAGCGTTCGCGATCAAATTCTTCAATGAAATTGGCAATCTCTGGAGTCATGTCTCTGTAAAACCAAAATACATCGTTACGCTCAATGGTAGCTGCATTGAACAAGAGAACACACGGGTGAAATATCGCACCAATATTCTCCAAAGAAGTTTGAAGTACATTTTCTGCCGCACAAAAACATCGATATATTGTAGAAATTTTTTCCAATACAAAAGATGTATCAGAAGCTGGGGCAGCAGATAGTAATACCTTGTCTTTCACTCCAATTATGTTGACTATGCCATTCTCTACTAGTCGACATGCATAAACCAGTGATTGCGCTTCGGCCACGTAAACACGGGCCTTGCACCCATTTGCCTCCAACGCACGTTGGAATTCCAAAGCCCCACCTGTACGTCCTGGATTCAAGATAATGATCTGGTTATTAGTTAAATCGCCAGCTATTTGCTCAGCAATGGAACCATGACCATTAGCAGTTGTTACTACCATAATTAATTCTGCCCCGGAAACCGATTTATGTATATTTGTAGTAACTTCTGATAGGGGACCAACTCCTGTAACTGCCCCAATCAACTGAATACTTCCACGTGACGATAATGCCGAGATAGTGTCGGAATTACGACCATATAATGACACAGTATTGCCCTGCGATGAAAGCCAAGCTGCAATCGCTTGTCCTCCATTACCTGTACCTATTACACATGTTTTCATTGGGATTTGATTTTTAAATTGATTTATATTTGGAAGACGTAAGCTAAATGTATCCTACGCTATGATAGTAAATCATGCCGCATAATATCATTACCTTCATCGTTTAATACTTTTAGTGCTTTATTAGCTTTTTCTAATTTCTTTTCAACTTCTTTTTTAGATGCGCCTACAACTACAAAGCCAGCTACCCTATCACTACTTGTGTTTGACTTTTCAATTAATGATCCAGATACTCTGTAATTAAAGAAGTCGAGAATAATTCCATCAGACATTAATGTGTCAATTCCTTCAATAGATTTGAAAATACCCGGATAGCAGTATACATAGTTCATAATAGCATAATTATACTGTTTTTGTGGTGTAACGTAAGGTTTCCCCCCCATAATCATTTCAACATAAACTTTCATAATGTCAACACTTGACAAAACCTGTATAAGCCGATATTTTGATCCACCTCCCATGCGAGCACTAAATTCCAGAACATTGTATTGATTTCCATTATGGATCATTTGTACAAGAAGTGGAGTGTCATGAAGATTCCAGGCATTTACAATTGCCTGACATATTTCGAGTACCCTTTTTTCATTGAAATCAGTTGGTGCTGGATAAAAACTTTGAACAATAGTAAAGGAATCCTTATTCTCAGATATCTTTTTAGATGCTGTGATAGAAAGAAGTTTTGCAGATGTCCCTTCAACATATAAATCAATCGATAACTCTACTCCAGCTTTATATTCCTCAATGATAACATCTCCAGATAAAGAATATTGGAAAGATTCTTTAAGTGACTGTTTAAGCCCTGAAGGCGAAAAAACCTTTTTTACTCCTTTGGAGCCATTGCTATCTACTGGTTTTACAACTAGGGGATAATCAAAGTCAGGGAGTTTTCCATCCCAATTTTTATTAATATAAATATACTTGGCTGTTGGTATACCAGACTTGATCATCTTTTCCTTCATAAATCGTTTATTGGTCAAGTCACGCACATCTTGATCTGTTAAGTATGTGGGCAGACCCATTTCTGTTGCAACATATACCATAGTTGATAGAGGCTGATCACCACATGCTGTCAATATATATGCTATCTTTTCTTTGCGAGCTGCTCGTAATACTGCTGATTTGTCCATTGTGCTGATATGCAGAAATTTATCGGCATAGGGGATAGCACGTACTTTGTCGGAACCATCAACAAGTATTATTTCGACATAGCCATGGAAAAAAAGTCTAAGTTCTTCTATTAACGCAATCTGGTCGTTCCCACCAGCTAGCACCATCACTTTCTTTTTCATTCAAATTCAATTGTGTCCATTAAAACCCTCAGAGTTGACAGATGAACCTTCATACCTGGTATCATTACCTGCCAAAACTTTTATAACTGTCATCCACAAAATTTTAATATCTAACCATAAGTTGCAATGGTCAACATACCATACATCTAGCTTAAATTTCTCTGTCCACGTTATATTGTTTCTTCCGTTAACCTGTGCCCATCCGGTGATGCCTGGACGTACTTCATGTCTACGCATCTGTTCAGAAGAATATAAATGTAGATAACGAGGCATTAATGGACGTGGCCCTATTAAGGACATGTCGCCCTTGAGTACATTGAACAATTGGGGAAGTTCATCAATAGAATATTTACGGATAAAATTTCCTATATTAGTAATACGTTGATCATTGGGAAGTAGGTTCCCTTCGGTATCTCGCTCATCGGTCATAGACTTGAACTTAATGACCTTAAACATCTTTCCTCTCTTACCTGGCCGTTCCTGAAAAAATAAAACACTAGTACCTTTGTTGACAATATAAAGCCATATAGCTATGATTATCAGGATCCAACTAATTGAAATAATCACCAAGAATGCTATAGTGAAATCAAAAAAACGTTTAATAAATCGGTTGTACATATATTCTAAGTTCTTATAAAATGGAAGTAAGTGAATTTAATAATTAGAAAAAAAGACATGAAAGTCAGTGTTAAACTAGGTTTTGGTTATTGTTAAACAATTCACTACATGCTGCTTTAATTCAAGCATTATGTTTCAAATACTTCATTTGAAAGATCTTGAGATTAGTTTTTATCATTATGTAGTTCGTAATAGATATCAATAGATGTTGCAATTGATTTTTCTTTATCAAGAATATCAAATACTCGCTTGTAGCCTTCTTCTCTGAAATGACTACCTATTTCATGATTATCTAAAAGTATTTCTATTTTTTCGACAATTTTATCAATTGAATTTAGATCACATGTATATCCTGTAATGTTATCAATGACTAACTCAGGTATTCCTCCTCTATTAGAAGCTACAGTCGGAACTTTAAAAAGTAAGCTTTCATATACGCCTCCAAGATTTTCTGATAAAGAAAGGAAAACAAAGACATCAAACTCTGTAATTAACCTCCCCAAGTTAGGGACAAAGCCTGTAAATATAATCTTAGTTTTACTAATTTTATTAGCTTTCTTCTTAAGTTTCTCCTCATAATTCTTATTCTCTCCATAGGCTTTACCTCCAATAATTAAGACAACATCATCTCTTTTCTCTAAAACTCTTTTAAATACCTTTAAAAGAGTTTCGTGATTTTTAACTCCTTTTTTATTAAATAACTTTGGAGGATACATATTTGAAGCAGTGCCAATTATTTTTATGTGATCTGGGATACAGTATTGTTTCCTAATGTTAAGAATAGGACTACTTTTTTCAAACTCCATGACCTTATCAAGATCAATCCATATATAATTTAAAAACAGTTTTTGAGGTAAAACACCACTTTTCAAATATTTGTTGTAAGTGTATTTTGTAGTAGCTTTCCAATAATCATTGTTTTGAGCACTTTTCACATCAAAAAATCGATAAAGAAATGTTTCAAGATGAAGCGGCCCTACAACTTCAAACAATCGTGGAGTTTTAGAGTTCCGTAGAAACAGCCTGGCATATAGCGTTGTATGTGCAAACCAGCTATGGATGATATCGGGTTTATCAATTTCTACAATTTCTTTTAGCTTTTTGCCTTGGTTGAATATATTTACATCTATAGAATAATTAAGTTGATATACATTTCTGCAAATTTTTTTATACTCTTTAGTATGTATTCCACCTATTGGAATTGCAACACTAAATGTTATTTCAGGTTTTAGAATAGTAATTTCCTTTATTAAATTGAGAGCCCAACTAGCTCCTTGACTTGTTTTGATAAGATGTAGTATATGTATATTCCATATTGTAATAGTTAATTTTTTGTACATGACATTTTTTAAGAAAACATCATTTACTATGTTGATATTTAGGTAATTATATTTGCAAAGGGCCCTGAAAATTAGTATCTTTAAGGAAAACTTCTGACTTTTTTCTATGAGATATAATTCCAGGGCCCGGTACAAAAATAATGAAATAAGCCATAAACTGTACACCCATTTTGGGAAAAGCATGAATATGGCAAGAATAAAGTTCTATGGTAAACCCGAGCTACAGATACTTGTATCATTCTGCAATCCTGAAAAAGCATTGGAGACTTACAAAAAAAGATGGCAAATAGAAACGGCATTCAGAGCCCTGAAATCCAGCGGATTCAATATCGAACAGACCCATTTGAGCGACATTGAAAGGATTGGAAAGCTCCTTTCGATCGTAATTGTAGCCTTTACCTGGTGTTATTGTATTGGTATATACCGGAATGAACATATTAAAAAGATAAGAATGTTAAAACACAAACGGCGTGCAGTGAGCTTGTTTAAATATGGCCTTGACCTTGTATCTGACTATCTTTTAAACCCTTACTCTAACCGTAAAATTGATATATTTAAATTTTTGTCATGTACTTAGCAATTTTTGTATCCACTTTTTATATTCTTCACTAAAATCTTTATTCATGTTGTGTTCTTTATTTATTGGATATCATCTATTTAAGGTTGTGTTTATGGAGATGTGTTTCATTATTACCACATAATAGTAATTTTTTGAAATAAGTATTTGACTTTAAATCTCAAAATGTCAATAAGTTGTGAATATATCCGAGGGATGAACTAGCTATAACTTGATTACCGGAACCGTGGGCCAGTAGATTCTGTCGTTTGCTTGGGCTATGTTTATAAAGTTGAAGTCAGAGATCAGGTTATCGAACTTGTCCATTGCCGAGTTGATGCCGTAATAGTTTTTGAAATATCTCAGTGTAAGTTGCCGGGACTGTTCCTTATCGAAATCACGAAGGTGGAAATAGGTCATATTGTAGTCACGTGCAGAGATAATGCTTTTTATTTTGGAGTAGGGTAGTAGTCTAAAGTATCCCCCACCGGAATAAGCAATTTTTTTACCCAAGATAGTAGTTACTCCCATAGGAAACTCCTTCATCTCTATTCCAGCATACTCAATTATGGAAGGAGTGTCGGCAGAGAAACAGGCAAATCCACCAAAATCCCTGCTGGCAGGAAATATTGAGCAGTCATATTCTATACCGTTTTTATGCAGAATCTCTAAAGCCCATTTGTTTTGTGGGGTAATCGAAAAAGCAGGGGCCCGGTAACACAAAACCTTGGTGCCAATAACATCTTCGATAGAAGAAATAGCCCTATGAGTATCCTCTTCGAACTGAGCTTCATTGAACTCGGTAAGCCATCTGTGTACATCGGAATGGCACCCGATTTCATGCCCGGCATCATGGATTTTTTTGATAATGTGTGGATGGCTACGAACAATTGCTCCCAAAACAAAGAATGTCGCACAAATATCCTGAGCACAAAACAGATCCAAGAAAATATCCAAATACCCCTCCAAACGATTAGATGTTTCCAAATCGGATCCAATACCTTTGTAAGTGTACCACTCTTCAATGTCGAATGTTAGTATGTTCATCTCTTTAAATTATTAATCCTACTTCTCATCTTCCTAAGTCCCTCAGCAAACCAAGTCCACCAAGTAGAAGGGTCAGCCTTGTATATGTCTTGATAGTAAATATTTTTTCCAAAGAACTTAAACCAGCTAGGTTTTGTCGAAAATCTGCGAGGAGATCTGAGTTGCCACATTATATCAATGCCCAAATACCTCATAATTTTTCCAGGTTTATATGAATAAGATGGTACTGGTAAACCCATTGTGTCACATACAATAATTTCTGGAAAATTTACACCACTAATTTCTGCTGCCTTCAAACTTGCTGGAACACGCGCATTTATTTCAATTATTTTGTATTCTCCATTATCTAAACGCTGTAATACATCAAAGTCTGCCATGCCCTCCCAATCTAATTTATTCAGGCAATCCTTGCAAATGTCCAACAACTCATCATTCTCCACTGTGATACAACACGAACTACTCCCCGCATTCACGGGATACATACGCACAATCTTTGTTATTGTATGGCCTAGGAACTCTCCTATTGGATTACGATAAAGCATTACATTATAGTAATAATCAGTATTTTCTATAAACTCCTGGATTGTACATGATCCAAACCTTTTTTCCACAGCAGAAAATTTCTCATCCAGTTCTACGATGGAATTTATCCGGGTAATACCACGAGCTCCAACAGAATAATCGGGTTTGATGAGAGCTGGGAAAGAAAAGCTATGTGAAGTTAAAGGAAGCTGTAATGTTTTTGGGTGTGGAACAGCATTGTTCTTGCAGAACTCCATGAAGCGACTTTTGCTTTCTACCTTATATACTTTTTCATAATCAGGTACTGCTACCTTGCATTTTGTTCTTGACTCAATTTCAGTCTTTTGCTGACTAATTACTGACACTGATATATCGCTTATCGGTATAAGTACATTATAATGCTCCAAATTCAGTAACTCGATTAGTTTAGCACCGTTACTATAAGAAGTGTCATATACCTTCTTATAAAACCTACAATATTTTGTTTGAATATCATCACTTACTACTGATATCTGGTGCTTATTGTAAAGTGAAGAAGCAAAAGACAATCCTTGGAGACCTCCACCTATGATGAGTATCTTCATTTACAATAGTTTGCTTGTTTTTTGAATATTTGCATTTTTAAATATTGCACATTGCACTTAGCACATTGCACATAGCACATAGCACATTGCACATAGCACATAGCACATAGCACATAGCACATTGCACATAGCACATAGCACATAGCACATAGCACATAGCACATAGCACATAGCACAATAATTATATGCTAGATTTAATATGGTCATTAATAAGCTTATATGCATATTCTACAGTCATTTTTCCCCGGAAGTAATTAAGCTCATTCTCTTTCATCTTAGAGCAAAGCGTTGGATTATTATACATCTTGAGCAGATTAGATTTAAAAGCATCTATATCACCACTTATAGACCATAATCCGGTCTGAGTTTCGTCAAGGAATTCACCGTAACCTTTCTCACTATCAATTGCAGCTAGCACTGGTACCTGCAAATTAAAGTATGATGCAGTTTTGCTAGGAAAGTTAGGAGAACCGTGAATATCATTGAGTATGATAAGACCTGCATCACAAGAGGATAGTAATTGCAAATATTCTAGCTTTGGCATATAGTCAAGAAAAAGGAAATTCTTAAGTCCCTTGTTGTGTACCATATTCTTTATTTGATCTAATTTTGCACCCTTGCCAAGTAACAAGAATATAATCATTTCATTGTTTTTAACCGCTTCAGCCAGGTTAACCATGTATTCAATTTTTTGAGCCTGGCCTACAGAACCACCGTAAATGGCCACAAACTTACCCTCAAGACCAAGTTTCTTACGAGATTCATCATTTTTTACCATTTCAAAAGATTTTTGCCAGAACTGACAAACTCGGAAACGGCTCTCAGGAAGCCATGGATAGAAATTGCATATATACTTAACTGTATGTTTAAGTGGTACACATATATAGTTCGATAATTTGAGCATTCGTCTTTCGCAGTAACGATAATAAAGGCCAATAGGGCTATTTTTGCCAAAATAACCATATGCCACAGCATCTTGCCAAGTAAAATCTGTATGAATCAAGTAGAACGGACATATGAAGTGCTTTTTCAGATTTCCAATAATTAATCCAATTTCTGGCGGTAGTGAGTGAGATATAATTAAATCAATTTTCTGATTTCTTAGTTTTTTTTTTGTATAATATACTTGTTTAATGGAATATTCAATATATCCCAGTGCCTTTTTGAAATTGTTACTTACGCCTGTGAAATCTTGCGAATGAATGCGAATAACGGGTATCCCATTTTCTTCAACCAATTCGGTTTTAGATGTATTTTGACCCTTTGCAGAAACAAAAACATTATGTCCTTGATGTTTGAATTCGTGTATTAATGATGAGAATAGCGATTTGTCATCTGAAAGATTTGGAAGAGAACAGAATAAAAATAGGATGTTCATTGTCATTTATTATAAAAAATTTATAACCTTCACAAATTCATAACAAATTCATGAGGCACGCCGTAATATAATTTGATAGATACTTATACTGCTTTTTATTAAATAGTTGACGAAGTTGCATGTATAACCTTTAAACCAATATCATGTGTCAAATAACGTCAAAATCCATAAGTTGAAAGAAAATGTTCTCTTTTGTGAGTTCCGGCAACTCTCCACTTGTTAAATCTAGAAAGATAAGATGGAAAGGAGATCGCTTTATAAATTTGGGTAATGATATATAGAAACCTTTTTTATAATTTGCACCTAATCCAATATATAAATTAAAAGGCCTAATCCATCGGTATCTTGATTTAACAACATAAGTTTTTACCTCTGAAATTACATCACTTGGGATATAAGCCATGATAGCTTTAATACCTAAGATACTACGAAACTTCCAAAAGTTTAATTTTGTGTATATAGTATTACTATTGACAAAATAATTACAAGATCTTGTCAATCTCCATTTTAAGCTTTCGTAATTCCAAGATAATGAATTTTTTTTGTTAATTTGGTTGTAAATTTTATTACCAAAACCAATCTTTACATCCAATGGCCCAATGTATTTAAAATTAAAATATTTCATGTAACCAGGAAAGCTATTTGCATTAGCTACACCAATAATAAATTCATATTTTTGTTCTATTGCATAATTAAAGGTTTCATTTGCTAAAGATTTAAATAATCCTTTGCCTCTGTGATCTGGATGAGTCACAGTTGCAATGTCCAGTAAACCATTAACAATACGTCCATCAAAATTCATTTTTACTGGAATGCATGCATAATGAGCTATCATTTTATCCTCATAAAAAGCATTAAACGATATAACAGATCCCATTGGATTATGATTATACCAATGATTAAAGTTTTTTTCAGTAAAAATTCTGTTAGGATAGACAGCATTTTGAAGGTTGATTAATTGTTTTAACATCTGATTACCTTCAAAATTTGTTTTTTCAATTTTATAATCCATATTGTGTAGATTAAATTATGATTTAAGTTTCGCAAGCTTCTAACTTGCCGTTTTTAGTTTGTAATAATCGATAAAGTGAGCCAATTCATCCGATCTATTAATTACTGCATCGAAGATATCTTGATCTTCAATGGTGAATATTTCTGCTATAATTGTTACCAGTTCCAGGATGATTCCCCAAATCCGATCTGTAACGGAAAGCTCAATTGTTTTGCGTTGCATATCCCTAAAGATACCTCCTATTGTTTCGTAACTAGAAAACCTCTTGGCCAAAGAAAGTATGTTATATTGGAGAGCAATTATCAATCCGTTCCAAGGTCCTCTTTTGTTTCTCTTTACAAAAAAGTGACGGACTTTTGTGTCGGCAAATATAACGTCCGCACTCAAGTAACAACCAAGCCTACGACTATATCGGCGCTCTCACTTGGCTTCAAGTAACTTGATAAGAGCAGGAGCAGTCAACTCTTTTTTGTCAAAGCCGTATTTGGTCTTGCCCTTTTCTCTAATTTTTATCATGCCCAAATAATGACATTTGATGTGTCTGGAACGGATGAAACGAACGACTTCGGAACAGGTGAACCAACTGTCTGCCAGTACGTAATCAAAACGTACCCCTTTCCTTATGGCTCGGGTTATCATCACAATCATCATATGGATCTTACTTTGTTTATACTCAGACATTCTCGCTTCTACAGGAGATTCTTCATCCCTTTTCTTGACAAAGCGGGCGGCAAGGTCTTTTCTGACATATTTATTCCATTTAGCATTTCCATGATGGTAAGAAGTGCGTTGTTTGAATCATTCTTTTTGAAGAATATGCTGATTTCTGATAAAATCGTGCTATTTTTGAGTATTGGCATAGGGCTTATAGTATTTTTTGTTTTAGCACTTAAATATACTAATAATCTGTGTATTACAGATACTCCCTATGCCTTTTTTTATGCAAAAATTTTACTTGATTTTTTACTTGCGAAACTAAATTATGATTAAATAAGTGAGATGTATTCACTCCAAACTACTCTTTTAATATAATCTGTATAACTCAAAATAATCCTGACAACCTTATCACTAACATTTGGCATGCTGTAGTCTGCAACCGGTCTAAAATTACGGTCAGAGCCAATTGTCTGGTATTGCAACTGCACAAGCCCTTGCATCACTCGTTCAGGGTTTAGCCCAACCATCATAACTGAGGCTTCTTCCATGGCTTCGGGGCGTTCATGGGCTTCGCGGATGTTCAATGCCCTAAAATTCAATATTGATGACTCTTCGGAGATGGTGCCACTATCAGACAATACTGCAAATGATTTCATTTGAAGTTTGTTGTAGTCGCTAAGCCCCATTGGCTTCATCAACTGTACATTCTTATGGAAAGTAACCCCTTTGGCCTCAATCATCTTTCGGGTGCGGGGATGTGTAGATATAATTACAGGGTAGTCATATTTGGAAGAGATATCGTTCAGGATTTGGACCAGGTTATTGAAGTTCCTTTCGGAATTAATGTTCTCCTCCCGGTGAGCAGATACAACAAAGTATTTTCCTTCCTCTAAATTCAATTTCTCTATTATTGCAGAGCTCTCAATTTTTGGCAGGTATTGCATCAAAACTTCATACATTGGGCTACCCGTCTTAATTATCCTGTCCGGACGCAACCCTTCGGCAAGCAGATATTCACGGGCAATATCGCTATAGGTAAGGTTGATGTCGGCAGTGTGGTCGACTATCTTACGGTTGCTCTCTTCGGGAACACGTTGGTCAAAACAACGGTTTCCGGCTTCCATATGGAAGATGGGAATATGTCTTTTCTTTGCTGCAATGGCACACAGGCATGAGTTGGTATCGCCCAGCACAAGGAATGCATCGGGCTTAACCTGCTCCAATACCGGGTCGACATTAATCAGGATTTGTCCTGCTGTTTCGGTAGCATTTTTACCTGCTGCATTCAAAAAGTAATCTGGTTTTCTAAGACCCAAATCTTCGAAGAAGACCTCATTGAGTTCGTAATCGTAATTTTGCCCTGTATGTACCAGGGTATGTTGTATTGCTTCGCTTTTATCCAGTTTTTGCAGCACACAAGCAAGCCTGATTATCTCGGGTCTTGTGCCTACAACTGTCATTACCTTTAGTTTTTTCATCTATACCTCCTCAAAAAATGTATCCCCATCCTCGGGATTGTACCATTCGTTAATCCAAAATTGTGTATAAAGTTCTTCTTTACCGATATTGGTGATGTTGTGGGTATACCATACAGGCATGTCCACATATGACGGTTCGTTCCCATCCAGGCAGAAGTCCATTACCTCATCGCTCCCAATCTTGCGAAGCTGTATTTTGGCTTTCCCCCTTATAACTGTAAACCGCTCAATCTTGCGGGTATGGTAGTGGTTGCCACGTGTAATTCCCGGCAGGGTAGTGGAGAAGGATACCTGGCCACCAACTCCAAGTTTGATGGTCTCAACAAACATCCCACGGTTGTCGGAATGTTTAACCAGCTTGACAGGGAATTTGTTTTTATAATCAAGATAAGACCTGAATGTATTGAAAAGGTTAACCTCATTAATGTCGGCCAAGTTTGGAATGAAACCATTGTGTGCATACAATGAATTAAACTGCTCAAAAAGACAGAGTATGCTGCTCACCTTGCGTTCAAAATCAAATGGTACGTTAACCCTTGACACTCCCTTGTTTTCAAATTGACCTATTATAAACTTGCAGAGTGAGCCCACATAGATTAGTTTCACACTGCTATCGGTAATAATTTGAGGCTGCTCGCCATTGACCAGCTTATGAGCAAATGTGGCAATAAAAGTGTTGTAGTTTGGCCTGGAAAACTCACCATAAACATTGGGTACCACCAATCCGGTGAAAGATGCATTATGTCTTGAAGCCCATTGCTCCAATAGTTCACGACCATCTTTCTTTGACTGCCCATAAAGGTTGTCCAACTCTTCCTGGGTAGATGAGGAGAACAACACATGCGGAGTAACCCCCTCGCTTTCCATAGCATCAATCAACTGCTTTACCAACCCGATATTGGTGTCATAAATCACCTGAGGGTCGGGGTGGCGGTTCATAGCAGCCAGGTGGACAATAACATCACATTGCTTAACAAAGCTCTTTAGCAAAGCAGAGTCACGAAAAAAGCGGTCCTCAAATGGTATCCGCTTGTATTTATCCGGGGCCAGCCCAAGGTGGTTGTAAAGATGAGTCCCGACAAACCCTGCCTGCCCTGTAATTCCTACCCTAATCATAATTTCAAATCTTCACGTATGAACTCAAGTTTGAGCAACAATTGTGTCATCTCCTCAACATTCAGTTGCTTTGTGTTGTGGGAGTGGTAATCTTCGACCTTAGAAATATCCTCTTCGCCCTCAACAAAAAACTTGTCGTAGTTCAGATCCCTGCTGTCTGCAGGAATCCTGTAGTAGTCTCCCATATCCTGGGCTTTGAACATCTCTTCACGGGTAACCAAGGTTTCGTATAGCTTTTCACCATGGCGTGTTCCAATAACCCTGACTTCATTATTAGATTTATAAAGACCTTTTAACGCATCAGCTAATACTGTTAATGTTGCAGCAGGAGCTTTTTGCACAAAAAGATCACCGTTTTTACCATGCTCAAATGCATAAAGCACCAAATCCACAGCATCGTCAAGAGTCATCATGTACCTAGTCATCTTAGGGTCGGTTATTGTAATTGGTTTGCCCGCTTTTAACTGCTCCACCCACAAAGGAATCACCGACCCACGACTAGCCATCACATTGCCATAACGGGTACAACAAATAGTAGTAGATGCATCAACACCCAAAGAACGCCCTTTGGCAATAGCAACTTTTTCCATCATAGCCTTACTGATTCCCATAGCGTTGATAGGGTAGGCCGCCTTATCGGTACTAAGCACCACAACATTCTTAACACCATGTTCAATTGCCGAATCCAATACATTTTCAGTCCCTATCACATTGGTCCTAACCGCCTGCATAGGGAAAAACTCACAAGAAGGAACCTGTTTCAAGGCAGCAGCATGAAACACATAATCCACTCCCCGCATAGCTCCATCCACCGAACGTTTATTCCGTACATCACCAATATAAAACTTGACTTTTGGATTCTGTATGGAGTGACGCATATCGTCCTGCTTTTTTTCGTCACGGGAAAAAATGCGAATTTCTTTGAAACGATCATCATTAATGAAGCGTTTGAGAACTGCGTTACCGAAAGAGCCGGTGCCACCAGTTATTAGTAGGGTTTTCTTAGAAAATTGTATCATATTTTATTTGAGGATAATCCTATTTAAATCTTCTAGAGTTATTTTTTCTTTTTGAAATATATGAATGTTTTTCTTCAAACTTATCTCTGGTAGATCCCACCACCTAATTTCTAAAAGCTTATTAATAATTTCCTTGGAAAATCTATACTTGATAATATTGGCTGGTACTCCCGCAACGACAGCATAATCTGGAACATCTTTTGTAACAATAGCACCAGTACCAATAATTGCGCCATTACCCACCTTAATGTTACTAAGAATTGTTGCATTTTTTCCAATCCAAACATCATTTCCAATTTCTACAATTTTTGGTTTATAATTAAGAGTATCTTTTTCAATCCATGAAAAAGAAGTGCCATTATGTTTTTCAGTAAATATTGGAGAAGTTGAAATGTTTTCAATTGTATGAGTAGCCAAACCAATACTGCAATTTTGAGCGATAGAACAAAACTTTCCAATATTGACTAAGACTAATTCAGTATTTGGACCAATATATGAATAATCTAATATATTAGATGAATAAACTTTAGAAAATCTATTAACCTTTGATTTTCTTGAAATGTTTGAATCAAAGGTGACTTGTGCTAACAATGAAACCCTCTTGTAGAAAAGATATTTTAATAAACCTAAAATGTATTTCTTCATATATTATATTTTTTGTTCAATTGCGTATCTAATACCTTTAACCATATCTTCAGGTTTTCTATTTTTCCAATAGTGATTATAAGCATTTAGTCCAAATTGAATATATTTTGGCTTGTCTATTGAAATATCTAATATGATGTTTTTGAATTCACTTATGTCATCTAAAGTTAATCCATTAACATGATTGTCTATATTAAATGCTTCTCCACCCGTAATAGCATTCTTCATTGTAATATATGGTACTCCATAACCCATACTTTCAAGGACAGAAAGTCCGGCTTGTAATGGAGAAATTGATGCTATAGATTTTGAAAATATTTCAGCTTTAGTTTTCTCATCATAAATTGGACCTAAAAGATGGATTTTATCTAATAAATTATTCTGCTTGATCCACTCAAATATATTGTTATATTCATTTCCTCCACCGACAATATTTAATTCTGGAATAGCAATATTTTCTTTATATGCAGCTAAATATGAATCCAATAATATATTTAACCCTTTCTCTAAATATAAAGAACCGATAAATAGAATTGCATTTTTTATTTCTGGATTGATATTTTGTTTTAAGACTTTTACTGTATTATCGGCTACAAACATCTTTTCTTTAGGATATCCTCTTTTATGATGCATTTCGATTGGATTATTTGAATAAAAAATCAATCCATCTGCTTTGTGATCAAAAAAATCATTAAATGCAAAATACAAACGTCCGGCTTCTCCATAATTTCTAGTATAAGAAGCAGGTGCTCCAATAGTCCAAAATATAAGCTTAAATTTCCTATTCTTCTTTAATACTAATGACGAATAGCTTAACCATGTAGATTGACCATAAGCTATAACAATATCATAATTATCGCAAAATTTTGATATATTAGTTTTATGAAAGACAAACTTCCAAATTTTAATTATTGGAATAAACTTTGTCTTAAAATTACATTGAGAAATGATTTTTTCATTTGAATTATATGAATAAACAACAGTCAAATCATATTCTTCAGCTAAAAGATTGAAAATTGGAATTCTATAATGAAATAACTTATTGTATAAAATTAATAACTTCTTTTTTTTATGAATTTTTGATTCTATTTCCATATTTCCATATTTCAATCAATTTTCTAACTATTCTATTTTAAGTTGCACCATCCTACTCATAGGAAGCTTACAAAATGATTACAGCAAATATCCAACAGCGTATTATTTTGAACTTGTTCTTCTAAGTACATTACAAAAATTTAAAATATATCAATTTTACAGTTTGAGTAAGGGTTTAAAAGGTAGTCAGATACAAGGTCAAGTCCATATTTAAACAAGTTCACTGCACGCCGTTTGTGGTTTTAACATTCTTATCTTTCTAATATGTTCTTTCCTGTAAATACCAATACAATAACTCATAGAATAAAGTCATAAGTTTTCCTTAAAAATACTGATTTTTAGGGCCTTTTGCAAATACAATTGCCTTAATAACAATATATTAGACGAAATTATTGTAAAAAATGTCATATATTAAACTTGTACTTGATGATTTTTAGTAATACTATGAGTTTGGATATTTTTTTGCTGTTATTACAACCGATTTACCAAAAAAACTTGAAAGGTTATATAGAAACTCTTGTTTTCTATGAGATAAATGATTTGGGTAGCTTCAAACCTTACGTTGATTTCCTAAAGTGATTTTCCTCTCCTATAATGCCTCAATATAATGCCTCAATGGCTATCAAAGCCTTGAAACTTGAGCTAAATTTGCGTCGGTTCCTCTTTTTTCCATGGGTTAATTTGTGTTTTTTTTCAATTAAGTACATGGTCCAATTTTTTTAGGGTATTATAAACAACTCCAAAACTATGGAGTAGAGTATTCCTTTATCAGTCTTTTTCAATCTATTTCAATCTATTTCAATATAGTTTTTTTGTTGGTCTCTTAACTGAATATAGAAATATAAAAACTAGCAAAGCATTTAACAGTTGATTATAATAGAAAGCACTTGAAAACAAATTGAGAACAATCTGTTGAATTAATAATAGTGAAACCCAAAAAATAGGATCATTATATTTTATAGCCAAATAGCTTTTTTTAAGAGAATTCCACAAAAAATAAATCATCGATAATCCTCCTAAAATACCCAAACCCATAAAAGCATCTAAAATGATATTATGTGAATATGTAAAACCACCATAATTATCAAATAGAGCAAATTGCTCGCCAAGAATAGGACTTTTCGTAAATAAATTAATAGCTCTCTCATAAAGAAGATCACGTCCACTTGAATCTTGTTCATATATTCCAAGTCTTAATCTAGACTCCATCACAGGTGATATATTACCCATGAAATTAAGAATTGGCTTAATGAAAACAACCAATAATGTTGTTGCTATTGCAATAAACACTGTACCAAACAATATATTTCTACCTCTAGCGAATAACCAAAAAAGGACAATAACAGTTAGTGCCATAACAGGGCTTCTACTTCCGGCCCTCACAATTACAAAGAAAGATAATAAAATTACAGCTAAATAGATGAATTTTCTAATTAGAGATACACCTGCTTTCGATAGCAAGAACATAGACAATATTACGCCTGTTGTACCCAAATGGCCAAATGCTATTGAATCAAAGGCTAAATTAGCTTCTGCTCTACCTGTAACTTCAGCAGAATCTAATAAGAGCGATGTATTGGTGAACAGAGAAAGAAATAGCGTAAGAACAGTTCCAAAATAAACCCATTTCAACGCTTTCTCAAGATCTATCATCTTAATGCTCTTCATTACAGAAAACATTGCTGGTAGACATATGCCAAACACATACAGCCACAGTTGTCTTGTATCGTTCAAGTGAACATCAGTACGAATATTTGTGTCATAAAAAATCCTTATTATCAGAGCAATCCAAAATATCCATAGCACTTTCAATGCAACGGGAGTCTTACCTATTTTTCGTTTGATGTTAAGAAAAATAACTACAAGTGATATAAGTAATGCAAATCCTCTATATGGGACCGTTACTGAACGAGAAATCCCTTCAATACTTGATGATATTGGTAATAATAAACTAGTGGCAAGTTGATAGCCTACAAATAGCAAAATAAAATTCAGAGTTGAAAAAAAAACATTGAGCTTCGTATAGTTATATTTCCCCATTATCTTAAATTCAGGATTATGTTTTGCTAAACTGACGGATGTTTTTATATATAATAGCCATTACACAAAGAAAAAAGATGCTAGCAACTAGTTGAGAATAAGCAAGAGAAATTGCACCTCCAAGAGTTTTTGAGTATGTTAGCAATATGTAACCTAGTGCTATCATACCAAAGTCCCTAAAAAATCTGATATAAAACATCAACCAACTTTTTCCTTTTGAGAGATATGCTTGAGAGTAAACGTTACTTAAGCTGATAAACATTGTAGAAAAAACGGATACTTGTAGTACTTTTCTCAAATCAATAAACGAATTTCCATATATGTGAATTATAAAGTTGCTGAAAAAATATATAACAAGAACAGGAATAAAAGTTGCTATAAAATTAATTAGTAAAGCGTTTTTCAGTATTCTGTTATGTGTTATATCATTATTTGAATTCGAAGATAAATGTGATAATAGGACATTTCTTAACACTCCTGGAATAAAAAGAATAAGTGCATTCCATTGCATTGCTGCTGAAAACAGACCAAGTTCACCATAGTTTGTGATCTTAATAAGCATTAAGTGTAATATCCAACTCATCACTGAATAAGTGATTTCTTGTAACGCAATTGGAGCTGAAAATGATATGATATCTTTTAATATTGGGATATTATTTGTTAAAGCTTTTGATTTCGGCTTTAATTTTAATACTACCTGATAATTAAGAATTAAATTAATTATCTGTGCAATCAAAAGGGCAAATAATGCACCTAATAGACCCCATTCATATGTGAATAATATACTTAAAGTAAAGGTTAATACACCAACTATACCTTCGATATAAGCCATTTTCTTAAATTGGCCAAAACCAGCCATTACACCAATTTGAGTGGTTGTAAGTGATCTAATTACAACCCAAACTGAAACCACTCTGATTGATTTGTACAGGTGTGGTGCATCAAGGATTTGTTCTGATAATGTTTTTGCGAAAATAAAAAGAGATAAAGCTACTAGTCCGCTGACAGTTAAAGATATAAATTTCGAATATCTAATTATTAAGTCTAAAAACTCTGGTCTGGTTTCTTTATATTCTGCAACATATTTTGTTGAAGTATATCCTAATCCAAATGTTGAAAAAATGGATAATGATATTATTGTATTTTTAATGATGCCATATTCTCCATATATATCTTTGCCAAGATAACGGGCAACAAATATACCAGCTATTAAAGATAGTCCACTACCAAGAGTATTACCAGTCAATGCCCAAAAGGAATCTCGTATAAAAAGACTCCTAAAAATTCGTTCTTTCAGAGCATAAATGTGGAAAATAATCTTGGATAACACTTTATTAATCAATATTGATTAAGTTTTGTAATTTATATTATGTAAAAACCTATTTTCTTACCCCGCAAAAGTCGTATTCTTCTTTTTCGGGTGTATTTGGGTAGTGAATGAATTCCTTATGCCTTACCAGCCAGGCTACGATGTCGGCTTTTTGGTAGGCTTCTTTGTGGTCTGTTATGTTGAAACTTTTGTGGGTTTTGATGTTTGGTTCTACCACAAGTACCTGGGCGCGGGCTTCGCTGATTATGCGGCTGGTGATGTATTTGGCGGGTGATTCGCGGAGGTCGTCAATGTCGGGTTTGAATGCTAGTCCCATGCAGGCGACTACGGGTTCTCGGTTGTATTTTGCTTCGAATTGATTGCAGGCCTCTATCACTTTGTTGGCGCACCAGTCGGCTTTGTAATCGTTGGTTTCACGGGCGCGTTTTATGATTTGGGCTTGTTCGGGAAAGTCGCTTACTATGAACCATGGGTCTACTGCTATGCAGTGGCCGCCTACTCCGCTGCCGGGTTGCAGTATGTTTACCCTTGGGTGTTTATTTGCAAGTTCTATCAGTTCCCATACATTTATGCCGGCTTTATCGCAAATTATTGAGAGTTCGTTGGCAAATGCTATTTGTGCATCGCGGGAGCTGTTTTCGGTGAGTTTGCACATTTCGGCCGTGCGTGCATTGGTTATATGGAGGTTGCCTTTTACAAAGTGTTTGTAAAACTCTGTGGCTTTTTGGGATGATTCTTGGTTGATGCCTCCTATAACCCGGTCGTTATGCTCCAGTTCGTAAATCACATTACCTGGGAGGACCCGTTCGGGGCAGTAGGCGATGTATATTTTGTCTTTAAGTTCCGGGCGGGTTTTGAAGATGAGCTCGGCCATCTTTTCGGTGGTCATTACGGGAGAGGTGCTTTCTATGATGAATAGGTTGCCGGGTTTGAGGTAGGGGATTACTGCCCTGGTTGCACTCTCTACATAGGAGATGTCTGCCCTGTGGTTTTGTTTGAACGGGGTGGGTACCACGATGAGAAAAACATCTGCCTCTTTTGGTGTGGTTTGGGCTTTCATCTTTCCCTTGAGAACGACATCCTTTACAACATCGCCTAAACCTGGTTCAATAATATGTATCTCTCCACGGTTTATTGTATCTACAACCTCTGGATTTATATCAACTCCTGTGACATCTATTCCGCTTTTTGCGGCGACTGCTGCTGTGGGAAGGCCTATATAGCCCAACCCCATAAAAAGTGCCCTCATATATGTTTAAAATTTAATTAACTCCTCTGCGATTCTTATGCAGGCTAATCCATCACCGTAAGGATTATTTGCCTTACTCATTTTATTGTAATAATCTGTTTCTGTTAGTAGCTTGTTTGTCTCTACAATAATCAGATCTCTGTTTGTGCCAACAAGTTTTACCGTACCTGCTGATAGTGCCTCAGGTCTCTCGGTTGTATCTCTCATCACAAGGACAGGTTTTCCCAGTCCGGGTGCCTCCTCCTGAATTCCACCACTGTCTGTAAGAACAATGGTGCAGATGTTCATTAGATAGACAAATGGTAAATAGTCAAGCGGTTCAATGAATATCGTATTACTAGCTTGCTCTTTTATCTCTCCGAAGACCTCTTTGATTGCTCTTCTAACATTTGGGTTGAGGTGCATAGGGTAAAGAAAATCGGTATCAGGGTGTGTTTCAGCAAGCTCTTTTATTGCAGAGCATATATTAATAAAGCCGTCACCAAAATTCTCCCTTCTATGGCCGGTAATAAGTACCATTTTTCGGGAACCACTAATCCATGATGATATTTTATCTTTATTAATTCCCGCTTTTATTAAAATGTTTTGTATCTCCTCAGTGATACCTTTTGTATCTTTTATTTGATTAACCACCATGTGGAGAGCATCAATAACAGTATTCCCTGTTACAAATATTGAGCTCTCAGAAGTGTTCTCCTTTAGAAGATTTTCTCTGCTAAGTGGAGTAGGAGCAAAGTGAAGTGTAGATATCCTGCCTGTAATTCTGCGGTTCATCTCCTCAGGCCAGGGACTATATATATTATCTGTCCTTAATCCGGCCTCAATGTGTCCTACAGGAATCTGGGCATAAAAGGCTGCAAGTGCCGCTGCTGTTGAGGTGCCGGTATCTCCGTGCACAAGAACGATATCAGGTTTTGACTCTTTAAGCACATCCCTCATCCCAAGCAATACATTTGATGTTACATCGTAGAGATCCTGACCCGGTTTCATTATATTTAGGTCATAATCAGGAACTATTTTAAACAGATTTAATACCTGATCAAGCATCTCTCTGTGCTGGGCTGTTACTGCTACAATTGTTTGAAATTTATCAGAACGGCGCTGCAGCTCCTTAACAAGCGGAGCCATTTTAATTGCCTCAGGACGGGTCCCAAAGACGAGCATAACTTTTTTCAATACTCTATTTTTTTAATAATCTGCTAATGATACCTCCCTTCTCAACTATCCTGACAGTTGAGTCAACCATCTTGCAGAAGATCTCCGGTGTCAGGCACTCATCCGGATACCTCTTTAGCGCCTGATATATAAACCCCCAATCGGGGACGCCGCCAAAGTTGCGGTCGTCAATAAACATATCGGCATTTAGCTTTCTTGCCTCGCCGGGGGGGATGGGTTCCGGGTGGTTGCGGTTGGCGGCGTAGAAGGTGAGTCCGCGCTCTCTGCAGAAATCCAGGGCATCCTGTAGCTCACGCCCCTCCCTTACGGTCCAGAGAATAAGGGTGTGTTTAAGCTCCTTCTGGATTAGTATAAGAGTCTCAATTGCAAACGGAATCTCCCTCCCTATGGCAGGGTAGCGGTTCTCTACAATTGTTCCGTCAAAATCTACAGCTAGAACCATCTGCTCTTTTTCTCCTCTTTATTGTTGTAGCCGTATTTGTACCTGTAGGAGTATTTGTAGCCGTAGCCATATCTCCCCATCCTGGTGAGGGTCTCGGTCTGGTTAAGGACAACAGCCACATTGTGGATTCTCTTCTCTGCATATAGGTTGTTGAGGAAGTGAATTGAGTCTTTTTCAGTGAATTTCTCCCTCATTACAAATATGGTTGCATCTGCATATTTTGCAATTGTAAATGTGTCTGATACCAGCCCTACCGGTGCCGAGTCAATTACAACATAGTCAAACTCCTTCTTAAGCCTCTGGATAAGGTCGCCTGTTCTTGGTTTGGCAAGGAGTTCGTTGGGGTTTGGCGGTATTGGTCCTGTCTGCATCACATAGAGGTGCTCATCAACCTTCTCAATGATCTCGTGGTAGTCGTTTGTGATTCCTGCCAGGTAAGAGGTGAGACCTGTTGATGACTTTTTAATTGTCATTGTGTTTGATATCTGCGGATTGCGGATATCGGCCCCAACCAAAAGTACCTTTTTCTCCATAAGGGAGAGCACCTTGGCAAGGTTTGAGGCTACAAATGTCTTACCCTCTTTTGAGATTGTGGAGGTTACAAGTATAACGCTCTGATCCTTCTCGCTTATCATAAAGAGGAGGTTGCTGCGTAGTGTGCGGAACATCTCGTTGACAGGGGAGTGGTCATTTGCCTTTACAACAACCCTGCTCTCATCTGCCCCAAAATCTTTAACTGCCGCGATATCTCCAATAATGCTTATATCCCTGAGGTCGTTCAGGTCGTTTATATTTTCAATTTTAGTCTTGAACATCTCCCTGAGCCATAAAATTCCTGCGGGGATTATTATACCAATCATCAGTGCAGCAAGGAGGATTATCATCTTTCTTGGGGCAACGGGGGATGTTCCGGCTATTGGTTTCGCAATGATCTTTGCCTTGGGCGCAACAGCCGCCTGGGTCAGGTTGGTCTCCTCCCTCTTCTGGAGAAGATATACAAAGAGGCTCGACTTTACCTCCTGCTGCCTCAGGATATCATTGTACTGTCTTGATACTGTAGGGAGCCTCCTCATCTGGAGGTTGTTTACTGCATTCTCCCTCTCCATATCCCTCAGTGCAATCTGTGAGGCGCTCTTCTCGTTAGCAAGTGAGGCGCGGATGCTCTGGAGCATATTATCAACCCTTGCGTTCATCTGTTTAAGGGCAGGGTTTGCCTCTGAGGAGGCGCTCTCAACACGGCTCTTCTCAATGAGGAGCTCGTTATAGTTGTGGATTACCGCAGAGAGGCCCGGATCCTTTACCCCCAGGTTGGGGATTAGTTTGTTTTTATTTTCAGGTTTTACTATAAACTGCTCAATGTATGTAATTAGGTTCAGCTGGGTCTCAATCTCGTTTCTCTTGACGGTGTACCCCTCATCCTTCTGAATATAGCCGGCAACCTGGGTAGGGATATCGGCAATCTCATTTGCGCGCTGGAACTCCTCCACCTGGCTCTCTACAGCCCCCAGCTCTGAGGAGATCTCCTTTAGCCTCTCCTCAATAAATACAGCTGTGTTGTATGCAATCTGGTTTTTATCCTTAACCGCATCTCTGTTGTACTCCTCTATGAGTGCTTTAAGAAAGTCAACACCCTTCCTACTGTTAGCTGTCTTTAGTGTAATCTCAAGTTGAGATGATGTCTTTGTTCTGGTGCTTACAGAGAGGTTGTTTGAGATGTTTTTGGCTACAGCAACAGGGTTTGAGATTGAAGCAACAATATAGCTCCACTCCTGATTTGTTGAGTCCTGTGCTGTTATGTAGAATTTACCCGGTGCTATCTCAATATAACCCGGCAGAGAGGTGAGGAGAGCCTTTTCGCTATGCTCATTACCATCTGTTGTGAATTTTGCCAAAACCTCAATTCCATCCCTCTTTTTTGAGAGTTCAAGGTGAACGGTGTAGGGAATGTTTTCAGGTTCAATATCCTCCCATCTTACATATACCGGAGACTCTTTGTAGAGTTCAGGGCTGTAGAAGAGGTTGAAGCGCCTCTCCCCTCTGTAGGAGATATAGAACTCCTGTGCTGTTACAACCTTTGTAATAAGGTCTGAAGATTTAAAAACCCCTATCTCATTGTCAATATTGTTTGTCCCCCCCTCAAATCCAAAATCCTGAAGAAGAAGCATCTCCTCAGGTGCAGACTTCTCCTGTTTAAGGATTACTGATGAGGTAACCTCATAAATGGGGTCTGCCATCTTAAGATATACAAGCCCTGCGGCTGTGCACAGAACTATTGAGATTAAATACCAGTACCAGTTATCAATTACTGAGTGTACTATGGCTCTTAGGTCAATTGACTCCTCTGTGTGCTGTTGTTCCATTGCTATCTTACTATTGATATTACCAATGTTGCAATTGATATTAGTGTTGATACTATTGATATTGTCAGGGTCTCAGCTGTCCCTATTGCCGCAGCTTTTGAACGGGTCTTGTTTGGCTCCACATATACCACATCATTCTGCTGGAGGTAGAATCTGTTGTGGTCTGCAACAATATAGGGGTCCTGCAGGTCTACCCTGAGGAAGACCTTCTCCCCCTTTGCGCTCTCGCGGATAATAAGGACATTCTCCCTCTTTCCGTAGATTGTGAGGTCACCCGCCATTGCCAGTGCGTCAAGAATTGTGCACTGCTCATTTACAAGGGTAAATGTTCCCGGTCTGGTAACCTCTCCAAGTACTGATACCTTGTAGTTTTTAAACCTTACATTAATAACAGGAATCTCTTTGATATACTGCGGGTGAATCTGGCTCCTGATATAGTTCTGAAGTTCAACCCTTGTCATCCCGGCCACCTTCAGCTCCCCCACAACAGGGTAGTTGATGAACCCCTCGTTGTCAACAATATAGGTCTGGAGCTCTGCGCCCTGAACTGTCCCACCCTGAACCATTACTCCGCTTCCGGCGCTTGACCCCAGGTTAAACGGCGCTGCCGCCTCAGGGATTGTGGTGTTTACCGATATCTGTAAAACATCTTTGGGCATTATCTTCGCTTCAAAAATCTTTGCATTGTTGTGCAGATAGGTCTCGTCAACCCTCTCTGCCCCCACCATATATGGTATCTTCTCCGGGGTGCCGCAGGATATGGCCAGGGCCCCCATCAGGGTTAATAGTATTGCTTTTTTCATATTATCATATTTGTGCTTTAACTTCTTCTAAATCTGCTCTCTCAAGCTCTCTGTCCAGCGCCTCATATTTTGAGTTTGCGCTTTTAAACTCAGGGATCATCAGTTTGAGTCTTTTTACAACCTCAAGGGGGTAAACAAATTTGTTTGCTGTATAGAGCAGCTCTTTTATTGCGGGGTGGATAAGATCGTAGTCATAACGGCGCACCTTGGCTATGAGAACTTTTTTGTGGTAGGTTGGGAGGGTGTTCTCCGTGGTGGCGAGGAGCTCTTCGTAGAGCTTCTCGCCTTCACGGAGGCCTGTCTCTACGATTCTGATATCCTCGTGTGGAATTTTACCGCTTAGTCTGATCATCTTCTCAGCGAGGTCGTAAATTTTTACGGCCTCGCCCATATCAAAGATATATATTTCTCCGCCTTTTCCGGTACACCCTGCCTCTAAAACTAACGAACAGGCCTCCGGTATTGTCATAAAGTAGCGTGTAATATCGCGGTGTGTGACGGTCACGGGGCCGCCGGCCTCTATCTGTTTTCTGAACAGAGGGACTACGGATCCGTTGGAGCCCAGTACATTGCCAAATCTTGTAGTTATAAATTCGGTTGGATTCTCAACTCCGGTTTCCAGTTGTTTAAGGTATAGTGACTGGATATAAATTTCTGCTGCTCTTTTTGAGGCCCCCATTACATTTGTGGGGTTTACAGCTTTGTCTGTGGAGACCATTACAAATCTCTTCACCCCAAACTCCAGGCAGAGGTCGGCCACAACTTTGGTCCCCCCTACATTTGTCACTACTGCTGCCGATGGGTGGAACTCCATCATGGGTACATGTTTGTATGCTGCTGCATGGAAGACGAGTGATGGTTTTCCGCACTCAAATATCTGCCTCATCTTTATCTGATTGCTCACATTGCCTATTATGGGCTTAATCTTTATGCCTGTGTTCTTTGCTGTGAGGTCCAGCCAGAGGTCGTTAAGAGGTGTCTCGGCCTGATCTACAAGGATAATCTCTTTGCAGTCAAACTGAGAGACCTGGCGGGCAATTTCGCTCCCTATTGAGCCTGCCGCACCTGTGATCATTATTGTCTGGCCGGTAAACTGGTTCTCTATCCGGCTGCGGTCCATCTTTATTGTGTTTCGTCCAAGCAGGTCCTCAATCTTGATTTTATTGATCTGAGGAACCGGGGTTGCTTCGTTGCCGTCATATTTTGTGAACATACTCACAAGGAATATATCCATTCCCTCAACTATACATTTGTCGTAGAAGTCTTTTGGCATTGCATCCAGCTGGCTTTTGTAGAGCAGGAGGGTGTTTGTCCGGAAATCCTTCATCTGTTTGGAGAGATCTTTTTCAAGTGAGATTATTGGGACGCCGCTTACAACTTTGCCCACCTGGTTGCTGTGAAAAGCAATAAATGCTACGGGGTGGAAGCGGCTTGTACGGTCTGATAATATATGGCTGCCGAGAAGTATGGATTCGTAGTCGCTGCCCAGGATAAATGCGCGTGTCTTTTTACTGCTGTTTGAGTTCTGCTCCATGCTTTCAAATACGCTCCTGACTGTAAAGCGGAATATAAACTGGCCGGCGATTGTCATAAGCCCCATCACCAGAGGGAACCAGTAGTTGAAGGTGAGGTGTGTCTCACCCTCAATGTAGGTGTTGTTGAAAATCAGAACAAAAACAAAGTAGATTGCGGATCCGGCTCCTGCTGAGTAGGCGAGTCTTTTGAGGTCTGCCATTGTGGAGAACCTCACTACGCCGTGGTATGTCCGGAAAAACATGGATGTGGCAGCAAAAATAACTGCCACTATAAATAGCTTTATTGTGAAGTGCTGTGCGGGCTCAGGTGCAATGGTGTCTCTGAAGAACCAGAGAGAGATGAATGCCATTACAACAATGAACTCGTCAAAGAGGAATATGGTCCAGCGGGGCATAAAACTGCCCATGACTTTAAGGAATAGGTGGTCTATTCTCTTAAATCGGTTCCTTATTTGGTTCATAGTTTAGTTAGGTATTGAAACAGAGATGTCCGGTGAGTCACATTTTTTGTGCCTCTCCTTAGCTCTGTTTATCATGCAAATATAGTATATCTGCTCTCAATTTCAAAGTTTTGTAACTTTAATTTAACAGCGAATCGCTATATTTGTGACAGGTTTCATTTATTAATAACTACACAATGAGAAAAAAGTTCGTTCTAATTTCATTACTGCTGCTTGTTTTCCTGATTTCACCGGCAGCTTTTTCACAAAACAAAATTGTTAAAGAAAATAATTCCGGACTTGTTAAATTTGCTTTTCTGACTGACCTTCATATATCTGATGTTGCTACAAACTCTGAGGATTTACGCCTCTCCGTGGCAGATATCAACGCCGCCGCCGCCTCCGGTTCTGAAAGTGCGGTAGATTTTGTGATTTTTGGTGGTGATATTACTGAATTTGGAAGTGATGAGGAGATAGCCAGAGCATATTCTATTATAAATGAGCTTCGTATTCCATGGTATATTGTAGGCGGTAACCACGACTCAAAGTGGAGCGAGAGTGGCTGTAATACCTTTAAGGAGGTTTTTGGGTATGAGTTTTTTGATTTTGAGGCGGGCGGGGTTCGCTTTATCGGGACAAATTCGGGGCCTAATATGAGGATGGCTCCGGCTCTTGTGCCAAGGGATGCGGTTCTGTGGCTTGACTCTTTGTCTAAGCGAATCGCGCCCGCCACCCCGGTGGTCTTTGTAAATCACTATCCGCTTGATGATGCAATGCTTAACTACTCTGATATTTTGACATCTCTCTCAAGATTGAATGTTGAGGTTGCTTTGTGCGGACACGGGCACAATAACAGGGCATATAATTACAAGGTGGAGGCGGCGGGAGAGCCGGCCGCCTCACCTGCAGGTTTAAATCTTCGTGCAGAAATTTCCCGGGCGCAATATCTCCCGCTGACAAACATCCGCGGGGTGATGGGCCGCTCGAACCTGCGTGCAGGGAAAGGGGCCCATGGCTACAACATCATAACTTTTGACAAGAGCTCCGGTAATATATCATTTGTCGAGAGGGCAGGCGGTGTAGAGAAAAAGCCCTGGCACACTCTTAAGATGAATACTCCGCTCCCGAAATTTGCCCACAAAGTACTTTTCAATTACCAGGATAACTCCGATATTGGTTCTGCTGCTGTTATGGATCCTGCTACCTCAGGTGCAGCTAAGGGTAGAATTTACTGGGTGAATGCCAATGGTGAGGTGAAGGCGTTTGATGCGGCGGCCGGCGCGACCGGCAAAGCCGGTAGCAAAGGCGCGCGAAGCGCGGCGCCGGCCGCAGCACCTGCAGCTACCGCAGCTGCGAAGCCCCGCTGGAGCTTTGTCACCGGCTCCAAGGTCTTCTCCACCCCTGCGATACACGACAACAAGATAATTTTCGGTGCCACCGATACCTATATATATTGTCTGGATAAAGACAATGGAAAGCTTATCTGGAAAACCAAAGCAAATAAGTCTGTTCTCGGTTCGCCCACTATTCACAACAATATTGTATACATAGGTGCCTCTGACAACATCTTCCGTGCTCTTGACATAAATACCGGCAAACCTGTATGGGAGTTTAACGATGTTAAGAGTTTTGTGGAGTCAAAGGCCTTTGTTGATAACGATGGTGTCTATTTTGGAAGCTGGGGCTCTACCCTCTACAAACTGGATCCAAAATCGGGCTCACTGCTCTGGAGCTGGACAAACAACAAGGGTAGGGGTTTATCTCCTGCAGCTGTATGGCCACTTGTAGCCAATGGTAAGGTATTTATTGCAACTCCCGAGCGTATGACCCACGCAATTGATGCTGCCACCGGTAAAGAGCTCTGGCGTGCAAAAGGCGGACGCGAATCTGTCGGCCTCTCGCCGGATGGCAATACCCTCTACATCAAAACCATGCAGGACACAGTTTTCGCGTACCGTACCGATGCTGAATTTAATGGACCGGTTCCGAATGCAGACAAATCGGTTCGTCTCTGGTCCACCCACACCGGTTACGGTTACGAGATTGCCCCTTCGCCCATCACAGCCGCCTATGGCTACATCTTCATACCTACCGACAAGGGGAATATCTTTATTCTTAATGAGGCCGATGGCTCTCTTGCGGGTGTGATTCCTTTCTCCGGTGCACTCATCAACCTTGTGCAGCCCGTAGGCGCCGGCCGCCTCCTTGTAAGCTCAATGGACGGCCGCGTCGCCCTTCTCGAGATCCAGCCTAAAAAATAACGCCATGGAAAGCAACACCCTTGCGGCCGCGGGCGCAGCGCCTGCGGCACGCCGCCTGGTGATTGGCGTCACCGGTGCCTCCGGCCAGATCTACGCCGCCCGCATAATTGAGGTCGTCCGCCACCTGCAAACCGCCGCTAGTGCAGAGGCGGGTGCCCCGGGGGCTCCCGCCTCCGCACCCCGCATCGACCTTGACCTCATCTTCACCGACACCGCCCGCCAGGTCTACCCCCACGAAACCGGACTGCCCCTCCCTCTCGGCCTAACCCCAAACGACACCTACTACAACAGAAACGCCTCGGGCTCCAACGCCCCTGACGCCTTCATAATCATACCATGCACAATGGGTACTCTGGCCAGGATTGCCGCGGGCACCTCTGATGACCTCATTTGTCGCGTTGCCGATGTCCAGCTGAAGGAGCGCCGCCCTCTGATTATCGTCCCCCGCGAGACACCCTACTCCCTCATCCACCTCCGCAACATGACCACCCTCACCGAAGCCGGCGCCATAATTGCCCCCGCCTCCCCCGCATTTTATGCTGTTGGGCAAAGTGATATTAATCAAGTTATTACTCAATTTGTATATCGCATCCTCTCAATCGCCCGGATCTATCCCCTGCCGGAAGAGCAGCGGTGGATGCACCTTGCCACAGTTTTTGGCAAGTAATTGCTAATCTGAGAATTAGGATAAGCATTTTTTAGGCATTCCCACAATTATCAAAAAAACCTTTTTGTAAGCACCTCTTTGAAAGCAACTTGCCAAAAACTGTGGCAAGGTGAACCGGCCGGGTTTGACAGGGATATTCGTTTATCTAACAGGTAGTTAGGTGTTTAGAAATTGGTTTTTTAAAGAGTTTTTCAAAAAGCAATTTGCAATTGCTAGATTTATAAGCACATATGCGAATATCCCTGTCAAACCATTTTTGCCTGATTTTTTTAGAATTGTAAACTATTTAACTAAAAAAAGAAAATAGTTTTACTTAGTATTTCTAGTCCTACACAGCTTAATTATATTTGATTTAGTTAAAATATTAAACGGTTTGAAGTTTAGTTATAGCTAAAATTATTTATCTTTGTAAACTAATTACTGATGAGGTGCAGAGTTGTGAAAATTGAACAATTAAGTGGTTGTAAAGCATCGGTGTACTCAATTATTATTGATAATGGAAGTTTAAATTTATTGGATAAATTTATAGAGGAGAACGAAGTTATACATAAAAAAGAGGTTGATGATATTGTTGGAAGGCTATACACAATCGGTAAAAGAAGTGGCGCAAGAGAGGGCTTTTTTAAATTGTTTGAGGGGGGCATTGGTGATGGTGTTTGTGCATTGTATGATATTCCGCGTAGTAAATTGAGACTTTACTGTATAAGGTATGGTTCTACTTTAATTATTGCAGGAGATGGAGCTGTGAAACCTAAGGGGATTAGAGCTTTACAGGAAGACGAGCGTTTAAAAGAGGCAAATTACTTGCTTAGGAGGGTGTCAAAAGCTATCAAAGATAAAATGTTACTGAATGAGATAAAGTTTTGTAATAATTCATATGATTTTAAGGGTGAATTGGATTTTGAAATAGATTGTTATGAAAAAAAATAGGAAAAACGCTACTTTGGATATAGTATTGGAAAGGTTATCGTCTTTAGAGCTCGCTAAGATTGAGACTAAAATGGAGATTGCAGCAAGAATTGAAGATGAAATGATCAGAAGGGGTTGGAGTAAAGGTGACTTAATGAATGCCGTTGGTAAAAATAGTCCATCAATAATAACTAGTTGGCTTTCGGGCACACATAACTTTACAATAGATACTTTAGTTGAGCTTGAACATGCTCTTGATATCTCGTTGGTTAATACGCTGTCATCAAACGAAGTGGTTAAAGTAGCAACATATAATTTGGTAGTCAATATTAAAGCGGATGTCCCAAAAAGCTATCTGGAACAAAATTCTGCTTTCCAAATGATAAATTTTAGATCAAATCAAATTGTAAAATCATAGCAAATAATGACTAAAACTGATAGTAATTCGGGCGAAACGACCATAAAACTAGTTACTCTCAACCTGATTGAATCATCAATATTTCCAGAGGGAAAAGAGATTCAACCCTCAACTATATTCAATTTTAAAATTTCGGTTGAACATCTTGTAAGTGTTGAAAAAGATCAACTTAACGTAATATGTAAAATTGAGATAGGGCATTCTGTGGAGAATATTGTTTATGGAAAAATCACATCGTCGTGTGTGTTTGAAGTAAAAGGGATACATAAGTTTAAAGAGGGTAAAACTATTAAACTCCCTGGTAATGTTATTGCCCAAATCAACTCTGTCTCTATATCCACTACAAGGGGGATTATGTTCTCTCAATTCAAAGGAACATTTTTGCACAACGCGATTCTACCATTAATTGATATTAAATAAACTACTTTGTGCCGGACGGCTTAACAAGGCGGAGCACCACTTAAACCGGCCGGGAACCGGCCGTATAGATTGGGAAACCCGTGCGGCTCTAAGTCTCAGATTATCAATGTGTAGACAATCCACCTGTCAGGTCACCTGACAGGTGGATTGCTTATGTTTAGGTAATCAGCGTGTTACAGCGGTGCGGGTAGAGGGTCACCTTGCCACAGTTTTTGGCAAGTTGATCTCAAAGAGGTGCTTATAAAAATGCTTATTCTAAATCTCAGATTAGCAATTACTTGCCAAAAACTGTGGCAAGGTGTCCTGGCGCGGCAGACAGCGGCGGGCGAAAGCCGGCCGCTGTCTGCGGGCCGGAGGCGGGGCGAAGCCCGGCCTCCAGGCTCTTGCCCGCCGGCCACGGGTTTAGACGAAGTATCTTGTCCTGAGCCAGGTTTCGTAAAGTGGGTCCAGGAAGTGATTTATGCGGTGGGTCTTGGTGCTGAATTCAATGATCTCCTTTTTGGTGAGGGCGTCTTTGATTCGGTTTACATTGGCCGATGACTGGAGGTTGTATGTGGTGAGGGCCTCCAGCGAGCTGAATCGGTCTACCCCGTCAATGATGGCTTTCAGAAAGCTGATCTGGTAGTTGCTCAGGCGGGCGGTGAGGTATTTGAATCGGTATGAGTGAAGCTCCATAAGGAGTTCAAACGCTTGATTAATAATGGCTTCTGTAAGGTATCCGCGAGTAAGGCTGTAGGCGATGTCGGCCAGCTGCTGTGTGTACCAGGGTTGTCCGTTTGTAAGCCGATATATATGCAGGGCCAGCTCTTTGGAGACTACTCGGCCTGCCTTGAGAAAGGAGCGTATGATGAAGTCGGTAAAGGACTTTTCGTCAATTTTTGAGAATCGGATACGGTCGCATACATGGTAGAAAAATTTGATATCGTCAAATATCACTCTCATTGCGTTTGTGAAGGAGCCGCAGAAAACAACGGAGGTGTTAGGGTGCTGATGCTTCTCGAGCTCTTTCTCAAGGGTCCTGAGCGGGGTGTCCCAATCTTCAAGTCTGAGGATTTCATGAAACTCGTCAAAGATGAGGATTAGATTTGTTTGTGCCGATTCTGCTCTTCTCTGTACTTCGCGGAGAAATTCAGGAAGTGTGCTGAAGGGCTGCCTTTCGCCTGGAGGAAGTGGAAGGGTCTTCTCGAGCTCTTCCGTGCATTTTCTGAAGAGGTGTTCTTCTGTACGGACATTGAAGAGGTCCACTTTGCAGATTCGGTGCTTCCAGTTTTCAACCTTGATTTTTTCTAATGTATGGTTGATTAGCGATTGCTTACCGCTTTTGGGCGGTTCATAAATTGCTGCGCACCTGTGTTCTTTGATTGCCGAATAGAGTTTGTCGCACTCTGTATTCCGGGGAATAAAATCCGTACCGGATACAATGGTGTTGTAAATGAATGGTGAGTCCATAGTAATAGGTTTAAGTAATAGGGGTGTTACAAATTTAATAATTATTTTTGATTGTCAAAGTTTTTGGTTATTTATTAAAGTGTTTAGCGAAGTGTTTGGAGAATAAAAAAGATTGTTATATATTTGCCTTCCCAAAAAGTAAATGATAAGATTGTCAAGCTATTGAATAAGAGCTACTTAATGAAGCCGCTTGCAGTCACTAACTATAATATTTTTATAAATGTACGCAATTGTAGATATTGCAGGACAGCAATTTAAAGTAGAAAAAGAGAGTAAGATCTTTGTTCACCGTCTCAGCGCAGACGAGGGAGCTTCTCTTTCATTTGAGAAGGTTCTTCTCGTTGACAATGATGGTGTAATCAAAGTGGGCGCTCCTTATGTTGAGGGTGCGGTTGTAAAGGCTACGGTACTTGAGCATCTTAAAGGCAAAAAGGTTATTGTCTTCAAGAAAAAACGCCGTAAAGGTTATATCAAGAAAAATGGTCACCGTCAGTATCTGACACAGATCAAAATTGAGGAGATCGCTTAATTACTAACCAATCAGCAGAAAAAATTTTAGATTATGGCACATAAAAAAGGCGTCGGTAGTTCAAAGAAC
This sequence comes from Bacteroidales bacterium MB20-C3-3, assembly GCA_035609245.1. Taxonomy (NCBI): domain Bacteria; kingdom Pseudomonadati; phylum Bacteroidota; class Bacteroidia; order Bacteroidales; species Bacteroidales bacterium MB20-C3-3. The sequence goes on along the minus strand of CP141202.1, from coordinate 802,085 downwards.
GGACGTGAATCACACAGTAAACGACTCGGCGTAAAATTATTCGGCGGTCAGTATGCTAAAGCAGGTAACATTCTGGTTCGCCAGAGGGGAACTGTTCATGTAGCAGGTGAAAATGTTGGAATGGGAGTGGATCACACCCTGTTCGCACTGATTGATGGTGTTGTAACTTTCAAGAAAAAAGTAAACAACAAATCTTATGTATCTGTACTTCCAGTATCCTCTACCGGAGCTGAAGCGTAGCAGATTCTGAACAAATGAAAAAAAGCACCCCGCGGGGTGCTTTTTTTGTTGGGGAGTGAACTGTGAGTGAACAGTTAGGTGAACTGTGAGGTGGAGGTGGAGGGAGGCAGGTGAACTGTGTGGTGGAGGTGGAGGGAGGCAGACCCGTGCGGCTGTAACGCGCAGGTTGTGAGTTGCTTAACACTTAATCCCGCGGATCATCCGCGGGATTAAGTGTTAACATGAAGAGCGATAGCGAGTTGTAGCGGTACGGGTTTGGAGGTAAGTGTTCGGATTTTCTTGCCGAATGGCCAACACAGGCCGGGCGGGCGGGAAACCGCCGTTCACGCCCGGCACCTTATAAATTCCTCCGCAGGCAAGTAGGGTATTTGAGTGTCATGCTCAAACCCTGGGACAATCGCTGCATCCCGTCACATCATCCGCCAAGTTTATATGGTGCTGCGCAGTTTACACGGCCTGTTTCAGGCCGGTTTGCGGGCAGACCCGTGCGGTTGTAACGCGCAGATTGTGAGTTGATTAACACTTAACCCCGCGGATCATCCGCGGGGTTAAGTGTTAAGGTGAAGAACGATAGAGGGTTACGGCGGTACGGGTGTCGGTATCAATCTTCTTCCGAAAGCTTGTCTGGATTTGATTTACAGAGAGTGAGCACCCACCTGTAGTTCTCTTGAGTGATGGATGCAATTTGCCTGGCTGTTGCCTGGGTTTTAAGAGATAAATGTTTGATTAATATTATCTTTTCCAATTTGTTGAGTTCAGTGATTTTTTTAGAATTGTGGTTCTTTTTTAAATAAATATTTGTGTGGTTAATAACTTCACTATCTGGAATTCTGGCTTTAATGGATTCTTCCTTTTCTGTAAGTTCGCTGCTTTTTATAATTTTTTCGCCTATTTCTTTTAAAAATTTGATTTCTGTTTCAAACACTGAATCACATAAAGAGGTGTCAAGTTTAATGTGTTTGTTAAACGAGTTGAAGCGTTTAAAGTGGCATCTGCATGAGCTCCAGTTATAATCGGCAGGATGTTTACAAATTCCGGCTTTTACCGGATTTTGTAAAATATACATTGATGTTCTGATTGCCCATTCAGTTTTATTCTTGGAAGCGCTTAAAAATGGACTCTCAAATAAATTGCCTGAGGTAGAGTATTTTAAATTATACCATTTTACATAGCTTATCAGAAGGCTGCTTACAAACATTGAAAGTTTATCAGTTGAAACAAGGAGGTGAACATGATTATCCATCAGAACAAATTCCATTACAGTTGTGCTGTGTTGCTCTGCTGCCCACTTAAGCCTGGCCAAAAATTCATATCTGTCAGAATTGTCGTAGAAGACATTATGTCTTCTGTTACCCCTGATGCAAACATGTATGTAACCATCCTGTACTCTTCTCGCCCTCTTTTTCTTAAATTTCATAACATATTTTTTTAGTTTTGAATTTTTGGTTTTGAATGTTGAATATATACTAATGCTGATTTTGATTCAAGTCTCAGACTATTAAATGTTTGATTGTTACTAAAATTTGTTTGATTTTAGATTTATTGTACTGGATTCTGGATTGTACCTGATTCTCCGGTGAAGGGAGGCAGGTGAACCGTGTGGAGGGAGGCAGGTAGACAGGCAGGCAGGTGTGCCGTCCTGAAATAGGTTGACTGATTTTAACAAATATAAGTAAACGAGTTCATTCAGACTTTGATTTTTTTGTTTAGGAATTTGTTTCGATACTCTATCCTTCTTAATTGTCTCTGATTGTGCATGTTGTCTGGTGTTAACATGTGACATGATAAGTGAGGTCTGAGGTGGTTATAAGAATGGACTGCTTGAGCAAGTAGTAGTTTTAACTCAAGCAAAGAGTGATGCTGGCCATCAATGAGGAACTCATGTTTGATTATCCCGTTAACTCTCTCTGCGATTGCATTGGTATAAGGGTCGCTGTTTTCAGTCATACTTGTAATGACACTCATTCTTCTTAATTTTTCCTGGTATGCTTTGCAGCAATATTGAGACCCCCGGTCTGTATGATGGGTGAGCTTGGTCTGATATTGTCTGTTATTAAAAGCCATTGCCAGTGCCTTGATAACTAACTCTACATTCATATTTTCATCAATGCAATAGCCCATAATCTTCTTCGAATAAGCGTCAGTAATCATTGACAGGTAGTAGTATTTATCCTTTGCATTGATGTATGTTATATCTCCAACCCACACCTGTTCTGGTTGAAAAATTCTGGTTCCGGTAACAAGATCCTTGTATTTTGGAAAGTGATGTCTTGAGTTTGTTGTTATTTTGTATTGCCTTAGAGGAGGAACCAACATCCCGTTGGCCTTAATAATCTCGTTCAGCTTATCTCTTCCAATTTTGATTTCTTTTAATGGTTGAGAAAGCATGTGGTGTAGCTTCTTTGTTCCTATTCGTGGTAATGACTCCCGCTGGCTTTTAACCAGCGATATCGCTACGAAGGCCTGAACCTTCTTTGTCTTCAGACTTTTCTTGTGTTTATAATAGGCTTGTTTTGTTTTCCCGAGTAATCTGCACCCAAAAACTATTCCTCCTTGTCCCCCTTTGGAGATGTAGGTGTCGACTGCCCGGGCATAACTTTTTTTAACAGGTCAATGTTGTAATCTTCTTTGACTACCTGCACGATAGCGTCGAACATAATACCCTTTTGCTTGAGAAGAAATATCTCCTTTCGCATCCGCTCGTTCTCATCTTCCTTAGCCTTGAGCTGATCTTTCAAACGCTTGACATTACTGGGATCACCGGCATTTTTCATGGTATGAATGATTGTGTAATCAGGATTAAAAATACCATATTTTCTCATCCATTGTAATATCGTCTCTTCATCTTTGATGTTGTACTTCTGGATCACATCTCGCATTGTCATCCGTTTGTGCTCTACTGCAGAGACTATCCTGCGTTGAAATTGTTCGAGCTTTCTCTGAAAAATTGATTGCTCATCCTCGACTGTAAATTTTTTCATAAAAATTGAGTTTTTGAGTCAACCTATTTCAGGACGGCACAAGGTAGACCCGTGCGGCTGTAACGCGCAGGGTTTGAGTTGCTTAACACTTAACCCCGCGGATCATCCGCGGGGTTAAGTGTTAAGGTGAAGAGTGACAGAGGGTTGCGGCGGTGCGGGTTGGGGTATTTTTGCCGGATGGCTAACTCAGGCCGGGCGGGCGGGTAACCGCCATTAGCGCCCGGCACCTTATAAACTCCTCCGAAGGCGAATTTGATTGACAGAATGAGAAAAGTTATTTCCCGCAGTTGGGGTCCGGGTTATTTCCCGCTCATTTCGCAAGCTCTTTGGTGGCTTGCGGCGCGCGGGAATAACCCGGGCTGCGAGAATAACTTTTGCCGAATGGCTAAATCTGCGAAGCACCTTTTAAGCCCGGCCGGGAACCGGCCGTGTAAGAAGCGGAGCACCTTTTAAACTTTGGGGTAGGCGGTGTAGTCTGTACCAGGGAGGCAGGTAGACAGGCAGGTAGACAGGTAGACCCGTGCGGCTGTAATGCGCAGGGTGTGAGTTGCTTAACACTTAACCCCGCGGATGATCCGCGGGGTTAAGTGTTAAGGTGAAGAGCGACAGAGGGTTGCGGCGGTGCGGGTAGAGGTGGTTGCGGCGGTGCGGGTATGGGTGGTTTGGTTGGGTTGTGGCGGTGCGGGTTGGGGTTTTTTGTGCCGAATGGCCAACTCAGGCCGGGCTTCATGCCCGGCACCATATAAATCCTTCACAGGCGGTTGGGGGGGGGAGGGGGCACCTTGCCACAGTTTTTGGCAAGTGTCAGGTATAGAGGTATTTGCTATAAGGATTTTTTGCTAAGCGTTGAGCTTAGCGAAAAAATGCTCTTATTATGTGTCAGGAATACAGCAACTTGCCAAAAACTGTGGCAAGGTGGCAGAAAAGAGGGGGAAGGTGGTATTTAGTCGGTCTCTTTTTTTATCTTTGTATGAGAAAATTATGGTGTGATGGATATTTTATATAGTAAGATTTATGGTGAACTTAAGGAGGGGAGGGTGAAGCTGGCGGTTGTGGGGTTGGGTTATGTGGGGTTGCCTCTGGCTCTGGAGTTTGCGAGGTTTGTGGATGTTGTGGGGGTGGATGTGGATGAGGCGCTGGTGGCGAAGTTGTGGAAGGGGGTTGATCCTAACGGGGAGATTGGTGCCGATTCGTTTTCGGGGAGGAGGATTTCGTTTACGACAAATCCGGCGGAGCTGAAGGGGGCTCGGTTTATTGTGGTGGCTGTGCCGACTCCGGTTGACAGGCATAACAAGCCTGATTTATCGCCGTTGTTGAGTGCTACTAAAAGTGTGGGTAAATATTTGAAGAGGGGGGATGTGGTTGTTTATGAGTCGACGGTTTATCCGGGGTGTACCGAGGAGGAGTGTGTGCCTGTGCTTGAGTCTCTCAGCGGGTTGAAGTGTGGGGTGGATTTTAAGGTGGGGTATTCGCCTGAGAGGATAAATCCGGGTGATACTGAGCATTCGTTGCAGAACACTGTGAAGATTGTGTCGGGGTGTGATGGTGAGACGCTTGATCTGGTGGCTCGTGTCTATGAGCTGGTTGTGAAGGCGGGTGTGCACAGGGCTCCGGCAATGAAGGTGGCTGAGGCTGCAAAAATTATTGAGAATACTCAGCGTGATGTTAATATTGCGCTTATGAATGAGCTCTCGATTCTGTTTAACAGGATGGGGATAAATACTTATGATGTGCTTAAGGCTGCGGGGACTAAATGGAATTTTCTTCCGTTTACACCGGGGCTGGTAGGGGGACATTGCATCGGCGTGGATCCGTACTATCTTGTACATAAGGCTGCTGCGCTTAAGTATCATACTCAGATGGTGGCGAGCGGGAGGTTTGTGAATGATTCGATGGGTGGGTATATTGCGAAGCAGACGGTGAAGCGGTTGCTCGGGGCGCGAGTGGTGAGCGGGGCGGCGGGCGCGGCTCCGTCAGGAGCCGGGCCGGGCGGCACAGCGGCCGGGGCCGCTGCGCCCGCCGCCAGCAGGGCAGGATTGCGGGTTCTGGTCTTAGGTTTCACATACAAGGAGAATGTCTCTGATATAAGAAATACTCGGGTGGCTGATATTGTGAATGAGCTTCAGTCGTACAATTTACAGGTGGATGTTGTTGATCCTAAGGCGGATGGTGCCGAGGTGCTGGATGAGTACGGAATTGTGCTTGAGCCAAAGGCGGAGGGGATGTATGATGCTGTAATTCTTGCTGTTGCTCATAAAGAGTACAGAGAGATGGGGGTGAAAGGGCTATCGGCCTTGCTTGCTGAGGGGGGACTCTTTGTTGATGTTAGAGGACTCTTCAGGGAGATGGAGGCGAAGTTTATGTACTGGTCTTTATAAGAGGTAATTATGAGCTGGTATGTTCTTTACACTGCTGCAAGGGCGGAGAAACAAGTTGCTGCCAGGATTGAGGCGGAGGGTGTTGAAAAGGGGGGGGTTGAGGTATATCTCCCGCTTCACAGACTTAAAAGAAAGTGGAGTGACAGAATCAAGGTTGTAGAGGAGCCGCTATTCAGGTCGTATGTATTTGTTAAGTGCGACGAGCATACTCTCTATAATTTGAAGCAGATACCCGGTGTTGCCAATTTTATTTGGTACGACAGGCGTCCCGCCAGGGTAAGGGATGAGGAGATAGAGGCAATAAGGGAGTTTCTTGTTTATGCCGAAAACAGGGAGCTTGTAACATCGGGTGACAGGGTGCAGATTTTATGCGGCTCTTTTGAGAAGAGGGAGGGTAGGGTGCTTTGGGCCGATAGTAAGGTGGCCTCTCTCTATCTTGAGGAGCTTGGTGCAAAGATCTGTGTTGAGTTAGAGAATATTGGGCGGGTGGAGAAGCCTGGCGAAGGTGCTCCGGCGGCTGCCGGGAGTACCCGCAAAAAATAAATAGAATCAGAAATTTGATTAACAATTCTAGAAATGGATTACAATACACAAAGGAAAAAGCTTATTATGCCGGAGTACGGCAGGAATGTCCAGAAGATGATTGAGTATGTGAAGGGGATAGAGGACAAGGAGAAGCGCAATGAGCAGATTAAGACTGTTCTTACGGTTATGGGGATTTTAAATCCTTCGCTGAGGGATATCAGTGATTTCAGACACAAGTTGTGGGATCATGTCCAGATAATTTCTGATTTTGATATTGATATCGAATCACCTTATCCAACTCCCACCAAGGAGACTTTTTCAACAAAACCTCATCCTATTCCGCTTGAGACTACCCCTTTAAAGGCTGCTCACTATGGAAGAAATATCCAGAATATGATTGATATGGTGGCTGCCAAGGAGGATGGCGAGGTTAAGGATAATATGGTGAGGGTTCTGGCTAACTATATGAGACAGCAGTATCTTATATGGAACAAGGATTCGGTAACTGAGGAGACAATTTTTGCGGACATCAAGAGGTTGTCCGGCGGAAAACTTGTTGTAGGGCCAAATATTCATATCGGGATTCATAAGGAGGGTGTGCACAACTTTAAGGAGGGGGGCCACAGCTTCAACAAAGAGGGTGGTCACAATCCTCAGCACAGGGATAATCAGCACAGGAATCGTAACCTGAAGTTTCGCAATAACAATAAGGGCAGAAATAAAATTGGATAAATAAATCAGATATAAATATGGCAGTATTCAGAGTTGAGGGCGGGCATCGGCTTAAGGGCGAGTTGGTTCCGCAGGGTGCTAAGAATGAGGCGCTTCAAATATTATCGGCGGTGTTACTTACTCCGGAAAGGGTGGTTGTGCATAATGTGCCTGATATTCTGGATGTGATGAAATTGGTGGAGATGCTTGGGGATCTGGGTGTTGTGGTGGAGGAGCTGGGCGAGGCGGCGGCGGAAGCGGCGGCCGGAGCTCCGGCTCCTGCCGCCGCAGGCGGGGGAGGCGAGACAGGCGGGGGAGCGGGCGGCGCGGAAGCGGCGCGAGCCGCTTCCGGGGCTGCCCACGGCAGCCCTGCCGGCGAAGCCGGCGCCGCCCGCCTCATCTCCCGCTCATACGCCTTCACTGCCCGCAACATCAATCTTGATTTTGTCCGCAGCGAGGAGTTCCGCAGGAAGTCCTCCGCGCTTCGTGGCTCTGTGATGCTTACCGGTCCGCTGCTCGCAAGATTCGGCTTTGCCTATATGCCTAAACCGGGCGGTGACAAGATTGGCAGAAGAAGGCTTGATACTCATCTTATTGGTTTTGAGAATCTTGGTGCAAAACTTAACTGGCAGCAGGGTGCTTCATATTTTGAGATCACTGCAAAGGATGGTCTTAATGGTGCCTATATGCTTCTTGATGAGGCATCTGTAACCGGTACTGCAAATATTGTCATGGCTGCTGTTCTTGCAAAGGGGACTACAATTATTTATAATGCAGCTTGCGAACCATACCTTCAGCAACTTTGCAAAATGCTTGTGAGAATGGGTGCGAAAATTTCCGGAATCAGCTCAAATCGTCTCGTTATTGAGGGTGTTGAGTCGCTGGGCGGAACAGAGCATACCATCCTCCCTGATATGATTGAGGTTGGCAGCTTTATAGGGCTCGCCGCCATGACCGGCAGCGAGATCACAATCAAAAATGTAGCCTACGATGAGCTGGGTATTATACCTGCTCAGTTCCGCCGCCTTGGAATTACTGTTGAGCGAAGAGGAGATGATATCTATATTCCTCAGCACGATCATTATGAGATTGAGAGTTTTATGGATGGCTCAATTATGACTATTGCGGATGCGCCATGGCCGGGTCTTACACCTGACCTGCTCTCGGTATTCCTTGTGGTTGCTACTCAGGCGAAGGGGAGTGTTCTTATTCATCAGAAGATGTTTGAGAGCAGGCTCTTTTTTGTGGACAAGCTTATTGATATGGGTGCTCAGATTATTTTGTGCGACCCTCACCGGGCAACAATTATTGGTCACAACAGGGAGTTTTGCCTGAGGGGTACCAGGATGGTCTCTCCCGATATCAGGGCCGGTATTGCAATGCTTATTGCGGCAATGTCTGCAAAGGGGACTTCAATAATTGAAAATATTGAGCAGATTGACAGAGGGTATCAGGATATAGACAGAAGACTAAACGCAATAGGGGCAAAAATAGAGCGTCTCTAATCATTGTCAATTCTAAAATTTTTAAGGAAGAGAAACGAATATGGCCAGCAACAAGGAAAACGGCACAAAAGAAAATGGCGCAAAAGAGAGTACCTCAAAAAGTACAGCTTCTAAACCAAAGGTTAGGACTTCACGCTCAAAAACAGGTGAAAACGCACCCCCGCCCAAAGGGATGGAGGCAGCACGCCTTATTACGGGGCTCTTCTTTGGAGGGCTCTCGGTCTATACTTTTATAGCTCTGATATCATATATTTTCACATGGGCCGAGGATCAGTCGCTTCTTTCAAATCCTGAATTCTGGAATAATATTGTTCCGGTTGAGAATGGTGGTGGAAAGGTGGGCTTTCTGTGGTCTAATTTGCTAATTTCAAAATTATTCGGACTTGGCGCATTTGTTATTCCATTTTTCTTTGGTGCGGTTGCTATTTTCTCTCTTAGAATTAAGAGGGTGCGACTTCTGAGACTCTTTTTCCTCTCTGCTTTCGGCGCCATTATTATTTCAGTATTTTTCTCCTACATATTTGGTTTTACCCGTTTTGTGGACTGGTTTGGCAATGGCGCAGGGGGCTCTTACGGTTACTATGTGAATGAATGGCTTATCTCAATGATTGGCGCTACCGGAGCCGGGTTGCTGGTCTCCACAATCCTTGTCCTGTGGCTCTTTTTGTGCAGTTACCGTTTTGTGAGCTGGTTCAATATGGGTATTGCTGCCATTTTCCACCGCAAACCAAAGGAGAAGCCGCTTGAGGCCGATGCAGTTGCGGGTGCCGATGTTGCTGCGGCAGCGGGTGAGGATCCGGAGGATCCGTTTGAGTTGATAATTGATGGTGATGGGGGTGTTGCGGGTGATGAGGCGGCCGAGCGGAGCGAGGCGGCCTGTCCCGGTGCGGCGGAGGCGGCAGCGGGAAGCGCTGCGGGTGCAGCCGCCACAGGTGAAATTCCTCTCGAAATCCCACTTGAGACCCCAATCGATATTTTTAACGAAGATATCTCAGGTGAAGAGACAATTCAGGAAGACGAGAATACTGAAGATACAGATGACTCCTCCCAGGACTTCCTTAAGGATATACCTCCCGGATCTCTTGATACTCTTTTTGACCCAAGACTTGACCTCTCAAGTTACAAATCACCCGGCATAGAGCTGCTTGATGACTACCGTGACAAACGCTTTGAGGTCTCAAGGGAGGAGCTGGAGATGAACAAGAGGAGAATTGTTAAGACTCTCGGCGACTATAAAATAGGCATTGACAGAATTACAGCCAGAACAGGCCCAACTGTTACTATGTATGAAATCACCCCGTCTGCGGGTGTCAGGATATCTCAGATTAAAAGACTTGAGGATGATATCGCAATGTCTCTTGCCGCAAGGGGTGTGCGTATAATCGCACCAATACCGGGAACCAACAGTGTGGGTATTGAGGTTGCAAATTCAAAGCCGAGTGTAGTACCTCTCAAGACTATGCTTATGGAGGATAAATTCAGAAACTCCGGCTACGAGCTCCCAATTGTTCTCGGCCGTACCATTTCAAACGAGCCTCTTACTTTTGACCTTGCCAAAATGCCTCACCTGCTTGTTGCCGGTGCTACCGGTCAGGGTAAATCTGTAGGTCTTAATGCAATTATTACCTCCCTCCTTTACACAAAGCACCCCTCTGAGATGAAATTTGTGCTTGTGGATCCAAAGAAGGTTGAGCTCTCGCTCTACTCTAAAATAGAACACCATTTCCTTGCAAAACTTCCTGATGCAGAGGAGGCTATAATTACTGATACACAGAAAGTTGTATATACTCTCAAGTCCCTGACAATTGAGATGGATTCCCGTTACGATCTTCTGAAAACTGCCCATGTACGCAACATTAAAGAGTACAATGAAAAATTCCTCTCAAGAAGACTGAATCCTCTTAAGGGACACAGGTTTATGCCATTTATTGTAGTGGTTATTGACGAGTATGCAGACCTGCTTATGACCGCCGGGCGGGAGGTGGAGGAGCCTCTGACCAGGCTCGCCCAGCTGGCCCGGGCTATCGGCATTCACCTTGTAATAGCTACCCAGCGTCCAACCACTAATATAATTACAGGCCTTATCAAAGCAAACTTCCCAGCCCGAATCGCTTTCAAAGTTATATCAAGCATTGACTCCCGCACCATACTCGATACTACCGGTGCCAATCAGCTTATCGGTCGCGGAGATATGCTCTTTATGTCCGGTGCCGAACTCACCCGTGTGCAGTGTGCTCTTATTGAGACCAAAGAGATTGACCGAGTTGTACAGTTTATCAGCGATCAGAGGGGCTACTCAACGGCACACTATTTGCCTGAATATGCAGGAGAGGAGGGAGAGGCCATGGCCGGCGAGGTTGACCTTGGCAAGCGAGATAAGCTCTTTGACGAAGCGGCTAAACTTGTGGTTCAGTATCAGCAGGGATCTACATCTCTCATCCAGAGACGGATGAACCTTGGATACAACCGAGCCGGCCGCATAATGGACCAGCTTGAAGCCGCCGGCATTGTCGGCCCAAGCGAAGGTAGCAAGGCCCGCCAGGTCCTCATCACGGACTTCAACTCCCTTGACCGCATACTCGCGAGTCTGGATTAGAACCCGCGAAGCGGGCGGGCGGCCCGCCCGCCGCCCGCCCGCCCGCTCGCCTTCCCGCCCGCCGGGGGTTTGAGTGGGATATTCGTATAAATATCACATTGTAAGGCTGTTAGCAATGTGATTTTGAAAAAGTTTTATAAAAACATAATTATAAACACCTGATTGTCTGTAATATAAATGAAAATCCCTGTCAACACTTTTCTTTTCTTTTTTGTTTTTTTACTGATCCAAGTGTCGGCTCATACCCAAATACAAGCCCAAGCAAAAACCTTAAAGACGCAGGATCTGCTTAACTCTTTTACAAACAATATCAAGAGCAAGAGTTTGGTAACTATGGAGTTTGAAATGATATCTGGTTCAGGTAGTTATAAAGGTAGTGTGGTAGCATCAGGTGGTGCATATAAAATGGAAAACAATGAACTTGAGTTATTTTGTGATGGTGAAACTAAATGGATCGTCAACCATTCTGGTAAAGAGATTTCAATTTTCCATCATGATCCCGGCCATACTGATATAGTTGAAAATCCTATGGGCTTTTTTGGCTCTATTGATAAAGGGTATACCTTTTCAGAAAAATCGTCACTGGATAATAAGGGCTTGTATACTATAGAGTTGAAACCAAAGAATAAACATACAGCATATAAAACAATTACTTTGGGTATTGAATCTGGTTCATATAATCCGAGACTGGTCAGATACACTGCTAAGGATAATACTGTATATACAATTATTATATCAAAATTCACTTCATCCGGTCAGCCGTTAGCTCCATCCTCTTTTCGCCTGGCGGAGCCATACCCTTCCGGATATTTTATTAATGATTTAAGGTGATCAAATAATATAAATTTGCCAGAAGAAAAGCTAATTATTTATAGCCGATTTTAAATACTTAAAATCGGCTTGTCTGTTTTCTTATCCATAACTTAGCTCAAACTTATTTTTTCAGTGGAGGAGTTTAATGAGATGATAGAAAGGAAATTTGAGAGTCTTCTTATGCAGAGAAAAGTTCAAAAGGAGGTTAATAGAAACAGATCCGGAGGAAAAAGAAGGGCAAGGAGGAGGAAGAGAGTTCTAAGTGGTTTTTTTCATGTCTATGTCAGGGGCTATCAGAGCCGGTTAGTTTTTCTAAAGGATGATGATAGAATTATGTTCCTTATTATTACTAATGAGGTGTTTAAGGAAACAGGGTCGAGTCTGCTGGGGTATATTTTATTAGATAACCATTTCCATTTTTTGTGTAAAACCGAGAACATTACCCGGCTTATGGGGCAGATAATGTTCAGATATACAATGTGGTATAAAAGACAGTATCCGGTAATTAAATCGGTCTTTGATACACCTTTCGGCAGCTCGCCGCTTTATAAAAGCAGTTTAATCAAGGAGACTTTTCTCTATCTGCTTAGCAATGCCAAACGAGCGAATATGTGCCGGGTGCACGAGGAGTATTTCTGGAGTTCGGCGAACCAGTATTTTTCCGGTGGCAGACACCTTCTTGATAAATACATTGAAGTTGATGCCTCCTATGCACTATCCAACTACTCATCGGCATACACACTTAACAAAGAGGTAAATGAATTTAAGCCGATTTTTAAGGATGGTAAGGTTCCGCTAAGGAAACGCACACCGGATGATAAGGTTTTTAGTTATTTTAATTCATTGCTTAAGAACCGAATAATCAGGGATATAGATAGGGAAGAGGTAGCTTTTATAATTAAGTCTTTAAGGTTTAACTGTCATGCGACTTACTCGCAAATTAAGTATTTGGTTCCCAGGTCATTTGAAAACATAAGAAAAGTGTGCAAAACTTAATTTTTTATTAATTTTAATTAAGAAAATTAAGTTATGGATAAGTTTTTGGTAAGGCGGGTTAAGGCCGATGAGATTGAATCTCTCCAACGAATCAGCCGCAGGACATTTTATGAGACCTTTTGGATGAGTAATACTCATCAGAATATTATTGATTATCTTGAGAATAGCCTCTCTCTTGAGGCTCTCAGCCGGGAACTTGAGAACCCGAATTCTGAGTTTTACTTTCTATTTCTTGATGCTGAGTCTGCCACTGATTTCGAACCGGCTGCTTATCTGAAACTTAATTTCCTTAATGTGGAGCTTGAGAGAATTTATGTTCTGAGTAAGTTTCAGTGCAAAGGTATAGGCCGATACCTTCTTGATTTTTCTATTCAGCTTGCCCTCTCCAGGCGCGCCCCAATTCTCTGGCTGGGTGTCTGGGAGCGCAACTACAATGCTATCGATTTCTACAAGCAAAATATCTTTCAGTACTTTGGCAAGCACACATTTCGTCTTGGCCAGGATCTCCAGACTGACATTCTTATGCAGAAAATCTTACTGCCGAACGGCTAAGCCTGCGAAGCACCACTTAAACCGGCCGGGAACCGGCCGTATAAACTGCGAAGCACCTTATAAACTTGGCGGTTTGACAGGGATATTCGTTTATCTAACAGGGAGTTAGACACTTAAAAATTGGTTTTTTGAAAAGTTTTTTAAAATATGATTTTCAATTGCTTGTCTTTTAAGAACATAAACGAATATCCCTGTCAACCCTGCTGCGGAACGGAGGCATTTATATGGTGCCGGGCGGGAGGCCAGGCGGTTACCCGCCCGCCCGGCTTTATGTTAGCCATTCGGCAGTTGATTTTTGCGAAACCCGCACGGTTCTAAGTCCCAGATTATCAATATTTAGACAATCCACGGCTTCACCTTGCCACAGTTTTTGGCAAGTGTCTTATAAAGAGATATTTACCATATGCGTTTTTTAGAAGCATTGAATTTGTCAAGAAAATGCACTTAGTAAGTGCAAGAAAAACAACAACTTGCCAAAAACTGTGGCAAGGTGGTGCCCGCCAGGCTAGGTGGTGCCCGCCAGGCTAGGTGGTGGCGAGGGCTCTTTGGTAGAGGTAGCGGATGGCGGGGTAGCTGGTGTCGAGGTAGGTGGGGAGTTCGCGGGCGGGGACCCAGATGGCGCGTTCGATCTCCTCTTCTTGCTGGGGATGGGTTTCGGTGCCGTTGCCTTGGTACTCCATCAGGTACCAGTGGGTGGTCTTTAGGTAGAAAAGGCCGTTGCGGTGGTAGGTGTGGAATGTGTCGCTAAGGTAGTTGAGTATTTTGAGGTCGTGAACGCCGCACTCCTCTTCTACTTCGCGGATGGCTGTGTTGCCAATCTCTTCATCGGGCTCTTGCATGCCTTTGGGAAAGTCCCATACTCCGTGGTGGAAAATTATGAGGTATTCGCCTTTTTTGTTGGTGACTATTCCTCCGGCTGCTGTGATGGGGGTGAGGTCAGATGTGATTCGGGCTATGGTACCGGGCTTGTCTTCTGTTGAGATGTAGAGTTTCTCAAGTGTGGGGGTTTGGTCAAAGTATCTTGCGAGCTCTGCGAGGGGTGGGTGGATCTCCGGAGAGTATATTACTGCGTCCGGTTCGCTTAATGCGGCATGTTTTGGAGAGCAGACTGCCAGGCAGCGCTGGTTGAAGTAGATTCTGTACATTAAAAAATAGGAATGAAATTACTATCTTTGTGCAAAGATACTTTTTTTTATGGAGTCTATTGAAAAAATTATAGCCAGACAGTTGCTGGAGATTAAAGCGGTGAGGCTGAGTCCTGATAAACCTTTTGTGTGGGCATCGGGCTGGAAGGCGCCTATCTATTGTGATAACAGAAAGATCTTGTCTTATCCAAAGGCAAGGGAGATTGTATATAAGAGTCTTGCGAGAATAGTGGAGCAGAATTATCCTAAGGCCGATTATATTGCTGGTGTTGCTACCGGTGCTATTGCGTGGGGAATGCTTGTGGCTGAGTTTCTGGGTAAGCCTTTTGTTTATGTGAGGCCTAAACCAAAGGATCATGGTACTGGTGCTCAGGTGGAGGGTGATCTTCCTGAGGGTGCTAATGTTGTGATGGTGGAGGATCTGATATCAACCGGACAAAGCTCGCTTTCTGCAGTGGAGGCTGTTGAGAGGGCAGGGGGACATGTGCTTGGTATGGTTGCTATTTTCTCTTATAATTTTGATAAGAGCAGGCGCGCTTTTGAGTACAGAAATCTGGAGTTGAGAACTCTTACAAATTATGATACTCTTATTGAGGAGGCTGTAAGTTGCAGCTATATCAGGCAGGAGGAGCTTGAAACTTTGCGTGAATGGCGTTTCCGCCCGGATATGTGGGGTGTGGAGTAGCATTCAGCTCTCTTTTTATTTTTTGAATCATGGGTACTACAAATGCAACAGGCAGACAGATAAGGGTTTCTCGTCCTGCCAGCGAGTTATTTGCGATTTTCTCTGATCTTACAAATTTTACCAGGGGTATGCCGCTGGATCAGCTTGAGAAGGCTGGTGTTGTGTCTTCTTCTGAGTCTATAAGGGGTAAGATGCAGGGTTTTGAGCTGGGAATAAGGATTGCCGAGAAGATTCCTTTTTCTGTTGTGAAATATGAGTCTTTTGGTCCGTCGCCTGTGCCGTTCAGGATCTTTGTGAGGATTGAGGATGGGGGTGCTTTGCAGAGTCTTTTTAATATTGAGCTGGAGGCTGAGCTTGGTGGAATGTTTAAGATGATGCTGGGCGGAAAGTTGCAGGAGGCTGTTAATCAGCTGACTGACAGATTAGAGGCTGCGTTAAATTTAAAATAATGAGTAAAATTCTAAAATACGCCGTGACTTTTCTGATTCTGGTTTCGGCAAATACATTTTTTCTTTTTTCTAACAAGATGAGTGGTCAGTCAAAAACATCAATTATCCCTCAGCCGCAAAAAATTGTGAGTCAGGGTGGAGGCTTTTTCAATTTGGACGGCTCGGTTAAGATAGTTGTCACCGATTCATCGCTTGACCCCTCTGCCGGTTTTTTATACGGATACCTTAAGAGGTATTACGGTCTTGAAATTGAGGTTGTAAAGGGAAGCAAAAGAGTTAAAAAGGAAAAATCGGCAATTGTGCTCGCCCTTACTCCTGATGGAGCCGGCAGAGTTGCTGAAGGCTCATTTGATCCGGGCAATCCTGCCGGTAGTGTTGCCGAAAGTGGCTATCGGCTTAAGGTATCTGACGCAGGAGTTGTACTGGAGGGGGAGGGAAGACAGGGGGTTTTCTATGCTGTTCAGTCGTTTATACAGCTATTGCCTGTTCCCGAGTCGCTTACCGGTGTTGTAACTGTTGGCAAAAAGGCATCAGAGGTGCCAGTTGCATCTAGAGCAGAAGGTGTCAAGATAAAATCTCTCTCGGTCCCTTTTGCTGAGGTTGAGGATGCTCCAAGATTTGAGTACAGGGGGATGCACCTGGATGTTGTAAGGCATATATGGTCTGTTGATTATATTAAACAATATATTGATTATCTGGCTCTTCATAAGATGAACTATTTTCATATTCACCTTACTGATGACCAGGCCTACAGGATTGAGAGCAAGAAGTATCCAAAACTCAACTCTATTGGCTCGTGGAGAGCGGGGACAATTATTGGTGTATTCCCTGGAACCGGTGTGGATTCAACAAGGTATGGCGGTTTTTATACTGCAGAGCAGCTAAAGGATATAGTTAAATATGCCTCTGAGAGGTATATCACAGTGGTTCCGGAGATAGATGTTCCGGGCCACTCAATGGCAATAATTTCAAGCTATCCGCAGTTCAGTACAACTCCTGAAATTCCGAAGCAACCGGCAATAACCTGGGGAATCTATAACAGACAGAATAATGTGCTTGCCCCATCTGAAGAGTTGTTCGTTTTTCTCAAGGATATCTTCAATGAGCTTATGGATATCTTCCCGTCAAAACTTATCCATATTGGTGCCGATGAGTGTGCCAAGCGCTGGTGGGAGGAGTCTGAGAGTACAAAGCAGTATATGAGGGAGAGGGGAATTGCCGATTTCAATCTGCTCCAAAAACATTTTGTAGAGAAGCTGTCTGCAGTGATGAGTGAGAGAGGCCGGGTGATTGTAGGATGGGACGAGATGATAGACGATGGTCTTGTACCGGGCTCTGTTGTAATGAGCTGGAGAAATGCGACTAATGGCTATAAGGCTGCTGAACAGGGACACAAAACAATTCTTACTCCAATGAGACAGAGCTATTTTAATATAAAACAGAGAGACAAAGAGGATTCTCTGAGTCATCGCGACTGGAAGGTTGCTCTTTCTGATGTATATAACTTTGAGCCTGTTCCTCTGGAGCTAAGCGCTGAAACTGCATCTAATATTCTTGGTGGACAGGGTTGTATGTGGACCGAGTATTTTCCTCACAGACAGAGGCTTGAATATGGTATTTTTCCCAGACTAAGTGCAATTGCCGAGGTATACTGGTCTTTGCCTTTTGTGCGAAATCTCGATAATTTTGTAGAGAGGCTTCAGAAGCAGTACGCCAGGTATGACCTCTGGGGTGCAAACTATTATGCCGGTAACAGAATCAGATAAATAGAAGATTAATTGATGGCGGAAAGGGTACTACCTCCGGAATTTTCTGAAATGCTGCGCGAGGCTGTGGGCAACGACCTCGCAGGTAAAATCACTGAGGCTATTCTCACCACTCCGCCTGTAACTTCTATACGCAAGAATCCGGCCAAATGGCCTCGGCTTGCCGCAGCCGGCCACTCGCTTGCTGCCGGCCATCCCGCCGAAGGCGGGTGGCCGGCAGAGAGCGGCGGGCCAGCCCAAATCCCATGGTGCCCTGACGGCCTCTATCTTGCCGAGCGCCCTAATTTCACAATGGATCCCGCTTTTCACGCAGGTGCCTATTATGTCCAGGAGCCTAGTTCGATGATTATTGAGGTGCTGCGCCCGCTTGCAGCCGGCGCTGCCAGGCTGCTGGATTTGTGTGCTGCGCCTGGAGGTAAGACAACTCATCTTGCGAGTATGATGGGCGGGGCGGCGGGCAGCCCGGCCGAAGGCCCGGCTGCCGCCCGTGCTGGCGGCCTCACCGCCAACGAAATTATCCGCTCCCGCGCCGCCACCCTTCGGGAGAACATCACCAAATGGGGCGACCCCCGCATCACCGTCACCTCGCTTGACCCATCGGCCTTCGCAAAACTTGGACACCGCTTCGACTTCATCCTTGTCGATGCCCCCTGCTCAGGTGAAGGAATGTTCAGAAAGGATCCCGAGTCAATCAATGAGTGGTCTGTGCGAGCTGTAAATGAGTGTGTTGTACGTCAGCGTAAAATTGTTAAAGATATCTGGGAAACACTAGAGCCAGGTGGTCACCTCGCATACTCCACCTGCACAATGAACCGGCATGAAAACGAGGAGAACATAAGCTGGTTCTCCCAAACACTCGGTGCTCAAATTGTACCCCTTGGTCCATACCTTCAGGCAGCCCTCCATCACACAGCAACACCTGATAACAACAACCTTGGCATAATTCTCACACCAGGGGGCTCTCTTCGTCTTCATCCTGGACTGGTAAAAGGAGAGGGTATTTTCCTCGCCCTTCTTCGTAAATCCGATGACGCCTCTTCCTCAAATTCTAACTCATCTCTCAAGACTGAATCCAGATCAAACTTAAACTCTAACTCCAGCCGCAGTTCCGCCCCCAAACCTAATGCTTACGGCAACTCTAAAGCTAAGGGCAATAGCAAACACATGGTTGCACCTCCGGATCATGCTGATGCTTACTCGGTTAACTACTCTGGTCCATACCCTTCTGTTGAACTGACTAAGGAGCAAGCTATCAGTTATTTATGCCGAGATTCTCTCTCACTTCCTGAATCTCCAGCCGGTTATCTGCGAGTTACTTACTGTGGATTAGGTCTCGGTTTTGTCAAGAACATCGGCACCCGTGCAAATAATCTGCTTCCAACCTCCCTCAGGATTTTGAATCGAAAATAGGGTTGACTAAAGTTTCCCACGTCAAAAACTCGAAATTGACTCTCTAAACTTGTCGCTGTCTGATTGCAAGTAACAGCCTTTCGGATATAGCGCGCATCTGTTCAAAATTGGTTTGACAGGGATATTTGTATATATGCTTAAAAAATAAATAGTTGCAAATTGCAATTTTAAAAACTTTTCAAAAAACCAATTTCTAATAATCTAACTATCTGTTAAATAAACGAATATCCCTGTCAAACCCTAGCCCGCCTCCTGCCAATTCACCGCCTCCTGCCAATTCACCGCCTCCCGCCAAGTTTAAAAGGTGCTTCGCAGTTTATACGTCCGGTTCCCGGCCGGTTAGCCAGCATATAAAAAAATATGGCTCCCGTGGGGGAGCCATACCTTATAAATATTCACCGAGCGGTTACGGCTGAATCGGGTTAGCCGCCAAAGTCGTCAAATGCGACATTCTCTTCCGGTACGCCCAGGTTGTCCAGCATGTTGGTTACGGCGCTGTTCATCATTGGTGGACCGCAGAGGTAGTATTCTATATCTTCCGGTGAGTCGTGCTTGCTCAGGTAGTTGTCAAGAAGTGCTTTGTGGATGAAGCCTGTAAGGCCTGTCCAGTTGTCTTCAGGTTTGGCTTCGCTGAGTGCAATGTGGAACTTGAAGTTAGGGAACTCTTTCTCAATTGCGCGGAACTCCTCTTCGTAGAATACCTCTCTGAGGGAGCGGGCTCCGTACCAGAAGCTTACTTTGCGGGTGGTCTTCTCGGTGTGGAAAAGGTGGAAAATGTGTGAGCGCATTGGTGCCATACCTGCTCCACCACCTACGAATACAATTTCGTTATCTGTAGGTTTGATGAAGAATTCGCCGTACGGGCCAGATACCATTACTTTATCGCCCGGCTTACGGGAGAATATGTATGATGAGCAGACTCCCGGGTTAACAGGCATAAATGCTCCTTTGGATCTGTCCCAAGGTGGGGTTGCTATACGGATGTTGAGCATCACGATATTGCCCTCGGCAGGGTGGTTGGCCATTGAGTATGCACGGTATGTGTTCTCTTTGTTGCTCATCTTTAGATCCCAGATTTTCATCTTGTCCCAGTCTTCGTGGAACTCAGGCTGAACATCGATATCTTTTGCAAAGTCAACTTCGCAAGGAGGGATGTCAATCTGGATATATCCTCCGGATTTGAATTTGAGGTGCTCCCCTTCAGGAAGTTTAACCACAAACTCTTTGATGAAGGTTGCCACATTCTTGTTGCTGACAACTTCACACTCCCATTTCTTTATACCCAATACCTCTTCCGGTATCTCAATTTTCATATCCTCCTTAACCTTTACCTGGCAACCCAGACGCCACTGTGTCTGCTGTTGTTTGCGGGTGAAGAAGCCCACCTCTGTAGGGAGGATCTCTCCGCCACCTTCGGTTACACGGCACTTGCACATTCCGCAGGTTCCGCCGCCACCGCAGGCCGATGGAAGGAATATCTTTTCGTTACTCAGTGTGCTGAGAAGAGAAGAGCCGGGTGATACCTCTATCTCTTTCTCTCCATCATTAATATTTACCTTCACTTTGCCTGAAGGCATAAGTTTAGCCTTTGCGTAGAGCAGTATGGCAACAAGTGCCAGTGTAACCGCAAGAAAGGCTACTATGGAAATAATTATAATTTGTGTAATATTCATCTTATTCTCCTCCTCTTAGAGTTTAATACCCATAAAGCTCATAAATGCGATGCCCATAAGACCAACAACAATGAATGTGATTCCAAGCCCTCTTAGTGGTTTAGGCACTTGTGAGTATGCGAGTTTCTCCCTGATTGCTGCCAGTGCTACAATGGCTAGGAACCAGCCGATTCCGGAGCCCAGTGCGAAGGTTGTTGCCTCAGCAAGTGTCTCGTATCCTCTCTCCTGCATAAAGAGTGACCCTCCCAGAATGGCGCAGTTTACGGCGATAAGCGGAAGGAATATTCCAAGGGATGCATAGAGCGATGGTGAGTATTTTTCTACAATCATCTCAACAAGTTGAGTGATTGAGGCAATTACTGCAATGAATATGATAAAACTAAGGAAACTCAGATCTATGCCTGCGAAATCAGGTCCCAGCCACGCCAGTGCTGCAGGGGTGAGTACATATTCATTGAGAAGGTAGTTGACAGGCAGGGTTACTCCGAGCACGAATATTACCGCTACTCCAAGACCTATTGCTGTCTTTACATTTTTAGATACGGCAAGGTATGAACACATTCCAAGGAAATATGCAAATACCATATTGTCAACAAAGATTGACTTTACGAATAAACTGATTAAATCTTGCATAATGGATATGTGTTATTATTTTTCCTGTAACTCTTTTTGAATGCTTCTCTGAACCCAGATTACCAGTCCTACAAGGATAAGTGCCATTGGAGGGAGGATAAAGAGTCCGTTGTTTTCATAGAAGCCTCCGTTTTTGATGTACCATTCGGCGGGAATTATCTGTATTCCGTAAATGGTACCTGATCCAAAGAACTCTCTGAATAAAGCAATAATTATAAGGATAATACCGTAGCCGAGTCCGTTTGCCAGTCCGTCAACCAGTGAGGGAATAGGTTTGTTACCAAGGGCAAATGCCTCAATACGGCCCATAATGATACAGTTGGTAATAATCAGTCCTACAAATACCGACAGCTGTTTGCTTACATCGTATGCAAATGCTTTAAGTATCTGGTCTACAAGGATAACAAGCATTGCTACAACAACAAGTTGTACAATAATCCTGATTCTGTTTGGAATGGTATTTCTTAGCAGCGATACAATAAATCCGGAAAAACCGGTTACTATTGTCACTGAGAGGGCCATCACAATTGCCGGCTCCAGTTTGACAGTTACTGCCAGGGCCGAGCATATACCCAGTACCAGTACGGTTACGGGGTTGTTCCTGAACAATGGTTCTATAAATATCTTTTTGTCCATCTCTTACTGGTTTACTGGGTTAGGTGTAGGTGTAGCAGCAGAGTCACTCTTTGCAGTTGAATCTGCAGTTGAGATACTCTCTGCAGGTGTTGCATTTGCTGCTGCAACCTTGAAATACTCAAGATAGTGTCCGATGCTCTTGAAAAGCATATCCTCTACAGCTTTGGATGTAATTGTTCCACCTGAAATGGCGTCAACCTCGTTGGTTGAACCGGTATCGGCTCCCCCTTTTACTACAAGTATTGACTTGAATTCTCCGTTGGTGAATATCTGTTTGCCCTCAAATTGTTTTGTGAATTCAGGTGTGGCAATCTCTGCTCCCAGACCGGGTGTCTCCCCTTTGTGGTCGTATGTAGCTCCGTAAATTGTGTTGAAATCACTTTTGAGTGCAACATATCCCCATACCGGACCCCATAGTCCTGTTCCGTGTACAGGAATTATGTAGAGTTTCTCTCCGCTCTCCATTGTGCAGATGTAGAGTGTAAGCTCTTCTGCTCCTGATGTAACCTTGGTCTCGGCAATATGTTTGTCATAGAGACCCTCAATATAGGTTGCTTTGTCGTCTGCTGTCTCTGCATCCTGGCCCAGTTTAACAGATTTAAGAATCTGTTGTTTGGTCTCCAGTGCAACATTTCTTTGCTGACGGTCCTTAAGAAGGTATGAGGCGAGTGCAAGGAGTGCTGCCACAATTACTACCATTACGGTAGCGTAAATTACTGTGTATGTATTGTTATTTGTATCCATCTCTTTTCCTCCCTGTTATTTGACGGCTGCCCTGCGGAGCCTGCGTTTGATGTTTGACTGAACCACAAAGTGGTCAATGAATGGTGCAAATGTGTTGAGAAGGAGTATGGCGAGCATCATTCCCTCAGGATAGCCCGGGTTAAATACTCTAATGAGGATGGCCATAACACCTATCAAAAATCCGTATATCCATTTGCCTCTCTCTGTCTGGGAGCCGGTTACAGGGTCTGTTGCCATAAATACTGCTCCAAACGCAAAACCTCCCATTACCAGGTGGTTTATTGCCGGCATTGACATATAGCTTCCTTCCGGTCCTACTGCATTGAGAAGCAGACCGGTCAGGATTCCTCCTGCAAATGTGGAGAGCATTATCCTCCAGCTTGCTATCCCTGTCCAAAGTAGCATTACTGCTCCAATGAGGATGGCCAGTGTGGAGGTCTCTCCAATTGAGCCGGGGATAAAGCCGATGAACATATCCATAAATGATGGCATTTTGTCAAATTCGCCGGCAGCTGCGTGTGCAAGCGGGGTTGCACCGGAGAAGCCGTCTACAATACCTTCTCCTTTTGTGAGCCCCTCAATCCAGATTTTGTCTCCGGATATTTGAGAAGGGTATGCGAAGAATACAAATGCTCTTGAAAGCAGTGCAGGGTTCCAGATGTTCATTCCTGTTCCTCCGAAAACCTCTTTTCCAACTATTACCGCAAATATTACGGAGAGTGAGAGTATCCAAAGCGGAACATCAACCGGCATAATAAGCGGGATAAGCATTCCTGTTACAAGGTAGCCTTCGTTAACTTCGTGCCCTCTTATTTGTGCTGCTATGAACTCTATTCCAAGTCCCACTACATATGATACTATGATAAGCGGAAGAACTTTGAGGAATCCAAACCAGAACATTGCCCAGAATGTCATATCGCCTCCAATTGAGAGGTTATGCTGATAGCCTGTGTTGTACATTCCAAAGAGAAGTGCAGGCATAAGGGCAAGAATGACCATAGTCATTGTTCTCTTTAGGTCAATGGAGTCTTTTATATGTACTCCCTTCTTGGTTACATGGTCCGGCACAAACAGGAAGGTCTCGAAGGCATCGAATGTGGAGTGCAGGAATCCCAGCTTTCCACCCTTGCTGAATGTGGGTTTTATGTTGTCTACTAATTTTTTTAATACTTTCATTGCCGGTTCTGTTAAGACATTTCTTTAATCATTATGTTGATGCCTTTTGATACGATATCCTGTATCTCTGCTTTTGAAGGGCAGACAAATTCGCACAATGCAACATCCTCCTCAATAATTTCATAGATTCCCAGTTGTTCCATCTTGTCAATGTCCTCTGCGAGGATGGCCTTGAACAGATACATAGGGAGAATATCCATGGGTAGCACCTTTTCATATACTCCTGTAACAACAAAGGCTCTCTCTCCTCCGTTGAGGTTTGTGTCAAGGTTGTACTTTTTGTTAGGCATCAGCCAGGAGAAGTATGATCTGGAAATACTGAATTTCTTTGCTCTTAGTGGTTTAATCCATCCGAACATCTCTCTGTAGTTCCCCTCGGCCATTATAGTGATGGTATTGTGAAAAATACCTGTGTATCCGTCTACTCCCACATTATCTCCTGTGAGTACATTTCCGCTTATGAATCTTACTCCAACATGGTCTCCGTAACGAACCTCAGAGGTGGTGTCGGCCATGTCGGCAATGCTTCTCAGAGCCATTCCGGGAAGTGTCTCGATATAAGCCGGGTTCTTTACTTTAGGGCCGGCTACTGCTACTACTCTGCGAAGGTCAAATGTGCCTTTAATAAGTAATCTGCCTATGGCTGCAAGTGTGTAGAGGTCAAGTGTCCATACTGTCTCCCCTTTGTTTATGGGGCTGATATGGTGGATCTGAACTCCTACATTTCCTGCAGGGTGAGGGCCGTCAAATATATGGATCTTTGCTCTCTCAAGTCTGTGCATGGGGCTTCCTGCAAATGTGTCTGCATGAAGACCAATGTGTACTCCGCCGTGTGTAAGTTTTGAAAGTGCATCAATTCCGGCCTGCATGTTCTCAAAATCACCCTTCATCGCATAGTCTAAATCTGCGGCAAGCGGTGCCGAGTCAAAGCCTGATATAAAAATTGCCTTTGGCTCTTTTGCAGGGTCTGCAATGGTTCCGTATGGTCGCTGCTTAATGAGTGGCCACAGCCCTGATGAGAGGAGTGCCGATTTTATTTGCTCAGCGGATCCGTTTTTTCGTATTTCGGGTGCTGTTGAGTGTTCGTACTCCTGTCTCTTGTCTGATTCAATCAGGATTTGAAGAAGCTTGCGTTTCTCTCCGCGTACAATCTCTTTCACTATGCCGCTCACGGGGGAGCAGATCAGGATCTCCGGATTTTTCTTGTCTGCCATAACTGGTGTTCCGGCCTTAACAGGGTCGCCCTCCTTTATAAGGAGTTTTGGGTTAAGTCCTTTGAAATCTGTTGGTTTGACAGCCAAAATGTCCGGTGAGATGCTTCTTGCGATCTGGTTTATTGCACTCCCTTTTAGCGGAATGTTTAAACCTTTGCGTAAAAGTATTTTGTTTGACATTTTAAAGGGATAAAAAATTTGCGGCAAAGATACACATTATTTGTAATTTTGCCATTAATGAAAAGAGATTTTTCCACTATAGTTGAGGGGTTGAATTGTGCTCAAAAACAGGCAGTTGAGCAATTTGAAGGACCATCGTTGATCATTGCGGGAGCGGGCTCGGGTAAGACCAGGGTTCTCACCAGTAGAATAGCTAATATATTAAACCACGGACATAAAGCCAGCTCTGTGCTTGCTCTTACCTTCACAAACAAGGCATCTAAAGAGATGAAGGAGAGGATTGCAGGGATGGTTGGTGAGGGGCTTGCCAGATATCTCTGGATGGGGACTTTTCACTCGGTCTTTATAAGGTTCCTGAGGGAGGATGCGGAGCTTCTGGGGTTCCCAAAGAGTTTTACAATTTATGACACCTCTGATTCCAGGAGTGCAATAAGGGTTTGTGTGAAGGAGCTGGGGCTGGATGAGAAGATGTACAAGCCAAACGAGGTACTCTCCAGAATATCTATGGCAAAAAACAACTTGATAACTGCTAAGGCATACCTTGCAAATGGGGAGCTGATGCAGAGGGATGCAATTGCCAGGAAGCCTAAGATTGGTGATATCTATGCTCTGTATGAGAGGAAATGCAGGCAGGCGGGTGCAATGGATTTTGATGATATTTTGCTCTATACTAATATAATGATAAGGGATTTTCCTCAGGTGCTGGAGAAGTTACAGCAGAGGTTCTCTTTTATTCTTGTGGATGAGTATCAGGATACTAACTTTTCTCAGTATCTGATTGTAAAGAAGTTGTCTGCTAATCACAGGAATTTGTGTGTGGTGGGGGATGATTCTCAGAGTATATATGCCTTCAGGGGGGCGAGAATTGAGAATATTCTCAATTTCAGAAAGGACTATCCGGAGGCTAAGGAGTTTAAGCTTGAGCAGAATTACCGCTCAACGCAGACAATTGTGAATGCTGCAAACTCTCTTATAGCAAAGAATTCCAACAGACTTAACAAGGAGTGCTTCTCTGAGGCTGAGGCGGGGGAGAAGATTGAGGTTATAAGGGGCTATTCGGATCAGGAGGAGGCCTTTACAGTTGTCTCCTCTCTTATGAACAGAATATACTCGGATAGAGCGGAGTATTCTGATTTTGCAATTCTTTACAGAACTAATGCTCAGTCCAGGGTGGTTGAGGAGGCGTTGAGAAAAAGGTCTGTTCCTTACAGGATTTATGGCGGCCACTCCTTCTATGAGAGGCAGGAGGTAAAGGATGTGCTTGCTTATATGAGATTGCTCGTTAATCCTAAGGATGATGAGGCTTTCAGACGGGTGGTAAATGTTCCTGCAAGGGGTATCGGGGATACGACAATGGGTTATCTGGCGGCGGCGGCGGGGGCGGCCTCCCTCTCTATGTGGGAGGCCTTTCACGCCGGTGATCTTGATGCCTTTGGCATCAAGCCCGCCGCCGCCGCCCGCCTCTCAATATTTACGGCTCTGATAGCCGAGGTTGGGAGCAAGGCTTCAACGGCTACTGCCTACGATATTACAATGGAGATACTGATGCGTTCCGGTTATATGGAGCATCTCAGGGCCGATAGCTCGCTCGAGGGTCAGGCTCGTCTGGAGAATGTTGAGGAGCTCTTTAATTCAATAAAGGAGATGGAGGGAGAACTTTCAGGCGGTGAGATTTCAGATGGCGATTTGATTGCGGATGAAGATCCTGGCCTTATGCCTGACAGGGAGTCCGGACCGCTTCTTCTTGAAGAGTTTCTGGAGAAGATATCTCTTATGAGTGCTGTGGATGAAGGGGCAGACAGCAAGGAGGAGAATAATAAAGTAAGTCTTATGACTGTGCACTCAGCCAAGGGTTTGGAGTTTCCGTATGTATATGTAATAGGTATGGAGGATAACCTCTTTCCAAGTATTAATGGTGTGAGCAGTGATCAGGAGATAGAGGAGGAGAGGCGCCTCTTTTATGTAGCCCTTACCAGAGCTAAGAGGGCAATTACTCTCTCATACGCTCAATCAAGATTTCGCTGGGGACAACAGGTGAACTATCCTCCAAGTCGTTTTTTGAAGGAGGTGGACCGCAAGTTTCTCAACTGGCCCTATGAGGATGGAGTTATGTCCATCTTCAGGACCGATAGCTCAAACTCATCAGGACTCTTTTCGTCAGGTACGGGCAGAGGAGTGGGGGCGACCGGGCGAAGCGAGCGTCCCGCACGCTCCGCCCAGCCGTCTGCCGGCGAGGCCTTCAGAAGGCCCGCCTCCCCGGCAGCCGCCGGCCCGTCTGCGACGGCCCCGCCCCCCCCTAGACGCGAAAACTTTTTCCCTGACCCCGTAGAAAAGTTGCGGGTAGGAATGAATGTTGAACATGAACGATTTGGTTACGGAAAAATTATTTTATTAGAGGGTGATGTCCTCAATATGAGAGCAGTAGTCGCCTTTAACGATGGCGGACAGAAGACACTTTTACTAAAATTTGCAAAACTTCGCATAGTTGAATAAACTTTGGCATAAGATTTGAATATTCTATAAGTGAAGTTTTTCATAGTTTAAGTTTAGGTTAAGTAGTGAGGTTTTATCCCAATAAGGATAAGGCCTCATGAAGTTTTATACCGGTCTCATTCCGATCTCAAATTTCACACTTTCTCCACTTTCTTCACTCCTCTTCTTAACCCGCCCCGCTGCAATACACTGATTACCTACACATAAGCAATTGACCTGACAGGTGATCTGTCAGGTGGATTGTCTTTCCGCTGTCAATCAATAATTTACAGTTGCACGGGTATGCCCGTGGCGGTACGGGTTCACACGGACCTGAACCGGTCTCCAAAAATTATCTGCCGAATGGCCAGCTCAGGCCGGGCGGGCGGGTAACCGCCAGGCCTCACGCCCGGCACCATATAATTGCCTCCTCCCCGCAGCAGAGACAAAAGAATTGGGTTGACAGGGATATTCGTTTATCTGTTAGATAAACGAATATCCCTGTCAACCCAACTAAAGTTTCCCACATCAAAAACCAGAAGTAAACTATATACCCGTGCCGCTATAACTCACAGGATCCGCGGGATTAAGTGTTAACGTACAATCAGTAAGCAAGTTGCAGCCGCACGGGTCTGATACTTCACCGCCTTCTGCAAAGTTTATATGGTGCTTCGCAGGTTAAGCCATTCGGCAGTACATGTCAGCTGTCATTATGATTTTTTAATCCGCGGGATTAAGTGTCTAAGTGCTATCTAACAGAGACTTACGGCTGTGCGGTTCTGCGCTATGATTCTGCGTTATTTAAATGCTTGCTCGCTGAGACCTTTGCCGCTTAGTTTTAGGTCGTGGAAGTATTCAGGAACCTCTCGTCCCATTAGGTAATCTACATATAGTTTTGCGATGTACTGGGAGAGCATGAATCCGTGGCCGCGCATTCCGGTAAAGAGTCCAAGTTCCGGATCTACAATATATCTTGGCTCAATGTAGTAACCGCTCCATACTGCCTGGAATCCAACTCCGCTAAGCTGAGGTATCCAGTTTGTAAAGATCTCGGTTGCTATCTCAATGAATTCCCGGCTGTTTATCTTAAGGTTTTTATCGGTCTCGGTAGCATCAATTGCTGGGGAGGCGCATCCAATGATTTGTCCTGTCTCTGCAAGCTGTTGTCCGTACACTGCAGAGAAGCCTTTGTATTTGCGCCTGTCAATAAGCATATCAAGATTTGCTCCATCTTTGCCAAGCATTGGTAGTCTCTTTGTGATAAATGCCTGATGCTTAACTGGGAAGAGGCCGGTCTCTATACCCAGCTTCCTTGCAAACTTATCGGCTTCAGCACCCAAAGCGTTTATAAACACCTCTGTCCTGTATTCGGCGTACTCTTTGTCCGGGGTAAGTACTATTACTCTGTACTCTTTTCCATCCCTTTGTACATCAACTAATTTTGTGTTTTCAAGAATTTTTCCTCCGTTCTGACGACCCATCTCTCTTACAAGATCAAGGGTAAGTCCCGGATTTGCCTGCCAGCAGTCGTTTGTAATGAGAGCGTGGCTGTATGTGTCGAGTGAAGGGTTGAAGTATGGAGAAATCTCTTTGCGGAAATCTTTTTTCTCTACCATTCTGGCATCACTCCAGTTACGGGACATGTCTAGTGAGTCGTATGTTGCCTGATCGTGGACAAAACCTACATATCTTATAAGTTTGAAGTCAATGGAGTGTTTGTCGTTAAGTTTCCTGAAAATCTCGAGGTTGTGTTTTGCAATGTCCGCCAGTGCAGGAAGAGAGAATGCCGGGCGCCCCCCTGCTATATTTCTCCACGAACTGCCGAGTCCGTCGTTAATAAGGTATGGTTTCATACCCGCCTCGGCCATATATCTGAAGAGTGAGCTGCCGGCTATACCGCCACCGGCAATTATTGCGGGAACTTTTTCTACCCATTTGCTGCCTTTAGGAAGTATGATGCTTTCGCTTTTTCCCACAGGGTTCATATCTCCCAGTGTAACCAGGTTTGACATAGGCCCGCGAGGAGTCGGCTCTCCAATAACCTCTATTCCGTATGGTTTAAGGTACATTTTTGCTCTTGGTACGCATCTGTTTCCGCGACAAGGACCCATACCTATTCTCGTAATGTGCTTGAGCTCATCTGATGATATTACCTTTCTGTCACCAATTGCTGCAAGCATCTTCTCAACGGTTACATCTTCGCAGTGGCAGATGTATGTTTTAGCATCGTGCTCTCCGTCAAGTTGTTTTATTTTTACAGGCTGTGGATACTTCTCTTTGATAATAAATCCTCTGACTGCCAGAAGAGCCTCCCCTTCGAGGTCTTTAGCCTTTACTCTTGCAACATTGGTTTTATTATCCTTTTTGAGGATCTTTTCAATAACTCCCTCGCCAACCTTTTTTCCGTTATTGTCAACCAGGAAAACATCGGCACCCTCATCGGCCTTGTATTCGATAGGCAGGAAGATCCAGTTTTTGTTGAACTGGTAGCCGAATATTGCAAGCCCCGGGCACTGGTAAACGCACCTCATACAACCAACGCACTTGTCAAAATCAATTCTTGGAACAGTGGAGGTTGATGATTTTGTTATTGCTCCGTATTCACAGGCAAAAGAGCAAGGGTTGCAGGCAAATCCGTAGAGACAGTCAATCTGAACAAAGCCTTTCTCTTTCATCCTTTCAGGTGTTGGTCTGAATGGCTCATTAATTACTTTTACAGGGTGCTGCTGAGAGTCTATGTACTCTTTTGAAACGGCCAGGTAATCATTGTAGTTGTATCTGAATCCCAGATCCTGCTGTATCTCATAAGCACACTGCTTACCTCTTAATACGGCAGATGTTCCCTCTCCAATCCTTACTGCATCGCCAACTCCGTGGCAATGTCTTCCGTAAATCTCAACTCCCTTCCTGAATAACTGATTGTCAGGAATGAGTCCTGTGCATATATTTATACAGTCAATATCTTCAATTATCTTCTCTGTTCCAGGTATTGGTTTGAAGTTTTCACATTGAGCGATAATAGCACCTGTTACACCTGTTCTGTCTGCGTTTGGAATTGCCTCCAGCAAAATATGAGAAGTCATAACAGGAATGCCGAGTCTTCTGACTCTGTTTGCCTGAACAGGGAATCCCCCTTCGCGTGGCATTGCCTCTATTATAGCTTTAACCTCTGCACCGGCCTGCATAGCCTGGTATGATGTGAGGTATCCAATATTTCCGGCTCCTACCGTGAGAATCTTTTTCCCCAGTAAAGTAAGCTCCTGATTCATCATCCTCTGTACAACAGCAGCTGTGTATACCCCCGGCAGGTCGTCATTTTTGAATGCCGGCATAAATGGAACAGCTCCTGTAGCTATAACAAGATGCTCGGCATCAACATAGCTGATCTCCTGTTTTGCGATATCTTTTATAACCAGCCTCTTGCCTTCAAGTATATCCCAGACAACAGAGTCAAGGAGTATGCCGCTGTGGTCCTCACCTGCAAGGGTGTTGGCAATGTCAAATCCCCTCATCCCTCCAAATCGTTTCTCCTTTTCAAAGAAGAAGAACTGGTGGGTCTGCATAAGGAATTGACCACCAATTTTACTGTTATTGTCAATTACCAGATTCTGGATTCCTGCTTTGTTAAGCTCCTCCCTTACGGCAAGACCTGCAGGGCCTGCACCAATAATAACAACTGTTGTTTTTCTGATTTTAATCTCCTTTCCATCTTTTTCAACAAGAACAGTCTCTTCAGGAAGGTATGACTCCTCAATCCGGTTGACATTTTTAACATCGTCAACTTTTGTAATGCAGATACGCCTTACTTTGCCGTCAACCAACATTTCGCAGGCGCCGCATTTGCCAATACCGCACTCCATAGTGCGCTCTCTGTGCTCTAAACTGTGTTTGTGGACAACTTTTCCGGCCTGATGCAGTGCTGCTGCGATGGTAAAACCCTTCTGACCGGTGATTTTCTGACCCTCAAAGGTGAACTCTACGCTATCTTCCGCAGGAATTGGGAGGATAGGGTGCTCGGTGATTCTGTACATAGTTAAGTTTAAATTTGTTCAAATTTAAATAAAATTCTAAATCGTAATTTTAAAATTGAATATTTTTTAAAGTTTGTATCAATTTACACTCTTTTGCTTGCGAAGTGTTATATTTTTGGGATGAAAACCAATTAAAATAGAGTGAGATATGAAGAGAGTGATCTTTTTGGTTGCTATCCTGGCAGCAGGCTGTCAGGGGCTAACATTAACAGATGGGGGAGAGGCTACTCTCCGCCTGCGCATCACGAGTGAGGATGTGCTGACTAAAGCGTCTTTAAGACCCTTGCCGGACACAAATTTGATGCGCCTTATTGTCCGGAGCTCCTACGATGACACCTTATATAATGGACTCTACGGTGCCAGACCTGAAGAGATGAAACTTGAGGCTGGAGAGTACTTTGTTGAGGTCTTTTCCCACAAGCACAAAGCTCCTGCCTTTGACTCTCCTTGCTGGGCAGATGCCCGCCAGGTAACCCTTACTTCAGGCACTACAAAATCTCTGAACCTTCAAATCCGCCAGGTAAATGCAGGTATAAGTCTGGGATTTTCTTCTGAATTTATGTCAAAGTATAGTGCTTATACCCCTGAACTTTACACTGCGGAGGGGGCGTCGCTCTATAACTATGGAGAGGAGCGGTTTCTTTATGTTAATCCGGGTAAGTTTTATGTACGGCTAAAGCCTTCCCTCAGCACCGCAACACCAGTTCCACTATTCTCAAAGAGTGTATCGGCAAAGGAGATGCTCACAATCAACCTGAAGCTCGCTGCCGGAGACTCCTCTTTCCTTGGCAGAGGGATTACAATTGACACAACATACGCATTTAAGCTCGACACCCTTTTGATTGATGGTAATGACGGGAGCTCCAGGGCAAAAGCAATTTCATTGTCCAGGCTTAGTGAGTTTGAGGGGATGAAGGTCTGGGTTAAGGGATATATTGTTGGAGGGGATGTCTCTGCCGATTCTGTAAAATATGTTTCTCCCTTTACTAAGGCCAGCCATATGGCTATAGCTGAGGAGCCCGGCGAGAGACTAAGGGCTAAATGCTTTGGAGTTAGTCTTCCCTCCGGTAAAATTCAGGATCAGTTCTCGCTTGTTGCATTTCCCGAACATTTAAGTAGAAGAGTTTGGGTCAAGGGAACAGTTGTATCCTCTTATCTGGGAGGTCCGGGAATAAATCCTGTAACCGAGGCAATTTTGGAATAATTGTCTAAATTAGGGGAAAAATTACCCTTATGGAAAATGCAGAGATTAAATATTTTGCGCATGAATCGGCTATTATTGACGCAGGCTGTGAGATAGGTGAGGGAACAAAGATCTGGCACTTTTCTCACATTATGGAGGGTTGCAAGATAGGTAAGAACTGCAATCTTGGGCAAAATGTGGTGATCTCTCCCGGAGTGATTCTGGGAAATGGAGTGAAAATCCAGAATAATGTATCAGTTTACACAGGAGTGATCTGCGAAGACGAAGTCTTTTTAGGCCCCTCCTGTGTCTTTACTAATGTTGTCAATCCAAGAAGTGGCGTCAACAGAAGGCATGAATACACACACACCAGGGTTGGCCGGGGAGCAACTATTGGCGCAAATGCCACTGTTGTCTGTGGTCATGACATTGGTGAGTATGCATTCATTGGTGCGGGCGCGGTTGTGACAAAGAGTGTTAAACCATACGCCCTGGTTGTTGGAAATCCAAGTATTCAGATTGGCTGGATGAGCCGAATGGGCCATCGCCTGCAGTTTGATACATCCGGCAGGGCCCGCTGCCCTGAGAGCGGCGAGCACTATCTGCTGGAGCACAACCATGTGAAACTTATTTGAATATACCTGTTTATAGCTCTTACTTACCTCCCAGAAGAACCTTGTCAATTGCATCCTTGAAGCTTGCTTTTGGCAGTGCTCCCTGGGCCATTTGAGGGGCTTCATTCATTGGGCAGAAGAGAAGGGTAGGGATGCTTCTGATTCCAAATGCTCCTGCAAGGTCTTGCTCTGCCTCTGTATCTACTTTGTAGATATAGATTTTGTCTGAGTACTCTTTTGCGAGTTCGTCAAGTATTGGGGCTACCATTTTGCATGGACCACACCAGTCTGCATAGAAGTCAATTATACAAGGTTTGTCTCCAAGATATTTCCATTCTGTTGGATTTGCTTCGTAGTTTGCTACTTTTTTCAGGAACTCCTCTTTTGTTAAATGTATTGTTTTCATATTGTTAATTTTTTATAAATTTTATTTGTTTTCTAATTATTTTATTCTTGAAATAATCCATCGTAGTCTCTCTCGTTATAGTTGTTTTTCAGGTATTTCTCCTCTTCCAGTGGATTGTATCCGCTTTCACGAAGCTTTGCAAAAAGCTCAGGGAAATTGACTTCGTCAGTATGGTCAATTGTTACTTCATTTTTATAGTTATCTACATTTACTGCGTAAACTCCGTTGATTGATGCAATCTCCCTGTTTATTGAGTTGTTGAATACGCAGCAGTTAGCTCTCTCTACTCTGATTATTGTTCTCATCTCTCTTTTTGTCTCTTTTGAACATACTTCCGATAAGGCCTCCCAGAAGGATTCCGTAAAGGGTGCTATTTAGCGGTGATGATGTAATGGGACAGGTTCCGCTGTTGCAGCCGATGAAGTACCAGTAAAGGTATCCGCCCAAGGCGCCAAGTGCAGCTCCTGCTATTATAATCCATTGCTTTTTAATATATTGTAAAGCTTTGTCCATTTTCTCTTTTTTTTATCCCTTATAATTATGCTGCAAAGTTAAATATATTTTCTAATAAAACAATTTTCCAATGGAAAATAAAATGGGGTGGACTTTTAATTTATTGCCTATATTTGCCGTCGGTTTAACCATACTTGCAAATAAACATTTATTCCTATATGGTGTTTTATGTAAGTGTAAATATTAAATTATGTCGTACAATTTATTGAAAGGAAAGAGAGGGCTTATATTTGGTGCCCTTAATGAGAGCTCCATAGCATGGAAGACAGCAGAGAGAGTGTATGAAGAGGGGGGGAGATTTGTGCTTACAAACACACCGGCTTCCATGAAGATGGGTACAATTGATCAATTGGCAGAAAAATGCGAATCTATAGTTATTCCTGCAGATGCTACAAATGTTGAAGATCTGGAAAATCTGATTATTAAAGGAATGGAGTTTCTTGGAGGTAAATTTGATTTTGTTCTTCACTCAATTGGGATGTCACCAAATGTGAGAAAGGGCAGAACTTATGATGATCTTAACTATCACTACCTCCACCAGACACTCGATATCTCAGCAATATCTTTTCACAAGGTGCTTCAGAGCTGCAGAAAGGTTGACGCTATAAATGACTGGGGATCTGTTGTTGCTCTCTCATATGTTGCTGCGCAGCGCACTCTTTATGGTTATAATGATATGGCCGATGCAAAGGCTCTTCTGGAGTCAATTGCAAGAAGTTTTGGATATATTTATGGTCGTGAGAAGAATATAAGAATCAACACAGTTTCTCAATCACCAACTATGACTACCGCTGGTGGTGGTATTATGGGCTTTGACAAACTTTATGATTTTGCCGAGAGGATGTCGCCTCTTGGAAACGCCTCTGCTGAGGAGTGTGCCGACTATGTAATTACACTTTTCTCTGACCTGACCAAAAAGGTGACTATGCAGAATCTCTACCACGATGGTGGTTACTCAAGCATGGGTATGAGTCTGGCAGCTATGAGCGTTTACCGTGAGGGTCTGGAGTATTCAGATGTAAGTGAGGATAAGAGTAAGAAAAAATAGAGAGTATCTGGACTTTTTATTTATTCTAAATTATACTGATAATTATGTAGTATAATCCTGTAACAATAAACACAGAGGCTACAACCATCTTGAACCATTTTTCAAAATTCTTGATGCCGTTGTAGAACTTTCCTACACTGTTTACGCTGTAGGCCAGAAGCCAGGAGATGGCAATAACGGGTAATCCGGTTGCGATTGCAAATACAGGAGGTAGAAGAAGCCCTGATGGTGCTGCGATTGTCATAGGGATAAGAACTACAAAATATATTACTCCGCTGTAAGGGCAAAATGCCAGAGCAAAGAGCACTCCAAGCAGAAAGGAGTTTAGAAAGCCTCTTTTTAAATTTTTGCCCTCCAGTATTTTACCAATCCCCGGAAATCCGGGGATTTTTATTATATCCATCATTAGAATTCCAAATATGACAAGTGCTATTCCCAACCAAACACCGCCAATACTCTGAAGCGCCTGTGCAATCTTAAATTTACTTGCTCCAAAATAGAATAGCATTCCAAGAGATGTATATGTAAACATCCTCCCAAGTGTATACATTACACCGTTAAGTAAAACTGCTCTTTTGTTTGTTATATCTCTGCTCAGCCAGGCTGTTGCTGTGATATTGGTTGCAAGAGGGCAGGGGCTCATTGCTGTAATTAATCCCAGGATAAATGCTGTAATTACAGGTATTTGTGAATTGTCAGCAAGGTTTTGCAGGAATTCCATAACTTTTGAATAAACTATTAGCTATTGCAGTGAAGTAATTGTTTTAACTATTTCAGCTTTGAGTAATTCCGGATTTTTTATGGCATTTGCAAATGCGAAATCTGTCAGATCAACTCTATTTTCTCCTTTTGAGATAATCAGAGAGCTCCAGGATATCTGGAATTTTGAGGTGATTTCACTAAAATTTGGATCATCTGTGTTAATCTCTGAAAAAACAATACTATCATTATTTAATGATAGGCTGTCAAGTGTCTCTTTTGCAATATTCCCAACAGCAATACAAGTTTTGCACCTTTGGGTGCCGTGAAAATACAGAACATTGACTACATTTTCACTTGCATCAATTGTAAATTGACTGCTCTGTGATCCATTATTGTTTTCTGAAGAGTTTCTGTTTACGCAGGAAAGGGCAAGAAAAAGAGTGAAAGCGAATAGAAGAAGTTTTCTCATAATTGTAAATTATATTGTTTTGAATTTATCTCGGGTTTTGTTTGCATATTTAACAAGGGTAAGCATAACAGGCACCTCTACCAGAACACCAACCACTGTAGCGAGTGTAGCTCCTGAATTGAGTCCAAAGAGAACTATTGCAACCGCGACTGATAATTCAAAAAAGTTGCTGGCTCCAATAAGAGAGGCTGGTGCTGCAATATCGTGTGGTAACCGCCATTTCTCCGCCCATTTGTATGCTAAGAAGAAAATTAGAAATGTCTGTATTATAAGTGGAATGGCAATCAACAGAATGTTAAACGGATTCCTGAGTATTGTCTCTCCCTGAAAAGAGAAAATAATTATAAGAGTAAGAAGTAGCCCTGAGATTGTTGTGCTTTTGAATCTGGGTACAAATCTCTCTTCAAAATATTTTACTCCCTTGCTCTTTGTTACAGCTCTTCTGGTTATTACAGCAAGAGAGAGAGGGATAACAACAAATAAAATTACAGATATTATTAGTGTGTTCCATGGAATAGTTATACCGCTTATCCCCAGCAGAAGTGTTACAATTGGAATAAAAGCAACAAGAATAATTAAATCATTTATTGCAACCTGAACAAGTGTATAGGCGGGATTACCTTTAGTCAGATGGCTCCAGACAAACACCATTGCAGTGCATGGTGCGGCTCCCAATAGTACCGCCCCTGCCAGGTATTCGTTAGCAATGTCAAATGGTATGATCCGTTTAAAAATAATATGAAAAAAGAGCCATGCAATTCCAAACATTGTAAATGGCTTTATCAGCCAGTTTACTATAAGTGTAATTGATAGCCCTTTTGGCATTTTTACAGCATTTACTACACTTGAAAAGTCAATCTTAAGCATCATTGGAAAGATCATAATCCAAATTAGGATTGCAATTGGTATTGAAACATTTGCATACTCAAGTTTGCCAAGAAATTCAGGTATTTGGGGAAGCAGCTTCCCAACAGCAATTCCTGCAATTATGCAGAGAGCAACCCATAAAGATAAATATCTGTCAAAGAATGATATTCCCTCTTTAATATTCATTTTGCAATGTTTTCTGTGTAAAAGTTATGGAACTGCTCTTTAATCAGATCTCTTATTCTGTAGTATTCGCTCATTACATATTCAGGTGCGCCTGTTTTGTGTGAAGGATCCTCAAACCCGATATGGAGCCTCTTTTTTACTTTACCCAGAAATGCGGGACAGGTCTCATTGGCATCATCACATACGGTTATTACATAATCCCACTCCTCTCCAATATATTTGTCAACCAGCTGAGGTGTGTGGCTGTATATGTCAATTCCCAGCTCCTTCATTACTTTGGCCGCAGTCTGGTTGACTTGTTTTGCCGGTTGAGTCCCGGCAGATTTTACATAAAGATTTTGGTCAAATGACTGCAGAAATCCGTGAGCCATCTGGCTGCGGCAACTATTTCCAGTGCATAATATTAATATCTTTTTCATATGAATTCCGATTGGTTATTCGCAAAAATACGAAATATTAGTAATTCGCAAATAGACGAACATTAATATTAAAAAAAACTTAACATTTATCTCTAACAAACAAAACCGTCGTTTTTCAGATCATGTAAAAATTGGGAAAACATCCCTCTTGCCTCATCCCAGTTTTCTCTGTTTATGCAGTATTTAATGGTGGGTGGTGTAATTGTTCCCTGAATAAGACCTGCCTCTTTTAACTCCTTTAAATGTTGGGAAAGAGTGCTTTTTGCAACAGGAATCACCTCTGACATATCACCATGATAGCAGCAGGCCTGGCTTGAGAGGAGCTCTAAAATTGCTATCCTTACGGGGTGAGCGAGTGCCTTTGCATATCTGGCTATCTGCTTCTGCTTAGTTGTGAAATCTTTCATTATTCTGATATATATATATTGTTCAATTTTTTTACAAGGAGAGCCTCTGTTTAAGAAGTTTATACCCCGGGGCACTGGCCCTCAGTGTATCTCCGCTGCTTAGATGAATGGTATAGCTCTCC
The DNA here is from genome assembly GCA_035609245.1 of Bacteroidales bacterium MB20-C3-3. Lineage (NCBI taxonomy): Bacteria > Pseudomonadati > Bacteroidota > Bacteroidia > Bacteroidales > Bacteroidales bacterium MB20-C3-3. The sequence goes on along the minus strand of CP141202.1, from coordinate 763,638 downwards.
TTTCCGTATAGTTCTGTCTTTACAACAATTCTGGTATTGACAATTGAGGAGCGGTGGATTCTGACAAAGTGCTCCGGAAGAGTGGCCTCCAGGTTTTTCATTGTCTCCTCCTTTACAAACTTTCCCTCATCAGTATATAACATCGCGTAGTCGCCATATGCCTGTATATAGTGTATATTATCGGCCCGAATGATGTGAATCCTGTTACCCTCCTTTACTGAGATATTCTCCTGAGTATTTCTCTTTGCCTCACGAGGTTGCTGGGGGGAGCCCTCTTCTTCACCCATCTCTTCAAACTCTCTCGTTTTGTAGTAGAGTGTTACCGATATCCATCCAATTATGCCGAGCGATACAGCAATGGGTAGTACCTCGTAAAACCATTGAGCTCCTTCTGTGCATAATGCCGATACTGTTATCGCCCCTGCTGCGGATGAGGCCAGCTGAACAAGAGCTGCCACAGCTGCTTTTGCTCCCGGAGCCTTGAGATACTGTTGTACATACCACCAGTAATATGCAGATCCGGAGAAAATTGCCGTGTATGATACCGATGAGAGTATTGCGCAAAGAGTGGTTTCCGGCTTTCCGTATCTGATGAAGAGTACAGAGAGCAGAGCTGCTCCCGTGATTGCGAAAGCAGCCCCTTTAACAGTCTCTCTTCTTGTCTCGGCAAAAGGGTGCATATAAATAATTCTCTATCCTTTAACCTCTACTCCTCCAAAAGATACATTACCTCTTAGAATAAGTCTCTTCCCGTCTCCGGGAGCCTCAGAGGCTCTGAAGCGTTTGTCGTCCGTGCCACCCAGGAAATTTTTTATCTGAGATGTAACAGTCCATCCGTAAGGTACAAAAATTTCAACTCCTCCAAAATTGCAGTCTATATCAATGAATGTATCTGCCTCCTCCAGGGTTGTTCTTCTCAAATCCAGAATTGTTGCTCCAAAGTTATTTCTTATTCTGGCTCCTTTAAAAACAGGATCAACAACAATGTGGTTAACTGATCCGAAAGATACCTCTGAATCAACATATCCTTTATCTGATTTATAGGTTACATCATTCGCAAAATTGTGACCTCTGAATCCTGTTCTCAGGGGAGAATCAGGTCTTAGAAAACGGATAACCAGAATAACTCCAACAGCAATAAGCAGTAGTGGCCACCATGTTGCTGCCCAGTACATTCCTGCTCCGGTAAGTCTCGGCACAATAAAAAACAGACCTACTCCTATAAGTATAGCTCCTCCTGTGTTATTTCTTTTTGAAAGGGCTACTGCTCCAAGGAATATAAGTAACATCTGCCAGGAGATTACGACTCTCAGGATTCCGTGATTAATAAATCCAAGATTTCTCCCCAAGAAGAGAACTCCTAAAATAATAATTGCTGCTGCAGCTATTATGGCACCGTGTCCATCTCTGCGGGGGCTGCCTCCGTTGTTTATTACATGCATCTTTTTCTGTTTTTAAAAAGTTTTTGCAAAAGTGGAGCGATAGTAAGGAAAAAAATAGAACTTCCCGACGAATCCGGTAAATATTTCGGTGAATCCTCTATTTAGCCGGTGTAAAAAGGTATCTCTCCGTTCCTGTGAGTTTGCCGTTTTGTAAGAAAATGTGTTTTGAGACATTAACGGAACGGCAAATAAAATAGTCAATATTGATAGAAAAGTTTTCATTTGACAAATTTAAAAAAATTATGGAGTATTAAATTAGTTCGTATATTTGCGAACAATAAATGCTAAAAAATATGGAAATTAAGATTCTGGGCACAGGTTGTGCTAAATGTAAAACAGCTCAGGCTGTAGTTGAGAAGGTGGTTGCTGAGAGTGGTCTAAATGCAACGATTACCAAGGTAGAGGATATAGTGGAGATAATGAAGTATAATGTAATGTTTACTCCTGCGATTGTGGTGGATGAGATTGTAAAGATTAAAGGCAGGATTCCTTCAGAGAAAGAGGTTAAACAGATTCTTGGTTTATAAGGTTATGGAGAAAAATAAGGAGTTTAAAATCCTTTTATGGATTGTGGTTGTATTTGCAGCTATCTTCTTTATGCCTGTAGGCAATGAGACTTTTTTGACTGCGATACTTGCAACTCTTGACCTTGCAAAATGGTACGCTCAGGAGCATGTAATACTTTGTCTCCTTCCTGCATTTTTTATTGCTGGTGTTATATCAATTTTTGTAAGTCAGGGGGCTGTTTTAAAATACTTTGGTGCGAATGCAAAAAAATGGGTGGCCTATACAATTGCCAGTGTCTCCGGGGCAATTCTGGCGGTCTGCTCCTGTACAATTCTGCCTCTTTTTTCAAGTATATATAAAAGAGGTGCAGGCTTAGGCCCTGCAGTGGCTTTTCTCTATTCGGGTCCGGCCATAAGCATACTTTCGATAATACTTACAGCCAGAATTCTTGGTTTTGAGATGGGTGTAGCGAGAACAATCGGAGCTGTTAGTTTCTCTGTTATTATTGGATTAGCGATGGCATTTATTTTCAGGAAGGAGGAGAGGGCAAAGCGAGAGGAGCAGATGAACTTTCCCGATATCCCTGAAAAAAGAGCGATGAGCCAAACTGCCTTCCATTTTTTCACGCTGGTTGCTATACTTGTCTTTGCTAACTGGGGAAGACCAGCTGCTGATGATACATCAAGTGCCTGGTACTATATATTTACATATAAATGGTATATCACCGGGGGATTCGCCCTTATGCTCTGTTACTCTTTGATTAAAATACTTAAAATTAAATGGCAGTGGGTTTTAGTGGCAGCTGTTGCAACCATAGCATCTGTTTTTGCAACAAATGCCGCAATTAGCAACCCGGTTTTCAGACCTCTTATCCCTATGGTTGTGGGTATTATATCGCTTAGTGTTATCACTCTCTTTGATAAAGGGGATGATGATAATCGTGAGTGGACACTCTCTGCTTGGAGTTTTGCAAAACAGATAATTCCCCTTCTTGCGATAGGTGTTGTAACAGCTGGTTTCCTTCTGGGCTCTACGCACGGAAGCACATCAATAGCAGGTGTTGTTCCAAATGAATGGATCGAATGGGCTGTCGGTGGAAATTCCTTACTTTCAAATCTATTTGCAAGTGTTGTTGGTGCCTTTATGTATTTCGCGACATTAACTGAGGTTCCAATTATCCAGGGCTTACTTGCTTCCGGAATGGGAAAGGGGCCCGCTCTGGCTCTGTTGCTTGCCGGTCCATCTCTCTCTCTTCCCAATATGCTTGTTATAAGAGAGGTAATGGGAACAAAGAAGACCGTGATTTTTGTTCTGCTTGTTATGGCAATGGCTACAGTTTCAGGTATGATCTATGGCTGGCTCTTTTAATTTTTTACATTTATTTGTTATATTGTAGGAAATTTAATCCTGCTTTATATGAATAGAAGAGAGGTAGCGCAAATAGTACGCGGGCAAAATGCTGTTGATGGTGCGGGTGTTCATCTGAGAAGAGTTCTCGGCTTAAGAAATGTAAAGGATTTTGACCCTTTCTTAATGCTTGACGGCTTTGATTCGCAAAACCCTGATGATTACATTAAGGGTTTCCCGTGGCATCCTCACAGGGGCATTGAAACAATAACATATCTTATTAACGGGAAAATTGAGCACGGAGATAGTCTTGGTAACAGTGGGGCAATCCGTGACCTTGAGTGCCAGTGGATGACAGCCGGCTCAGGTATTATCCATCAGGAGATGCCCATTGCATCTGAGAGAATGCTTGGTTGTCAGATTTGGCTTAATCTTCCGGCAATGGATAAAATGACTTATCCCTCTTATGGTGACATTACTCAAGATCAGGTAGCTCTGGTTAAAGAGGAGGGGGCAGAAATTAGGATTATCGCAGGCAGTTATGGGGCGGATAAAGGGGCGTTTAGTTCTAAATATGTGGATGTTACCTATCTTGATGTTAAGCTGTCACCAGATAGTATCTGGCGTTACAATGAGGCTTCAAACGAAAGGACGCTTTTTATTTACCTTTTAGATGGGACTATTGCTGCAGATAATAATCTCTCCGAGTTTGAAAACAAGGCTTGCGCAATCCTATTCAGACCATCTGAGGCAGATTCCGGTTTAAAGGAGGAGGTTGTTTTAAAGGCAGGCAGAGACGGGGCCAGGATTGTACTTCTTACCGGTAAGCCTCTTGGAGAGCCTGTTGCCTGGGGAGGTCCGGTTGTTATGAATACTAAAGAGGAACTTCAGCATGCATTTGATGAACTTGATTCCGGTACTTTCATTAAACATTAACTTTTGCTATAAAAAAAAGAGACCAAATCCGGAAATTAATCCCTGATTTGGTCTCTTCTTTTTATAACTTGCTGAATTTCAGTAAGTTTTGCGGTATGGACGGGAAAGCCACCTAAACGACCTAACAAGCTGTACTTTAAGTGATTATTTTATTAATTTCCCTTAGGGGGTACAGTTTAGGTAAAGAAGATTTTGCTTTCCTTTAGCCACTATATTCTTGCGGTCAGGAATAGGTATGAACGGATTTTCTAAGATAACGATTTAGGATAGTTGATTTTAAAATTTATTTTCTACCTTTGTCACACTATGCGGCAGTAAATAATATAATTAGAAATACGAATTCAAGTTCTTGTGGTACATTCTACCATCAAGGATGTATTTTTTATGTGATGCATTTCTACAAAGCATCCGCTATATTATTTACAAAATCAAATGAAAACTATAAATATAGGTATTCTTGCACATATTGATGCAGGAAAAACCTCCATTACTGAGAACTTGCTATTTGCTAGTGGAGCAACTGAGGTACGTGGAAGTGTGGACAAAGGTAATACCACAACCGATTCGATGGATATTGAAAAACGAAGAGGTATCACCGTTAGAGCTTCTACAACGTCTATTCAATGGAACGATACAAAGATTAATATTATCGACACTCCTGGACACATGGACTTTCTAGCAGAAGTGGAACGCACTTTTAGAATGCTAGATGGTGCTATTCTTGTGGTGTCTGCTAAAGAGGGTATTCAAGCTCAAACGAGATTGTTGTTCAATGTCTTGCAACAACTAGAAATTCCAGCCATTCTATTTATCAACAAAATAGATAGAGAGGGAGTAAATCTAAATCAGCTTTATTTCGAAATACAAAATAGCCTTTCAAAAGATATTCTTCTTATGCAATCCGTTGATGGCAAGATTTTAACTTCTAGCTGTACAATACACAACATATCAGAAAAGGACAGAGAAACAATTTTGGAGAAAGATGATTCTTTGCTTGAAAAATACTTAAGCGATACGCAACTCTCAAATTCAGACTATTGGAGTTCAATGATTCATCTTGTTCAATTCGCTAAACTACATCCTATCTACCATGGCTCAGCAATGTATGGCATTGGTATCGAAGATTTGCTAAACTCAATCACTACTTTTATTGAAACATCTCTACCTCAAGAGAACGATTTATCTGCCTATGTCTATAAAATTGAGCATAATAAGAAGGAACAGAAACGAGCCTATCTAAAGATTATAGGGGGAAGCCTTAGAACAAGAAAATCATACAACCTCAATGGCTCAGATGAGAATCTGAAAATAAGAAGTTTAAAGACCTTTTACGCTGGAAACGAAATAGATGTAGATGAAGTTTCTACAAACGATATTGCAATTTTAGACCATGCCGAAAGTCTGATGGTAGGTGATTATTTAGGAACAATGCCAAGTTTATTTGATAAATTGAATATTCCTAGTCCTGCTCTCAAATCATCTATACATCCTGCCAAAGTAGAGGATAGGAGTAAATTAATTTCTGCTATGAATGTATTATCGGTAGAAGATCCATCTTTAACGTTTGGTATCAATGCTGATAATAATGAGCTAGAAGTTTCTCTTTATGGAGCAACTCAACGGGAAGTTATTTTGACTTTGTTGGAGGAGCGATTTTCGGTAGATGCTTACTTTGAAGAGGTGAAAACGATTTATAAGGAACGTCTGAAAACGAAATCGGAATACACCATTCATATCGAAGTGCCACCTAATCCTTATTGGGCATCTATTGGCTTGATTATAGAACCTTTGCCAATCGGTGCGGGACTTACGATAGAGAGCGATATTTCATTGGGCTACTTGAATCAATCTTTTCAGAATGCAGTATTCGATGGAGTCAAGAAAGCCTGTGAATCGGGTTTGTATGGCTGGGAAGTAACCGACCTTAAAGTCACTTTTTCTCACGGAATCTATTATAGTCCAGTGAGCACACCTGCCGACTTTAGAAGTTTAGCTCCCTATGTTTTTCGATTGGCTTTACAACAAGCTGATGTTGAGTTGTTGGAGCCAATCTTAGATTTTAAATTGCAAATTCCAATAGCTGTGAATGCTAGGGCTATTACAGACATCAACAAGATGCAAGGCGAAATATCTACTATTACTTCAGATGGTGATTGGACTACTATTTTGGGTGAAATTCCTTTAGATACTAGTAAAGAATACTCAGCAGAAGTCAGCTCCTACACTCAAGGCTTGGGCATTTTTGTTACTCGATTTTCGGGCTATCAAATCACCAATAAAAAGGTAAGCAGAAGTGTAGAACTGAATGAAAAAGATAAATTGATGTATATGTTTGAGAAGGAATTAGGATAAGAGAATGATAAGCAAAATAATCAAAGAATGCATTCTCGCACTATTTTTGTATCTTGTTCCTACAAATTAACTATACAATTATGTCTGAAAGAAAAATCCCTATATATCTAGAATGTGGTTATAGCATTGCTATGCAGGTGCTTGGCGGAAAGTGGAAAATTTGCATCATAGAAGCACTTCGAGATAAGCCACTACGCCCAAGTCTGATATTCAAGGAGGTGCCTGATGCAACAGAACGTGTAATAAATCAACAACTTAAAGAATTGTTGGAGTATAAGATTATAGATAGAAAAATTTATGCAGAACAACCACCTCGTACTGAGTATTTTCTGACTGATTTAGGTCGTTCCGCATTTCCTATTCTAGACGCATTGGACCAATGGGGCGAGGAAAATAGAAAGTTCTATGAGGAGTTGTTTAATGCTGAAGATGAAGACTAAATGGACTTTAAATAAAAAACAGTGCTTATATATCCAAAGAATATATAGGCACTATTTCTATCGATAATATAATTTAGCTGAGTTGTTTTGTGGCAGCTATTACAATTTCTCGGATACATACATTGTGAATCAAATAGAAGATTGGGCTAAAAAATATAATGTAACATTAAATGATGGTTGGAAAGTTGAGATTGCTCGTGCAATCCAAAATCGTTTTGAAAAAACGATGGAATCTATACCCACAGACTTAAAAGACAAGTGGATTAAATTATTTGAAACTATAACGACAGAATAGTTTTTTATACAGCATAATTGTCAATCCGAAACCTACCAAAAGTTTCGGATTGTTTATTTAATAGGCTTTTTGTTACTTTTTCTCCCTGTCCGTTTAGTTAGTCATGGAAAAAGTAACGGCGGAAAAATCCGCCGTCTGTTCATGCTATATCAGTTCCAAACATATCATTGAAGAAAGTTACCAGTTCCTTTCGGTGTAAGCTGTCCCAATATAGGGAAGCAGGATGATATGGTTCATGGCGTCCGATTTCATAGGCAATATCTAATTTTGTGAAACGTTTGCCTTCTTCATAACGCATTTTAGTACCGGGCAACCAGTTGTTCCGCCTTTGTTCCTGTCGGATTTCTATTAGTTGAATTAGCATATACGCATAATTTTCGCCAACAGTATGCCCTGATTCCATTTTATAAGGGCTTTCTATGCAGTCTTTACATTGCTTGATAGCAGCATCGAGGTCTGTTACCTTGATGCTGTTTCCTGTGATGTCTTTTATTATTTTCATACTTGTTCTTGTTTTGATTGTGATACATACCATGCGTCCCGATAATTGTCGCCTAACAAGTTAAATGCTCCTGTTAATCCGCTATCCTGTGCATATTTCTTAGCTTCACTAATGGTGTCGAACTCTCCCAGTCGTTGAAAGCCTAAGAATAAAATATACTTATCTTTACTTTTCTCGGCTATCCATTCATTCCGACGGGAACGGCATTCCTCCAAAGTCGGTGCTACTATGCTGAATAGTTCCCCGTCCGTATGTCTATAATCATATTGGTAAAATGCTTGCTTCGGACGGTAGGCAGGGCGGAATGTTGTGTAATTCTCTTGTCCCTGTTCGCAGACGGAACAGCCGTTTTTATTGATTGAATTTGTTTTCATTGCTGTATATTGTTTTAGTTCAAATTGTCTATTATTCTCATTGGGGTATTTTTCGCAAGCCATTCCTTTACGCAATCCATGTTGTATTCAGAAGTAATAATGGCAGTATATTCGTCAATCTGTGTAAATCGGGAACTCTCATAATTATCAATCCATTCTTTCAGATTGACCGTCTGCCAGTTCTCATAATCACGGGTAAACATTCGGTCTATCTCCTTAATGGTCTGCGAAAATGTTACTTTTATTGCCTGATACTGGTCGTCTATGATTTCCAAATGACGGAGCGATCCGAACTCATCATGCACTCTTCCGAATGCCCAACCATATTCATATTCTAAGTTTCCCCATTGATGCGGTTCATCGTAACGGACTTTCACTTCTGCGGTATGTTTCCCGATCTTTATTTCCTCGATCGTTCCTGTTACCATTAAGCCTGTAAAAATACACTTACAACGTTTTCCTATTATGCTCTCGTTTACTTCTGTCGTTTTCATATCTATTGATTTACTTGTTATTAAAAGAATGATAATTCTAACTGTACAGGCTTACGTCCTGTAATCTCGTCAAATAGGGCTTTTGCCTGTTTAAGTACGTTTAGGGCGTATCTGTCGGTCTTACTGCTGTCTTTTTCAAGCCCTGTCAGCATATCGTTTAATGCCGATTTCAGGCAGTCTTTTCGGTTGTCGAATATCTTACCCCACACGCCTAAACCGTAACCCGATCCGCCCGTACTATGGGAATAACTTACTCCGTAACTCCATTTGCCGTTTAAACCCTTGCCCACTGTGATATAATTGGATACCGCCCAACCGTCCCGATGGGGGAACTTTATTTCTTCCCGTTCCAAAAAACAGGGACATTCCAACCAACCATATTGGTTAAATTCTTTCTTTGTAAACCCGAAAAGCAGATGCTTGTCGTAATCTCGCTTATTCATAATCAACTGGCGTGGGCTATCTCCAAAGCTCTCGTATTCTTCAATTACCGCTCTGTAATTACGTCTTAATGCATTCAGATAAACCGCTACCTCATGGCGTTCGGCTCGGCAGTAATTTACTTCCTGTATCCGTTCCAATTTTTCGTATATTGATAATTCTTTGTATTCCATGATTTTTGTTTTGTGGGGCAGGGTTACTGCCCCGTGTTACTACTTAATCCAGTCCGAAATAACAGGCTAACTGCTGTTCCTGTGATTTAGAAAATATCCAACCCGCCAGTTTTTTACCGTTAAAGGTCAGTCGGGCGTTAAACCGTCCGCCCATCGCCCGAAGTTCGTCTTTGATACTCTTGGTATCTCCAAATACCGCTACCGCTTTTGTTGAATATTCCACCAATGTACAGCCGTTTTTTCCTGCTCCTGTTGGGTTGCTTGGGGGTGTTGAATTTGGTTTGCTGATATGTATGTTATCTTCATTCCCTGCGGTATAGGCAAATTCTTCTATTGTATTTTCCCTTTTGTAAATAGGCGTTTTTTCGATGATCCAACCGCTGTACTTACTTTCGCCTAAGTAGTAGCCGTCTCCCATGCTGTACTTTTCCCGATGCTCGTAATCCTCGTTAAATTCGGCTAAATAGGCGGTTTCCTCAAAGTTGGGCGCGTGTTTACGCATTTCGGAAAAGATGTCCCTTTTGTGGGTTGAAAAGCCTAAAATAACGGTACGTTGTACGCTACTTGCGTAATAGTCTGTTTGGCTGTCGCTTTCATTTTGTTTCAATCGAGCCACGATAACCGCCTGAGCGTTTTCGGGAAAAATGGCAATCATGCGTAAACGTCCGATTTTCTTAACTTCCTCTACCCGTACTTTTTCTTTTTCGGCTTCTTCCTGCTCCGCTTTCTTCTTTTGCTGTGCTTCCTGAAGAAGTATTGCCACCTCGAAGCTGTCCATATATTGAGGATTTTCGCTGTCGTAGTAGTAACCGATACCGAATTTTTCTTTCAATGGTCTGATAATGTCGGCTGTCTGATAGTCCTTTGTGCGAAGATTAACCAACTTGTAATGCAGTCCCCAATCATTTTTAACAATGTCGTACACTACATATCTGTCATAACTGTAACCCTCCATTTGGATGATTTCGTTTACTTCAACTACCTGTTTACTTCTGTCTATGCTCTTGTTTGCACCTAATAAAAATACTGTACTCATAACTCTAAATTTTAAGGGATTATAAAAAGGTCAGCAGAATGAAAAGAAAGAGGATTATAGCCCCAAAACCTACCAACACGGAGAGGATAGCCCGAAGTATGGGAAAGAATAAATACAGGCCAACTAAAGCCCAAATAAACCCTGTTCCCCACACGCAGAATCCCAAAACCACCAAAACGATTTTTACAACCAATTTTATGCTAATTGGAAGGTAGATTGTCGGTCGTTGTTTCCTATTTTTTACTATACTTCTCATAATTTCTGACTTTTTTTTTCTGCCGTATCGGAGCCGGTGAGTTGTGATCGAGTTTCAGGGGCTATCGGAAAGTAGTGTTTAGCCGAAGACAAGTTTTTTGGGAATAAATACGCTCGCCCGAAAACATGAGGGAAAGAGGAAGATTTTTCACAAAACCGACAGGCTCGAACTTGCAAGCGGCGTGAAGAACACGGAAATACTTTCGCCACTGTAACCGATTACAATTAGCCGCTTTAGTATAAGTAGCTAATAGAGGAAGAAATTATGAGGAGAGAAGTGTAGTAAAAAGAAAAATTGATTGATATACTTTGCGTTTGCTTAAAACGCAGACTTTCCCCATAGAAAGGAAAGCCATAAAAAAAGCCCGTATCACTTTTTTTGAGATACAGGCTTGCTTTGAGTTAATGAGATATTTTTTATTTCGCTTTTGTTTTATCATAGCATTTACTACCGTCAGGAGATAAGTAGAAATCAAATGTTTCAGCGACGGAACGTCCTTTCGCTTCTACTGAATATTTACATCTTACGAGTACAGCAAGAACGTCATTTGCACTCCGCTTATCATAACCATTCAGATTGTCGGGAGAAGCATTTTTAAGTGAATCAATACGGGTATCCATTCGTGCGATATTAGCCGTGTATTCATCAATGTCGGCTTGTTTCTTTGCTTTCGACAGCAGTTCCTTGCTCATATCTTTAGCCAGTTCAAGCCGCTTGACAAAAAGGTCGTTGTCTTTCCGGTACTCTTCGGTAATATAGGCGATACTATCGGCAACGGTTATCGTTCCATGTTCCGCCAGTTCCTCAATCTTAAAATTGAAGTCGGTAGCCGATTTGCCTTTCAACAAATAATCAGTAATGGTTTGTCCATACTTTTTACCGGATGAGTTTGAGCCGCAAGAAACCATTAACAGGGCGACCAATACATAAACTACATTTTTCATCTTTGAATATATTTATACGTTTGAATTAATTTAATATTATGGCAGGGAGTTTTGATGATAAGTTATATATAATCAATACTTCTGCTTCTCTTTTGGGTTTCGTCCGGGTATATTCGGTCAGAGCTTTCATTACCCACTCCCGAAAAACCCGTGCTTCATAGGACGCAATACGATAACTGACAAAAATCAGTGCTTCAAGATTGTATTCCGTTACTTCGCACTGGCGACCATTGTTCTCGGATTTGTGTATCCGGGTTACGTCTTCCTCCCGCAATATGTCCGATTTGAATATAGCCTGAAGGTTATTCCCGACCGAGCTTACAAAGACGTTTAGCAAGTCAGCTATCTCATGCTTTGTCATCCAAAGGGTGCAATTTACGAGTTTCGCTTCAACAGTTAGCTGATTATCACGATTTTCTTTTATTCTTATATATCCTCGTTCCATAATCTTATTCTTCATCTTGTTTAACATTAAAGCCTATACGTTTGCGGGGTTTATTCTCTAATTCCTTTTGGGAAGCCAGTTCTGTGAGCGCTTGGTAAATATCGCTAAACTGCATATTGGTTTCTATCATAAAATCCTCCAATTTACGATTTATGTCGGCATATCCCAGTGCATATTGGCGTAAAGCAACAAAAGCCCTCATTATAGAAATGTTTACTTGAATTGCTTTCTTACTTTTCAATACGGATGAAAGCATGGCTACTCCGAGTTCCGGGAACGCCATTATTAATGAAGAGCCGACGTTGTATCCGGGGGGTATCACATTTTGTGACACCCCTAATTTGATTGCTGCATCGCTTTCTTCCCGTGTCAGTTCAAACATAAAGTCAGGCTCCGGAAACCTGTGAATATTGCGTTTAACGGCTTGTTTCAATGCCCTTGTTTCGGTTTCATACAACTTTGCAAGGTCATAATCAAGCATGACACGCATACCTCTGATATCGTATATCTTATTTTGAATGATTTGTAATTCCATAATTATATCTTTTATTGATTAACTGCTAGTTTCATCATAGGTTTGAAAGAAAGGGATTCTTCTTGTTCAAATGTATTTGACCAAAGAGAAGATTTTTCTTCCTCTGAAAGGCTGTGCCACATTACAGATATTCGTTTCACCCTTTCAGGATCATTCGATAACGTTTGTGGCAGATTAAATAAAGCCATCTTTTCGCCTAAAGAAAGACACTCAAATAGTTTATCCAGTTTGGAATTAGACTTAACTCTTTTATCTTCCAATTTTTCAGCAAAAGAAGCCATATCCGTACTAACTTTAACATCGGTTACTCTCGCATATATCTGGGTGGTTTTAATATTCGTATGCCCTAACATCTTCGATACACTTTCAATAGATACGCCTTTTGTAAGCGTAAGGGTTGCAAATGTATGTCTTGCAAGATGATAGCTTAAATTTTTATCAATTCCACAGACTGTCCCGATTTCCTTCAAGTATTCATTCATCTTTTGATTGCTCATAACCGGAAGCACCTTTTCATCTGGCAATTTACCCGAATATTTTTCTATGATTTGCTTAGGAGTATCAAGTAAGGGAACATTATAATTAACTCCCGTTTTTTCCCGTTTGCCGATAATCCACAATCCGTCGTCAAAAGAAGTGCGAATATTGGACTGGCGTAGATTCTTAACATCAATATAAGCAAGTCCGGTGAAGCAACTGAAAATAAATATATCTCTTACTCGTTCAAGACGTTCAGTAGCAAATTTCTTTCGCATAATTATGTCAATTTCCTGCTGTGTTAGATAGCCACGATCGGTTTTCTTAAATCGTATCTTGAAATTGGCAAATGGATCAATATGTATCCAACCGTTATTTTTTGCCATGATAATAATTGTACGAAAACGTTGTAGGAATTTAGCAGTAGTATTTTGCTTGCAATTGCAGGAAGTCATCAGGTAAATCTCAAAGTTATGGAGAAACATGTGATTTACTTCTTTCAAAGAAATATCCGATACATTATAATACTCCTTAATGAAGTCTGCCATACGCTTGCGAGCAACTTCATACTTTTGAAATGTTTCTTTAGATTTACTTATACCAACTAATTTTTTTACATCATCATTATGTCGTTGAAAAAGTTCGAGCACAGTTTGGTGTTTTACTTCAGTGCCTAAAAAGATATTCTTAACTCTTTCGGCATTTACGTTGTTTTCCTTTGTCTGTAATTCGTGATACACGTTATGAATACTTGTTTTTATAGTATTCAATAAGGCATTAACTTCAACAGCTTTGTTTGATTTGCCGATAGCGATTCCGGTTTTTGCATCCCAAATATCGGGATTGACATTTGCTTTAGTGTTGAAGCGACTTGGTTCTCCGTCGATAGTGATTCGACACATGATTGGATAAGTGCCGTCTGCTCTTTTTTTGTCTTTCTTTACATAGAAAAGAATGCGAAATGTACTTCTCATAAACTCATTTTTTAATGTTACAAAATTACTGTGAACTATCTCAAAATGAACTTTATGCACTGTGCCAAATCAGGACAACTCCCTGCCAATTTTGACCAAACTGTACCCCTTTCGCTTCGAATTACTGTACCCCCTTGCGTTTTTTCGGAAAGGGGGTACAGTTTAGGTTAGATGCTTTGTCGTTTTTTGTCTTTTTCTTGGCTTTAGACTAAGACATGATAAACGAAAAAAGCCCCTCATATTCACTGAATATGAAGGGCTTGTCTTTCTTTTGGCGCCTCTTGTCGTAGGCTCTCTGCGGTATGGACGGGACTCGAACCCGCGACCCCCTGCGTGACAGGCAGGTATTCTAACCAGCTGAACTACCACACCGTTTGTGTTTCAATTGGGACTGCAAATATAGGGATGTTTTTAATAATTGCAAAATTTTTACTCTGTTTTATTCTCAATTTTATTAGAAAAAAATGAGAAGTGTACATTACCATATTTTTTCTCCTTGATAAAGCGAGCATTAGACTTGAAGTTAAAAGAGGCAGGATGTTCAAAAATAAGGATTCCCCCCTCTTTAAATATAGGATAAGAGAGAATCTTATCTGGAATACCCTCCAGTCCCGATATATCATATGGGGGATCGGCAAAAACTATATCAAAATCTTTTCTGCAGATATTAAGGAAATCAAAAACATTATTTCTGAGAACCTGCATTCCTGTCAATCCAAGCTTGGATGCTGTATTTTTAATAAATGAGTAGTGGAGAGGATTCATATCTACTGCAGTAATGTCTTTGCACCCTCTTGATGAAAATTCAAATGAGATACTGCCTGTTCCGGAGAAAAGATCAAGAACGGCGATATTTTCAAAGTCATACTGATTTACAAGAATATTGAAAAGACCCTCTTTTGCAAAGTCTGTTGTGGGTCTTGCCTTATATCCTTTTGGGGGTATGAACTGCGTTCCCCTTAGATCTCCAGCTATTATTCTCATAGCGGAAACATCATTGATGCGTACTTCATCTCCAGATTGGCTCCGCCAAGTAGTATTGATGGATGTCTGAAATATTTTACTTTAGGGAAGTATTTCACAAGGCTGTTTACATCCTCCTCTCTTATGTTTCCGGACAAAATTACAGATGCCTCCTCCTGCTTTATTCCTGATTGCTGAAGGGAAAGTATCATAAAATAGAGGGCAGTATTGAATTGCAGTGCAGGAAATGAGTTACAGAATATCATTTTAGTGCCACTTGTAATTACAATATGAACATGACCTTTGTGATACTGGGCAAACAGCTTGTTATTATCAGGAAAAAATTTTGCGTTTTTAATAAAAGGATAAACAGATGGGACAACCTTAAACTCCGGCTGGATTTTCTTAATTGTGTTGAGCAGCGTGCTGTTTACAGCAAACAGCAGGGCCAGCTCCTGACTCTCTTCAATAATAGTGTCCACCTCATCAAGCTCCTCCAGAAAATGGAGCTGTCCAAGTATAAGTCCGGCATCTTCATTCCTGAAATTGCTTATTGGAATTGATGTGAATTTGTGGGTGTTGATTATAACATCTGTTGAGGCAAACTTCTTTGAGAGGAGCGGAAAAGATTTAACCATCTTGTAAATTGCCACATTGTAGGTGTCAGGGTCCTCAATGTAGGCAAAGTCAGACTGGTAGAGAAAATGACATCTCTTATGCTCGTCGTTGACAATTGAAAAAGAAAATCCATTCAAGTCAGCTTGAATGGATAGTCTGTATTGAATTGTCTTGTCCAGCTCAAGCTGTTTATTGACAATTACAGGCATTATTATTCCCAGTTACCTGCGTTGTTGTTTGGTGCTTCAATACTACCAACCTTCAAGCCCGGATATTTCCCCACCTGCTCGCGGTCCGATTTAAGGTTTACAAGGAGTTGTCTGTTAAGATCGTTCAGAAGTATTTCAAATGGAATATTTGCCTCAAAAAGAGGAACATCTACGCCTGAAACTTTGCCAATAATGGCCTTCATTTCAATCTCTTTTTTGCCGCTGAACGGAATGTACTTGATAGAGTCGACAATAAAGCCCTCTCTTTTAAGTAGTGTGTCACGAACGGCAATTCTGATACTGTCTCTGAATACTCTCTTCTGAGCAACTGCCAGTGAGTCATCCATAGAACCTACCTGCTTAATAACTGTAATTTGACCATTGTTGTAAAAATCAATCAATGAGTCAATGTTGCTTGTAAATTTGTTATGTTTTGATTTATAAGCTACCTGGAGGGTACGAATGTCTTTTAGCCTCTCAATGGCAATTTTCTCTCTGAATCTTCTCTCTTTTTCGAAAATCACAGGCTCCTGGATGCTTGTATAGATCAAATAGCCTATCACGATAGCTATAATAGGCAGCACAACAATAGTTAAGACCTTTTTCATTAGTGGTTATCTGTTTGTATTAATTTTCTCGCAAAGTTCCCACAAAATTAAAATAAATATTCAGACCCCACAATATATTTTCTATTTTTGTTCCAACAATTTTTTCCATGAAGGGCTATTTGAAAAGGAATTCTGCAGCGTATTTCCATAATGCTGTAAAAAATGCGAAATCTATCGCCATACTTACTCACACAAATCCGGATGGTGATGCTCTCGGCTCGGTGACTGCCCTCAAGTGGTATTTAGCCGCTTTGGGTATCAACTCCAGGATAGTTGTTCCCAATCCCTACCCAAAAAATCTAAAATTTCTTGATAGGGATGGTGATGTAATTATCCACTCCTGGAGAAGAGAGGCTGCGGAGAGAACCGTTATAAATGCTGATCTTATAATTGCTCTTGATTTTAATCAGCTTAAGAGAATTGATGATCTGGAGCCCCTGGTAAGGGAATCTGCTGCAAAAAAGATTCTGGTGGATCATCATCCACTTCCAGAGAAAGAGGCATTTGATTTTGTAATTTCCAACACAGAGGTATCTTCTACTTGTGAATTACTTTTCTGGCTTATCAGAGAGATTGAGGAGGGATCCATTGAGAGAGTACCTGAGATTGCGGCACAATCGTTGTATGTGGGAATGATGACTGATACTAACAATTTCTCTAATTCTGTGGATGCCGGAACATTCCTGATGTCTTATGAACTGCTTCAGCGGGGAGTTGATAAAGAGACTTTGCAACTGAAGGTGTTTGCCGGTTTTTCTGAAGAGAGGATGAGACTTATGGGCCATTCGCTGCTAAATAAGATGAAATTGTTACCTGAATATGGTGCCGGATATATTGTTCTTACCAAGGATGAACTAGATGAGTTCCAGTTTGCAGAGGGAGATACAGAGGGTTTTGTTAATTTGCCGCTAAACATATATGGTATAACAATCTCCGCTCTCTTTACTGAAAAAGATGAACATATAAGGGTCTCTCTGAGGTCATCAGATAATTTCTCTGTGAACCGGTTCTCCAGAAATTATTTCAACGGAGGGGGGCACGAGAGGGCAGCCGGGGGGAGATTATTTATTCCTGTCAGTGAAGTGGGCGAATATTTTGAAGAATCGCTAAGAAAGGAGTTAGAGGCAGATTAAATTTTTTAACTTTGTCGGCTTTATTAAAGACAACATAATAGAAGAATGAATAGATATTTTAGAATTTCAGTAATGCTTAGCCTTCTCCTTGGCGCTTTTTCCTGCGCAGTAGAGAAGGAGGAGTCTGCAGAAGATGTTGAAAGAAGAGTTCTTGAGTCATATATCAAGGTGGTTCACAGTGATACTTTGAAACCAGCTGCTTCCGGATTGTACACTATTACAAGAGCAAAGGGGGCAGGTACTTTGATTGAGGATACATCGTATGTTTATGTAACATATTCTACAAGGGATCTTAAGGGTAATTTCCTGACAACAACTGACGAACAGGTGGCAAAGAGAGTCGGCTCATATTCGGCCGCAAATTACTACGGACCCTATTTGATGCAGACAGGAGCAAATACTGTTATAAGAGGTGTTGAGGAGGGTATGGATAATAAACGAGTTGGCTCTGATTTCAGCTTGATTATTCCATCCTGGTTATCTGATTATGGTTACACCGGCAGCAATAAATCTCATACTTCACCAACCATTTATGATTTTAAAATTCTCAGGGTAGTTAAAAATATTGAGAAATTTCAGCGTGACTCTTTGAGATCTTTCAGTAATCTATATTACGGAGGAATTGATTCAACAGAGTTGGATTACTATTTTAAAATTATTAAAGCCACTGAAGGAGATTCTGTTAAGGTTGGAGATAATCTTGAATATTATTATGTAGGTAAGCTTCTCAATGGTTTTGTATTTGATACCAATATTGAGGATACTGCAAGAAAGTATGGTATATACAGCTCTTCCAAAACATATACTCCTCTTAATAACACAGTTTCAGATCCGGAAAACACCTCTGATGATGGTAGTGGTAACTCTGTGATTAAAGGTGTTGCAAAAACATTTCTTAATATGAAGTACGGTGAAAAGGCCGTATCGTTTTTCTCATCTGAATATGGTTATGGTTCCCAGGAGAAGAATTTTGGGGTATTCCAGCCGCTTTTCTTTGAGATCTATGTTGTGAAGAAAAACTAATCTTAAAAGCCATATAATGCATATTAACATTTAACCCCGCGGATTATCCGCGGGGTTAAATGTTAATATGCGTAGATAAACAGTGTGTTACAGCCGTTATTACTATCCAATAAAGTGGAAGTGAGGGCCGAATCTCTCGAATGCTGCTCTGTCAAGCTCTTCGCGGTGGTCAGGATGGGCAACTGATATAATCAGCCTTGCTCTCTCCTGAAGTGATTTGCCATAAAGGTTCACAGCTCCATATTCCGTAACAAACCAGTGGATGTGGTTTCTTGTAGTAACAACGCCTCCACCAAGTGTAAGAGTTGGGGAGATTTTGCTTTGTCCCTTGTTTGTAACTGAAGGCATGGCAATCATCGCTTTTCCTCCTTGTGACAATGAGGCACCATAAATAAAATCAACCTGACCACCTACTCCTGAATAGAATTTTGTTCCTATTGAGTCTGCGCAAACCTGACCTGTAAGGTCAATTTGAAGTGCAGAGTTTATTGCTGTAACTTTTGCATTTTTGGCAATGATGAATGGGTCATTTGTGTATGCAACATCTTGCATAAGTACCATTGGATTATCATCAATAAAATCGTAGCATTTCTGTGATCCCATAAGGAAGGTTGCAACCATTTTGCCTTTGTCTATTGATTTGTTTGCTCCATTAATTACCCCTTTCTCTACAAGAGGGAGGACACCGTCTGCAAACATCTCTGTATGGATACCCAGATTTTTGTGATTTCCGAGTTGTGCGAGTACTGCATTGGGGATTGCTCCGATACCCATTTGCAGACAGGCTCCGTCTTCAATCAGGTTTGCGCAGTGCTTTCCTATAGCTGTCTCAATCTCATCCGGTGTGGAGAAGTGAGCCTCCTCAAGTGGAGTGTTATCCTCTACAAAGAAGTTGATCATGCTTAAAGGAATCATTGCATCGCCCCAGGCTCTTGGCACATTCTTGTTTACAACTGCAATAACATAGTCTGCACATTCTATTGCAGCAAGTGTTGCGTCTACAGATGTTCCAAGTGATACAAATCCGTGTTTGTCAGGTGATGATACCTGAATCATTGCTACATTAATTGGAAGGGTTCCGCTTCTGTAAAGTTTTTGTGTCTCACTGAGGAATACAGGAATATAATCCGAGTATCCGGCCTGAACGCTCTTCCTTACATTGGCTCCTACGAAAAAGGCCTGATGGAAAAATACTCCCTCGTATTTTTGTTCTGTGTAGGGAGCCTCACCCTCTGTATGCAGGTGGTGTATTCTTACATCTTTAAGTTCTCCTGCGTCTCCTCTTCTGATGAGTGCATCTATAAGAACTTTTGGGGCGCTTGCCACGCTGCTCAGATGAATGTGATCTCCTGATTTCACTACCTTTACTGCTTCGTCGGCGCTGATAAATTTGAAATTAGTGTGCATGATAAGTAATTAGAAATTAGTTATATATTATGTGTTACATCCCTGTTTTAAAAACGGCGCAAATGTATGAAAATTTTCTATCTTTGTAAGACACTTTTCCGGCCCTGAATGACAATTGTTACATTAACAAGTGATTGGAATAAAAATGACTACTATCTGGGTGCTCTCAGGGGCAGGCTGGCTTCTGTCTCGTCAAAAATTAATCTGCTCGAGATAACAAATTCCATTCCAAGTTTTGATGTTTTGCAGGAAACTTTCATTTTAAAAAGCACATATACCCATTTCCCCCATAATTCAATTCACCTTATGGGTGTGATGAGTGAACCTTTGCCGGATAGTCAGATGGTGATTGTTTACGCGAATAATCACTACTTTATTGGTATTAATGATGGTAGATTCTCTCAGTTGTTTGAAAATCCTCCTTCAATTGCATTTGCAATTAATGTTGAAGAGTCTTTTTCAACTTTTACTGCAGTCTCTCTGTTTGCAAAGGGGGTGAAAACTATTCTTGAAAACTCTTTTGAGGCAAATACAAAGGCTTGTGATCTTAAGAAAGAGTCTCTTGCAAGAGTTGCATACGATGAGAATACAATTACCGGAAAGGTATTATATATTGATTCTTTTGGGAATGCGATAAGTAATATTGAGAAGAGTACATTTGACAGGGTTCACAAGGCAAGGGCCTTTACAATTTATGTTCAGGGGCCGCATATTAAGATCAGAAGTATATCAAGGGGGTATTACCAGGGAAATCCCGGAGGTATTATGGCCCTGTTTAACTCTTTGGGCTTTCTGGAGATAGCAGTTTATATGGACTCCCTGGCAAAACTTGAGAGTATTGTCCCCGGGGCAGAAATTAGAATAAAATTTGATAATGAGCAGGGAAAATGAGATTAAGGCTTTCGTCCGCCTTCTTGATGTTATGGACGAATTGAGAGAGAGATGTCCTTGGGACATGAAACAGACAATGGAGAGCCTGAGACCACTGACTATAGAGGAGACTTATGAACTTAGTGATTCCATTCTGGAAAAAGATTATAAAGGGGTTAGCAAAGAGTTGGGAGATCTGATGCTTCATATGGTTTTCTATGCGAAAATCGGTAAGGAGAAGGGGCTTTTTGACATTGCAGATGTAATGAATTTGATTTGTGAGAAGCTGATTTTCCGTCATCCTCATGTTTTTGGCAATGTTGAAGTCAGCGGAGCCGGAGAGGTGATTCAGAACTGGGAACAGCTTAAAAGGAGAGAGAAGGATGGAAACAAAACCATCCTCTCCGGTGTGCCTGCCTCGCTTCCCTCTCTTGTAAAGGCTTACAGGATCCAGGATAAAGTGAGAGCAGTAGGTTTTGACTGGGCAAACAGAGAGGATGTCTGGAGTAAGGTAAAAGAGGAGATATCTGAGTTTGAGGCCGAGGCTGTCAGCTCCAGGAGTATTGAAGGAGAGGAGAGAGGTGAAATGGAAAAAGAGTTTGGAGATCTTCTATTTTCTCTTGTCAACGCTGCCAGGCTTTATGATATTAATCCGGACACTGCTTTGGAGATGACTAATATGAAATTTATTAAAAGGTTTGGATATTTAGAGAGATGGGCTGTGGAGAATGGGCAGAATATCAAGGAGATGGCGCTAGAAGAGATGGACAGGGTTTGGGAAGAGTCAAAAAAGATTGTGGGATAATGGAGTATTCAAATAAATGGAGATGGCAGGAGAGGTCTCTTCTTTTTCTGGGCGAGGAGAGGATGCAAAAATTAAGAGATTCCGGGGTGATTGTTGTAGGTCTTGGCGGAGTAGGGGCTTATGCTGCCGAGATGATTGTAAGGGCTGGAGTTGGAAAGATCGTAATTATTGATTCAGATGTTGTTACCCATACCAATAAGAACAGACAATTACTTGCACTCGAGAGTACAATGGGGCGGTATAAAAGCGAGCTGATGGGGGAGAGGCTGAAGGATATCAATCCTGAGCTTGATATTGTTTCTATTAATGAGTACTTAACAGAAGAGAATGTTGAAACACTTCTCTCTCCATTCAACCCTGATTTCATTGTAGATGCCATTGATACTTTATCACCTAAGATTGCCCTAATTAAATATGCAGTAAGTAACGGAATAAATCTGGTAAGTTCAATGGGGGCCGGAGCCAAGAGTGATGCTACAAAGGTTACTGTTAAGGATATTTCTAAGTCATACAATTGTCCTTTAGCCTATATTCTGAGAAAAAAATTGAGAAAAGAGGGTATTAGCAAAGGTTTCCGGGTTGTCTTCTCAGAGGAGCTGCCGGATAGTGACGCTATTGTTCCTGTTGAGGAGCAAAATAAAAAGTCAATGGTGGGAACTATCTCATATCTGCCCGCTGTGTTTGGGTGTCTTTGTGCCCAGGTTGTGCTTGAAGATCTGCTATCTCTTAATGAGAAAAAATGATTATATTTGTTTTGCCTATACCTAAACAATTGTGTTCCTGATGAAAATTACTGTAAAAGAGATTACATCAAAGTCAGATATAAAAAGATTCGTAAGGTTCCCTCACAAGCTATTTAAAGGAAACAAACAGTATGTTCCGTCACTTGATATTGATGAGATCTCAATCCTTACTAAAAGCCCCTCTCTTGAGTATTGTAAAATTAAACTGTGGCTGGCAACTGATGAAGACAATGTCGTAATTGGTCGGGTTGCCGGTATCTTTAATCCTCGCTCAAATGAATTTCATACAGAAAAAAGGGTGAGGTTTGGGTGGATAGATTTTATTGAAAATTTTGAGGTGGCAGAGGCCCTTATCAACTGTGTGGAAAATTGGGGAAGAGAGTTGGGAATGGAGGAGATTCACGGCCCTCTCAGTTTTAATACATGGGGTAAACAGGGTATGATGATTGAAGGTTTTGAAAATATACCTCCGGTAAATTGTATATACAATTATCCCTATTACCCTGATTACCTTGAGAGGATGGGATATGGCAAACAGCTAGACTGGATTCAGATTAAAATTGCTACCGGAGCTCCTATTGACAAAAGGATTGTAAATATTAACAATATGCTTCTTGAGAAGTATAACCTTAAAGTTCTTGATATAAAGAAGATTAAAGACATTGATTCATTGGTAGATAGATTTTTCAAGAGCTATAATGGTAGTTTCAGGGAGATTGATAATTTTGTTCCAATGACTCCTGCAGAGATCAGGAGCATAGGTAAGGAGTATTTTCCAAAACTTAAGCCGGAGCTTACAAGCATTGTCCTGGATAAAGATGATAATATTGCCGCTTTTGGAATATGTTTTCCTAGTTTAAGCAAGGCTTTTCAGAAGGCAAAGGGGAGACTTTTTCCATTTGGCCTTCTTCATATTCTAAGGGCATTCAGGAAATATGATACTATTGATTTTATGATGATTGGAGCTGCACCCGAATGGCAACATAAAGGTGTTACATCTATTTTTCATACTTATATAGGCGCTCACCTGAACAGGATGGGAGTAAGTGTAGGAATTACAAATCCTCAGGCAGAGAATAACTCGGCTTTCAAAGTGTGGGAGAGATATAATTCTGAGCCCTATATGAAGAGAAGGTGCTATATAAAGACTTTGTAATATAAAAAAGATGAAAATCAAGGATTTGTGCAAACTGGTCGAGGGGACCGTACTTTGTGGAGAGGGGCATCTGGATGGAAATGTTGAACAGGCATTTGCTTCAGATCTGATGAGTGATGTTCTGACGGTTAAAACAAATGAATTTATTCTTATTACCGGATTGGCAAATCTTCAGGCAATAAGAACCGCAGAGATGTCTGATACTCCTTACTTGCTGATTTGCAGAGGCAAAGAGATTTCTAATGAGATGCTTGACCTTGCTGTTGAGAACGATATGCTTATTATAAGTTCTGCTTTTTCAATGTTTAAATGTGCCGGAATACTTTATTCCGCCGGCTTAAAGCCTATTTATTAATATGAATCTGGAATTCAAGGTGGAGGGTGGTGATTTCACTGCTGCAGGGAATGCCTCTTCTCAAATAAAGAAGATGCTAAAGCAGCTCAATGTTGACCCAAGAGTAGTAAAAAGAGTTGTTATAGCTCTTTACGAGGCTGAGGTGAACATTGTTGCTCATGCCTACAGGGGTGTCATCACAGCAGAGATCCTTCCATCAGGAGTGAGACTTAAACTTGCTGATGAGGGGCCTGGTATTCCGGATATTGAGCAGGCGATGACTCCCGGTTTTTCTACAGCATCTGCTCAGGTGCGAGAGATGGGTTTTGGAGCAGGGATGGGCTTGCCAAATATAAGCGAGAATGCCGATGAGTTCAGGATAGAGAGTGAGGTTGGAAAAGGGACAACACTATATATAAATTATAATTTCTGATGAGTAGTACAACCTACAATCGTGCGCTGGAGATCCTGAACGATGTATGTATCGGGTGTTCGCACTGTATGAAGGTTTGCCCTACCGAGGCTCTGAGAGTTACCGGAGGAAAGGCAAAAATTCATATAGACTGGTGTATTGATTGCGGGGAGTGTTACAGAATTTGTCCCAACAGAGCTATAAGGGTAATGGATGATGACTTCAAGCAGATTTTCAGCTACAAAAGAAGATTATTGCTTGTCCCTTCTGTCTTTTTTGCTCAGTTTGATGACGCTATTCCAAGAGAGAGAATATTTGAAATAATAGGAGAGCTTGGGTTTACTGAGGTCTGTGCTGTTGAGCAGAGTGTTGATACCCTTCTTGAGGAGGAGCAGGAGTATGTGAGAAATGCCGAAAAACCGGTTATTTCATCTTTTTGTCCGGCTGTGATCAGGCTTATTCAGGTTAGATTCCCTTCTCTTGTTGACAAGATAATGACTCTTCTTCCTCCCCTTGAGATTACGGCTCAGTATTATAAGAGAAAACACGAGCAGGAGGGCGGAAACCCGGAAGATCTGGGGATTTTTTACCTGACACCTTGCATTGGAAAAATAGCTGCAGTTAAATCACCTGTAGGGGGTTACACCTCTCCTATAACGGGTGTTATTAACATGGATTATTTCTTTAACAAGGTTTTTCTGGCTTATAAACAGAGAATTCCAATCACAACAACGGTAAAAGTTAACAGTGAAATCTCTTCAAAGGGAATTCTTTATCCTACTACAGGAGGCGAGGCTGCTCATATTGAAGGGAGAACTCTGGCTATTGACGGAATGGCAAATGTCATAGATTTCCTTGAGTTACTGGAGAATGAGGAGATTGAGGATGTTGATTTCCTTGAGTTAAGGGCTTGCGATGAGTCTTGTGCAGGAGGTATTCTTTCACACAGAAACAGATTTCTTGCTGCAGAGACAATGAGAAAATATGCTGCGCAAACACCTGAGATTCATAAATTAGTTGATGAATATAAAAAATACACATCTGCTGTGATTCATATGGAGCAGATTGAGCCCAGGTCAATGGTTAAATATGACTGGGATATTGAAGTTGCATTACAGAAGATGGAGAAGGCCAGAGAGCTAAAAGATCTATTTCCGGGTATCGACTGTGGTGCCTGTGGCGCTCCAAGCTGTGAGGCACTTGCGGAGGATATTGCCAAGGGGCAGGGAGAGATAAACTCTTGTATATTTCTCAGGACAATATATGAAAAGAGAGGGGAGCTGGGTCTGGATGAGGCTGTTAAGATAATGGAGAGAATATGGGGTGATGCCCGTTTTGATAAGGAATAAACTAAATTTTACATTATAAAGGATATGAAAGTAAGGGATATCGCAGAGAGTTTGTCTCTGAATGTTTTTTCTGCGCCTGAGGGGCTTGACAGAGAGGTTACAGGTGGTTATGCATCGGATTTACTCTCAGATGTAATGGGTCATGCACAAGAGGGGCATATCTGGATTACTCTTCAAACTCATAAAAACATTATGGCAGTGGCATCTCTGAAGGATATCGCTGCTATTATTCTTGTAAAGGGTTTTGAGCCTGATCCTGATACAATTGAGCTCTCCGTAAAGGAGGGCATTCCGGTTATGGGTACAAAGATGCAGGCTTTTGAACTTGCAGGCAGGCTCTACGAAATGTTAAAATGATAAGGGCAGACCTCCATATACATACAGTTCTCTCTCCCTGCGGAGATATTGAAATGACCCCTCTGAACATTATCTCGAGGGCTGCAGATGAGGGGTTGGATGTTATTGGGATTGCAGATCATAATAGTACTCTTAATTGTTTGGAAATCTCCAGAGTTGGAGAGGAGAGGGGTATATTTGTATTATGTGGTGCTGAGGTTACTACTCGTGAGGAGGTTCATCTCCTCTGTTTTGTAGAGCAGAATCGCCTTTCAGAGCTTCAGGATTTCCTGGAAAAGAGTATCGTAAAGATTCCTAATGATCCGGATGTATTCGGCTACCAGCTTGCAGTTAATTCTGATGAGGAGGTTGTTGCCGAGGTAGAGTATCTGCTTATAAATGCAATTGACAAGAGTATAGAGGAGGTTGGCGGTTTTGTCCATTCTCTTGGCGGAATTTTTATTCCTGCTCATATTGACAAGGGGTCAAACTCTGTATACAGCCAGCTGGGGTTTTTGCCCTTTGGGTTGAGTGCTGAGGCCCTGGAGATCTCTCAGAATGCAGATGCCTCTGCTATGGCTGCAAAAGATAAATCCATCAGAGGGTTCAATTTTATCAAAAGTTCTGATGCTCACTATCCTGAACAAATTGGGGGTGCATATACTCTGCTTGATATATCAGATGTTTCATTCTCCTCTCTAAAAAGTGCTCTTTCTTCAACTAAAAATCCACCTCAGTACAAAACAAGATGAACGATTTATCTCTTCATATCATTGATATTATTCAGAACTCAATAAGTGCGGGGGCAACCCTTATTACCCTGATGGTAGATGAGAATATTCCGGCCGATACATTAACAATAGTTATTGAAGATAACGGTAAAGGGATGAGCAGAGAGACGGTAGAGAGGCTGGAGGATCCGTTCTATACCACCAGAACAACAAGGAGAGTGGGTATGGGAATTCCTCTCTATAAACAATCGGCTTTGCAAAGTGGCGGCGGGCTTTCTATATCTTCCGAACCTGGTAAGGGTAGCGTTGTAAAGGCTTGGTTCGGACACTCAAATATTGACAGGCCTCCTCTTGGGAATGTTGCAAACTCATTTGTTCTGATGGTCTCGGCAAATCCTGATATCCATTTTGTATTCAGGTATATATTCAATGATAATGATTATATTTTTGACAGTGTTGAGGTTGCTGAGGTGCTTGGTGAAATTCCTCTCAGTGATGTAAGGGTTATCAAGATGCTGGAGGAGATGATAATGGAAAATATTGCTGAGTTAAAGAGTTAAACAGGCTTAAGATGAAAAAGAGGGTAGTTGTTCTTTCCGGTGCCGGTATTAGTGCTGAGAGTGGGTTGGATACATTCAGAGATTCAAATGGTTTGTGGGCTAACTACAGAATAGAGGATGTCTGCACTCCTGATGCACTCAGGAGAAATCCTGAACTGGTTCTCAATTTTTACAATATGAGAAGAGAACAGCTTTCAAAAGTTGAACCTAATGCTGCTCACTTTGCTTTGGTGGAGCTTGAAAAATATTTCACTGTTGATATAGTAACACAAAATGTTGATAATCTTCATGAGAGGGCCGGCTCTTCAAATGTGCTTCATTTGCACGGGGAGTTGCTGAAGAGCAGAAGTATTAAAAATCCATCATTAATTGTAGATACACCGGGCGATGTGCATATTGGCGATTTTGCGCCTGATGGCTCACAGCTGCGGCCTCATATAGTCTTCTTTGGTGAAGAGGTTCCGGAGCTGGAGAGTGGTGCAAAGTTAGTTTCACTTGCCGATATTTTTATTGTTGTGGGAACCTCATTAGCTGTCTATCCGGCTGCAGGTCTTGTTGATTATGTAAGGCACGGAGTCTCCTCTTTTCTTGTTGATCCTGCTGATGTAAGACCTTCATACAGAGAGTTTACTCATATTAAGAAAAGGGCTTGCGAAGGGGTGCCGGAATTGTGCTCTCTTTTAATTTCAAACTTTTAACTTATAATTTTACACTTTCGCTACTATTTAATTTTGTAAATGGTAGGAAATTATATATTTTTACCTATGTTTTAAACAGGGAATTTCAATAACATCATAAAATATGAACAAAATCAAGTCCCTAGAAGATTTGCGCAAGATGAAGCAAAATCTCGAACACGGAATGAACATCCGTGAAAAGAGTAATGAGCCTGAGTCTCTTGTTCAGATCCGTGTTGCTATGGCTACTTGCGGCATTGCATCAGGAGCCAGAACGGTAATGAATACTCTTGTGGAGAAGATCGAGAAGGAAAAAATTCCTGCGGTTGTAACACAGGGTGGTTGTATGGGCTATTGCTATGCTGAGCCGACAATTGAGGTAAAGGTTCCCGGCAAGGATCCTGTTGTCTTTGGTTATGTAGATACTGCAAAGGCAATTGAAATCGTTGACAAATATATTGTAAACGGTGAGTTGCTGGATGGTATAATACCAACTAACTACAAAACTATTAACGACAAAAACTAAGGAGAAATGGCACAGTATAAATTGCATCTTCTGGTTTGCGGCGGAACGGGTTGCAGAGCTTCAGAGAGCGAGCAGATCGTAGAGAATCTCAAATCGGAAATAAAGAACCTTGGGCTGGAAAACGACGCTCAGGTTGTTACAACTGGTTGTTTTGGCTTTTGTGAAAAGGGGCCGATTGTTAAGATTATACCGGACAATACTTTCTATACTCAGGTTAAGAAAGAGGATTGTGCCGAGATTATTCGTGAACATGTCCTTAAGGGAAGAAAAGTTCACAGACTTCTGTATGAAGATCCGGAGACTCAGAAACATATTGAGGACTCAAAGCATATGGGATTCTATCAGAAACAGATGAGAATTGCCCTTAGAAACTGCGGTTTTATTGATCCTGAAAATATTGATGAGTACATTGCAAGAGATGGATATGCAGCGTTAGGAAATATTTTGGCTGATATGACTCCTCAGGAGGCTATTGATCTGCTGAAAAAGGCAGGTCTTCGCGGCAGGGGCGGCGGAGGTTTCCCTACAGGTCTTAAATGGGAAATTGCTTCAAAAAATAAAGCTGATCAAAAATATGTTGTCTGTAATGCAGACGAGGGAGACCCGGGTGCATTTATGGACCGTTCAATCCTTGAGGGTGATCCTCATTCTGTAATTGAGGCTATGGCTATATGCGGGTATTGTATTGGCGCTACTAAGGGTATTGTTTATATCCGTGCCGAGTATCCGCTTGCAATCAAGAGGCTTAAGGTTGCTGCAAGACAGGCGCGTGAGTATGGCCTTCTTGGAAAAGAGATACTGGGTTCCGGTTTTGAATTTGATATTGAGCTGAGATATGGTGCAGGTGCCTTTGTCTGCGGAGAGGAGACTGCACTTATTCACTCAATGGAGGGTCTTCGCGGAGAGCCTACTGTTAAGCCACCATTCCCTGCTGAGAAGGGTTATCTTGGCAAACCAACAAATGTTAATAATGTTGAGACATTTGCTAATGTGCCTGCTATTTTCCTAAAGGGTGCCGAGTGGTACTCCTCAATTGGAACAGAAAAATCAAAGGGGACAAAGGTTTTTGCGTTAGCCGGAAAAATCAACAATGTGGGTTTGATTGAGGTTCCAATGGGTATTACTTTAAGAGAGGTAATATATGAAATTGGTGGAGGTATAAAGGATGGTAAAAAATTCAAGGCTGTTCAGACAGGTGGACCTTCAGGCGGATGTCTTACTGAAAAGCACCTTGATACACCTATTGATTTTGATAATCTTCTTGCTGCAGGTTCTATGATGGGATCTGGTGGTATGATTGTTATGGACGAGGATGACTGTATGGTTTCTGTAGCTAAATTCTACCTGGAATTTACAGTTGAGGAGTCTTGCGGAAAGTGTGCTCCTTGTCGTGTAGGTAACAAGAGATTGCACGAGATGCTTGAGAAGATAACCTCAGGTAAGGGCGTTCCTGAAGATATTGAATATCTTAAGAATCTTAGCCGTGTTATTAAGGATACATCTTTGTGCGGTTTGGGACAAACTTCACCTAATCCGGTTCTCTCAACTATTGAGAATTTCTATGATGAGTATCTTGCTCACGTAACAGAGAGGGTTTGCCCTGCAGGAAGTTGCAAAGCTCTTAAGCTTTATACAATTATTGCAGACAAATGTACCGGTTGTACGGCTTGTGTCAGGGCTTGTCCTGTTGATGCAATTACCGGCGAGAAGCGTCAGCCTCATGTGATTGATGCAGATAAATGTATCCGCTGCGGTGCCTGCTACGAGAAGTGTAAGTTCACAGCTATTCATGTTCAATAATCTCCCACTCAATGGAAAATATCAAAATTAAAATTGACAATATTGAAGTAGAGGTAGCAAAGGGAACTACCATCTACCAGGCAGCTAAAAAGGTGGGAATTGATATTCCTATTCTCTGCTATTTGAATCTTGAACACCTGAATATTGAAAACCGCCCGGGTGGTTGCCGTATTTGTGTGGTTGAGGTTGAGGGAAGAAGAAACCTCGCCCCTTCATGTTCTACCGAATGTACTCCGGGAATGGTAATTAATACTCATAACTTAAGAGTTATGAATGCTAGAAAGACAGTTCTTGAACTTATTCTTTCTGACCACCCTAAAGAGTGTCTTACATGTTCTTCATCTGGTCAGTGTGATCTTCAGACTCTCTCTCAGAAGATGGGTATCAGAGAGATTCACGCTGTTGAGCATGCTGAGATGTCAACTTACAGAAAGGACTTCTCTCCTGCGCTTAAGAGAGATATGGATAAGTGTATTATGTGCCGCCGCTGCGAGACCATTTGTAATGATGTTCAGACAGTAGGAGCACTAAGTGCTGTTAACAGAGGTTTTATGGCAGTAGTTGCCCCTGCTTTTGAGCAGGATTTGGTTGACTCTCCTTGTACTTTCTGCGGACAGTGTGTTGCTGTTTGTCCTACAGGAGCCTTGACTCCTTATGATGATACTCAGAAGGTGCTGAGAGCTCTTGCAGACCCTACAAAGACTGTTATTGTTCAGACTGCTCCTGCAGTTCGTGCTGCACTGGGTGAGGAGTTCGGCCTTGAGCCGGGAACCCTTGTAACCGGCAAAATGGTTGCAGCACTCCGCTCTCTTGGATTCGACAAGGTGTTTGATACCGACTTTGCGGCTGACCTTACCATTATGGAAGAGGGTACAGAGCTTTTGGGAAGAATTTCAAAATATCTTGCAGGTGATAAGGATGTAAAACTTCCAATTCTTACATCTTGCTGTCCTGCCTGGGTTAACTTCTTTGAGGAGTACTACCCTTGTATGCTTGACATTCCTTCTACTGCACGCTCACCACAGCAGATGTTCGGCTCTATTGCCAAGAACTATTACACCAAGCTTATGGGTGTGAAGAGGGAAGATCTGGTAGTAGTTTCTGTAATGCCTTGTTTGGCAAAGAAATATGAGTGCCAGAGAGAAGAATTTATTGTAGACGGTAACCCGGATGTAGATTTCTCAATTTCAACCAGAGAGCTTGCTTCACTTATTAAGAGCTGCAATATGAACTTTGAAAAGCTTCCTGAGGAGGAGTTTGATAAACCGCTGGGTGAATCAACCGGTGCTGGTGTTATCTTTGGTGTAACAGGTGGTGTGATTGAGGCTGCTGTTCGTACTGCTTACGAACTTCATACCGGTAAGAAACTTAATAAAGTTGACTTTACAGAGCTTCGCGGTCTTGAGGGAATCAGAATGGCAACCATTGATTTTGATGGTACTCCTATTCATATCGGAATAGCTCATCAGCTTGGAAACGCAAGAAAACTTCTTGATGGAATCCGTTCCGGAATGTACAATTTCCACGCTATTGAGATTATGGCTTGTCCGGGTGGATGTATCGGTGGCGCTGGTCAGCCTCTGCACCATGGAGACTCAAGTATAATTAAAGCAAGGTCTGAGGCTATCTACAGAGAGGATTCACAGAAAAAACTGCGTAAATCTCATGAGAATCCTTATATCATTAAACTATATGAGGAATTCCTGGGCCATCCAATGAGTGAAAAAGCTCACCATTTGCTCCATACACACTATTTTGAAAAAGATAAAAACTAAGAGTCATGAGTAATTTGAAACTACAAGAGTGCCATATTAAGAGTATTCACGAAATATGTGACTCATACAAAAACGATCCGGGAGATCTTATCAAGATACTACACTCAGCTCAGACACATTTTGGCTATCTGCCGGAGAGTGTTCAGCGCGAGATTGCCAAGAAACTAAAGATTTCAGTGGCTAAAGTTTATGGAGTTGTTACATTCTACTCTTTCTTTACTATGACACCTAAAGGCAGACATGCAATATCTGTTTGTATGGGTACTGCATGTTATGTAAGAGGTGCCGAGAAGGTTCTGGATGAACTTAAAAAGCAATTAAACATAAAAGTGGGTGGAGTAACTGAGGATGGTAAATTCTCTCTCGATTCACTTCGTTGTGTTGGCGCCTGCGGTCTTGCTCCTGTATTGCTTATCGGAGAGAAGGTATACGGCAGAGTTGAACCTGGCCAGATCAAGGAGATTCTGGATAGCTATACTGACTAAAAAGAGGCTGACCAAAATGGTCAGCCTCTTTTTTTACCTCAGGGGTAAATGGCCAAACGATTGAATGCCAATTATTTAAAAGAAAGCGTAAAAATAGAGTATCTGGCTTAATTTCAAGTGTTTGGCCATTTACCCCTGAGGTAATCTCTGCTTGCCTACTTGCCCAGAGCGTTAAGGACTTTCTCCTTGTCAAGTTTCTTTGTGCAGAAGAACCAATCGTAGCAATGCATCTCATCTTTACTCTCTATACGCTCTTTTGCAACTCCGCAAGATCCTGCTGTTGGTACAATAACATCATCACCGGGACGCCAGTCTGCAGGTAGTGCAACACTGAAATTGTCTGCTGTCTGAAGCGCTATAAGTACTCTCTTAATTTCATCAAAGTTCCTTCCCACTGCAAGAGGGTAGTAGATAATAGTACGAATCACACCTTTTGGATCAATGAAAAATACTGCTCTTACCGCTTTTGTACTGCTCTCTCCAGGCTGTAACATACCGTATCTTTTTGATACCTCCATTGTAATATCTTCAATAAGAGGAAACTTAACCTCAACATCTTTCATCCCTTTGTACTCTATCTTCTCTTTGATAGTCCTTAGCCAGGCAATGTGGCTGTAAAGTCCGTCAACAGAGAGGCCAACAAGCTCTGTGTTCATCTTTTTGAAATCATCTGCCATTGATGCAAATGTCATAAACTCAGATGTACACACAGGTGTAAAGTCTGCCGGATGGCTGAAAAGAATTACCCATTTTCCTTTATAATCTCCGGG
The DNA here is from genome assembly GCA_035609245.1 of Bacteroidales bacterium MB20-C3-3. Taxonomy (NCBI): domain Bacteria; kingdom Pseudomonadati; phylum Bacteroidota; class Bacteroidia; order Bacteroidales; species Bacteroidales bacterium MB20-C3-3. The sequence continues at coordinate 730,378 of CP141202.1, read as the reverse complement.
AAAATTAATATCTCCCTGTGTTGTTACTGCTTTAAACTCGGGTGCTTTGTCACCAATTCTAGGCATAGAATAAACTTGATCTTCCATAATTTTATTTTTTTATATTATTAATGTTTTTATTATGGTAACAAAGATACCTTGGTTTGTTTGATAAATCAAATAGATTAAAAACATTCCTGTATAAATACAATCTATCCTAGCAGATTATTAAGCGCTCTAATGTTTTTAACTTTTACCACTTTTTTCTGTAGTTCAATTATGCCTGCCTCTTCCATTTCCGATATGCATCTGGCCAGTGCTGGGCGGGTAACTCCAAAAAACTTTGCTAATTCGGTCTGATTCTTATCCATTCTGTAAGAATCTGTATTGGGTAGTGACTCTCTTGCCTGGTCAAGCCCTTCAATAATATAGTAGGCAAGCTTCCCCTTAATGGTTTTAATATTCAGTACTTTGAGCCTGTTTGAGAGAAATTGAGTCTTGTTTGAATTGAATTTAATGTAGTTCTCAAGAAACTGGCCATCCTTCTGAAACATTCTTATTACCTCATCTCTTGGAACCATAAGAATTCGGCACTGTGTTGTTGCTGTAACATCAACCGGGAAGGTATTATCCTCGGCAAAAAGAAATGCGGAGGCTAATGGTCTTACTGCCTCTATGTTCTCAATGGTCATCAAGCCGCCTGTCTCTGTAGTCATCTCTGTACGGACAGATCCCGTAAGCAGAATGTAAAGGTGTTTGCAGGGTGATCCCTGCATAGCTATAACTTCACCTTTGTCAAATGTCTCCACTTTGAAGCGGGCGTCTTTGAAAAGTTTACCTATTTTTTCATTGCCGAGATTGCCCATTATAGGGCATCGGGAAAAATCCATATTTTGCATACACTCTGTTTGTAATGCTAATTTAATATAATTATCTTTAGTGTAACAAGAATTACACTTCTTTGTTTTGAGGTTCCCTACTTTTGTACTGTAATAATTAACCAAATAAAAATTGACTTATGAGTAACATGTTTTGTTTTCAGTGCCAGGAGGCGGCAAAGAACACCGGATGTACAGTAAACGGAGTCTGCGGTAAACCTGCAGATGTGGCTAATCTTCAGGATTTGCTGATTTATCTGTGCAAGGGTATATCTCACTACACAGTAAGATTAAGAGAAAAGGGAGTTGAGAGTAACGAAGTAAACAAGTTCGTTGTGGATTCTCTTTTTATGACAATCACTAATGCAAACTTTGACAGAGAGAGATTTATTACAAGAGTTAAACAGGCTATTGATCTGAGAGAGGCTGTAAAAGCACTTTATGTTTCCAAGGGTGGAAATATCTCTGATATTACTTTTGAAGGTGCTTTCTGGGCCTCTAAAGAGGAGTCGGATATGGATGCAAAAGCCCTTGAGGTTGGGGTTCTTGCAACAGAAAATGAGGATGTTCGCTCTCTTCGTGAACTTACTATTTATGGACTAAAGGGTATGGCTGCTTATGCTGAGCATGCCTTCAACCTTGGTCATGAAGACAAGGATGTTTATGCGTTTATGCAGCAGGCGCTAGTGGATACTACAAACGATACACTATCGGCAGACGAGCTGACAGCACTTGTTCTCAAAACAGGCGAACATGGTGTGAAGGTTATGGCCCTTCTTGACAAGGCAAATACATCGGCTTACGGAAATCCTGAAATTACAAAGGTAAACCTGGGTGTGCGTAATAATCCTGCTATCCTTATCTCCGGCCACGACCTTAAGGATATGGAAGAGCTGCTTAAGCAAACAGAGGGAACGGGAGTAGATGTTTACACACACTCGGAAATGCTTCCTGCAAACTACTATCCGGCATTCAAGAAATACAGCCATTTTGTTGGTAACTATGGCTCTTCATGGTGGCATCAGATTGAGGATTTTGAGACTTTCAACGGTCCGGTTCTGTTTACTACTAATTGTATTGTACCTCCAAGGAAGTCATCTACTTATGCCGACAGAATCTACACTACCGGCTCATCGGGATTCCCCGGATTTAAGCATATTGAGGAGAGAAAAGATGGTAAACCAAAGGATTTTTCAGGAATTATTGAGCATGCAAAAAAATGTGCATCTCCTAAAGAGATTGAGACTGGTGAACTGATTGGTGGTTTTGCTCATGCACAGGTATTTGCTCTTGCAGACAAGGTTGTTGAGGCTGTTAAAAGTGGTGCTATCCGTAAGTTCTTTGTGATGGCAGGTTGTGACGGAAGGATGAAGGACAGGAACTACTACACTGAATTTGCATCGGCTCTTCCAAAGGACACAATCATACTAACGGCAGGCTGTGCAAAATACAGATACAATAAACTTCCATTGGGAGACATTGGAGGAATTCCAAGGGTACTTGATGCAGGTCAGTGCAACGACTCTTACTCTCTTGCTGTAATTGCTCTTAAGCTTAAGGAGGTGTTTAATGCAAACAGCATTAACGAACTGCCGATTGCTTACAATATTGCCTGGTATGAGCAGAAAGCAGTAATTGTTCTCCTTGCTCTTCTTTATCTGGGTGTGAAAAATATTCACCTGGGCCCTACACTCCCTGCTTTCCTCTCTCCAAATGTTGCAGAGGTTCTGGTAAAGAATTTTGGGATTGCTCCGATAGGCTCTGTTGATGAGGATATGAAACTGTTCCTGGGCGAGTAAGTATTTGGTTAGTTATTTACATTTACAACCCCGCTGAGGCTGTCTGAAGAGGCAGCCTCTTTTTTGTCCATCTTATCCACTGTCACTCCGGAACGATTCCTCCTCGCCGGCTTTGCCGTCTGCGGCGGGGGTTCCGTCGTGGCAGCGGATGACTGGGCAAGAATTCCTGCATGTCTTATCACAGAGTAGTCCGCATAACTGAAGGAGTCTCCGCCACAGCGAACGCAGAGAGCGAGGAGGAAAAACTCCGGAAGTTATGCGGATACTCTGTGAATGCAGGAAGATTGCCAGATATGATTTGAAGGAGTCTCCGCCACAGCGAACGAAGGGAGCGAGAAGGAAAAACTGCCGCAAAATAATTAACTTTACGGATAAATGAGGAATTAAATGGAGTTAAACGAAGCCAAAAAGGATTACAACGCACCTATGCATACGGCTGAGCATATTATTAACCAGACAATGGTCAGGATGTTTGGGACCGAAAGGTCATTCAGTAATCATATTGAGAAAAAGAAATCAAAAGTTGATTACTATTTTGAGAGGCCTTTGAGTGAGGAGGAGATAGCAGGGTTGGAGATGGAGGTCAACAGGGTAATTGGGATGAATCTGGAAGTTAAGGAGTCCTTTATATCAAGAGAAGAGGCTGAAAGGGTTGTAAACACAAGTAAACTGCCACCTGAGGCTGGTGATACTGTAAGAATAATATCAGTGGGTGACTATGACAAATGTCCCTGTATTGGTCTGCATGTTGAGAACACATCTGAAATAGGTGGTGTGAAAATTATATCTTCTGATTTTGATTCTGAGAGAAATGTCTTGAGAATCAGATATAAAAGAGCGGCTTCAGAATAAAATTCCGGGAATCAACTAATTTCACTAATTTTGCAGCCAATTTGACAAAGAAATATGAGCGATAATAATCTATATACCAAACTTGAGGGGCTAAAGGAGAAATTTGAAAGCATTGCAGCTCAGATATCAGATCCGGGAGTAATGTCTGATATGAAGAGGTATGTCTCTCTCAACAAGGAGTACAGGGATCTTGAACCACTTGTGGAGGTTGGAAACAAATACCGCAAAATGGTAATTGATCTGGAGAATGCAAAGGATATAATTCAGAATGAGAAGGATGAGGAGCTAAGAGAGATGGCCAAGGAGGAGATAACTATGATAGAGGAGGCTATGCCGGCAATGGAGGAGGAGATTAAGCTTCTGCTTATTCCTGCCGATCCTCAGGATGCCAAAAATGCTATTGTTGAGATCAGGGCGGGTGCCGGTGGTGATGAGGCCTCAATTTTTGCTGGAGATCTCTTCCGGATGTATGCTAAATTTGCTGAGAGGAAGGGGTGGAAACTTGAAATAAACAGCCAGAGTGAGGGTACTTCGGGTGGTTTTAAAGAGGTAATTTGTAAAATATCCGGTCAGGGTGTATATGGCGTTTTAAAATATGAGAGCGGTGTTCACCGTGTACAGAGGGTTCCTCAAACTGAGACCCAGGGTCGCGTACATACATCTGCAGCCTCTGTGGCAGTTCTTCCCGAGGCAGAGGAGTTTGATATTGAACTTAATATTAGTGATATAAGGAAAGATACCTTCTGCTCTTCCGGTCCCGGAGGTCAGTCGGTTAATACTACATATTCTGCAATCAGGCTTACACATATGCCAACCGGTATTGTTGTCCAGTGTCAGGATGAGAAGTCTCAGATAAAGAACTACGAAAAAGCTCTTGCAGAGCTAAGGACTCGTCTCTATAATTTAGAGTATGAAAAATACCTTAACGAAATCTCTGCCAAGAGAAAGACAATGGTATCCACTGGAGACCGTTCAGCAAAAATCAGAACCTATAATTATCCGCAGTCAAGGGTAACCGATCACAGGATTAACTATACAATGTATAATCTCCCTGTCTTTATGGATGGAGCAGTACAGGAGGTTATTGACCTGCTTCAGATTGCTGAGAATGCCGAGAGACTTAAAGAGTCCGGAGAATAAGCCGCGGATAGTATGAACAGAGAAGAGCTTTACGGAAATATTTTAAGAAAAAGGAGCTTCCTTTGTGTAGGGCTGGACTCAGATCCTTCCTTATTCCCAACTTCGCTTTTGTCTGCAAAGTATCCCATCTTTGAATTTAATAAAGCCATCATTGACGCTACTTACGGCTATGCAGTGGCCTATAAGCCTAATCTCGCCTTTTATGAGGCCGAGGGTGCTAAGGGGTGGGAACAGCTGGAGATGACAGTGGAGTACATCCGCAGAGTAGATTCTTCTCTATTTATTATTGCCGATGCAAAAAGGGGAGATATTGGCAATACTGCCGACAGATATGCCAAAGCCTTTTTTGAGAGAATGGATTTTGATGCAGTTACTCTGGCTCCCTATATGGGCAGGGACTCTGTTGAGCCTTTCTTGAAATACGATGGCAAATGGTCAGTGATACTTGCTCTAACCTCAAATCCATCAGCTGAAGATTTTGAGTTGGATATATACGAAAAGGTTATAAAAAAGGGGATGGAGTGGGGTAGTCCCGATAATCTAATGTTTGTTGTGGGAGCAACCAGGCCTGAAAAGCTTGCAGAGATAAGAGCTATATCTCCTGAACACTTTTTTCTTGTTCCCGGTGTGGGAGCCCAGGGGGGTACTATTTCTCAGGTTGCCCAAGCAGGAATGAATTCCAAATGTGGACTGCTTGTAAATATCTCAAGAAATATAATTTTTGCCGGCGGTGGTGAAGATTTTGCCGCTATGGCAGAGAAAAGGGCAGCCGAAGCCGCCCTTGAAATGTCAAATTATATTAGATAAATTAACTCTCATTGATAAGCTCCGGAAGGGTGGCAATTATTGTTTGCGAACCTTTCACCTTTTGACCCTTTGTGACTTGAACCCTTGAGTCAAGTGGAAGGAAGAGATCAACCCTTGAACCAAATTTTATAAATCCGGCCTGCTCACCCTGTTGATAAAATTTCCCCTCCTCCGCATAACAGACGATTCTTCTTGCCAGATATCCTGCAATCTGCCGGAATAATACAGTCCCTCTGTCATTCTCAACAACTATGGTTGTTCTTTCATTCTTTTCTGAAGATTTTGGATGCATTGCTACAAGGTATCTTCCCGGGTGGTATTTGAAATATTTAACTACTCCCTTTACAGGAAACCAATTTATATGCACATTGAAAACACTCATAAATACAGATACCTGCAGACACTCTTTTTTTAGAAATTCGCCCTCATATACCTCTTTTACAATAACAATTTTACCATCTGCCGGTGCAAGCACTACACTATCGTTTATTGCAGGTGTAATATTCGGAAACCTGAAGAATCTTACGACAAGAGTAAAAAGCAGAAGTGCAGCAATAAGAGCATACCAGAATATATTATCATCCGGAAATATAAAATATAGTGCAACAACAGGAATGGCCAGTATTAAGAAACTGTTTGTAATTATTTTATAACCCTCTTTGTGTATTTTCATGTTTTAGAATAGTGATAGGAGTTTAATATAAGCTATTGCAAGCGGGAATGATGTAAGAGCTCCGTCAAATCTGTCCAGAAGACCTCCGTGACCAGGCATTAGAGAACCGGAATCTTTGACTCCAAAGTTTCTCTTAAACTGAGACTCTGCAAGGTCACCCAGAACACTTGTTACGTTAATTATAAGAGCAATAATTATTGTATGAGTAAGGTTAAAATCAGAGAACCCGGAATAATAAATTATTATTGAAAAAGCTAATGCAGATCCCAGCCCTCCGTAAAAACCCTCCCAGGATTTCTTTGGAGATATTGAGGGAAAGAGCTTGTGCCCGTTTTTCTGTCCAAATAGCATCCCGAATACATAGGCTCCAATATCAGATACCCATAGAATAATAAAGAAAAAGAGGAGTGTGGTTCCGTCAAAGGATCCATCCTCTTTGTATACTATCAGGGTAGTCAGGGCAAATGGCAGGGCTGTGTAGAGAATTGATCCGGCCAGATACTGATTTCTGTTGTAATTTTCAGAGTTTTTCTCCCATATAAGAGAAATATATGTTGCTACAAGAGGAACCAGGACCAGAAGAAGAAGTTTCACCTCAAGCTTGTATTCCAGTATCAGAAAAAGCAGAAGAAAGAGCGAGAGGCCTGTTAATATTGCAAAAATACGCGGAAACATATAACTCTTTCCAAGACTAATTTCAAGGTATTCGTGCATTACCACTGCAATAATAAACAGTATTACTGCTGCGTAAGCAATGGGACCTATGAGCAGAGAGCCTACCATAATTAAAAGGAAGACTAATCCGCTCAATGTTCTCACCACTGTATTGTTCATATTACTCTATAGGTTGCTTGCCGGCTCTTTTACCAAAAATAATTTCCAGATCTTCTGCAAAGATAACCTCTTTTTCAAGAAGTAGTTCTGCCAGTTTTGTGAATCCCTCTCTGTTTTCTGTAAGAACTTTTTTTGCCATTTTATGGGCCTCTTCAATGAATTTCTTCACCTCAGAGTCAATAAGCTCAGCAGTCTTTTCACTGTATGGCTTCCCAAGATTAAACCCGGCTGATTCAGATGAGTCGTAAAATGATATATTACCAACCTCTTTGCTCATTCCAAGATATGAGACCATCGCATAGGCCTGTTTTGTAATCTTCTCAAGATCGCTTAAAGCACCGGTTGAGATTTTTCCGTTGATTATCTCTTCGGCAACCCTGCCCCCAAGCGTAGCAGCCATCTCGTCCATCATCTGTTCGGTGGTTGTGATTTGTCTCTCTTCAGGAAGGTACCAGGCTGCACCAAGAGCTCTGCCTCTTGGAATAATTGTTACTTTAAGAAGAGGGTTTGCGTGAGGAAGCATCCAGCTTACAGTTGCGTGCCCGGCTTCGTGAAATGCAATTGTTCTCTTCTCCTCAGGAGAGATGATCTTGCTTCTCCTTTCAAGGCCTCCAATTATTCTGTCTACTGCGTCCAGGAAGTCCTGCTTCTCGATAAACTCTTTATTGTTTCTTGCTGCAATAAGAGCTGCTTCGTTACATACATTAGCGATGTCTGCTCCTGAAAATCCGGGAGTCTGTTTGGCAAGGAATTCAATGTCAAATCCCTCAACAAGTTTCAGGTTGCGCAGGTGTACCTTGAAAATCTCCATCCTCTCTTTCAGTTCCGGTAAATCTACATGTATCTGCCTGTCGAACCGGCCTGCCCTCATAAGAGCTTTGTCCAGAATATCTGCTCTGTTTGTTGCAGCAAGTATGATTACCCCTGAATTAGATCCAAAACCATCCATCTCAGTAAGAAGTTGGTTGAGTGTATTCTCTCTCTCGTCGTTTGATGAGAAGCCTGCATTTTTGCCTCTGGCACGACCCACAGCATCTATCTCGTCAATGAAGACAATGCAGGGTGCTTTCTCTTTTGCCTGGCGGAAGAGGTCTCTTACCCGGGATGCTCCCACACCTACAAACATCTCAACAAAGTCCGATCCGGATATGGAGAAGAAAGGGACATCGGCTTCACCTGCTACTGCTTTTGCAAGAAGTGTTTTTCCTGTGCCCGGAGGGCCTATCAGAAGAGCTCCTTTAGGGATTTTACCTCCAAGGTTGGTGTATTTTTTTGGATTCTTAAGAAAATCTACAATTTCCATTACCTCTACCTTAGCCTCTTCAAGTCCGGCAACATCCTTAAATGTTACTTTAACATTGTTGTCCCTGTCAAAAAGTTTAGCCTGTGATTTCCCTACAGAGAAGATACCTCCTCCCTGGGATCCGCCACCGCCCATGGATTTGTTCATCCTTCTGAAGAAGAATATCCAAAGGCCGATTAACATAAGAGGGAGTAAGAGCCATTCAAGCATTTTTCCAAAATAGTTTGTTCTTTGCTCAGTCTCAACAGCAAATCTCTTTTCAGGTTCAACACCTGCCATAACTGCGTCTACCTGCTCTTCAAGGTTAAAATTCCCTGATACAATAAAGTAGAACTGAGGGCCAAATTTTGGCTCCTTGCCACCAAACTGATTTTTGTATTTTGACAGGCTATCTTTTCTTATGAAGACTTCAGCCATATTCTCGTTTGTAACGAAAATAATTTTTTCAATATCGCCGGCAGGGATCATTTTCTCCTTTACTGAGAACCACTCTGTTTTAACCGGCTCACCACCCTGGTATGAGTTCCACATTATGGCTATACCGGTAAGGATTATTAAGATAATCCAGAGGTTGTTAAACTTCTGGGGCTTAAAATTTGATAATTTCTTGTTGAGGTTGTTTTTATTTTCTTCGCTCATTGCTTGTCGTCTTGATAGTTAGTCTTTATTGCATCTGCCCACAGCTCTTCAAGCCTGTAGAATTGTCTGTACTCTGTCTTAAATATGTGTACAACAATGTTGGTGAAGTCCATTATAATCCAGAATGCATTCTCCTTCCCTTGTGCTCTTACTACCTTTCTGTTGCACTGTGTGTACATCTTCTCCTCTACATTGTCTGCTATAGCAATGACCTGTGGTGCAGAATCTGCGTGACATATGACAAAATGGTCTGTAATTGCTGTTCCTATATTTCTTAAATCCATAGAACATACAGCCTGAGCTTTTTTGTCAAGCATAGCTTCTGTTATGCATTTCAGTTCAATCTCGTCTGTGATAATCTCTTTAGCTGCGCTGCTTTGGGCAACTTTAAATCTTTTGGTTGTTGTCTTCTTTACTGGCACAATAATTGTCGTTTTTTCGTAATTTCTGTAAAAATACTGCAATTTTGCGACCAATTTAAACTTTTATTGATATGGCAATTGACATAATTTGGCTTGAAACTATTGATTCCACTAATAAAGAGGCACTTAGAAGGTCTGATGACCTTACTGACTTTACAATTCTTGCTGCTGAGTACCAATCTAAAGGAAGAGGACAGAAAGGGACATCCTGGGAGAGTGCCAAGGGTTCAAACCTAACCTTTTCTCTAGTCCTTAAACCAGATATGATAAAAGCTGAGAACCAGTTTATTATCTCTCAGATTGCTGCCGTAGGTGTATATGAGTACCTTGTAAGCAAAGGTGTTGATGCTAAGATTAAATGGCCAAATGATATATATGTAGGTGACAAAAAGATTGCAGGAATATTAATTGAGAACTTCATTGAGGGTGACAGTTTGTCAGAATCAATAGTTGGGGTTGGACTTAATCTTAATCAGGAAAAATTTGATTCAGGTGCTCCTAATCCTGTCTCTTTAAAAGCTATTACCGGTGAAAATTATGACCGCAAAGAGGAGTTGGAGAAGCTTGCTTTCTATCTGTACGACCTATACATCCCTTTTAAAAACTTTTCATGGGGAAGTATCTCTGAAAAGATATCTTCAATGTACCACAGAAACTTATACAGATATGAGGAGCTGCACAAATTCCAGGAGACACCTTCCGGAGAAATTTTTGAAGGAAGAATTATTGGAACAGACAAAAATGCTTGTATTTTGATTGAAAAACTGGATGGTTCTACAGTCTCTTATGCATTTAAAGAGATAAAATATATTATTTGATCTAACGGGTGAGCTGCTTGAGTTCTTTTATTGTTTCTGATGGAGAGGACTTTGAGAAGATGCTGTTTCCCGCTACTAAAATATCTGCCCCTGCCTCAACGAGGAGAGGGGCATTTTCTTTACTAACACCTCCGTCAACCTCTATCAGAAGATTTGGAGCTGCTTTTGAAGCCATATCTCTTATTTCTCTTATCTTATTAAGAGAGGATGCTATAAATGACTGACCTCCAAATCCCGGATTTACAGACATTACAAGTACAAAATCTGTGTCTGCAATTATCTCCTTAATCATATATGCAGGCGTGTGGGGATTAAGTGCCACTCCTGCCTTCATTCCACACTCTTTAATATTTTGGATGGTACGGTGAAGATGAGTACATGCCTCAATGTGCACACTTAGATATTTCACACCCTCTTTTGCAAATCTCTCTATGTACCTGTCAGGATCAACTATCATCAGATGTGCATCCATAGGTTTCTTTGCCAGCTCTGATATTGCCTTTACAACGGGAAATCCGTAAGATATATTCGGCACAAACAGACCATCCATTATATCTAAATGGAAGAGATCTGCTTCGCTGTTATTTACCATCTCAATATCGGAAGCAAGGTTGCCAAAATTGGCAGAGAGCATAGATGGTGCTATGAGAGTAGCCATAATTACTATTTTAATTTTGCCAGTACATCAACCAGCAATTTCCAGAATTTTTCAACTGATGCAATCTCCAGTCTCTCCCCGGGAGCATGGGCTCCTTTAACTGTTGGACCAAATGATATAATATCCAGATGAGGGAGTTTGTCAATAAGAATCCCGCACTCAAGCCCTGCGTGTATTGCTCTTACAACCGGAGGATTATCAAATAATTCTCTGTATGAGCTCTCAGTTATCTTAAGAACTTTTGATTCTGTATTGGGCTGCCAGCCCGGATACTCTGTTTCATGAGTGACATCTGCGCCTGCAAGTTTAAGGACTGCTTCAACTCTTTTAGCTGCATTATGTTTAGCACTGTTAATTGAGCTTCTCTGGCTGGTAGCAACCTTAATTGTGTTTTCGCCCTCCATTTTAATACTTGCAAGGTTTGTTGAGGTCTCAACAAAACCGGGGATTGTCTGACTCATTGCAATTACTCCGTGTGGCATTGCGTAGAGAGAACAGACCAGTCTTATAAAGGATTCGTCATCTATACAAGTTTCAAACGGCTGAGCATATCCAATTTTTCCCGCAAGCTGAGGGTCAGATATAAAATGCTCATTTTGCGCTTCAGAAACAACTCTCTGGAACAATTCGTTTATAATATCTTCGTCAGCAGGGTCAACAGCTATTATAGCATAAGCCTCTCTTGAAATAGCGTTTCTTTTATTCCCTCCGTCAATTTCACACAATGATACAGGGAATTTAGAGTAAGCCTCAAAAAGGAATCTGAGAAGAATCTGATTTGCATTTGCTCTGTTCTTCTCAATATCGTCTCCACTGTGCCCTCCGGTTGCTCCAAAAACTCCATATTTTAGAAACTTTACTCCGTTTTTGCTCTTTCGTGGAGTGTATCTGAATCTGCCGGTAGTATCAATTCCACCTGCGCAGCCAATAAACAATTCACCCTCGTCCTCTGAGTCCAGATTAATCAGAATTGTGCCTTTAAGAAAATCTTTTTCAAGCGATTTTGCTCCTGTAAGTCCAGTCTCCTCCTCTGTTGTAAAGAGGGCCTCAATTGGACCGTGAGGAATGGTTTCGTTCTCCAGAACGGCAAGTTGTGCTGCCATACCTATACCACAGTCGGCTCCCAGCGTCGTCTCCTTTGCTATTAGCCATCCATTCTCCTCAGTTACCTTGATGGGATCTTTTCTGAAGTCGTGCTGAGTTCCGGAGTTCTTCTCACAAACCATATCTGAGTGGCTCTGCAAAATAACAGTTGGTGCCTGTTCCATTCCGGCAGTTGCAGGCTTCTTTATTACAACATTCCTTGCTTTATCTGTTTTGCACTCCAATCCTCTTGAACTGGCAAAATTTTGAAGGTATTTAATAATGTGCTCTTCGTGACCAGATTCTCTTGGAATTTTGGTTATTTCACTGAAAATCGAGAAAACTCTTGCTGACTCCATTGTGTTTCTTAGTTTGATTTAAGCTGTCCCTCAATATCCGAAACATATTTGCGGAAAGATCTGTTTGTATCAATCAGGTCCTTTACAGTATTGTATGCGTGAAGTACAGTTGCATGATCTCTTCCTCCAATCTGAGCACCAATTGATGCAAGCGAATTATTTGTCATATTTCTGCTTATGTACATTGCAATTTGTCTTGCTTGAACAAACTCTCTTTTTCTTGATTGTGAAAGGAAGGACTCTGTGCTGATTTTAAAATATTCGCAAACTATTTTCTGGATCTTACCTACAGAGATTTCAGTTTTTGTTCTGCTCACAAATCTATCAGTTAATGACTGAGCCAATTCAAGAGTAATCTCTCTGTGGGTTAATGTTGATTGTGCCAGCAGAGAAATAAGGGTTCCCTCAATCTCTCTTACATTGCTGGTTATATTATTTGCAAGGTATGTTATGACCTCCTCCGGAAGTACTATTCCATCCTTGTAACTCTTTGCTTTTAGTATTGCAATTCTGGTCTCAAAATCCGGCTGAACCAGCTCTGCTACGAGTCCCCATTTAAATCTGGAGAGAAGTCTTTGTTCAAGATCCTGAAGTTCAGAAGGGGCCTTGTCTGATGTGAGTATCAATTGCTTCCCTATATTGTGCAGGTGGCTGAAGATGTGAAAAAATGCATTTTGAGTGCCGGGTTTTCCTGCAAATTCGTGAACATCATCAATTATGAGCACATCTATCATTTGATAAAAGTGGAGAAAGTCTGTAAGCTTATTCTTGACATTTGCAGCGTCCATGAATTGAGTCTGAAACCTGTTCGCACTTACATAGAGTACTATTTTATCCGGGAACCGCTCTTTTATCTCAATTCCTATTGCTTGTGCCAGGTGGGTTTTCCCAAGGCCGGAACCTCCGTAAAGGAACAGCGGATTGAAAGAGTTATTACCGGGACTGGATGAAATGTTAAGTCCGGCAGCTCTGGCCAGACGATTGCACTCTCCCTCTACAAAATTACGAAAACTGAAGTTAGGATTCAACTGTGGGTCTATCTGTCTCTGTTGAAGTCCTGGTATAACAAACGGATTTGCAAATGTTCCTGCCTGAGCCGGAAATGGTACTGTTTTGTTTGTTAGTTCCTGCACCCCTTGCTGAGGCATGGTAACAGCCTCTTCGTTGGATACTACTCTTACATTGTACTCAAGTTTAGCACTGCTTCCCACAACTCTCCTCAGTGTCTTTCCTATAAGTTCAATAAATTGCTCTTCCAGATATTCACGGAAGAAGTCAGAAGGTACCTCAATTGTTAATACTGAGTCCAGAAATTTGACCGCCTTTATTGGAACGAACCATGTCTTGAAGCTGCTTGGCGGAATGTTGTCTTTTATAATTCGCAGACAATTATCCCATACAGCTATATGTTTCTGATCGGTCATGGTTTATGGTTTGAAGTTTAGATCTCCTACAAAATTGGGGATAAATTCTGTAAAAAAAAATCAAAAAGCACTTGCAAATTTCAAGAATTTTTCAATTGCTTGTTACTCAGATAAAATTATTTTTAGAAAGATTAAATCAACTTTTTATTGTTTTGTAAGTAGCTGATTTAGAATACTGTGATCTTTATATATTTTTTTGGATTATTATTGATATTCTCTATCAACTCATCCAGATTTTTTACCAAAGTGTTAACCGATGTATGGAGTGAGTCTGATGTCATAAGTTTGCCAAGAGATCCCTGAGGATTCCTCATATCCTCCAGCAGCATTTTTAGAGATCCAATTGTTGCAGATAAGTCTGCTGACGCAAGAGAGTCTGTTATTTTTGAAAGATTACCTATAGTCGTGCCAAGCGGCTCAGCTGCATTGTCAAGTTTAGCGGTAAGACTCTTTAGATTCTCCAGCGCAGATTCAATTTCAGGAGTACTTTCGCCTAGTGTTGCGGAAATTTTCTCAAAGTTTTTGATAGTTCTGTTAAGTCCGGTAATTATACCTTTTATATTGGCCTGTCCCTCCTGGTCAAGGATATGGTTGATTCCTGTTACAGTAGTGTTAAGAGAGGTGAGGAGAGTGGAGATGCTGTCTTTAAGAGGAAGTATCTCTGCAACAAGCATATCTACAAGTCCGGCCTCTATACCTGATGCTAGTGTGTCCTTGTTGGCAAGTAGTCTCTGAGAATCACCCGGCACAATCTTAACAGCCTTTGAACCAAGCAGATCTGCCGAGTATATCATTGCAACCGAGTTGGATGGTATAGGATACTGTGCATTAATTTTAAATTTTGCAATAAAATTGCCACTATTCTCTTTGTACTCAATTGATTCTACAGTACCAATCTTGTGCCCTTTGAAAAAAACTGGTCCTGTAGGTGTGAGCCCTTCAACATTTTCATACTCTACTAAATAAATATTATTCTTGTTAAAGAAGTCCTGCCCCTTAAGAAAGTTTATCAGAAAGTATGTTGCAATCAATGTTACCAGAGCAAAGAGTCCTGTCTTCTGTTCCTTAGTTAGTTTTATTTTCATCTTGTTTTATTTCAATGGTACTATTGTGTTATTTTGAATTCTTATTATAAATGCCTGAGGGAATTTTCTGCGGATTATTTTCAGAGCTTCAGAAGCATCTGTTTGGGTTGTGTATTTGCCTGTATGATATTTATAGAATGCGCCAATTTTTTTATAATCGTAATCTTTTATTCCTTTTAAATCCGCTGCACCCTTAGGGAGTGCTTTAGTTACAGCAAGCAGCTGTATTGAGTAAAAATCCGATGTTGCTTCAATTGCCTCTCTTTTTATTGTATCAGGGACTTGAGGAGTGGGTTTTAACTCTGGTTGATGAGAGGCCGGAACTGCATAAGTGTTTTCCCCTTCGTATATCTTTTTATATTTGGAAAAGGCGTTAAAGATTGCATTTGCCATTTTCTGCTGATTGTTTTGCTGAACAAGGATGGCCATATCATTACTATTGGAAATAAATCCCAGTTCAACAAGAACTGCAGGCATTGTTGTTTTCCATAATACTACAAGACCGGCCTGCTTAACACCTCTGTTTATCTTTACTGGACCTCTTGAGAGATTTTCCTGAACAAGTGAGGCAAAGGAGAGGCTCTGTTCAAGATGTGAGTTCTGTAATAGTGAAAAGATAATGTAAGATTCAGGAACATTGGGGTCAAATCCCTCATATTTGCTTGAATAATCATCTCCTTCAAGTACAATTACACTATTTTCCAGTTTTGACACCTCCAGATTTGAACTGCTTTTGTCTAGACCCATAACAAATGTCTCTGTCCCGGATGCTGCCCTGGCCCTTGCGGAGTTTACATGAATTGATATAAATAGATCTGCCTTCTCTTTATTGGCTATGTCGCTTCTTTTGTCCAGAGGAATGAAAATGTCTGTTGAGCGTGTATAAATAATTTCAACATCCGGATATGCCTCTTTAATAAGTTTGCCAAGCATCAGTGAAACAGACAGAGTTATATCTTTTTCTCTGTGTCTTTTGTTTATACTGACTGCTCCGGGGTCTTTACCACCATGGCCGGGATCAATTACAACTTTCTTAATAGCAACTCTTGAATTGCTCTGTGCAGATGCAGGTATCTGAAGGGTCAGGCAAAAAAAGATCAAAAGTATTCTGAAGAGCATTATTTATGTTGATTAATATTTAAATTTGCACTTTGCAAAAGTAGCAATTATTTTGTTTTTGAAGAGAATCACTTATACCATTCTGGCCGTTTTGGGGTTGTTGATGTTTAGTCAAAAGGCGGAGGGCCAGTCTTTGAAACCAGACACTCTAAAGACTATTACAGACACCCTTAAAGTTAAATCTGACACTCTTACAAAGAAGAGTCAGATAGATTTTCCTGCTTTTTCAGTAGCAAGAGACTCTATTGTTGAGGATTTTAGAAATGGAAGGAAAATGATTTATTATTACGGTGATGTGAAGGTTAATTACGAGAATATTGAGTTGACTGCTGAATACATGGAGTATGATCTTGATTCAAAAACAGTCTTTGCAACTGGTATCAAGGACAGCACAGGTGCTGTTATTGGCAGACCGGTGCTAACTGAGGGCAGCAGTAAATACGAGATGGAGAAGGTGTACTATAATTTTGCCTCCCGAAAGGCCAGAATTACAAATATGATTACTCAGGAGTCAGAGGGTTTTCTGCATGGATACAACATAAAGAAAATGGCTGACAACTCAATAAATATATCACAGGGAAAATATACTACATGTGACCACGAACACCCCCATTTCTATCTTAGGATGACCAAAGCTCGCATGGTTACCGAGCCAAAGAAAACTACCGTCTTTGGACCGGCTTATCTGGTACTTGAGGATGTCCCTCTGCCGCTTGCTCTTCCATTTGGATTTGTTCCGGAAAAGCCTGAGCGCTCAGGTGGTCTGTTGATTCCCTCTTTTCAGGAGGAGGCAGCAAGGGGATTCGGCCTAAAGGGACTAGGATACTATTTTGTTATAGGCGAGTATTTTGATGTCTCTATCACAGGAGATATTTACTCCCTTGGCTCCTGGAATGCAATGTTAACTGCGAGATATAAAAAGAGGTATAAATTTAACGGGGATTTTTCTGTTAACTATTCAAATAATCAAACAGGTGAGAGTGGAAGTACAGACTTTTTTCAGTCAAAGGACTTCTCTGTGAGGTGGAGCCACTCTCAGGATTCAAAATCTATGCCCGGTGCCTCTTTCAGAGCCTCTGTGAACTTCTCTACACCATTGAATAACAGGTTTAACTCAATGGATGTTCAACAGAGTCTTCAAAATCAGGTCTCTTCATCAATCTCTTATTCAAAGACATTTGCAGATTCTCCATTCAGCCTCTCTATGAATCTATTACACAGTCAGAATTCTCTCGATAGCTCTTACGCGCTTACCGTACCTAATTTTACCCTCACCATGAACAGGATATATCCTTTTAAAAAGAGAGACAGGGTAGGAAAGGAGAGATTTTATGAATCTGTTACATTCAGCTATAACACAACATTTGAGAATAAAGTCAATTTTAAGTTAAAAGATTTCAGCTCCCCTGATTTTCTCTCTCTCTTCAGAAGCGGGATGAAGCATAATTTCTCTATCGGGCTTCCTACATTTACTCTGCTAAAATATATAAACTTCTCTCCTGGTGTTAATTATGGAATGAACTGGTATTTTCAGACCAACGATAAATATTATAACGAGGAGAAAAAGGTTGTAGAGAGCAGTGTTTCCAAAATGTTCAGCCATTTTGGACTCACACAGGATTTTTCGGCATCACTCTCGGTGAATACCAGATTGTATGGTATGTTCAACTTTGGAACTAAAGGGAAATTGCAAGCCATAAGGCATATGATTACACCTCAGATCTCTCTGAGTTACAGGCCTGAGCTAGGAACTCCTGCAAATGGTTACAGAGTGTTAGATTATGTTGATGATAATGGGATACAGCACCTTGTTAACTATAACCGTTACGAGGGGATGATTAATTCACCACCAGCTCCGGGAAGAAATGCTTCTCTCAATTTTTCTGTAGGAAACAATGTAGAGGCAAAAATCAGAAATCTGGATGATACAACAGGGACAGGAACAACCAAACTTAAACTTATTGACAACCTCGCATTAGGCGGGTCTTATAATTTTCTGGCGGATTCACTGAAACTCTCAACTATCTCTGTTAATATGAACACTACTATTTTCGGCTCACTGGGTCTGAGTGCCAATGCCTCTTTAAATCCTTATGCAGTAGATGATAGAGGAAGAGTTATGAATACTTTCAATATTGTAAAGGAGGGCGGGATAAAAATTGCAAGAATGGAGAATGCCAGTATGACTCTGTCTTACCAATTATCCGGGAAGGGAGAGAGAGAGGGTGGAGTAAGAAAATTTCCGGGTGCAAACACAACGCAGAATACTCAGGGTGATACCTTTGGAGGTGTTGTTTCTGAGCCTAGAGATTATACAAAAATTTATCATCATCCTGTGACAGGAGAGTATATACCGGGGGGATGGGTATATTATCTTGATCCATCTGTTCCATGGACAGTTAGTTTTAATTACCACTATTCATACGGACGCAGATATGAGTACAATGCAGATGAGAAGAGTCTTAAAACACTTCATCAGCATACTCAGACTCTGGGCTTGTCCGGACAGATCAGGCTTACAAAGGCATTTAACATTAATATTAATACTAATGTGGACTTATCAAATTTTACACTAACAACAACTCAGCTAAGTGCTTCATATGATCTCCACTGTTTTAACATGTCTGTATCATGGGTTCCAACGGGGCAATGGCAGAGCTGGAGCTTCCGGATAAGTGCAAATGCTTCTGCTCTGGCAGATTTACTCAAGTTTAAAAAAGGGTCAAGTTATTGGGATAATTTCTAATAATTATTATAACTTTACTATTAATCATTAAATAAATTATGAACAAGAGAATTATATCTTCTCCGGCTGCTCCAAAAGCAGTGGGTCCTTACAATCAAGCGGTTGAAATAAACGGGTTTCTTTATGTATCAGGACAACTCCCTATTGATGTTGCAACAGGTGAGTTTGTTCCGGGAGGAGTAAAGGAGCAGTGTATTCAGGTATTTAAGAACATAGGCTATATCCTTAATGAAGCCGGGTATGGTTTTGAAAATGTTGTAAAGACAACTGTTTACCTTACAGATATGGCAGATTTTCTCACAATGAATGAAGTTTATGCAACATTCTTTAAGGAACCGTTTCCTGCAAGGGTTGCCTTTGCTGTAAAGGGACTTCCCAAAGGTGGTCTTGTTGAGGCAGATGTGGTAGCAGCAAAGTAAATTGAAAAGTGGAGTTTTATCTCCACTTTTTTGTGTTTTTAGAGAATTTATCTATATTTGCAGAGAATTCGGGTGATTTACAGTTCAGATAAATCCACAATACAATTCCCAATCAAATTTAATGTACGATATAAAAGAGTTAAGCAATAAGGGTCTGGATGATCTGTTTGCAATAGCTGAAGAGCTTAAGCTGAGCAATTTCAAAAAATTTTCAAAAGAGGAGCTTGTTTATGAAATATTGGATGAGCAGGCCAGAGTGGGTAGCAAATCAGGCACCCCGTTGATTGTAAAGAAACCTCAGCCACAAATAATTAATCAGAAACAAAATAAAAGGGGTCCTAAAAAGAGAGAGGATAACTTAAAGAAACCAGCTGCAGATGCTCCTGTTAAGCCAGCATCGGTTATCCCTTCAGCTGCACCTTCAGCTTCTCCTTCGGTGGTTCTTTCAGTTGCACCTGCACCTGCTACGGAGAATACTCCAGCTGTAGCTCAATCAAATGCTTCAGTGAGTGCCCAGAATGCATCTGCTAAAAAGGGAGATGATTCCAAAGGGGAGAGAAAGAGAGGAAGACCTGCAAGAAAAAGGGCTCCTGAGTCAGAGGTTAAGGTTCTGCCTAATCCTGTGGCATCAGATGCAGAGATTGCAGCTATTGTTGCTGTAACTAAGGAGATTAGAGAGGAAAACAACAAACCAAAGACTGTAAAGGAGTTTGTTAATAAAGCTGTGAAAGAGGATGCCACTCCTGTGGCTGATAGTGTTAGAGCTGAAAAAATCACTGAAAAGATTGATAATGAGTCTTCTCAGGTAGCACCTGTTCAGGGGCAGCAGCAAAATACTCCAAATAATAATGAGGCCAGAGATAAAAAACCTAAAGAGAATCAAGTAAGACCAAAAATTGAATTTGAGGGAGAGGTTGAGGCTACCGGTGTTCTTGAGATAATGCCGGACGGGTATGGATTTCTAAGGTCATCAGATTACAACTATCTGAACTCTCCGGATGATATCTATGTCTCACAATCTCAGATTAAACTATACGGACTTAAGACCGGAGATACTCTTACAGGTGAGATTAAACCACCAAGAGAGGGGGATAAATACTTTCCTCTTGTAAAGGTAAAGCAGATAAACGGCAGAAGTCCCGAATTCATAAGAGATAGGGTCCCATTTGATTTTCTTACACCTCTCTTTCCGGAAGAGAAGTTTGATATTACATCAAATGGTCATAACAATATGTCAACAAGGGTTGTTGATCTGTTTGCTCCAATTGGTAAGGGGCAGCGTGGTCTGATTGTAGCTCAGCCTAAAACTGGAAAGACTGTTCTTCTGAAGGATATTGCAAATGCTATTGCTGATAACCATCCGGAAGTTTACATGATTGTTCTGTTAATAGATGAGAGACCTGAAGAGGTTACAGATATGCAGAGAAGTGTAAAGGGAGAGGTTATTGCTTCTACTTTTGACGAACCGGCCGAGAGGCATGTAAAGGTTGCAAATATTGTACTTGAGAAGGCGAAGAGATTGGTTGAGTGTGGACATGATGTCGTAATTCTTCTGGATTCAATTACCCGTCTTGCAAGGGCCTTTAATACTGTTCAGCCCGCTTCCGGAAAGGTTCTCAGCGGAGGTGTGGATGCAAATGCACTTCATAAACCAAAAAGGTTCTTTGGAGCTGCCAGAAATATTGAAAATGGAGGATCGCTGACAATTATTGCTACTGCACTTACAGAGACAGGTTCAAAAATGGATGAGGTGATTTTTGAGGAGTTTAAAGGAACCGGTAATATGGAGCTTCAGCTTGACAGGAAACTCTCTAATAAAAGGATATTCCCTGCTGTTGATGTTACTTTAAGTAGTACAAGAAGAGATGATCTTCTCTTTGATAAGGAGACTCTTAACAGGATATGGATCCTTAGAAACTATCTTGCTGATATGAACTCTGTGGAGGCAATGGAGTTTATGAAAACAAGACTGTTGAGGACAGATAATAATATGGAGTTTTTAATCTCCATGAATGGGGAGTAGCGGTAAGAAGCCCGGCCGGGTTTAAAATCCGGCCAGGTGAACTGCTAATCCAATAACGAATCCAATTGTAATATTGATGGCTTTGGCGAGTACAAAGCCTTTTTTGCTTTCTGCAAGGAGTGGCAGGGCTGTATGACCATCCTGGGCAATAGAGCTGGCAAGTAGTACCGAGAATGGTATAAGGCCACCTGCAAACAGAGTAATAAACACCATATGAGGCCCGGATTCTGGTATAATCCCAATGAGAACAGCAAGCAGAATCATTAGGATTATATTATCTCTGAGCCAGTGTTCAATATCCAGAAACTGCATTCCAAAGTGAATGATCAGAAGTGCACCAAATGTCCAGAGGAAAATTGATTTAAAGTGTTTCTTTACAACATGGCCCCAGAGGTGCTCCCTGATAAAATGGTCTCCTGCTCTTGCTGTCAGGAAAAGCAGAAATATACTCACTCCTGCAAAGAGCAGATTCATCCACCTTTCTGAAAAGATATCAAAACTCTGGTGAGAGTGTTCTGCATCAGCAATAGCATGGTCGTGATCGTGTAAGTGATTATGATCCCCATCATGGTCATGAATATGAACATCAGAAGTAGTAACAGTAACAGTTTCGGCAGCATGAGATGCATGATCGTGCTCAAGTATTCCCGCGAAAACTGCTACAATAAAAATAGCAATACCTGCCATTATAATAATCCTCTCCCTTGTCATACTTCTCTTTGTCTCTTTTACAGGGTGGTGGGAAGTGTGGTCGTGTTTTTCGTGACAGCACTCATCGTGCAACTTGAACTCTTCAGGGGCAAAAGGTCTTTTATCTCCTTTGTAAACTTTATCCACAAGGATACCAGCTGCAACCCCAATGATAAATAGTATGATAAAAAGTATAATGGCTGTTTTTGGTATCATTGCCATCATAACGAATGCTTCGTCTCCAGATGATGCTATCATCATAGCTACCAATGAGCCAAAACTTAACAAGTTATGGGTAAATAGTGATACCACGGCAAAACCTCCGATGCATCCTGGTACAAGTCCAAGCAGAGCTGCAAGAAATACCTGTTTTACGGGAGATTTTTTTAGTTTGTTAAATGACTCGCCATGCGAGCGAATATTGATGTATTCTATGAGCAACATCATTACCATAACAAGTCCGGTAATAAGGATGCTGTTTTTAAGAGCCTCAAATATTATGTTCATATATTGTTTTTGTAGATGTTAAGCAGTTCTGCGGCGGCTGCAAATGATCCAAGCCTCCCCTCCATTACTTCAACTTCGTAATGTGAAAGCTTGGAGAGTACCTCCCTGTTTTCAAAAAATCTGTCCCTGAGTCCTTCGTTAATTGTTTCATACATCCAGAAACGGGACTGCTCTTTTCTTTTTTTATAGTAGTAGCCGTTTGCCTTAGCCATCTTAAAGTACTCTTCAATTTTTTCCAGAATCTCCTTTAATCCTGATTTAGTAACTGAGGATGATGTCAATGCTGTAGGAATCCAGCCTGACTCAGATGGCGGAAAAAGATGAAGAGCATTTGAATAGAGAGCTTTTGCCAAAGTGGCTTTATCGATGTTGCTACCATCGGCCTTTGTAATGGCAATAAGGTCAGACATCTCCATAATCCCCCTTTTAATACCCTGAAGCTCATCTCCTGCCCCTGCAAGCATTAAAAGTAAAAAGAAATCACTCATAGAGTGGACTGTGGTCTCTGATTGCCCTACACCTACTGTCTCAATAAAAATAACATCAAATCCGGCTGCCTCACAAAGTGCAATGCTCTCTCTTGTTTTTCTTGCAACCCCGCCCAGAGATCCTCCGCTGGGACTTGGTCTGATAAATGCATTGGGGTCTGAGCATAGTGTCTCCATCCTGGTTTTATCGCCTAAAATGGAACCCTTGCTCCTTTCAGAACTTGGGTCAATTGCCAGGACTGCAAGTTTATGGCCCAAAGAGGTGATCATGCCTCCAAAGGCCTCAATAAAGGTGCTTTTCCCGGCTCCCGGAACCCCTGTGATACCGATCCTCATTGATTCATTTTTGTGGGTCTGGCATCTTTCAAGAATCTCTGTCGCCATTATCCTGTGTTCATGCCTGTTGCTCTCAACAAGTGTTATTGCCTGGCTCAGAACGGAAATATTGCCCTGTTGGATTCCGGTAACATATTCATCAATGGAGAGGTTTTTAACTCTGTTTTTTTTGTAGAAGTTACCAATATACGGGTTAACAATAGGGGGTTGCTCTATCCCTTCGTTTACTATAAGTGCACTGTCGTGATTTATGTGGTTCTTATCCTGCATCTCAAATCTCGTTATCTTATTACTGCTCCTGAGAGGAGAAGGCTAAAGGCCGGTCTTCCCGGAGAGTTGGTTATAAAAGTTATTTGATAGAGTTTGTCTCCGG
Organism: Bacteroidales bacterium MB20-C3-3; assembly: GCA_035609245.1. Classification (NCBI taxonomy): domain Bacteria; kingdom Pseudomonadati; phylum Bacteroidota; class Bacteroidia; order Bacteroidales; species Bacteroidales bacterium MB20-C3-3. The sequence continues at coordinate 706,924 of CP141202.1, read as the reverse complement.
TCTCACTGCCGGTAATCGCTACTACTACGGCTTTACCGGAGGCACCGGGAGCTATTGTAGTGGGATGTGTGACAGAAACTCCTTCAAAGTTAGATTCGTACTTGTAGAGAGTAAGTGGTTTGCGGCCAAGATTGCGGATCTCAAATGTGTGCTGAATTTTTGTTCCAGGCTTAACGCTTCCGTATGCATAGACATTGTTGTCTGTCATTGGAAGGGGTGCCTGATCAACCTCTTCATCTGTCAAAGATGAGAAGTTGTCAAGAATTCTTGCTCTTACCTCAAATTTTGGTGATGATATGCTATTTCCGTCGAGTACTAATTCTCCAGACAGATTTACTGATCCCCATCTCTTCTCTGCTTTTGTGTCAAGTTCAATATTAATTTCACCCTTTTTGCCCGGGCCTAGTATTGCGGGATTTGCAGACATCCTGAGTCCGTCGGGTAGGTTTGTGAACCCTATTCTTAATGGCCTTCCTCCGGTGTTTGCTACTGTTATGCTCTCCCTCTTTGTATCCCCCTGTGCAATCTGACCGATATCGGCAAAACTGCCTCTGAAGGAGAGCTCTCCAATCTTATATGGGAAAAGCTGAGAGAGTGATTTGGCCTTTTCGTGGACAACCCCTTTAATTCTTAGTATAATTGGCCTGTTTACCCCGCTCACATATACCGTAAGAGCTTTGTCAAACGGATATGGGCCCTGGTCATTAAGAAATGTCACCTCTATTTTCCCGCTCTCGCCCGGTTTAACGGGGTTTCTGGTCCATACAGGAGTAGTACAGCCACAGGATGAAATTACTGTCTGTATTACAATAGGTATCTTTGAAACATTTCTGAATGTAAACGAGTATTTGTGCTTCCCGGAACTTAGCGTTATGTCGCCAAAATCGTGCACCTGTTTATTGAATTCAATAATGCCGTTTATGTTGTTCTGTGCTGCAGATGTCAATGTAAACAAGAGCAGTACAAGAATGGCAAATGGTCTGAAAATTCTTATTACTCTCATCTCTCTTTCCTGTTATGGTTGAGACAACAAAGATACATTTGTATTTGTTCTGTTCCAACCTTTTTATATCTTTGCAAATAATAAACCAATTCAAACATTTTCAATAATGGCTTACAAAATTTCAGAAGATTGCACCGCTTGCGGTACATGTATTGATGAGTGTCCGGTTGAAGCTATCTCTCCCGGCGATATCTATAAAATTGATCCGGATATCTGTTCAGATTGCGGTTCATGTGCAGATGTTTGCCCAGTAGGTGCTATTAGCCCGGCTTAATACTGATTTTTATATGAACAGACCGACTTATTAATTAAGTCGGTCTGTTTTTTTTTCATAACTTTGATGCCTCAATAATTTAACCCTATGTTAAACATTAGACTTTTAAGAGAGCAGCCTGATTATGTAACAGAGAGGCTGCGTGTAAAAAACTTTGATGCTGCTGAAATTATCAGGAGAATTAATACCCTTGATGTTGCAAGAAGGAATTCACAAACAGAACTTGACAATATTCTCTCGGAACAGAATACACTTGCGAAGGAGATTGGAGCTCTTATGAAGTCCGGTAAAAGAGATGAGGCCGAGGTTGCCAAGAGCAGGGTTGCCTCTTTGAAGGAGGAGTCAAAATCTCTCGAGGAGAGAATGAACAGATCTGCCGATGAGTTAAATGAGTTATTGGTTCAGCTGCCAAATCTACCCCATTCATCTGTGCCGGCAGGAAAGAGCGCAGAGGATAATTTGAATGTAAAAGAGGGTGGGGCTTTACCTCATCTTGTTGACGCTATCCCTCACTGGGAACTTGCAAAGAAATACGATATTATTGATTTTGACCTTGGCGTGAAATTGACCGGAGCCGGATTCCCTGTCTATAAGGGTAAAGGAGCCAGGATACAGAGGGCACTTATTTCATATTTTCTGGATGTTAACACAAAAGCGGGTTATACAGAGGTTCAGCCCCCTCTTATGGTTAACGAAGCTTCAGGTTTTGGTACAGGTCAGCTTCCGGATAAAGGAGAGCAGATGTACCATGTCGGGTTGGATAATTTCTATCTTATTCCTACAGCAGAGGTGCCTGTTACAAATATCTTCAGAGATGTGATACTTTCAGCTGCTGAACTTCCCGTAAAAGTAACAGCCTACACTCCTTGTTTCAGAAGAGAGGCCGGATCTTACGGAAAGGATGTCAGGGGACTTAACAGATTGCATCAGTTTGACAAGGTGGAGATTGTCCAGATTTCACACCCTGATAACTCATACGAAGCATTGGAGGGAATGGTTGCCCATGTTGAAAGTTTGGTAAAATCACTGGGGCTTCCATACAGAATTCTTAGACTTTGCGGAGGTGATATGAGCTTTACATCCGCTTTGACATACGATTTTGAGGTTTACTCCGCAGCTCAGCAAAGGTGGCTTGAGGTTAGTTCTGTTTCAAATTTTGAGTCGTTCCAGTCTAACAGGCTTAAATTGCGCTTTAAAGACGAAAATGGTAAACCGGCTCTTGCTCATACATTAAACGGGAGCTCTCTTGCACTTCCAAGAATTCTTGCAGCCATTCTTGAAAATAATCAGTCCCCTGAAGGAATAAAAGTACCTGAGGTTCTCAGGGATTACTGCGGATTTGATATAATTGACTGAGCCGGATATATATAATGGCAAATAAGGTGATATTGGGGATTGACCCCGGAACGCAGATATTGGGATTTGGGGTGGTTGAGGCCACCCCTTTATCTCCTAAGTATGTTGCTATGGGAGTTGTGGATTTAAGAAAGGAGAAGGATCATTTTGCCAAAATCAGAAAAATATTTATTGAGGTTACAGAGCTTATAGAGCATTATAAACCTGACGAACTTGCTGTAGAGGCCCCATTCTACGGAAAGAACATTCAGTCTATGCTCAAATTGGGAAGAGCTCAGGGCTCTGCGATTGCAGCTGCATTAAACAGAAATATGCCTGTTTTTGAATATGCTCCAAGAAAAATAAAACTCTCAATAACTGGAAAGGGGGCAGCCTCTAAGGAGCAGGTTGCTGCTTTACTTACAAACATTCTAAAAACAAAAGATATACCGGATTATCTGGACGCTACAGATGGTCTTGCTGTTGCACTTTGTCACTATTATGAATCTGAACGCACGGTTAAGTCCTCCACCGGTGGAAAGGGATGGGAAGCATTTGTCAAGGCTCATCCTGAAAGAATCAAATAATTTTTTTAAGTCCATTTAACCTTTTGCCCTTTCGTTTGTCAAAGGGTTGTTGAATATTTAATAACAAGAGTAATCGTATCAATAACTATATGAAATCCTTTAAGCAATTTGTCCTGTTAACTTTTTTTACACTTCTTTTTATCAATGTCTTTGCCAGTGAAGAGCAGAGGGAGATAAGAATACGGGTTGCGGTACTTGACAGTTTGAGAGCAGAGCCGATTGAGTTTGCTACTGCCTCCGTCACCAAGATAGGGGAGGAGACTCCCTTTAAATATGCGCTCTCAGATGCAAGGGGAAGAGCTGAGATAAGAGGTATCATTCCCGGTAAATACCTTTTAAAAATTGAATACCTGGGCTATCAGACTTATCTGAAAGAGATAACTCTTGATGAACACAGAATAATAGAGCTTGGAGAGGTTAAGCTTAAAGAGCAGCTTAATACCCTTAACTCTGTGGTAGTATCGGCTGTAGGTAATCCGATAATTGTTAAAAAGGACACAGTTGAATACAACGCCTCCTCTTTTAAAACAACAGACAGTGATATGCTTGAGGAGCTGCTGAAAAAGCTTCCGGGTATTGAGGTTGACGCGGATGGAAAGATTACTGCAAATGGTAAGGAGATTAATAAAATAATGATTGACGGAAAGGCATTCTTCCTCAATGATCCTCAGCTGGCAACAAAGAATCTTCCTGCAAAGATTATTGAAAAGGTTAAGGTACTTGAGAAAAAATCTGAACAGGCGGAGTTTACCGGAATAGACGATGGTGAGGAGGAGACTGTTATAGATTTGAGTATCAGGCCGGGTATGATGAACGGATGGTTTGGAAACGCATCTGCCGGATATGGTACAGAGGATAGGTATCAGGCTGCCGGTATGGTTGGAAATTTCACAAAGACCAGTCAACTTACAGCAGTTGCCAATATAAATAACACAAATAATCGTGGATTCTCAGACATTGCAGGTGGAATGATGGCGGCAATGAGAAACTCATCCGGTATGGGTGGAGGAGCTATAAGAATGGGTGGCGCAACAATGAGATTTGGCGGAAGTGGTCTTACTACTTCCTGGATGGGTGGAATAAATGCAAACAAAGACATTAATGACGGTAAACTTAAAATTGGAGGAAATTATCTTTACAGTGGTAGCGACAGACTTTCAGAAAACAAAACCTTCCGTCAGAATTTCCTGAAGGATAGTACTTTTAACTATTCAGAGGAGTCTGTGTCAAACAATTTCTCAGATGGGCACAGAGCAGCTCTCAATATTGAGTACAAATTCAATGACAAGACATCTATACTCTTCAGACCAAATGTAAGTATAACAAAAGGTTCATTTGAGGATACCAGAGAATTTTGGACCAGGGGTGGAGCAGGCACAAAAATCAATGAGGGAAGCAGCATTCTCAGAGGTGAGAACAGTGCTCAGTCATTCGAGGGAGACCTGTTGCTCAGACATCGTTTTTCAAAACCCGGAAGAACTTTCTCAGTAAACATGGATTTTGGATATTCAAATAACGAACTTTTTAACGGAATAAACAGGTCAAGAAATATTATTGGTGATAAGGCAGACTCAACAATAACAGATCAGAATTACACAACCGATTCAAAATCTTACGATATATCTGCCAGAGCATCATATACAGAGCCGCTGGGAAAGAACTATTATATGGAGCTTGCCTACAGATTTGGTTACAGATTCTCTGATTCAGATAAAAAAGTCTATAATAAGGGCATTTCCGGTAACTATGATATACTAGATACTCTTTACTCTAACTATTTCGAGAATATCTTTATTAATCACAGAGCAGAGATTAATCTGAGAAAGAATGAGGAGAAATACAGCTATGTAATTGGTGTAAATGCTCAGCCTTCTCTGACAAGAAGTATAAGGAGTGATGGAACTGTTATCAACAGATCTGTCGTTAATTTTGCCCCTTCTGCTCAACTGGATTTAAAGTTTTCTGACACTCAGAATCTAAGATTCAGGTATAACGGAAGAACAAGGCAGCCATCTGTAAATCAGCTTCAACCTGTAAGGGATAACTCTAATCCTCTGCTTATTCCTATGGGTAATACAGACCTTTTACCGGAGTTTGAGCACTCATTGTGGGCAAATTACAGGGATACAAAGAGAGAGACTTTCCGTACTATAGATGCGGGTTTAAGGGCAAACTACACTCAGGACAGAATTGTAACCCAGAGATGGTATGACGAGGCCGGTGTACAATATACAATGCCTGTAAATGCATCAGGTTCATACGGAGTAAATCTTAATCTGATGTACAACACTCCAATCAATAAATCAAAGTTCTCAATCATGAACTTTACCAATGCCGGTGTTAACAGAGGGGTAAGCTTCTCAGGAAGAACGCTGGAAACACTTCAGAAGGGTTTTACAACAACACTCTCTTTTAGTGAGATGTTAAGATTTATGTACAGGGGTGAAAAGATTGAGCTCAGTATCGGAGGCAGAGCCAGATACAACTATGCATGGTATACTATTCAGCAGAATGCACAGCCTGCTACCTGGAATAATGCTGTTAACGGATCAGTAAACTGGACATTACCTGCCGGATTCAACCTTGCTTCTGACTTTGACTACAACTTCTACATAGGATACGGAGAGGGATATAACACCCCCGCTGCTGTCTGGAATGCTGAGATTTCCAAACTACTCTTCAAAAATTCTTCAACTCTAAGATTAAAGGTATTTGATATACTCAACCAATCTAAGAGTGTGTTCAGAACAACCACAGATAACTACATTGAAGATGTCCAGAATAACACTCTTCAGCAATATTTTATGCTAAGCTTTACCTGGAGATTTGGTAGTTTTGGAGGGCAAAAAGGTGGTAGCCAGCCAATGAGGGGACCCGGAATGGGTGGCGGAAGATTTCACCGCTAGCGGGATGAGGAGTAGTTTCTCCACTTCTCAATAACTGAGAGCATATCAAAGGGAATCTCTTTTTCAAAAAAGAGGTTCTCTTTTGTTTTTGGATGTACAAAGCCGAGAGTTTTTGCGTGGAGGGCGTGTCTTGGCAGCATCTCAAAACAATTGTCAATGAACTTTTTGTATTTTGAGTATAAAGTTCCCTTTAGGATTTTATCTCCACCATACCTGTCGTCGTTGAAAAGGGGATGACCTATCCAATCCATATGTACTCTGATCTGGTGTGTTCTGCCTGTTTCAAGCTCACACTCTACCAGTGTTGTATAGCCGAATCTCTCAATTACTTTATAATGAGTTACTGCGTGTTTGCCAGTCTCTCCGTCCGGAAATACTTTGAATTTTAGTCTGTTGTTTGGATCTCTTGCTAAATTGCCTGTTATGGTTCCTGAATCCTCTTTTAAGTTCCCCCAAACCAGAGCTATATATTTTCTTTCAATTGTGTGGTCAAAAAATTGTTTTGCCAGATAAAGCTGAGATTCATCATCTTTTGCTACCAGCAGAAGACCGGAGGTGTTTTTGTCAATTCTGTGAACGAGTACTCCCATTCTCTCGTCAGGGGCCTTCTCATCCTGAGAAATGTTAAGATGATATGCAAGGGCATTTACCAGTGTCCCGGAAAAATGGCCGTGTCCCGGGTGTACTACCAGTCCGGCAGGTTTGTTTAAGACCAGAAGAGAGTCGTCTTCGTATACAATGTCAAGAGGTATGTTTTCAGGTCTGACCTCCATACCTTTTCTTTTGTATGGGAGGACAATCCTTATTATATCATTTGGCTTTACTGTGTAGTTTGCTTTGACAATTCTATCGTTAACAAGAACATAACCGGCACCTATAGCAAGCTGTATTCTGTGCCTGGAGGTCTTCTCCATATGGGCGGTTAAATATTTATCTACCCTTATGGTGCTTTGACCCTTGTCAGCAACAAATCTGTAATGTTCAAATGATCCCCCGGACTCTTCGTCATCACCAATCTCATCCGGATCGAGTTCAAACTGATCTTCTAGCTCCTCATTAATCATTTTTTCTCCTCTCTCTTCTTAAGACTGTCAATCAGTGATCTGTCAACGCTTAATGTAAGTTCAACATAGGAGCCAAGCGCCCTGGAGATGGACTGAGATGGTTCCGGGCTCTGTTTTATCACAAAACCGGATATTGAATCTGAGTAATTTTGGACAGATTTATCGTATTTTAATTTTGATAAATTCAGGGAGTTATCAATAAGAATGTCTCTTGCTGTTGTAAGTGGCAGGGCAATTACATCAGGTACAAATGTGCGCTCGCTCTCGCTGCTAATCCCAACTTCAAGATCAATTTCACTCTCTGTCTCAATAAGTGTCCCGGGGGCCACACGAGAGCCGTTGTATCTCTGGGCAAGGACATTATTTGTGGCCATATCACTAACATATATGAGTCTCCCTACGCGAAGCTGTCTTGCAACAAGCTCTGCCTTTGCCTGGCGAAGTGAATAGCCGGTGACTGATGGCATTGACACTTTCTTTGGCTGAAGAGAGTTGATAGTCAGAAGTACTCTTCTGTTCTTTTTTACATTACTTCCGGCAACAGGATTCTGACGAAAAATTTCTCCTCTTCCCATCCTTGGGAGAAAAACAGAGTCCGTAACTTCCAATCTGAGATTTGCTCTTCTGGCAACATCTTCTGCCTCTGATACTGTCATTCTGGTGAAATCGGGTACCTCTAGTTCTGAATTGTGCCTGGTAATAATTTTCAGGAGAATTATAACAACTATCAGAAATGCGACAAGAATTGCAGAAATTTTGTACAATTCCATCATAAACCACCCTTTGTACCAGGGTTTCTCTGCTCCTTTGTTTTTCATCTTTTTCCTGTTCTTAAACAAAATTATGATTTTTTTATGATAATGTTGTAAAAACTGTCTCTCTCTACGGCCTCGTAACCTGTCTCAGCAGCCATACGCTCCAGATCAGATGTGGTCATGTGAGGGTTTTTCTCTTTTGATCCTGCCATACTATAAATTTTGGTAGAGTCGTTTATTGTACCATCCATATCATCGGCTCCGTATAATAGAGCCAGCTGGCACATATCTTTTCCAAGCATAGGCCAGTATGATTTAATATGAGGAATATTGTCAAGAACAATTCTGGAGATGGCAAATGTTTTAAGCACCTCAATTATGTTCAACTCTCCAAGGTGGGAGAGGGGATTATTAGAGGGTTTGAACAGAAGCGGAATAAAGGCGTCAAATCCCCCTGTCTCATCTTGAAGGTCTCTAAGGGCCATAAGGTGTTCAATCCGGTCTCTTCTGCTCTCAATGTGCCCAAAAAGCATGGTGCAGTTTGTCCTCATCCCCAGTTTGTGGGCCTCTTTGTGAATTTCAAGCCATCTTTTGCTATCAGTTTTGTCGGGACATATCTGGTCTCGTATTTTTGGATTGAAAATCTCTGCGCCACCTCCAGGTAATAGTTTTACCCCTCTCTCCATTAATTTTGAGAGAACCTCTTTAGGTGAAAGGCCGGATGATTTTGTCATATCATCAATCTCAACTGCAGTATATGCCTTAATTGTTACAGTTTCAGGAAGCTCTTCCCTCACTGCATCCACAACAGATAGATAATAATTAAAATCTCTGTCAGGGTGGACACTGCCCACAATATGGACCTCGGTCTCTCCGTTTTTGTATTTATCCCGGCAATACTCCCTGATATCATTTATATCCATTGACCAGGCTCCGGCCTCCTGGTCACTCTCTCTTCTGTATGAGCAGAAGGTACATCTGTGGAGACATACATTGCTTGGTTCAAGGTGAAAATTTCTGTTATAGTATACTCTGTTCCCGTTAATTTCTTCTCTTATCTCAGAAGCCAAACGGGATATGAGGTTCATATCTGTGTTTTTGTACAGTGAGAGGGCCTCTTCAAATCCAACTCTTCTTGCCATTTTCTGAATATTATTTTGAGTGGCAAATATAACAAAAAAGAGGCCTTATGGAGCCTCTTTAAATGAATCTCATTTATGCCTCTTACAGATTAGAAACGATCTTCAGATGACACAGTCAGTTTTTTGCGTCCACGACGACGGCGTGCAGCAAGAACCCGACGGCCGTTAGGTGTTGACATGCGCTCACGAAAGCCGTGCTTGTTGCGGCGCTTGCGTAATGATGGTTGAAAAGTGCGTTTCATGGTATATATTCTACTATTATTATTTTCGCAAAAGGGAGTGCAAAGATATGCAAAATGTTTTTAAACGCAAATATTTATGCTACCGTTTTATGAATATTATCTTTTTTTCTTCAAAAAATGGCTCTTTAAATATCTCAGATATCCTGTATTGGGTAATCCGGGATGGTGAGAGCTTCATTCTTTGGGTTGCTTCAGCCAGCTCTATCTTAAGATCGCCACCCTTGAGATAATAGACGCCACCGGCTATCCCATCTCTCTCCCCGTTGAGAATTTTACTCCACACCCATGGCAGAAAACTCTTTAATTCAGTAACAGCCCTGGATACAACAAAATTAAAACTGCCCTCAATCTCCTCGGCTCTTTTATTTACTGCAGAAACATTTGAGAGTCCTAACTCCCCGGCTACACTTTCAGCTACAAGTATCTTTTTGCCGATTGAGTCGCACAGAGTAAAATGACTTTCCGGGAAGAGTATTGCTAAGGGTATTCCGGGGAAGCCTCCGCCGGTACCAACATCCAGTATGCGGGAGAGGGGAGGTGGTGAAAGAACCTTAGCTATTGCCATCGAATGTAAAACATGATGCAAATACAAGTTGTCAATATCCTTTCTGGATACAACATTAATTTTTGAGTTCCATTCTTTGTAAAGAGGGAAGAGAGCAGTAATTTGCTCTCTCTGCTTAGGTGTAAGGTCAGGGAAGTAGTTGAATATTAAGGTTTCCATCTTTCTGTAATCTCTCTTTTGCTCTTCTTACTCTGCTTTTAATTGTTCCAACCGGAAGAGCCAGCTCTTTGGCCATCTCCTCGTATGCATATTCATGAATAAATCTCATCTCTGCAACAACCCTGTAAAGATCTGGCAGCAGATTTATCGCCTTTTGTATTTTCTCTATCTCCTGTTCGTAGATAAGGTGCTCTTCCGGACTTGGTACCCAATGATCTCCCCCGGAAGCCTCGTCAGAACCTTCAAATAGTTCCAGGGATCTGGTGGTAACCCTCTTCCGCCTTATAAAGTCGATACTGCTGTTTCTTGCAATAGTATATATCCAGGTTGAGAATGCAAATTCCGGATTATAACTCTCTATCATCTGGAAAGCTTTGGCAAAGACCTCCTGTGATATATCTTCAGTATCGCGGGTGTCAGAGACCAGTGTTCCTATATGCTTCTTTATCTTTTCAGAATATCTTTTTACAAGCTCACGCGATGCCTCCTGGCTCCCGCTGGCAGAGAGTCTGGCAAGTGACTTGTCCGATTCTTCCTTAATGTGCTTCAAGCCAATTTCTCCCATACTGACATTCAACGGTTAGCGGAACAGATAGTTCAATTACTCTCTCCATCTCCTCCTTGACAATTACTGAAAGTATCTCCTCTTCACCGGGAAAAACATCAAAGACCAGTTCGTCATGAACCTGCAGTACCATCTTGCTCTTTAAATTCTCATTTTGCAACCTTTTCCAGAGGCGAATCATAGCAACTTTAATAATATCAGCTGCACTCCCCTGTATAGGTGCGTTTACCGCATTCCTCTCTGCCAGTCCTCTCACCACCTGATTCCTGGAATTAATATCCGGGAGGTATCTTCTTCTTCCGTAGAGAGTAGTTACATATCCATCCTTTTTTGCCATCTCTGTCATGCCGGTCATGTACTCCTTCACCTTAGGATAGCTTCTGAAGTAATCTTCAATAAGTTTTTTTGACTCTGCCCTTGGAATATTCAACCTCTGGGAGAGCCCAAAAGATGAGATCCCGTATATAATTCCAAAATTGGCAGTTTTTGCCCTTCCCCTCTGCTCCTTTGTCAGTTCCTCCTCCGGTATACCAAATATCTTTGATGCAGTAGCCGAATGGATATCTCTGCCCTGTCTGAATGCGTCAATGAAATCGGGGTCACCGCTCATGTGGGCCATCAGCCTTAATTCAATCTGGGAGTAATCTGCAGATAGTATCACTCCATCTGGTCTTGATGGTATAAATGCCCTCCTTATCTCTCTGCCCCGTTCTGTTCTTATTGGTATGTTCTGAAGATTGGGCTTTACAGAGCTAAGTCTTCCGGTTGCTGTAAGAGCTTGATTGTATGTGGTGTGAAGCTTTCCGCTGCTTCCCGATACAAGAGCCGGAAGTGGCTCTATATATGTAGAAATGAGTTTTTTAAGATTCCTGTACTCCAATATTGCAGGAATAATAGGATGTTTATCAATTATCTCCATCAGAGTCTCCTCATCGGTAGATCTTCCCCCTCCCTTTTTGCCTAATCCCAGATCCATCTTGTCGTAAAGAATGACAGAGAGCTGTTTTGGGGATGATACATTAAGAGAGGGATCCTCAGCCATCTCCCTCACCCTCTTTTCAATATCATCAAGCTCTTTTGAGAGGGCCATGCCATACTCTTTTAGCATTGCTGTGTCAAGGTTTATCCCCTCCTGTTCCATAGAGGCAAGTACATAAATCAGGGGCATCTCAATATCTTCATAAAGCTTTAAAGTACCTCCCCTCTCCAGCTCCTCTCTAAGTTTCTGAGCAAGGGGGATCATTACTGATGCCTCTGCGTTAAGCTTCTCTCCGGACTCCTCCTCGGCTGCAATGTTTTGTGATGAAAAGAGATCTGCCTGCACAAGCTCCTTCTCTGATTCCAGGTTGATTCCAAGATATGACTGGGATAGTATCTCAATTTTATGTGATCTCTCCGGCATGAGAAGATAGTGCATAAGCTCAACATCCCACAATTTTCCAAGAGGTTTTATACCAATTGCAGACATAGAATTGAGCAGCGATTTAATATCAAATCCGCATATGGTAACATCTCTATTCTGCAGGATATCTCTGAGTAAAATCTTTTGATCAGGGCGGAGGTTTGCAACAAGATTTGATGAGCTTATTGAGATTTTATTCCCCCTGACACTGACTCCCACTATTCCCTTGATTATAGCCTCTTCAATCACTTTATCTGGTGTTGCAACTGAAAAACTTAGGGTATTGCCTGATTTTTCTTCAGAAGCTGTTGCCTCTGTAAGAGTTATACTTTTGTCTGTTATAAAAATCTCTTCAAGTTGAGGAATCTGCCTCTTAAGAGATGGAAATTCATATTTGTCAAACAATTTTTTGAGCTCAGCAAAGTGAGGAGTGCCAAGGATAAGATCATCCTCTTTGCACTCTACATCCACAGATGTCTCAATTGTGACAAGATGTTTACTCAGGGAGATGTGACTCTCCGCCTCTCTGAATGCATCCTGTTGTTTGGCAGGTAACTCATCTAAATGTTTGTAAATGTTTTCAACGGTTCCGTATTTCTGAATCAGCTTTCTGGAGCCAACCTCTCCAACTCCTCTGACTCCGGGTACATTGTCAGAGGCGTCTCCCCAAATTGCCAGAATATCAATAACGCTCCGGGGATCATTAATTCCATACTCCTCTTTAATCTGCTCTGGACCTATTATTATATTCTCTCCACCATTTTTTCCCGGCTTACACTGAAATATTTTTTCAGAAACCAATTGACCGTAGTCTTTATCAGGAGTCAGCATAAAAACTGTGAACCCTTCACTCTCTGCCTTTTTTGCCAGCGTTCCTATTACATCATCTGCCTCAAATCCGGGTCTCATCAAAACAGGAATAGACATTGAGCTGACTATTTCAATCAGGGGGTCCAGTGCACTTTTAATCAACTCAGGTGTCTCTGCTCTGTTTGCCTTGTAAAGGGGGTAGAGTTCGTGGCGGAATGTCTTTGACGGAGGGTCAAAAGCTACAGCCAGGTGTGATGGTCTCTCCCGGATAATCAAATCTGTCAGAGTCTTTGTAAACCCGAAAAGAATAGATGTATCTTCCCCTTTGGAGTTTATCATCGGCCTTCTCAGAAAGGCATAATATGAACGAAAAATCAGGGCGTGACCATCAATCAGGTATAGCTTTTTCATATTTTTTCTAATTTTCAGATGCAAGCCACTCTACAAAAGATGTAGGTGTTTCGTACAGCTTAATGCTATGGAGAGTTGTCCCGTCAGGCAGATTATCCTTTAATAGCCCGGCAAAGTAAATGGCCAGGTTTTCACAGGTGGGCTGGAAGTCAAGAATGATTACATTCTGGTAGGCTGCTGATATCTCCTCTTTAACAGGAGCATCGCTTCTGAGCAGAAGTGCGTGGTCAAACGGATCAACTATATATTTATTTACGACTCTCTTAAGATCGCCAAAATCAACTACCATTCCGTTTTTTGGACTTGAAGCCTCAGCAATGGGACTTCCCTTGAGCGTGACAAATAGTCTGTAGGAGTGGCCGTGTATATGTCTGCATTTGCCATCATAGTTTTGAAGAGCGTGAGCCCCTTCAAAACGAAATTCTTTGGTTATTCTTATTGTTGACATACATTTTTTTGCAAAAGTACTAAAAATTAGGGAATCTGCCTTTTGACCGTTTGGCTAACGGGATGTAATGAAATGTCGCCTGATTAATTAAAAAAGTAAATTAAACTTTGAATTTTTATAACAATTCTTTATTTTTGTAAAAAACTAACTAATATATGGCCATGAACATTCAAAACATTCTTTCTGCCAATGCCAAGAGCATGAGAAGGTCTGCAATCAGAGACCTTTTAAGCGTAGCAAACAGACCGGAAGTAATCTCTTTTGCAGGTGGTTTTCCAAATCCTGCTACCTTCCCGGTTGAGGATTTAAAGGTTATCATGCAGGAGGTTCTGGAGCAGGAGAGTACATCTGCCCTTCAGTACGGACCTACAGAGGGTAACGCAAAACTCAGGGAGTTGCTGGCAACACGCTACCGTGAGCAAGGGCTGGAGATTTCAAAGGAGAATATTCTTATTACAACATCTTCTCAGCAGGCTATAGACCTTGTTACAAAGATATTTATCGACCCGGGTGATACTTTGATTTGCGGTTTGCCTTCTTATCTTGGGGCGCTTCAGGCATTCTGGTCATATCAGGCTAAACCAATTGGTATTACAAAGGATGAAGAGCTTGATGTTGTTGTTAAGGCTCTTATGGGAAGTGGTAAAAAACCAAAATTTATTTATGCAATTCCTGATTTTCAGAATCCGTCAGGAATAACAATGAGTGTTCAGCAAAGAAAAGATGTTCTGGCAGTTGCAAAAAAATATGATCTTCTTGTAATTGAAGATAGTCCATACAGAGAGCTTAGATTTGACGGAGTAGAGATGCCTATGATGTACTCTATGGATAACGAAAGAGTTGTTCTTCTTGGTACATTCTCTAAAACCTTCCTGCCCGGCTTCCGTCTTGGCTGGATAATTGCTCCAACAAACATAATTGAGAAGTTAATTGTAGCAAAACAGTCTACAGACCTTTGTGCTCCTGTTTTTGATCAGGCAGTTGCCGCAAGATATCTTGAGAAGGGCCTTTTTGACAAAAATCTCAAGAAGACAATTGATATGTACAGAATAAAGAGAGACCATATGATCTCTTGTTTCGAAAAATATATGCCTGAAGGGGTTAAGTGGACAACACCTGAGGGTGGCCTCTTCCTCTTTGTAACTCTTCCTGAGGGATATGATGCTACTGAGCTGTTTAATGTTGCAATCAAGGAGGATGTGGCCTTTGTTATTGGAGAGGCCTTCCACTGCGATGGTTCAGGTAAGAATACAATGAGGATTAACTTCTCTTTTATGAATGAAGAGAGAACTGAGGAGGGTGTAAAGAGACTGGCAAAAGCTATTGCAAAAATGTTTGAGACAGCGCCAAAACCGGAAACGCCAACTACATTCTAGACAAAGGTATAAAGGGTTTTGTCAAATTTTAGAGTGGAGTCTTTGAACATAGTATCAAAGGCTCCATTTTCTATTAATTCTGAAGGGGCTCCCTGGTGAAAGCCATCGCTCCCCATAAGCCAGATTTTGTCACACAGTTTTATTGCTAGTTGCAGGTCGTGGGTTGAGAATATTATACATCTCTTCTCTTCTGTTGCAAGCTTTTTGAGCAACCTTGTTATTATCAGCTTATTCTCAATGTCCAGGAAGGCTGTTGGCTCATCAAGAAGAATTATACCACTTTGCTGAACTAAAGAGCGGGCTATTGCAGCTCTCTGAAACTCTCCGTCACTAAGCTGGCTGGAGTCTCTCTCCGCAAAGCCGTTTAGCCCAACTCTGTCAAGCGTCTCAATAATCAGCATCCTGTCCTCTTCTGTGGTCTCTCCCAGCCAGTTTGTTCTGTTGAAACAGCCGGATGATACCATATCAAAAAGAGATAGGTTCTTTGCCCTGGGGCTTTGAGAAGGTACAAAAGAGATGAGGGAGGCAATCTCTGTGTGGCCTATTTTTCTGATATCTCTTGAGTCTAATCTGATCACACCTGACCTGAAGTGCTGGATACCGGAAATACTTTTAAGAAGAGTACTTTTCCCCACACCATTCGGCCCAACCAAAGCTATCATCTCTCCGGGAGAAGCAGAGGCGTCAACAGGTCCGTAGATCTCCCTGTCATATCCCAGCCTGAGGCTTTCCATTATGAGAAGTTCTCCGCTCATGCAAATCTGCTTTTCATAATTAAATATAAAATTACCGGAACTCCAATAAGGGCACTTACTGTGTTTATCGGGATTACTCCGGATTGTCCGGGGAGTTGAGCAACCATATCTGTAAATACCATAATTGCTGCTCCTGTAAGGGCTGTGGCGGGTACCAGTACTTTATGATCTGCATTTCTGAAGAGTAGCCTTGCAATGTGAGGTACTGCTATTCCTATAAAGCCGATTGGACCGCAAAAAGCAGTAATACTGCCGGCAAGAAGAGTGGTGGCAATAAGTATTCTTCTGCGTGTTCTCTCAAGATTGAGTCCCAGACTTTTTGCATAGGCCTCCCCCTGAAGAAGGATATTTAACTCTTTTATATTGTAGACAGAGAGCACTATACCGGGAAAAACCAGCATGGACATTATCCAGATCTGAGCACTGGTAAGGCCTGAGAAACTCCCCATTGTCCATGTGACAAAGGCCTTTAATTCAGAAGAGGATGAGAAATATTGTATCAAAGTAATTATTGCACTTGTAATACTGCCAATCATGATGCCAAAAATAAGCAGTGAAGAGTTCTCCTTTAGACGGTGAGATACAAGAAGTATCAAAAGGGTGACTCCGGCAGCTCCTGCCCAGGCTGCAGCTGCAATTCCCAGGTTAAAAAAAATGCTGCCGGCCATAGTAATGCCAAAGGCCGATGAGCCCATTACAAAGAGGGCTACTCCTAGTCCGGCACCGGAACTAATTCCCAGTATAAACGGGTCAGCAAGAGGGTTTCTGAAAAGGGTCTGCATCTGAAGGCCGCAAACTGAGAGTGCAACTCCTGCCAGAAGAGCCGTAATAACCTTTGGAATCCTGAAATTCCACAAAATATCATTCACATAGGATATTGATGAGCTGTTTGTTATAGAGGCAAATAACTCTCTGACAGGGATAATAACAGAGCCCAGAATTAGATTCATTATTATCAGAACAACAAGTGAAACGGCAATTGCTGCGTATATTCTGAAGTATGATTTCCCTGGTCTCAACTCTCTGTTATCAATTTAACCCTGCGAAGATAGTGCAAAAAAAATTGTTATTTTTGTGTCATCAAACAAAACCAAAAAAATCACAGCGATGAGAAGAAAAATTGTTGCCGGCAACTGGAAAATGAATACCCTGATGCCGGAGGGAGAGGTGCTTGTTAAGCAACTCGAATTTCTTACAAGAGAGATGGAATCTGATGTTGAGATAGTAATTGCACCACCTTTCACACATCTTGCGGTATTGGGGAAATACATGAAAGAGAACAGGATGAAAATTGCTCTCGCAGCTCAGAATTGTGCAGATCATGACAAAGGTGCCTTTACCGGCGAGGTCTCTGCATCTATGCTGAGGAATCTCGGCTGTAAATATATTATTCTGGGCCACTCTGAGAGAAGGGAGTATTATGCTGAGAACAGCGAAAGTCTGTACAAAAAAATTAATCTTGTGATTAATGAGGGTATGCAGCCAATATTCTGTGTAGGTGAGAAACTGGAGGAGAGAGAGGCTCACAGACATTTTGAAGTTGTTGCACAACAGATTAAAGATGTTCTTTACAGATTAAGAGGAGTTGAGCTGGATAATGTTATAGTTGCTTACGAGCCTGTATGGGCTATTGGCACAGGGATGACAGCCACTTCTGACCAGGCCGAGGAGATGCATGCATATATAAGGAGAGTAATTGGTGATAAATTTGGAGATCACTCAGACAGAATTCCAATACTCTATGGCGGAAGCTGCAAACCCTCAAATGCAAAAGAGATATTCTCCAAAGATGATGTTGATGGAGGTTTAATTGGCGGAGCCTCTCTTGATGCAAAAGACTTTATTGAAATTGTTAAATCATTCTGATGGATTACACAGAGGTATCAGTTGAGCTAAGACCATTTACTGAAGAGAATTCTGAAATAGTTCTTGCTGTAATGGGAGATTATGAATTTGAGAGTTTCTCTGCAGAGTCACCTTTTGTTAAGGGATACATAAAGGCTCAGCTTTTCAGAGATGATGACTTTTCTGCTCTGAAGGAGAGTCTCTCTCTTTTTGATGCCTTCTCTTCAAAAATTGAATATTCACTGGTAAAGGGAGAGAATTGGAATGCGCTTTGGGAATCCAATTTTCCCCCTTTGGTGGTGGACAATCTCTGTACTGTAAAGGCAAGTTTCCATAAAGATCTTCCGGATACCAAATACAATATTATCATTGATCCAAAAATGGCCTTTGGTACCGGACATCACCAGACAACACACCTGGTGGCCTCCAATCTGATGAAGGAGGAGGTTAATGGTATCAGGGTTCTGGATATGGGCTGCGGTACCTCAATTCTGGCTATTCTGGCTGCAAAGATGGGAGCATCAGAGGTGATTGCTGTTGATAACGATATTGATGCAGTAAGCTCCTCTCTGGAAAATACTGCAGTAAACGGAGTCTCCTCCAAAATAAGAGTGCTGCACGGTGATGCAGGAGTACTTAACAGCACCGGAAAATACTCACTCGTTCTTGCAAACATCAACAGAAATATTATTGTAAAAGATATGGAAACATATGTTGCGGCTATGTTACCCGGAGCTCACCTTCTGTTAAGTGGTTTCTACAGTGAGGATATTAAGATTGTCAGAGAGGAGGGAGAGAGGTGCGGATTGAAATTTTTATATTCAGAGACAAAAGATAACTGGGCATTTGTTAAGATGCTTTTGGAAGTTTAAAAAAATGTTTTACCTTTGCACTCCCCAAAGCGGGCATGGCGTAATTGGTAGCCGCGCCAGACTTAGGATCTGGTGCCGAAAGGCGTGGGGGTTCGAGTCCCTTTGCCCGCACTCAAAAGCAGATACCCATCGGGTGGTCTGCTTTGATTTTATTTGAGATAATACAAAACAAAATAAACGATGAAAGTTACACAGAAACAAGCTGAAGATCTAACGCTTATGGTTTCTCTTACCATAGGAAACGATGACTATGCTCCCAAAATTAAGAAGATTCTTGGAGACTATCGCAGAAATGCAGACATCAAAGGTTTCCGCAAAGGTATGGCTCCAATGTCAATGATTGAGAAGATGCACGGTCAGTCTGCAATGGTGGACGCTGTGAATAATCTTATTTCAGAAGGGCTGAACAACTTTATCAATGATAACAAACTAAACATTATTGGTGAGCCTCTTGCAAACGAGACAGAGCAGAAGCCGGTAAGCTGGAAGGCCGGTGAAGATATGGAGTTTATTTTTGATATAGCTCTTGCACCTAAAGTTGATATAGCTCTCTCTGCAGATGACAAAATTGTATACTACGAAGCTGACCTTTCAAAAGATGAAATTGCAAAATATAAAAGTAATGTACTGAGACAATTTGGTCAGCTGGGTGTTGCTGAATCAATTGATCAGGAGGAGGACTTTATCATTGCAGATCTCATTCAGGGAGAAAACAGAGTAGAGGGAACATATGTTGCACTTAGATCAATTGAGGACAAAAAGATCAAGAAGCAGTTTATGGGCAAGAGAGCAGGAGATGAAATTGAGGTAGATGTTAACAAGACCTTTACAAATGAGGCCGACAGAGCCGCTCTTCTTAAAATTAAAAAAGAGGAGCTGTCAACAGTTGAGCCAATGTGGAAGATAATTGTTAAAGAGGTGAAACGGTTTGTTGAGCCTGAGATTAACCAGGATCTTTTCAACAAAATGTTTGGTGAGGGTGTTGTAACAAATGAAGAGGGGCTTGATGCAAAAAATGTTGAGAGAATGAAGGCTGAATATGCTCAGGAGAGCGACTACAGGTTTATGCTTGATGCGCGTGACTATCTTATCGAGAAAGCCGCCATTACAGTACCTGAAAATTTCCTGAAACGCTGGCTTTTCACTGCTAACGAGGGTAAATTCTCTATGGAGGAGATTGAGAAGGATTTTGGCCTGTTCCTTAAAGATTTCCGCTGGCAGATGATAAGGCAGTACTTTGTTAAAGAGCAGAAACTGGATGTAAACCGTGAAGATCTGCTTGCCCAGGCAAAGAGCATAGCAGCATACCAGTTTGCTATGTATGGTCTTCCAAATGTACCGGAAGAGCAACTTAATCAGTATGCAGAGTCTCTGCTTTCAAATGAGAAAGAGGGGAGAAGAATATTTGACAAGGTAGAGGAGGATAAGGTGATAGGATATGTAAGGTCTGTCGTAAAACTTGACAAAAAGAGTGTCTCTGTTGAGAAACTTCGTGAAATGACAAACTAATAAAAAATATATGGCTACAGATTTTGAAAAATATGCAGTTCATCACAAAGGCATAAGCAGTCTTTCACTGCACAGGTTTAACTCAATAAGCAGCGCCTATATCAATCCTACAATAATTGAGGAGAGACAACTAAATGTTGCTGCAATGGATGTGTTTTCCCGTCTTATGATGGACAGAATCATCTTTCTGGGTGTACCCATCACTGACGATGTAGCCAACATAATCCAGGCTCAGCTACTGTATCTGGATTCTACAGAATCAAAAGCCGATATTCAGTTATACATAAACTCTCCCGGCGGGGGAGTTTATGCAGGACTGGGTATTTATGACACAATGCAGTTGGTATCTTCTGAGGTTGCAACTATATGTACAGGTATGGCCGCTTCAATGGCTGCCATTCTTCTTACCGCAGGTGCAAACGGCAAAAGATCTGCACTTCCTCACTCCAGGGTGATGATTCATCAGCCTATGGGAGGTGCAGAGGGTCAGGCAAGTGATATTGAGATAACAGCCAGACAGATTGTTACTCTTAAAAAGGAGTTGTATGAGATAATTGCACTTCACTCTGGCAAATCACTAAAGCAGATTGAAAAAGATGCAGACAGAGATTACTGGATGAATGCCAGGGAGGCGAAGGAGTACGGAATGATTGACGAAATTCTTATTAAAGCTAAGAAGTAGATGGCCTCCAAATACACAGATTATTGCTCTTTTTGCGGGAGGGGTAAGAGCGAGGTTGATGTCCTAATTGCAGGTGAAATTGCATCTATCTGTAATGAGTGTGCTCAGCAGGCGGTAGATTATTCCAGAGAGGCCCTTGCCGCAAAAAAGGGGAAGAAGAAAACATCGGCAAAACCTCTACTCAAACCAAAAGAGATTGCTGCCTTTCTGGACGATTATGTAATTGGTCAGGAGGAGGCAAAGAAGTATCTCTCTGTTGCTGTATATAACCATTACAAAAGAATTAACGGTAATAACGGAGATGATCTGGATCTGGAGAAATCAAATATTCTTCTGGTTGGCCGTACCGGAACAGGAAAGACTCTTCTTGCAAGAACCATCGCAAAAATGCTTGATGTCCCTTTTACTATTGTGGATGCTACTGTTCTTACAGAGGCCGGATATGTGGGGGAGGATGTTGAGAGTATCCTGACAAGGCTGTTGCAGGAGGCCGATTATGATGTTCAAAGGGCACAGAGGGGAATTGTCTTTATTGATGAGATAGATAAAATTGCGAGAAAGGGCGATAATCCGTCAATTACCAGAGATGTGTCAGGGGAGGGGGTTCAGCAGGCCATGCTTAAACTGCTTGAGGGTAGCGTTGTGAATGTTCCGCCTCAGGGAGGTAGAAAACACCCTGAGCAGAGGATGATAGCTGTTGATACTAAGAATATTCTCTTTATATGCGGAGGAGCTTTTGAGGGAATTGAGAGGAAGATATCACAGAGATTGAATACTCAGGTGGTGGGCTACGGAGCCTCTCAGAAGACCGAGCATATTGACAGAGAGAATCTTATGAGATACATTGCTCCTCAGGATCTTAGATCGTACGGCCTTATCCCTGAAATAATAGGAAGACTTCCGGTTCTCACATATCTTGAGCCGCTTGACAGAACAGCTCTCAGAAACATTCTCACAAAACCAAAGAATGCTCTGGTAAAACAGTACGAGAGACTTTTTGAGATGGACGGTGTTAAGTTGAATATTGAAGAGGAGGTACTTGACTATATTGTAGATACATCAATAGAGTTTAGACTTGGAGCGAGGGGATTGCGGTCAATCTGCGAGGCCATAATGGTTGACGCAATGTATGAAACCCCATCTCAGAACAAAAAAAGCTTGACTATAAAACTCCCCTATGCCAGAGATAAGGTGGCCAAGTTCACCGGGGCATTGCAGATGATGAAAGAGGCTTAGGCCTCTTTTTTTTACAGCCTTACAGCCTCAGAGGTAAAGTGTCAAATGTCACATAATTAAGCAATTAGAGCTATTTGCAAGATTTGGTAAGCAATAGAATATCAAGTGTTTGACACTTTTCCTCTGAGGCAAAATCTGTGTGCGATTAGTGCTATCTATAACATTTTTGTTTAAATTGCATAAACTTTAAAAAACCGTAAGTGAAAGCTATATGCTTAATTGCCTCTACTGTATTTTCCATTGTTGTAAATACTCTCACTGCAAAGGAGGTTCTCACTCTTGAGCTAAACAGAGCATACTATATTCCCGGAGATACAATAAGGTTTAAAGCCTCTGTTTATGATAGCGATGCCGGTCTTTCTAATATCAGAAGCAACTATATCTATGTAGAGCTTCTGAAAGATAGTGTCATAACAAGAGTGAAGATTAAGAGGGATGAAGATGGGTTTAGCGGATATTTTCCTTTCAGGGGAGATTTGCCGTATGGTGATTATATTTTGAGAGCTTACACCCGGTATATGTTAAACGAACCAACGGAAGATCTGTTTTTTACCAAAATAAGTATAATTAAGCCGAATGAACCATTTACTCCGGGGAGGAGCACTTTTTCCATTGCTGATTATACTACAAATAAGTCAATTGAAGAGAATAAACCAAAATCCTATTTGAAAGAGTCTTCCCACTATATTGAGGGGTGGGTAGAAAATGCTTCAGGCAAAAGAGTTGACAGTTATATTCTGGATGTTTTCTCTCCTCAGACCGGTTTTACCAGGCAGGCTATTGTGGAGAATAATCCATTCAATTTCCTGATTACGGAACTGGATACTCCTGAAGGGACTCAGTATATTATCAAGGCTACTGACCTGAGCGGCAAAAAGAGATATTATCCGGTTTGTCTGCCAGAGACTTTTGCGCCCTATTATGATTATTTGTCTCTTTATAGTAATGAATCGGGAAATATTACAGAGAGATCAGACAATTCATCTCCGGTAATCCTGTATGACACATCGGGAGTTATAAAACTGGATGCAGTGAAGATTATTGTTGACAGAAAACAGATTAACGGACTATACAGACCAAAGATTAACCCCTCTCCATTTGGAAACGCCTTTGAGAGGAGAAGCGTAAAGGAGCGGGAGGATTTGAAGAGAGATGACCACAAATCTGTTTTGGAATACATTGTTGCAAATTACCCCTCTTTTTTTGCATTTAATGATTATCTATATTCAAGGAGATCAATTACTACAAAGGGAAGTGGTGGCTCTCCATCATATAATAAAACAATCATCTATGTTGACGGTGTCAGATATAATGATGATGATCTGGAGTTCCCTGCGCTAAAAGGGATGGATGTAAGAGATGTTGAGACTCTGATTGTCCTAAACGGCAATGACGGGCTCCTTTACAAATCGCTCTCCGGTGTTGTCTTGATCTCAACCAGAAGATACCGCCCCGGCGACTCAAACTCCCGTCCCAATTTATTTATATATACACCTCTTGGATATCAGTGATATTCAATTATCCACCTAGGATAGTCCCTTGAGTTTGTACACAACTAGAAAATTCTTTAGCTCAGAGTATCTGTCAATTGTTCCATACAGAGTGAATGTACTCTCATCAACAACAAAGCGGGATGGGCTTATTCCATCAAATATATATTTTGCAACAGGATTGCCATCCAAATCGTAAACCTCCAGTGTCGTTCCGCTAAATGTCTTCCTGTGCTCTTTCCAGGATTTTCCAAAAAATACTGTGTAAAAATATCTCTTACCAAAATAGCCATAAACATAGGTGGCTTTTACATCATCTTCATTTTCCGTTGTTATATCAACAGCATCATCAAACTTATAATTAATGCTTCTTATGAGTTTAAAGTTAGTATCCAGAAAGTCAATCTTCTTTTTCCAGCCATAACACAGAGCAATACGACTCTCATTCGCATATACTCTTCCCATATCGGGATCTGCATATTGGTCAAATATATCAGGATTCCTATATTGTTTAACCATTATTGGACCTTTTTTGTTTATAGACATAAGCCACAAACTGGGAGCCTGATATTCTGCATCAAGTGCATATAATGTGTCGTTTATGAAAGCCGCCGGAAACATATTGTCTACCGAATCGCTGTAATTTCTTCTCTCTTTCAAATTGAAAACACCATCTTTGTTAATCCCAAATCTGTAAATTACTCTTCTTATATCATCACTAATCAATATATCTCCACTCTGTACATTATGGAGTATCGGGAGAATGAACTCACCAATTTTGTATTTCCATGGGGTTGAACTCTCTTTCAATTCTTCTCCCTTAACACCAAAGATGTTTACAAGTTTTCTTTCAGAAAGATTGTAAAAGTGAAAGATGCTATCCTCCTTCTTAGAGTTCAATAAAACTAAAAAAGGTTGCTTAACCTCAATCATAAAAGGATCTACAGAGCCCTCCAATGGCATCAGCTCCTGAGTTACTCTCTCCTCAATAGGAAATTTCGATTCTCTCATATTGCAAGATTGAATAACGAAAAATCCGAGGAGTAATAATACTGATATTCTCATTTTATGAAAATTAATTGTTTCTATACCTAGCTAACGAATATAGTGAAAATTATTTTCAAATGTAGTTCTTAATGACAATAATACTTACACCTCCTGGATGTTGTTAACATTCATCTAAATATAAGCTTTGTACTCCTTCTGCAAACTGCCTCTGCAGATACCTCGCGCCCGAGGAGGGAGGGGACCCCGTTTACGGGGAGGCGTATATGCAGAGGCAGTTTGCAGAAGGAGTTAGAATATTCACTATTTTTGATCAACTATGAAGAGTGTAAAAATATCCACAGTCCAGTTTGAAAATCGCTCCGGCGATAAAGAGTATAACCTGGGAGTTATTGAAAAATTTGCTGCAAAAGCGGCAGCTGAAGGGGCCGATGCAGTAGCTTTTCACGAATGTTCTGTGACAGGCTATACTTTTGCCAGAAACCTTTCTCACTCGGAGATGTACGAAATCTCGAAGCCAATTCCTGACGGCCCTTCTGTTAATCGGCTTAAAGAAATTTCTGCAAAGTACGGGATAGCTGTGCTGGCAGGTCTGTTTGAACGTGATGAGGTGAACGATATTTATAAGGCTTATGTGTGTGTAGATGGAGGAGAGGTGGTTGCAAACCACAGAAAGCTGCATCCCTTTATTAATCCTGCTATCAAACCTGGAAACTCCTTTACAATTTTCAAACTGCGAGGATGGAAGTGCGGGATTCTTATCTGTTATGATAATAATGTGGTGGAGAATGTGCGTGCTACCAAACTGCTTGGTGCCGATCTGATTTTTATGCCTCACGTGACTATGTGTACCCCTTCATCAAGGCCCGGATCGGGGTTTGTAGATGCAACCCTTTGGACGGATAGGGTGGGGAATGCCGAAATTCTCAGGAGAGAGTTTGACGGTCCCAAAGGTAGGGAGTGGCTGATGCGATGGCTCCCCTCAAGGGCGCATGACAACGCCATCTATGCAGTTTTTTCTAATCCCATAGGAATGGATGACGACCAGTTAAAAAATGGTTGTTCAATGATACTGGACCCATACGGAGAGGTTATTGCAGAGTGCCGTGAACTTGGTGATACAATGGTCACCGCTGAGTTGACATCTGATAAGCTTACTCTTGCAGGTGGTTATCGATATACTAAAGCAAGGCGACCGGAACTCTATTCTGAAATTATTGGTAAAGACCATACTTCAGAACAGAAGGTAGCCTGGATGGAGCAAAAAAAAGGCTAACCAATACTTTTGGTCAGCCTCTTTGCTTATGTAATATACTATGAGGATCTATTCAGTATAGTACTTATAAAACAAACCTATTGACTCAATTCCCTTGTAGAACTGGCTCAGCAGATAGCTCTCGTTTGGCGAGTGGATTACATCTCTCTCAAGGCCGAATCCCATTAGTAGTGGGTTAGCATTCAGAATCTGCTGAAGGTCTGCAAGAACAGGTATACTTCCGCCACCACGATTAGGAACCGGCTCAATGCCGTAAACTTCGTGAATAGCTCTGTGGGCAGATTTGTATACATTTGAAGATATAGGGCAGAGGAAGCCCTGACCACCATGGTGAGGTGTAACCTTAACCTTAACACCTTTTGGAGCCAGAGTCATAAAGTGCTCTTCAAAGAGTTTTGCAATCTTTTTATTGTCCTGGTTAGGGACAATTCTCATGGAAATCTTTGCAAATGCTTTTGATGGAAGCACTGTCTTGGCACCTTCGCCGGTGTATCCTCCCCAGATTCCATTTACATCAAGGCATGGGCGGATTCCTGTGCGCTCCATTGTTGAGTATCCGGCCTCTCCGGTAACGGCATCAATATCCAGGAACTCCATGTACTCCTTCTCATCAAATGGTGCTCTTGCAAGCATCTCGCGCTCCTCTTTAGTGAGTTCAACAACATCATCGTAAAATCCTTTGATTGTAATTCGGCCCTTGTCGTCAATAAGCTTATCTATCATTCCGGCAAGTACGTTAATAGGATTTGCTATTGCGCCGCCGTAGTGACCTGAATGAAGATCTTTGTTAGGACCGGTAACCTCAACCTCCATGTAGGCAAGCCCTCTCATGCCTACATTTATTGAAGGAATCTTTTCATCAATCATAGTTGTGTCAGATACAAGAATATCATCACATGCAAGCATATCTTTATGAGCTTCTGCCCACTCAGGAAGGCTTGGTGAACCAATCTCCTCTTCCCCATCAATGATGAATTTTACGTTACACTTGAGTTGATTTGTCTTTACAAGGTATTCAAAAGCCTTAACGTGCATAAATCCTTGTCCTTTATCATCATTTGCACCTCTTGCATAGATTGCCCCATCTCTTATCTCCGGCTCAAAAGGAGGGGTTTTCCACAGGTTAACAGGATCTGCGGGCTGAACATCATAGTGAGCATAAACCAATATAGTAGGGAGCTTTTTGTCAATTATCTTCTCTGCAAATACAACAGGGTGTCCTTTGGTAGGGTATACCTGAGCTCTTTCGCATCCGGCTGCAAGGAGAAATTCTGCATATTTCGCAGCTGCTTTTTCCATATCCGGTTTGTGAGCGGCCATAGAACTAACAGATGGTATTCTCAGGAGCTCAAAAAGTTCTGAGAGAAATCTCTCTTTGTTCCGGTCAATGTAATTTTTCATATTTGTTTTATTTGATAATGTATCTTACTGTAAATCCCAGGTTTGGTACTTTTAATCCTGAATTTGATATCAGCTGGATTTTTGGATTCCAGTCTGCTGAGAGAGCGAGGGGGATATTATTGAATTTGTATTCAACACCTCCAATAAAATCAATCCCTATCATAAACTGTTTGCTGTACAGTCCGGCAACATGGACCCCTGCGGAGGCACCTGCCCCTGCGTATACATAGAGACCGTCAACATTTACATCAAAATGGTACTCATACAGTCCTGTAGCTTTGATTTTCATCTCATCTTGTTTAACAATATCAACATCCAAGATAGCTTCAAGTGCTCCTGGCTGGCTTATAAAGTGCTTAATACTGGCTCCCAGGCTTGTTCCTGTTCTGAGACCGATTGCTGTTTTGTAGTTCTGTGAAAAAGCAGCAGTTGAAATTAAAAGCGCTGCTGCAGCTATAATTATTCTTTTCATGTTAAAAATAGTTTACGGTTTTATCTTCAAGTTCAGACAGCAAATTATTTGCCAGTCTGCTTGCTCCAAGGCGAAAATAGTGCGGATTCAGCCACTCTTTACCAAGAATTGAATCTACGATTGCATAATATTTAACAGCATCTTCAGGAGTAACTATCCCTCCGGCAGGCTTGAATCCCACCATTCTTCCTGTTTTTTTATGATACTCTTTAATGGCTCTGCACATTGCCTCAGCTGCCTGAGGAGTTGCTGCAGGCTCCATTTTTCCGGTGGAGGTTTTAATAAAGTCTGCTCCGGCTTCCATTGCAAGCATTGAGGCAACCTCTATTTGCTCAATAGTAAGGGCTCCTGTCTCCAGAATAACTTTTAAATGTGCATCCCCGCAAGCCTTTTTAAGCTCTCTGATCTCCTTTGAGGCCTCCTCCATATCTCCGGCAAGAAAATGGCTTAGAGCAAGTACAATATCCACTTCGTCAGCACCCTGCTCAACGGCAATTCTGCACTCCTCTGCCTTTACAGAGAGAAAACTTTGTGAGCTGGGGAAAACACCACCAACAACAGCAATTTTTACCCCTTTAGCAGTGAGCTTCTGTTTAACTGCAGAGGCAAAGTTAGGGTAAACACAAATTGCTGCCACATTTGAATATTTATTCCAGTTATCAGAAAATGAGTTCACCTTATCCACCATTTTCTCAATTTTCTCTTTTGTGTCTGTTGAATTGAGGGAGGTTAGGTCTATCAGCCCCAAACAGGCCGATAGTACATCTCTGTTATTCCATTTTTCAAATGCTTCCATTTTTGTTTAAATTCTCTTTAGTGTCTATTATTATTGTTACAGGTCCGTCATTGACCAGTCTTACCTTCATCTCTGCTCCAAATATACCGGTTTTTACCTCTTTTCCCAACTCAACGGAGATATTATTTACAACATATTCGTATAGTGGAATAGCTTTTTCCGGTCTTGCAGCCCTGATGTATGATGGTCTGTTACCTTTGCGGGTTAAGGCATGGAGTGTAAATTGACTTACGAGCAGGACTTCACCCTGAATATCCTTTAGTGATAAATTCATAACACCATCTGCATCATCAAAAATTCTAAGTGAGGGGATCTTTTTTATCAGATAGTCTGCATCTTCAAAAGTATCCTCCTCCTCAATTCCAAGGAGAATCATCAGCCCCTTTCCGATGCTACCGGCAAGTTTGTTATTTGCATCAACCGATGCCTCCTCAACTCTTTGTATAACAACTCTCATGTTTAACCGCTTATGGTGATTTTAAACCCAAGACTTTTAAGTGGGGCTGCTATCTGTTCCATCTCTTCAACTGAAACTTTTGAGAGATTTTTAGCGGGAGTCTCCCTGTCAATGGTGTAAATCATTATCTCTCTCGGCTCCAGTTCAATAGCAAGCTTTCGCCAGGCAGAGACCTCTTGAGGCGTAGTATTGTCTATAACAACCCCTTCGTGCTCTCCTCTGAGGAACATTGTTTGTAAAACAAACTTACCTTTGTATGGTTCAAGGTTTTTGACCATTTCAGCAACGCTGTATTTGTACTGAGGTCTGTCAATATCAATAACTGTCTGATCAAAGGCAGAATCAAGCTTAATTATAGCATTGTCAACACTTAAAAGAGCCTCTTTTACCTGAGGAATATGAATCCTGCTACCGTTGGTAAGAACTGATACTTTAGCCAGCGGAAAGAGTTTTCTTCTAAGCCTCAGGGCCTCACTGATTATTGACGGAAACTGCGGATGAACAGTGGGCTCACCATTTCCGGAGAATGTTATAGTATCAATTCTCTCATTTAGATTCCTTATCTCTGTTAGTTTAGATTCAAGGGCTTCACAGAACTCCTCGTAAGTGGGGAGTCTGTTATCCCCTTTACCATCTGAGTTGAATCCGCATTCGCAGTAAAGACAATCAAAACTACACACCTTACCATGTCTGGGCAGCAGGTTAACACCCAGCGAAGATCCAAGTCTTCTGCTGTGAATGGGGCCAAAAACAATCTGATCAAATAAAATTGTAGCCATTTCTGTAATTATTTAAGCCAATCTTCTGCTGGTGCTCTCAGGCAGCAGTCTGAAGTTTTCAATTTCCAAATTTTCCAGTAGTACTATTCCGGGTCTCTTGCCTGTTTCAATGGAGCCCAACTCACTCTCCTTTCCAAGGAATTTTGCTCCGTTAATAGTTGCCCATCCAATAATCTCATTCAGGGGAACAGAGGGAAAATATCTCTGAATAATTTTCATCTCTTCTATCATTGAGAGTACTCTATTGCTTGACAGGCTGTCTGTTCCAAGTGTAATAGCTGCCTTTTCCCGTCTCAACATCTCTACAGGAGGCAATGCCTTATGGATAAAAATATTTGAGAGAGGACAGAGAGCCCAGAAAGGGTTGCTGAAAGTTTTAGTTGCAAGTTCTATGCTGTTTTTGTCTGTAAAGGTATTATGGACAAAGAGGGCATTCCCCTCAATTTTTTCTCCCGGTATTCTATTCTCCCCTTTTCCCCTGATTACATCAATAAAATAGCTCATCGGCCCCTCCGGATTTATCTCCGGAGTACTCATTCCCCGGCTTTTGTAGTCATCTGCCAGAGGCCCTTTTCCTCTTCTGATAAGCTCCTCCTCTTCCCAACTCTCCTGGTTGTGATAGGAGATATACCCCGAATCCAATGCTGCTATTGAAGATCTTCTTAATAACTCCCTGCTCATAGTATAGCATGAGTGAGGAGATGGAGAGGCATCAATTCCGCAGGAGAGAGCCGTGCTTAATAGCTCTTCAAGCCCCTTCATTATATTTGTCGCATCTCCGGACTCTGAGCCAAATACCTCAAGAAAGGATCTTGTATACACGGGAGAGGATGCTTTAACGCCAAAACTCTCGTCACAATTGGAAATATCGGCAACAGCAGATACTCCCTCTTTGTGCATTTTATCCATTTGGGCCTTTATTGCCTCTACTCTTCTCTCTTTTGGGGAACTCTCTCTCTGAACTCGGATCTGCTTAATAAATCCTGCCATTCCGGACTCCTGCGAAAAAACCCCCTCAAGGTGAGAGAGCTCTATATGGCAATGGGAGTTAACAAATCCGGGAATAATAACTCCTTCATAAAATTCTGTGCAGTCGCTCTCTTGTTCCAGAGCCCCTGTCTCTATTATTGTGCCGTCGTCATCCAGCTTTACGAACCCTTTCGGGAGCAGATTCAAGTTTGAGGTCAACAGGTATTTTGCGGCGATCGTTCTCATATAAAAAAAATGGTTTTGTTTTGAGCCTGATATTCTCTTTCCACCAATGGAAAGAGACAGGCGAATCGTATCTGACTGCAGAGGTGTCCGGAGCAGCCCTTTCCCAGGCTTCGTCCATTTCAGGGAAGAGTATCCATCTCAGGGATCTGACTCCCGCATCTCTCTCCTCGTCCGGTTTTAAGTCAATGAGTTGTGTAGAGATTACAATTCTAAGTGAATCTACTCTTCTTACATCTGAAAGCCTTTTATTTACTCTTTCCAGCTCCTTCTGAAGCAAATTTTGTGCGTCGGTATATATAGTTCTGAGTTTTGAGGGGCGCTCTACATAGTAAGATATGGTTCTGAGGTAATCCTCCGTATCATATCCGTATTTGTTTAATATTGGTTCATAAATAAGAAGAGAATCAGCCCCCTCGGATAACTCCATATTGCTGCTCATGTATTTGTCAGACAGATATATCTCAGAAACTATCCGGGTCATTTTTCCGCGCGGAATCAATCCTCCGTCGCAAGAGGAGAGCAGTAGCACCGAGGCCAGTAATACTAATGGTAGTTTCATTTACGGGATAATCTGACAAAATGCAAAGTTAATTTTTATTATTATTTTTGCCTAATATTCCTTTAAATGCAATCCATATATAATATGAAGAGAGTCCTTGTTTTAGGTTCCGGAGGAAGAGAGCACGCCTTTGTTTATGCCCTTTCTAAAAGTCCGCTTCTGGACAAATTGTATTGCGCCCCCGGAAATCCCGGAACTGCATTACTGGCTGAAAATGTCCCTTTGAAAATATCAGATTTTAAAGCTATTGCATCTCTGATTAAAGATGAAAATATTGATATTGTTGTTGTGGGTCCTGAAAATCCCCTGGTTGACGGGCTGAGAGACTATCTTGAGGAAGAGGGGATGCTGGAGAGAACAATTTTTGTTGGTCCCGGCAGGGATGGAGCACAACTTGAGGGTAGCAAGGAGTTTGCAAAGGAGTTTATGAAAAGGTGGTCTGTTCCAACAGCAGCTTACAACACATACAGCAAGGAGGAAATTGGTGATGCTTTTAATTTTCTTGAAACCCTCTCTCCCCCTTATGTTCTCAAAGCCGATGGTCTTGCTGCCGGCAAAGGTGTCGTTATTCCGGAGACAATAGAGGAGGCAAGGCGTGAACTTAGCGAGATGATGAACGGGAAGTTTGGTAAGGCGGGTGATAGAGTGGTTATTGAGGAGTTTCTGAAAGGTATAGAACTTTCGGTTTTTGTCCTGACAGATGGAAAAAACTACCTTATGCTCCCCTCTGCCAAGGATTATAAAAGAGTGGGCGAGGGGGATAAAGGTGCAAACACAGGTGGAATGGGTGCAGTATCTCCTGTCCCTTTTGCAAACGATGCATTTATGAAAAAGGTGGAGGAGAGGATTGTCAAACCCACGCTTAAAGGTCTCTCTGAAGAGGGGATAAATTATTGTGGTTTTATTTTTATAGGTTTGATGAACTGTAAAGGAGATCCTTATGTAATTGAATATAATGTAAGGATGGGGGATCCTGAAACCGAGGCGGTCTTACCTAGAATTAAAAGTGATCTGCTTGCACACTTTATCGCTATGGGTGAGGGGAAACTTAACAGTGAGAAGATTGAAATTTCTGAGGAGAGTTCTCTTGCTGTGGTTACAGTGTCAGGTGGTTATCCTGAGGATTACAGAAAAGGGGTGGCAATATCAATTGAAGATGGAATTTCATCAACACTTTTCCATTCAGGTACTGCTCTTGAAAACGGAGCTCTTGTTACTTCCGGAGGAAGGGTAATGGTTGTGTCGGCATTGGGAGGAGAGATCAGATCGGCCTCTGAGAATGCATACAGAGATGTTAAAAAGATATCTTTTGAAGGGATGTATTACAGAAGGGATTTGGGTGAGGATCTGCTGAAATACAGAGATTGATATGAATAAAAGAGGTAAGAGGTATTCAGTAATACTTAACCCGGCTGTTCTTCTTGTGCTGTTGATTGCATCCTGGATATCTGCCGGATTTATTTCAGTCCCTTATACAGGTGGGGAGTGGATTCCTGCTGTTATCTCTTTTGCTGATATCTCTCAAATGGGAGAGTCTCTCTCAAGATATATAGCGACTATGCTTCTGATTGCAAATGCAATCTCTTTATATGCTATTGGTCTGAAGCGTCTTACAACCGGTGCAAATAAATTTTTGCTTCCGGTAATATATCTGCTCTTTGTGATGATTTCCCCGGCCTCCTTAAAATTCTCCGGGGCAGCAGCTGCAGCTCCCCTGGTTTTGTGGTCTCTTTACTTTAGTGTATCATCAAAGCAAAGCGATTTACATTTCTTTATTTCCGGTTTCCTTGCTTCAATAGCTGCTCTCTTTGAACCTACACTTGGTCTTCTGGTTTTATTGGCTGTTTCAGTGGCTTTTTATTCAAGGGGAGTTAACGCAAGATCACTGGTAATGATGCTTACTTCAGTTTTTTTGCCATTGATATTTGTGATTTCAATCAGGCATCTGCTTTTTGACGATGCACTCCTCTTTGCAGAGCTCTATTTTGAGGAGTTTATAAATATATCTCCGCTGGAGTTTACCATAAAGAGTTTTGCTGATCTGGTGCTCTATGTTGCGATAAGTATTGTTCTTATATCTGCCATATGGCACATATTCCAGAAAATGAGAGGCTACAAGATAGAGAAGGCAAGAGCAATCTCCAGATTTACACTTATGTTACTGACAATTATTATTGTAGTCTTCCTGTTCCCGGTAAATTCACTCTCAATTGCACCGGTTATCTCAATTCCTGTTTCTGTAGTAATTAATGAGTATCTTCTTAATTATGATAAAAGCAACAAGCATAAGATTCAGTGGATTATCCTACTTGCACTTATGCTTGTTGCCAGAATATCGGAAATTATCCGCTAGAGAGTTTTCTATAACTTTCTGCCCGGATACTGTTTTAATGCAACTTCAAGACACTCCATTGCAGCTTTAAGGTCTTCAATTTTAAGAACATATGCAATTCTCACCTCGTTTGTTCCTCTGCCTGGTGTAGCATAGAAACCGGCAGCAGGTGCAACCATAACAGTTTGTTTATTGTATTCAAACTCCTCAAGTAGCCACTGAGCAAATTTATCACTATCGTCAACAGGAAGTTTTGCAACTGCATAAAAGGCTCCCATAGGTTTTGGACAGAATACACCCTCCATCTTGTTCAGGGCTTCTATAAGAACATCTCTCCTTTTCATATATTCGTCCCTGACTGCTTTGAAATACTCGGGAGGAGTGGCAAGTGCTCCCTCAGCTGCAATTTGTCCGTAAGCAGGAGAGCAGAGTCTTGCCTGAGCAAACTTCAGAACGCCGTTCATCACCTCTTTGTTTTTTGAAACAATGCAGCCGATTCTTACGCCGCAGAGGCTATATCTCTTTGATACGGAGTCAAGCAAAATTACATTTTGCTCAAGACCCTCAAGGTGCATTGCAGAGAAGTGAGGTTCGTCTGTGTAACAGAACTCTCTGTAAACCTCATCTGAATAAAGGAATAACTGATGTTTCTTTACTATTTCACCAAGTTTGATAATGGTCTCTTTGGTGTAGAGAGATCCTGTAGGGTTGCCGGGATTACAAAGTATGATACCTTTTGTTCTTGGAGTTATATATTTTTCAAATTCGCTTACATCAGGGAGTGCAAAACCTGTTTCAATTGAAGTAGATACAGGAACCAGCTTTACATCGTTCTGAAGTGAAAGGGCGTTGTAGTTTGTATAGAATGGCTCCATTACAATAACTTCATCATCCGGATTACAAGTGACAGCAAGAGCAATCTGAAGAGCCTCACTCCCTCCCGTTGTAATATTGATCTCTGATGGAGTTACATCGATATTTATTGACTGGTAGTATTTGGCAAGTCCCTCTCTGTAAGATATTACACCTGCTGAATGAGGATATTCAACAAGTTTAAGCGTGTTGTTTTTTACCGCATCCAGAGCTTCGTTAGGTGAAGCTATGTCCGGCTGGCCGATATTAAGATGATATACCTTAATACCTCTTTTTTTAGCAGCCTCTGAATAGGGAACAAGTTTCCTGATTGGAGAGGCAGGCATAGCCTTAGCTTTATTGGAAATTGTAAGCATTATTATTAGTTTTATATGGTTATTTCACTAGTTCTTTCAAAAAACCCTCAATTTTTGGCTGCATCTGAGCAGTTCTAGCCTGATAATTGTTTGTGAGAATAGCGAAGTAATACATTCCTCCATCTCTTCTCTCTGCATATCCTGCATAGCATCTTACACTTGAAAGCGACCCGCTCTTTGCGTGAAGCCTCGCCTTTTGCTCTGGTGTAGCGTCTTTTATAACATTTTCCAGTGTTCCGGGACCTCCCGGTTGTGGCAAACTGTTAAAAAACACTTCAAAGTTATCGTTTTTTTCTTTCAATTTGGAGAAATAGTTGGAGAAAAATCTTGCAGATACATAGTTTTGCCTTGATAGCCCGCTACCGTCATCCTGTACAAAGCCTCTGTCAGGAAGCCCCATTGAGGAGAGAAGTCTCCTTACCGCAACTGCAGAGGAGTCGTATGATCCGCTTCCTGTGATAACTTTACCTAAAGTCTTGAAAAGGGTCTCTGCGTAAAAATTATTGCTTATCCTGTTGGTAACATTTGCAATTGATGCGAGTGGAGGAGAGAGGGTTTCACCTATAAAATTAATGTTCTCCTCTTTTTCAAGTTTATAACTCTCTGAATCATATACGAGCGGGTTGCTTCTTACTCCCCTTCTCATGAGAAAGAGTCTGAACTCTTCTGCGCAAGCGAGTGCCGGAAATTTACAAGATCCGGTTAAAACTACAGGCTCTCCGCCTAAAGGCAGAGATCCGGAGTATTTCACAACTCTGTCAAGTTCTGTAAGCCTGAGGCTGGTTGAGGGGCGGCTGCTCTGTATTCCTGTTTTGATGTTATTTATAATTTTCATTCCGGGAACAACAGGCCATACAGATACAAATTCTGCATGGTCACCTGTTTTTTCTCCCGGCTTGAATGTAAATTCCTGAAGGTTCTCCATAAATGAGAGGCCGGATGTTCCGCTTCCGTAGTAGGGGCCTAAATTGCTTACTGCCCATCCTCCGGGAACAATTTCATTTGCAAAGAATCTGTCGTCTCCTATTATGTTCCCTTCAATTCTGTTTATTCCTGCAAGTTTTACAGCATCTGCCCAAACTCCAAAAATTGAATCAATGGGATAGGCAACAGTGTCTTTTGAACCAAGAGTGGGGTCACCGCCTCCTACAATATAGAGATCACCTTTAAGTACACCATCTTTTACTATTCCGGTATAACCTATTCTGGTCTTATATCTGTATTCAGGCCCTAATACTTTCAGGGCGAGGCCTGTTGAAATTGTCTTCATTGTTGATGCGGTAAGGAGTGGGTAATCAGGGTTCCAGGAGGCTACCTCTCTCCCTTTTTCGTCCATAACCATTATCCCAACTACTGCGTTGGAAAAGAGGGTGTCTTTTTTTAAATTTTCAATGTATGTTCTTATCCCCTTTTGTGCATAGGAGGTGCCGGTTATGGCGAACATTACCAGAAGTGTTGCAAAAGCTTTAGCAGGTTTCATCTCTTGAGATTTTTTTGTGTGTGGCAAATGTATAAAAATGGGGGAGTGTTTTCAAATTTTAGTTACATTTGCCCGCAAATAACCCCCAACCCCGTCAATATAATATGAGCAGCTTCAGAAAAAGGGCGCTAGACGAGTTTTCTATGCACAAGCCCGAACGATTTTTCGTTGAGAAACAACCGGTTTCAGAATTTTTTGGTAAAAACCTCTTCGATATTGAAAAAATGAGGAGGTATCTTTCAGCAGAGGCCTTTGATGCTGTGCAGGATGCAATTTCAGAAGGAAAAAGAATAGGCCGTGAAGTGGCTAATCAGATTGCTTCCGGAATGAAGGCCTGGGCTGTAGAAAACGGAGCTACTCATTACACCCATTGGTTTCACCCTCTTACTGATGCTACGGCAGAGAAGCATGAGGCTTTTGTAGATCCTTCAAAGAACGGAGGGGTGTTTGAAAATTTCAGAGGTGATGCTCTGGTTCAGCAAGAGCCGGATGCCTCCAGTTTCCCCAATGGTGGTTTGAGAAATACCTTTGAGGCGAGAGGCTACACTGCATGGGACCCAACATCTCCCGCCTTTATTATTGATCAGACTTTATGTATTCCATCAGTATTTGTATCATATACAGGTGAGTCTCTGGATCAGAAGACACCACACCTTAAATCTTTACAGACTCTTGACAAGGCTGCATCTGAATTGCTTGACCTTTTTGATCAGAAGGCCTGCAGGGTAAATGCTGTTCTGGGTATTGAGCAGGAGTATTTTCTGGTGGATGAGGCCCTCTTCAGGGCAAGGCCGGATCTTATGTTGTGCGGCAGAACACTAATCGGCCATACTGCAGCGAAGGATCAGCAACTTGAGGACCACTATTTTGGAGCAATTCCATCAAGGGTTATGTCATTCATGAAGGATTTTGAAACAGAGGCCTACAAACTTGGAGTTGTCCTTAAAACCAGACATAACGAAGTAGCTCCAAATCAGTTTGAATTCGCTCCTTATCACGGTGAGGCAAATCTCTCTGTTGATCAGAATCTTATGATGATGATTCTGATGAGAAAGATTGCAAAAAAACATAAGCTTAAAGTACTGTTTCATGAAAAACCCTTTGCAGGAATTAATGGTTCCGGCAAACACTGCAACTGGTCTCTGGTAACTGACAAAGGGGTTAACCTTCTCTCCCCAGGAAAGACACCGGGTAAAAATCTTCAGTTTTTAAGCTTTTTTGTGTCGGTTATAAAAGCAGTTTATGAACACCACCATCTTCTGATGGCTAGTGTTGCCAGTCTTAACAACTCTCACAGACTCGGGGGAAATGAGGCTCCGCCTGCAGTCATGTCGGTCTTTGTGGGGAGAACACTCTCATCTGTGCTGGACTCAATTGAAAAAATGGTTTCAGATAATATTTCGGCAGAAGAGATTAGCAGCAGCCTTAATGTAGTTGGGAAAATCCCTGAGATTCTTCCGGACAACACAGACAGAAACAGGACATCCCCTTTTGCATTTACCGGCAACAGGTTTGAATTCCGTGCAGTTGGATCATCTGTAAATGTTGCCTCTTCAATGTATATCTTAAATACTGCCGTGGCTCAGCAGCTTATTGTATTTAAAGAGAGGGCCTCAGTAAGGATAAATGGCGGAGCTACTTGTGAAGAGGCTATTCTTGAGACAATAAGAGAGTTTATTGCAGAGTCTGTTCCGGTGAGATTTGAGGGTAACGGATATAGCAAGGAGTGGCAGGAGGAGGCTGCGAGAAGAGGATTAAGGGGTATATCAAATGTTCCTGAGGCATTTAAGGCTTTTCTTGAGAAGGGGAGTATTGCCCTTATGAAGGATATGGATGTGCTCTCAGAGAGAGAGGTGGAGGCCAGGTACGAGGTGATGAACGAGATATATATAAAGAAACTTCAGATTGAGGCAAGGGTGATTGGAGATCTTACCGTAAATCATATAATACCAACCGCAATTAAATTCCAGAATACTTTAATCGATAATGTAAGGGGGATAAAGGATCTTTTTGGTCCTGAAGAGTACAAGGTGATGTCTGAAAGGCAGTTGGTGGCTATAAGAAAGATCTCAGGTTATATTCAGCAGTTGCGTGAGGATTTTCATTATCTTGTTGAGGCGAGGAAGGAGGCCAATAAAATTGAGAGTTATCCTGAAAGGGCAATGATATATTCAAATACGGTTTTACCTTACATGGAGAGTATCAGAAAGATTGTGGATAAACTTGAGATGGTTGTAGATGATGAGCTCTGGCCGTTGCCTAAATACAGAGAGCTCCTCTTTTTAAGATAATTATGTTAATTTTGAAATATGCTCAGAGAAGAGACAGAGGCTAAAAAATATGCAATGAGGGGGGTATCCTCATCAAAATCAGATGTTCACAAGGCAATTGAAAAGATTGACAAGGGCCTGTTTCCTGGTGCTTTTTGTAAAATTGTACCCGATTATCTCACCGGGGATGATGAGTATGCACTTGTAATGCACGCCGATGGTGCAGGGACCAAGAGCTCTCTTGCTTATGCTTACTGGAGGGAGACTGGTGACCTTAGTGTCTGGAGAGGGATTGCACAGGATGCTGTAGTGATGAATACAGATGATCTTATATGTGTGGGAGCAGTAGATGAGATGGTGCTATCTTCAACAATCGGGAGAAATAAAAATAAAATTCCGGGAGAGGTAATTTCTGAAATTATCAAGGGTACAGAAAATTTTGCATCACTTATGGCCTCTTATGGAATTAATATAAGGCTTACCGGAGGAGAGACAGCTGATGTAGGCGATCTGGTAAGGACAGTTATTGTTGATTCTACAGTTTGTGCCAGGATTAAAAGATCTAAGGTTATTGATAATTCAAACATTAAGGCAGGGGATGTTATAGTTGGGCTGGCTTCCTACGGAAAGGCTGTGTACGAGGATGAGTATAACGGAGGAACAGGCAGTAACGGACTGACATCCGCCAGACACGATCTCTTCTCCTCTTATCTGGCAAAATCCTACCCGGAAAGCTATGATGCTGAGATTCCTGAAGAGTATGTTTATACAGGTTCTCTGAAACTGGACGATATTGAGCCGGAGAGCGGAATGACATATGGGAAACTGCTTTTGTCTCCAACAAGAACATATGCGCCTGTTATTAAAGAGATTCTTTTTGCTTCAGGTGAAGAGATTAGCGGAATGGTTCACTGCTCAGGTGGTGGTCAGACAAAGATTCTGCATTTTATTAAAAATTTGTCAGTAATTAAAGATAATATGTTTCCGGTACCTCCTCTTTTCCGTGCGATTCAGAGGGAGTCAAAGACTGAGTGGAAAGAGATGTACAAGGTGTTCAATATGGGGCACAGGATGGAGATTTATACAACTCCCGAGTCTGTTGAGAGGATTATTTCAATTTCTGAAAAATTTGGAATTGAGGCCAGGGTGATAGGAAGGGTAGAGGCATCTGACGAGACTGAAACTACAATAATTTCACAATATGGTACATTCAGGTATGTTAAGTAGAGTTATTACTCTTATTTTAGTTCTGATTTTTGTACTTCCGGCTTGTTCCGGAAAGCGGAACAATCCTGTGGGAATGTTTGATTCAGGCACAGGTGGACTCACAGTGCTTGAGGCATTTCTTACTTTGGATGAGTTTAACAATATAACAGGCGAGCGCGGAGCTGACGGAGTTCTTGACTTTTCTAAAGAGGATTTTGTATTCCTTGCAGATCAGGTCAATATGCCATATGGTATATACAACTCTCAGGGGAAAGGGGAGCTCCTTAAAGAGCTTGTGGTTAATGATGCCAGATTTCTTGCCTCAGATCCTTTTAATTCAAAAATTATTGTAATTGCCTGTAATACAGCTACTGCAAATGCTTTAACTGAGGTTGCCGGATATCTTGACAGTGAGAGAGAGGGGACAAGGGTTATCGGGGTTATTAATGCAGCAGCAGAGGAGCTTTTCTCAGCTTCAGGCGGAGAGAGACTATCGGCAGTGGGTATTATGGCCACGGAGGGGACAATTGCATCCGGAGGTTATGAAAGAACAATAAATGAGATATTCTCAGCCGGCGGCGCTGTGGTTCCTGTAGTGGTGAATCAGGCCGGCTCCGGTTTTGCTGAATCTGTTGATCTTGAAAGGGATTATACAGACCTCTCGGCTTTTGAGCCTAGAGAGAATTACAGAGGGCCGCGTATGGGCGAAGGTGATGGTTTCATTAATTTGAAGCTGCTTGGTGCCTATAATTTTGATAATTCCGGAAATGCTTTACTAACAAAGGTGGAGAATGGCAAAATAGTTGATATTCAGCTTAATTCTTCCGGAAACTATGCAAGATATCATCTTGTATCGCTTCTTGAGAAGTTCAGGACAATGGAATCAGGAGTAAAGCTTGAAAATATCATACTAGGTTGTACTCACTATCCATACCTTTTGGATACAATGAAATTGATGATAACTGAACTGAGAGATTTTAAAGAGGGTAATGTCTATCCATACAGAGATTTGCTGGCTGATGAGGTTAGATTTATTGACCCGTCAAAATATGTTGCTATTGAAACATACGAGGCTCTAAAGGAGTCCGGATTGCTCTCTCAAAGGGGTAATAACGGATCTCTTAAAACTTTTATAAGTTTGCCAAATCCTGCTCTTCCTGCAGATAAACTTGATCCCAGGGGAGGTTTTACATTTGAATTTAAATATGGGAGGGAGCTTGAAGGCTTAAGAGAGACCTATGTAATAAAGGAGCTCTCAAAAGATCTTATCCCGGCTGAGAGCCTTGAAAGAATTGAGAAAAGATTGCCTGCAACATTTGGCATAATGAAACTATCTGATAAAAATGATCTTTAAGAACACAATTTCTCCGGAGGAGATAGAGAAACTAAAAAATGCAGAATTCACCGGAGAGGTGACTATAATAGATAAAAATGACGAATCGTATGAGAGTGCAATTGCATATCTTGCATCTCAGAAGATAATTGGTTTTGACACAGAGACCAAACCTGTTTTTCAGGCTAATGTAAAAAGAAACAGTGTTGCCTTACTACAGCTTGCAAGCGGAACAAGGGCCTTTATATTCAGGCTCACAGAACTGGGAATGCCCGACTCTTTGTGTAAAGTGCTTTCGACGAAAAAAATAATAAAGGTTGGGGCCGCTGTAAATGAAGATATTCGGGGGCTTCAGAGATATACAAAGTTTATTCCCAGGGGATTTGTAGATCTTCAGACCATAGGTAATAACTGGCTTATAAAAGAGAAGAGTGTGAGAAAGATGGCAGCGATAGTACTGGGTGTCAGAGTATCCAAATCTCAGCAGCTCTCTAACTGGGAGGCCGATGTGCTTTCTGATGCGCAGGTTAATTATGCTGCAATTGATGCCTGGGTTTGCAGGCAGATGTATCTGAAATTGCTGAGTACTCCTAAACCGGAAAATGAAGATGAAAAAAAGAGTAATACTTAGAAGGGGAAGAGAGGAGTCCATACTGAGATTCCATCCATGGGTCTTTTCCGGAGCTATTGTCAGGAGTGAGGGTGAGATTGCAGAGGGAGACATTGTTGAGGTTGTATCTGCGGCGGGTGGAACACTTGGTTATGGCCATTTTCAGGTTGGTTCAATTGCTGTAAGAATGCTCTCATTTGGTGAAAATGTACCGGGAAAGAGATTCTGGACAGAGAAACTTAGTGCAGCTTATAGTTTGAGAGTGAGTGCCGGTGTTGTCAGGGTTGATAATACAACATACAGACTTGTCCACGGAGAGGGTGATATGTTGCCGGGTCTTATTGTGGATATATATGGCAAAACTGCTGTAATGCAGGCACACTCTGCAGGGATGTTTCTTGCCAGGGAGGAGATTGCCGAGGCTCTTAGAGTTCTTTACGGAGATAAACTCACAGCGGTATACGATAAAAGTTCTTCAACTGCTCCTTTTAAAGCCTCTCTGGATCTGATGGATCAGTATCTTTATGGAAAGAGGGAGGGTGAAGAGATTGTAAAGGAGAATGGTTTG
Organism: Bacteroidales bacterium MB20-C3-3; assembly: GCA_035609245.1. NCBI lineage: Bacteria > Pseudomonadati > Bacteroidota > Bacteroidia > Bacteroidales > Bacteroidales bacterium MB20-C3-3. Next base: position 664,503 of record CP141202.1, on the reverse strand, counting down.
CTCTTCTCTGTTGACTGGATTCATGGCCAGAAGACAGGATTTTTTCTTGATCAGAGAGACAATCGTGAATTGTTAGGTAAATACTCCTCAGGAAAAAGGGTTCTTAACCTCTTCTGTTATACAGGAGGTTTCTCAATCTACTCCCTGGCTAAAGGTGCAAAATCTGTTGACTCTGTTGACAGCTCTGCAAAAGCTATGAAGATGCTTGAGAGAAATATCGAAATTAACAGAGAGGCAGGATTAATTGACAAAGATATTGTACATAATTCGTTTACAGAAGATGCTATAGACTTTCTAAGGGAATCTTCCGGCAACCGCTATGACCTAATAATTGTTGATCCGCCTGCCTTTGCAAAACACAGAGGCGCTATGCAAAATGCCCTCAGGGCATATCAAAGACTTAATGCAGCTGCGATTTCAAGAGTCGCTCCCGGTGGAATAATATTTACTTACAGCTGCTCTCAGGTTGTTGATAAAATTGCATTTGCCGAGGCTGTTTTTTCTGCTGCGGCTGCTACCGGCAGAGTTGTAAGAATTCTGCACAGACTTACTCAGCCGGCAGATCATCCGGTTAGTATATATCATCCGGAGGGGGAGTACCTTAAAGGATTGGTTCTTTATGTTGAATAAACTGATAAAAGAGGTTCGTTTTTATGGAATCATTGACAATATTAAAAGGAGATAAAGACTCGGTATACGAATCACTATTGCCTCAAATTTTAGCACTTACAGAGGGGGAGCAGGACCCCATTGCGAATATGGCCAATATTTCAGCTGCCCTTAAAGAGGCATTTGGCTTTTGGTGGGTTGGTTTTTATATTGTAAAGGAGGACTCTTCCCCATTTGGCAGCTCACTTGTGCTCGGTCCCTTTCAGGGTCCTGTGGCTTGTACAAGGATTGCTAATGGCAGAGGGGTTTGTGGAACCTCCTGGAAATTGGGAGAGACTATTATAGTTCCCGATGTGGATAAATTCCCTGGTCATATAGCCTGCAGTTCTCTGTCAAAATCTGAAATAGTTCTTCCTGTAATGAAGGATGGAAAAGTGATAGCTGTTCTTGATATTGACTCAGATAAGCTCGGGGATTTTGATGAAAGAGACAAAAGGTGGCTTGAGTTGCTTCTCTCCTCTGATATCTCTCTCTGATGATCAGATATTTTCTCATACTTATTGTAACTATCCTGGCCGGATGTACATCTGGTTTAATAGGGCCAGGTACAGGTGTGAGCAAAGAGTTGGCAGATAATAGATTTAACAATATTTCCCAGGTAAGATACAAACTCCATTTTTCAATACCGGACCATATTGATTCCTTAGTGCATGGTAAAGCTCAAATCAATTTTGAACTCAAGAACCGGGAGACTCTCTGGCTCGATTTTTTTCACGATTCAATCAATCCTGTTAAAAGTATAGTTGTTAATGGCACAGAAGTTAAGCCGGAGATTGTTGAAGAGCACCTTGTTTTAAGCAAAAGGGTACTTAAAAAGGGGAAAAATGAGGTTAAAGTTGATTTCCTTGCCGGGGAACAATCGTTAAACAGAAGAGAGGACTTTTTGTACACTCTTTTAGTCCCGGACAGGGCCAGAACACTCTTCCCTTGTTTTGACCAGCCTGATATTAAGGCAGTATATGAACTCTCTCTTGATTTGCCTGAAGGTTGGGTTGCTATGTCAAATGCACCATCGGCATCAAGAGAGGCAGATTTTATACGATTTGCCCCGTCTGATCCTCTGCCTACCTATCTTTTTTCATTTGTTGCGGGTCTTTTTAACGAGCATTCAGTAAAATCAGGAGAAAGGAGTATTTCGATATTTCACAAAGAGACTCTTCCTTACAGAATTGCACAGTGCGATACAATAGCTTCTCAGATTTTTTCTTCTGTCAAATGGCTTGAGGATTATACAGGAGTTGACTACCCCTTTTTAAAATACGACATAGCTATTATTCCGGGTTTCCAGTATGGAGGGATGGAGCATGCCGGGGCAACTCTTTATGCAGACAGGACTCTGTTTATAAGCGAGAATCCCACAGTAGCCGAGAGATTTGCAAGAGCTAAACTTATAGCTCACGAGACTGCTCATATGTGGTTTGGAGATTATGTTACTATGAAATGGTTTGACGATGTCTGGACAAAAGAGGTCTTTGCCAATTGGTTTGCTGCCCGTATGGTAACTCCGCTTTTCCCGGAGATGGACCATGAACTTGCATTTACAGATAGCTATTTTCCTCCGGCTTATGAAGAGGACAGAACTGTTGGGGCAAATCCGGTACAACAACCTCTGGATAACCTTAATAATGCCGGATTGGTTTATGGAAATATAATCTATAACAAGGCACCTGTCGTTATGGAGATGATGGTGAGGATGATTGGTGAAGAGAACTTCAGGAAGGGGATACAGGAGTATCTCAGGAAATATGCTTTCTCAAATGCCACCTGGGATAATCTAATTGAGATACTGGATAGCTATACCGAGGCAGACCTTAATATGTGGAGCAATGTATGGATTAAGGAGAGAGGCAGACCTGAATATAAAATATCTGCGGCTGAGAACGGGGGTGTTAAATTATTACAGAAAGATCCTTTTAACAGGGGATTAGAGTGGGAGCAAGAGATACTCAATATAGTATCTGAGGATGGATTTATATATCCCAATGTAGACGGTAAGGCTTATGGTCTTTTTATAACAAACTCCTTTAATAATGATATTTTGCTGGAAAGATTGCCTCTTTTTACCCCATTAACAAGAGGTTCTCTCTTAATAACTCTATACGAGAATATGGTTGCAGGCTATATCAACCCTGAGAAATTTTCAGAGGCTATATGCAATATTCTTCCTGTTGAAAGTGACAGGATTGTTTTTAACAGGGCTGTTAATTACCTTGCCGCAACAAATGTCAGGTATCTTCATGGAACTATTGCATCTCAACATGCCTCAGACCTATTGTGGAAGATCTCTTTATCAGCAAAAGAGGGAGACTTAAGATTAACAGCTTTCAGGTCACTTATCCGTTTTGCATGGGGTGAAAGTTGGGCTAAGCTTCTTAATGATATTCTGAAAAATCCGGCTAAATATTCTGAACTTAATCTCAGCGAGAGAGATTTTATCAATCTTGCATACGAAACGGCACTCAGGAATCCTTTGTTGTATGATGAGATAGGTAGGGTTGCACTCACTTATATAAATGGTAAGGACAGAATAGAGGAATTCAACTTTGTATTCAAATCCATTTCACCAGATAAATCTGTAAGAGATTCAATGTTCAGAGCTCTTTTAATGAAAGAGAACAGAGTAATAGAGCCGCGGACAATAAATGCACTCAGCTATCTGTGTCACTACTCCAGGTCAGAAGATGCTGTTGAATATATTACTCCTGCTTTGGAGATTCTTCCGGAGATTCAGAGAACCGGGGATATCTTTTTCCCAAGAAACTGGCTCCAGGCGTTGCTATCCGGACAGAGAGGGGATAGGGCTGCTTACTATGTTTTGAACTACACAAACAGCGCAGACATTCACCCATTACTGAAGGGTAAGTTACTTCAGCAGGCAGACCATTTGTTTAATAAGGCAAAAAGAGATGAGTAGGCAGAAAAAAGCTGTTATTATGGCCTCTTTTGTGGTCTTCTTTTGGGCCACGGTAGCAACTGCATTCAAGCTTGCACTTGCCGGAATGGCTGCAGTAACACTGCTTTTAATTTCATCTCTTACTGCTTTAATTGTATTCACAATATATCTGGGGTACACCCGAAATTTGATTAATACTATTAAAACTCTTAAAGATAAGAGGGTTGTTCTCAATTCTCTTTGGCAAGGTGCAATGAACCCCTTTATATATTATCTCATACTTTTTAAGGGTTATTCTCTCCTCCCTGCTCAAATAGCACAACCTATGAATTTTTCCTGGCAGGTTGTTCTCATTTTGCTGATGGCAATCTTTATGAAACAAAAGATAGGAGTTATTCAGGCATTGGGTGTGCTGATAAGCTTTGCCGGAATAGTTATGCTTTCACTTAATGATGGTGCTGATTCTTCCGGCACACTTTCAATTGCCGGTATTATATTTATATTGGCCAGCACAGTGATTTGGGCTGTATACTGGATGTTAAAAATTGACAATTCAAAAGAGCCGGTTGAGGAGCTTTTCAGAAATTTTCTAGCCGGATCTGTTTTCCTTCTTATAGCATTTCTTATATCACCGGAACCTTTAGAATTTGGTGTTCCTCTATATGCAGCTGTATATGTAGGGCTGTTTGAGATGGGAATAACTTTTATATTATGGAATAAGGCCCTTAATATTGCAACAAACAGGATTGTTGTAACTCAGATGATTTATCTGGCACCAATGCTCTCTTTTTTAATTATTAACCGTGTTTTAGGTGAGCGAATTACACTCCTGACAATTGCAGGATTAGCCCTCATTGTTTCAGGAATACTGGTGAGCAACATGAAACATAAAAAGGTGTTACAACATAGCTGATTTTGGATGTATGAAAAAAATTCATACATTTGCATCCCCTAACCGGTACCATGGCCGAGTGGTTAGGCAGCGGTCTGCAAAACCGTGTACAGCAGTTCGAATCTGCTTGGTACCTCAAACAGAGAGAAGGCCAACTAAAAAGCAATTTTTAGTTGGCCTCTTTTTTTTTTCTGAAATTGTTTATTTACAACTCTTCAAAATTCACATCAGAAAATGAGCCCGCACCCTCTCTGACAGGTTTTTCCTGAGTCTGAGGAGCATTTTCTTTTATGTATTTAATAATATCTTCAAGACCTTGAGAGAATTTTTCAAAATCCTCCTTGTAAAGGAATATCTTGTGTTTATCATAAACGAATCTGCCGTCACGGTCAACTCTTCTTTTACTCTCTGTTATTGTGAGGTAGTAATCGTTGTTCTTGGTTGCCTTTACATCAAAGAAGTAGGTGCGTTTTCCGGCTCTCACCGGTTTTGAAAAAACATCATCCCCGTTCCTCTCCTGTGAATCATTAATGTCAAAGTCTTCGAAGTACATTTTAGTTCAATTTAGATTTGCCTGACAAAGATAAAATTATTTTTTGTGCACAAAAACCTATCTTTGTAAAATATTTGCTTATTCAACAAAATTTTATGATTAACAGAAGGCTTATTAGGGTTAAGGTTTTCAAAATTCTTTTCGGAAAAGTAAACTCAGAGACTCTCTCTCTCTCCGGAGCGGTGAGTGATCTTATGATGAGTTGTGATAAGAGTCTTGAATTATATTATTTTATGCTCACCCTGCCCGTTGCAGTCAGGAAGATTGCACAGTCAAAAATTGAGACAGGTCTTAAGAAGTTTCATCCCAGTGATGAGGAGCGCAATCCGAATATGAGATTTGCAGAGAACAGGGTTATCGCTATGCTTGAAGAAAACACGGATCTTCTCACTTTTTGTGAAAAAAGGGGGCTTCTGTGGAATGATTATCAGTCATTGGTGAAAAAGTTTTTTCTCTCTATGTCTGCTTCTGAATACTTTAAAGAGTATATGGAGTCTTCAGAAAACTCATTTGAGAATGATCTGAATCTAATTATCCGGTTTTTTGAGGAGGAGTTTGAGGAGAATGACGAACTTCATGATGTTCTGGAGGATTTATCGCTATTCTGGACTGATGACCTTGAATATGTTGTAAATGTTATAACAAAAAGGTTGAGTACTCTTAAAGAGTCATCCAAAATTAAGCATCCTGCTGTGTTTCTTAAAGAGGACGACAGGGATTATGCAGTAAGATTGCTTGAAAAGTCCATGATTCACTACGATAAATATATGGAGTTAATGGGAAAACATTTACAAAACTGGGATATTGAGAGGCTTGCTGCAACAGATACTGCTTTGATTGTAATGGGCATTGCAGAGGCTTTTGAATTTCAGGATATCCCCGTTAAAGTTACTATAAATGAGTATGTAGAGCTCTCAAAATACTTTAGTACACCCAACAGTAAAGTATTCGTAAATGGAATTCTGGATAAGGTAATAGCATCCCTTATGAAGGATGGGCAGATAGAGAAGAGGGGCCGGGGTTTGGTAGGCTCGTCAGAATGATTAATTTTGTATAAATTTTAACAGAAAGAGAAATGAATTTTCTAACATTTTTACAGGCGCAGCCTGCAGGTGCCGGATCGGGTAACTGGAGTTTCCTTATAATGATGGGTCTAATCTTTGTTGTGATGTATTTTTTTATGATACGACCACAACAAAAGAAGCAGAAAGAGCTTGTTAAGTTCCGCCAGTCACTTCAAAAAGGCGATAAGGTAATTACAGCCGGCGGTATCTATGGCAGAGTTGCCGAGGTTAACGACAAAGACACTTTTATCTTCCTTGAGATTGACAACAATGTAAAGATAAGAGTTGATAAATCTTCAATTGTAAAGGATATTACTGATATCCCTCAAAAATAAATCATTGGCTTTATTATGATAAAGCTCAGGATTTTCAATATTTCCTACGAAAGGGGCAGACAAATCTTACTGTTTTTGTTCTGTCTCTTTCTTGCTTTTGTCATATGGTCAATTCATAAGTTGTCAGAGAGTTACACTGTATATTTACAGTATAAAGTTACTGCATCAGCAGGCCTTGAAGGGAGAAGCGGAGAGGCTGATTCGGAAAATTATTTAATTGTAAGGGGTAAAGCAACCGGGTTTTACATATTGCAGCATCGTTACAGTGGAACAATTAATAAAATATATATATCACCGGAAAGGAGGGAGATCAGAAGGAGGGCAGGTGTTACGGATGGTTTTTATGTTTTGGTAAAGGATGTTAACGACAGGTTAATCCAGTCATTCGGGAATACTCTTTTTGTTGAATCATTTGCTACAGATACATTGTTTTATTTTTTCCCCGGTCAGACAAATAAAAGGGTTCCTGTCAAACCGGATTTTATTATCTCCTATGCACCACAGTACACTCTCAATTCAACTCCTAAGCTGTCACCGGACTCAGTAACTTTATATGGAGAGAGTACTCTCCTCTCAAAGATTGACTCTGTCTTTACCAAACAGCTGAAGTTTCAAAATCTTGACAAGTCTGTTCAGGGGGTTGTTGAGCTTATCCCGGAAAAGGGTGTAAGGTTCTCTTCCGGAGATATATCATACTCCATGGATATAGTTAGATATGTTGAAAAAAGCATTCAGCTGCCTCTCTCATTTGTAAATGTCCCCGATGGTATAATATTAAAATCTAATCCCTCTGAGGTGACTCTCTATTTCCGTGAGAAGTTTGGGGAGGCTCCCAATGATGCTGCATCTGTTACGATGGAAGTTGATTATCATGATTTTGAGACTTCAATAAATGGTGTTGTAAAGGTTCTGTTGAGCGGAAACAATAAAGGTGTTCTCTCATGGAGAGCTGATCCCCCTTTTGTTGAGGTTTCCGTTGCGTCAGTTGATACTTTAAAATAAGTTCTATGTTTTGTTTTGCGGTAACCGGAGGTATCGGAAGCGGAAAGTCCTACCTGGTGAGGCTTATGTCTGCCCTGGGTATACCTGCCTATATTGCAGATATCAGAGCAAAAGAGCTGTATAACACAAATCGGCTTCTTGTAACCAAACTTGCAAACTTATTGGGTGATGATATTTTATCTGAAAATGGTGTAAGGAGAGATATTATGGCATCAAAGATATTCTCTGATCCATCTCTTCTGGAGAGGGTTAATAATATTGTTCATCCTGAGGTTCTTAAGGACTTTTTCTTATGGAGAGAGAGTATTAAGGCGGACGGACATAAAGCTGTAATATATGAATCGGCTATATTTCTTGAAACTCCCGGATTCAGGGGAATTGCGGACAAAATAATAGTGGTGGTTGCTCCGGAAGAGGAGAGAATCAGAAGGGTAATAAAGAGGGATTCAATAACAGAGGAGCAGGTCAGAGCAAGGATGGAGAGACAGTGGAGTGATGAGGAGAGAATCAGAATGGCAGATTTCATTATATTTGCAGACGGAAAGCGGGCAATCTTGCCCCAGCTGATGGAGATTTTTAATCAAACCGGATTTAAACCTGAAATTTGATGGGTTACGGAAAATGGATAACAGGAGCGCTTGGATGGGCGCTTGGTGGGCCGATTGGCGGAATACTTGGTTTTGCAGTAGGCTCAATTTTTGATAAAGGCGAGGTTGTAACAGAGGGAGGAAGAGGAAGAAGAGTCTATTCCGGAGTAGAACAAAGGAATAGTTTTTTGGTCTCTCTTCTTGTACTCTCCTCTGCCATCATGAATGCAGATAAAAGAGTTCTTAAAAGTGAACTTGATTATGTTAAGAGGTTTATCGCAGAAAATTTTGGAGAAGATGCCGCTTCTGAAGCAGCACTGCTTTTAAGAGACCTTTTAAAACAAGAGGTCAATATTGAATCTGTATGCGCACAAATCAGAATTAACACAAACGCAGCAACAAGGCTTCAGTTGCTTCACTATCTGACAGGCATTGCAAGAGCAGATGGAGATGTGTGCAGCGATGAGATTGCTGTGCTTAAAAGAATATCTGCAGCACTCTCAATCCCTTTGCAGGACAGCGAATCTGTATTTGCTATGTTTGACAAAGGAATTGATGCAGCTTATCAGATTCTTGAGGTAGATAAAAATGCAACAGACGATGAGATAAAGAGGGCTTACAAAAAGATGGCGGTTAAACATCATCCTGATAAAGTTTCAAGCCTGGGTCCGGATGTTCAGAGAGCAGCCGAGGAGAAGTTCAAGAAAATAAGTGTTGCCTACGAAAAGATTAAAAAGGAGAGAGGAATAGTATAAATAAACAGATTGAAAAAATATGAAAACCAATTTACAGAAAATTCTAACGGTTTCCGGTTATCCGGGGCTTTATAAATATGTAGCACAGGCAAATGCAGGAGTTGTTGTAGAATCCTTGTCTGATAACAAGAGAATGGTTTGCGGAATGAGCGCCAAACTCTCGTCACTTTCTGATATATCAGTTTTTACTGATGAAGGGGAGGTGAAATTACAACAACTACTGGAAAAGATGAGGGAGAAACTTGGAGAGGAGAGTGCACCATCCGGTAAATCTGATGCTGCAAAACTAAAGAGCTTTTTTGAAGAGGTACTTCCTGACTATGACAGAGATCGTTTTTACACATCTCATATGAAGAAGGTTGTTGACTGGTATAATAACCTGAAGGAGTTTGCCACTCTTGAATTTCTCCAGGAGGGGGAAGAGGAAGTTGCTGAATAATGGTAAAGAAGATTCAGCTTGTAACCCTGGGTTGTTCAAAAAACAGAGTCGATTCAGAACACCTCTTAAAACAGATCTTTGAATCAGGGTTGATTATCTCTCCTGAAGGGGAGGACCTAACTGTTGCAAATGCAGATATTGTTGTAATCAATACATGCGGTTTTATTAAAGATGCCAAGAGAGAGAGTATTGATGCAATACTCTCTGCTGTTGATGCAAAAAAAAGGGGTTATATAAAGGAGATACATGTATTTGGGTGCCTCTCCCAGAGATATCTGCTGGAATTAGAGGAGTCAATACCTGAGGTTGATGGATTTTATGGAGCATTTGACTCAAAGTCTGTGCTAAGGGCTCTTGGTAAAGAGTGGAACTCATCTTTTGATAATCATAGATTTCTTACCACGCCCTCTCACTATGCATATCTGAAAATTTCTGAAGGTTGTGACCGGGTATGCTCTTACTGTTCTATTCCATTAATCAGGGGATCTCATAAGTCTGTCCATTCAGAGCTGCTTGTTGAAGAGGCGTCAAACCTCGCTTCAATGGGTGTTAAGGAGCTTATTCTTGTTGCTCAGGATACTACTTATTATGGACTTGATATATATAAAAAGAGGGCATTAGCACCTCTTATGGAGAGTTTATCCAAGGTTGAGGGCATTGAGTGGATAAGATTGCTCTATTCATATCCTGCCGGTTTTCCGGAGGATGTCCTGGAGGTAATGGCCTCAAACGATAAAATATGCAAGTATCTTGATATTCCTCTTCAGCATGTAAATGACAAGGTTTTGTCAAATATGAGAAGATCAATTAATGGAGCAGAAACAAGAAGACTTGTTGAGAAATTCAGAAAAAGCGTTCCCGGAATTTCTTTGAGAACAACAATGATTGTGGGGCATCCGGGTGAAGACAAAAGAGCTTTTAAGGAGCTGTTAGGTTTTGTAGAGGAGGCCCGTTTTGAGAAACTGGGGGCATTTACCTATTCAGAGGAGGAGGGTACCTGGGGTGCATCAAATCTCAAAGATACCATCAGGAACAGAGAGAAGCAGGAGAGGTATGAGATGTTGATGGAACTTCAGTCAGGGATATCTATGGCACATAATTTATCCAGAGTTGGTTCAGTTGAAAAGGTTCTTATTGACTACGAAGACAAAGATGTTTATGTTGGCAGAAGCAGAAGAGAGAGCCCTGAGGTTGATGGTGAGATATTGATTGGAAAAGGAGAGATGCCAAAAGGTTTTTCAACAAAAGATATTATTGGTACATTTGTTGACACAAAGATAGAGAGTGCGGGGGAGTATGATCTTACTGCACGGATAATTTAAATGAATATTAACGTAATTTATTGATAAGTAATGAAATTACTTGAAGGAAAGGTAGCCCTTATTACTGGAGCTGCAAGAGGAATCGGAAAAGCTATAGCTCTAAAATATGCCTCCGAGGGTGCAAATATTGCATTCACAGATCTTACAATTGATGAAAATGCTGAAAAGACAAAGTCTGAGATTGAATCATTTGGTGTTAAGGCTCTCGCAATTGCCTCAAACGCTGCAAATTTTGAAGAGTCACACGCTGTTGTTGAGCAGGTTGTAAAGGAATTTGGAAAACTTGATATATTAGTCAATAATGCAGGCATAACAAAAGATGGTCTGATGATGAGGATGAGTGAGCAGCAGTGGGATGCAGTTATCAATGTTAACCTTAAGAGTGCTTTTAACTTTGTCCATGCTGTTACTCCGGTAATGATGCGTCAGAGAGGTGGAAGTATTATTAATATGAGCTCTGTAGTTGGAGTTGGAGGAAACGCAGGACAGGCAAACTACTCGGCCTCTAAAGCCGGTATGATTGGATTGACAAAATCCATAGCTCAGGAGCTTGGGTCAAGGGGAGTAAGAGCTAACGCCGTTGCTCCGGGGTTTATTATTACCGAGATGACAGGCAAATTGCCTGATGATGTTAAGAAGCAATGGGCAGATCAGATTCCACTTAGAAGAGGAGGAAAGCCGGAAGATGTGGCAGATGTTTGTACATTCCTTGCCTCTGATCTATCCTCTTATGTAACAGGTCAGGTTATCTCCGTTTGCGGGGGTATGAAAATGTAATTTTAATAATAAATAAACCGGAATCATGAGTACTTCAAAAGAATTTCTAAATCGCGGAAAAAGCGGAAATGGTCTTAAAATAATGATTCAGGTAGACTTTGAGGGTGTCACGAATGTTGTAAACTGGGATGAGATATACCCCGGGCACCCTCATTTTGACAGAAATTGTGATATCCTTACCGGTGAGATAAATTCGGCAATTGAGGGTGCAGTAGCGGCAGGAGCAACTGAGATTATTGTCAGGGACGGACATTCTGGAAATATAAATGTTAATCCACTGTTACTCGATCCAAGAGCCAGGCTAACCAAGGGCCGTGTACCCGGTACACCTCACACAATGGTACTAGGAATTGACTCAACATTTGACGCTCTTCTGTTCATTGGTGCTCATGCAAGGGCAGGTGAGATGATGGGAACTCTCTCTCATACAATGTCTTTAAAAGTAATAGATTTTAAAATCAACGGGAAACCTCTCTTTGAACCGGCCTTTAATGCTTTGTATGCTTCTCAGTTTGGAGTTCCTGTTGTTTTTGTTGCAGGTGACAATATGGCCTGTAAGGAGGCACATGAGAATTTCGGAGCAATTGAGACTGTTGAGACTAAGTTTGCGTATGGGAGAAACTGCGCTATGAGTAAATCTCCTCAGGTTGTATATGGAGAGATAAGGGAGAGCGTAGAGCGCGCCCTTAATAATCTTCAGAATGGCTGTGTATTCAGCATGAAGGGGCCATATAAAATGGAGCTGATTGTTACTCAGGAGGAGAGTGCTGAGCCTCTGTTCGTAGAATATGAGTCAGATGTGCTTTACGATGTAATGAAAAAATTCTGGGAATATTTGTAGGTTATGAAAAGAAAATTAATCCTATTTGCCGTATCCGGCTTAATGGCTGCTTTATTGCTTAACTCGTGCGGCCCGGTAATCCAGTATTTTAACATAGATCAGCGTGTACCTGCTGAGTTTCCGGTAGATTTGACAGACAAGAGTATATCTGTTTTCTCTTCTACTGATGCAATTAAGGATTCAGCCAGTCTGGACAAAGAGAGATTTACAACAGACTCTCTTCTGATGCTTAATATGGCTTTAGGACTTGCCGAGGGACTTGAGTCAAATTTGTCGCTTGACACCGGAGCAATTATGGTATTTAATCAAACAGGTACTCAGAGATCTCAACTCGATAATCCTGAATATGTCAGGGGACTAGCGCTCAACTCTTCAGCAGATATGTTGTTTGTCATTGAGTATCTGGATATGGGCACAATGACTATTTATAAGGTGGCCAGTGACGGCCTTCCCGGAAGTTCCGATATCTCATATGTCTCTCTCCCCTTCACAATGGAGGTTGGTCTGTATAACGGGATCACAGGATTACCTGAGTTCAGAAGGGAGGTAGCTGATACTATATACTGGGAGGTTATCAGCAGAATGGATATGAAAGATGAGATAATAGCCTCAAGACTCTACTCCTCAATGTATGAGATCTCAAAAAAACTTGGAGCTTCATTCTCTTCAAGATTCTTTGATAATTGGGAACCAATTGAGCGATATCTCTATAACTATGAATCCAGACCCTGGCTGGAGGCATACAGGCTTTCTCAGGAGTTCAAATGGAAAGAGGCAATGGATATTTGGATGACTCTTACAAATGAAGCTACCCCTGTAAAGAGGGCATCGGCTGCATTCAATATTGCTGTTGCTTTGGAGATGATGGATGAGTATAAACTTGCTCTGGAGTGGATAGATTATGCAGCAAAGAATTATCCTTTGGAGGGTATACCGGGGTATAAATCACTACTTGAGACCAGAGTTGAAAAAAGATAGACAAAAGGCTGTAAGACGCCATAGGAAAACTATATTGTTTAACGATAAGGAGTTAGAGGCGATACAGCTCTATTGTAAACGCTATAAAGTAAGCTCTCATGCAAAATTCTGCAGAGAGGCAATAATCTCTACTATACTTAAAAGATTCGACGAGGATCATCCGACACTATTCTAAAAAAAAGGTGGGTCTGTAAGCCGGATTCTGTACCTCTCAAAGAGAGGCCTCTGTCATTTATCTGATGCAGCCTACCCCCCGGCAACGAGCGAGCAGCTCTTGACTGCCGGTATACTTGGCCTTGCAGGAGACTGGTCGTACCCAAATTATGTCGCCATAATCTGTTGTGGGCTCTTACCCCGCATTTTCACCCTTACCCCCTAAAGGGCGGTTATTTTCTGTTACGATTTACCTGAAGTTACCCCCAGCTGTGATTTCCACAGAGTCTTGCTCTGCCCTGTCCGGACTTTCCTCCCCTCAAAAAGAAGAGCGACAAAGCGACCCACCGGGTGCAAATGTACGAATATTTGCTCCACAGGCAGAATTTTATTTATATTTGCAATGCATTAACAAATGCTTGGGGGTGCCCTTTACGGGCTGAGATCACACCCTTTTCACCTGATCCGGATAATGCCGGCGTAGGGAAAGCGCTTCTTCTGTGTCTCTGTATCCCCCTGCATATAAAATAACTTTTAAATGAAAAGATTAGCTTTATTGTGCGGGGTATTATTTTCACCATTTATCGCACTTGCCCAGCAAGAGGGGCAAAAAGAGAAGACAGTTTTCAATAAACTGGACAGTATTGTTGTTGAGGCCTGGCGTGCAGGTAAGAATACTCCTGTAAGCCATTCAGAACTCACCCCATTGGAGATTAAAAGGCTCTCTCCTGTTCAGTCAATTCCAATGGCTCTCTCCCTGATGCCTTCTGTTGTCTCTACTATGGAAGGAGGAAATGGACTGGGGTATTCATCAATGCGAGTAAGAGGCAGTGATGGATCAAGAACAAATGTTACAGTAAATGGAATTGCAATCAACGATGCAGAATCACAGGAGGTATTTTGGGTTAATATACCTGCATTTTCTGCTTTTGTTCAGGATATTCAGTTGCAAAGAGGGGTGGGAACATCTACAAATGGACCGGGTGCTTTTGGAGCGAGTTTAAATATGCGAACACTCTTTACATCTCCGGAGGCTTATGGAATGGCGGAGATGGGAGTGGGGAGTTACAGCAGTTTTACTACAACCGCCGGTGCCGGAACAGGGCTAACTTCAAAAGGATTCTCCTTTGATATCAGGTATTCAAAAAATATGGGAAAGGGTTACATAAGGAATGCAAAGAGTGACCTAACCTCTCTTTTTGCTACTGCCGGATGGTATCACGGGAAGAGTGCAATTAGAGTAAACTACATTTATGGAGACCAAAAAACTGGTATTACCTGGGAGGGTGTCTCAAGGGAGATGATGGAGATTGACAGAAGGTACAACCCTGCAGGTCTCTACTATGACGAGGCCGGTAACGAGAGGTACTATGATAATGAAACCGATAACTACACTCAGCATCATATTCAGGCTCTTTTTTCCAGAGAGCTTGCAGATGGCCTTACATGGAATAGTGTGCTTCACTATACAGCCGGCGAGGGCTATTATGAAAATTATAAAATGAACAGGAAATTTTCTGAGTATGGATTACCTCTCCAGATAATAGATTCAAAAGAGTATAAAAGATCAGATGTGATAATAAGACAGGCGCTGGCAAATGATTATTATGCCGCTTCATCTACACTGCAATTAAACAGGAAGAGCCTGAAGGCAACAGGAGGTATATCATATTCATATTATGACGGATCACATTTTGGCAATCTGATATGGTCAAAATGGAGAGAAAATATTCCTGAAAATTACCAGTGGTATCTGAATGACGGATATAAAGGAGATCTCTCTCTGTTTGCAAGGGCGGAGCTGAATATATCTGAGAAGATAACAGCCTTTGCGGATCTTCAGTACAGAAACATATCATATAGCCTCAGAGGGGAGGATAAGGATTTTATAAAGTTAAACAATGACAACAAATACAACTTCTTTAATCCTAAGGCTGGAATAACATATAATTCAGGCAGCAGCAGAGTGTTTGCATCGGCCTCAGTAGGAAGAAAGGAGCCGGGGAGGGCCGATATAAAAGAGTCAATAAAGGCGGGTAAGGCGGACCTTATTAAGCCTGAGAGGTTAATTGACATTGAGGCAGGGTATACTTTCACCGGAAGAAGTGTTGCTCTCTCTGCAAATTTTTATTTCATGGAGTATAAGGACCAGCTTGTTCCCACAGGAAGATTGAGTGAAACCGGGTATGTTATAAAGGAGAATGTTCCCCTCTCTTTCAGAAGAGGGATAGAACTGATTGCCTCCTGGTCTCCTGTTTCATTTATTAAACTGGACGGGAATCTGTCATTAAGTATTAACAGAATTAAAGACTACACTCACTGGACAGATTTGTATGACAATCAGGATGACTGGACTCCTCTTCCTCAAATGAGTGAGTTCTACAAAATCACCAATCTTCCGTACTCACCGTCTACTGTTGGAATGGGTATGGTTACTTTTATGCCATCTCTGTCGTCATCAGTATCGGTTTATGGTAAACATGTAGGCAGGCAGTATTATGACAATACATCCAGTGTTGAAAGATCTGTCCCGGCCTATTTTATAATGGGTTTAAAAGGGATAAAGAGTTTTAAAATAAAAGATATTTCTGAGCTGGAACTTGGTCTGTTTATTGATAATATTCTTAACAGAAAATATTTTTCAAATGCCTGGGTGTATATGGCTAAATTTGCAGATGGCTCATCTCCCTATATTGAGGAGGGGTTATATCCTCAGGCAGGTATTAATTTTATGTTAAAAGCATCATTCAGATTTTAATGAACTGGATTGAAATAGTTGGGGCAATTACAGGATTTGCTTACGTAATTCTTGAAATCAGGCAGAAGAGGGCAATGTGGATAGTTGGTGCTCTCTCTGCCTTGATGTATATTATCGTTTTTTACATGGCCTCACTTAATGCTGCAGCTTTGCTGCAGCTATATTACCTGATTGTTAGTTTTTACGGATGGAGAAAATGGGGAGGGGAGAGCGCTTCAAATATTAAGAGTATTGGAGGAGAGGTAACAGTAAAGCTGGATTTCAGGAAGGGTGTTGTATCCTCAATTGCTTCACTGGGTGGTTTTTTCATTGTTTATTATATTCTTTCAAATTATAGTGAAGATCCATATCCGGCTATGGATGCCTTTGTCGCAATTATAAGTATGCTGGCAACCTGGTGGGTATCAGGTAAGCATATTGAAAACTGGATACTCTGGATTATAGCAGACCTTGCTGCTGCCTTACTCTTTTTCTGGCAAGGTCTTTATGTTACTGCATTGCTTTATCTTGTATATCTGATAGCTGCTGCGGCGGGTTATAAGCATTGGAGAAAGTTCCCTGTGGTGTTGAAATAGTCTGGCAAAATAGTTACCTTTGCCAATTATATAAACCCCATTCATATGCGTTTAATTGCAGACAGCGGCTCAACCAAAGTAGATTGGAGAGCTATTCACAGCGACGGTTCGGTCCAGAAAATCACAACAGCAGGTATTAATCCTTTTTTTCAAACCGAAGAGCAGATAATTTATGAACTGGAGCAACATCTTCTTCCTGATATAAGTGCTACTGTTACCGAGATTCATTTCTACGGTGCTGGTGTGGCCTCTCCTGAAAAAATTCAGGTGCTCCAGAATTGTTTCAGAAAGGTTTTCCCAAAATCTCGTGCAAACGCCTACACTGATCTTCTTGCTGCAGCAAGGGCTCTTTGCGGGCGCAAGCCGGGAATAGCTGCCATATTGGGTACCGGTGCAAACTCCTGTTATTACGATGGTGAGAATATTGCAGATAATGTTCCGGCGTGCGGTTATATTCTTGGTGACGAGGGGAGTGGTGCAGTCCTTGGAAGAAAGTTTATCTCAGATTATTTAAAGAGGCAATTACCAAAAGATCTTAATGATATCTTTGATCAAAAATATGGCCTTACTTATGGTTCTGTAATTGAACGAGTTTATCGCCAGCCTTTTCCAAACAGATACCTTGCAACCTTCTCTGTATTTCTAAATGATAACAAGAACCATCCACATATTGACAAACTCCTGAGAGATAGTTTTGAGGAGTTTTTTACCAGAAATATTATGCAGTATGACTATAAAAAGTATAAGGTAAATCTTGTAGGGTCAGTTGCATACTACTATCAGGATATTATATCTGAGGTGGCAGAAAAGCTTGGAGTCAAACTTGGCACAATACTTAAGTCTCCTATTGAGGGGCTTGTTCAATATCATAAATCACTGTAAAAGTATTTAATATTCTCTATAATGAAGATTACAGAACAACCATCAAGGTATAGCGACCTTGACAAGATGTCTACCCTGGATTTGCTCCAGAATATGAACAGAGAGGATAAAACAGTTCCTGTAGCAGTTGAAAAGTGCATCCCTCAAATTGAAAAGATAGTTGACGGAATTGTAGAAAGGATGAAAAAGGGTGGAAGGCTCTTTTACCTGGGAGCCGGTACAAGCGGCAGGCTGGGTATATTGGATGCATCTGAAATTCCGCCAACATACGGAGCTCCTTATGATCTGGTAATAGGTCTGATAGCCGGCGGTGATTCTGCAATAAGAAGAGCTGTTGAGGCTGCTGAGGATAACTGGGATATGGGATGGAGCGATATGCAGCAATTTGGGATTGATAAAAACGATGTGGTAATTGGCATAGCAGCTTCCGGAACTACTCCCTATGTCATTGGAGCAGTAAGAGAGGCCAGAAGGAGAGGTCTTCTTACTGGCTGTATAACCTGTAACCCAAACTCTCCACTTGCAGCAGAGGTTGAGATTCCAATTGAGGTTGTTGTGGGGCCGGAGTTTGTAACAGGCAGCACAAGAATGAAATCAGGAACTGCTCAAAAACTGGTGTTGAATATGATATCTACAACCTCTATGATTAAGCTTGGTCGTGTTAAGGGGAATAAAATGGTGGATATGCAGCTTACAAATGCCAAACTTGTTGACAGAGGAACCCTGATGATTATGGAGGAGGCCGGCATAACAGACTACGAGCTGGCTAACTCGCTTTTGCTTGAACACGGATCTGTGAGAAAGGCAGTTGACTTTCATCTTGGAAAGACTCAATCAAAAAATTAATGTACAGAAGTAACCTTACATCTACACTTTTACAGGATGCTGTTGATGAACTCTCTTCTCTTCCCGGAATAGGGAAGAAGAGTGCGCTGAGATTTGCGCTACATCTTATGAGGCAGCCGGGAGAGAATGTGGAGCGATTCAGTAAATCAATTCTCAGAATGAGGAGTGAGATTAAATATTGCAAAGAGTGTAATATGATCTCAGATTCGGATATTTGTCCGGTATGCTCTTCTCCATCACGGGAGAGGACTCTTGTGTGTGTTGTTGAGAGCATCAGAGATGTTATAAGTATTGAAAACACAGGTCAGTACAATGGGTTGTACCATGTTCTGGGAGGAATAATATCACCTATGGATGGTACAGGACCCTCAGATTTATCGATTGATCATCTGATTTCCAGAGTTTCAGCCGGAGTGGTTAATGAAGTTTTTCTTGCCCTTAGTACAACTATGGAGGGAGAGACAACTGCATACTATCTGTTCAAGAAACTTAACAATTTTGATATTAAAATAAGTACAATAGCAAGGGGTGTTGGTTTTGGTGATGATCTTGAGTACACTGACGAAGTGACTCTGGGGCGTTCAATCCAGAACAGGCAGCCTTTTGTGCCATTAAGCAAATAATCTAACATTAAATCATATGCAACATGACTTTCCACTTTCGTGGCTTCTGATAGCCTTTACGCTCTACACGGCTCTTCTTTTCTTTATATCCTGGCTGACATCCAGAAAGGCCGACAGCGGTTCCTATTTTCTCGGAAATAAGAAATCTCCATGGTATATCGTTGCCTACGGAATGGTTGGAACATCAATTTCCGGTGTGACTTTTATCTCTGTACCGGGAAATGTTCTTAATCAAAATTTCTACTATATGCCGCTTGTATTAGGATTTGTAGTTGGTTACCTTGTTATTGCCAAGGTGCTGATCCCTCTCTATTACAAGATGAATCTTACCTCAATTTACGGATACCTTGAAAGCAGGTTTGGCTTCTTTACATATAAGACCGGGGCCTCTGTCTTTATGGTATCAAGAATATTAGGGGCGGCTGTAAGAATATTTGTTGTGGTTTTAGTGCTTCATACATTTCTGCCTCAGGATTCTGTCCCATTTTGGTTAGTTGCATTTATATTTATGTTTCTGATATTTCTCTACACTTTTAAAGGTGGTGTAAAGACAATCATATGGACAGATGTTCTTCAGACAACCTTTATGTTACTGGCAGTAGGACTGACTATATATTTTGTTGCCAAAGAGATGCAGTGGGGGATTGGTGATATGGCAAGAGCAGTTGCAGGCACAGATTATGCTCAGTGGCTTGACTGGGAGTGGAGCAACTCTACTAATGCCATCAAACAGTTTGTAGCCGGTATTTTTATCACCATTGTAATGACAGGACTTGATCAGGAGATGATGCAAAAGAACCTTACCTGCAAAAATATTGGTGAGGCACAAAAAAATATATATACAACCAGTATAACAATAGTTGTCGTAAACTTCTTCTTCCTTTTGATGGGAGCAGTACTCGCCATTTTTGTAAGCTCAAAGCTAGGCGGAATGGAGGGTATCGGACTTGCAAATGAGTTAGGTGAATTTACGAAAGCTCAGACAGATAAATTGTTTCCAACAATTGCCAGCCAGTACCTTGGACTTGGTGTTGGTCTCTTCTTTATTATTGGATTGATCTCTGCCTCATACCCAAGTGCAGGAGGTGCTTTAACATCGTTGACAACCTCTTTTTGTATTGACTTTATTGGGTTTGGTAAAAGAACGGATTTGTCTGAAGAGAGAAAAAAGAGCATCAGACAAAAGGCTCATGCTGGATTTGCAATACTCTTCTTTTTGATAATTTTGATACTGTATAAAGTAAATAATCAGGCGGTTATTGACTTGGTATATTTGCTTGCAGCATACACTTATGGTCCGCTTCTGGGCTTCTTCTTCTTTGGAATTCTTACAAATTATACTGTTAAGGATAGATATATGCCACTAGTAGCAATAGCATCACCAATTCTTTGCTTTGTACTGGATTATGTTGGTAAGGAGTTTCTTGGCTTTGGTTTTGGCTTTACGATACTAATAGCTAATGGTCTCTTTACATTCATTGGAATGTATCTTCTGAGAGAGGGTAAGAGAGCCTGACAATGTCCTGGGCGGAACTTATACTTCTGGCCTTAGGTCTCTGTTTCGACACATTTGCCGTGTCGTTGTCTTCAGGAATGTGCCTTCCTCAAATTCCAAGACTCTCTTTTATCAGAATAGTATCCACATTTGCTGTGGTTCAGTCTCTTTTTATATTTGCCGGTTGGCTGGCCGGTATAGGGCTGCAGTCACTTATTGTATTTGTTGATCATTGGATTGCTTTTGTTATACTTGTATACACAGGAGTTAAAATGATAAAGGATAGTCTGGCAAATCCAGAGGAGGTGTGTCTTGATATAAGAAAACCAAAAGTATTAATTACAGCAGCAGTTGCTACAAGTATTGATGCACTTGCAGTGGGTGTGGGGCTTGCAATGGCAACCCTTAGCTTAAAGGATATTTCAGTAACAGCTTCAGTTATATTTGTTTTTACACTTCTCTCCTCAATTGCAGGTATTAAGTGGGGAAGGTATGTTGGTGTGAGGGCAGGTAAAAGAGCGGGTGTAGCAGGGGGTATAATCCTCATTTTTATAGGATTTAAGATTTTGGTTGAGCATTTGGAAATTTTAACCTAACTTTGCAGGATATGAAGGTTAGAGTTTCCGCCATATCCTATCTCAATACAGCTCCGTTTGTTTACGGACTTGAGAATCATCCTGTATCCGGGTTGATTGATCTCGAGTTTGTTCCACCTGCTGTTACCGCATCTAAACTGATTTCAGGAGATGCAGACCTTGGATTGGTTCCGGTTGCTGCAATCCCATATATTACAAATCCGCAAATTGTATCTGATTATTGCATAGGAGCAGAGGGAAGAGTAGCCTCAGTTCTGCTGTGCAGTGGAAAGAGAATCAGCGAAATTGAGAGAATTTTCCTGGATAGCGAATCTAGAACATCTGTTATTCTTACCAGAATTTTATGTAAAAATTACTGGATGATATCTCCTGAGTTTGTAGATTTTAATTTTTCAGATAGTTCACTTGATAATAGCTCCTCATATATACTTATTGGTGATAAAGCTCTTCTTAATGCCAGCCGATTTGAATTTGTATATGATTTGGCAGAGGTGTGGATGGAGTATAAAAATCTTCCATTTGTATTTGCCTGCTGGACGGCAAATAAAACTCTTCCTGACTCTTTCATAGAGATGTTTAATGAAGCGCTGACATTAGGAGTCAATAATGTTGAAAAGAGTGTAGAGCGTTTTGCTGACAAGTTTAGCAGGGAATATGCTCTTGAGTACCTTAAAAACAATATCTCATATAATTTAACGGCAGATAAGCGAAAGGGACTATCGGAATTCTGGAGTCTGGCCCCTGACGAACTTAAATCCCGAGTCCGATGGTTTGGCTAAATTCTCTCCCTTTAACAGGGAGATCTGAATGAAGTTAAAAACCATTAAAGGGATGAGATCATGCTTGAAATATTTTACAAGAACAAAGGACAGGTAACAACCACTTCTGAAATAACAGCACTTGACCAGCTTGGTTATGATGATGTTTTGTGGATAGACCTCTGGTCTCCCTCCGGAGACGAGAAGCGTGCTATTGAAACCTATCTAAACACTACTATTCAGAGTCGTGCTCAGGCAGAGGAGATTGAGAGTTCATCAAGATACTCTGAAAATGAGACATCTATATTTGCAAACACAAACTTTCTGATTCCTGGTCCGGATAACTACAGCATGGAGGCCGTATCCTTTATTCTCTGCGAGGGAATTATTGTGACAATAAGAAATGTTCCTCTCAGAAGTTTCACTGATATTCAGAGGAAACTTATGGCCAACTACAGGTTGATGCCAACCGGTTATCACATTCTGGTGGGTATCCTTGAAAACAGAATTGACCTTGATGCCGACATGATAGAGCTGATGTCAAAGGAGATTGCCCAATATTCAAAAACAGTCTCCCTTGGGGGAGCTGTGAATGAGGAGTTCCTCCTTGAGATAACTCAGTTGCAAGAGAATACAATGCTTGTAAGAGAGAATATTGTGGATAAACAGAGGATGATATCAAGTATTCTTAAAAGCGACAAATTCCCCAGGGATGTATTTACCAAACTCAACATTCTGATGAGAGATGTTAGCTCTCTGATTAATCACACTAACTTCAGTTTTGAGCGTCTCGAATATTTGCAGAATACTGTTATCGGTCTTATTAATCTGGAGCAGAACAAACTGATGAGGATTTTTACTTTTGTATCTCTTCTCCTAATGCCACCTACATTAATTGCAAGTATTTACGGGATGAACATTGAGCTTCCTGTACTTGGGGGAATGTATGATTTTATCCTCTTAATTGTTGTGATGCTAATATCAGTACTCTTCGCCTCTCTTCTCTTCAGGATGAAGAGAAGAAAGGGTGGAAGATACTAGCATTTTCTAGCTTTTCTTTACAATAAATTTATTGTAGAGCCATAGAGAAATCATACTGAACAGCCCGATTGCAGAGAGAATTGTCCATAGAGCAGATGGATTTCCCAGTTCGTCAACATATTTTATATATAATCTTGACCCAAGGAAGCCACCTATGCTGCTTCCGATTACTCCATAGAGAAATGAGTAACCCAGGTATAGAGCCTTTTTGTCAGGAGGGGCTATCAGTCCGATGTATGAAATGAATTTTGGATGAGTGGTCATCTCTCCAATTGTGAATGTCATAATACCAAGTATAAAAATCCACGGTGTATTTGATACTGACAGAATAAGCATGCCAATAGTCCCCAAACCTATACCTGTAATCATAGTAGGGAGAGCGGGCCTGTTTTTAACAATGGAAGATATTACAAGCTGAAGCAGTATAATTACACCCGCATTAATAACGGTAACATGTTCAACATCAAACTTCCAGGATGGGTTGTCAACGAAGAGTCCAAGAAAAGAGTTGACTGCATTATTTACCGGTGTCATATCCAGGTAGTCTCTGACATACCAGAGGACAGTCCCAAACATCTGGAAGTAAAGAATCCAGAATCCGGAGTAAAGGAAAATCATAAGTATAAACCTCCAGTCCTTAAGTACCATAAGCATTTCGCTTAATACTACTCCAATGGTTTTATTGCTCTTAACCCTTTCCGGTTCTTTATAAACAAATAAGTTTATCAGAAAGAGCACTATTGCTGTAATAGAAGCCATGTAAAAAATATAGCTGTATGACTGAGCCTTAAGTATCGGAACAAGAATAAGCGGAAATAGAAATGCACCAAGGTTAATTGACCAGTAGAATATTCCAAAACCAAGACCTGAGTTTTTTTCATTAGTTGTTCTGGCAATAGTCCCTGAAATTACAGGTTTAAAGAATCCTGCTCCCAGAGCCATAAGAATAAGGGAGAGGAAAACAAGGAAATATGAGTTTGACAGTCCGGTGAAACCATATCCAAGAATCATACAGGTGAAGGCAAAAAACAGCACCTTTCTGTATCCGTATCTGTCTGCAATTGCTCCTGCAATAATGGGTAAAAGATAAAGCAGAGGAGGTATTGTGCCGAGTATGGCTCCCGCCTGTTCTTTGCTGAATCCGAGCCCCCCCTCAAGTGGGGTAAGAATTAAAAAGACACCCAGAACAGACATTACTCCGTAGTACGCACCCCTCTCAAGGAACTCCATACTGATAGCTGTCCAGAAATTGCCGGTGAATGATTTGATGGAAGATGTTTTCTCTTTCTTCATTTCTTTACTGGTTATTTTGTTAAAATGCCAAAGATAAGTGCTTTTTATCAAAAAAAATTCATAATTTTGCGTCTTCCTTAACAGGATTATAAATAAAGTCTAACTACTTGTAGAACAAACACTTATTTAACATGTCTAAAGAAATTAAAGAAATCGAAAACGAAGATCAGATTGAGATCGTCGCAAAAAATGATGAAAAGCTGGATGCTTTCATTGAGGATGATGCTGCTGTAGAGGTGGCTGCTCCAAAGAAAAAGAAGAGTAATATCTCTGTACCTGTTGACAAATTTGACTGGGATGCATTTGAAACAGACAACGTTTATGATAATGACAAAAGTGTCATTTCAGATATGTATGACCAGACTCTTTCAAAGGTAAGCGAAAATGAGGTAGTTGAAGGTACTGTTGTTACATTCAACAAAAGAGAGGTTATCGTTAACATCGGATACAAAAGTGAAGGTGTTATAAGCATCAATGAGTTCCGTTACAATCCGGACCTTGCTGTAGGCGATAAAGTAGAAGTTTATGTTGAAAACGCAGAGGACAAAAAGGGTCAGCTGATCCTCTCCCACAAAAAGGCGCGTTCACTCCGCTCATGGGACAGAGTAAACGAAGCGTTTGATAAAGATGAAATTGTAAAAGGTTACATCAAGTGCAGGACCAAAGGTGGTATGATTGTGGATGTATTTGGAATTGAAGCATTCCTTCCTGGTTCACAAATTGATGTTAAGCCTATCAGAGATTACGATATATTTGTAAACAAAACAATGGAGTTCAAGATTGTTAAGATCAATCACGAGTTCCGTAATGTTGTTGTTTCTCACAAAGCTCTTATTGAGGCAGAACTTGAAGCTCAGAAAGCCGATATCATTGGCAAACTTGAGAAGGGTCAGATCCTTGAGGGAGTTGTTAAGAATATCACATCATATGGTGTATTTATTGACCTTGGCGGTGTAGATGGACTTATCCATATTACAGACCTTTCATGGGGAAGAATAAATCACCCTGAAGAGGTAGTTCAGCTTGACCAGAAGATCAATGTTGTTATTCTTGACTTTGATGATACTAAAAAGAGAATTGCTCTTGGTCTTAAGCAGCTTAATGCACATCCTTGGGATGCTCTTGATCAGACGCTACAGGTTGGTGATAAGGTTAAAGGCAAAGTTGTTGTCATCGCAGATTATGGTGCGTTTATTGAAATTCAGCCAGGTGTTGAAGGTCTTATTCACGTATCTGAGATGTCATGGTCACTTCACCTACGCAGCGCGCAGGACTTCCTTAAAGTTGGTGACGAAGTTGAGGCAGTTATCCTCACTCTTGACCGTGATGAAAGGAAGATGTCTCTTGGTATCAAACAACTTAAGAATGATCCTTGGGCAACCATCGCAGAAAAGTATCCTGTTGGAACAAAATGTACTGCAACAGTTCGCAACTTCACCAATTTTGGCGTTTTTGTAGAGCTTGAAGAGGGTGTAGACGGACTTGTTCACATTAGTGATCTGTCATGGACTAAAAAGGTTAAACACCCTTCAGAATTTACTGCAGTAGGAGAGAAGCTTGAGGTTGTTGTTCTTGAGGTTGATCAGGAGAATCGCCGTCTTAGCCTTGGACACAAACAATTAGAGGAGAATCCTTGGGATGTATTTGAATCAGTTTTCACAACCGGTTCAATTCACGAAGGAACTGTGATTGCTTTTGTTGACAAAGGTGCAGCTGTTGCACTCCCTTACGGTGTAGAGGGTTATGTAAGCACCAGAAACCTTGTAAAGGAGGATGGAACACCTGCAAAACTGGAGGATAAATTAGATTTCAAGGTTCTTGAATTTAATAAGTCAACAAAGAGAATTGTGCTTTCACACACAAGAATCAACGAAGAGGCACGCAGAGAAGAGGTAAAAGAGAAAATTGATGAGGGCGACTCTACACAAAAAGCGGTAAAGAAGCTTAAAGCAAATCTTGAAAAGACAACTCTCGGCGACATCAGCGAACTTGCAGCTCTTAAGAGCGAGATGGAAAGCAAAGAAGAAGCCGCTAACAATTAATGAATTTCACACTGACAACTTTGGGAACTGCCTCGGCACTTCCCACGGTGAACAGGTTTCCAAGCGCTCATGTTCTGAATGTTCATGAGCGCTTGTTTTTAATTGATTGCGGAGAGGGTTGTCAGATGCAGCTGAGGAGACAGGGGATCTCCTTTCTTAAGATAAACGAGATATTTATAACTCATATACACGGAGACCATATTTTTGGTCTGTTTGGTCTGTTATCAACAATGTCCCTGCTCGGGAGAAGCAGTGATTTGTTTATATATGCTCCGGAGAACTTCTCTCCGATTCTTAATTCACTGTTAACCCATTTTGGAGCTCAGTTTAAGTATTCTGTAGTTCATAAAATAGTCTCAGGTAATAGCCCGGAAAAGATTTTTGAAACAAAAAGCTGTGAGGTTCTATCATTTCCCCTTAATCACAGAACAACTTGCTATGGTTACCTATTCAGGGAAAAGAGCCCAAAAAGAAATATTCACAAACATCTGATTGATAAATATTCTCTTTCATTATGGGAGATTGCACGGCTTAAAGAGGGGAGTGATATTGTAAGAGATAACGGAGATTTACTCTCTTGTGAAGAACTCTCTTACATCCCTTATACCCCCAGGTCATTTGCTTACTGTACAGATACTGCTCCATTTAAACAACTGCCTGAATGGATTGCAAATGTGGACCTCCTTTATCACGAAGCAACTTTTCTGGAAGATAATATAAAAACAG
Organism: Bacteroidales bacterium MB20-C3-3; assembly: GCA_035609245.1. NCBI lineage: Bacteria > Pseudomonadati > Bacteroidota > Bacteroidia > Bacteroidales > Bacteroidales bacterium MB20-C3-3. The sequence continues at coordinate 637,608 of CP141202.1, read as the reverse complement.
CAGAGGCAACATTTCACTCCACAGCCAGACAGGCAGCAGCAATTGCACTGGATGCAGGAGTTGCAAAACTTTTAATGGGACACTTCTCTTCCAGATATAAAGATCTCGAACTTTCGCTGAAAGAGGCAAGAGAGATTTTCCCGGAGAGTCATATTGCCAGGGAGGGCATGGTTATTGAAATAGAACTAAAGAAAAATTGAAATAATGAAAATCAGATACATCTCTCTTATAATTGGAACTTTAACATTTTTATCCGGCACTTTTTTACAAGCTCAGAATCTCTCTAATCTTGGTAATCATATTAATACATTTGGACAGGCTCTGTTTTATATAAACCAATATTATATTGATACCGTAAATAATGAAAAATTGGTTGGTAATGCAATTAAGGAGACTCTTAGTCAGCTGGATCCACACTCCTCATATATATCAGCAGCAGATGTAAAAGCAATGAATGAACCTCTTGAAGGAAATTTTGAAGGGGTTGGAATTGAGTTCTCAATAATCAGGGATACTCTGACAGTTGTAAATCCTGTAGTTGGAGGGCCGAGTGAAAGAGTGGGCATAAGAGCGGGCGATAAAATTGTTTCAGTTGGAGATGAGTTTATCGCATCAACTAATCTTACTAATGACAGAGTCTATAAATACCTGAGAGGAGCAAAAGGCACAAGGGTAAAGTTGGGTATTTCAAGAAAAGGGGTTGATGAGGTTCTCTCTTTTGAGGTAATAAGGGACAAGATTCCGATAAATAGTGTTGATGTTATTTATGAGCCCTCAAAAGATATTCTTTATATTAAATTAAGCAGATTCTCAGCTACTTCTGCAAAAGAGATTACAGATGAAGTTAATAAACGGGGCAGAAAGAGCTGGAAAGGGATTATACTCGACCTCAGGGGAAATGCAGGAGGGTACCTGGGAACAGCATTTGAAATAACCAATATGTTCCTTGACAGGGGGCAGATGATAGTATACACAGAGGGAAGAAATGTACCAAGAATGGCAGAGAGAGCAAATGGCAGCGGAGTGTTCAGACAAGGCAATCTTGCGGTACTTATTGATGAGGGGTCTGCATCAGCAAGTGAGATCCTTGCCGGTGCTGTTCAGGACTGGGACAGAGGGGTGATTATTGGAAGAAGATCCTTTGGTAAAGGATTGGTGCAGCAGATGATGCCTTTGCCTGACGGATCTCAGCTCAGGCTTACGATTGCAAGATATCATACTCCATCCGGAAGAGTAATCCAGTCACCTTACGAGGAGGGTGCTGCCGATAAATATTACAAAGCCATATACGACAGATACTCAAGGGGTGAGTATTTTAGCAGGGACAGTATTCAGTTTCCTGATTCTCTTAAATATAAGACACTACTAAAGGAGAGGACTGTATATGGTGGTGGAGGGATAATGCCGGACATCTTTATCCCTGCCGATACAACAGGTTACTCAGTATATTACGGCACTATTGCAAGACAGGGTATAATCCTTGACTTCATGAATGAAGAGGCAGACAAAAACAGAGAGAAATGGAGGGTAAAATATCCGGATTTTAATTCTTTTGTAAAAATGTTCAATTCAGACGGCTCCGTTACTGAATCCCTTATTGAGTATGCTCAAAAGAGAGGTGTTGCCAGAAATGATGAACAGATTTCTGTCTCAAGAGGTGAAATAGAAATTTTTGTAAAAGCCCTTGCAGCAAGAGCTCTCTTTGGCGCTGAGGGATATTTCAAAGTTGTCAATTTTGGAGGTGATCCGGTTTTTGAAAAAGCACTCGAGAGTGTCAGCGGATCTTGAGTCTGTTCAGGGCCGCCTGATATGCCTTTGCGTATCTGTTATGCTGGGCAAGAGTCTCTGAAAAAGCATGTGTTCCGTCAAGTGTAGCTTTGGCGCAAAAGTAGAGATAGTTGTGTTTTGCACGATTCAAAACCCCATCAATCACTTCAGCAGAGGGAATTGTAATGGGGCCGGGGGGGAGCCCCGGATGTTTATATGTATTGTAGGGAGAGTTGCTCTCAAGATGTTTATGCAATACCCGTTTTAGCGAAAAATCACCAACAGCATATTTAACAGTAGGATCTGCCTGGAGAGGCATACCTTTCTTTATTCTGTTTAGATACACCCCGGCTATTACCGGATACTCCTCTCTGACATTACTCTCTTCTGTAACTATTGAGGCAAGAGTTATTACCTGCACAGGAGTGAGACCAATATTTTTTGCCTTTTCAACTCTTTCACCGCTCCAGAAAGAGTCAAACTCTCTCTTAAAACGCCTGGCAATATCCTCAGATGTGATTGTCCAGAAGACCTCATAGGTATTAGGGATGAACATTCCAATAAATGTCGCCTTATTAAACCCAAATGATTCTGCAAGAGAATCATTATTAAGCATATTCAGTATGCTTAATGAATCAGGCCTTATGTTCCTGGATAGAATACCTGCTAATCTCTCTTTAGTTCTTATATTTCCGGATATTGTGAGTTTTACCGGAGTTTGCCAGCCATATTTTACCATCCTCACAATCTCTCTGTTGCCCATCCCCGGTTTAATAATATATCTTCCGGGTTCGGCAACGGATAATTTTTCAATTTTTGAAGTATAGCGAAGAGTGGTGAGATTTTTAACAGAACCGGATGCTTCTGCAATTTGAAAAAACTCATCAGGAGATGATTTTTCATTTATATATATTACGCTCTCCTTAATTGTATTGTTTCTGTACATAATATGCCACACTGTAAAAACGGCAGCGGAGGCAGAGAACAGAAGTATGGCTGCGGCTATGTAAATCGCTTTTCTCTTCATCAATTATCTTAGTTTTATGATTACGCCCGGAACAGGCTCCTCATCTCGCATTAGGTTATTAAGTTTTCGCAGAGACCTCTCTTTTATGGCGTATCTCTGAGAGAGCCCTTTTATTGTTTCACCCTCTTCAATAACATGGCTTGTTATAAGGCTTTCCCCCCTGTTTTTCTTAGCCTCAATGTATATAACCGAACCAGGTACTAAAGTGGTCTCTCTATCAGCATCGTTAAACCGCTGAAGCTCTCTGGTAAAGAGATTGAAATCTTCTGACAGAGACTCCCAGGTCTCCCCAACTTCAGAAATTATGTACGGAACGCCATTCCTTTCCATAATTTTTCTTGACAAAGAAATTTGAAACAGGTTTGTACCTGCGGGAGCACTATACTCTCTCTCTTTCTCAAGCTCAGATGGGGGAGGAGGCAAGGTCTCTCCGGATAAATCGTACTTGTAGAGCTGGTAATCTTCTATGATAGTTATTAAAAGCTGAGGATAGGCCGGATTTGTTGCGTAACCTGCCTTTTTTAGACCATAGGCCCACCCTTTATAATCTCTTGGATCAAGGTCAAAGAGGAATTTATATCTCTCTCTGAATCTAAGGAACTCTGAGTGGTCCCTGAATGAATCCTCGGCTTTTGGATAACTCCTGAAGCACTCATTCTTTTGGTCATCATCGTGGAAAATTTTCTCACCCTCCCAGTTGTGACACTTAATTCCAAAGTGGTTATTGCCCTCTTTTGCGAGTTTTGAATTTCCATCTCCTGACTCAAGACAAGCCTGTGCCAGTGTGATGCTGGCAGGAACTCCGTAGGTTGACATGTTTTTTATTGCCAGCTCTTTGTATGTCTCAATATATCTTAATCTTGTCTCTTTTTGAGCCAGCAAACCTGCAGTGCAAAACACAGAGAAAAGAAGAACAAGCAAACAGCCTTTAAAATAATTCATTTCAGGAAATCTCTCAGTCGCACAAATTTACTAAATTTGCGTGATTCTAAACAATTCAATGATGAGTCAGAAGAAAATCAGCATAACATACGAGGAGTTCCCCAAGGGGGCGGGACTTGAACAACAGGACAGTGAACTTCTCAAAAAGGCAGCAGATGCGGCAAAATCAGCCTATGCTCCCTATTCAAATTTTAATGTGGGTGCAGCCGTGAGACTCTCTAATGGAGAGGTTATAGCTGCAAGTAATCAGGAGAATGCTGCTTATCCTTCCGGGTTGTGTGCAGAGAGAGTGGCAATATTTTATGCACACGCCAGATATCCGGATTCAAATATAGAGTCAATCGCTGTTACAGCCTCTGTTGATGGACATTTGTGTGAAGATCCCACATATCCTTGCGGAGCATGTCGTCAGGTGATGGCAGAGTCTGAAAACAGATCCGGTAAGCCTATAAAGATTATTATTGGAGGAGATAGAATTACACAAGTTATGGATAGTGTCTCATCTCTCCTTCCATTCTCTTTTGACAATCTGCCTGAGAGATAATTTCACCATTTTGAATTTTTGTATTATCTTTGTGCCGGGGTAAGTCATATACGACCAGCTCCCACTGAACTCCCCCAGGGCCGGAAGGCAGCAAGGGTAGGTGGTTGTAGCGGTGCGATATATTCAGCTTGCCCCTTTTTTATTTTCAATAGTTATGAAGATAGCAGTGGGACTTTCAGGAGGAGTGGACTCCAGTGTCGCAGCTCTTCTTCTGAAGGAGGCAGGGCACGATGTTATAGGTATGTTTATGCAGAACTGGCATGATACTACAGGTACTCTGCACGGTGATTGCCCCTGGAAAGATGATCTTACTATAGCAAAGCTGGTTGCAAAAAAACTTGATATTCCATTTCATTTTGTGGATCTAAGTGCTACCTATTCAGAGAGGGTGGTAGACTATATGTTCAGTGAATACTCAAAGGGCAGAACTCCAAATCCTGATGTATTATGTAACAGGGAGATTAAATTTGAAGCCTTTCTCAAGATGGCTTTGGAACTTGGAGCGGATTGTGTTGCTACAGGTCACTACTGCAGAAAAGAGACAATAATTAATGCCTCCGGCAACCAGATTCACAGGTTATTGGCAGGCACAGACCCTAATAAAGATCAGAGTTACTTTCTTTGCCAGTTAAGCCAAAATCAGCTCTCAAAAGCCCTTTTTCCAATAGGAGAATTGCTTAAGCCACAAGTTAGAGAGTTGGCAGCAAAAGCCGGACTCCCCTCTGCCGATAAAAAAGATTCTCAGGGTATATGCTTTGTAGGCAAGATAGATCTGCCGGTTTTTCTTCAGCAGAAACTGGTTTCTGTCGAGGGAGATGTAATTGAGGTGTTCAGAGATTTTTATGAGGGAAACAGGCTTGCAGGTTATAATGTGAAGGGATACGATATTATTGACGAGGAAAATATTCCTGAGATGTCCAAACCTTTTCAATACGATAAAAAATCAGGTAAAAAGATAGGAAAACACCAGGGAGCTCAGTTCTATACTGTTGGTCAGAGAAAGGGGCTTAATATAGGGGGCCATATTGAGCCTCTCTTTATAATATCTACCGATATAAACAGTAATCTTATATTTACAGGAGAGGGGCAAAATCACCCGGGTCTATACAGAAAGGGGCTCTTTATCTCCTCATCTGAAATCCATAATATAAGGGAAGATCTTAAAATGTACTCCGGAGAGGTTAGAGATTATCTTGTAAGGATAAGGTACAGACAACCCCTGCAGAGAGCCCGTCTCTTCAGAAGAGAGGAGGGGATCTATATAATTTTTGAAGAACCTCAGAGAGGGATAACATCCGGTCAATTCGCCGCCTGGTATGATGGCGACGAACTAATCGGCTCAGGGGTAATCAGTTAAATAGCGATATTTGTCATTTCATCTGTAAAGCCAAGCCCTTTGTTTGGGTATTTGAATAGCCAGAAGACCGGCTCAGTTTCACCTGTTGTGTAGCTCCAGATTGATTCATACTCTTTTTTGTTCTCTCTCATACCCTCAATCTCCCTAAGATATGAGGCAACTGATCTGTTCTCGGCAATGAAGACATCACCCATTGTATCAATTATAGGGGAGTGTTTTCTTGTCCTGTCGTGATCAAATTTTAGTATCCTCTCACCCCTTTTTGTTACTCCAACCATCTCAAATGTCATACTTTTACCAATGGCCGGAAGATTCAAAACGTTCCTGTCGGTTGGAAGAAAAGGGATATCGTCTCTTCTCATAAACTCTTTCATCTCTTTTGAAAAATTCTTACCTGAGAGAAATAGCTGATTAAGCTCCTTTGCCTGAGAGGGGGATAGCTTTCCGATACTCTTCTCCTCCGTTGCCTCCTGAATTGAGCGGCTGTTAGGTGAAAAAAGAGTTCTGTTCTCAGCAAATCCTTTGACTGAAAATGTATAATATGTTATAACGCCAATAGAGTTAAGAACTTGTCTAAGCTTTGCAGTGTGTCCTCTCCGTGATGCAGCTGCATTGAATACAAGCTGGTTTGAAATAGTCCAACCTGCTGAGAGAATCATTTTAACAGCTTTTTTTGCTTCCGGAGTAACCTCAAGGGGCGATTGGAAATGTGTTTGTACAACAAACTGGCAGATTCCGGCCTCGGAGCCTCTCTCCCGGAACTCTCTGAGTATAGTTATGAGCTCTTGGTCAATTCTGGATGGAAGATAGGCGAGGAGTCTTGAACCGAGTCTTACTCTCTGGAGTTCTGCGTACTTCTTGCCATGTTCCCTGTTTTTGTTGTCATCCCTCTTCTCCTTTGCCATTAATAAGACAGCCTCAAGTATCTTTCTGAGATTTTTGTTGCTTGTCATTAGAGCGTCTCCACCTGTTATAAGAATATCTCTAAGCTGTGAGTCAGACCTGAAATAGTTCATAAGCTTTTTCATCCTTACCTCCCACTGCTCTTTGGGCTTAAGATCATCGAGTTCAAAATTCAAACGCTCTCTCTGAAAATCGTACATTCGCTGACAAGATGCACAGAGGCCTCCGCAACTTCTTCCCCTGGTCTCCGGAATCATTATGGCAACCTCAGGGTATCTTCTGTGAATGCTATGGCTCTCCGGTAAAATCCAACCGGCAGCATTTGGTTTTCCTGCCTGGACAATATCCTCCTTTTCCCAGGCTTTTATATTACCGTAGGTTTCAACAAGAGCCTCTGAGTAAATTATGTAACTCCTTATTGTATTGTCGTCAAAACCGGACTCATCCGTATTTAGCAGAGAGAGATAGTATGGAGTGACAAAAAAGGGAATCCCCTTATTCCTGGCTTTGCTTAGGTTTTTGATGACTCTAACCGGTAGTGACTCCTCAAGATAGTGGTTTAATTCACCAGGTGTCCTGGCTGCCATTGAGAGGTGAAAACGGAAGTCACTCCACCAGATCTCCACCATTTTAACCTTCTCCTGATATGTCATATTTTCTGAAAAGGTGTATCTTGAACCAACAGCTCCTCTCTTCTCAATTTTCTTAACCAGCTGAACTATTAATCTTCTCTTTACCTCATCTCTTTTATCTGCGACCTCTCTCTCAATTCCGGAGGGCCATCTCCTCATCCATTCTCTTACTTTTTTCTCTGATGGTTGCTTTATAATTTTAGCTCCCTCGGCAATAAGAAAGAGATTTAGCAAATCTTCGTAAATATCAGTATTGGATGGATAATCTCCACTCTCTCTTAAAAAACTCCATAGCAGAGAGAAGGTCTCTATAAAGATCTTCTCACCCTTGGATAGTTCATAAATTGTTTTGTTTTCGTTTTCTGCAATTGTAAGTATTGTTTTAGCACACCTTACAGATTCTGCAGAGATATTCTCTTCAATCTTCAAAGAAGCATAGGCGCGGATTGAACTTAAAAATTTGTCCTCGTCGTTGCTTTGAATTGCTGCCTTATAAAGATTTGGCAGAGATTTAACGAACTTGTTTAATAAAGTCTTTGCCATTTCTTTTGTTTATTTAAATATGTATCACCTGCGGAGAGTCTCTCCCAGTGTTTTGTGTTTAAAATTGTACCCTTTTGATAACAGTACTGATGGTTTAACATTCTGACCCTCAGTTACGAGTTTGTGAGACCCTCCCATTGCAATTTTTAGAATAGAATCTGGAAGATGAAGAGGGATTAGCGTCTTATATATGCCGGATAATAAGCTTTTTACGTCACTCATATTAATAATCTGTGGTGCTACCAAATTCACCGCTCCTTTAATGGATGAATCATTGATTATTAGCTTAACGGCTCCTGTAACATCCTCAAGGGAGATCCAGCTTAGTGGTTGTTTACCACTCCCATATCTGACAGATAGTCCTAGTTTGAATGGCAGAGATAGCTTTGGGAATGCTCCCCCTGAAGATGAGATTACAACTCCAAGTCTTATTACCGCCACCCTGGTAAATGAGGAGGCTTTTAAAGCTTCGGTCTCCCAGCCAATACACACCTCAGAGAGAAATCCGGATCCCCTCTCTTCTGAATATTCATCATATGCATTATCAGGAGAGGCAATCTCTGAGGCTGGATATATTCCCACGGCTGAGGCAGAAATCAGCAGGGCAGGAGCCTCATCTCCACACTCTTTAATAGCATTTACTATCTTTGATGTTGTATTAATCCTGCTCTCCCTTATCTCTCTCTTCTCACTCTCTCTCCATCTGCAGTTAATTGAATGACCGGCAAGATTTATCACAACATCAAGACCTTTAAAATCTTCTGAAGAGAAATTTCTTGGAATTTGTTTAACAATCCACCCATCACTCTCCAGCTCCCTTTTTACAGCGACACCAACAAGGCCGGATGCTCCTCTTATACCTGCGGTCTTAATCTTAATTGTAGCCATAAATGTTAATATTTTAATCAGATCTCAACAGTAAGACCGTCGTAAGATGCAAATATACCGGGTGGTAACTCAGCAGAGAGCTCTTCGTGGGTTCCAATCTGATGAGATAAGTGTGTAAGAAAGGTTCTTTCAGCTCCTGCCTTTTTTGCTACCTCAATGGCCTCAGCAAGACTAAAGTGAGATATGTGCTTTGCGTGTCTGACTGTATTTAGGACCAGGATTTTTGACCCCTCAAGAAGTTTGTAGCTTTTATCTTCAATTTTATTTGCATCTGTTATGTAGGTGATATCTCCTATTCTAAACCCCAAAATAGGTAGTTTATAGTGACTTACCCTTACCGGAATAACTTTCACACCAGGTTCTCCTGATCTGCCATTCTCTCTCTTTATTTCAAATATGTTCTCATCAATAACTCTTATGTCAAACTCAGGGACACCGGGGTATCTGTTCTCTTCAAAAACATATGAATACTCCTTCTCCAGCGACCTTAGAACTCTCTCCTCGCAATAAATGGGAAGTGCCCTGCCGTTAATGTAATTGAATGCCCTTACATCATCAAGCCCCCCTGTATGATCCTTGTGTTCATGCGTTAAAAGGATTGCATCAAGATTTTTAATCTTAACTCTCAAAAGCTGCTGCCTGAAATCCGGTCCTGCGTCAATTAAAATTTTGAATCCCAAATACTCTATCAGAACTGATGATCTGAGTCTTTTGTCTTTTGAATTCTCTGATTTACATACTTTACACTCGCAGCCTATAACAGGAACTCCCTGCGATGTACCGGTTCCAAGAAAAGAGAGCCTTGCAGTGTTGAACTCTTCCATTCCCTAAAGGTACAAAATTTTCATACCTTTGCGAAAAAAAAGATGCAGAGTAGTGGAGTACTATATCTTATTCCAACCCCTCTGGGAAGTATGGAACTTAATGAAGTTATTCCCCAGGGAGTATTAAGAGTTATTCCCGGCCTAACCCACTTTTTTGTAGAGGAGCTAAGGAGTGGCCGAAGATTTCTTTCGGCTGCAGGTCACAAAGGCTCTGTTGAGAGTCTCAACCTGTATGAGCTTAATGAACACACAAAAGAGGATCAAATTGAGAATTATATAAAAGTCCTTTTGGACGGAAATGATGCAGGGCTGTTAAGTGAGGCAGGAATTCCTGCCGTGGCAGATCCAGGCTCCTCATTGGTTGCGCTTGCGCATAGCAGAGGGATCAGGGTAATTCCAATGAGCGGTCCATCATCAATAATTCTGGCACTTGCCGGTTCCGGAATGAATGGTCAGTCTTTCCATTTTCATGGCTATCTTCCTGTTAAATCTGAAGTGAGAAGGACAGCTATAAAAAAACTTGAGTCTCTCTCTCTCTCAACAGGAGCCAGCCAGATTTTTATTGAGACTCCATATAGAAATAACTCAATACTTTCTGATATTCTTGATGTTTGCTCTTCAAACACAAAATTGTGTATTGCTGCAAATATTACATTGCCAGATTCATTTGTTGTAACTAGAACAATATCTCAGTGGAGGGCAGAGAGGCCTGATCTTAATAAAAAACCCTGTGTATTTATATTATGAAAAAAGAGGATATTCAAAGATCATTGGTAGAGTTGGTGAACATGGAATTTTATGCATATCACGGACATTTCCGCGAGGAGCAAATTATTGGGAACAAATTCATCGTGAACTTTTCTGCCGAATGCGATGTTTATGAAGCCGGAGAGTCGGACAGACTTGAGGATGCGCTTAACTATCAGGATTTGTACACCATCATTAAAGAGGAGATGGAAATTCCTTCTAAGTTGCTGGAGAATGTAGCTTTAAGAGTTATTAAAAGAGCTAAAACAACTTTTCCGCAGATACAAAAGGCAACAATTTCTGTTGCCAAGATGAATCCGCCAATAGGAGGCAAAGTTGAGGCATCCAGAGTAACCATATCATACTAATCAATGGAGATGAATGAAAACAGAGGCAACCGGGTAGCTTTTCTTACACTTGGTTGCAAATTGAACTATTCTGAGACCTCATCTATAGCGAGGCAGTTTGTAGAACACGGATTTGAGAAGGTACCTTCCGGAAAAGAGGCCGATATATATGTTATCAATACATGTTCGGTAACAGAGCATGCTGACAAGAAATGCCGGAATGCTATAAGAAAGCTGCACAAACAAAATCCGGAGGCGATAGTTGCTGTAACCGGATGCTATGCTCAGCTTAAGCCTCAGGAAATACTAGATATTGAGGGTGTTGATCTGGTGCTAGGTGCTGATCAAAAGCAGAATCTCTTTATGAGAGTCTCTGATTTAAGAGATAAATCAGGAACAAAACCGGCCCCTAAGGCTTTCTCATGCGAAATCTCAAACATTGAGACAATCTTCCCTGCATACTCATCTGATGACAGAACAAGATCCTTTCTTAAAGTCCAGGATGGATGTGACTACAACTGCTCATATTGTACAATCCCACTTGCAAGGGGAAAAAGCAGAAATCATACAATTGATTTTATAGTAAAAGAGGCCTCTGAAATAGCCGGCAGAGGGATTAAAGAGGTGGTGCTTACAGGTGTTAATACAGGGGACTTTGGAAAAACTACCGGAGAGAGGTTTATTGATCTGATAAAAAGGCTTGATAGTGTCGAGGGTATTGAACGATACAGAATATCATCTATAGAGCCCAATCTTATAACTCCCGAGATTATCGACTGGATATCATCCGGAAGTAAATTCCTCCCACATTTCCATATCCCGCTGCAGAGCGGAAGCGACAAAATTCTTGCTTTAATGAGAAGACGCTATAATACAGGACTTTTTGAAGAGAGGATAGAGCTGATTAGAGAAAAAATGCCCTATGCATTTCTGGGAATAGATGTTATTGTAGGTTTTCCTGGTGAAGGAGATGAGGAGTTTGAGGAGACTTACAACTTTCTGAAGAGAGTGTCACCATCATTTCTCCATGTTTTTCCCTATTCAAAAAGGGCTAACACCCCTGCCGCCGGATTTAACGGACAGGTTGCAGAGAGCGAAAAACACCAGCGGGTAGAGAGATTAACAGCCCTCTCTGACTCTCTTTACAATAGTTTTGTTGAAAAAAACAGGGGAAGGGATGAGAAAGTGCTCTATGAAAGCACTGTAAAGGGTGGTAAGATGTTTGGTTATACAGGAAACTATATTAGAATAGAGACCCCCTATGACAGGACATTGATAGGGAAGATTTGTGATGTAGTTATTTAGTAACTTTTTCTCTCTTTTTTTTGCTTCTGAAGAGTCTGTTGAATAGTTCACGGAATGAGTTAAATTCCTCCTGGTAAACAAGGCCTACACCGCTTCGCTGGCTATTATCAAGATAGTTTGAGTATTGATCTGCCGAGTGAGAAAATGCCTTAGCCCGGAATCTGCCTTTATCGTCCAGTTTTATCTCAACATCAATGTCACCAACAACATCACTATTCTGATTGGTATACCTGGAACTGCCAATATTACCATTCACAATAACCCTGTTATCAAAGAGCTGAGCAGAAATAGCAGCGTCAAATATATCTCTTCCGTTTTGTCCCGGCTGATAGTTAAAGCTGAAGTCAAGAGGTATGTCCAATTGATTGAAAATGTTGTTTATCTGATTGGAAAGAACCTCTGTGGCATTGGAATAGAGGAGAGTGGAGTTATTTACAATGCTGGATTGAATGTCAGGAATAAAACTTCCGGATACGAGAAGAGACATTACCTGTTTTACAACTTTGTCATCTGTGTTCAGGGCAGCATCCACCCTTGCTTTGGTAGATGGATCTATATCCGGTATGTTTATACCAAATCCCAGTCTTGGATTGAGCAGTTCGCCCTGCATCGTGATTGAACACTCAACATTCCTTCTGTTGCTTACGGAGCTTGTATCGGCAATAAGGGTATTTACAGATGCCTTAGTGTTATAAATGGCAGTAAGATCTAGTCTCGTTTTAAGAATATCTCCGTTAAATGAGAGGTTACCACCATCCTTAATACTAAAATCTCTTTTAAATATCCCTTGAAGAACAAATGTGTAGAATCCCCTGTTAATAATGTAGTCTCCGTGAACAGTGAAAATATCCCTGGAAGGATTAACATCAATGTTAACTAACCCGTTTCCGTAACTTCTGATAACATCCCCTACAGATTTATCAATCTCAATCAGCAATTCCGCATCTGTATTGACTCTGGTTTTAAGTTTGACCTCCAGTTCAGAAGATCTCTTTTCATCCTTACTCTTTACAGGTATTACATAGCCATACTCGTTATAATACTCGTTCTCTATCTTCTCCTCAGGAGGGGCAACAAAACTTAGCAGGTTTGTTCTTGAAGCTACAGATGTGTTTGGAAGAGGTATATGGATTGCTGTATTTCTGTTTGTTGTGACAGATATATCCATCAGTATTTTTTGAACGGGTCCGGTAATAGATATATTTCCTGTTCCGTAAGCCAATCCGTAAAAGTTCTCGTTATCTTTTTCAGTTGTATTTATGCACTCCAGATTAGAAAAATCAATTTTTGTGTTAAAAGCAATATTACTAAAGTATGGAAAGCTTAGGCCCCCGTTAACTCTGCCACTATTTCCTGCTCTGTCCTTGATTGTTGCATTTTCAACAATCAGTTTGCTCTCTTCAATTGAGAAGGGCCCGTTAAGTATATATGGAACTTTTGTGAAAAGCACAGTGAATCCGACATTATTAAGCATACCCCTGCTGCTTGACAATACCAATCTGTCCATTGTGCCGTTTAACCTGAGAAGTCCTGATAGAGAGCCGGATGACTCTCCAATTATATCATCGAGGAATGGTTCAAAATATTTAACCTGAAATCTGTCAAGGTTTGCACTTAAGTCAAGATAGTTTTTTGAAGGAGAGAGAGTCCCGGTAGCATACATCGGGATTGACCCCTCCAACCTGCTTCTCGCCATTAGATTGAATATCTGCCTGGAGTTGTCCCATTCGCTGTATAAATCTAACTCTCCAACATTTGCTTTGTTTACCCTGACACTATCTCCTGTTATATTGACAAGGATTCTGGGGTTTGAATAAAGGGATGTAACTGTTGCTTTGCCGGTGAACAGGCCCTCTACACCCAGTCCCCCATTTATAAAGTAGTTAAGAGGGGAGATGTCCAGGTTTGCCATGGAGAGAGTGAGTGAATCGTCAGGATTATCAGAGATTGTCCCATCAATATGAAGTAGCTGTTTGTTATTGTGGGCAAGAAAAGATTTTATGCTGTAAAGAGAATCTGAGATTGTAACGGAAGATTTATCCAGAATCCATTTGTAATCATTAAAGTAAAGCTCAGAGGGGTTTATGTTTATGGTGAAAAGATTACTTTTATTGTCAGCCCCTTTTCCTATAAATATATCTGAGTCAAACAAGAGACTGTTTTTAAGTTTTGTCTGATTGCTATATTCTATTCTAAGCCCAATTGAGTTGTTCACCCCTTCTGCATCTGCCATTAGATTGTTAATCTCCAGACCACCTGATTTTATTCGGTCTGCCTTAATTAATGCTGTAGCACCCTCCTCTCCTGAAGTGGCAGATATATTGATGGTATTGGCAATATTTGACATATAGCCGGCTGTCCCTGAGAAGAGATTAATCTTCACAGGTCCTTCGTTTGCTATATTGATGTCTAATTTACTTCCGGGGGAGATAAAGAAACCAGGAAGAAGAAGTTGTGAAATTGATCTTGTATCTGATAAAATAAGATTGAGATTATAACTTCCTCTGTTATCACCTCTCTTTGCCAACTCCTCTTCATCTCTTGAATCAAGATTTGGAATATGCTTATATATCAAATCCTCTGTCAGTCTTGTTATGAACCGGTCTATAAAATGACTCCCTTTGTATGTAGCTCTGGCAAAGGATGATGATAGGGAGGCCTCATAAATATCTCTTCCTGAGCTTGATTTTACAAATATGTCACCAATGTCAAATTTCCCGTTGCTGTTTGTGTACTCCATATCTCTTACCTGTATATCACCCAGAATCTCGCCGCTAATCTTCTGTGTAAATTTTGCAAGTGTCCTCAGGCTTGCAGAGGATACAGAATCCCTTTTATCAAGATTCAGGTTAAAGAGATTTGCATACATGACATCTGCATAGAAATCATAATATGAATCACTCTTTGAAGAGAGTCCGGCTATTCCCTGAAATAGGAAATCCAGATTTGGGTCGTGACAAATAATCTTTCCGTCAAATCTGTCATTTAAATAACTTCCGGTAGCACTGATGTTTGTATATGGATAATTATTGAATTCGAGCAATTTTACAGATATACTGTCAATATAAAACTCATTTCCCCCTTTTGTCTCCTCCTTAAGCAGGGCTGTCATAGTGCTGTTGAAGGTGAGCCTGCCAGGCTCTTTACTCTTTATAAGAGATCCAACATTGAACTCATTTGCCCTGAGATTTCCCTGAAGATAAACTCCTCCCTGCTTTTCATTGCCTTTTAGCAATACATCCATATATATATTTCCAATATTTGTTGTAATATTTCCATTTGCAACAAAATCGTCAAGCAGTCCTGCCAGCCTTCCCCTAAAGTTGTATTTAACAAGAGGAGAGAGGTTAGAGAAAAACTTTGCCGGGCGGGTGCTGTTTATTGAAGCAACAATCTGTGCAATATCATTTGATGTTGTTGTACAGTATTCTACATCTACAAATGCCATCGTCTCATCAGCTACCGGCAATCCTGATATTCTTGCTTTAATGTCAAGATAGGTGAGCCCTGACCGGGATGAGATTTTTAAATTGTCAGTTTTTAGGTTTGACAATGTTCCACTTACCAAACCAGTTATATAGAAGGAGAGTCTGTTTTTACTTAGTGATGGTGCAAACTTGGATAGTGTGACAAAGTCAAGAAAAGCTTTGTCAAAATCAGATTCCATCCTTACGCTTGTTGTAAATGATGAGAAATCTTTAAAAGAGTTGAACCCCATACTAAAGCTATGTGCTGTGAGCCGAGAATTACTTTCAGCTATATCAAGCTCACTCAGCAAAATATTATTAGATGTGAATTTAAGTGAGGCTTGTAAACTTTTTATATTGAAACCACTTCTCTCTTCAAATGATATATTCTTAACCTCTGCGTATAGGGTATCACTGTGAGATTCGATACCTCTTATATGAATATTGATTTTATTTAAATATAAGTTGGAAAAATTTATCACTCCATCTTTAGTCTCTGTTCCGGAATAAGGGTTTCTGTAACTAAATCTGAAATTGTGAAGTTTAACCTCTCCTGCAATGAAATCGGGAAGTTTAAAACCAGATGTGTCATTTTTCTCTTTTTTAAAATTGAAAATGCGAGAAAGGTTTGTTGATGAATCTGTTTCGTTGACCAAATTTATTATCCCGTCGTGTAAATGAAGTCTTTTAAGAGTTATTTCTGAATTCATTATCAGGTCTGTAGCTGATATTGAAACGGATAGTTTATCGCAATTGACCAGTGTATCCTTCTCTGAATATAGAATGTGGAAATCATTTACAATGAGCTTGTTAAAAAAGATGTAATAGACCCTTCCAATAGAAACATCGGCACTAAATTTTTCAGAGAGTACAGAGGCCACTCTACGGGCAGAATAGGTCTGTATAGCAGGAATTTGCAGGGCAACATACGCCGCAACCGGTGCCAGAGCCACCAGGAAGAGCAATACAGTTAATATTTTTCTTAAGATTCTAATAGTGTCTCCTTTTGCGCAAAAATAAACAATTAAATCAAGGAGTTTGTTAAAAAAAAGCCAATTTTGCAAAGTTTTAAAATTTGAAAATGAGCATTACTATTCTGGGAATTGAATCTTCTTGTGATGATACCTCTGCAGCAGTTATCAGAGATGAATTTCTGCTTTCCAATGTTATGTCAAATCAGGATGTTCACATGAAGTATGGAGGAGTAGTCCCTGAACTCGCTTCAAGGGCACATCAGCAGAATATTCTTCCGGTAGTTGACAGTGCCTTAAAAATTGCAGGAGTAAAAATCCGGGATATTGATGCTATCGCCTTTACAAGAGGCCCGGGCCTGCTGGGTTCACTACTGGTTGGTACTTCATTTACTAAGGGTTTATCTATTGCAACCGGCATTCCGGTTATTGATGTAAACCATCTTCAGGGGCATATTTTATCACATTTTATAAAAGTTCCTGAAAAGAAGGTTAACACTCAGCCATCATTTCCATTTCTCTCTCTTTTAGTCTCCGGCGGGCATACTCAGATTGTAAGGGTTGAGAGCTACTCTTCATTTACTGTTATTGGCGAGACAATTGATGATGCAGTGGGAGAGGCATTTGACAAATGTGCAAAAATTATGGGGCTCGGCTACCCGGGGGGGCCTGTTGTTGACAAACTGGCAAAAGAGGGGAATAAGGTTGCTTTTAAATTTTCTAAACCCAGAGTTGATGGATTGAATTATAGTTTCAGCGGTGTCAAGACATCTCTGCTATATTTTCTGAGAGAGAGAATCGCTGAGGATCCTGCATTTATTGATAAGAATAAAACCGATTTATGTGCCTCTTTCCAGAGTACCTTAATTGATATACTTATGGATAAACTTGTCAAAGCTTCAGTAATGACAGGTATTAATGAGATTACAATTGCCGGAGGAGTCTCTGCAAATTCCGGACTTAGAGAGCGTATAATTAGTGAGGGGATTGAGAGGGGATGGAGAAGCCATATTCCTGAATTAAGGTTCACTACTGATAACGCCGCTATGATTGCAATAGCAGGATACTATAAATATATATCCGGGTACAGATCACCTCTTGATATTGTACCAGTTTCCAGGTCAATGGATTACCTTTTGTAGCTTCTTATTTCTCTTTTTTTGTCTGCAGACTATTTTATTTGTGTTAAGAAAAAAGATGTTTTGAATATTCAAATATAATACTCCCGCAAATTCAGACCACTGGGTAAATTTAATAAAATGATTAATTTTACTCGTATGAACACAAGCAGGAAAAAACACAGTGCCGCGTTTAAGGCGCAAGTAGCCATTGAAGCTATTAAGGAACAGGAGACTCTTAGTGATCTGTCTAAACGCTTTGGGATCCACCCGCAAATGATTTCAAACTGGAAGAGAGAGTTTCTCTCTCGCAGTCCTGAGATCTTCTCAACAAAAGCTCCAGATGAGGAGGCGGAAAGGAGAGAGCAGGCATTGTATGAAAAGATAGGAAGATTGGAAGTAGAGGTGGATTTTTGCAAGAGGGCCTTAGAAAAACTGGGGATACTGAAGTCCTCAAAAAAATAGTCTCTCCAGATTGTAAACTTAGTGTCCGCAGACAATGCGAACTGCTTGGTTTGAACAGGAGTTCTATTTATTATAAACCTGTTGAAGAAAGTGCCGAAGATCTTGATCTGATGCTCAAGATGGATAAGGAGTATCATCAATATCCTACTAAAGGAGTTCTTGGCATGGTAGACTTTATAAAGAAATTTGGCATATTGATTGGTCCCAAGAAAGTAAGAAGACTCCTTAGAAAAATGGGAGTTATGGCCATTTATCCAGGGAAAAATCTCAGCAAGTTGGGGATGGCAAAATACATTCATTCATACAAACTCAAAGGGTTAGACATAACACATTCAAACCAGGTTTGGTGCATTGATATTACATACATTCCAATGGAGCGCGGGTTTCTATATCTTACAGCAATTATTGATGTTTACAGCCGTTATATTGTTGGCTGGAATCTTTCCAATACTCTTAATGCCGAATGCACTCTTAAAGTTCTCAAGCAGGCTATTAAAGATTGTGGAAATCCAGAGATTATAAATTCTGACCAGGGATCGCAATTTACCTGCCCATTGTGGACAGAGTATCTTTAAGAACAAGGAATCACGATTAGTATGGATGGCAGAGGCAGGGCACTTGATAACATTTATATAGAAAGATTTTGGAGAACAATTAAACAAGAGTACATTTACATTTGGCCGGCTGTGGATGGAAACACACTTGTAAGTGGTATAAAGGAATACATGAACTATTACAATAATCAGAGAACCCACCAAGGTCTGGACAGAAAAACACCTTATGACTGGTATGAAATTGCAGCATAGGATTTAAACATAAAAAACATCCCCGGTGGTTGAAAGATGGGGAGTATTATAACTCTGCTGAGCCGGGCTTTATACAGTCAACAGTTCCAGGCAACCCTAACCTGAAATGGGAGACTACAGTTCAGACAGACATTGGACTTGAATTCAACCTTTTTGGAAATAGGTTAAGAGGTTCTCTTGATTGGTTCAACAAACAGTCTAAAGATCTGATTTTCTCTGTTCCACTTTCACCATCTACTGGTTATGTATCACAAGACAGAAACATTGGTAACCTGTTTAACAGAGGTTTGGAACTTGATTTGACTGGTGTTATATACTCATGCAAAAATTTTGAGGCAGCACTAAATTTAAACGCTACTACTTATAAAAATGAGATAACCAAGCTTCCAGAAGAGAACAGAGAGAGTGGAATAATCTCTGGTAATTTCAAACGAGTTGAAGGTGGTTCAATTTATGACTATTGGCTTCGTCAATGGCATGGAGTTGATCCTGATAATGGAAATGCACTTTATATATTTGATGATGCTCAGGTTTGGGCTGATACAGATTGTAAAACTCTTGCTGATGGTACCAAGGTTACTTCGAATCAGGCCAAAGCTAAATATGACTGGGCAGGAACAAGTATTCCTAAGGTGTTTGGTGCAGTTACCCCTTCATTTAAAATTTTTGGGGTTGATGTTTCTGTGCAGTTAAACTATTCAATTGGTGGAAAAGCTTACGATTATAACTGGGCCGCTCTAATGTCTACTGGTGGATTTGGTACTGCTAAAGCTGTTGAAATACTTGACAGATGGACAACTCCGGGACAGGTTACAAATGTTCCTAGAATGGACAACTCCAAAACTACTGCATTCAACGCAGCCTCAACAAGATGGCTTGTTAATGCATCATATCTTGCAATCAGAAATGTGAATATCTCATACAACTTTGGAGAGAATATTCTTAAAACCCTTAATGTGAAAGGTTTAAGAGCTTATATTTCTGCTGAAAATCTTGCACTATTCTCTGCCCGCAAGGGTATGAACCCTTCTCAGAGCTTTAATGGTGATGTATTCAACGATGTTGGATTCAACCGTACAGTAACTTTGGGTGTAAATGTTAACTTCTAATTCAGATTTTTTGAGATGAAAAAAATTAAATTATTTATATTGACGCTAGCTGCAGGTTTACTAATGGTACCTCAGTCCTGCTCAAAAGAGTTCCTGGAGACTGCACCTACAGACCAGCTTTCAGGAAATCTAGTGTTCAGCTCTGTCAAGGGAGCCTGGGGAGCCCTGAATGGTGTTCACAGAACAATGTACATACAATATAACAGTAGCCAGGCCCACGGGGGAATGGCCGGAATGTATTTGTATATTGATATGTTAGGTACAGATATTGTTTTTAACACAACCGCAAATGGATGGTTCAGAAGTGCTTACCAGTGGGTAGACCACAGAAATGACAGGTCTTCTATGGTTTTATACTGGACTAACATTTACAGAATGATGAGTAATATTAACCAAATAATTACTCAGATTGATGCTATTCCGGGAGCTGATGCCGAGAAAAAAGCAATTAAAGGGCAGGCTCTTACTTACAGAGCCTGGGGACACTTTATGTTGGTACAGCTTTATGCTCAAAGATTTGTTCCGGGTGGAGCAAATTCACATCCGGGAGTTCCGTATATGGAGACTGTTACATTTGAAGGTCAGAAAAGAAATACTGTTGCTGAGGTTTATGCTAAGATTAACACTGACCTGACTGAAGCGATTGCACTTTTGGATGGCTATTCAAGACCTAACAAGTCTCATATTAACAAATCAGTTGCACAGGGTATTCAGGCACAAGTTGCTCTTGTTCAGGGTAACTGGGCACAGGCTGCCACATCTGCAAATGCGGCAAGACAAGGTTACAGCTTTATGTCAGCCGCGCAGCACCTTGAGGGTTACAGCAAACAGAACAATCCTGAAAATCTGTGGGCATCTTATGTTCAGGAGGATCAGACAATGTACTTCTACTCCTTCTACGCATATATGTCAAATAACTTTAACTCTACGGCAATCCGTCAGAGTCCTAAGTCCATTAACAAAGAACTATATGACAAGATCTCTTCTACAGATATCAGGAAGGGCTTTTGGTATCCAAATGCAGTAGCAGATAAACAGCCGTTTGTTCAACCAACTGGTGTTAGATTTAATTATATGAACTCTAAGTTCCAGGCAGTTTCATCTGCTGATGGTAGAGGTGACTTCCCTTGGTTAAGAGTTGCTGAAATGTACCTTATCGAGGCTGAAGCTTTGGCAAGGCAAACCGGAAAAGAGGCTCAAGCTAGAGATGTCCTTTTCCTTCTTGCTAAAAACAGAGACCCTCAGTATACATTGTCTTCAAACAGCGGTCAGGCTCTTATTGATGAAATTCTTACGCAAAGAAGAGTTGAACTTTGGGGTGAAGGAAGAAACTGGACAGATCTTAAGAGGTTAAATCTTCCATTGGTACGCCCAACTGCTGCAAATGCAGGTCAGGGATCACATGTTGAATCTTTTGCAGTTAAGGTAACAGAACCTGCAGGAAGTAATAACTGGGTATGGATGATACCAAAGGCTGAGGTTGACACTAACAAAGAACTTGAGCAGAATCCTGCTTAACTCTTACGAATACAAAAAATTAGAGGATGGCAATTTGCCATCCTCTTTTTTTTCTATATACAAATTTGATTAGCAGCCGCTGCAACCTGAGCAGCTTCCGCTGCTGCAAGATGATTGAAGTTTTTCTCCGTATAAACCGCCAACTATCTCTTGCTGGGTAGCCTCGCGAACAGCTACTACAACTCCTTTAAAGTTGAGGTCTGCTCCTGCAAGCGGGTGGTTAAAATTCATTACAACTACATCATCCTTAACCTCATCAATTGTTCCGTTAAGTTTGTTCCCATCAGAATCCTGCATTGGAAGAACATTGCCAACTGTAAGCAGACCATCTTCTACCTTACCGTCAACCATAAACATATCTTTTGGGAGCTCAATTATTGCCTCTTCGCTAACCTCTCCATATCCTTCAGTTGCAGTAAGCATAAAATCAAAAGTGTCGCCAACCTCTTTGCCTTCAACATTTTGCTCAAACTTAGGAAGAAGATATCCTGTTCCAAAAATGAAGTCCATTGGTTTGTCTGATGTTACAGTTTCAACTACATCACCATCTACTGTTAGTGTATAGGATAGAGATACTACTTTGTCTTTACCGATTTTCATTATTTATTTAATTATGTGAATAGTTTGTTTTTTAATAAAAAAAATTGCTTTATGCAAAAATTATGCTAGAGTTTTCTCTTTATCTTATAGCCAATTGCAGCAACTATAAGAGTCATCAAAGGTGTCAGAAGATTGAAAAAACTATATGGAAGATAAGCTAATGTTGCTATTCCTAATACCCCTGACTGTGCAACACCGCAAGTATTCCATGGTACAAGTACTGAGGTAACTGTACCAGAGTCTTCCAGGGTTCTGCTCAACAACTGCGGCTCGTACCCCATTTTTTTATATGTTGATGCAAACATTTTTCCCGGCAGCAGAATAGCCATATACTGATCAGATAGTGTAATATTGCAGAACAGTGTAGTAGCAACAGTTGAACCCACCAGAGAGAATGTGCTTTTAACCAGTTTAACCATCCTTTCTGTTATAACCTGTATCATTCCGCTGGCCTCCATAGCCCCTCCAAAAGTCACCACGCAAAGTATCAGCCATACTGTATTTAACATTCCTGCCATACCTTTTGTTGCAGTAAGAGAGTTTAAAATTGCATCACCAGTCTCAAGAGAGACACTTCCATACATCATCTTTAATGATGCAACCAGATACATTACACCTCCGGCTCTTCCATCTCCGGCTATCTGGCTGCATAAACCGGGTTGAAAGAGGCAGGCAACAACTGCACCGGCAACTGCAGAAAGAAAAAGGGTAATAAATGGTGATACCTTTTTTACAATCATTGCAATAGTAAAAAGAGGTACAAGAAGCAGGAACGGGGAAATATTAAATATAGATGAAATTGAACCAAGATTTGCATCTACATTAACAGAGCTGTTAAGAGGCATCACAAATCCGGCTACAGTATAAATCACAAGGGAAATAAGAAAGGCAGGTGTAACAGTAATGAGCATATATCTTATATGGGTGTAGAGATCTACTTCTGCAACTGCGGCAGCAAGATTTGTTGTATCAGAGAGAGGCGAAAGCTTATCACCAAAATAGGCTCCTGAAATAATCGCACCCGCAAGCCACGGAGCAGGGATGCCAAGAATTTGCCCTGCCGACAGCATAGCCACCCCAATGGTACCCACTGTAGTCCATGAGCTCCCTGCCATTAGGGAGACAATTGAAGTAAGGATAAATGTAACAGTCAGAAAAACGGATGGGTGTATTAATTTCAGGCCATAATAGATCATTGCAGGAACAACCCCGCTAATCATCCATGATCCTGTAAGTGCCCCAATCATTAGTAAAATAAAAATAGCAGAACCTGTTTTGGAGAGATGATTCATCATCCCCTCCTCAATCTTCTTCCAGGGAATTTTTAGTATAACAATTGAGATTACAGCAGTAATGACCGTTGTAAGTAAAAGAGATATCTGAGATGTTCCTGAAGAGATCTCCTCCCCAAATATTCTGACTCCCAGAGAAATCATAGAAACCAGCACCAATATTGGTAAAAGGGAGAGGGCAAGTCCGGGTTTTTTCATATAGTTTAGTTTCCGTTAAATATTACAGATTCAAAAAAGAGGGTAGGGATCAGCCATCTGCTCGCTCTTCTTGGATCATCACCTGCCATTGCAAGGCGCTCCCAAAGGTCGATTATATTTCCGGTAATATTCATCTCTTTAATAGGATGAAGTATAATTCCGTTCTCAAAATAGAAGCCCTGAATTCCAAATGAGAAATCCCCACTTGAGGAGTTACTGTTGCCACCGTTGAATCCTGTTACAAAAATCCCTTTTCCGGAAAGATTGAGAATCTTTTCAAGATTGGTATTAGGAATATCACCCGGGAATTTACCGTCAGTTGAAACTGAGAGTAGTGAAGGCCCCTCAATTGTGGGTGTCATACCAAGCTTCCTGGCATTATATGTACTCAGATAATAATTTGTAACAACTCCCTTGTCCACAATATTCATAGACTTTGTTGCAATTCCTTCGCTGTCAAAGTATCGGGAGCCTTCGTAACCAAAAAGGTGAGGCCTGTCCATTATGAAAAGATTATCGGGAAAAACTCTCTCTCCAATTTTGCCTGAAAGAAATGAGTTTTTCTGATGAATTGCACCACCATTAAGGGCTGATATAATTGGAGAGACAACCCTGCTTGCTACGCTGTTCTCTAAAACCATGTTGTATTTTCCCGATTTCAGTTTTTTTGGGCCAAGCCTGGCAAGCGCACGCTCCATAGCTTTCGCTCCACACCCCTCTCTTTTTAAATCTTCCAGTTTCATTGAGCTCTCGTACCACCAGGCTTCAGGTCTGGAACCGCCTTTGTCTTTTACAGAGCACTCTGCACTCACGGTAAATGAAGTCTGGCATGATCCTCCGGAGAATCCTTCACTATCTGCCATATAGTATAATTCAAGGGTATCTCCGTATTCGCAGTTTGATGAAATTATCCGGGTATCTTTTCCGTGAATTTCTGAAGCACAGGCGAATGCAATCTCTCTCTTCTCTTCTGGAGTAATGTCATGATATTTTGAATCAAACTGACCTAAATCCTCCTCTTTTCCGTAAAATAGCAGCTCCCTGGGAGGGAGTATTCTGTCAGGATCCGGCGCAATTAATCTTGTTGCTTCAGCTGCTTTATTTATAAACTCTTTAAGTTCGTCTTTTTCTGTTCTGTTTGTTGAATAAAAACCGAATCTGCCATCTATAAAAAGTTGAATAAAAAGAGTAGATCCTGTTGAACTCTGGAGTCTGTCAAGCGTATTATTTCTTACCGAGAATGAACTTTGAACAGATATTTCTGCTCCTGCCCTTGTCGCATTGCATCCTGCAGCCTTTGTCAGCTCCAGTGCAATATTTACTATGTTTTTCAGATTCTCCTCCATATCAGGATACCCCTCCTACAGTAAGTTTGTTTACAAGTACTGATGGCATTCCGCAGGAGACAGCGCAGTATTGCTCTTTGCCACATACCCAGGTTCCATTATCAATAAAAGAGTTATCCGCAATACCTACAATATCTGCAAGAGCCTCCGGCCCGTTACCAATTATATTAACATCTTTTATTGGCCTTGTCAGTTTTCCTCCCTCTATCAGATAACCCGATTTTACAAAAAATGTAAAGTCTCCAGCTCCAATCTGAACCTGCCCGTTTGAGAAATTATTAACGAAAATACCTGTTTTTACTGATTTAATTAAATCCT
Source organism: Bacteroidales bacterium MB20-C3-3 (assembly GCA_035609245.1). Taxonomy (NCBI): domain Bacteria; kingdom Pseudomonadati; phylum Bacteroidota; class Bacteroidia; order Bacteroidales; species Bacteroidales bacterium MB20-C3-3. The sequence continues at coordinate 612,574 of CP141202.1, read as the reverse complement.
CCTCTTTTGATTTTCCGGATTCCATATATGTTGCCCTCATTCTGGGCAGAGGCATAAATCTGAACGACTCTCTTCTCCCGTTTCCGGTAGGGGCGGTTTTGTAATATGAGGCACTTATTCTGTCGTGAAGATATGAGTTGAGGATTCCATCCTTAACCATATAGGTTTTTTGTGACTCTATCCCCTCATCATCAAAGGTAATAGACCCCCTGTTTGCAAAAATAGTCCCGTCATCCACTACAGATATATTCTCTGAGCATATCTTTTTCCCAAGTTTGTCGGAAAATATGGATGTCCCCATCCTGTTAAAATCGGCCTCAAATGCGTGCCCGATTGCTTCGTGAAGCAGTATTCCGGAGCTACCTGCTCCCATTACTACAGGCATCTCGCCACCAAGAGGTCTTCCGGCTTCAAAAAGCAGAGATGTTCTGGCAATTACTTCACCGGCCATCTCTTTTACCATCTCTTTAGAGAGCATCTCGTATCCCATCCTGAAGCTTCTGGATGAGCTGCTGTTTTCTGTTTTGCCCTCATGCTGCATTATACAGGTGACAGTAAGAGAAGCCATTGGCCTTTCATCTGATATAAGTAGTCCCTCTGAGTTGAAAAATAGAATTTTAGTGTTTGAGTCAGTTATCTTTGCAAGAACCTTGATAACCCTTTTGTCTGATTGAAATACAAGTGAATCCAGTTCAAGAAGTGTGGGAATTCTGTCAGAAAAATTTATCCCTTCCCATGGTATCTCCGCTCTGTACCTCTCCTTAAAAAGGGGAGATTTTATCTCTTCAGGTATACTCTTTACAATCCCTTGCGTCGCGATGGCGGCAGCAGTCCTGGCAGCTCTCTCCATCTCTTTCATAGTTGTAATCTCGGTGTAGGCGTATCCTGTTCCCTCTCCGCTTATAACGCGTATTCCAACGCCGTAGTCTATATGGGTGCCGGCTCCGTTAACCTCAGAATCCCTGAGGTTAAGTTCGTTTGATATACTGTGTTCAAAATAGATATCTGCGTAGTCGCCCCCTTTTGACAGCGCAACAGATAGCAGCCTCCTCAGTTCATCTGTAGTTACGCCGAAAATTGCCAACATCTTTTCTGTTTTGCTCATTGGCTCTCTTTTTGACAAAGTAACCTAAAAATGGCTAAATTAGCAAAATGAATAATCCCCAAACCTATGGATCAGCCCAAAATTGAACGACTTCTCAGAGTAATGCAACTTTTAACAGACAGGTCCAGAGTCTGTACTGTTGAAACTCTTGCACATTCGCTGGATATTTCACAGAGAACAGCATACAGGTATCTTGACACATTTGAATCTGCAGGTCTTTTGCTTGAGCGGGAGGGTGGCAGAATCTCTCTCTCTAGAGACTCGAAATATTTCAGAATGATATCTGAGCTTGCATATTTTAATAAAGAGGAGGCTTATATTATAAAGAGAGCTATGGAGGTCTTTGCTCCGGATAGTCAGGCTGTTCAGTCTGTTAAAAGAAAACTTGCCAATATCTATGACTTCTCAGAAGTTGCAACACTTTTAACAAGGCCCGGCCGTGAAAATGTAATAAGCAGCTTGCTCTTCTCAATCGCAGAGGAGAGGCAGGTCACTCTCAAAGATTATCACTCTATAAATACCAGGGGTGTAACTGACAGGCTGGTTGAACCCATCTCCTTCTCAGTGAATATGGTTAGTATATTTTGTTATGAGGTTTCAACCGGTTTGTGCAAATACTTCAGGGTTGAAAGGATAGGCTCTGTAGATGTTTCTGAAGTCTCCTGGCAGAACAAAGGGCAACACAGGAGTGTGGCTACAGATATCTTTAGGTTTTCCGGAGAGAGTCCTAAACCGGTTAAACTTAAATTAAGCATGGTGGCAGCAACACTTCTTACAGAGGAGTTTCCTTTAAGCGAACAGTATCTAACTCAGTTAAACGACAATGAATTTGTACTTGAGTGTGATTTGTTTGATTATCAGGGAGCGGCGAGATTCGTTCTGGGGTTGTGTAATGAAATCGAAATTATTGAAAGTGATGAATTCTTGAAATACCTTAATGAAAAACGCCTTAGCAGTAAGTTTTAATTATTTGCAAACGATTATTTTTTATAAATTTGCCAAATTAAAATGATTTGTAAACGGTGATAAATATATCTGAAGGACTAACATTCGAAAAGATTGCCAGAGCAGTCGAAGAGAATGAACTTGTAGAGCTGGGCGTTGAGGCGTCTGAAAGAATTTTACGGAGTTTTAATTTTCTTGGTTCATTTGCTGAGAAGAAAGTAATATACGGTATTAACACCGGTTTTGGACCAATGGCTCAGTACAGAGTTGACGACAATCATCTGAGGGAGCTTCAGTTCAATATTATCAGATCTCATTCATGTGGAGCGGGCAGGCCTCTTGACAATAAGTTTGTAAGAGCTGCAATGCTTGCAAGACTCGCAAATTTCTCAGAGGGTAAATCAGGGATTACAATACAGCTTGCAGAGCTCCTTGTAGATTTTCTAAACAACGAAATTTATCCGGTTGTTCCTGAGCACGGAGGAGTTGGAGCGAGCGGAGACCTTGTTCAGATGGCTCACATAGGACTGGCACTAATTGGTGAAGGAAATGTCTCCTATAAGGGGTTTGTTGTTCCAGCCTCAAAAGCAATGGAGGATTGCGGATTAAAACCACTTGAAATAAAAATAAGAGAGGGACTTGCAATAGCAAACGGGACCAGTGTAATGTCAGGAATTGCATCTGTAAATCTTTTTATGGCAGAAAAATTATTCAGATGGTCTCTTCTTGCATCTGTTATTATGAATGAGATTGCTGAATCATATGATGATTTTGTATCTGAACCTCTTGCTGAGAGCAGGCCGCATCCGGGTCAGGTTTATGTTGCATCATTAATGAGAGATCATTTTGCAACATCATCAAGGCTTAGAAAACGGGAGCACTCTCTCTATAATGGAAAGAATGATGAGCGAATATTTGAGCATAAGGTTCAGGGATATTACTCTCTCAGATGTGTTCCTCAGGTACTGGGCCCCGTTTATGACACATTACAATACGCGATTTCAACAGTTGAGAGAGAGTTTAATAGTGTATGCGACAATCCTGTTGTGGATCCTGATACAGGAAGTATATATCATGGCGGGAATTTTCACGGAGACTATGTAAGTCTTGAGATGGATAAGGTAAAAATTGCTGTAACTAAGCTTACAATGTTGGCAGAGAGGCAACTGAACTATCTGTTCCACGACAGAATAAACGGAATTCTTCCACCTTTTGTCAATCTTGGAACTCTTGGTTTAAATTATGGTCTTCAGGCTGCTCAGTTTACAGCTACTTCAACCACAGCCGAATCGCAGTCTCTTTGCATGCCTGTGTATATTCACTCAATACCAAACAACAACGACAACCAGGACATAGTGAGTATGGGGACTAACGCAGCTCTTATGACTGCTAAGGTTATTGAAAATGCATTCCAAGTGATGTCAATTCAGTATATGGCGCTTTTGCAGGCGATTGACTATCTTGAAATTAAAGATAAGATCTCTGTTGAGAGCAAAAAAGTCTATTCAGAGATCAGGGAGATATTTCCGCTCTTTGTGGATGACTCTCCATTGTGCGGAGATATTGAAAGGATTACTGATTATTTAAAAAATAATTAATATGAAATATGCTCTTGTTACCGGAGGCGCCAGGGGGATAGGTAGGGCCATCTCTTTAAAACTTGCAGAGATGGGCTATTTTGTTCTTGTTAACTTCCGCTCTAATAGTGATGCAGCGTTGGATACATTAAAGGAGATAAGAGAGAGGGGAGGAGATGCAGAATTAATGAAATTTGATGTCTCTGACAGATTGGAAACAGAGAGAGCTCTAAGTGAATGGAAGAGCAGAAATAACGATGCCACTGTTGAAGTGCTTGTAAATAATGCCGGAATCAGAAAAGATAATTTATTAATATGGATGGAGGCCGGCGACTGGAGTGAGGTAATTGACACAAACCTGAACGGGTTTTACAATGTTACCAGACCTTTGGTTAAGGATATGATGGTGAAGAGATATGGCAGAATAATAAATGTTGTCTCTTTGTCCGGAATAAAGGGCTTGCCGGGACAGACCAACTACTCGGCCGCTAAAGGCGGGGTGATTGCTGCAACCAAGGCCCTGGCCCAGGAGGTTGCAAAAAGAGGAATCACAGTGAATGGAGTTGCTCCAGGGTTTATTAAAAGCGACATGACAGCAGATCTGGATGAGGGGGCTTTAAAAAAACAAATTCCTGCAGAGAGATTCGGCAAACCTGAAGAGGTTGCCTCTCTTGTGGGTTTTCTTGTATCAAAGGATGCCTCTTACATTACCGGAGAGATTATTTCCATTAATGGCGGGCTTTATACTTAATTGAATATGAGTAGAGTTGTTATAACAGGAATGGGGATTTACTCTTGTATAGGTCAGGATTTGGATACTGTACTTGAGTCTCTTAAGAGTGGAAGATCAGGAGTGGGGATTGACCCTGCCAGGGAAGAGATGGGCTTTAGGTCATACCTTACAGGAATCCTTCCAAAACCTGATCTTACAAAAAGATTAGACAGAAGAAAAAGGCTCTCTATGTCAGAAGAGGCCTCATACGCCTATTTAGCGACAGAGGAGGCGCTTAAAAACGCAGGAATTGATGATGCATTTCTTAATTCCAGAGAGGTTGGGATACTTTACGGAAACGATAGCAGCGCTCAGGCAGTGATAGATGGGGTAGATATAATAAGGGAGAAGAAGAACACAACGCTTGTTGGATCAGGTTCTGTTTTTCAGTCAATGAACTCAACAGTGAGTATGAATCTCTCTGTTATTTACAGGCTAAAAGGTATTAATCTTACAATTGCGGGAGCGTGTGCCAGTGGTTCTCATGCTATCGGCATGGGGTACATTATGATAAAGAATGGTCTCCAGGATTGCATTATATGTGGAGGAGCCCAGGAGGTGAATGCTTATGCCGTATCAAGCTTTGATGGTTTAAATGCCTTTTCAGTAAGAAATGATAAGCCACAGGAAGCATCAAGACCATTTGATGCTGAGAGGGATGGCCTTGTTCCAAGCGGAGGAGCGGCAAGTTTGGTGCTGGAGAGTTACGAGTCGGCCATAAAAAGGGGTGCCCCTATTCTTGCAGAAATTACTGCCTATGGTTTCTCCTCGAATGGAGATCATATATCTGTTCCAAATATTGACGGACCAAGAAGATCTCTGGAGATGGCACTTAAACAGGCCTGCCTTAATCCTTCTGATATTCAGTATATAAATGCTCATGCTACTTCAACTCCTGTTGGTGACTTTAATGAAGCAAAAGCAATCTCTGAGGTGTTCGGAGATTTGAGGCCATATGTGGGTTCAACCAAGAGTATGACCGGCCACGAGATGTGGATGGCAGGTGCAAGTGAGGTAGTCTATTCCATTTTAATGATGCAAAACTCATTTATAGCACCAACAATAAACTTTGAAAATCCGGATGAAGCATCGGAAAAGCTTAATATTAACAATAAGATAGTTAACTTTGAGTTTGAAACATTTCTCTCAAACTCTTTTGGCTTTGGAGGAACTAATTCGTCGCTCATTATTAAGAAATTATAAGTAATAGACCTAAACTAAGATGATAGATCAAGCCCTTATAGAAAAAATAAACAATGTACTGGCAGAGGAGTTTGAAGTAGATATTGAAACAATTTCACCTGAGGCTCCCCTGATGCAGACCCTTGATCTGGACAGCCTGGACTTAGTGGATATGGTGGTTCTCATTGAGCATAACTTTGGCTTTACGGTCGTTGCCAAGGATTTTGTTGGTATTAAGACCTTCAATGATTTTTATCACTTTATCAACAACAGGTTAAATGAAAAAGGGGCACCCGAATGATTGGAATGGAAAATCCCGTGGCGGAGCAGCCGGATACCTTATCTTTGTATTTCTGATAAAAAGATTTGGTCTCGGGGCAGCTTATGTATTACTTTCATTTGTTGCTCTCTATTTTATTCCCTTTGCACCCTCATCAACAAAATGGGTCTGGTTTTATTCCAGACATATATTGCATAAAAGCAGATTAGCCTCCCTTAAGTTTTTGTATCTTAATTATTTCAATCTTGGTATTGCTCTGATTGATAAAACAGCGGCATCTTCAGGATTGTACAGTAAATTCACTTTTCTTTTTGATGAACCTGATGATGTGAAGGAGATATTGTCCGGAGATTCAGGAGCATTAATAATTGGAGCCCATTTTGGTAATTGGGAGGTGGGTGCGCCATATTTTGGCAAATATGGAAAAAAGATGAGCGTGGTTATGATGGATGAAGAGTATAGAAATATTAAATCTATTCTGGATAGAGAGAACAAACTGGGAGCCTTCTCTGTAATTCCGGTCTCTGAAGACTCTCTGGATCATATATTTCATATACGAGATGCAATTTCAGGCGGCGGGTATGTTGCCATGCAGGGTGACAGGCTTACACCTAATGGTAAAAATATGGAGGCAAAGTTTCTTGGACAGGGAGCGCATTTCCCTTTGGGACCATTTGTTCTGGCATCAAGAACTGATTCTCCGGTGATTTTTTATTTTGCTGTCAGGGAGGGTTTTAAAAAGTACAGATTCATTTTCAGGCTGTTCAAAGGAGATGAGATGAGCAGAAAGAGGGGTGGTGAGAGGATTATCCTCAATGCCTATGTGGATGAGCTGGAGAGGGCAGTAATTTCTGCTCCGGAACAGTGGTATAATTTTTATAAATTTTGGCTATGAGAGAGATTAAAAGATTACTCTTTATCTCTGCAAACAGACTTGCAGACCCCTATCCGGTTTACCCGATAGGATTATCATACCTTCAAACCTATCTCAAAGAGAGGGCTCCGTGGATTGAGACAGAACTGTGTGATATGAACCTGACAGATATTGAAGGGTTGAAAAAAAGGATAACCGGGTACTCTCCGGATTATATTGGAATCTCTTTTAGAAATATTGACGGGGCAAACTCTCTGGACAGAACAAGTTTCATCCCCGGTTACAGTGAAATTGTCAAAGCAGTAAGGGAAACATCGGATTCTCCGTTAATTATCGGTGGAGCAGGATTCTCTGTATATCCCGAGATTCTTTTTAAAATTCTCTCTCCTGACTATGGTATTGTTGGTGAAGGAGAGGAGAGTCTAAGGTTACTGCTTGAGGCTATAGAGAGTGGAGGGTCAAAAGATGGAATTGAGGGGCTTATCTCTGCCGGTACATCCGGAAAGGTGCAGCATCCTCACACAAAGTACCTCAGCTCTCTTAATTTATCGTTTGATGAAAGGCTCTCTGATTTTTACTGGGAAAAGAGCGGGATGCTCAATATTCAAACAAAAAGAGGGTGTTGCTACAATTGTATTTACTGCTCTTATCCAATAATTGACGGCAGAAAAGTAAGAACCCTTGATACAGATCTTATCGTAGATACTTTAGTTAGGCTCTATAAAGAGAAGGGTATAAACTATGTTTTTTTCACAGATTCGGTTTTTAATATCCATAACAGTTATAATGCCGAACTGGCAGAGAAAATTATTAAAAGTGAAATAAAGATAAACTGGGGGGCCTATTTCTCACCTCATAATCTCACAGATGATCTTATGGGGCTGTTCAGAAGATCCGGCCTCAAACATATTGAATTTGGCACTGAATCTCTATGTACTGAGCAGATGCACAGATATGGGAAAAATTTCTCATTTGATGATGTTTTATTCAGCTCAGAATTATGCCTTAAACACAATGTTTTTTATGCGCATTTTCTGATTCTTGGAGGAATTGGTGAGACTGATAAGACGCTGAGGGAGACTATGGAAAACTCGTTGAAGATAAAATACTCCGTTTTCTTTCCCTATATTGGTATGAGAATTTACCCCGGAACTCCACTTCAGAGGATGGCTATTGCAGATGGGAAGATATTGGCAGAGGATACTCTGCTTGAACCAACCTATTATTTGTCAGATGATTTTAATCTTGCAGAGTGCAGAAGGATGGCAGCAGAGACAGGTAAGGCGTGGATATTTCCGGATGATCCACTTGCGGATGATATTGAGAGAATGAGAGTTGTTAAGAAGAAAAAGGGATTAATATGGGAGTATTTGAGAAAGCCGTAGTATTTGGAGAGCAGATGGTTGAACTTATTCCGCAAAGAACTCCTTTTGTGTTTGTTGATGCTTTTTACGGGGAGAACAATACCCTCTTTCAGGCTGGTTTTACTCCGGATGAGGGTAACTACTTTGTAGTGGATGGATATCTTACCGAGCCGGGAGTTATTGAGCATATGGCGCAGTCTGCCGCTGCTTCAAGCGGATGGAGTTACAGGGAGAGAGGGGAGAAGATCCCTGTTGGTTTTATTGGTGCAGTTGCCGATTTTGAATTGAAGTATTTACCAGTCTGTGGTGCAGAGATAAGAACAAACATAAGATTCTCAGGAGAGTTTGGGGGTATATCACTGGTGGAGGCTGAGAGTTTTCAGAATGGTGAGACCTTTGCAAAAGGTAAACTGAAGATATTTATTGATAAAGAAAAGGAATAATGAGAAAAAACAGAGGTCTCAACAAGCCTGCGCTTATTCACAGGCATAGAATTGAGATTAGGTTCTCCGAGGTTGACTCTATGAACATTGTCTGGCATGGCAATTATGTAAAGTTTTTTGAAGATGGCAGAGAGTCATTTGGAAAGCACTATGGTATTGGTTATCTAGATATTTACGCAGCAGGATATACCGCACCTGTAGTGGAGTTGCAGTGTGCATATATTCAGCCTTTAAAATATGGTGATTCTGCTGTAATAGAGACCAGATTCATTAATCTCCCCTCAGCTAAGGTAAGGTTTGAGTATGATATTTTCAGAGAGAGTGATAATACATTAGTTGCAACGGGATTTTCCATGCAGGTTTTTCTTGATAAAGATGGTAATCTGGAGTGGAATAACCCCGAATTCTACCTAAATTGGAAGAGAAAATGGATAAAGGAAGAGTAACAAACAGGGCATATATCGTATCTGACTCAATTCTCTCTCCGTTAGGTTTGGGAACCGATGAGAATATGAGAAGGGTCTCACTCTATCAGTCCGGGGTGACGGAGATTGATGATAAATCACTTTACTCATCTCCCTTCATGGCTGCAAGGATAATTGATGATTCTAATGCCCTTAATGTTGATGGAATTCCTGATGATGCAACTATTCTGGAAAAGAGAGTAATTGCAGCTGTGTACAATGCCTCTTCATTGCTCTCTTCAGATAAAGGTGATGAAATTCTACCCCGTTCCCAGCTAATCTTTGCTACAACAAAAGGCAATATTGATGTTATTTCAGGTATTGAAGAGGATTTAGATCAAAGGGCATTTTTGGGATACAGTGCAAAGAGAATAGCCGGATGGCTTGGGATGGAGAGGGAGCCGATAGTAATTTCCAGTGCCTGTATTTCCGGTGTCAATGCAATTATAGAGGGCTCAAGGCTGATTGAGAATAATTTATCTGATAATGTAGTAGTTGTAGGAGCTGATCTCCTGACAAGATTTGTTATCTCTGGGTTTGAATCTTTTAAATCTGTTAGCTCTAAGATTTGTCGTCCCTATGACATAAACAGAGATGGGCTGAATCTGGGAGAGGCTGTGGGAGTAGTCATACTCTCATCTGACAGGGGTTTGTGCAGAGATTCAGATCCTGTGATAGTAGAGGGGGGGGCGATTACAAATGATGCAAATCATCTCTCTGCTCCCTCCAGAAGCGGAGATGGCCTTGGCACAGCTATGATAAGGGCAATGGAGGATGCCTGTGTGTCACCTGAAAATATATCATTTATAAATGCTCATGGCACATCAACCCTTTATAATGATGAAATGGAGTCTAAGGCAGTCCATTTTGCATCTTTGCAAGATGTACCTGTACAGAGCCTGAAACCTTTTTTTGGTCATACACTGGGTGCCTCAGGTGTGGTGGAGGCTATTGCATCGGCCTGGCAAATCAGAAACTCGCTGCTTTTTGGGACTCTGGGATTCAGCGAACCGGGGGTTCCTATGGAGCTTAGACTAACTGCTCACCATAAGGAGTTGCCCTTGTACAGATGTGTAAAGAGCGCTTCGGGTTTTGGAGGATGCAATGCAGCAATTGTGATGGCTCTTGAGTCATCTTCTGTAAATAAATACAGATCAGGTGCATCCGGGTGGAGGGAGATTGCCGCTTTTGAACTTAGTGGTGACAGCGATTTTGATACTGTTATCCGTGAAAAATATAAGGAGCTTGATATGAAAGATATTAAGTTCTTCAAAATGGATGGTATGTCAAGACTTGGGGTGATTGGAGCTGCTTCACTCCTGAGAATTGCCGGAGATCTGTCTGAAACAGACCCTTTTAATATTGGTTTTATGCTTTCTAATAACTCCTCATCTCTTGAGACTGATATAAAACATCAGAAACTTATTGATCAGGGGGGAGATCTTGCCGCCAGTCCTGCAGTTTTTGTTTACACCTTGCCAAACATTGTTATTGGGGAAATTTCAATTAGAAATAAATTCAAAGGGGAGAATCTTTTCTTTGTAAGTAATAATATGAGAGAGGAGTCTCTTTTTGATTACCAGCTTAAACTGGCAGAGAGTTCCAGACTTGAAATGGTAGTGTGTGGATGGTGTGAGTATCTCCGGGGGAGCTATGATCTCTCTTTTAAACTCTTCAAAAGGGAAATTTATGGTAAATAATGTCTATGTTGCAGGTTTAGGATGCATCTCTGCACTGGGTTGTGGAGTAGGAAAGCAAATCGAGTCTCTTGTTTCAGGGGAGAGTGGCATTGTCCCTTTAACTCTTTTTGAAACTATGCATGAGGTTGTAGCCGGTGAGGTGGCTTTATCAAATACAGAACTTAGTGAAATGCTGGGATTATCTCCCGGAAAGGAGTATTCCAGAACTACTTTGCTGGGACTTACCGCAGCAAAAGAGGCGCTGGAAGATTCTGGTCTGAACCCTTCAGAACACAGAATCGGTCTTATCTCTGCTACCTCTGTAGGTGGTATGGATGTCAGTGAGCAATTTTACAGGGAGTACCTGCCGGACAACAGAAGAGGAAGATTGAGGCAGCTTATAGGACACGATTGCGGGGCATCAACTCAGTTTATTTATGACCATCTTGGCCTTAACAGTTTTTGTACAACAATTAATACAGCCTGCTCTTCTGCTAATAATGCCATAATGCTGGGAACCAGAATGATTAAGGCTGGTATGCTGGATGCTGTAATTGCAGGTGGCACAGACGCATTATGCAGATTTACAGTAAATGGGTTTTCATCGTTGGGTATTCTTGACAGCAAAAACTGCAGGCCCTTTGATGCAACCAGAGAGGGGCTGAATCTTGGAGAGGGGGCAGGTTATCTATTGTTGGTATCTGAGAAAATTATGAGTGTTAAAAGGTACAGCAGGGTAGCTGGCTATTCAAATGCAAATGATGCTTTTCATCAAACAGCCTCTTCTGCAAGTGGTGAGGGTGCCTATATGGCAATGAGCGGAGCTATTGAGATGAGTAATATTGATAAATGTGACATTGGGTATATCAATGTTCACGGAACAGGAACTCCTAACAACGACTCTTCTGAAGCAATAGCAATGAAGAGATTGTTTGGGGATAAAATACCCCCTTATAGTTCTACAAAGGGATTTACCGGACACACTCTTGGAGCAGCAGGCGGTATTGAGTCACTCTTTACCGTTCTCTCAGTTTACGGGGGGTATATATGGCCAAATCTAAACTTCTCAGAGATGATGGATGAGTGTGATGTTCCGCCTCAAACAACTCTTAAGAGAGGGGTGCACATCCGATCTGCGATGACTAATTCGTTTGGCTTTGGAGGGAATTGTACTACGCTAATTTTTGATAAGGTTTAGATTATGAAGATAGATACAAATCTTGTTATACACGGAGCAGCCGGAGTCTCTTCAGTTGAGCCTGATTACAAGGAGTTTATCCTGGATGCAGGTTTGAGAAGAAGGATGAGCAGGGTGATACGGATGAGTGTTGCAGCTGCAATAATGACACTTAAGGATGCTGGTATTGATAAAATTGATGCAATAGTTACAGGGACAGGATGGGGTTGCCTTGCCGATACTGAAAAGTTCCTTATATCAATTATACAGAATCAGGAGAGACTGCTTAACCCATCTGCCTTTATTCAAAGCACTTCAAATACGGTTGGTGCTCAAATTGCGTTAATGAGGGGAGATAAACACTATAACAGTACCTATGTTCACGGGAGCAGTTCTTTTGAATCTGCTCTTTTTGACTCTTCGCTTTTGATAAACGAGGGAAAAGGATGCGTTTTGACAGGTGGTTTTGATGAATTAACTCCAACCAAAAGTCATCTTCTGGGCAGAATGGGTATGTGGAGGCATAATAAAGGGGGAGAGGGGGCTGCCTTCTTTCTGCTCGGCTCTTCTCCGGAGGGTAATATCAGGGGTATAATTAGATCCATTGAGATATTCCCTATGCATTACAGCGAAACAGAGATTTTTGAGTCTCTAATCTCCGTGAGGGATCTCGATGCTCTTTATATGTGTGGAAATGAGGTAATAAGGGGGTTATTAGAGAGTGAAGGGTGTAAAACTGAAAATTACAAAGAGATTACAGGGGAGTACCCGACAGCTTCTGCATATGCTCTTTTAATAGCATTGGAAAGGCTATCTTCAGGATCATGCTCCAAAGTAATTTTAGTGAATAAATATGTTAAGGATCCAGCCACACTGATTGAAGTTACAAAATGATATACCTTCTGATAGTAATTGTTACTCTGGTTCTCTCCTTTCTGATTACTGCAATTTTCAGAATGGATATGGGTATATATCTAAGATCCTATTGCAGGGAGAGAAACGAGGGGATGAAGAGTGTTATGCTTACATTTGATGATGGTCCTCATCCGGATTATACTCCAATGGTTCTTGATGTTCTAAGGGAGAGAGGTGTAAAGGCAGTTTTCTTTCTGATAGGTGAGAATGCAATTGAGAATCCTCAGATAGTAAGAAGAATTGCAGATGAGGGGCACATGATAGGTATACACTCATTAAGACACACTCCGGAATTTACCATATCATCAAAAAAGCTGGTTAAAAGGGATCTTAATGCTACAATAAAAATTCTCGAAGAGTTGACAGGTGGGAAAATTAAACTATTCAGACCTCCATATGGTGTTACTAATCCATCAATAGGAGGAGCAGTTAAAGATTTGGGACTTTTAAGCGTAGGCTGGAGTTTGAGAAGCTTTGATACAATTGCTGACTCAGACACAGAAAAGGTTATGGAGAGGATTAAAAGGGGGATGCACGATGGAGCAATTATTCTTTTGCATGATCGTCTGCCTTTCAGTGCAAAACTAATTGAAAAAATACTTGATTATTTAGAAACAACAGGATATGAGGCAAAATTGTACAGGAGGGTTTTATAGATTAATATTATTAACTGCTATAGTTTTAATCACAAATGTAAATACTATGCGCTCACAGAATGGAATACTTAGTAATACAGAAGTTGCCGTGTTCCTTGATGTGCTAGCTAAGAGGGCTTCAGAGGTTACTGCTCTCTCTGCCCGTTTTGAACAGGTTAAAAGGATGGAGATGATAAAGGGAGAGTTAGTCTCTCATGGTAAATTTCTCTATTCAAAGGAGAATAAAATAGCATTTATGTACGAGAAGCCAGGTAAATATTCGATGATTATGAACGGCTCTTATATGAAAATGGTAACAGCCTCCGGCACTTCAACAATGAATTTGTCGGCAAATCCGGTGATGAAGCAGATGCAGGAGCTCATAACTGCTGTCTTTACCGGAGAGCTAAAGGAATCGGCCAATTATGACATTGTGTTTAGCATGGCAGCCGATAAAATTAACGCTTCTGTAAAACCTAAATCAGCCAGATTGCAATCAGTAATATCAATTATTAACATTGTGTTTAGTAAAGATTCAGGTGACATTTTGGAAATCTCTGTAAAGGAGGGATCAGGAGGTACCACAAATTACAGATTCTTTGATCAGACAATTAACCAAAATATTGATAATGAGATATTCAGGATTAATTAGCCTATTTGTGGTTTTACTCATTTCAATGGCGGGATGCTCCTCCTTAAAAGAGGGTGTCTGGCTACACTCAACTCAGTATGCAACAGGAGGTATTCCATCTGTTTTTAATCATAGTAAGGAGATAACTCTTTTTGATTTTATCCTTACCAGAAGGGATGACTCTATTGAAGGAACAGTTGTTATAAAGTCGGACAGTCATACATCTAAAAGAGTAGTTATGACCTCCTTTTTTGGAATGACTTTTCTGGACTTTGAGTTAAATGGGGCAACAATTAAGATAAATTACTGCATAGAGCAGTTAAACAGAGAGAAGGTAATTTTACTCCTTAAGAAGGACTTTGAAATTCTTTTTAAACCGGACCACTCTCCTATAACAAAGTATCTGTTTGAAAGTAACGGAAATATTGCTGCTTTGGAACAGGGTAATGGAATCACCAGAACTTTAATGAGATTTGGAAAATATTCAGAAGGGTATCCGGAAGAGGTGCTAATTACTCATCCATGGCTCAAGATTAAACTAAAATTGACCAAAAGCAAATCAGATGAAAATTGACAATTTATACAAAATTGATAAATCAGAGATTTCACATGAAAGTGATTTATCATCTGCCGCTTGTTTTCTGGTAACTCTTGATAAATCTCACAGGATATTTACCGGCCATTTTCCGGGAACTCCTGTGCTGCCGGGAGTGTGCACTCTTCAGATTTTAAAAGATTGTCTCTTCTCATTAACAGGAGAATCTCTTTTGTTTAGTGATATCTCTCAATGTAAATTCACAGGAATGGTGGATCCTTGTGCTGATGAAAAATTATCAGTTAATATATCAAAGAAGAAAATTTCTGAATCTCTTCTGCTTATTAATGCAACAGTATCAGTTACTGATTGTGACAGGATTATTCTAAAATTTAAGGGAAAATGTTCAACCTTGTAACAATCATACCTACTTATAACAATCCTTTAACTCTAAAAGATGTAGTTGAGGGGGTAAAACCATTTTGCAGAGATATTATTGTAGTTGATGATGGATCTGATCCTGAAGGTGCAGATATTGCCGGGAATTTAGAAGGGGTTCTCCTTATAAGACATAATAAAAATATTGGAAAGGGTCCTGCTTTGGGTAGCGCTTTAATCAGAGCTAAGGAGCTTGGCTTTACTCACGCCGTTACAATTGATGCAGACGGTCAGCACTATCCGGAAGATATTAAAAATCTGGCCGGAGTGTCTGAGAACGAACCAAATGTACTCTGGGTTGGTGCCAGGGAGATGGGGTGTGAGAATATGCCTGAGAGAAATACATTTGCAAACAAGTTTTCAAACTTTTGGTTTTGGGCAGAAACGGGTATAAGATTATCAGATACTCAATCGGGATTTAGAGTCTATCCTCTGGAGAGGTTAGCCGGAATAAGGATGTTTTCCGGACGATATGAGTGGGAACTGGAAATATTGGTAAGAGCTGTTTGGATGGGTATCCCGGTAAAGAACACTCCGGTTAAGGTCTATTATCCGCCTGAAGAAGAGAGAGTTTCGCATTTTAAACCGTTTCTGGATTTTACAAGAATTTCAATACTCAACTCTATTCTGGTCCTGATCGCTCTTATTTGGTGGTGGCCCTATAAATTTTTTAAATGGTTCACCAAGGAGAATATAAAATCATTTATAAAAGATCATATTACAGAATCATCTGACAGTAATTTTAAAATTGCCGGATCAGTGGGACTGGGTCTCTTCTTTGGGGTATCTCCTCTGTGGGGCTATCAGATGATTACAGCTGTAGCAACTGCACATCTGCTCAAACTGAACAAAGTGCTCACTCTGGTCTCCTCCAATATAAGTATCCCTCCAATGATTCCTTTTATTCTTTACGGAAGTTTTTATGCAGGTTCTCTTCTGCTTGGGGAGTCAATGAAGGTTATACCATCTGATCTGACTTTTGATGCAATATCGGGAAGTCTGACTCAATATCTGGCCGGCAGTATAATTCTGGCAATTTGTGTCGGATTTATTGGAATGGTTGTAACATATACTATTTTAAAAATTTTCAGGAGGAGTGAAAAATGAGTCTTGGAAAAATTCTTGTTGCTTTGTATAGTGGTTTTAAGAAAAGGAGGTGGTTATTATTTATTCTGCTTTCTCTTCTTACTGTTTCAATGGCAATTACTTCTCTTAACATCAGATTTACTGAAGATCCATTGCAGCTATTCCCCACAGAGGGAGAGAGTGCGGGAAGTGCTAAAGCATTTTCAAGGCTAAAGGCAAAAGATAAAATCATTGCATTAATAAAATTCAGGGATACCTCTGCTTTTATATCACCTGATTTTCTTGCAGATGCGGCTGACAGTTTAAATCTTGAAATAATTCCTCTTATTGAGAGGGGAGCGATAGAGCCGATGCAAAAATCGGCCTATGAGGGAGAGAGCGAATTTATCAGCTATATATATAATAATCTTCCACTGTTTCTGGAGGAATCAGATTATAAGAGAATTGATGATAATATTGAGAGTGAGAGAGTACTTGAAAAACTTCAGAATTCACTTGCAATTATAAACTCTCCGGCCGGAACAGCCGTATCCGGGATGATCTCCAGAGATCCTCTTTCGTTGGGTACACACCTGATTGCAAAACTCGATTCTCTCAGAATGGGGGTGTCATACAATAACTACAGAGATTATATTTTTTCTGAAAATTGGTACTCTCTGTTTTTTATTATTACACCATCAGCAGAGTCTTCAGATTCTGGTAATAACGATTATCTGGTATCTCAACTTGAAGCGGCAGAGATTAAAATTGAAGCAGAGTTCCCGGAGCTTGATGTAATGCTCTCAGGTGCACCTTTTGCCTCTGTTTACAATGCAAGAATTATAAAAAGAGATACACTGGCAACAAGTCTTATTGCTCTGATAATAATTGGTTTGCTTTTTTGGATCTCTTTCAGAAATCCCGGAACACTGGCAATATTGATAGCGCCTGCCCTCTTTGGTGCTCTTTTTGCCATTTCTATAATGGCTTTAAGAGGGGAACCGGTCTCTGCAATTGCAATTGGAGCCGGAGCGACAGTAATGGGTATTGCTTTGAGTTATTCTATACATGTTATTTCACATTTAAAGCATGTTAAGACTATTGAACAGTTGATAGATGAGCTTGCCTATCCACTAACTGTTGGAGGTTTTACTACAATTGGTGCCTTTGTTGGGCTTCTTTTTACAAACTCAGTTCTTTTACAGGATTTTGGCCTCTTTTCCGCCTTGACTCTAACTGGAACCACCCTCTTTTCTCTTATTTTCTTACCTCATTTTATAAAAGTAAATAATGAGGAGAGAGAGACTAGATTATACAGGGCAATTGTTAAAATAACATCATTTAAATATGAAAAGGTAATATGGTTAAGATGGCTTATTGCTGCTATGGCTGTTGCTGGTATTTTTCTTGCTTCGGGAGTAAAATTTGATAGTGATTTCTCAAATCTGGGATATGAGCCGGAGAGTCTGTCAAAAGCTCAGAAGAGTTTCTCCGTGGATTTTGGAGGGGGAGATGCAAGGGTTTTTCTCTTGTCATCATCCGGAAGTCTTAAAAATGCAGCAGAATCATATTACATAGATAATCTCATACTTGACTCACTCAGGAATAGCGGCCAATCAATAAGAAGTGCCTCTCTCTCCTGGCTTCTTCCTCCTGAATCAATTCAAACCGAGCGGATAGGGAGATGGAACAAATTCTGGGATGACGGTAAGTCCCAAAGACTGAAAACTGACCTGGTACAAAATGGAGAAGAAATTGGTTTTTCAAGTGATGCCTTTGACAGTTTTATTTCAATACTTGAGAAGGAGTACACTCCTGTTGATTATTCCGGTGGAATAGAGTCATTGCCGCATTTTTTTAAAGAGTGGGCAGAGGAGCGGGATGGTTTGTACACTTTCTTAACACAGCTCCATTCTGAGGATGTCCAAAAGGAGAAGTTGTATGAAGAGCTCCTGGAAGAGACATCATTCGGGATTCTTGACAGAGCCCATTTCTCTTCTGTTTGGGCAATAACTATTAAGGAGGATTTTAACATAATCCTTCTTATATCTTCTCTCCTTGTATTTCTTACTCTTCTTATCTCGTACGGAAGAGTTGAACTGGCTCTTATGGCTTTTCTTCCAATGGCTGTGAGCTGGGTTATAATACTGGGATTAATGAATGTTTTTTCCATTGAGTTTAATATTTTTAACATTCTGCTGGCTACATTTATATTTGGAATAGGGGATGACTTCAGTATTTTTGTATTAGATGGTCTATCTGCTGAATATCAGGGGAGAGAGGGCGCGTTAGAATCACATAAAAGTGCAATTTTCTTTTCGACGTTTACTGTGCTTGCGGGTGTGGGCTCAATGGCATTTGCAACTCATCCTGCTTTAAGATCAATTGCCCTTGTCTCTATTGTTGGCATTTCGGCTGTATGGTTAGTTGCTTATACAATACAGCCTCTGGTTTACAGGTTCTTTATCACATCTCCGGCTTCAAGGGGATTACACCCTTACACATTCTCAGGGGTGCTTCAGATGTTGCTTACATTCTCAGCCTTTGCAACAGGCTGTCTCTTTGCTGCTGCTTTTATACCCATCTTAACTCTTCTGCCGGTTAACCATTCCAAAAGAGTTCTATTATTTAGAAAGATCCTGAGGGTACTGGTATTTTTTCCGGTGAAGCTCTCTCCAACAGTAAGAATATTCAGAGAGAACCCATTTAATGAGGATTTTAACCGTCCTGCAGTTATTGTTGCAAACCACCAGTCATTTATTGATATTTTAATGTTACTCTCCCTCCATCCAAAAATAATTATGATGACAAATAAGTGGGTGTGGAATTCTCCTGTATTTGGTCATATTGTCAGGTTTGCAGGCTTTCTTTATCACAAGGATGGGGTGGAAAATCATATAGAGTATATAAAGCCAAAGATTTCAGAGGGGTATTCCCTTCTTGTCTTTCCTGAGGGTACTCGCTCTGCCGATATGGAGATTCACAGATTCCACAAAGGGGCCTTTAAAATTGCCGAGGAGTTGTCTCTGGATATAATTCCAATAATTATATATGGTAATGGTAATCTGGTTTCAAAAAGACAACCATTTTATGTCAAGAGAGGGGTTATTGGTTATAAAATTCTGGAGAGAATCTCTTACCAAGATGTTCGCTTTGGTCTGGACTACAGAGAGCGCAGTAAATCAGTTGTTGCTCTTATGCGTAAGGAGTACAGAGATTTAAGATCAGTAAATGATGCTCCATCCAATCTCTTTTTTATGCAAAAAATTATGTCCGGATATATTTATAAAGGGCCTGTCACTGAGTGGTATTTAAGGATAAAAATGAGAATGGAGAACTACTACAAACCTTTTCATACAATTATTCCTGCTGAGGCAGTTGTAACTGATATAGGATGCGGATATGGTCCTCTCTGTTTTATGCTTGGTCTCCTCTCTCCTGACAGAGTTGTGAATGGGATAGACTATGATTCGGAAAAGATTGAAATGGCCAAAAGTTCTTGGATATCAGGAGGTAATATAAACTTTACCTGTGCAGATGCACTCACTTGCAATTTACCGTTGAGTGATGTAATTGTTATTAATGATGTGTTGCATTATCTTCTCCCTGAACAGCAGGAGTCCTTAATCATAAGATCTGTTAATTCATTAAAACCGGGGGGATTTATTATATTAAGAGATGGTGACTCTGAGAGAGAGAGGGACCATAGAATTACAAAACTTACTGAGTGGTTTTCCATAAAAATTCTAAAATTCAATAAGGCAAGCCACTCACCCTGCTTCACCAGTGGCAGTAAAATAAGGGAGATTAGCAGCAGGTTAAACTGTGTTGTGGAGGAGACAAGAAATGATAATTTAACATCAAATACAATATTTACAATTAGGCCCAAAAATACATCATATGAATAAAATTGATACAATTGTAATTGGTGGTGGTCTTGCAGGACTTGAATGCGCTGCAATTCTCGCTAAAGAGGGTCTGGGTGTTCTTGTTCTGGAGCAGGGGGAGAGTACGGGGGGCTATTTTCAACCATTTAAAAGGAGGGGGGTCGTAATTGATTCCTCTGTTCACTACATTGGAAGTCTGGATAAGGGTCAGTTTATGGAGAGGTTTTTCTCTTATTTAGATCTGATGGACAGGGTTGGCTTTGTCAGGATGAATCCGGACTCATTTGATGTTGTTTACATTGATGGTAAGAGTTATCCAATTGCAATGGAGCACAGTAATTTTGTAGATAAATTATCTGATTTTTTCCCGGAAGAGAGAGTGGGTCTGGAGGCATATGCGGATTCAATAAAGAGAACAGCAATGCTCTCTGTTGATAGTGTAAGAATGGGTAACGGATTCTCTGCAGAGTCTCTGCAATCTGTTACCAAGTCTGTGGAGGTTTCAATATCGGCATTTATAAAGAGTGAAAGGTTAAAAAGTATATTAACAGGCAATTCAATAATATATTGCGGAGAGTCTGCAGTTACCCCCTACTATGTACATGCAATGGCAAATAATTCATATATCGAATCATCATGGAGAGTTAGGGGAGGGGCTTATAAAATCACAGAAGCATTGTCTGGAATTATTATGTCCTATGGTGGAGAGGTAAGGTGTGGGGCAAATGTTAAAAGAATTATTACAGAAAATGGCTGTGTAAGTGGAGTTGAGCTTGAAAGTGGTGAAAGATTCTACTCAAAGAGAGTTATTTCTACAATTCATCCATCCCTTACTGTGGGAATGCTTGACGGTGAATCAGGTATTAAGGAGACATACAGGCGAAGGGTTAACCAATTACACAACTCTTGCAGTATGTTCTCCCTTTATCTGATTCTTAAGCCTAACCATATGAAGTATATAAACAGCAATTTGCATATACAGGGCGAGAGACCTCTTATGGTTGCATTTCAGGCTCCTGAGGGTAAAGGTGAGTTCGCAGAGGTTATAACTCTTTTGACTCCAATGACTATTGACGAGGTAGGTAAATGGTCCCAAACCACCCGGGGTAACAGGGGCGATGATTACCTTGAGTTTAAAAATAGATATTCTGATATTTTAATTGAAAGGGTGGAGGAGGTTCTGCCGGGATTCAGAGAGTCTGTGGATTTTAGCTGCTCTGCCACTCCGTTGACATACAGAGATTATGTAAAATCTCCGGATGGTTCAATATATGGAATTATGAAGGATTACAAAAAACCACTTTCAACATTTTTGCCGGTAAAGACAAAGGTTGGAAATTTGTATTTGGCAGGGCAGAGCGTTAATCTTCATGGAGTTATGGGTGTGACATTTACATCATTACTCACCTGCTCTGAGATTATTGGTACAGGTTTTATAAATAAGATGGGATTATGACAAAAGTATTTGGGAAGATTTTAAAATATATTGCAGCGACAATTCTCTCTCTGATTCTTTTGATGGCTGCTGCGGGAGTTATACTATATGTAACTGCTGACAGGAGCATCCCGGATAATTCATTACCAGTGGTAATACCATCTACCCGAGACTCAGCAGGAGTTTTGCTTTTTGGGAGATCTTCACTTGAAAAGGGTGAGGGTGATTTATGGAATTTAAGGCTGAGAGGTGATGCTGAGGAGAGAGGCCTTGCTTTTGGGCAGTTGTGTAAATCTTTAATGCATGAGCAGGAGAGAGCATTTGTTGATCAGATAAAAATTATCATTCCCAATGAGAGATACCTATCTTTCCTGAAATATCTGACAATTATTTACAACAGAAATATCCGGTCAAATATTGAGGAGGAGTTCAGAAAAGAGATATATGCGACATCTCTTGGGAGTAGCAGTGAGTTCGATTATATAGGATCTCCGTATGACAGACAATTAAATTATCACGCTGCACATGATTTAGGCCATGCAATGCAGGAGTATATGCTTGTAGGTTGCTCTTCCTTTGCTGCGTGGGGTTCTGAAAGTGACGATTCAACACTTATAATTGGCAGAAATTTTGATTTCTGGGTTGGTGACGATTTTGCGAAAAACAAGGTAGTAACTATTATGGAGCCGGATAAAGGCTATAAGTTTTTATCTGTTGGCTGGGCAGGAATGTCCGGTGTACTCTCAGGGATGAATGAAAAGGGGCTGACAATTACAATGAATGCAGCAAAATCTTCACCTCCGGTAAGATCTAATACTCCAATCTCAATAATTGCAAGAGAGATATTGCAATATGCTTCAAATATTGAAGAGGCATATATTATAGCATCAAAAAGAGATGCATTTGTATCAGAGTCTCTTTTAATTGGTTCTGGTCTTGAAAATCGTGCTGCTATTATTGAAAAGAGCCCGGACAATACACGATTATTCACAACTCAGGGGGAATTGATTATATCTACTAACCACTTCCAGACAGCAGGCTTTTTTAATGACAAACAGAACAAAGAGGCTGTACAGGCAATTGAGGGGAGTCACTCTCAGTATAGATATAACAGACTTAAACAGCTTATTGCTGATATGAAACCACTCTCTCCAGAGAGATCTGCCCGGATTTTGCGTAATAAAAATGGTATATCAGATGAAGAGCTGGGATTGGGAAACGAGATGTCAATAAACCAGTATATATCTCACCATTCAGTAATTTTTAAACCGGTTCAAAGGGTAGTTTGGGTTAGCACAGCTCCCTGGCAATTGGGCAAGATGGTTAAATATGACTTAAACGAGCTTTTTAACCTCTCTGCCAATAATATAAAAGATGATTTTAAAGATATTCCTGCTGATTCAGTTCAGATAAATGAATTTGAGCCTAAAGTCAGAGATTTTAGAAAAATGTCAAAATTATTATCTCAAAAAACATCGGAAAAAATATCTGCTGATGAGGAGTTTGTCTCTTCTTACATCATGATAAATCCATATTTTTTTCAGACATATACTAATTTGGGGGAGAATTTTCTCTCTTCAGGAGATTATAGTTCAGCCTCAGCAATGTTCAGTAAAGCACTTGAGATGAAGCTCCCGTCTGAAGAGACAAGGAGATACATTATAAATAAACTTGAAAAATTAAAATAACATGAAAAGAGATCCTCAAATACAATTCAAGTCCCGTGAGGAGATCGCAGAATTTCAGATTAGCTCGTTACAGGAGACTCTGGCAAATGTTGCATCCAGTTCACCCTACTACATCAATCTTTTTAAAAATTGCGGAGTAGACCCTTTAAAAATTAAATCCATATCAGACCTCTCACTGCTCCCTACTACAGATAAACAGGACCTGCAGATGCATAATGAAATGTTTCTTTGTGTTCCAAGGGAGAGGGTTATCGATTATGTAACAACTTCAGGAACGCTTGGGGAGCCGGTTACATTTATGCTTACAGAGAGCGATCTGGACAGGCTGGCATATAATGAAATGGTC
This sequence comes from Bacteroidales bacterium MB20-C3-3, assembly GCA_035609245.1. NCBI lineage: Bacteria > Pseudomonadati > Bacteroidota > Bacteroidia > Bacteroidales > Bacteroidales bacterium MB20-C3-3. Next base: position 589,137 of record CP141202.1, on the reverse strand, counting down.
TCATTTACAACTGCAGGACTGAAGAGTAATGAGGTGTTACAGATAATGACCACTCTTGACAGACGGTTTATGGCTGGACTCGCCTATTTTTTGGGTGCAAGGTCGCTTGGTTCCGGAATAGTAAGGGTTGGAAACGGAATACCGGAACTCCAATGGAGCTCGATTCTTAGTGTTAAACCAGAGTCCTGCATTGTGGTCCCCTCTTTTCTGATAAAGTTAGCTGAATATGCTGCAAAGAATGGCATTGAGTGCAGAGATGCATCTCTTAAAAGAGCGATCTGTATTGGAGAGCCACTAAGGGATATTGATCTGTCAGATAACACTCTGACCAGAAAGATTAAACAACTTTGGCCAAATCTCTCTCTTCACTCAACTTATGCATCAACTGAAATGCAAAGCTCTTTTACAGAGTGTGAACATTTATGCGGCGCTCACCATCAGCCAGATCTTATTATTATTGAGATACTTGATGAAAATGAAATGCCGGTACAGGAAGGAGAGATAGGAGAGTTGGTAGTCACAACTCTGGGCGTAGAGGGGATGCCTTTGATAAGATTTAAAACCGGAGATCTTTGCCGGGCATTTAATAAACAATGCAGTTGTGGCAGAAACAGCACCAGACTTAGCCCAATTTTGGGAAGAAAAGGTCAGATGATTAAATATAAAGGGACAACACTATATCCTTCTGCTCTTTATGACATTCTTGACAATATTGACGGAATAATTAATTATCAGGTTCAGGTTTATACAAATTCACTTGGAACAGACTCAATACTTATAAAGATAGGAACAGAGACCCCAACTGACTCATTTGAGCGCAGAATTAAAGAGCATTTCAGAGCAAGAATAAGAGTTGCTCCGGAGATTAGTTTTGAACCTGTGGAGCTTCTTTCAAAAGCCATAATGCCATTGCAGAGCAGAAAGGCTGTTAAATTTTTAGATGTTAGATAGTACCCCTTTTTTCTTTATATTTGTAGTTAATTGCGTATGAAAAAGATTACCGGGTTACTGATATTATATCTCTTTATCTGCTCGTTCTCTCCCGAATCAGGCGAGAGGTTCTTCTCTGCAATGGCCCGTCATACAGCATCAATTAAAACAGTCTCCGGAACATTTGAGCAAGAGAAAGAGATTAAAGTTCTTAATCAGAAAGTTAAGTCTTCAGGTAATTTCTTCTTCAGTAAACCGGGGAATGTCCGGTTTGACTATACTTCTCCAAAGATGATGTCAATTATTATGACATCGTCAAATATCCATATTTTGTCTAAAAGTGGAACCACCTCATTTTCTCTTGACAAACAGAAAGCTTTGTCTGATTTAGCCAAAGTTATGGAGGCCTGTATGGGTGGTGATATATCTTCAATACCTGACTCTTATGGAGTTGTTTATATTGATGGAGAGGGTAGCCACTCTCTGGTAATAGAGCCTAAAACAAAATCAAAGAACAACCCTTATAAGAGAATTGAGCTCAGGCTGTCTGTTGCAGACTACTCAATTGAGGAGCTGCACCTATATGAGAAAAATGATGATGTAACAATTTATAGATTCAGAGGAGTCTCAACAAACAGCAGATTTGCCTCTAATATGTTCAAACCCTGACTTATGGAGAGAAAATACAAAATAGCAGTTTTTTATTATACTCAAACAGGACAGCTTTTTGAGATTCTTAGTTCGCTTCTCTCACCACTGGAAATGATGGGATGCCAGTTGGTTTATAAAAAAATAGTCCCTGTTGAGCCATTCGATTTTCCATGGACATCTGAGAAATTTTATGACATCTTTCCCGAGTCCAGAGCAGAAGTTCCCTTTCCTCTTATTCCGATGGATTTTTCAGATATTCTGGATGCTGACCTTGTTGTTCTAGGTTACCAGCCCTGGTTTCTTGCACCGTCAATCCCTGTCGCTTCTTTTCTGAGATTAGAGGAGACTAAAGCCTATCTAAGGGGAAGAGATGTTATAGCTGTCGGGGGAACAAGAAACATGTGGGTTTCTGCTATTAAAAGTATAAGAGAAAGCCTGGCCGGCTCGGGTGCCAGACTCTCCGGCCACATAGCACTTGAGGACAAACATAATAATCTTGTGAGTGTTCTAACAATATTCAGATGGCTTATCGGGAACAAAAAGGAGGCAACAAGATTTCTTCCGGCTGCCGGTGTTTCTGATGCAGACATAGCCTCTCTTTCCAATATATCTGAGGATATCTGCCTGGCCCTGAAAACTAAAGATTTTCAGGAGATGCAGAGGTCAATTGTTAATAAAGGTGGATTAAAATTCAATCCAAATATCTACTTTATTGAAAATAACGGTAACAAAATATGGGGAGCCTGGGCAAGATGGGTCCTCAAGAAGGGCAGTTATGGAGATCCTGCAAGAGCTGCCAGACTTAAAATTTTTAAGTGGTATTTACTAACTCTTATATTTGCCATCTCACCCTTTGGTTCGCTCTTCTTTAAGCTCACCTGGCCTCTCAGAAGAGGTTCATATGAGACTATAAAGAGCAATATTCTTTTTTTAAAACCTAACCAATAAATTATGCGCCCTGTTTATATAACTAAGACATCCTCCTTCATGCCCAATTCTCCTGTTGAAAATCATGAGATTGAGGAGTATTTGGGAATGATTGGCGGCAAACCTTCCAGAGCAAAAGAGCTCATTTTACGAAATAATCAAATTAAAACAAGATATTACGCACTTGACAAAGAGCAGAGAGTTACCCACTCTGCATTTGATATGGCTGTTGAGGCTATAGAGGGGCTATACGGCAATGGAGTGGATGCAGATACAATTGATCTCCTTGCTGCCGGAACTGCTTCTCAGGAGATGATAATGCCATCTCATGCTGTTCAGATACATGGACAGATGGGCGGAGTAAAGGATATTGAGGTTGTCTCATTCGCGGGATCTTGCTGCAGTGGTATACATGCTCTTAAGTATTGTCTAATGGCAGTATCATCAGGAGAGAGAGAGAATGCGGTGGCAGTTGCTTCTGAAAGGTTTTCTGCCTGGATGAGAGCCTCTTTCTTTAATGACGAGTACGAGAGCCTGGCAAGGCTTATGGAGGATCCAATGATTGCCTTTGAGAAGGATTTCTTAAGATTTATGCTTTCAGACGGAGCATCGGCTCTTCTTATTAACAGCAAGCCGGCCACTGAAGGGCTTTCTCTTAAAGTTGAATGGGTAGAGCTGACATCTTATGCTAACACAATGCCTGCCTGTATGTATGCAGGAGCTCAGTATGATGGAGATACGCTTCTGGGCTGGACCAGATATCCTGAAAGAGAGTGGACTGAGAGATCCCTTTTCTCTCTAAAACAGGATACAAAACTGCTGGGAGCTAATATTGTTAAGCTAGGTGGAAAGTTTCTTATGGATATCTCAGCTAAAAGGAATCTTAAACCTGATGATATTGACTGGTTTCTGCCTCATCTCTCTTCTATGTATTTTAGAAAGAAGATTTTTGATGAACTCTCAAATCTGGGATTCCCTATTCCTGAGGAGAAGTGGTTTGTAAATCTACCTAAACTCGGAAATGTAGCGGCAGCATCGGCTTTCCTTATGATTGATGAACTGCTCAAAAGCGGAAGGCTTAAGAGGGGAGAGAAAATACTGGTTATGGTTCCGGAAAGTGCCAGATTTTCATACGCTTATGTCTATTTAACTGTTTGCTGATTATGAAGATAAATGAGGTTCCACAGGATGGCAATATACTGGAGAAGAGCGGAGAGGTAAGAGATGTCTGCTATGCTGTTGATGAAAATGGTGAATACAAGCAGATAATAAGCGTTGGCTGGGAGCCTAAAAATGAGGCGATAAAATTTGCATGGAGCCTTATTGAAGAGGAGGCTGAGGCTATTAAAAGTAATGTTAAAGCAGGTAAATTAAGCCCGCTGGCCTATCATATACACAAAAATCTAATGACACCGGAGATACTTGCCTCCTATACAGGTTTTACAAAAAGGGAGATTAAAAGATGGTGTAAACCGAGGCATTTTAATAAGTTGGATAAAGAGAAATTAGAAATAATTGCTCAGGTGTTAAAAATGGATTTGGAAAAATTAGTTACCGTTGATTAATATGCAACTTGATTTTAAACACAAACCCTCCGGACATTGTGAGAATGGTGTAGTAAGTAACTTACTGGGTTTTTACGGAATAAATATTAGTGAGGCAATGGTTTTTGGGCTGGGCTCCGGACTATTTTTTGCCCATATGCCATTTATAAAGCTCCACGGAATGGCTGTCACTTCATTCAGACCTCTTCCCGGAGCTATATTTTCAAGAGTGATGTCCCTGCTAGGAATAAAGATGAAGCGCTATAAATTTCGGGATAAAGAGAAGTCGATGGCCGCTTTGGACAAGGTTCTGTTCTCAGGTACTCCTGTTGGTATGTTAGTGGGGGTTTACAATCTTCCTTACTTTCCTGCAGAATACAGGTTTCATTTCAACGCTCACAATATATGTGTAATAGGCAAGGAGGGAGATCTATACACTGTCTCTGATCCGGTTGTAGTAGAGAAATGCACTTTAACATACGAAGAACTTAAAACAGTCCGGTTTGCCAAGGGTACCTATCCCCCCAGTGGCAGGATGTATCACATAACAGATGTAAGCCATAAGAAAGATGTTGACAGTGAGACAATACGCAAATCAATACTGCTTAACTGCAACAGAATGACAAAAATCCCCATTCCTATGTTTGGTGTAAATGGGATAAGATTTCTTGCAAGAAGAATGAGGAGATGGGAGAGGAGCATGGGTAAGAAGAGGGCAGCACTAAATCTTGCACAGGTAATAAGGATGAACGAAGAGATTGGAACAGGAGGTGCCGGATTCAGATTTATCTATGCAGCATTTCTGCAGGAGGCTGCCTCAGTTATGAACAAGCCGGAACTTAGGCATTACTCTGAAGAGATGACAGCAGCCGGAGATTTATGGCGAGATTTTTCGTATAATGCCGCCAGAATGTTTAAAAAGAGGGACGGAGATACAATGACTTATAATTTATTGGCAGATAAACTGATGAATATTGCAGACAAAGAGGAGTCAATATTCAGGGGACTTGAAAAACTTATGAAGAATGCCTGAAAAACATGCAATATTTACAGAGGGACTAATAAAAAAGTATAAAGGAAAAACCAATCCTACTCTGGATGGTCTCAATCTTAAAATCTTAAAGGGATCCCTTTATGGTTTGTTAGCTCCAAATGGAGCCGGTAAGACTACAACAATTGATATTTTGTGTGGACTTAAGAGGTTTGATTCCGGCAGAGTATTGGTTGATGGGTTAAGTGTACCTGCTGAACTTTCTGAAATTAAAAAAATAATTGGTTTAGTTCCGCAGGAGATAGCTCTTTTCCCAATGTTAACCGGTAAAGAGAATCTGAGAATTATTGGTGGAATGTACGGGGTTGAGGGTAAAATCCTCAATGACAGGGTTGATGAGTTGTTAGAGAGATTTGGCCTTGAGAACAGTGCTGATAGACCTTTGAGTCAATACTCAGGGGGAATGAAAAGAAGAATAAATTTGCTTGCAGGGCTCCTTCACACACCAAAGATTCTGATACTAGACGAACCAACGGTTGGAGTTGATGCTCAGTCAAGGAATTTAATACTGGAGGAGCTTATCAGAATCAATCGTGAAGGCACAACCGTTCTTTTTATATCTCACTATCTTGAAGAGGCTGAATGTATATGCGATACTGTTGGTCTTATTGACGGAGGTAAAATTGTACTTGAGGGGAATCCAGCTGAACTTGGAAAATCAAATCCAGAGTGTAAAAATCTGGAAGCCCTCTATTTTAAGTTAACCGGAAAACAGATGCGAGACACATATGAATAGAAGGATAAAATACCTGCTCTATAAGGATTACCTTATGCTAAAAAGGGATGTAGGAGGGATTATCCTAATGTTCCTTATGCCTGTTCTGCTAGTCATTTTAATGGCAAATTTGCAGGACAGCACACTTAATTTTGTAAAAGGGAACAAAATCCCCCTTTTGCTCGTTAACCGTGATTCCGGCGAACTTGGGGCGGCCGTTGTTAAAGAGATAGAGTCATCCGGATTATTTGCCATTGAGCATGACTCTGCTTCTCAGTATCAGAGCCCTGTTATGATGGAGGGGAGAATCTCACCGGGTGACAATATGATAGGAATTTTTATACCAGAGGATGCAACTCAGAGGATTAGGGGGAATGTACAGAAATTTGTTGTAGGGGCCTTTAATGGTATTGAAGAGATTCCTCTGGATGAAATAGTAAGCATAAATGTACTTGTTGATCCTGCTGCCAAAGGCTCGTTCCACTCTGTACTTATGAGTACTCTGAGAGAGAGGTCTCAAAAGGTACAGTTTGAGTACATAATGAGAGAGATATCAAATCAGGTAAATGACATTTCTCCGGTCGCAGTTAATACCTCAAACTTTTCCGGAGAGCAGTTTACTATAGTTGACAAGTTCGTCACCAGAGAGGGAAGTGATATTATGCCAAACTCGGTTCAGCATAATGTTCCTGCCTGGAGCCTCTTTGCAATCTTTTTTATTGTTATCTCCCTGGGAGGAAATATTATTAAGGAGAGAGAGGGAGGAAGTTTTACAAGACTTCTTACAATGCCATGCACATATGCCGAATATCTTATCAGCAAGTCTATTGTATACTTAGTTGTAGCTCTTGCCCAATTTTCCCTTATGCTGTTTATTGGTGTTAAAATTTTACCACTAACAGGATTGCCATCTCTGGAACTGGGCCATTCATACAGTGCTCTTTTCTTTATGGGATTTTCAGTTGCTGTTGCTGCTATTGGATATGGAGTAGCCATAGGGAATCTGGCCAGGACATACCAGCAGGCCTCTGTTTTTGGTGCAGTCTCTGTTGTTATCCTTGCTGCAGTTGGAGGGGTATGGATTCCTCTCTTTCTGATGTCTCCTCAAATGCAGCTTATTAGTAAACTATCTCCTATGAACTGGGGGATGTCAGGCTTTTACAGCATCTTTTTGAGAGACGAAGGGTTTTTATCGGTTTTGCCTGAAGGTATCGCCCTGTTAATCTTTGGTCTTACATGCTTTCTTATTGCACTATACTCAAGAAAAAAATTAAAAATATACTCTTAATTAACAACTCAATATTATGGAAGAACTCATTCTCAAACTAAAGCAGCAGATAATTGAAGCTCTCAATCTGGAGGAGATAACTCCTGAGGATATTGATACAGATGCTCCTCTTTTTGGTGAAGGACTTGGCTTAGACTCAATAGACGCTCTTGAACTGGTAATATTGCTGGAAAGAGAGTACGGAATAAGAATGGAAGACCCAAAAGCAAACAAGGAGGTTTTCAGATCAGTAAGAACACTGGCAGAATTTATTGAACAGAACAGGAAAGCTTAGTTTTTCAAATCAATCTCAATGCTGATGTCGCTTAGAATTGCCACTCCGTTTGCACTTCCGGGTTTGAATCGTGGAAGTCTACGGACAGCCTTGGCAATTTTTTTCTGAACATTTGGATCGGTTAAATCAGGGGCAGAGCCATTAAAAGGTCTGCCTTTTTTTGTAACAGAGAAATTAATCCTTACTGTGGCAGGATGCTCCTTATAATCTTTAAACTCTTTTTTGAGATTCTCTTTAAGCTCTTTCCTTAACTCTTGTATACCACCAGGAAACTGAGGTCCAATCTGGCGTTTCTGGGAAAAACCATAAACTGAGCATAAAAGAATACAGATCGTATAAATAACAAATCTTTTCATGCTCTTAAAAATTTGAGCGGTAAATGGGGTTCGAACCCACGACCCTCAGCTTGGGAAGCTGTAAGATACCACAACATAAGTAATTAATAACAAGGTATATAGGTGTGTATCAAAATCCGCACGGTACAACTTTGGTGTAGCTAGTACTAGCTTTTTAATAAATAATTACTTTCCGGATTTTCTTCTGTTGTCTTCTTTGCAGAGTAATTGACAATTCTCTGTAATCGTTTTGCCTCCGTTGTGCCAAGGAGTGATGTGGTCTGCCTCCATCTGTTCTATTTTATAGTTTTCGGTGCAAACAGGACAAATGCCTTTTTGCCGTTCGTAGGCCTCACGTTTTTGGTTGTCGCTAAACGCTCTAATATTCAAGTACTTTTCTTTGCGAGTTAAAACATATTCAAAGATACCTTTTTTGCTGGTTACGTCCTCATCTTGCATTAGTGTAGTGATTTCTTCCTCTAACTTTATATGGTCAATCTTTTTCTCCTTGAACTGGTTATATAAAATACCCCATTCAACTCCTTTCATCTCTTTACGGTATTTTGGAAAAACAACTTTTACCCAGTTTATAACGTTTTGAAAATACAACCATAATTCATTTGCATTTGGCTCGTGCTGTTGCTTTGCCATATAGTTTTTTATACCGTCATCACTAGCATTGCCACAAATCCATCCGATTACAGTTTCCAGATAATCTTGACGTATTGGTGAACCTGTTAGATAGTCGCTTCCTAAGCTATAAGCTGCACAGCCATTTTTGCTGAAATAGCGTTTTGCGTCAGAAACCCACGAGCCAGAATATACTGCGTTTTTCAATTCTTGGGGAGTCAGTTTTTCGCCTGCAATATTTATTGTTTCAAACCAATCTAATTTTTCGCTGTCCGTTCCTGAACACAAATAAACCATCAGTTTGTAATTCAATATCTGTTCTTTCTCATCTTGTTGTAGATTGTGAAAATAGCGATTGTTATAAGCAAAATCACCCTCGACAAACTGACAGATTGAAATGGTGCGTTGTTGCCCGTCAATTACTTCAAAGCCGCCATCTTCTCGAACAGCCCAATACATTACGTTCAATGGGAAATCATTTGTAATTGTATTTATTACAGCATCACGTTGCTTGTCTTTGTATATAAATTCTCTTTGGTAAGGCGGGCGTATATCTAATTTTCCACCAAATCCGACAACTCCATTCTCTTCGTTATCCTGATAACCGTTGGTAAGCTCACGAACCGTTATTTCTTTTAACTCTATTTTCATTTCTTCTTTCTTTTAATAATTATGCGAGAATACGGAACAGTAACAACACCGTCTATCATCATATATAAATCCCCATCAACAGCACCTCTTTTCTGAATTTCTTTTCTATATTTTTTATGTTCAGGCTTATATGGCTGTATTCCTATTTCAAGACCCAAGTTTGCTATGCCTACTCCAATTATTTCAAATTGGTCTGGATTGTATTTATCCATAAAAGTTATGGGAACGCCTATCATTCCATCATAATCAACAGGAATATCTTTGGTAACATCGACATTAATCGCATCATAATTTTCAAACTTAGGATATTCTTCAGGCGTGTATTTTTTATAGAGAATCAAATCTTCGTGCCGTTTATTGATTTCAAGGTTTGTAAACCAATGAACCCCTGAAACTCTGATCATTCCTTCTTTTCGGTCTGTTGCAGTTGCATAATCTTCATAATGTTCATTGATAAAATGCCCTGCACCACCCTTAAAACCGTAACCCAACCAAATCTTGTTATCCCTGATTAAAGGGAAAATTTCTTTGTATTTTATTGCATTTTGGTGTCCTACAATTACAAATTTTTTATCATATTCTATAAGTTGCGAAACATACTCACGAAATAGAGAGAATGGAGGATTGGTTACAACAATATCAGCTTGTTTGAGTAGTTCGATGCTTTCTTTGCTACGAAAATCACCATCACCTTTCAAGTATTTAATCCCAATTTCATTTGGATCAGGAACATTATTACCATTCTTATCACCTGTATATTCCAAATAAATGGCTTGTTCGCTGTCGTTTTGGCTAAACAAATCCATGTTTTGGTTTTTGTAGCAGGTGGTAATAAGCTTTTTTAGCCCAAGTTTCTCGAAGTTGTAAGAAAAATAATGAAAGAAATTACTCACTCTTGGGTCATCGCAATTACAATACACAACCTTATCTTTAAAGTGATGTTTGTAATACTTTAACTCTCTTTCTATGTCCGAAAGTTGCGTGTAGAACTCGTCTTTTTTATGCTCTTTAGCTAATTGCAAACTCTTATTTTGAGCCTTTGTTTTACTCATCTTTAATGACTTATATGTGTAAACTGTAAAGTTATAAATTAAATGAGTAGGCGACAATATTAAATAATACCTTTTAAGTTTAATTAACAAGAATTATAAGTGCTTGTAAATCAAAGGATACTAATTTATGTGTTTCGTATAAATAAAAGATAATGAGATAGATAGCAAAAATATAATGGCTGTAAATAACTCGTCAATAACAATTACACAAGAAATCGCATATTAACAGAAGCATCAATTACATTTGCAATTGTATTCTCATAGTTTAAGTTTAGGTTCATTAAGGCTCTGTAGTTCGCATACAGGGCCTTTTGTTATCTGATTTTTCCTGATAATTTTTCTTCAGCTTCAATTTCGAAATAAGATATATTACTATTCGCTCTGACATATCCTCCAGCTGCGATTATGTAATACCTATAAGATGTGTGCACCCTGTCAAGTCTTATGTTTGCTGTGTCCTTGCCTACCTGCTTATAGCTTACGAGTCTCCAGCTTTTCAGGTCATTCGAGGCGTAGAGGTAGGCGCCAAACGGCCTCCCGGATGTAAGGATGTCTGCCCTCAGAGATGCTCTCCTAATTGATTTATAGGCTGCCGAGCCTAGGATTACAGGCCTTGACTGTATATGTATCATCACCTGATCGTCCTCTTCTCCTTCTCGCTCGTGTAGATCAATAATATCTGTCGATGAGTAACCTATTGTGTCATCATATTCGTTATTGAGAACCTGCTCTAGAATTACATAATAGCCATCTTCTGTAGTGACCATTTCGCCCGCTTCTGTTGCAAGATATATGTCTATAAGCTGAGTTTGTATATTGTCTGTAGCGCCTACATCCTGTCCTCCGGTGAAGGTAGAAGAATTAATGATACAATATAGAGATGATTGAGAGGTAAGAATTATATCATTCGCTTGACTTCCATACGCCCGGCTAGTAAGATATATAATATTGCCTGATTTTTCAGCGCTTACGATGTCGCTTGCACTTGCTCTAATCATGTCTGTAATCCTGCCGGCAAGACTAACATAAGTGTCATTAGAGTTAATTACAACCGGTATGCTTCTGCCCGCTATGTTAATCATAACCTGTTCATCAATGCCTTTTTTCTCAATAATAACATTGCCGACCATCTCAACTAGTCCATCTGAGTGTAGTATAGTAGAATCGGCATTTTTCACGAACACAATCTTATTGTCGTATGATTTCTGATTAGTATATATGTAGCATACATTCTCGAAACTATTATATTCCTGTTCAATGAAGCTTACAGAAGCGCAAATCATCTCTATTACAAGATACAGAGGCATTGCCGTCTGTGTATAATAACTAGCAAGCCTATTTGTGCCTATTACAAGAGTCATTTGATTACCAGCAGGGATAATCGTATTCGCATTTGCAAACTCACACCTGTTGAGGTATGCAAATGTCATAGCAGGCCTTACTGTCATTGCATTGATACTTATTTTCGCTCGCGCCGGTTGAGATGGAGAGAAGCTCACCCAACTTCTTCTTGTAACATACCTGCTTGAGCTATCATTTTTCAAGTATGTATCTGATACCTTATGCCATGCCTTGTTTCTCAGGTTAAACACATAAGAGTAGCTGAAAATAGGATTACTGACAATCAGCTCTTCCTCAATCGCATCATATACCAGATTTGCTCGCTTTGCGTAGAGTTTGAAGTTAGAATGAGACAAGAATGAAGAAACACTATATAACTCAATAGATCCGTGTGCTACGTTATAACCCTGTGCACTGCGTACAGAGGTATCCGGAACTGCATCAAGAGCGTGAGAGAGCAGACTCCCATTCCTCCCGCTCAGGAAGTATACATTGCCTCCTGAGCTGTATGCAATGCCATATTTTGTTTGACATACAGAATCTGCTATATCGCTTGAAATAGGGAGTAGGTTGCTATATAGGACCGTCCCGCTGCCTTGTTGCAGCGCAAAAATGCCTGCATCTGTGAAAACAAACAGAGGGTATTGACCAACTTGCGCCGCAGAGATGTCCTCAGCCATAACGCATAGATTCCTGACCTTTCCGCTTATTCTGTAAGAGTGCTCAACCGGGAAATGATAAGGAGCACCCGGTGACGAAACAATAATTGCATTTTGAACAGATTCGTCAACATCCTCATCAACTAGATCATAGCTTACAACCTCCTTGCAAATCATAGTAGGAGTTGTCTCGTTAGTAATGTTAACGCTGTACGCATAGTTATATGTAGAGGAAGGGGAGAGGGATAATTTCCCAGCATATTTCTTGCCTTGAAAACCGAAATAGATATACAGATACTCGGCCCTACTATCAGGAAAAGAGACTAGATCTGCAAGCCACACCTTCATATCCTCTGTGAAATCGTCTAGGAGAAAATAGATCTGCACGCTCCCGTTGATATACATTGCCTTACCGTCTGAATTACTTACTCTCACATGAGCTCCTGCAACTGTATTTGCAACCCCTTTGACATAATTCATGTTGCTGAAAATAGAAGCTTCAGGGGTGAATTTTCTCTCGTAATCATACAGGTGTAATCTATTATTGTAGATGAACGATTTTCCCTTAGTGCGCAGCCATCCGGAGCTATCTACTTTCATCGTCTTCTCTGTTGTCAGCTTGCCTGTATTGAACACAAGACTTACTACTTCACTGAGGTTTTCAATAAGTAATTCTTTTTGCCTGAAAAATAGCTTATTCTTAAGAGTTTCATGCGTTATCTTATTATCAACCACAAAGGACTCTCGCTGTTCGTATGTATACTGCAAAGGATGATTAGGATGAGTAATCGCAGGTGTCATTTTTTTTACGTCAAGGTCCAAATGCGACATTATCTCCGTAGTGTAGATGTTCACAGACTTAATCAAGTCTTTGTATTGAGAATAATCAACATTAGATAGCGTGATATCCACAGCCTGCCCCTTGATCGCAGCAATTATATTCTCAAGAGCGCCCCCGTTTAAATTAACGACCTGTTCAATGATAGGAGATAGTTCTGCCTTGCCAACTTCAATCATAACCGGAGCTGTCATCTTTGTTTCATCCCCATTCACAAGCGTATAATTAAGTGATAGTAAGAAATACCCTTCTGAATAATTATCTGACTTTTGCCTTGCTTCATTGATAGCAGAGAGGATAGTTTCACGAAATACCTCTTCTGAGAGATATGCCTCTTTTTTTGGAGAAAATGGAGTTGAGTATAGATATTTGCGACCTTCAGGAGTTTCATATTTAAGATCTTCAATTCTCGTTACAATAGGTTTCTGCTGCCCAGCGAATGTGTAATAGGTCGTTGATAATCCAGGAGGGAGGCCTCCATCATAATCTTTCTTAGTAATAGAAAAAGCAGGAAGAGAAGGGAGCCCATCATATTGCAACTTATACTCTCCATTCAGGTAATGATAGACAATAGTATTATCTCTTGCGTTATCATTAATAATCAGCATATTATTTAATGTCTTCACGCTGATTCTTGCGCTTGATGTATATAGCTGAGTGTAGGCACCGGTCACTATCTCCTCGCTGCCATTGTATATAATCTCAAATACTCTGATATAGTAGGTGTTATTAGTTTTGTCAAAACCAACAGATATACGATTATTAACAGTTCCAACCCGGTGCTCAAAATATTCAATTGCATCAGAGTTTTGCAGTATAGCCTTATGTTTACGCACAACCCTAAGCATATTCCCGTCATTACGCACATTAATTAGCTCTTCGCACGCACCATCCCCAGCTGATTGTCCTGAGTTATTTCTATTGATGCCTTGAAAATTAGTTATTATTCTCTTCATCATGTTCCTCCTCCTCTAATATCATTTTGTTTATATCTGCGAATATACTCTCCCTCTCTCTGTCTTCTTTCCCGGCTTCAAGCTCTCTCATTATTTTGAGAGCACTTGTTATTTTCTGAGGATCCTTAGAAGATTTGATTACCTCTTCAAGTCTCTTCATCCCCCTCTTGTATATCAGTTCAGAATTTATTGCCTCGTCTTCACCGGGTAGCATTCCCTTCACCAGCGACTGCAACTCGTCTCTCCATTTTGCAAGTAATGCCTTATTGACAAGAACCCCTTTTGAACACTTATCTATATCTCCATTGTATCGAGAAAATAATAAGTAGACAATATTTATTTTCAGCTCTTCTGTGTACTTGAAGCCCGGCTCTCCTAGTTGTTTGACTGCCATACTGACCATTTTTCAACAAATGTAGCCTCCCGAGAGCTGCAATTGTGGTCATTGTGCACAGTTTGCGGAGCTCGTAATTATTACTATTGTGCAAAATGATTACATATGAAAGCAATTGCGCAATTACTAATGTTACTCGTCCTGTCAGTTGTCTTAGATCTGATCTCCCCTGAACACATTCAGACAAATCAAGCTGCTATTCCTATCATTTTAGGGGCACTTGCAGTTGCCTCAACCGCCTACGGAGCAGTCAAATCAGCTAAGGAAAACAAGAAAAATCAGGGGCTGCTTAATAATATGCAGAGCGAAGCTAATGCAGACTATGTTCGTGAATATAACAGAGGAGCACTTGATAATCCAGGGTCTAAAGCCTATCTGAAAAGGATGGAATCGGTGATGGAGGATAATACGAAAGCAACTGAGAATACAGCCGCAGCAACAGGAGCAACACATGAAAACGTGTTAGCGGCTAAGCAGTCGAATAATCGCGTAATGTCAGATGCTATTGCGGGGCTTGTTGAGAGAGAAGATACTAGGCAACAATCTGTGAAGCAGGGGTACCTGAATAGAAAACAAGGGCTGATAGGTGCGCAGATGGGGATGAATTCTCAGAGGGCTCAGACGTGGGCAGACACAGCGCAAGGCATATCTTCTGCTGCCGGATCTCTAGCTTCTGCATATATGATGAGTGACGGGAAGTTATTCAATACACCTGTATCAGGGGCAAGCAACGGACCTGTATATGTCAATCAGTCAAACGGAAGACTTAATTATGAATAGCTATGAGCACAGATAAGGAAAAACTAGGCATTATTCCGGTTGAGGCTACAATTACACGCAAGCAACCAGGGGCGCAGAGACAAGTGTTCACTGATGATGAGCAGGTGCAATTTCAGCCATTCCGCTATCAGGAGGGACAATCAGTCATAGATGCTATTGCGCAAGCAAGACAGCATAAGAGCGTGCTCGAAAACAAGGAGCAACGAACAGCGAGAACAGCGAAAATGGCGGGATGGACAAACTTCCTTTCCGCACTTGCTAATCTGGCAGGAGGGGGCTATACACAGACAAGGCATCAACACCTCCCTATTGTTCAACAGTCGTTATCTCAGTTGTCAAATATACAAGATGAGAAATATAAGTCAGACCTGTACTATCAAGAGCTGGCTCGCAAGACAAAGCAAGAGGATTATCAAAATCAGCTGAAAAATCACATTGAGCAACAAGAGAAACTTGCAACACTCAATCAAAATCGCAAGAGAGAAAATAACAGATTTCTTAACTCTGCTGCATCAGATGAGTTCAATGCTAATGTTTCAACAGTTCAAGAAAAAGGCATCACTCAATTTGAGGCTGACAGGATAGCAAGAGACCAGGCTATTAGACAACAATCAGCAAATGCATCTACCACTTCTGCAAATGCTTCAATGGCAAGAGCAACAGCCGACAAAACAGCTGTCAAAAAGAATAATTTTCTTGTATATACCGACCCATCCGGGAAGCAGAGGTCAATGGGTAAGTCGCAGGCTCAACAGATAATCAATGATGTCGCAGACAGATACAAGGGGCTTGAAACTAAACCTGATGATCAGCTGACCCCACTAGAGAGATCTATTAAGAATGACATTTCTAACATCAACAGGGCGATGGGAACAGGTAATTTTGAAGCAACAGACAATCTCATTCGTGCAGTTGCGCTTAAGTATCTGAAGGATGGCCACGCAGATTTTCAACATTATTTTGACGCAGAAAATACAGGGGTAGAAAGCACAGATAAATCAGCAGGATCATTTTTGCCTCGCAAGTCAGTACAGCAAAAGAAAAATCTCTTAGAAGAATAAGGATATGACAGACTCAAAAGCTCAGCAAATTGATAGCAGGGAGAAGTTGTATAACAACCTCATAGGCACAGGGAGGGTTTCAGAAAAGGAGCTTGGCAAAAAAGAGGACTTTCTGAATTCAATTACAAGCGCCTCAGATGCAGCCTATTTGTACAAGAATCTCAAAACAATTTTTGACGAAGAGGAGATAGGGGATGAGAGGAAATTTACCGATTATGTTCTAAGAGACATTACCGGGCCATTTCCAGCCGGAAGACCAGGAGGAAACCTCCCACTTCCATCGCCTGCGGAAACTACATTTGCGCCTCAGAATCCGTTTGTTATTCAAGATAAGGCTCCTGCGCCGTTGATGAGCAAGGCGAATGCTCCTATTGCGAAGAGTGTTGATCAAGTAGCTCAGCAGGCAAGTCCTATAGCTGCAGACAGCGTTGTTAGTGATGTTGAGGGTGAGCTAAAGGAACTGAATGATAGACATAAGGAGGAGCTTGCAAAATTCAATGCAATTAAGCAGAAGATGAATATCCCCGATGTGGATTCGTTCACAGGATATAACGCAAGAGAAAGTCGAATGATGGGGCTGGGTGGACTACTGAGCAAGGCAAAAATTTCAAAGGAAGAGAGAGAGTTCTATGAAAAGAACAAGGAAAGGCTTGAAGATGTAGAAAAACAGATGAAGGCTATGCTTATCCGTAGGGATGTTGCTAACCTTGCCGAACAACAAGAGTCACTAGATCCAAATAGTCCGGGAATCAAAAAGTTTTGGGATGGACTGACAAAATCAGGAACCGTCAAAGACTTCCTGACAATGGGTCTATCGACAATGAGGGATGATGTCTATATGATTGAGTTGCTTGAGAAGGCAAGTAAGGATAAGAACTCAATCAACCCGGAAGAGCAAAAACTCATTGACTCTTACATGAAGTTGCAGGAGATGCAGTCAAAGGATAATGGGTTTTGGTATAAGGCAGGAGCGCAAGGAAGGATGATGGTCCCTTTTATCGTCAACATTATGGCCACTGGAGGTGTTGCAGGGGCTGTTAATCTTGGTAAGGCAGCAGGAGCCGAGACATTCAAGGCTGCCATTAAAGGGGGTAAGAGACAGGCTGTTGATTATGCAGTAAGGAAAACAGGGTCAATTGTACTAGGGAATATGTTGCGCTCGCCTCTAACGACTACTTTTTATACAGACCTGGCTAAACGAAGAGTCGGAAATTTCTCACAAGACGAACATGGACAAATTGAAAAGGGAGACAACACGCTTGCAGGAGACCTTTATAAGTCCTATGTAACCAACACCCTTGAATACATGACAGAGGGGTTTGGTGACCTTGTTGGGAGGGGTGCGCTTACTAGCCTATTGGCAAAGAAGAGAATTCTTGGGCCGATGTCTAAGTATGTGAGTGCGCTTGAAAAAGTTACCGCTAACCCTGTTTATAAGAAGGTGGGTGGTGTTCTTGACAAAGCTCAGATACATGGTATATCAACAGAGATTTTCGTTGAGGAGGTTCCAAATGCTCTTTTATCCTCTCTTCTTACAGGCTCAGACGACTATAAACAACTCGCAGACCCTGAATTTTATGGCACAATAGCAGTGAATACCGCTTTGATGAATGGTATTTTCAAAGGCACCCAATTAGTCTCCGGAGGAGTGGCTAATGCAGTAGAAAAAGGGAGGTTGAATTCTGCTGCAAAAACCGCTAATGCAAACCTGGCTACTAAGGCATCAGAGCTTAATGACCAGGACATAATTCAAGCAATAGAAGGAGTCCAGAACTCAATAAACTCAAACGGATATTTCAACGAAGATAAGTCTGAGAGTGCAGTTATTCAAGCATTTCAAAATCTAAGAGAAGTCATCAATAAGAAAGGGGTTAATGAAGATCTTGAATCGGTTATTGACGCGGCATCAAAAGCTGTTTTGATTAACGCTGAGAGAGCAGGAGCATATGAGGGTCTGTTATCAGTTGCAGAGGCAGAGATGGGTGGCCCTGTGACAATGAGAAAGTCTCCTGATACAGTTGCGATTGGCAAGAACGCAAACGAGGAGTTAATGTATATTACCGATGTCTTGAAGTCTGAGTTGGGAAAAGAATTGATGGTTGTTCGCAATGTCAATACCGGAGAATCAAAAACCATCCTTTCAGATGAGATCGAAGATATTCGCACATTTGATTCAAAAGCGTGGCTAGATGATTGGTTGAAAACAAGGGATGCTCTTAAGCCTATTGAATCAGCCATTCAATCTCAAGAAATAGCCGATGAAGTAGCTCAGCAACAAGAGAGTGCGCAGAGTCAGCCAGTAAACCTTTCAGAGGTAATACCTGGAGCTGAGTTTGCAATAGGAGAGGAGATAGTAACCGTCATTGATGCAACAGAGGAGGATATATTTGTTGTTGACAGAGATGGCAACGAACACAGAGTTGAAATTGAGTCCCTGCAGAGAGTCCCTCCTGTAACACAAGAGGCTCCCGCTGCAGATGTTAACGCAGTCAATTTGCCAATTCAGGATGTTCAGCAGTTACCTATTGAGCCAGTCCAAGAGCCTGAATCAGCAGCAACAATAGAAGAGGCACAGCAAGCAGAAGCAGGCAATTCTATTACCGGAGGCATATCAATTCCTGTTGACAAGCAAGGTCAGATTGATTACTCTCAGATAGCAGAGCCAAAGATGTACGCAGAGGCCCTTAAATCAGAGTTTGCAGACGAATCGTTGTCTGTCCTTGAGGATTTGATAGCAGAGCAAAAGGAGGCCCTTAAAAAGGCTGAGAAGACTACAAACGCAATTGAGCGCAGAAGAAAAATAAAGATTGTTAACACAGAGCTTGCGAAACTAAATCAAGCTAAAACCATGCTCTCTCCTGAACAAGATATTTCTTCTGTACAAGTTGCACAAGAATCAGCACAAGAGATCTCCAATCCAAAGCCTATCCAGAAACCAACAAGACGACCTGGAGGAAAGAGGCTGACACCAATGCAGCAAGACCTGATGAAATTTGGAGAGCCAACTACAAGAGAGGAGGCAATAGCAATGACAATCCTAAGAGACGGTATTAAGTTCAGGATGAACGACAATAAAGCCGAGGGGATAAAAGGACTTGCCGGGCATCTAGGTCTAAAGAAAGGAGGAAAGGAATATAGGAAATATTTTGGTCTGCAAAATGAAAAAACAGGGATGTCCCCTGAGCATCTAGCTCTTTATATTAAAGAGATGGACGATGATGGTCTGTTCGTTAACCTTGAGGACTCTGATATATTTACAGATGTTCTAGAGGTTATGCGAAAAGCATACTCTAGAAGGACTCTCTTTGAAATAATTGAGACAAGCAGAAGGGACCAGGAGCGACGCTTTAACGAAGAGGATTACTATGAATCAGAGGAAATAAAATCAAATATAGCTTCTAAAGAAGAGCTCACAGAAGAGGAATATGAAGAAATAATTGATGATTATTTCTCAGAAAAATACCTACCTTTATCAGAGCAAGATGCATCTACCATCTTGAATTTAATAGCTGATTCTGTAAAGGATGAGGAGAGATGGAGAATTATTAACGAATCAGAAGATTTACCTGAAGATGAAACCGGAAGAAATATTGCAGAAGGAGTATACCAACGAGGAGCTGGTACAGATGTTTCGGGAGGCCCTGCCATTGGCAATCAAAGCCAGTATAATAACGAGGGAAGAAGCAACGAAGGCCCAGGAGGACGAACAGGAACGGATAAAACTATTCTCCAAGGTGCTGCGCTGGCACAGTCTGAACAATCTGTAAATCCTTTAAGAAAGGAGATAGAGTCTCTCAATCAATCCAAGAAAGAAGCAATCGCAGAGAGAGACAGACTCATAGCTAATAGTGCAGAACGTGTCGGCCTCTTTGGTGACACAAAACAAGACCCCAATGACTTATTCGGGGGAGAGGGGTTTGATCCATCAGCATCACAGCCACTTGTTGACAATCAAAACAAAATCATTGCAGAATTAGACCGTAAAATTGAGGTCTTAACAAAAAACCTTGAGCAAGGAGAGAGAGAAGCTCAGGGCCAGTTGAAGATTGAGGAAATTGCGCAAGAAGAAGCAAGAGTCAACACAGAGCCTACCGAAAAACAGAAAGAGGCAGGTAATTATCAGAAGGGACATATCAAGCTCCTTGGCTACGATGTTACCATTGAGCAACCAAAAGGATCTACAAGGTCAGGAGTTGACAAAGGTGGCAAGGAGTGGAGCGTGACTATGAATAACACCTATGGCTATATTCTTGGTACAAAAGGCAAGGATGGGGAGCATATAGACGTTTTCGTGGGAGAGAATCCACTATCTGAAAAAGTATATGTCGTTGACCAGGTCAATCAGGACGGTTCATTTGATGAACACAAGGTAATGTTCGGATTTGACTCTATTGAGGATGCTTCAAAGGCCTATAATGCAAACTACGAAGAGGGGTGGCAGGGCCTTGGTAATATCACCGAGGTATCTATTGACGATTTCCAGAAGTGGACCGAGAATAAGACTCGCAAGATTAAACCGTTTGCAGAGTATAAGCAAATACGATCTGAGCAGCCATTTGTTGATGCTCCTATTGAGGAGATTGAGTCAAGAGTGTCGGAGTATGAATCCATAATAAATGAAAGGGAGGAGAATTTAAAGAGTTCAAACACCCCTATAACTGGGAGTAATACAGGGGTAGGAACCCTTACCGAGGCTGAATTTTCAGAATTCACTGCTCTAACGAGCGAACTACAAAGGCGAAATACTATTTCTGCAGATGAGGCCAAGCTAAGAGTCGAAGAGAAGAGAAAGCAAAGACTTGCGCAACTTGAAAATGATACTCCTATTGAGGAGGGTGTATTACAGCCCGATGTTGATAACGAGTCTGGAGAACCGGGTGCTGAGATGTCAGAAGCTGAGTTGAAAGAGAGTCAAGAGACTGCTGAGAAGTTGCAAGACTTTGGTCAGAAAATTGGCATGGCCCGTAAAGATGTAGCTGAAAGAGGGTTTACCCGTACCGGAAAAGATAGTGAATTACCGGGATGGGCTAAAAAATACAAAGTATTTCAGCAAAAGAAAGGTACAAGTTACGCAGACTGGGACACAAAAGATGGGAAGTATGAAGTTGCTATTGTAAGCGGAAACTTCTTTAAAATAGTACAGAAAAACTTTGACACGCCTGAGGCGGCGGCATCCGCAATACCATTACTAGAGGTTGCAAGAAATCATTACGTGCGCCCTTCGTCAGCTAGCAATGATGAGTATTCTATATATCGCAGATGGAGCAGCGGGAAGCTCTGGGAGATTAAAAAAGGCTTTAAGTCAAGAGATGAGGCTATGTTGCACATGGCTGTAAACGCAGTAAGTATCATTGAAGCAAAGGACGTCAAAGTTGAGAGGCCGCACCTTGACAACATAGAACGAATTGGCATAGAGATACGCAAAGGCAATATTACTCCAGAGCAGTTTATGGACACTTTTGGCTTCAGAGGAGGAGAGTTTGGCAACTGGGTGGCCTCCGATGAGAGACAGTCTATGCTCAATTATGCATACGATGCGCTTGTGGATCTAGCGGCAGTAATAAATATATCTCCAAGAGCCCTGTCGCTAGGAGGCAGACTTGCAATTGGATTTGGTAGTAGGGGTAAGGGTCTGTCTAATGCAGCTGCACATTTTGAAGCAGATAGAGGTGTTATTAACCTCACGAAGATAAACGGAGCCGGAGCACTAGCGCACGAATGGTTTCACGCGATGGATTCATACTTTGGTGTTTTTGGGAATCAAGGATTTGTTCCAAATGAAGAAGGTGTTATCAAATCGCCAGACCCTAGCAGGGATTACCTGAGTGGAGACTACTATAATAACAAGAAGGTTAGAGATGAAGTTGTGAAAGCTTGGAATGGCGTGTGGAAAGCTATGCGCTACAAGGAGGAAATGGCAGAATATGACATTACCAGGCTTGAAAACAAACTTGAGAGCAGTAAGGATTCTTTAGTTAGAGCTCTTCAGAACACTAGGGGATGGTTAGCCGTTGACAGGAAGTGGGGGCTACGAAAAAAGGCAGCCACCCCAGAACAGTTAAAGAGTTGGGATGCTCTTATTGAAAGGGTTAATAACTATGACTTTGGCCCTACCTCAAAAGCCGAGACAAAAAAGAAATACTCATTTGAAAGCGTTTATGAAGTACAAAAACAACTGTCTGAGCTGACAAAGGTAATATCAGGCAGAAGCGCACTAGGGGCTGATTTCTACTCCTTCCATAGGGTTGTTATGGCAAAGGACCAGTTAGAGAATGCAAAGAGCGACCAGACCTATTTAAAGAAGGTCAACACTACATTCTATAACGGGAGTAAAGACATGGACGCATCAAGATCTAGCGCATATTGGAGCACTAATCTTGAAATGGCCGCTAGGGGATTTGAGGCGTATGTTGATGATAAACTAAAAGCAGTAGGAGCTAAGAATGACTATTTAGTTCACTCAGTAAATAACGCTGTGTATGTAGCCTTATATGATGCTAAACCATACCCTGAAGGACAGGAGAGGCTTGATATAAACAATGCTTTTGATACTTTCTTTAGCACTATTGACGAGAAAATTGACGAAGAGACTGGAAATACTGTGTTGTTCCGCCAACCTTACTTCTATTCCCCAACAGAACAGGCCCTGAATTCAATCAAACAGGAAAAAGGTACTCCGGAACAATGGAAGGCCATGCTATTGAAAAATGGCGCAAAAGAGGCTGAAATGGAGTGGATGGGATGGGAGGAACGATTTGGAGTAGCCCATATTGATCCAAAAATGACTATTGGAGGACAGGGAGTAAAGCTAATCATCACCAAATCCGAAATACAGGATTGGATAAACCAGAACAGGATTGAAGTGCAGGAGGTGGAGAAGTCAGAAAAACCAGAAATAAAGTGGACTGAAAAGGACGGTAATACCATTGGTTCCGCATCTAAGGCAGGTATGAATTTTTTATATTCAATTCGCAAAAGAGATAATTATTTTGCAATATATAATGACTTAACAAGCAAACAATTATCAGCGGAAAATACGTTTGAGGAAGCTAAAAATTATATTGAAAACAAAATTTACAAAGGTTATTATCCACAAGGAGACACCAAATACTCCCAATACCAACTCCCCGGCGGAGAGAATTACAAGGAGTTGTTGTTGACAATGCCGGTTAAAGGAAACACGATTACTATTGCTGAAAAGGAAGAGTTAGAAGTGTTACAAAGAAGAATGAATAATGAGATTGATTTTCCACAAAAAGACCTTGATAGATTTAGGGTGCTAATGCAGAAAGGAAGGGATTCTTATGACAATAAAAGTCAATTCAAATCCTCCCACTTCGACGAACCCAACATCCTCGCTCATGTCCGATTCAATGAGAGAACAACCCCATCAGGGGAGAGAGTACTGTTTATTGAAGAGATACAATCCGATTGGGCACAGAAGGGGAAGAAAGAGGGGTTTGCAGGCAAACCTAATTATAAAAAAGAAGGTGATATATATAAGGTTTATGATGGTGCTGGTGTATTTTTTCTTGACGCTAAAACCGAGGAAGAAGCAAAGGAAATAATTAAGACAAATCCAATTCTTGAAGAACAAGGTGTCCCCGATATGCCTTTCAAGAATACCGACCAATGGGTAAACCTCGCTCTCCGCAGAATGATGATTTACGCTGCTGAGAATGGTTTTGACAGGATTGCGTGGACTAATGGTGAGATGCAGGCTGATAGGTATAACCTGAGTAAGCAAACAGATTTTATTGATTATTGGAAAAACGATAATGGAACATATGATTTCGGATTATCTATTGAATTTAACAAGCCGTCTGAATTAACAGAATCAGAATTAGAGTCTTATTTAGGAAAGGATATAGCGAATAAAATAATAAATGACAAATCAAATCCAACAGAACACAACCCAGCAAGGCTTGAAGGCAACGACCTCAAAGTAGGCGGTTCAGGCATGAAGGCTTTCTATGACAACATTATTCCGGCTCAGGTTAACAAGATTGGTAAAAAGTTTGGAGCAAAGGTTGAGACTACTGAAATTCCAGCAATTGGCAAAAAAGTTTATGATGAAGACGCTGGAGAAAGAAACCTTACCCCGGAGGCAGAAGAATTGTATCAAAAGTATATGGATTCCGTTGCAGAGGACGATGGCTCTTACCCTATTGAACAATATGTTTCCGACATGGAGAATATTGGCTATGAAGTTGTGCTTAGTGAGACCGGGTATCCAATAGATCTAAAGAAAACATATAAGGGCGAGGTATACTCAGTACAATCCATCCCTATTACTCCTGCAATTAAAGAACAGGCTGCAATAGGAATGCCTTTATATATGCCTGAATCAGGTATGGAACAGGTAGATTATAAGGGCTTACCTCTTGAGACAGTTGTTAATACCGTTAGAGAGTTTGCCAGGAGTCTTAACACAGAAGTTAAAATTATATACGATACTCAGCAATATCCAAGCAATAGTAGATATCGTCGCGCCAAGGGGTGGTTTAGACCAATAAGTGGAGAGGTAACAATAGTGCTTAGCAAACACAATAGTATTAATGATCTTAAAACAACTATTCTTCATGAAGTTGTTGGGCATAAAGGCCTAAGAAACTTACTTGGAGACACCTTCAAGAAAACCATGCAAAGGGTATTTATTTCACTGCCAAAGAGTGTTCAGGCTGATTACTTTGCAAGGTACAATAACCGAGTTACAGCTGCAGAAGAGTATCTTTCAGAGCTTACAAAGTACGATATACACCCAACTTTGTGGCAAAGGATAAAAGGAATTATTCGTGATGCTCTTAGGAGTGTAGGTGTCTTCATTAATATGAGTGATGCTGATATGAAATACATGCTTTGGAGATCTAAAAACAGATTGCAAGACCAGGCGAAAGCTACATCAATTGAGGTAATGACGGATATAGTCAAGAGCAGGGAGAAACAATCAAGACTCCGCTCAGAGGCGGATGTTCTACTTAGAGAGGAGAGAGAGCCATTCACTCTTGATAGCAATGACATTACTCTTAACAAGTGGGAAAAGACAATTGAAGCACTACAGGACAGGATGGTATCCGGGAAAAAGCTTATTGAAGAGATTAAAAAAAGAGGTGGTAAGGTAGGCGTGTTCTCAAACTTCGTTTCCGAGGAAAACAGGTCTTCATCAAGGGCAAAAGCTGAGCTTGATGACTTTGAAGATAACTACTATAAACCAATCCTTGATATAGTTGCAAAGTGGGCCAAGGAGGGCAAGTCCGCAGACGAGATTTCGCTCTACATGATGGCAAAACACGCCCCAGAGCGCAACAGACACATAGTAATAAGGGACGCAAGAGAATCAATCCTCTATGGGTTTAACAAGGATTTGCGCAAAGCCGAGGGTAAGAGGAGGAGTGCAACCGCTGAAAAGGATATAAAAGCCATTGACGAGTCAATAAGAAACATTCAGAGCCAGATTGATTTTATTAATTCTGCTGAAAACGCCGGGCTTATTGCTGAGATAATGAGAAATGCCTATGATGTTGCATTTAATCATGATAACAGGTCTCCTCTCCCTGAAGGAATGGACTCTTTAAGCTATATGATTGCGCTAAACATACAGAAGCGAGCAATAAGTATGTTGAGCAAGGTTGCCGAATCAGAGTTGAGCAATAATCGCTCAGGTCTGTCAGATGAAGAGGCGGCGGATATCGTCAATGAGTTTGAGAAAGGATTGAAAGAGGTTAAGGATGTTGTTATGTTCTGGGATAATATTAGAAAAGCAACCCGATTCTCGCTTGACAAGAGTTTGAAATATGGACTTATAAGCAAGGAGGTTCATGCTGCAACGTCTAATATGTATGAGTTTTACGTTCCACTAAGGAGCTGGGCTGAGAAAGAGGACATTGACTATCAAGACGTGTTTGGAGACAACTATTTGGGCCATGAGATACTCAATCCTGTCAACAAGCATGCCGAGGGTCGTACTTCTCTTGCTGACAATCCGCTAGGCTTTATTGCTTCTATGGCTGAGACATCTATTGTTGCCGGAAGCAAAAACGAAGTCAGGAGAAACGCATGGAGGCTGATTAAGAACAATGACCACATGACTGATTTGTTCCTGATTAAACAAGCGTGGGAGGTCAACATAGCAGATATTGGTGATGAGCCAATATGGGAGACTACATATGAGCCACCGACACAAGAGTTAATTGATGCCGGCATGGCAAGAAGGCTTAGTCCCAATAAAACCTATGAATGGCATAAGTCAAGAGGAGATATCAAGAAGCATCAAGTACCAGTACTAATTGATGGGAGCAGGGTTTTAATTGAATTTAAGGGGCCAATTGGCGCAAGAATAGCAGCTGCAATTAATGGAGACGATGTTGTAAGATGGAAGAGAACAGAGGGTATTGCTCGTCTGACAAGAATAATGGCAGCTTTGAAGACATCTAAGAATCCAGACTTCATGTTGACAAACTTTTTGCGCGACTACTTTTTTGGGACAATGGCTTATAGTGCAAGAGGAGGAAGTTCACTAACAATGACAAAAAACCTTGGTCGGGCATGGATTGCAATACATAAAGACTTCACAAAAGGGAAGGAAGACTCTTACCTGAAAGAGATGTATGACGACTTTAAGATGAGTGGTGGTGAAACCGGGTATGTTCATATGCTAGGAGAGCAAGATTATAAGAGAAAAGTTGAGAAGCTTGTTAAGGAGG
This sequence comes from Bacteroidales bacterium MB20-C3-3, assembly GCA_035609245.1. NCBI lineage: Bacteria > Pseudomonadati > Bacteroidota > Bacteroidia > Bacteroidales > Bacteroidales bacterium MB20-C3-3. The sequence continues at coordinate 562,357 of CP141202.1, read as the reverse complement.
CCAATAAAGCAGGAAGTGTAAGCCCGACTGTGTATGCTAAGAAAACAATCAAAGTGCTTAATCATGGTCTGGATTATCTTGCTCATATGTCTGAAAATGCAGTAAGGTTTGCGACTTATCTAACAGAAGTTGAAAGACTAACGAAAGAGGCAGGGACCAAACAGCCTAGCGAGACAATGAAAAAACAGGCCGCATTAGCGGCAAAAGAGGTTACAACAAACTTCAATAGAAAAGGAAAGTGGAGTTCTCAGGTAAACTCCTTCTATGCTTTCTTTAATGCATCTGTTCAGGGTTCCGCAAACTATATCAAGCTAGCCAAGGAGAATCCAAAGGGATTTGTTCTGTACAACATGGCAATGATGTCTATCCGTACGGCATTAGCAGCATGGTGTCTCTCTCTCTTTGGTGACGACGATGATGAAAAAGGTTATCTAGCCCTATCAGATTATATCAAGGAGAATAACTTCGTTATACCGGCGGGAGATAGTAAGTTTATTACCATTCCACTGCCTCATGGAGCAAGAGCATTAACCAATATTGGGCCGCTAGCACTTGATGTTGTCATGGGTAAGAAGAGCGCAGCTGAAGCAATGGACACATATTCTAAGAATATTATATCCGAGTTGTCTCCAATCAACCTGGTTGGCTTAGACAAGAGTGCTTTCATACCAAGGAAAGCAGACGAGGTTCTGTTGACAATGCTGCCAACTGTTGTAAGGCCTTTTGCTGAAACAGCTCTCAACATGGACTTTATGTCAAGGCCAATAGAAAGAGGTAATTTCCTCGCGACAGACAATGGATATTTACCAAGATTCCGGAATGCTTATTCAAGCACAAACCCTATCCTTGTAGGCCTTGCAAAAGAATTAAACCGATTAGGAGGAGGAAATGATAGTAGGAGCGCCGGCGTCAAAGTTGATAAAGATGGCAATGTATCCAGGTCTAAAGTCGGGGAGTTATTAGATGTAAGTCCTGCATACACAGAGCATATTCTTGAAGGTTACTTTGGGGGCCTTGGCAGATTTATCAACGATATGTATAAGACTACCAGGAGTGCAATTCAGGGCAATATTCCTGAAAAGCAAAATATCCCTGTAGTGCGGCGTTTATACCAAGAGCCATACGAGAGCTTGGCTTGGCAAAAATATTACGAGACTAGATCCAGGGTGAATGATATCACCAAAGCCATGAAAGCAGCAAAGCAAGAGGGGATGATGGAGGAGTACATGAATCTGAATAACTACTATAACAATACTCTAATATCAACTTTTGAGATATATAATGATATAATGAAAAATATCTCAAGCAATATTAAGCAATTGCCGGAAGAAAGCCCTATGAGAAAGCAGGCGGAGAAGGCAATGGATGAACTCGTAAACAAGTTTAACGAGGAGATAAAATACATTGATGCAAATCATAATAAGAGGAGATAGGCATGAAGAGAATAAGCAAAGCAGACATCAAATTTGTCAGCAAAGTAAGAACGAAGGTTAGCACCGGAAGCTCGTCGCTTTATGACGGCTCCTTTAAAAGCAGTAAGAAATACCTGAATATACTTGAGCAGTCACAGGCTAATTATGATGCTCTGTTAGATCTTAGGTTGCGCTCTGCTAGGAATAAAAGATATTACCGAGGAGACCAGTGGTCAGATATAGTTGAGGTTAATGGAACAAAGATGACAGAGGAGCAGTACCTGCGACTACAGGGGAGGGCTCCTCTTAAACAGAATCTAATCCGTCCTCCAGTTCGTAATATAATCGGCCAATACAGGAGCTCCCCTTTCAAATCTGTTGTTTATGCAAGAAATAAGGAGGATCAGGCTGCCTCTGAAATGATGACGGTTGCTCTTGAGGGGGTATATTCAATGAATGACGGGAAAAAAAGGGATGCAAGAATGCTTGAGTCTTTTTTGATTAAGTCAGCAGCAATATACAATACTTCCTACTCTTTTGACCACGAAAGAATGAGGCCGATTCCTAAGTTTAGATCTGTTCCGCTTAATAGATTCTTCTGTGATGCAAACATGGAGGATGTGAATGGAGAGGATATAAAGATAATTGGCGAGGCTGTTGATATGTCTCTGCTTGAACTGATATCTACATATGCAAAAACTAAAAAAGACGAAGAGGAACTGCGAAACATATATGCTAGTGTAAGAGACTTTGTCAACGGTCAAACATTTGACGAGAGTAAACTTGAAACGATATCCTTATTAATCCCCCAGTCGTCTAGCCTTTGCCGGGTAATAAAGGTATGCGTAAAAGAGGGTTCATGGAAACTTCGCGTACATGACTATGCAGATGGTACATATGAACTCTATCCATTAGAGGAGAAAGAACTGCTTAATGCTGAGGCAATATCCAGAAAAGCGCTGTCTGATGAAAGTGGAGTCGAAATTCCTCCTATTGAATACGAAGAGGTATTTTCAGAAGAATGGAAATATTATCATTTATCCCCATTTGGCCATTGTCTATGGGAGTCAGAAAATCCATATTATCATAACTCCCATCCATATGTATTTGAATTCTATCCTATGCTTGATGGTGCTGTATGGAGCATGGTAGAAGACATGATTGACCAGCAAAAAATGGTTAATAGAATGGTTATTCTGCAGGACTTCATCATATCGGCATCAGCAAAAGGTGTTCTCTTGGTTCCTGAGGAAGCTATACCTGATGATATGACAATTGAAGATTTTGCTGAAGAATGGGTTAAGTATAACGGTGTTATAAAAGTCAAAACAAAAAAGGGAATTCAGCTGCCTAAGCAAATTGTTGCCAATGCGACTAATCTTGGTATACACGATATGATCAACCTGCAGATAAAATTCATGCAGGATATCACAGGTGTTCATTCTGCTATACAAGGTAAGCAAGCATCCGCCGGTACTCCTGCAGCGCTATATGCGCAAGAAACAGCTAATGCTTCTCTCAATATCCTTGACTACTTAGAAACATTTGCGTCATTCTGTAAAAGAAGAGATTATAAAATTATACAAATAATTAAGCAGTTCTATAAGGATAGGCATTACCAAGTTGCAGGCAATAAGAATGTTTCTGAGGATGCTAAATGGTATGATCCGGATAAGATTAGAAATATTGAGTTTGATAATGAGATATCAAAGGGTACAGATACCCCTACATATCGAATGATTGTAGATGATATGCTTTGGCAGATGCTTAATGGAAGATTTATAACAATAGAGATGTTCTTAGAACACTCCTCTTTCCCATTCTCTGACAAGCTTCTTGCGTCAATAAAAACGCAGAAAGAGCAGCTTGAACAGGGACAAATGCCTGAAGGAATGTCTCCTGACATGATACAAGAACTACAGGGGCAAATCCCTCAATCCTCTCCTCAAAACCTAGCTCTCATGGAGAGGCTTTATACAGGATCACAAAAACAACCAATAAATCAATTATAACATGATCGAGATTAAGATTGATGAAACTGCTCAGATCAAGACATGGAAAGTTACAATACCAAAAGAAGAGGTATTTGCAAGAGTAAGCGTTTCTACTGTGTATATTAACAATAGTCTCCCCGAGGAACAGAGAGGAGAAAGGAGAGAACTATTAGAGCCGGACAGGGCTATGTTCAACAAGTATTACAGGGAGTCAATATCTGACTTGATTATTCTTCTTGCAAGATATTTTCAAGATGAGATTACTCCCTCAAGCATGAATGATGACGGCGACTTTAGTATAGTTATTCATCCAACCCCGCAAATGAAGGATTCCGTTTCGTACGCCATGGCTGGGTATATAATGGAAGTCATTGAGAAAAATTGTCTCGTCAAATGGTTCGGGAGGGATGCTGATTTAATTGGAGTGCGATTAGAATATGAGGCTGCTGTTGACAAGCTTAACTCCTCCATCCATTACAGAAAGAAAAGCGTAAGACTACCGATCGACCCGCTTTTGTAGATATGGCTAACATAACCATGCAAAAGATAATCAAGACTATATTTTTAACAAAAACAAAATAAAAAAAATGGCGTACACAAAACAAAATGCAGTGACTACTCCGGGATCGGAGTCTCCTGCGATGATTATTTTCACACAGTCCAAAGATAAGTTATTTGACACAGTATCCCTGCACTCAAGCTTTATGACAAAGTCCATGAAGAATGAGAAAGGGGAGGTTATTGGAGAGGAATATGCTCTTTCTGCAGATGAAAAAAGCGCGTTTGAAGTCATCTTAGAGATGGTATTAAGCGAAGTATTCGAGGTGTTTAAAAAGCATACAAATGGAATATCTGACTCTTATAAGATAACAGAGAGTGAAATATCAATGTCTATTAATGACCATGCGGCATATAATGATAATGACCTAGACCTTATTGATATGGCAATTAAAGATTGCATTATTGATGGCTGTCTTCAGGGGTGGTTTGGATTGCGCGCACAAGGTGAGTTAACAGCATTTGTTACAACAAAATTTAAGGATAAAAAAGAGTTACTTAAAGCCAGAATGTTTACCCTAAAGATGCGTAGAACATTTGTCGCCACTCTTAATAATGCATAAAATAGCTTGATAAAATATGAGTTCGGCTTTGAAAAAGGCCGAGCTTTTATATTGTAGCTGTACCATAACTGACTCTGCCTTTTGATTTCCGAGGCTTATTGATATTGATAATCTGAGGCAGAGGCATCTCTTCAAAAGCAATGTAAGTACCAATCGCATTTGTATCCTGGATGTCGTCTCGCTTGCCGGTAATTGCATTAATTAGTCCTGACTTATCAATTTCTAGCCACTCCATCTCGTTTACAGCATCATGTGCCCTTTCAACAAATTCACCGTCTCTAATTGCATTAGAATATCTGTCATACGCCTGATACTTCGTCTTTTTATTCATGTGCCATCCATACTTAACCTCTGCGCCTTTATCTATTACCTTATCAGGGGTAGCTCCTCTTGCGTATAGATTGTCGTACTCTTCTGCTAGCTCGTCAATGACAGTATAAAAGTGGTCTCCTTCGAATGTAATGCTGTCTTTCTTTTTTTTATCTCTTGAGTCTATTGTATTGCTCTCAATAACCAGTAGAGCGTTGTCGTAAAGAGTGGCTATTTGCGCACCAAGCCAAGCCAGTACATCATGATCAACATGCCCAACCCATAAAGCCACCCTTTCTAAGGCCCCAAAAGGGTCCATTAAACCGATCCTGTCAAAAACAGATATTACTGAGTTGTCAGAGGTATACGATTTCCCTCCAATATCAATAATAACAAGGTATCTATACAAAACTCTTTCTTCGCTGTAGATTTCTGGGTATTGCCATATTTTCAGCAACTCTGAGGCACCGGTATCTCCCGCGACCAGTCTAATATTCTTAAGGGATGACGGGCCTGTGTGTGAATCACCCTTGATAGTTCCTACGAATATTGGCTGCTTGCATGATTTGCGCGCAAGAGAGGTGTATTCCTGAGAGAAATACCTCCCTGATTTGGTTTGAAAGGCTTCCTCTGAAGTAGTTGGGTACTCAGATTTCATCTGAAAATCTGAATATCTTCTACTTTTTTTATACCAATTATACCAGTTTATCCCTTCGAATGTTGCGCCCTGTTCCCATTGCCACCAGTTATAAGGAGTCATACTATCAACGAACTTTTGAAGATTGTTTATGGGCTTAACATATAACTCTATCTCGAACCAAGACACAAATACCGGTTTGAGTTCAGATTCTCCAGATTCAGCAGCTAACCAGCTTTCGTGAAAATAATTTCCTATCCCTTTTGCTGTAGATTCAAGGCATATAAATGTGCCTGGCTGATGGCTGGGTATCGCTGCGTATAATGCTTGCGCCAAATCGTCACCTGATTTCGATTGAGTCTCCGGCCAGAGTGCTATCTCAGATAAATGAGCCATTGAGATATCAAATGAACGAATTGCGTCTGGCATCTCAGCAGATCCAATCTGAACCTCGCACCCTCTCTGTGGTATCTGTCTTATTGACTGTGTTCCACTAACAGCGGTAAAAGAAAATTCGCCCGCCTCTTTTGGATAATAACTTATCGTTTTGCTGAGCATGTTCCGGATGTTGACAGACTGAGTTTTCAGTTGGGATATAATTACACTATGCCAGTTCTCGTAATGAAATAACTGTAGCCATAACATATATACCTGAGTTACAGTTGAGCCTCCCCACTGCCTTGCTTTAACAAGAATTGTTCTTATTGGCTCTCCGGCAAGTCTTGCTTTTTCATATTTAGAGACTAATCTTCGCTGCCCTCTGTTTAGTCGAAAAGAGATTCTTTTTTTTGTCTGTTTGTCCTGTATCTTGACACATAGCAGGCACCAAAATTCAAAGTCGTACCTAAATCTCTCCTTGTGTAATGAATTTAGGAAGGAAATACATTCTGCTTTATCACCTGAATACTTATAAGATTTTAAAAATGAACTAATAGACCCTTTGTATTGAGCCAGCTTGGGGATAACTGGTACAGAAAACATCTCTTCCGGAAAATAAAACTTTGTTCTGTTGATGAGTATTTGTCTTCTTGGAATGACCTCAAACTCTTTGTCTCCAATTAATCTTGAGTAATCGCGGAAGTAGAGCTTTTTTCTTCGAGCATTTTCTTTAACTAGGCTTTCTGCAGATCTCATCACTCACCTCCTTCAACAGATCTATTAACTGCTCTGTCCTCTCTTTGAATAAAATGTTGAGTCTGGTTGTGTTGTATTTTATTCTCGCATTAACAATTCTTCTTGCTCTCTCACTAGATATGCAATACCTAAGTTCTATTGCTGTGTAGGCATCAATTTTTGCGTCTTTGGATTTCTTCCCTAGGCTCATTGCTTTTTTGTAAACAATGAAGTACATCTCGCGGATTTCATAATTCCTCACCTCTATGATGTCGCTATCTCTCATCCACAATCCCGATTTACAACAGTCAATCCTTCGCTCATTGCAAATATACTCTAAAAATCCTAAAATATGAGCAATATGACCAATTTATTGATGTTTAAATAAACACATTTGTCACAAACAAAAAGTTTACGGAAGTAAAATTTATGACAAATGAAAAAGGACAATATTGATAAAGAAACAGGGGAAGGCATTGCTGAGCAAGCGCCAGCTCCATCTCTGAGAAAATACAGGGAGAGGATAAAGGCTAGATATCCTGATGTCAATCCTGAAAAAGAGGAGGATTGGTATGACTTGGAAGATCGATATGCCGAGGAGGTAGAGGCCGACCTCGGAAAATATAAATCAGTTGACGAAGCTTTGACAGAGGCAATGAAGGCAGAGCCGGAATTCGCTGAAATTGCGTACGATATAGCCGTAAACAAGGTGCCTTTTAGGATTGCAATTGTAAAGCACCTGTCACAAGAAGATCTTATCCCAGGCGAAGGAGACCCTGATTACGAAGAGTTTCAGAAAGTTCGCTCAGAAAGGCTGTCTCAAAGCAAGGCAATGGAAGAGCGTAATAAGCAAATCGAGGCTAATGAGGCAAAGACACTAGAGACTATTGACGCATTCGCTCAAGAAAACGGCTATTCAGAAGATCAAAAAGGAGCTCTCATTTCTCTTATCAACGACACATTTGACAAGTTAATAATGAAGGAGATATCTCCTGAGCTACTACTGTCATTCCACAAGATGATGAATTTCGATCAAGAGGTACTTGCAGCTGAAGAGGCAGGCAAAATTGAAGGGAGAAATGAGTCAATCGACTTGAAGAAAAAGACCGATAAAGACAAAAAGGAAGGAGATGGCGTACCTGTTCCGGCTGGTGTAAAATCCAAGGATGTAGTTGCGAAGCGCACTAATCAATTCTTTGAAGGAATCGGCAATAGACCAAAAATATAACATTAAAAACCATTTTTAAAATGAAAACAAAAATCAAATTATTTTTAATGATCACGGCCGTATTGCTTATGGCTGTTGGGATTGGAGGTGGTCTTGAAAATATGGCCGACTTCCTAATTGGAGGATCAACAGTCTTTGCTATGGCAGGGGCTATAGTGGGACCAGGGACAGCTGCTGAGGGAGCTGTAACATTTGAAACACTCAAAGAAGCAGGCGAGATCCTGGATGATGATCTGAATAAACTCATTGTCAAAGTAAGACCTTCAGATACTCCTCTGGATACTCTAACAAGAGAGTTGAACAATGTGAGAGAAGTAAAGAGTAATGAGTGCGGTGGCTATGAAGTAGGTACGCGAGATGTACTTGACGCTGTTCTTGTTGCTACTGACGGACTTTCTGATGTTGCGAATATTGCTGTAGGTAAAAAAGGCATGTGGCAAATCAAAGACACTATCTCTGTGCCTACTGTACTTGGCGGAGACGGTAAGCCTCTAATGCTTTATATAGCCGGAAAAGATAGTGCTGCCGGGACTTTGCAAGTTGTTGCTGTTAATCCTGTAAATGATAAGATTCCGGTGATAGCCCAAAATGCTCCTCTTATGAGACTTGGTAAGGCCATGAGTGAAACTGCTGCTCAAACAGATGCTTTTGCTGCTCTGCCTATCACTAGGAAGAATTACACTCAAATACATATGACTCAAATTGAACAGAGTGTTATTGCCGAGCTTGCTAAAAAACAAGTCAACCTTGACTTCTCTACACATAAGGAACTCGCCATTTGGGACATGAAGAGATCAATGGAGTACACTAACTTATTTGGAGTAAAATCAACATTTGTTGACCCTGTTACAGGTGAGAGGATATATACTTCTGATGGTGTATGGAATCAACTTACAGGTACATCTACTTATGATAAATCGAAAACTCCGACAAATAAGGAATTTGTACAGCTTACCAAGGAGATATTTGATGGCAACAATGGCTCTGAAAGAAGAGTGCTCCTTGCTGGGCCTGATTATATCAAATGGCTATCTCAGGTTGATGCCTACAGTAAGCAAGTTGAGGCCACATCCGTTGAAATAGTGCATGGTGTACGCTTCAATAGAATCATAACCAACTTTGGAGAGCTCTTGGTTAAGTCAATGAGCGGTCTGTTTGTGGGACCTTTCTCAGAGTGCGGGATGGTGCTTGATATGTCATATATAGTGAAATATATATTTGAGCCACTACAAACTAAAGACCTCCTTCTTGACGATACCGGACAAAAGAGGGTTAAGGCCCAGCGTTTGCTTGAGAACTATGCTCTGTTTGTAGAGAATCTTGATGTTCACCGTAGAATTAAGCCTCAATAAATAATATTCAATCGCTATAAAAGAGCAGGGGGATGAGTGGTATTTCTGCTCGTTCCCCTTTTTTTAATAATTAATAAATCAATTTATTATGATGAAGATGTATCAAGCTCTATATGATAAAAACCTATATATTTCCTTATATGTGGGTGATATAGAGTATAGAATAGGATTTACGGGAGCTGACGCCAACAACAATGGTGTTTATCATACAGATGATCCAAAAATACAGCACATGCTTGAATCAAGCGACATGTATAATAGGCTGTACAAACTTAAGACTATATTAATGCCTAAGCAGAAGTCGCCACTTGTTGGCCCGGGGATAGCTATTGAAGGGACTATCCTTGGCCAAGATTATAAGGATAATAACTTAATGTCAGGCCAAAATAGCCCTCGCCCACATGCTCCGGTAGTATCAGAAGATCCAGCGAATCTAACACCCAATCCCGAGGCAACCGTTACCGAGACTCAAGCAAAGGAAGTAGTGATAGAAAGCACTTCTGAGCAAGAGGGGATAGTATTTAGAAACCTAACCGAGGCGCAGGATTATTTTGGGAAAGAGCCTTACAATATCCCTAAGTATAAATTGCGTTCATCTGCTAGTATAATCTCTCTTGCCGAGACTCTGAATATATCTGTAAAATTTGAACGCTAAGCTATGAACAGGCAAGCTCTTATAAACAAAGTAAAGTCAATCATTGACGAGATATCGGCACCTGATTCTGTAATTATAGATGTAGGGGTTGACGACAACAACCCTATTGATACAATTATTACTTCTCTACTTGATGAGAGCGCTAGAGAGATACTATTAAAGGCTCCTGTATATAAACTGTCTCCTGCTTCTAGTGCAACGCAAGCGGTAGCCTCAAGCACAGACCCAAAGACAGGGACAATAGATCTCCCCGCTGACTTCTTGCGCCTTGTTGAATTGAAGATGCTCGAATGGCAGCGACCCGTAACAGAGCTGAATCTGCAAGGTAGCTATACAGCAAAAATACAATCCAATAAATATCTCAGGGGAGGGCTCTCAAAGCCTGTCGCAGTCCTGTCGCACAGAGAGGGGAAGAAAGTAATTGAATATTATTCTGTTAATAATTCTCATTCTATAAGTAGATTTCTTTATATCAAGGAAGATGTGGCTGAAAATATTCCTGTTCAATTACAGGATGCTTTGTGTTGGATATGTGCTTCCAGGGTTTGTGCTGCGATTGGCGAAACAAGCAAAGTAGAAATGGCAGAGAAAAACGCAATCAGTTTAATGATGTAACCATGATAAGAGACAAGTGGTATAAGGTTGCTCAGGCAGTTAATATTCCCGCTCAGGGGGATATTAATTTTGTATTTGACACCTCTACCGCTTTATTTAATGTCTTGGTGGACTATTCAGGAGCAAGCATCGTGTTGATAAGCCAGGATGTAGCACCTGAGTTTTACATTGAATTACGGGTTCAGGAAGATAGAGATTCGTGGCAAATTGATGTACGATTCTCGTCAACCAATCCACTGCATGAAAACATTGTTCCTGAAATAACTCTTCTTACAGGAAGTACGTGGACTTCTGTTTCTCCTACAGAGGCATACAAGCACAATGTGATATGCTTGTTTGACGATATACTTAACAAAGGGGATGAAGCCGTATCTCTCTCTCATATGTTTACATTTGACCCTGTTAAAAAAAGGATTAGAGCCAATTATTCTTTCTATTCTGTAGGTGGAGTGTCTGCCTTGGGTTTTCGTGAAGACGAAGAGATTCCAGAGGGATATCCGGGCCTAGATGAAGAGTTGGCAAGGCTCAATAATTTAATCTTAAATCATAGACATTCGGCTGACGCCATTGACCAAACAATAGAAAAGAGATTTGTTTCTACTGCTCAGATTGAAAAATGGGACTCAATGACTGGAGGAGAGAGCACCGAGAGTGCATATGTGCAGATGCTAAAGAAGTATCTGAAGGTGTCTCCGGACGAAAAATACCTGTATTCAATAATTGACTTCTACTCTGAAAAAGGAGTCGCAGCGCTTGGTGCAGGCTCCTTAACCGGAGAACCGGGTTCAGGAGGGGCTGTGTATGATTTGCTAGATGATTGGGCAGACTATCTGCCTGAGAGGTCTAATTGGGTATTGTCTGCAGGACTAGCATATTCATTGTACACAACTGTTCAGGGGAAGCAAGATGCTATCCCGCCAGATACCTACGCCCCATTCAGCCACAGGCACCACATAAGAGACATTGACTCATTTACCCCATATACTCACCCTGACTATTCGATTGAAGACGGAATAGGAGGAACACTTGGACATATTAAAGCAAGTAAAATGAGTGCGCTTGATATTCTATTGGGTATGTTTGAAAGAAAGGGAGCAGGCACTGAGCAGGATCCCTACCTTATTGAAGCAAAACATTCTCTCTATTCACTTGGCGGAGTGTCTGCCTTGGGGAATGGGGTTAGCGCAGGTTCTAGCAGCGGAGGATATGACAGACTTGATTCGTGGGACCAATATAACCCTGAAAGGGCAGGGTGGGTTCTATCTGCGGGACTAGCATATGCTCTTTATCAGTCTGCAGGAAGTGGACCAGGAGAGGGCTATGCAACTGAAGAGTGGGTTACTACTAAGATAAGTGAATTAGTCAATTCGGCTCCCGGAACACTAGATACTCTTAAAGAACTGGCCCTAGCCCTTGGTAATGACCCTAATTTTTCGACTACAATACTAAGCCTAATTGGAGAAAAAGAGCCACATATGGGCAACCCTATTGGTGAAGGGTACTTATTGTCTTCTTCGTTATACGGTACAAGGTCTTGGGTTGCTCCTTACTCGCATCCATCAAGTCATCCGGCCTCGATGATTGAAGAGAGCTCTACTAGAAGATTTGTGTCAGACTCAGAAAAAAGCTTGTGGAACCTGACTGGAAATGTTCTCTCAGAGCATATTGGCGATACTAGTCATTTATCATCCACAGAAAAGAGCTATTTGGCTAGCTTGATGAATATACTAAAAATAGGGGAAGGCTTCCTGTATACTACAGTTAACTTCTACTCAGAGAAAGGTGTTTCAGCCCTAGGTTATAATTAATAAAACTATCAGACAATGGCACTAAAAAAAATAAGCGAATTCAATGCATTTAATACAATAGCAAATGTATCTCTTGCCGGCATAGAAACCAGCAACGGGAATGTTATTATTCCGATTGCTTCTCTTGTCAGTTATATTGTTCAAGAGATTGGAGGAATTGGAGGGGAGGCGCCTCCTGCTGTGCCTATAGAACTGAGCGCAGACGAAACGCATATTCTATGGAGAGCTGTAGGAACAGGAACATGGAATCAGCTTATTTCTTTAGCCGAAATAGAAGGTGGTGTTGGGCCGAGCATTGAGATGCAAAAAACTGACCTTTATATACAATGGAGAGTATATGGAACCTTAAGTTGGACAAATTTAGTAAGTATTGCTGACTTGAAAGGAGAGCCAGGTTTAAATATTCAATTACAAAAATCAGCAACACATATTCAATGGAGAGCAGAGGGGAGCGGGGACTGGCTAGATCTAGTTCCTCTTCAAGATTTAAAAGGCGAGCCATTCACATTTTCCGATTTTACGCAGGAGCAGCTTGATCAGCTGGCAGCAGGTATTGAGGCGTATAAATACTCTGTAAAGACGGTTGAAACAAAAGTGGGGCAAATAGGTATCCTTGGAAGTGATTATGACTTGTTTAGGATAGGGATAGAAATAAGCGGTATCCCGAAAGTGCTTAATGAAGAAATTACTGTAACCATCGCTGACATACCGGTTGGCATGAATATGTATCTTAAGGTAGATTCTTTGGTTGTAGCTCAGAAATCAAGCATAGTCTCTGAGTATTTTAATAGCTCGTATGAGATTAGCAAGCTGTTTGTAGACGAAGATCTTAAAACAAAGGTCACAATTAAGTGCATTAAGGCAGTAGCTGTTGATGTTGTAGCGTATATACAGGCCGAATACATTAAAGGATTCGGGGATATGCTAGAGTTAAGTATTACCATACCTGAAACAATTAACCCACAAGATGTTTCGCTAGCCTTTCCGAAGCTAAAATACAACAAGAATAAGGTTATATCCCTTACCGTTGACGATTGCTATTCAACATGGAATAATGTATTCTCACCAATAAACAAAAGATGGGTAGATAATGAATTACTGTCATTCTTTATTCCTGGTGACGAAAGAAGCTTCTTCTATCATAAAGATTTCGCCTATACTGCAGGAGGGGTAACATACAACAAGTCTGAGGGTGCTTATCCAACCAAGGCACTTGAATACACTGATGGAGCAGGGATAAGAAAGAGACTAGCTTTCACAAACGCCTACTGGCCTTGGAAGATGGGAGCGAGAGACTATATTGGTACATGGGCGTGGCCTTGGATAACACCTCCAGAGGCAAGGATGGCTTTTGATTTTGGCTCTACAATGGCGTACCATGATTTAGAGGCAGTCGAAGCATACAAAACAGCTAACGGGAATACAAATGTATCGCAAGAATTTTTTGCTCAGGCAGTAAAAGACACTGCTGCACTTAGTAAGTCGTTGATAGATTACGCCCCAAAGGTAATTGTAACTCCGAATGGAGATCCTAATTACGTTAAGCTCTCATGGCTGTTGCCTGAAATACAATATCAAGTTGCAGCAGCTATACTCCCGGATGCAGAGGCGACAGTGTTTGACAATCGGTATTTTAAATACAATTCAGACATTGTTTTGAATGACAAAGTACTTCAAAAGTTTATTACTCGTCGACTATTTTATAATACAGGAGAAGCTGAGTTCAAAAACTTTATAGCAACCAACCAGGCAAAGGCAGATGCAGACAAAGAATGGTGCATTTATGGTATCCACAGACCAACCGCAAACACAAGGCAATTATTAGTTGACCTGGAGGAGTTATACGGTGTGAGCGGAGACGACTCAATGTGGATGCCATCTCTAGATGAGTTTTTTGAGTACTGGTTTATGACCAGATATGGTGCAATACACAAATCGATAACTGGTCAAACTATCAAATTCAGAATCTACTTGCCTTTTAGTGATAATTTTTGGTTTAAATCGGCATCAGTATTAGCTTCCGGGATCTCAGATTTGACCGGAGTTTCAGTTGCGTTTTCTGACAACTGCTATGGAGGTTCATTTGGTATAAGCGACAATAAACTACTTGTTAATTTTGATTTAAGTCAATCAGTTATCGAGCGTGCTAATAGGTATTTGACAATTCTAGAAACAAATCCTAATCAAGAGCATGCTTATGATGATGCTGCTTATTTTGTTCAGCAGATAAGAAATGACCTAAGAGCTCCATACCAGGCAAGGTTAGATGTGTTTGGAGCATCGCCGGTTCTAAACTCCATTGTGATTAACAATGGAGATAGTGAGACTAGTTCGCGAGATGTAACTATTCAGCTCAATAAGGTAGGGGTACATACGCATGTAATGGTATCCGAGACTTCCAACTTCTCCGGAGCTGCCTGGGTAGAGAACAGTAGCAATACTGTAAATTACACTTGTAGCGAAGGCTTTGTAAGTAAAACATTCTATGTGAAAATCAAAAATAGCTTTGGAGAAAGTCTGTCAAAAACCGGCTCTATTACATTAATTAATCCAACTACGGTTGTTTTAAATTCGATTATTATCAACTCTGGTAATGAGACAACAACAGACAGAAATATTAGCATAGCATTAAACCTAACTGGCTCTCCAACTCATTATATGATATCAGAAAGTTCTGACTTCGCCGAAGCTTCATGGCTCACTTACTCTAGTCCGTCATTATCCTTTACGATGACAGAAGCATTAGGAGCGAAAACGGTTTATGTGAAAATAAAAGACGCTACTAATGAATCAGCTTCTAAATATGATTCAATAACTCTTGAAGCAGTAGCAGCAATTGTGTTGAATTCAGTAAGTATTAATGCGGGTGTGGCATCTACTACAAGTAGAACGGTAAGTGTGGCTATAGCAACAAGTAAAGCCCCAACGCACTACAGAATGGGAGAGGTAGCGGACTTATCAGGAGTTGCCTGGACTGCTTTTGTGTCGTCACCTATTAGCTTTACATTAACAGAATCTACAGGGGTTAAAACTGTTTATGTTCAAGTAAAAGATGCTACTTCTGAATCAAGTATACTCAATGATTCAATTACTCTTGAAGTAGCGCAGCAAACTAAGGCTGTACTATCCTTTAGTTACAACTTCGCAAATGGGAATGTTGTATACGACACTTCAACAGGGAAGACCATCAACACATGTAACGCTAAAGGACACAATGCCTCGTATACACCGAAGCAGCTCAAATCTTTGTCAAACGTTGCCCTTCCGTGGTATATCAATTTTGACACAGATATAATGACAACAGACGATGAGTTCACAGATGTTGGGTCTCAGATAACAGATGGGGCTTCTTACAACCCAACCCTGTCAGGGAATACAGGACCATACGAAGATCTTTTCATATCAAAGGTTATGATCCCTACCTGGGTAAGTTCAGCGAGAAAAAAGGCTCGTCTATTTCTTACATTGCCTGCTGGCTCTTTCGTCATGAAGTTTATCATGTCTACTGCAGTTGCTGCCTCTGTCGATGAGGCTTCTCGTATTGAGTCGTTTTATAGAGTTGATGTGGGGGGGGTTAAAGGGACTCCGGTCGTTTGCGGCCCATCAGGGTTCACGGGAGTTAATAATGTTGGCTTCAATGCTGAAATCTCGTTGAATGTTGCTACTACTGCAAATGACAATGTAGTAGTTGCTTTCTATAGCAATGTTGCGTTAGGCCGCCCAGGAATAAGTTTGATTGAAATAACTCAACTATCATAATCTAATAAAAAAGAAAGGGGGTAAAAATTGCCATGAAACTACCAAAAATCCCATCAATTGCAAATGTGAAGCAGGCACTTGGAGTCTTCTCAACAGATAGTGCTGAGGTGTTGTGTTCGCATTTCAAGGTCAATAAATGGTCTAGGATCAAACCAGTGAGACATGAGAAGATAGGGGAGATGACAGAAGGTGATTATAAAAATGTTGACTTTGGATTTGATTTAAGACTCAATGAGTCATTAGCAAGCACGGTTCTTTCAGATCTATTTGGTGACAAGGACTGGCCATACTTACAGCCTCGGTCGGGAATTGATGTTTGTAGGCTCCATGATTTTAGCTACTACAATCATGATGCAGAGCCTCCGTTTTCGATTAACTGTACCGGGACAAATGGGACAGAGAACAATCCAAATGCTTATATATATTATACAATTGACCAAAATAGGGTAAGCGCTAATTGTGAAATATATGTTGAGGACCTTGATCTGTTTAACGAAAATTGCTCATGGGGTATATTATGGAGGAAGTTAAACGACTCCCAAATAAATTATGTAGGTAGAGAAATTGATGATCTCAATGTTATTTATCCGATAAGCCAAGTGGCCGACATCGAGATAATCGTTCCAGTGACATACTCCCTGGAGACAATCGAATTATGTGCGGTTATTTTTAAGCCAAACGACAGATTTTATTTGGTTCCAAATTCATATCGGACAGTGGAAGTTAAAAAAGCCTCAAATCAAGAAGTATTATTATTCAGAGCATGGGGGAGTGGGCATTATACAGCAGGAAGCAAAAATGTTTATATAGGCCTCACTCTTAAGGATGAAAAAAACCAACCAAGAAGCTATACATACACTGTTTATGTCAATGTGAAGAACTCTTCGGGAGGCCTTATTACTTCCATGCAGAATATCGGCTCAGGGTCCGTGTTGGCAAATCAACAAATTGATGTCCCTCTAGGTGACGGAACAAATACTGATTCGGGTGGTACTCCAATATTTAGGAATGAAGACATAGCAGACACTGCTTTAATAGAGTATATCATACAGGTGATTGTTGATAATCAAGCGGGGCAAACAATTAGTATCCAAGGGGAATGTACAGTAAACTAATAATATATGAACAAAAAGAATATACTAAGATTAAACGATGCGCTAAACTTATTTAATTATGATAGCGCTCCTATTGATTTGGTTCTAAAAATGATGAAAAATAAGATAGCAATTGAGGACGCTGCAGATAGAATTAGCAGACAACTATCAAAGATTTCAGCAACTCTTAAGCCTAGCAATCTGGAAGAGTTAAAGGCCGAATTACAGGCTCAGTTGTGTCAAGAACGAGTAGACGACAAAATGGTTCTCAATCTACAATCCAGAATAAAAATAGTATCTCAAATATGGAATAACAGGTATAGTGAGGCCGAAAAGGACATACTCATGGAAGAGGAGCCTATCAGTATTGAGTTGCTCACATCAGATGAACTGTATTTATTGTTAAGGCCAAAAAAAGATATTATCGATACAGGCGGGAAGAAAGAGATAGTAGCGCAAAATCGCCTAAGCTCAGAGCATCTAAGCGCACTATCACATATTACAAACACTAATTAATAAATAACATGAAAAATTTTATTTTAAATTTTTTAGAGGCATTTGTCAAAGAGCTTCACGAGTCAAGAACACTGTGGTGCTTTATTATCTCAACCTACATTTCTCTCCTGTTTGGAGTCTTGTTGGAAATTGAATTTGCATTGTTCCCGGCTTTGATGATGGGGTTAATTGTTATTGCATTTACCAAAAGAAACGGCAAACACAATTGGCCAGGCCTGGTTGCAACAATTTTAGGAGGACTCTTAATACAGTTGATTGTAATGCTCTAATTATAAATCTGTGCCTATCCCTAATGGTAGGGTACTTAATTTGAACACTGTTATGGAGACAACAATAACAATCATCTCAATTATAGCTTCGTCGCTATTCGCAGGGACAACAATTTTCCAATTCTTCTCACTTCGATCAATGAAGAAGAAGTTAAGGGCGGAGGCAAACAAGGTAAGCGCGGAAGCAGAACAGGAGGGAGCCAGAGCTGACGGTCTGAACCTTGACAATATCCGGAATCTCCTCGACTTGCAAGGCGAGCAGTTAGTTGCGTCCGAGCAAAGAAATAGGGCCATCTCAATTATTAACGACGAGCTCCGGGCAAAGATGGAGGAATACGATGACGCTCTTACTGAGCTAAAAAATCAGGTAAAAGAAATGGAGAAAAGGCTAAACGAAACACTTGGTCGTGCTGAGTATGCGGAGGAAAATCTATGTATAAACACCGGGTGCAGAGTCAGAAAACCAAAGCTAGGAACTTTTAAGCCTTAAAAATGATAGTACACATTAATTTTTAAACTAAAATAAGATGAGCAAGTATTTTTTTAGAGGGGAGAGCTTAAATATTGTTTTTGCAACCCCAACAGTTGAAGCCCCTGCAGTAAGACAGGAGATAACAGGATACGACATCAAGGCAACAATACAGGGACAGGTTCCCGTCATTGAGGCCATAGACGAGTACACTTTCAGGCTCTTTTTACCAGAGGCGAAGTCTGAGAAGTTAATAACCACATCCTGCCCAATCGTTATCTACATGAGAAAGGATAGCACTACTAAGATTGGAAGAAACTCTGACTTAGTTTGTATAGATCCTAAGTTTGCCCTTCCGGTTGAAGAGCTTGATGATCCTGGCCAAATGGTGCTAAATATGGGAGTGGGAGCAATATCGTTCAACTTGGACCTTAAACAGGTTCCTCTAAGTCCGTTTGAGATGTGGCTTGAAGATAACCCAGATGGCACACAGGCTGAATTCCTTGCTTTCCTACAGAAGCCGGCAAGAGACTTTGCAGAGAATTTTGAAGAGGAAACCTTGGGAGACAGAGAATTGTTGAATAACAAGGTATCTGAGATGCCAGCAGAACCTACTGGGAATGAATACCCTGACTTAATACTTCTAAAGGCTGAGCTAGCAAAGAAACCAGACATAGCTACCCCTGTGCCGGCATCTGCTACAGCATCAGGAAAGGCTGGCCAAATTGTCATTGGAGGTGGGTTTATATACCATTGTGTTGCTGATAATACATGGGAAAGAGCCGCCCTTGTAACTGCTACATGGGAGTAATTTATAATTGACGATGGGGCCTGTTTAAACCATAGGCCCCTACTTAATATTTACGATTATGAAAGTCTGCGAGGGGAGGATAACGAGCAAGTTTGGATATAGAGTTCATCCGGTCACAAAAGTAAAAAGCTCTTTTCACAATGGAGTTGATATTGCGTGTCCCATTGGAACACCTGTTTTTTCTCCCGGTGATTGTGTTGTAGCACAAACTTACGACCACGAAACAGGAGGTAAAACTATAATCCTAAGAGAGATAGCTACTAATGACAGGTTTGGCTTTTGCCACCTTGGGGAGATACTGGTTAGAACCGGAGTAGTTATTAAGAAAGGACACTTGATTGCTAAAAGCGGCAATACCGGAAGATCCACAGGGCCACACTTGCATTTCAGCTATGGAACAGGCGGCTATTGGAAAAATGGCGTTTGCCTTGAATTTAAATATTTGGATCCTACTGCTAAAATTGAAATTAAATAATTATGAAACATAACATTTTGCTTGAAGCGCTTGGTTATAGATATATTTATAACAAGAAAACAGGAGAGGTGCATGACACCAAAAATATTCATCAAAGTTGCCAATTTGAAACTATGCGCAACTGCCACTATATCTCAAAGCGAAAAGCTATGAGAATAATCAAAAAAGATAAGAAGGATGCCTGTAGATGGTGCATGTAATGAAAAAAATAATTTTGTTTATAGTTAGCTTACTCCTAATAGGGTGTAGCCCAAAGCTGATCGAGAGAGTCAGGACTGAGTATATTGAAAAGGAGGTTCTGAGAGATACAACTATTTACGTGCCCATTGAGGGCAATATTCAATACAACAGAGTAAAGGACACAACATCTGTCCTAGAGAATAAGTGGGCAAAAACAACCGCTTCTGTTGATTCTGCGGGGTATTTAAATCACTCCCTAGAAGAGAAGAAGCAGGATGTTCCGTTTAAGGTCCCTTATAAAGACAAAATCATTAAGCAGATTGATAGTGTTGATAGGCCATACCCGGTTAAGGGAGATACGATTATAAGGGAGGTTGTGCCTGAATGGTGTTGGTGGTTACTAGGTATTTTTATTGCTCAGGCAGTGTATTTTGTCATCAGGTTTTATTTAAAGTTTAAAAAACCATTGTAATATGGTTATTGGCCCCGATGGAAAGATTAAAGAAATAACCCGGCAAGAATTGTATCGCTTTTGGCTTAACAATCACTTGTCGGGTTTGATTTCGTTTCCGGAGCTCTACAATCGTTTTGTCAGGAATGGTGTGGTTAAAGCGAAATAGGCGTCACTTGCTTAATAGACTCTTTGGGAATAGGATGTCTGCAAATATAGTGAACTCCGAGCGGGTGCGCCTTGATTGCTGCCTCGTATGATATATATTGCTTGTCCCACTTCTCTTTAAGATAATCAAATTCATCTTCAAGTATTAGGTTTGCAGTATCAATTTTAAGGAGCACTGGATTGTATGTTTTTACCCATTTCAACCCAGCTTGTGTGCCTATTACTAGTTTGGGGTTAGTTGTTAGAAATATGGGTTGCATACCATATTTCTTTGCCAAACGCCGCTTCTGCTCTCTGCTATTTAAAACACATATTCCTCTATTTTTCGTGTCGGGTAATAGCCCCTCTACTAAAATCTTATCAAGGTTTTTGTGCGGTGTTATATGATAAAGGAATTCGGGAATTATTACTGTATTCACTTCCCCTCCTTTTTATACTCTTTGTACGCTTTTATTTGTTGTAATTTTTCTCTACTGAATTTCTCAGCCTGCTCTCTGGTTAGTTGTCTTGCAAGTTTCTTAGATCCAAGTTTCTTACCACATCTCTTACATGAGTATACAAAATACGGATCGTACCTGTGCTTTATCAGCTTGATGTGAGTTTTGTCGTGATTCTTGATTATTTTCTCTTGCTGGTAAACCATGTATCTAGCCATAACATCATGGCCAAAAAACCTGCATACAATAGGTTTAAGCCAATCATATAAGTATATGTGGCTTTGAATTTTTTCAATTAACTTTTTTAAATTTTCTTTCATAGTTACTGTTGTTCTTATATCAAAAACAAAGGCGACCTGGTTAAACATATACACAAAACTTAACAATAATTTTGGCCGCCCTTGCTCTTTAGTTAATCACTAGATACTTTTGTTTTATTTTTCCATTTTCTTACTACATCGCAACATTCGGCGATCCATCCAACAATATATTCAAATGGTTCATGTGGGGCTATATCGGCTCCAATGTGTTTAAAGAGGTTCTTCGCTGCATGAACAGATTCATGTGCGATAACCTTGCTTGTCATACTAATTTTGCTTCTGAAATATAGCAAAGTGCCGTATTCTTTCTTATCCTTACTCATTACAGTCATGGTAAACGCATGGGCTTTGTGATTGTCCTCTTCTATAAACACGATTTCACTCTTATCTTCCTCAGTGAATGTCTCAGATATGAATTGCGGTGTTTTATTAATCGCAACCCATATTGTATAAGGGTAAATGGGTTGTTCAAACTTATGGATTTGGATTGGCTTACTCATAATTCAATTTCTTTCCAATGGGTAAAAACTTTTTTAAGATACTCAAGAGATAATTGGTCATCAATTACAAGAATGGCATAGTCATTTTTTTCTTTCTCGTTTTTTGCATAAATAGGGTACTCATTTTCTCTTATATCAGGCAATCTTTCCTCAACTGGAATCCACCTTGTTTTTCTTGCCAGTGGTTGTCCATAAATTCTGCCCCTTTTTTGAAGCACTCAATTGGACTATCTGCATTGTGTTGACCAGTTCCGTAATCAACTAATTCAATGGCTGCATTAATTATTTCTTCTGTTGTCATAATAGTTTTGTTTGTAAGTATGTTTTAAACGACCCTAATCAGTCCAAGCCAATCAGCTTAGACAAGGCCCAATATTCGGGATTAAATGTTGCTGTAATTGCGGGAATAATAAAAGCAAGCGAAAGAGCGAGGAAAATTAATGCAAATAAAATCCCAATTCCAATTCCGACCTTCTCTGGATCATTATTTACCTTCTCCGCTCTCTGAATACGATATCCAAGCCATATGCTAACGATTGCTAGTAAAATGAATATTCCTCCTGCAACAAAATTTGTTATTGCAGCTATCTTCGCCTGTGCAACTAGGATTCCCCAAGTTGCCTCTGTTGTTTCGCCTAGTTGGGCAGCCAGTTTTTCAATCAAAATAGTTAGTTTCTCTTCCATTGTTTTATAGTGTTATTCTGTCCCATAAACTTCAGCGTCCTCAAGAAACCAGTTTCTTGATTCGTCCCCAAAGGTTTTCATTAATTGCAAGTCTCTCTCTGCCTGAGAGAAGTCTTTCTCCATATAAACCCTGATAGGCATAGGTTTCCTTCCGTCTCTATAATCTGTTATTAATACTTTTGCGTTCATTGTTATAAGTGTTTTTATTGTGTTTAGCCATTATTTTGGCATGATGGATATTAATTGCTTTAGTTGCCTCTCCCAGGCTTGTATATGCTTTGTCTAGGTTTACCCACCAGAACATCCATTTTTTCTGAGGCTGATATACATTTATAGCTGTTCGCTTTACTCGGTATTTGGTTTTCATTGGTTATTATTATTGATTAAAAATGTTGTAGTCTTTTGAAACGAAATTTTCTCCAAGCATTCCGGGTGCATACCGAGTCAGCTTTTGCAGGGACTCCTTGAGATATATTTTAGGCTCTTCCGCTATCTCACTTAATCGCTCAACGAATGTCTGCGCATCAATTATATCGTACTTTTTCCCACTTTCTAACCCCACCTTGTACAAGTCGCAAAACCCTTTTGTTTGTTGAACCATTTTAAAACTGCTCTTGAAATCAATTATCGGCTCAATGGAAGCAAAGGTTTTAAATCCAGCATCATGTAGCTTTTTCATTGCTTCAATACGCTCCTGGTTGGTTGACGCACATAGCTCAAGCTCATCATGGCCGGTAAGGGTGAAACCAAAAGCGTACATATTATGCATATTTACCGGCAATCTTGGTAATAGGCAATCTATCCAGTCTGCTCGCTTGGTTAGTATTTTAACGGGAACACGAAAGTCTGTTGCCATATCAATAGCGTATTCGGTAAGTCCTATTGTCTCCGGCAACATCGGATCGGTTGTGAAACTGAAAAACAGGCCATGTTTTTGCAGCTCCGGAAGGTTCGCTTGGAGTTCTTTATTAAATACTTCTATTGCATGTTTTTCGTCTTTGAAACACTTCTTTAATGTCGGCTTATCACCCCCCAGGATCTTCGCCCCCCTGCCTTTTTTCAAATAGCAGTAAGTACAGCCGTTTGAGCAGCCAACATAAAAATTGCAGGCCCATTTCGCATACTCAGCAGCTTTGCCTTTTGGCTGATAAATTGCTTTTCCGTTGTAGTTCTTCATGATTATTTCAGTTTTGGTTGTACTTTAATCCTTATTGGTAACTCAGCATAATTCCACGCTAATAGAGCAGAATCCCTTGTCTCCTGATTGCTTTTTTTAGGGAATTCAGGTATGAACTGCTCAATCTCGCCTTGCGTAATCTTGCCATCAGGCCCGCTCCAACACTTGCGTAAAGGGTATATCTCCACCACTTCAACACCGTGATATTTGAGCATCTCAACTATCTTTCTGCCTGTTTCCTGATTTCTTGCTACTCCAGCTCCTTTTGCAGCAGCTACTCTTTTTGAGTCCTTTTCTTTAATGTGCCAATTGTAGGAGTTTCCGGATGCGCTCTCTTTTAGCCAAGAAGCCTCAATAACTACTATTAACGGCGTTTCTAACACGCTTCGAAATGTGTATTCTCTTGTTACATAGTTTATCAGCTCCGGGAATTTCATTACTTCACATCGAATGAGCTTCCTGCCCTCAACATCAAGGTTAGCAACCCCGGAGGCCTTTGCATCCGGGTCTATGCCTATTATGTACTTGTACTTTTTCATCGGGTTTGTATAAATAGTTCTCTGTGCCAATCTGATGAGCAAAGAGCTTGACGAAGAATCTCTCCGTGGTACTTTTTACATATATTCAGTCTCTTTGCGACAAGGTCGGCAGGGATTTCTCTGAGATAGCAGTCTAGGACAAATTCATACCTTGCGTATTCAATTGTCTTGTTGTTGCGGAACCTCTGTGAGATCTCCCCCCTTTTAATTTTAAACTCATTTTCTACATCTTTCAGGATTCTATTCATCCTAATCTTCAAAATTGTTGTCCTGAACCAACTGTTCTTTTTTTGCGACTTTTTCATAATGCTTGTTTATTAGTTGTGTTATTTTAATTGCATCTGCTCTAAACCTCTTATCGTTTTCAATAAATGCTTTGTATCTGGATAGGTGATAAATTATCGCGACATGACTAAACCCCTCGAACATTTCTGCAATTCCATAAAGTGACTGGAAAATTCCCCTTTGCCATGTTTCGTAAATAAGTATTGTTTTAGCATCTACTATTGGCCCCTTTCTTCCCCTCTTGATAATTACTCCATCTTCAAACCCAAAGTATCTAGTAACTATCTTATCAATTGCCTTAAATGATGCGACACATGTTATTGGGTTGTGATTATAAAACGGTCCCTCGTATGCATAATCAGCCTCTAAAACCGCCATTCTAAGATTGCGATATACTTCCTTGGGTATTTTATTCCTGTACTTCTGTAATGCTTTCAATGTAGCTCTCGTTCCCATGCCTCTCACCTCGTTTATAATTATCTATCTGCCCTTCCAGTTTACTGAATCAGTCTTTGGTAGCGACTGATTACTCAACCTGTGCTCTAGCTCTCCGTTGATAGCATTGCGTGTGTCGTCAATCAGACGGTTTGTAGTCTTGTAGATCATCCTCACTAGGTCCCTGCGGGTGACTGAGGCAATAACACTTTCTTGGATTATTGATACCCCTGAAATCTTCTTTCCAATCTCCACCTCTAGAATAACCCTACTATCACGGCGTATTGTTAATGATACCTTGACTGTTCCGTGATACATTCTCATTTCAAAGTATGCAAATACCGGCTCCCTACATTCGGAAAGTTTGTCCTCAAATCCACACTCCCTTAGTGCCTTATATAGAGGAGCTAAATCAATCGTTTGTACTTCTTTTGTGTTCATAGTTGTGTTTGTGTTAAAATAATCTTAGTTGTGATGTATATGTTTCAAATCTCTTCACTGAGTCTTTAAAGTATTTCTCATCTTTTTCAAATCCCATAAAAGGAACTCCTGCCTTGTGAGCTGCAATTCTGCTTGAACCGCTTCCAAGATGAGTGTCTAAAATACCCCCCCCATTAAGTATTTGGAAATCAGCCATTCATATAATTTAATGGGTTTTTGTGTTGGGTGAATCTTTTTCTCATTGTTCAATCCTCCTGTGTTTGAATAGCGAAACATTGCAGTTGGTTTATCAAATGAGGTCCAGGCAAGTTCAAACTGAGAGAAATTATCCCGTGGTTGAAGTTTATCCCAACATATCATGCACCTTGTCGGAGGTAGTGAAAAATAGTTTCCTCCCCAAATAATTTGATTCTCCGATATCGACATGAGCGAAGAGAAGTATTCTGGTGTCGGTGGCTCGCTATCCCAACTGCAATCAGAATTTACAAGAGTTGAATTCTTCATGTGTCCTCCTCCTGAATTAAGTCTTCCCCTTTTAATCTTAACCGCTGTGCTTTCTCCGGGATATTGACCTTTCCCTTTGCGGTTAGGGTTGTGTCCCATTTGCATACTTGGCGCATTAATTCCATACGGAGGATCCACTATTGCAAGAGAGAAATAATTTTCAGGCATCTGCTTCATACCATCCATGCAGTCCATTAGGTACACAACAGAGCTTACTCCCTTGTCTGAAATGAACAGATGTTTCTGCTTAAAGCCTTGTATGATGTCTACTTCAATCATAGTCATATAGCCACTTTTTCAAGTTCATATTTGTAAATATCCTCTGCTAGGGCGGCACATAAAGCTCTTGACATATTCACCTCAACAGCGTTGCCGATGTACTTTTTCTGTTCCGCCTGCGTTCCGATAAGTTTGTAGGTCTTCGGAAAGCCCATAATCTGTTTCAGTTCAGGAATTTTCAACATACGCATCTTAATATCAATGATTCCGTACAGAGCCATAAACTCTTTGATTCTTACCATTGCCGGAGTATCGGTTTCAAAAACTTTAATGTAAAGCTCATTGCCATCTGCAAGGGTAGTATTCATCAGATAGTGCCACTTTCTGTTCGCTGTAATCACTTGTGATGGTTCGTCAACAGATGCTCCAACATTATTGAAGTTGGTGTTCATTATCCAAGGTTTCAGGGTGACAAGGTTATGCTTTGGACTTGTGGTAACAGTACCGGCCGGAGTGTCAATCGGAGCAGGGCTGCCATTTCCGTACTGCATATCAAGAAACTGAGGCGTAGCAAGTGCGAGGCGGTCCTTTGTGAGCAAAGTGGGACAAGGTGCATTGATATCTTTCCCTGCATCTTTGAAGTTGTACGAATAGAGAAATTGGGAGGATATCAAAGCCAGTCTGTCTTTTGTGGTAACAACAGGAGACGGACTTTCAATATCAGAAACATTGTCTCCATTTCCGTAATATGCAGAAAGGAAATTTGCTGAAACAATCCCTAGTCTCCCTTGACATGAAATAACCGGAGATGGTTCCTCAATGCTCGGGGGAATATGCTTACCTGTCTTTCCATTTATTGAGTTATACTTCAATATCCACTTATCCTTTCCGCCCGCAACAAACTTTATCAGCCCGGCATAGATTCTCTCCAGAGTCTTCTCGGAAAGAGGTTTTTTCCGGGTGAATATTGACTCTCCCTCGTCTTTGAGGTCAAGGACCTCCTTCACTGCTTTCCATCTCTCTAAACGACCAAAAAGACCTCCTCCTGTTACAACCTTTGCATGAGTGGGTTCCGGCCACGAGATAGGAAGTCCTTTCTTTGCAAATTGTCCGAAATATCTTTTTCTTGCTGTGTAGGCTCCATAGTCAGCAGAGTTGCAAATCTTCCAATCGTAGCTATATCCGTATTTGCAGATGTTTTTTACCCAACGGAGATAGCTCCTCCCACGATCCATAGAGATGGGTTTCCCGTTCTCGTCCACATCGCCCCAGCTCATAAACTCCTCTACATTCTCAATGTGTACAAAATCGGGGTCAATGGCATCAATATATCTGAACAGGTGTTCAGCAAGTGTCCTGGAGTCTGCATCCCTTGATTGTCCGCCTTTAGCCTTGCTGAAGTTCGTACATTCCAAACTGGCCCATAATACCACAAGAGCTTCAGGATATTTCACCCTCATTGCGTTCAGGTGAGTAACCATAGGGGAGAGTTCAAGGGTGCGAATATCCTCGGTAAAATGTAGTGTTTCCGGGTGATTTTCGGAATGTGACAGAATTGCGTTTATGTCGTGATTGACACAAGCGACAACTCTCGCACACTTTTGGCCGTTCACCTGTGTAAACTCAACCCCCGTAGATGTTCCGCCTGCTCCTGAGAAGAGGTCAATGTATAGTAATTTGATGTTTTCTTGGTTCATTATTACTCCTGAATTAATTTAAAGTCATACACCCATACGAAAGGGTTTCTCTCCCAAGTGCCCTTTCCGCTTATGTTGTTGATGAGGGCTGCATAGGCTCTTTGAGGAGTAGGGTAGACTATGTTATTAATCTCATTCACAAACAAAAGACCTCCAGTCATAGTATGAATGCCCTCTTTCATACAATCCCCCGCTGAAATGTCTTGCAACCTCTCTGCTCTGACTGCTGTAATCTCAATGAAGTAACGAGCTGCCCATTGAGGCATGAAGAGTTTGTTTTTCCATTCACCACACGCAGGGAAATTATCAAGAGTCCAGTTTGTGCTAACAGGCTTTTTGATTGTATTTAATTGATAATAGTCTCCGTTCTCATCCTTTCTAATCAAATAGAAAGCTGCATTATCAAATCTATATGCAATTAGAGGGCTTCCATACTCATCACAAGTTTCAGCATACGGCTCTTTCAAATAAACCTTTTCGCCTACCTTGTATTTTGGATTAACAGGAATGAGATTTTCCCCGCACCATTCATTATCATCTGTTTGCCAAATGTCTATTATGTCTCTACTTACGCAGTCTCTTTCTACCTGAAAATATCCTGTTCTCGACACAATAATTCTTCTCGTTTGAGTCTTTTCCCCTTTCACTACCTTGTGAAATAAGGGTTCTATAAAACATATTCCTTTCATAGTTATTTCTCTTCAAGATTAATCTCTAATTCTTCACCCGTCAAAGCGAAATAGAGGTTTTGGAGTTGGTGGAGGTATTCTAATTTTAGAAAAAAGGGAATATTTCCGGCTCTGTATTCCCAACAAAATTGCTTCTGAAACTCTCCAAGAACCTGAGGTTTTGTTAAAACAAAGTCTGTTATCATTCCTCCTGCCTTGATATCAATACCAACATATCCGTTTTTATAAGCTTTATCTGAAAATCCGCAATATTCAAGCAATTCGAGTGTAAGCGGAATAGGCTCGTGAGACTTTAAGTAGTTTTCATCGTCCTGCATAATCCTTAAGTCCGCTCCGTTAATCGTGCAGTAATATCTTACTGGCTCGTTATTGTCATTTTCGCTGTTGTAGAACACTATGTTCCCTATTCTTAATTCAGTTGCTTTCATAATTCCTTTCTCTTGAAAAATTCATCCTTATTGACTAATATTAAAACGGGAGTTACCTTGCCAGACAATAAGTCAATCATAGCCTGCTCATCAACACCCACAGAGACCTTTCCTCCCTGCTTTATTTTATCAGCAGAGATAAAAGCATTGCTCACTCTAACGAGCCCCGTGCTGTTCTTCACATCATCGAGATTCATCTCGTCTAAAATCTCAAACACCCGTTTTTTAAGAGGCTTTATTGGTAGCGACTCCTTTGTTCTTGTTTCCTCGCCCTCCTCTTTTAACGCCTGCAATCTGTCAATCTCTGCCGCAATCAACGCTCCTGCTTTCTGCAGTTCCCGTATGCGGTCATTAGGACTAGGCTTCCAGTAATTAACCCATGGCCAGTGAGACGGAGGTAGTTCTGCTGGCCTAAGATCTGGGGTCATGGCGTAGCAAGACGCCGCAAGTGCCAACTCTCCTATTGCGTGCTCCTCTTTATCGCGCTCCACTGTCCATCCCTCAACTTCAATTTGTCTTTGCCTTTCCTCGGCAATAAGTTCAATTCCTGTTTTCATAGTTCAATTCTTTTACAATTTTCATGGTCTAATAACTTGGCATCCGTAGTGTAAGGGCATCGGCAGAGGATGAATCGTGTTGTGTCGTATTTCCCGTTGACAACAGGGTGGGAGTATTCTCCAAAATATAATTTGCAGTCCCGACAGAAGTACTCTCTTTTGCTTTCGGCCCTAATTGGTTTCTTCGCCATTTCCTACATTGGCAGATCATCAATTCCGTCTGATGAATTATTACCAGGGAATATCTCTACGGTTCTTATTTCATCCGAGGCCTGTTGTGTTGGAACTACCTGCTCTTGCTTCTGTCCTCCGCATAGGTAAACATCAAAAGCACTAATATTAAACCCTGCTCTCCATGCACCATTTCTATCTTGGTACACATTCACCCTTTCTCTTCCAATAACTGTTACCATTGTCCCCTTAAGAAGTCGCGACAACCTGTTTCCTCCATTGCCATATAGGGTTACATTGTACCAAACAGCTTCTTTTACCGGCTCTCCGCTTGCAGACTTTCCAATTACCTCGTCTCTAGCCACAGACATAGAAACGAATTGCCTTCCATTAATCTCTTTTAAAACGGCATCTGAGCCTAGTCTTCCAATTATCGTTGCGTAATGCATGATTGTGTGTTGTTAAGTTTTTATTTATAGTTTGTTTTGTTTCTTTTTCCTATACAGTATATGGCTACAAGCCCGGCGAGGCATATTAGAGAGATAATCCCTAGTCTTACAGCCTCTTTGTCAATCTCGCTCATTTTCAAATATGTTTTTAACTGATTGTTTTTTCATCCGAATAAAGAACCCTCCAACTGTTTCACTGATATTCATCTTGCCAACTCTTACCAAGTATCTCTTCATTGCTCCGCCTAGGTCTTGGATGTTGTAATGCTCTGCTATCACACTGCCCATCGTTCCCGCACTGGCTTGATATGGTCCAGCAAGGAATAGTTGATAGGATGCCTGTATGTTATTCTTGATTATCTCCTCTTTCTCGTATTCTGTTAGCGAGGAAGTTGGCGCTATCTGCCTTGAAGCAGAAAGTCGCTTAGCGTTATTAATTGCTTCTGCTCTTTCCGGAGAAAAGTAATAGCAACTCAACCATGTGTAAAAAGTCTTATAATTCAACCCAAAGGTCTTTTCTTGAAAATCGCCCTTTAGTCCACACATGAAAGCATATCCTATCTCTCCTGAGTGGAGTTCGCTGAATTCATTGCGAAGATCTGAAAGCAAAGTGCTTGAAAATATTCCAATCTCTTCTTTGAGTTGCTGTTTGTCATACCCCTTAGCGGCTCCGGAAAGGGTGAAAATCCTTAGCATAGCCGATGTTACCACCTCCATCATACTGGCAGTGCTTAGGTCTTTCAGTTTGTCAGTTTTAAGTACTTCTATGATGTCCGTTGCTCTCATTGTTTTCCGTTTAGTTCGTTGAATATTTCTTGTACCTGTACGATTGATGTCCCGCGCTGCTGAGACTGAGATGTGGGTCTAGCAAATGACCTATCCCATGCCAACGAGTTAGTGGCGGCTGCTTTCCAATTAGTCATTTTGTTTTTACCTACAAACCAGTTTTTGCTTTCGTAGAAATTTATAAACCGGGTTGCGAGCATTGTCAACTCCTCAGCCTTAAACTGTCCCTTGAGAGAAATATAGCTCTCTACCTCTTGCTGAGTAGGTGGCTTGAACCTGGCAGAGCGCTTCCCCCCCTTACCCCCTTTAGATAAATTATTTTCATATTCATTTTCATATTCATTTTCATATTCATTTTCATATTCAGTGTTTGCTGCATTATTTGCTACATTGTTTGCTTGTTCTTTTGCTCTAGCAAACCGAGTTTTAACACCACCTTTAGACCCGGCCTTTGCTCTTTGTTCACTTATATAATTGTCTCTAATCATGCGTTTTTGACAAAGGGAGCCATCTTCAATATAGCAAACACCCTCTGTTGTTAGTTCACATAGAGCTGCATAGATCTCCTCTTGAGAAAACGGCAAATTCTTAACAAGTTGCGAAGCTAAATCCAAGCAAAAGTTGTCGTGTTGCTGGAACTTTTGCCGTAGCAAAATTTTACCATATTGCTCCGACTTATGCATAAGGCACATGATTTTAATGTATATGCCCTGAGTGGCTGTACTGCACATATTAAGCTTCTCATCGGTCAGATAATCCTGAACATATAGTGGTAAATATGGTTGGTCTCTTAGTGCCATCGTGGTTTAGTATTAAACCCTCCCTTCTTTCAGAGAGGGTTTTTTGTTGTTGTTTATACTTCAATGATTGTAATCCCGAGGTTGAGGGCTCTTATTCCCGCAAGTTCCTGGTCAATTACCTCATTTCTGATTTCCTCTATTGCCTGATTAGCACCTGGAGATAGAAGTGTGAATGACACATCCCGACCATCAATATCTGCGAAAGTCTCTATTTCAAGAGTCTCAACGGATCCGCCCTTGATAATGGGAACTTTAAGAGTAAAGGCCGCTGGTATGTTGGATTCTACAACCTGTTCAAAGTTGTCTGTCTTGCTACCATTCTCTCTCAAAGAAGTCTCAATACTACTGTTGACTTTGCCATTGAAGTTCATGAGTTCTTTTACAAGTCTCATGTTATCTTCCTTACTGGCGAAGAAAGCCCTGTTCATCTTGCAGAACAGTCCTAGCTTAGCAGGAGTCCAGGATTTGCCTGTGTTGATACCAAAGGCTTGAAAAGATGGGTGAACCTCAACCTTGCCAACTATCTGACATTTCTCGTAGTGGTTGTCCTCATTGACAATGAGAGTTATTGTCATATTCTCCCGATCAACAAGAATGTGAGACTTGGGAACATGGATTTTTCTTGTTTCAAGAAATGTTTTTACAGAACCTATTACTCCGCTTATAGATAGTGCTAAAGGAGCTTTTACCGGAACCTCGTTTGGCTCGTCAAGTTGCCTGATAATCAACTCGGCCTTCTCTGTGCCGGGTGCTAGTGTGATGTTAAATTTGTTTTCGTTATTGTTGTTCATTGTTAGTATTAATTAGTCATTAGTACCTTCTTTCTTGAATCGGAAAATATTTCCTTGTAATTCGTCCGCTCTAGCTCTTCTTTGACCCACGAGCTTGCCTTCTTGGTTGTAATAGGCAATTATCTTCTGGTCTTCGTATAAGAACTTAAAGCACTCCTCCTCTTTGAAAATTGACTTTTCTTTAATGAGGGATAGTAGTCTTCCGTACTCTCCGGATATTGGCTTAATTTTCGCCTTAATCTCGTCTGTAATCCTCTTTTTCTCATCCTCAAGACGAGAGAGTTCAATTGCCACATCTGAGAGCTGTGTGCGACAATCGTCAAGTTCTTCCTGAGTCAGGTCCTGATGGTAGCCGTATCTCTCAACTCCGGAGCAGTTTGCCTCAAGCATCTGCTTGACTTCAATAGGGTTTTTCGCTCCCCTTGCAAGATCTTTTTCAATCATAGCTTACAACATTTCTAGAAGTATGTTAATGAGCCGGTGTACTTCGTCCTGCCTTTTTCGTGTCCTGTAAATAATGCGCTGAGCCTCTGGGAAAAGCCCAGTTGCATTAGAGTTTGCCTCCTCTGGATCGCCGGGAGCAAGAGATAGACATCCGTTGTCAAATCTTGCGACAGCGTCTCTGAGCTTATCCTCCATAACCGATGCGCACTCAAGCATTTCACTAAGGCCTCCCATCAACCTAGTGCTATTGCTTTCTCTTGTTGTTTCTGCGTTTTTCATTTTAATAATTTGTTTTAATTAATTTAATTGTTAGTGTTTTATATATCGCCTATATTCCGGCTTGTAATTCAGCCTTCGCCTTGGATACAAGTGTTCTGCACCAGTCTAATTGATGGGTGCACGCCCTATTCAGTCTCTCAGTCCAGTTGTATAGGTATCGTTGGTCTGCTGAATAGGCTTCTACAAGGCTGTTTTGAGCTGTTGCGGACAATTTCAGGTCTTCCCTTAATAAGTCAATTACTCTCTCTGCTGACTGCTTCTGATGGATGTTCATCCAATATTTTGCGTCTGCAGTCATTTTCCCACTTCTTGCCAGGTATGATGAAAGCTGATTTCCTCTCTCAACTACAATGTTGATATCCTCCGGGATTTCGCTCTCTAGAAAATCTTGCAGGGCCTGAGCCTCTTGCAGTAGGTCGTCATACGATGTTATCATATCAGAAAGGTTTTGAGAGTAATTCAATTTCTAAACCTGATGATGCGGCTCTTGTCACAATCCCTGTTAATGCCCTTACTTCTTCAACGAATCTCTTCTCGTCCGAATTGTCACTAGAGAGATGGATGAGAGTTATGGTTTTAACATTAGATAGGTCGTGAGCAGAGAGTAGCTTCTTTGTTGTCTGCAACTCCATGTGCGAGTAGCGCAATCTTCTTTTCATGCCATTATTAGTCCTCCCAGAACCAATATTTTTATCAAGTATATCTGTTGAGTAGTTTGCCTCAATGAGTATATGAGACAGGTCTGTAAATTGATAGTCACAGGTAAACGTGTCGGTTAAAAAAAGGATATTACCGGTTTCACTATGATTAATCAAAAAACCAAGAGTAGGAACATCGTGAGCAACAGGGAATGGGTAAACCTTAAATTGTCCAACCGCAAATCCCTTCTCAGGGATAATTATTTTTGCTCTACGATGCTCAATACCCTTGGCTTCAAATACAGAGCTATGCGCATATACATCAACTCCAGCCTTCAACATGCCCTCAACACTTCTCGCATGATCGTTATGAAGATGAGAAACAATACACCCGGCAACCTTATTTAGGTTAAAGCCAATGACCTTTTTTATATCGGTCATTCTTAAGCCAACCTCTATAATAAGAGCCTCTGAATCGGATTGAAGTATGTAGCAATTTCCGGCTGACGAGCTACCGAGTATATTTAATTTCATTTTCTAGTTGTTAAAGAAGATTACACCTATGGATCCTGGTTCTTTTTCGCACTCAATCTCCTCAACGCTTGTTATTTCGATTGGAGCATTGTCTTCGCGACTCGCATCCGCAAGAATTATTTCTACATTCTCAGGCAGGGTCATTAATAAATTTATAAGATCGTTCCGCTTCATGTGTATTTGTATTTTTTGATTAGCCAAAATTGGGTTTTTCTGGTTCGGACTGAGTGGGTTGTCCCTCCTCTGTATACTCAATGCTTTTAGTGTTAATTACCTTACTCCCTGCTTCGTTCAGTCTGTTAGTACGAGGTTCGTCTTCATAATCATAGTCCCTATCCTCGACAATAGCCTGTTGCATCTCAATAGAGAGGTAGCCATATTTTGAAAGCAGGTTCCTAGTGACAGTTTTTAAAGCCATAGAGGTAAAATCTCCGGTCCATCCAACCGAACCGCCGCTAACTCCCGAAGTGCCAAGGGCTATGAGCTTTTCAACAGTGATATCTGTGCTATACTTAATTGTAGGGGCGTACTTCTTAGCATATGCGGCCATCTTTTCAACCGGCATATACAGGGTCTTTGAGAAACCATTCAGCAATTCAAAATAGCAGAAGTAACCAATGATCTTGTCTGATATGGCTTCTCCGGATAGGTCAATTTCCCCGGTGAGTTTATTTTTCACTCCAAGTTCTCCCTCGTACACAACATCTGCGTTGATGTGCTTGTACTGACCGGTTCTCATTGCTAGTTGTATTAAACCTTTATAGCCCACAATGAAGGTTGGAGTAGGGACTGATGTATAGGTGTTGTCGGGATTTTTGACGCTTATATTGAATGGAATTATATATGCAAATCCCAGAGCCTTATTTATAGGGAGTTTTAGCACAGCAGCCTTCAGGGCCTCCATGATAACAGCCTTAGGGTCGCAAGCCTGTAATTTATTATCTCCCACATAAAGATCAATGAGAGAAGCAGTGAACGGTCCTGCGTTTTTATCAAGAGCGTTTTTAAACTGTTCTTGAACAGATTGTGCGCTCATAGCCTCTTTGATTATGTCAGCGCGTGTTTTTTTTATTGGTGTGTTTTCTGCCATGATTAAGATATATTAAGTGTTTTAAATTCCTTGTTGACTACTAGGTTGATGATCTGACAATTCATAGGGGTAATCTTAACTACAGACTCCCTATTGTCAATAAAGATGGGGGCTGCTATGCCTATGTGATTTTGTAATGCTCTGATAATGTCTAATCCTGCATTGATACGCATTGCATTGTTTAGCGACTGAAACGGGACGCCATTTACCATCGCTTGGCAAGTAGGTGTTTCTCCTCCGTTGATTTGCTTATTGAACAGCTTGAATTTGACAAATTCAAACTTAGATGATACAGCGCTCTCAACAGCTTCCATCATTAGTTTTGAGTATTCAAGAAGTAATTGCTCTTCTCCCTCATGTCCTGATAACTCCTGATTGATTGATTTTTCTTGCTCTTCTAACTCCCTGATGCGAGACTTATATTTAGTTATCAGTCCCTTATCCTGTAGGGTCTTGTTTAGATCCTGTATTTGAGCGATTGTCTCTTCTAGCCTTTTTTTGAGCATTGACTGTTCTTCAGTGTCTATCTGTTCGTCGTTTTCTGCTGATAATTCTTCAATTCTCTGTTTAAGGTTTGCGTATACATCGTCAGGAGTGTATTCAAACTCTGGTTGCACCGGCTTTGGAGGAAGCTCTGAAGTGAGTTTGACCCCTCCTAGCTCTAATACGATTGCTGCAAGCTTTTCTTTCAGGGCATCCCTTTCTGCAGTTAGGGCTTTCCCTTCTTTTGTGATCTTTTCTAGTTTGATTGCTTTTTCTTGCTGAAATGTCTCAAGAGCCTTTTCTTGAATTGAAATTATTTTATCCGGAGTGAATTCAGTCCCGCAATACTGGCAAGCGAACTTGGATTTGTCAATAATCACTTTGACATCATTAACCTTATACCATTCCTGGGTCTTTGCTTCTATTGCTTTTTGCTTTTCATCAATCATAGCAACTAAGCTTGATTGTTGCTGCTTTAATTCTTGTGCTCTTATAGCCTCTTTATCGCGCTCCCCTTTCGATCTGGTCCATTTATCCATCTCTTCGTAGAAAGATTGCATCGTTCTGTTCTTAGCTATCGCCACCATCTCTGCCATTTGTTGCCTCAATTCTAACACCTTGTTAGACCTATCCATTATGGACTGGTTCCTGACATTCATTTTCTCTGTATAAGAGGAGAGGGATGCGGTAATTGTCTCTACATCCTTTTTTTTGTCCTGAACCAATTGTTCAAGTGATGCCCAATTCAGCTCTGATGGCATCATACGATTGAGCTCCTCTATGGCCGGATTTATCTTCTCTAGGGTCTCTTTACACTTGCTGATTTTATTTCTTAGCATTTCACGATACCTCTTATCTTCCATATCTCCCATTCTCTCCAATAGGTCCAGGTAGCTATTCTTCCCTATTAGCACCATTCTAGGATCAACACCCCCGGCCATATCAAAGAGCACGCTTCTTTGTTTTTCCCAAGAAAGAGAATTAAAGGCTAGTGGATTAGTCAACAGCTTGAATTGAGATTCAAGGCACATATCGCTGACAAACTTTTCATATTCCGCCTGAGAGACGGTAATTGTGTTGATAAAATAGGTCGTTGAGTGACCATCCATAACCAATTCTTCTTTTCCGCGAGGCTTCTTCCAGTTCTCTGCGTAGGATCTGCATAGGACAACCTCTTTTCCATCCACATCAAGCAGCCCCTTCACTTCGTGTGTGAGCCTGTGTATTGGTTCGTTGTTTTCATCAAGTGTCTTAATGTCAAAAACAGAGTCTCCGGCTGAGTTTTTGCCGAATAGTAGCCAGGTAAATGCGTCAAATACCCTTGTCTTACCAGTTCCGTTATCACCCTCAATAGTAGTGGTCTCACTGAAGTTAATACTCATTGTCCCTCCTTTGAAATTCAATAGTTCAAGTGATCGTAGTTTGATTTGTTTCATAATTGCTATATTTGTGCTGTGTTCTGTGTTCGCAGTTAGTTCTGTGTTCATAGTTGTGTTAAAGGGCTGCTTGTCGTGTACTCGCGGCCCTTGTGTTTATACCCTTTGCCGCTCAAAAATTGTCGTTGAGGGGAGGATATATACCTCTGTTGTCTTAGACCTGATTAGGTCATTAATCATTGCATCAACACTCTCCCCTTTGCCGAAGTAAACTCTGTCCTTAAGCAGTACAGAGCATCCGTATTGTCTTGATATAGGATAGAATGTGAGCATCAGTAGCCTTATTTCGCAGTTAAGTTGATCCTCGATTGAGCTTATAACATCCCCTCTTATTGAGATAAGCGTTTCTTGTTGATTTAATGTAAGTTCTGTCATGATTATGCAGTTTGATGTTGTTTTCTTTTGAGGAACTTATTGACAAAGTATATTTGCCCTTTACCGGTTACTTTTGTGGTAGTAGTAACCAGGGTCGTTCCATCCGGCTTTGTAATAGAGGTCTTCTTGATCTCAAATAAGCCTAACTCCATTGCTTGTTGTGTAGGCGTATTGTAGTAGTCTCCCTTTCTGCATAGATAACCGGTGTTGCGCAGCTCTGTGAAGAGCCTGTTCTGACCTATTTCAATTCCGTTTTGTTTCAAGATTTTGGCAAGCTCGCCAATGAGGATAGATCTTTGTGATGTTTCAACCGCTCTGGCGAATAGTACCCTCGGAGCCTGATGTTGTATAGTGGCGTTAAGAGACTCATTGACTTTTGAAATACGCTCTCTCTCTGCCCTCTCGTTTTTCAACTCGGTTGCAATTTTAATGAGGAGGTCAGGATTGTTGATTAGTTCCTCAAGTCTTTCAGGTGTCGCAGTTAGGCCATACTTCCCGAGCTCTTTAATCCGATCATTGCACCATATGGCAAAAGCCGGAGAAAGCCATCGCGCAAATTCAATAGCAACATCCTCTTGCATCCACGTGCCGGAGTTAACACCACCTTTTGTTACTACTACTAATTTTTCCAAAGTTAGATTTCTTACTTTGGCCAATTCGTTGAGAAATTCCGATGTAGATTTATTTAACAACCAAAACTTTGGCTCTTTGTCAAACACCTTTGCCATCTCAGTTGCGTTGATCATAACATTATCAAACTTTGAAAATGACACCAAATGGCCTTGGTATTCAAAAGTTGAGAGAACAGGTCTGTCTAATTGTGTATTCATATAGTTGTGTGTTTAGTGTTTTCAAAATTGCCCGTCTTTCCGGGCTGTCAGCGATTCGCGGGAATGGCTTTGAATAACTTTACGCTAAGTCGCCACTCTGTTGCAAAGAGATATCATGTTCCCCGAGGGCCCTTTGTCAACTTATTCCTGCGCGTACCCTTCGCCCCGCTTGGCGAAACGTTCATATGCTCAGCAACCCCAAGGGATAGTTTTACTAAGTCTTCTCTTGAATAGTATATTGTTGAGCTCCTTCCTTTCTTTTTATTTGTTGCCTTAAGAAGCCCTTTAGCAGCCCACTCCTCAACTTGTGTCCTGGTGTATATTTCACACGCCTGACTCTTGTTAATAACAGGAGAAACAAGCCCCACCTCTGCCAGGGCTACTTTTGTCGCTTCTTTTTGCAGCTTGAATATTGCAGATAGGAGTTCGCTGTTGTCCATGGTTACGCCTCCGTCCTTTGAACTTTAATACATCCGATGCACCCCCTCTGGTTCGTTTTAAGATTAACGCCCTCCCTGCGTAATCGGGTGACAATATTTTTCACAGAATTTATTTTGTAATCCTGTTCTTTTATGACCACCCACTCATCTAAGGGGAGGGAGCGGAGGTTTTCGGATAAAGTTTTTGACCTCTTTATGCGCATATATCAATTTTTTAATATAGATTTGTCAGTAATTAAAATAAATGTACAAAGTGTATCATATTTGATTACCTAAGAACAAATATATATCAAAAATAGATACCATGTATCAAAAAGTGATTAATATTTGTGAAAAGATCTGATACACTTGTGCAATAAACAGATATTGAGATGATTAATTTTGAGGCGATCCTAAGAGAAAAAGTGATTTCAAAAACTGAAATCGCTCAAAAAATGGGAATAGAGCGCGCAAATGTTAATCGCACGCTGTCCCGTTATCAAAAAATCCTAATTGAGATTGATGATTTTTTGAAGCTATTAAACACTTCGCTTCCAGAACAGCTATTGAAAAGCGAGGAGGTAGCCTATGAGCGGATGGATCGTGGCGAAAGATTGTTAGAAGAAAATCAAACAAACAGTAATTATCAAAAACTCTACCTAGACGCCTTGACTTTTATACAGAGACAGGCGGATACGATTATTTCACAACAGAAGACAATAGAGGCACTTGTTGAAGTGTCAAAAAAAGCGAAGAGCGCATAACCTATGAGCCCCTGAAGCTGGAGCACATAGACGTCAATGTGATTAAATTCAACATCAGGGGCTCCCCGTTGAGAAAAGAGGAACTATTAAAGACTAAATGATATGAAAAGAGATGCGTTTAAATGGACCTGTCTTGCGGTTGTTGTACTCATGTTTGCCATATCGCTATATGTATATGTCAGACTAAACAGACACGAGCCCACGAACACAATGGGCATAACGTTTGATAAATGGGAGGGAAAAAGCATTACTCCATACGGTAATTATTAATAATAATATGATATCAATACCATTTTTGGCAGTGGTCACGCTGATAGCAACCCTGCTCATTAAACCAAAATCAAAAAAAACAACACGATTGTTAGCTATCTTTATTCCACTCTTCGCGCTTATCGCCCTTGTGTTGCTCTCTACTGCTGTTGTACCTGGTAATTATCAGGGAACAGCTGTCGGCGGAGGTCTTCTCGCTGCCGTTTTATCCGGTGTGATTATCAATTTTGTGCATTTGCGCAAGCTAGGAGAAAGTCCATCATCAGTCCCGATTGTGGTGCTGTCATTCTTGCTATTTATTAGTATTTTCTACTCACTTATGCAGCTAATATAAATTCACGACAGTCAAAACAATGAATAGCATCAATCAGAGGATTAGAGGCGTGGTAAAATATTCAGGCAGAACTATTAAGGAATTTGCAAGGGTAGCCGATATTCCTTATGCAAGTTTATACGCTTGTATTAATGACATACGGCCGGCTAATCTGGAAATGGTGCAGAAAATTATTGTTTTTCTTCCGGAGATTGAGGAACGGTGGCTTCTGATAGGGGAGGGGGAGATGCTTTCTCCAAAGACGATTGCAGCTCAGCGAAGAAATGATCAATGACTTTCCTATTCGCCTGGTCAATGCGGGTGTAACTCGGTCTAATGTATATATCCGTTGTTCGCATTGCCCTGTTTTGTTCGATATGATTTAGTGCTAGGTTAATGTCGTCTTTTGTAACTTCACAATTATTTCTTGCAATAGTTGCCCATGAGTGTCGGGCTGAGTAGTAAGTAATACGGGTGATGCCCGCTTTCTCACATAATCCCTTAAGACCTGAAGAAATGGCGTGATTGAAGTTGGCAGGGGTAGAGTATGTCTCTGAAAAACGCAACAGCATGCCGGAAGACTTGTTAGCGAGATATGTTTTTAAGATCTTCATTGCTTCCGGTTCAATTAGGACACTCGTCCGCCCCTTATCTTCTCTTCTATTCTTAACCTTTGTCCTGTTATATATCAGCCTTCCGGATTTAAGGCTATTTGCTTGAAGGTTGTATAGATCTACAGAGTTTATCCCAATCAGGAAAAACGATAAGAAATACACATCAAGGGCCAGTCGCTCTCTGCTTGAGAGACTGTTATAATTGTCATACTGCCGGTATAGTGGAATAATATCTTCCGCATATAGCCCTCGGTGCTCTGTTTGAGGTTGCTTTAATTTGTATTTCCGAAAAGGATAATTCTTAATTACAAAATCGCCTTCGTCTTCGTCATTGTATTCCTCTATTGCCGCATTGAAAGTTGTACGCAACTCTTTCAGCATATTGTATTGACTTGTCTCGTTTAATCCTTGATTCCTCAGATGCTCTTGATATTTCTCCAGGAAGCGTGGTTTGATCTCGTTTGAAAACAATATAGGGCGCTCAATGAATTTAACGAGAGAGTTTTTCAGAGTTTTTACATTAGCAGCCATCCCGCTTTTCCCCTTTGCTTTAAGAACGGCGATTCGCATCTCAAGAAAATCAATTAGGTTAATACCCGTTGCAGAGCGCTTACTCTTCCGTATCTCAAGTATAACAGCCTCTTTTATTTCCCTTGCAGTGAGATCATCAAGAGCGAGGGTGTTCATCACGTCCTCTACTCTCTTAAGGAAGTCATCCGCTCTCCTGTATAACCTTCTGTCACTAATCCCCAGCACAGAGCTATCCTTCTGAATCGTTAATTCCCAGTTGTTCGCTGAAATCTCAGTATCCATATAGGCATGTTTGCCATTATTGAAGATTCTCACCTGAACAGGGTAGGTTCCGTCAGCTCTTCTGTTTTTTTCAAGAATAACTATTGATGCTTTTGCCATAACCTAGAAATCTTGGTACAACTTTGGTACAACTCTTGTGCAAATATAAGCAAATATATTTGTTTATATGTGTTATTTTTTGATACGAAAAAAGCACCTACGAGGTTGCTTATTTCTCGTAGATGCTTGAAATTAAGGGGCTTTATGTTTGAGCGGTAAATGGGGTTCGAACCCACGACCCTCAGCTTGGGAAGCTGATGCTCTACCGACTGAGCTACTACCGCATAAATCCTGCTGCAAATATAACTAATTTATTGCTTTTGCAGCATTATAGCATCTGCTTCTCCTCCCAAAAGAGAGGATTTTACCTTGTATACAAATCTTCCGGATCTCTTTTTAACAATGCTGTCAATCTCCATCCACCTGTTAGATTTGTAGTTAAATACACGATACTTGCCTTTTTCTAAATTGTTAATTCTAAATATAGCTTTTCCATTTCCGGTTTCGTCTATGTAATAGTTATCACCAAAAAAAGTTCTTAATGTTCTGTCTCCTCTTCTCCATCCCTTTCCTTTTAAACTCTCAGGTTCAATTATAATGCGATTTTCTCCCGGGATCATAAGGTAGTCATAAATCGCATAGAATGTATCCTCAGCAAGCTCTTTGAGGTTATCCGGGGATACCCACTCTTCATCATGACTCTCTTTATAGAATGTATAAGGAGTTTCAAATGTAATTGCAAGTGTCCTCTCCCCAAATCTGTTCCATATCCATCCCTCTGCATATCTGGAAGCTACAGCAGAAAATTGCTGATCCTCCTCTCTGTAGAAACGCCTGTCATCCATAGTCAAAGCAGAAAGTAAAAGCTGATTGTCAAGAAATTTATTTGTTGTTGACTCTGCATTGTGTATCCAGTAAGAGGCGTAATTTGCAATCTGAGAATGCATATTTAGAAGAATATCAAGTGGCTTTTGAGCGGTTACCCTTTCAAGAGTCCTTTTAAGAGCCAGAACCTCCGGCATTGTTAAAGAATCCGGCCTGTCCCAGTTAATCTCAATATTTACCCCTGTTGATGTTGATCTTGAAAAACCGCCGTAAACACCATCAGGATTAATAAATGGGATAATATAGATTGTGCTGTTTCTTCTAAGATCTTTAGCCTCTCGAGTGTCTGACAATAAAAGGTCAGTTAGTGCCTCAAGGTGCCAGCTCGCCGGCTGCTCACTGGGGTGGGAG
Organism: Bacteroidales bacterium MB20-C3-3; assembly: GCA_035609245.1. Classification (NCBI taxonomy): domain Bacteria; kingdom Pseudomonadati; phylum Bacteroidota; class Bacteroidia; order Bacteroidales; species Bacteroidales bacterium MB20-C3-3. The sequence goes on along the minus strand of CP141202.1, from coordinate 519,435 downwards.
CGACCATGAATCCATATTTGTCTCTTCTCTTTATCATTATTATGGAGATCAGATTCATCTATTGTAATCATTTCAATTGGTAACTCCTTAGAACTATAGCCAATAATCTCCCTGGTTACAAAAGGCTTAACACTCCATTCATCAAGCTTAGATTTATGCCTGCTCCATGTATAAGGGATGAAGTGAGAAATATAGACAGTGTCTTTTTGAAATTTCTTCACAATCAGACCCTTTTCCGGATTCTCTCCTTGTGAAAACCTGGCGAAGTTTTCTCCGTCATAACTGTAGAATGGTCTGATCGCCTCTGAGTTATTAACCGCCAGGTGAACCATTTTTTCTTTGACACCCTCAATTCTGAAGTAGTACCATCTTGCACTCGGTCTTAATGAAGTGTCAACAGGGTTTAAAGGGTCAAATCGTGAATCTATCCTGTAGGATATGTAAAGTGTAGAATCTCCCTTTCCCGTATTGAACCATACAGAATCAATAAGAGTAGTTTTACCAAGGCTTCCCGATTCAAATTCTGCCGAGAAGCTTATCTGTGAAAAAATATTACTGCTGCTTAGCAATGCCAGCAGCAGTAATAAAGTCATTTTTTTTACCATGGTTTGGGGTTAGTTGTTAGAGATCTGTGGCTTTAACTTTTACCACTTTTCCCTTGTTTGAAAAGGCCAGTTCAGAATTGTTTTTTTTCTTCTCCTGAATAAGTCTATGAAATGCGAGGTTTAAACCATTGAGTATGCTTTGTCGTAGCTCTTTAGTCTCTGATTCGCTCATAATTAATTAGTTTGTTGTAGGTAGGTTTATTGTAAATTTTAGGTTCCATGTTCTTGCCACCCTCTGCAATCAGCTCCTGAGGGATGGTTGAATTATTTATTATCATCCAGTATTCACATAGCGGAATGTATAGCGAAAATAAGTTTTTTATTCCAATATCGTATCGTCTTCTGATTGTTTTTTCTTCAATATTATGACCCCCTGAAGCCACCCTCATCTTAACTCTCTCAACAGCAAGGTTGGGCATAGAAAGCCAGAAAAAAAGAAGTGTAACACGATATCCTCTCTCCTGAGCATATTTAATTATTTTCGCATATATTCTTGTGGCTAGTGTAGTTTCAATCGCAAAATCCGTGCCGTTGGACATAAGATTATCCATACGCTCAATCATTATCTTCCCGGCCTGAATTGATACGCTTTCCGGTTTAAAAGGGGAAATTCCCCTTGCTATTTCATCTGCATTAACAAATTCTTTGCAATCAAGCATCTCCGGAAGAATTGTATAAGAGGCAGTTGTTTTACCTGCCCCGTTGCAGCCGGAAATAATATATAGATTAGGCATTGGCAGATTTTTTTGAATCTATCAAATATAACTATTTTTTTTGGGAAGCGCCATATGCAAAGAGGGCAAAATCACCCATACATGGATCATCTGGAAATACCGATTTTAGAAATTCTGTAATCTCAATTGCAGTAGTGATATCTGAACTCTTTCTCTTTGTGATTCCCTGTTCAAGAGCAGCTCTGTGCACATGAACATCAAGCGGAATAATCAGAGATGAGGGAGATGTGCGTTTCCAGACACCAAGGTCAACAATTCCATCATCTCTTACCATCCATCTTCTGAACATATGGATCTTTTTGTTAGCAGCTTTGGGGTCCGGCTTTCTTCCAAATATTTTGACTCTGTATTCCTCAGGAGTGAGTGTCTCTAAGGAGTCATTTGATAAATAATATGCTCTGAGATTGTGAAATATCAACGACATTTCACACCACTTTATTGTTCTGTGGAGGGAAACGGAATCACTTCTGTATTTACCGGCCATAATATACTCGTATGGCCTCCATTCCATTTCATCCATCAATCTCCTGCAATCTCTGACGATCATCTCCCTTCTTCCCCACGCAAGATGGGCACAGAGAATACCTGATATCTCGATGTCCATAAAAGAGGCTTCTCCTTTCTGCCATAACTCTTTAAAATGACGGGGAAATATTACAGGATCACTTTTGAAGTAATCAGTGTGATTGTATTTATGAGCTAACTCTTTTAATGTGGGCATTTGAGTCTGTATTATCAAATGCAAAGATAATATCTTATCGCTAATGAAATGTTGGCACAAATATTGCAACTAAAAGATTAGTTATATAACTATTAAAATAGTTGAATATGGATAAGAGAAAAGTTAAAGAGCTGACAAAAGCTGAATTGCAAATTATGCAACTGCTTTGGGACAAGGAGAGAGCATATGTAAATGACCTGCTGGAGGAGATGCCGGAGCCTAAGCCGGCGTACAATACTGTATCCACTATTGTTAGGATACTTGAGAAAAAAGGGTTTGTCTCTCATGAATCTCATGGCAATACTCATAAGTACTTTCCTGTAGTTGATAAAGACTCTTATCTGAACTCGTTGATGCATGGAATTGTAAACTCTTTTTTTTCAGGATCTGTTGCGAATATGGTCTCTTTCCTGTCTAAAAAAGAGCAATTATCAGTTGAAGAGGCAGATAAACTCATGAAAATTATTAAGAATAAAAGTAATTAATCATGAATGCTATAATAAATTATATGGTTGAATCGCTAATTTGCGGAGCCGTTTTTTTTCTGCTTTTCAGATTGATTTTTTCAGAGGAGAATAACTATTCATTTCAAAGAGTATCAATACTGGTATCATCGCTATTGGCAGCGATATTTCCACTAATTAGTATTCCGGTTTCAAACGCTGTTGTTCCTGGGTATCTTTTAAATCCGGCATATGTAATCAGCGATTATTCTTCAGGTCTGACAACGGAGACGAGTGGACCCAATCTAATGAGCTACTCAATTTTATTTTTTGGATTAATATCGTTGTTTTTTGTTTTCAAATACCTGATTGAACTCGTAATGATATTTATACTCCAGAGTCGATCTGAAATTGTTTTCAAATCAAAATCTTACTCAATTTACCAGCAGAAAGAGATAGATACACCATTCTCTTTTGGTAAATCGATATTCTTGCCAGATTCTTTTAACTCCAGTGATAGGGAGATGATTGTCAGGCACGAACTATCTCACATAAAAAGAAATCATTCTGCAGATATTATTTTTATTAACCTTCTGATTTCTGTTCAGTGGTTTAACCCTTTTATATATATATTAAAATCTAAGCTGATTGAGATTCATGAGTTTCAGGCAGATATGGATGTTCTAAATTGCGGAGCAGACATATCAGAGTACCGAGAGCTAATCTTTTCATCCCAATTTTCTTCAGCCCCGGATATATCAAACAGCCTCCACAAGTCATTAACTTTTAAAAGATTTATTAAAATGGAAAATCTAAAACAATCAAAAGTGGGAGCCAGGCTTATTGCCTTGTTCTCTGTTGCCGCTCTTCTGCTATTCTCTGTAACTTCATTCAGCAAAGCAGATATCAAGATTCAGAAAAATGATTCTAAAGTCAATGAAGCAGTGACTTCTACAGTGGCATTACCTCAAGACACCACTAAAATTGTCCCGTTTACAGTTGTTGATGTCAAACCAAAATTCCAGGGGGGAGACGAAAATCACTTTACAAGATGGGTAGCCAGTCAACTTGTATATCCAGAGCTGGCAGTAAAAGATAGCATTCAGGGACGTGTTATTTTGCAATTTGTTGTATCTGAGAAGGGGAAAGTTGAGGATGTTAAGGTAGTGAAAGGAGTGTATAACTTGCTTGATAAAGAGGCACATAGAGTTGTTTCTCAATCTCCTGACTGGGAACCGGGTTTGCAAGATGGAAAACCTGTAAAGGTAAGATATACATTTCCGGTTATATTTTTCCTATCATCTAAGAAAAAATAAATAGAAAGATTTAAATAAAAAAACCATCTGAATGATTCAGATGGTTTTTTTAAGTGTGTGTACTTTATGGACAAATTATTTTTGTACCTTTTTGTATCTGTTGAGGAATTTATCAACACGGCCGGCTGTATCAACCAGTTTCATCTTACCTGTGTAGAATGGGTGTGAAGTGTTTGAAATCTCCACTTTGATTACAGGGTATTCAACTCCTTCGTGCTCAATTGTCTCTCTTGTATTTGCACACGAGCGTGTGATAAATACATGGTCATTTGACATATCCTTGAAAGCTACAAGACGGTAGGTTTCGGGATGTATTCCTTTTTTCATTACTATTGTTGTTAATTATTATGGGGTTGCAAAAGTACAAATATAATTCAAGAATCCAAAATTAATCTCTGTTACCGGCAAATTTGGCAAGGAGTTTAAGGATCTCAAGATATAGCCAAATCAGTGTTACCATAAGGCCAAATGCTCCGTACCACTCCATGTGTTTTGGGGCTCCTGCAGCCGATGCCTGTTCAATAAAATGGAAATCCATCATAAGGCTGAATGCGGCAACGCCTATAATCACCAGACTTATACCTATGCTAAGAGGGCCGCTGTTATGAAGCATAACAAGATTCACCCCAAAGAGTGACAGTATGATTGTAATAAAATAGTAGAGAGCTACAGCACCAACAGCAGCTGTAATGATTCTCATAAATTTCTGATCCACCTTAATTAATCTGCTTCTGTATAGAAGGAACATCACAAAGGCTGTCATCATAGTAAGCAGAACAGCATTCATAACGATTCCGGGGGCACTCTCTGCAAAAGCAGCATTAAACATAGCCGATATTGCACCTAAAAACAGACCCTCAAGAACTGCATAAACAGGAGCCAGATACTGTGCCAGGTTTGGTTTGAATGATATAATCATGGCTACAATAAATCCACCTATTACTCCACCCCACATCCAAGGCTGGATAGAGGCAGGGTTAATTGATTCATAAAAAATTTTCCAGGTATATGCTGCACCTGCAAGCACCATAAGTACAAGAACCAGGGCCTTCATTGCTGTTCCCTTTACTGTCATTACCCCTGTGGAAGATGCAGCTGCCTCTCTCCTGAAAATTTTTTCGCTTAGTACCGGATTTGACATAATCTCTTTTTTCTTTTAAATTTAATTTATTTACATCGAAAGAGCTGATCATCATACAGGAGTACCCTTTTCGCTTTTCGTATCCATTTTTGCTCCTCGTGCTTCATCTCCTCCCTAACCGAATCCCAATCTGTGTTACCTTCAAGATAATCTACCAGAAGAGGGTCTCCGCACAAGAGTTCAATTGCTCTCTTATCATTCCCTGCCTCATATTTGCCGTGACGGAAGCTGAAGCCTTCACAGCTCTCTTTGATGAACCTCATTATTCTCAAATTATGTGCCAGTGCATGGTATTGCTTTCCGGGTACCGGATGAAGCTGAAATCCGCTGCACACCTCTCCTGAGAATTTATGGAACTGAGGTATAAACCTTGTCCATCTGATATAAACACTTGGATCTGAGATTGGATTTCCTGGATCATTCCAGTTTTCGTAACCCTCTTTGCTGTTAAAATCGGCCAATACATCAATAAATGGGGCTCCAAATATTTCAAAAGGCCTTGTTGTTCCCCTTCCTTCACTGACATTGGTTCCCTCCCAAAGGCACTGCCCGCTGTAAAAATGGCAGGTAAAGAGGCCTGGGATATTTGGTGAAGGAGGTATGCTCCATGGAAGCATCTCTCTGTTGACCGATTCGGCAACATATGAGATTATATGAAGCGGAAACTTTGCATTTATCTCATTGTAAAAGTAATTTGTCAGTTCTCCAAGAGTTAGACCGTGACGATGAAGTATACCTGTCTCTCCGATAAAAGAGGAGTATCCCTCCTTTAACATTGTCCCCTCAATCTGTCTCCCCATCGGATTTACTCTGTCAATTACATAAACAGGCAAATTGACAGACTCTGCCTTTAACACTTTAAACAGGTTAAAGATTGTAACAGGATAGGTATAGTATCTTGCCCCTACATCCTGGATGTCAATTATAAGAGCATCAAGATCTTCAAGTTTATCCCTTTTAACTGAAAGACTCTCTTCACTACTACCGTACAGTGATATAAACTCACAACCGGGAGCCATACTATCATACTCAGAGCCCTCATCAAGTTTTACCTGATCCTGCAGTTCTCCAAATAATCCGTGTTCAGGTATAAATACTCTTTTTAACACCCCTTTTTTGTAGAGTGTCTCTATCAGATACTCTCCTCTCTCAGGATGCCAGGATGATTGATTGCATAGAAGGGCAATCTTACCGCTCCTAAGCACCAGATCCGGTTGTTCAGTTAAAGATGTTGTTCTGAATGAAAACATATTATTTTCCGGTTATCTCTGTAATTAAATTTATTACCTCGTCAGCCAGGGCTGCTGCTCTCTCCTCTGTGGAGGCCTCTGCATATATTCTTATTATGGGTTCAGTATTCGATTTCCTGAGGTGTACCCACATTTTCTCCTCATCAAAATCAACCTTTACACCATCAATATCAGTTACCCTTTTGTGAGAATATCTGGTTTTTACCTCTGACAGGATTTTGTCTACATCAATTGATGGTGAGAGCTCAATTTTATTTTTTGAAATAGAGTAGGGAGGATATTTTGCCTTAAGATCTGAGGCGCTGCACCTCTCTGTTGCCAGCAGGCTAAGGAAAAGTGCTGTGCCGATAAGTGAGTCGCGGCCATAATGAAGATCAGGTACAATAACTCCTCCATTGCCCTCTCCGCCGATAACGGCTCCAACTCTCTTCATCTCTGTTACAACATTTACCTCTCCAACGGCAGAAGCAAAATATTCACATCCGGCAGCTTCAGTAACATCTCTCAATGCCCTGGAGGATGAAAGGTTTGATACTGTCGCCCCTTTTCTGCTCCTTAGAATAAAGTCAGCAACAGCAACCAGTGTGTACTCTTCTCCAAATGGATTTCCATCTTCGCAAATCAGTGCAAGCCTGTCAACATCAGGGTCAACTGAAATTCCCAAATCTGCACCCTCTTTAACCACAACAGATGAGAGTTCAGTGAGATGTTCCGGCAGAGGCTCAGGGTTATGGGCAAATCTGCCCGTAGGATCACAGTTTACTTTTATACACTTTACCCCCAGCGCCTCCAGAAGCTGAGGCATTATAACGCCTCCAACCGAGTTAACAGCATCAAGAGCAACTGTAAATCCGGCTCTGTAGATTGCCTCTGTATCCACCAGAGGGTGGGAGAGAACCGCCTCTATATGCTGTTTGGAAAAGTCTCTTTTTGTTATTATCCCCAGTGTGTCAACATCGGCGTAATTGAAAAGTCCCTCCTCTGCAAATTTAAGCAGCTTTTCACCCTCATTTGCATCAAGAAATTCCCCCTTCTCATTAAGTAGTTTAAGAGCATTCCACTGCTTTGGATTATGAGAGGCAGTAAGAATGATCCCACCATCAGCCTTTTCAAATACAACAGCCATCTCAACGGTAGGAGTAGATGCAAGAGAGGCATTGACAACATCGATTCCACAAGCCATTAATGTTCCGCAGACCAGATTTTCAACCATCTCTCCGGATATCCTTGCATCTCTTCCCACAACAACCTTATACCGGCTTTTGCCGGGCAGCCTTAGCTTAAGTCTGTATGAGTATGCCGAGACAAATTTTACTACATCCGGAGGGGTAAGTGCAGTTCCCGGCTCACCGCCAATAGTACCCCTTATGCCTGAAATGGATTTAATTAGTGTCATTTTGTGCAATTATTATTCTCACCAAAGATATACAAAAAAAGAGAGTCTGAATGAAAATAAGCATTCAGACTCTCTTTAAGTGTGTATTTTACAGGATTATGCAGGAATTGCAAGGAATGCAGCTGCAAAAGCAAGGATTGCATATAATTCAGGGAATACTCCAAGAATAAGGGTTTTTCCAAATACATCCTGACCATTACTCATCTCAACAATACCGTTTGCAACAATAGATGCCTGCTTTAGGGCTGAGAAATAACCAACAACTCCAAGACCAACACCTACCGCAAAAATTGCAAATCCTTGTCCCAGACTTAATACCGGCATCTCAAGAAGCCTGTTAAGCATAAGAAAGAAACCGGCAAATCCATAAAGACCCTGAGTAGAAGGGAGTGCGCAAAGAATCATTGCAGAGCCGAACATATCCGGATTCTTCTTTAGAGCACCAATAGTTGCGTTACCGCCCATAGTTACCCCTATAGTGCTTCCAATACAGGATACAGCAAGCATTATGCCCATACCAACATAGGCTAGTGTCAATGGTAATAATTGTTCCATAATTTTTTGTGTTTTATTGTTTTAATTTATTAATTCTCATTTTTTGTAAGTGGTCTGAAGGCTCTGCCTCCTCCGCCGAAACCTGCATTTTTGTAAAACTCTACAAATGTAAGACGCATAGGGTGTACAAAAGCACCAAGGCTATTAAGAAGTAAAACAGCAGTGTGGCCTACAAGCAACATTAAACCGGTAAAAAACCATCCAACATAAGGAATTCCTGACATATTCATTGCAACAGAGTTTACAACCAGCCCCAAAATTCCACCCGCTGTACCCAGACCAAACAGCCTTATATACGAGAGCATATCTCCAAAAATACCGGTAATGTCATAGAGAGAAAATGCACCCTTCATAACTCTTTTTAAAATATTACCCTCTGTACTTGAGAACAGGATAATCATAGCAAGACCGGCGTAACCAATGTAGCTTACATATTCAGGGATAACAAGATCAGGAAGCATAGTCCCTGCATAAATTATTGAAAACCATATTATAAGAATAGACCAGCCAATATTGTGCATACCATGCTGCCAACCTTTTCTTATCATAGAGTCAATTGCATTAACCAATCTGGCTACTACTATCTGGAACAGACCAAATATTATAGCAAACCAGAACATCTTGATGTCAGAAAAGAAGAGTTCTTTTATGGAGTCAGGCATAGGGATTATATCTTGAAGCTTAGCTCCGAAGAAAACGCCATTGAGCATAGGCATCAACATGGCACCTATTCCAAGAAACTGAATCAGCATCATGTAACCCCTCATTTTTGGAAGTTTGAATCTTCCAATTGTACCTGCTGTAAAAAGTACAATCCCATACCCAATGTCACCCAGGCAGAGCCCGAAAAATAACATATAGAACGGAGCAAAGTAGGGGGTTAGATCCAGCTCTCCATATTTTGGAAGCATATAAAGCTCTCCAATAGGTTCAAATAGTCTTGTAAAGAAGTTATTTTTCAGCTTTATTGGAGGATTGTCCTCCTCTTTGGCTTTCTCCTCAAGAAAATAGACTCCTGTGCTTTCAAAGAATTCATGCAGTTCATCTCTTTTATCTGCAGGAGAAAAGCCTGTCATTACAGCGATGGTGCCCTCTGCCTCCTTTACTGAGGAGACACCGGCAAGGTGTAATTCCAGATTTGCTCTTTCAGCCACAGCCCCTGAGTGTATTTTATCAATCCTTGCAATCAGGGCGAGCAGCAGATCCTCTGTTGAGTCAATTTTTGCTTTAGTGCTCTCTATTACTTTATCAATTGAATTGTAGGAATTAGCAGGGAATTTGCTCTCAGGATATTTGAAGTGAAGCTCTTCATTGTTTTGGACCAGCAGAACGAAATATCTTTTACCTCCTTCAACTGATAATGTATGAATAATATACTGACTCTCCCATTCAGGATTATAACTGGATTCAGAGATAATGTAGAAGTGCATCTGATATCCTAAAGAGGTTATTTTGTCAATATCATCTTTGGTAAATGCTCCCCACTGGTATGCATCATCTCTTTCCCGGATAAGAAGTTTAAGATCAGAAGAGAGATTCTCCCTGTCGCTTATTGCTCTTTCTGCGAGTTGAAGAAGTTCTTCAGAGGAGAGAGAGTCAAGGTCATTTGTTAATGAAATACTCTTGGAAGGGATTGATTCGGAGAGAGCTTTTAAAGCTTTCTCGGCAGAGGCATATCTTTCAAGCAGTGAAAATTTTTCCTTTGAGTGTTCATCAACAGCCTTATTCTCTCTTGTAATATCTACCATTCCCAATTCCTGTACCCTCTCTAGAAATGGTAATACCTCTTTGTGAAAGAGGACAAAAGAGTATTTTGTCATTTTTGTAATCATAAGGCAGCCTCCTCCTGTAGTTGTCTGTTTTTAACGATTTTTTGTGAGGCTTTGGAGAGGTTCTCCTCATCCTCCATAAATCGTTTAATCTTAAGAATAGCCTCTTTATAACCTGGAATCTGGACCTTCTCGTAGAGGTTAACCTTCTGAGTGGTCTTCTTTCTGGCAAACTCTAGCAGCCTCATCTTTTCAAGATATATTTCAGATTCAATGCCCAACTGGGCAAGTTGCTGAAGTATTTTTATACCGTCTGCATACCAGACAGGTTTTTTGAAAAAATTATAGGGCTTTACATCGTAAATAACCTCTTTCAAAGATGGTGTTTTTATTCCGGCAATTTTTACCGTTTCTAACTCCACATCCTTTACTGAGATTAAACCGGGTTCGAATTCAGTCCATAACCCTGCCAGATAGTCGTAAGATTTCAGTGAAGAGGCCAATTGTTCCAAAAGTTCGTCTGAACGATATTTTGCTCTCTTAACCTCCATTCTGAGCGCAGATTCCTTATTTTTAAGGGTAGGCAGCGCATTTGTGCGCACCTTAAGCTGCTTGTTAAGGTCGTTAAGAGAGGTTTTATTAAATTGGAATTTTATAGCCATAACAGAAATCTATGCGGTTTTCCAGTATTTATTCAAAATATCCTCTTTAATGCTAAGCTCTTCTCTTGTGAAATATTTTGAGAATAGTTCCCAGGCAGTGTCAAGCATTTGAGTTGTGTTTATATTTACATCAATAGCAAGAAGTCTGCTTGAGTATGCCTTTGCATAATCCAGACATCTCACATCATAGTCACTAAGGTCAAATCCGTTTTCCAGCTTGGTCTTGGCATTTGCTGCATCCGCGTAAAGACGGACGGCTGCGTTCATCACCTGATTGTGGTCTTCACGAGTCTTTTTGCCGATTACTAATTGTTTAAGCCTTGACAGAGATCTGAAAGGATCCACAATTACCTTTCCTGTATCAGAGTCAGACCTCAGGAATAACTGTCCCTCAGTGATATAGCCAGTGTTGTCAGGTATAGCGTGTGTAATATCTCCTCCACTTAATGTTGTTACAGCAATAATAGTTATTGAGCCGCCATCTGGCAATTGCACTGCTTTCTCGTAGATTTTTGCCAGGTCAGAATAGAGAGAGCCGGGCATAGAGTCTTTAGATGGAATCTGATCCATACGATTACTTACAATACTTAAAGCATCGGCATAAAGCGTCATATCTGTCAGGAGAACCAAAACCTTTTCGTTCTTATCAACAGCAAAATATTCGGCAGCAGCCAGGGCCATATCGGGAATGAGAAGCCTCTCAACAGGAGGCTGCTCCGTAGTGTTTACAAAACTTATGATTTTATTAAGTGCACCGGCATTCTCAAACATTTGTTTAAAATAGAGATAGTCATCGTTTGTAAGACCCATCCCGCCAAGAATAATTTTGTCAACATCTGCCCTAAGTGCAACCTGAGCCATCACTTGGTTATAAGGTTGGTCAGGGTCTGCAAAAAATGGAATCTTTTGTCCGGATACAAGTGTGTTATTCAGGTCAATTCCTGCAATACCTGTTGGTATTAGCTCTGATGGTTGTTTCCTTCTGAAAGGGTTAACAGATGGACCTCCAATATATCTCTTTTCTCCCTCTACAGGAGGCCTGCTATCAATAGGAAGACCATATGAGTTGAAGAATCTTCCGGCAAGCTCTTCACTAACATGAATTGTAGGAGGTTCTCCAAAGAAAACAACCTCTGCATTTGTAGCGATACCATCAGTACCTTCAAATACTTGAAGGGTAATTAAATCATCTTTTATTTTAACAACCTGAGCCAACCTTCCGGCAACGGTTGCAAGCTCCTCGTTTGCCACACCGGAGGCTCTGAGGGAGATGGTGGCTTTTGTAATAGCCTCCACTCTGGTATATATCTTTTGAAATGCTTTAGTTGCCATCTTCAATCTCTTTTTTAAGTTGTTCAAGATATTTGTTGAACTCTGTGCTTTGATATTCAGAGTAGTTCATCTGACGCATTGTGTTAATCAGCTTTTTAAAGTAGTCCGCACACTCTTCAAAATTGTCAAACTCCTTTTCAAGATCACAAATCTCCATTACCAGATTGTACATAAATTTTTGTCTGTCCAGAGGAGTAGACTGATCTATTTTGTCAAATGCATCCTGTTGAAGGATAATGAAGTCTAATAGTTCAGATTTCCAGTATCTTGTGTGGTACTCAATAGGAACTCCATCGTCTCCGAGAATGTTAATCTGGTCGTAAGCCTCTTTTCCTCTGAGGGCTATGTTTTTCCCTTTTAAAACTTTTTCAACCCAGTCATCACTGAATCTTCTCTTAAGATCTTCAATAATCTCAGGATATTCAAGGTATTTTGAGTAAGAGTCAATAGGGTCAACAGCCGGATATCTCTTTTTATCAGCCCTGTTCTGTGCTAGTGCATAGAAGCATCTGGCTGCCTTTTTTGTAGATTCGGTAACAGGCTCTTTCAAGTTACCTCCTGCGGGAGAAACTGTTCCGATAAAGGTTACTGAACCTGTTTTGCCATTGTATAAATTAACAATACCTGCCCGTGCGTAGAAGCTTGAAATAATTGCCGGCAGGTCCATAGGGAATGCATCTGCTCCGGGAAGCTCCTCCATTCTGTTGGACATCTCTCTGAGAGCCTGCGCCCATCTGGAAGTTGAGTCTGCCAGAAGAAGAACTTTCAGACCCATTGCTCTGTAATATTCACCTATTGTCATTGCTGTATAAACAGAGGCCTCCCTTGCAGCAACAGGCATGTTGGATGTGTTACAAATTATTGTTGTTCTCTCCATCAACTTCCTGCCGGTTCTTGGGTCAATAAGCTCGGGGAACTCTGTAAAAATCTCAACAACCTCATTTGCCCTCTCTCCGCAAGCTGCCATTATTATTACATCTGCTTCCGCCTGTTTTGATATTGCGTGCTGAAGAACTGTCTTGCCACATCCAAAAGGGCCTGGGATAAATCCTGTGCCACCCTCTGCCATTGGATTAAATGTGTCAATTGTTCTTACACCTGTCTCCATTATTCTGAATGGTCTGGGTTTGTCTTTATATGCGGTAATTGCAACTTTTACAGGCCATTTTTGCATCATCGTAATTTTATGCTCAACTCCTGCCTCGTCTTTAACAACAGCGATTGTATCTGTAACTTTATATTTACCGGCCGGCACAACAGATTTTAATATATAGCTCTCCTTCATAATGAACGGAACCATAATTTTGTGAGGAAGCCATCCCTCTTTAACCTCTCCTAACCACGAGGCAGCAGTAACTGTTTCACCCTCTTTGGCTTCCGGAGTGAACTCCCACTCCTTATCAAGATCAAGAGGCTGGGTGTACTCTCCTCTGGTCAGGAAAACCCCCTCCATTGTTTCAAGGTTGTTCTGAAGGCCGTCATAGTTGCTAGAGAGAATACCCGGGCCAAGAGTGACCTCCAGCATATGGCCATTAAATTCTGCAGTATCACCAACCTTCATCCCGCGGGTACTTTCGTACACCTGAACAAAAGCATTTTTGCCATTTACTTTTATCACCTCTGACATAAGCTTTGTTCCCGCCAGGTCAATAAAGCAGATCTCATTCTGGGAAACGGGACCATCAACCTCAATGGTTACAAGGTTTGAGATGATCCCTTTTACTGTTCCTCTGGTTTTCATATCTTGTAATATATTATTTTTCTCTTTTTATTCCTTATCCTCATTTTTATATGTTTCCTTTACCTCATTCACAAGCTTTCTGAAAAGTTCGGCACCTAACTTTTTGTCAAGTGCATCCCATCTTTTGGCTAGTGTAAGGCGTGTGGCAAATGAGAGAATCCAGTCTATGTCAAAATAGTTGAATGTTGTTATTTGACTGGCTTTATTCCACCTCATAAGGTCAAGTCCCTGTTCCTTTTCAAGAATATTGGAACTTGAAAGGAGAGAAATAAGTTTTGCAGATTCTCCAAAAAAATCTGATGCTCCAAAATCTGAGGCTCTGCTGCTTTTTATTGAGTTAACAAGGTTGTTCTCTCCAATAAGATATTCAGATACATCTAAGCCCATTTGCTTAGAAACATAGGCTGTCTGGATGTTACGCATATCCAGGTCGAATCTGAAAAATTCATTCAGAAACCGGTTGCGGGTTTTAAAAACCTCTCTGTAGAAATGAGAAGTGAGATTTTCACCTTTTAATCCAAACAAGAGCCAATCAAGATACTTCTTTTCTTTTGGATTGATATTCTCTTTTATATGATCAAAAAGTAGATCAATATTATGGCTGCTTTTTTCAAAATCAGGAAAAATTTCAGGGAGTCCCGCTATAAGATAAGGATAGTTATTCATAACTATTCATTAAATAAAAACTCACGAGTTTTTGGTTTAAGAAACTCACTGAAAAGATGCTGAAGATCCTTATCGGTAAAGCTTATATGATAGCCCTCTTTTGCAGGTCCTATCTTGAATCCGTTTTGGATTTTATTATCAAACTTAATCTCGACACTTTCTTGTATATGTTTTGTTGCTTCGCTTTTAAAGAAAGACTCCAACTCTGCCCTTTTATTTTCCGGAAGAAGAAGTGACAGAGAGACCATATCGCTGCCTTTTGGATTAAAGGCCGATATTGCAGACATAATTAACTCCTTCAGAAAAGAGGTATTGTCTGAAACTGCTGTCACAGGTTTGTTGATTGAGTTAGAGATAAGGGTATTCTCAATTTGATTTTTAAGGGTGGTTATTGTCTGCCTGAAGGCCATTTTAATTTCGGTCTCCATCTTCTGCTTAATATCCAGAGCATCTTTTTGTGCTGCGGATACTATTTTGTCAGACTCTGCTCTTGCATCTGCAAGAATTGCGGCGGCATCTTTTTTTGCCTTGGCCACCATCTCCTCGGCCTCCTGTTTACCCTTTGACAGACCTTCGTTGTACAATTTGTCTGTTAGCTCTTGCAACTTGTTTTGCATACCATGTAAATTAATGTGAATTCACAAATTTACAAAAAAAAAGAGCACCTGAACCAGGTGCTCTCTAAAAAAAATGCTATAATTTATGATAAAAATCCTAAAAGTATACCTGCGGCAACCGCGCTTCCAATTACGCCGGCAACATTTGGCCCCATAGCGTGCATAAGAAGATAGTTTGTTTTATCATATTCAAGACCTACATTATTTGATACCCTTGCTGAGTCCGGAACTGCAGAAACCCCTGCGTTTCCAATAAGTGGATTAATTTTGTTTCCATCTTTAAGGAATACATTGAAGAGTTTAACAAACATTACACCTGCTGCTGTGGCAATTACGAATGATAAAGCTCCAAGTCCAAATATGTAGACAGATTTCCATTGCAAAAACTTGTCTGCCTGAGTTGAACAACCTACTGTAACACCAATCAATATGGTGATTACATCAATTAGCGGTCCGCGGGCAGTCTCTGCCAATCTTCTGGTAACTCCGCTCTCTTTAAGAAGGTTTCCAAAGAATAGCATACCAAGCAGAGGAAGACCTGAGGGAACAATAAAGGCCGTCATAAGGAAACCGATGATAGGGAAGAGTTTTTTCTCGGTCTGAGAGACGGCTCTTGGAGGTTTCATTCTTATAAGTCTCTCTTTGTTAGATGTAAGCAGTCTCATTACCGGTGGTTGAATTACAGGTACAAGTGCCATATAGGAGTAAGCAGATACAGCTATTGCCCCCATCAAATCCGGAGCCAGTCTGGAAGACAGGAAGATTGCTGTAGGACCATCGGCACCGCCGATTATACCAATTGCACCAGCCTCAGCAGCAGAAAAGCCCATTAAAAGAGCTATTGCATAAGCTCCAAAAATACCAAACTGTGCAGCAGCACCAATCAAGAGTAATTTAGGATTTGAAATTAATGCAGAAAAATCTGTCATTGCTCCAATTCCGAGAAAAATCAGAGGCGGGTACCAGCCCTGCTGAACCCCCTGATAAAGTATGTTCAGTACAGATCCCTCTTCATACACACCCACACTTAGCCCGGGAAAGAGAGGGATATTACCTATAATAATACCAAACCCTATAGGCACCAGGAGCAGTGGCTCCCAATCCTTCTTTATAGCGAGATAAATAAACACAAGGCCTATTGCAATCATGAGGATGTGACCCCATGTTGCATTGGCAAAACCTGTATATTGCAGGAATTGTGTCAGGTTATCTCCTAATTGAGAAAATAATCCTTGATTTTCCATTTTATCCAATGATTATTAGTGGTGCACCCTCCAGTACAGAGTCGCCCTTGTTTGCTTTGATTGAAATAATTTTTCCGTCAGCACTTGCCTCAATAACATTCTCCATCTTCATAGCCTCAAGTACCATCAGTTTTTGACCTCTCTTAACCACATCTCCCTCTTTCACGACAACCTCCAGAATAACACCCGGAAGTGGTGATGTAACAGCAGTTTCAGAACCTGATGCTGTAGGTTTGGCAACATTTGACGGAGCCGGTGCTGGTTTGTTTGGTTTTGCAACTACCTGTTTCTTCGCAGGACGCTCAATTTCAACCTTGAATGGAATTCCGTTCACCTCTACTTCTGCGATTGTATCGTCTATGTCGTTTACAGTTACGGCATAGTCGTTACCATTAATCTTTAGTTTATATTCTTTCATAATTGTATTGACTTAATGTGGTTATTTTTTACAAGGTTTCTCACGAAGTGTGTAAATCTTTGAGCTCCATGGTGAGTAATTTTTAGTAACTCGTGCAATGGTTAGAATTGTATTTTCTATGTCGTGAGATTCGTCATCCATAGCATACATATGCATTGCTGCCGCAATTGCCGCATATATCTCTGCAGATGTCTCCTCTTCTGCCCGTGCAGCTTTCTTTCCGTGAGTCTTCTCTGCTCTCTCCATATTCTTTTTTACATTGTATTTGCCAATTTGCTTAAATACAACATAAAGAAGAATAAGTGCGAGGAATACTACAGACATTGCGGTAAGTGACATAATTACTCCATAGGGGTCAATTCTTTTGAAAACTGCAGATGCAGATTCTTTGTCAACTCCTGAGTTATTTGTACTGGGGGAGGTTCTGGCCATAACCTGCCAGCCATCGCTACCATCTCTTGATCCGATTCCATCCTCTATTCTTCCGTAAGTAACATTTGTATCAAGATCCCTAACGATTTTGATTCTGTCAATTATGGTTCTGCCATCAGAAGCGACTAATAAAACTTCGTCTGAATCTTCAAGAGTGAAATTTATATGAAATGTTCCTCTGTATGGCTGGTTATCTGCCCAAAATAGTATGTGCTGTCTGGGCTTAATTTTAGTTAGTACATCACCCTTTGGGATTACATATTTTGTAAGGTTGTTCGGGTCATTAGTCAGATAGCATCCGCCAATGTTTACAGTGCCGTAAGATGAGTTGAAAAGTTCAATCCATCCGCTCTTGTGTCCGAAGTCATCAACAAAGTCATCTGTATTGTATACAAGGTATTCATTAATGCACATATCGGCCTGGCTCTGTCCATTCAGCTGGATGCCGGCTAACATAAGCCCAGACAACAGAAATATCTTTAATAATCTTTTCATATTGTTCCGGATTATGATTTTTATAGAGGAAGGTTATCGTGCTTCTTCGGCGGATTTGTAACCTTCTTTGTAGCCAGCTGCTGGAGTGATCTGATGATCCTGAAACGGGTGTTTCTAGGCTCGATAACATCGTCAATATATCCAAAGCGAGCTGCATTGTATGGGTTTGCAAAAGCATCCCTGTACTCTTTCTCCTTCTCTGCTGACAGTGCTGCTGGATCTTCAGCAGCTGCCACCTCTTTTCCGTAGAGAACCTCAATTGCTCCTGAAGGTCCCATTACAGCAATTTCAGCTGTAGGCCATGCATAGTTGATGTCTCCGCGAAGGTGCTTGCTGGACATAACGCAGTAAGCTCCACCATATGATTTGCGAAGAGTAACAGTGACTTTTGGAACTGTTGCCTCTCCGTATGCAAAAAGCAGTTTTGCTCCGTGAAGAATAATTCCGCCATACTCCTGCT
Source organism: Bacteroidales bacterium MB20-C3-3 (assembly GCA_035609245.1). Classification (NCBI taxonomy): domain Bacteria; kingdom Pseudomonadati; phylum Bacteroidota; class Bacteroidia; order Bacteroidales; species Bacteroidales bacterium MB20-C3-3. The sequence continues at coordinate 501,438 of CP141202.1, read as the reverse complement.
GTGTTCCGGGCAAGAATCCAGGTACATCAACAAGTGTTACAAGAGGAATATTGAAAGCGTCGCAGAAACGAACAAATCTTGCTGCTTTTCTGGATGCATTGTTGTCCAGAACTCCTGCAAGAACCTTAGGCTGATTTGCAACTATACCAACAGATGTTCCGTTGAATCTTGCAAAGCCAACTATAATATTTGTAGCGTAGTCTCTGTGAACCTCAAGGAATTTTCCATCATCAACAATAGCACCGATTACCTCATACATATCGTATGGTTTGTTAGGGCTGTCAGGAATAATTTCGTTAAGGGAGTCCTCTAATCTGTCGATTGGGTCATTAGTGTGAACAATAGGTGCCTCCTCAAGATTGTTCTGAGGGAGGAAGCTGATAAGTTCACGAATAATTCTGATGCCATCCTCCTCTGTATCAACTGCAAAGTGAGCAACACCACTCTTTGTAGCGTGAACTGACGCACCACCAAGCTGTTCCTGAGTTACATCTTCGCCGGTCACAGTCTTAACAACCTTAGGACCTGTCAGGAACATATAACTCGTTCCTCTGGTCATGATGTTAAAATCCGTAAGGGCAGGGGAGTAAACAGCACCACCCGCGCATGGACCAAAAATTGCAGATATCTGAGGGATTACACCTGAAGCAAGAATATTTCTCTGGAAAATCTCTGCATATCCGGCAAGTGCGTTAACACCCTCCTGAATTCTGGCTCCTCCTGAGTCGTTTACACCAATTACAGGAGCACCCATTTTCATGGCCTGATCCATAATCTTGCAAATTTTCATTGCAAAGCTCTCTGATAGTGACCCTCCAAATACAGTAAAATCCTGGGCAAATACATAGACCAATCTGCCTTCAATTGTACCATATCCTGTTACAACACCATCTCCTAGGAATCTCTCCTTTTCCATACCAAAGTTTGTGCAGCGGTGTGTGACAAACATGTCAAACTCCTCAAAACTTCCTTCGTCTAATAGCATTGAGATTCTCTCTCTGGCAGTGAATTTACCCTTCTGATGCTGAGAGTCAATTCTTTTTTGACCTCCACCCAGACGCGCTTTTTCACGAAGCTGAATAAGCGCCTTAACCTGTTCAAGTTGCTGGCTCATTTGTATTATATGTTTGATATTTATTATTAGCAGTTAGCTTTTTTAGGATCTTCACACAGTTCAGTGAGTACGCCTATTGTAGATTTTGGATGAAGGAAAGCAATATTGAGCCCCTCAGCTCCTTTGCGAGGAGTTTTGTCAATTAGCTGAACACCTTTCTCAGCAAGCTCTTCAAGAGACTTTTGTACTCCATCTTCAGTTGCGAAAGCAATGTGATGAATTCCCTCTCCTTTTTTCTCTATGAATTTACCTATAGGCCCCTCCGGATCTGTGCTCTCCAGTAATTCAATCTTGGTCTGGCCAATTTTAAAAAATGCAGTTTTTACTCTTTGATCTGCTACCTCTTCAACAGCATAGCATTTAAGACCGAGCATCTCTTCGTAAAAGGGAATGGCTGATTCTAATGACTTTACAGCAATACCGATGTGCTCAATATGCGACAGTTTCATAACGAATTATAATTAGATGATTGAAATTTGTAAGTAAATATCAGGCAAAGGTATGCATTAATAAGAGTTTTAACAAAAAAAAAGCAGCCAATTTTGACTACTTTTTTAACTCATTAAAAACTTTAATATTAGTTTGCCAGAGTATGATATACATTTTGTACATCATCGTCATTTTCAAATCGTTCTATAAGTTTTTCAAGCTCTGCTCTCTGATCGTCGGGCAAACTCTTTAACTCTACGGTAGGTATTCTCTCAAAAGAGCCTGAGACCATCTCGTATCCCTTCTCTTCAATGAATTTCTGAATAGATCCATAGGATTCAAATGCACCATAAATCAATATGCAATCTTCATCTGCAAATACCTCTTCTGCACCAAAATCGATCAACTCCAGTTCCAGTTCATCAAGGTCAATTTCATTAGTCTTAATTTTGAATACGCATTTGCGTTCAAACATAAATTCAACACTTCCTGATGTACCCAGTGATCCTCCGAATTTGTTGAAATAACTTCTAATGTTGGCAACCGTTCTAGTGGTGTTGTCAGTAGCTGTCTCCACGAGAAAAGCAATACCATGAGGTCCGTATCCCTCGTAAACAACCTCTTTATAGTCAGAGTGGTCCTTTTCAACAGATCTCTTAATAGCCCTTTCAATATTGTCTTTAGGCATATTCTCACTTCTTGCATTAGAAATGAGAGCTCTGAGTCTGGGATTATTATCGGGATCTGTTCCGCCTGATTTAGCAGCCATGGTAATCTCTTTAGCTAAACGAGTAAAGATTTTTGCCATGTTTCCCCACCTCTTGAACTTTCTCTCTTTTCTGAATTCAAACGCTCTGCCCATAGTCTGTAATTTTTGGATGCTGCAAAACCTCTTATAAAGTAAGTCTTGAAATATATTTGTCTATATCGTAACCTTCAACGCTTTGAGGATATTTATCTTTGATTGTTTTGTATGTCTCAACAGCCTTGGCAGTATCTCCAAGCTCTTCGTACATAATTCCGGCTTTGAGAAGATATCCTGCAGCAAAAGTGTTATCAGCAAAGTCGGCAGCTTTTAAATAGAAGGAGAGAGCCTCTTTGTAATTTTCAAGTCCTGCATAAGCATCACCAATATTACTTATTGATCTTGCTTTCATGATTGGATCATTACCATCATATTTTTTTAGATATGAGATGGCATTCTCATAGTTTCCAAGCTGGAGTTCAGAGATGCCTGCATACATATAAACTGATTCGCCGGCCTTACTTCCGTATTCATCAATTATTTGGGCAAATCCGAGAGAATTGCCGTCTCCGTTAAGAGCCAGAGCAAAAGAGTCTGAACGAAAATGTTGTTCAGCCATAAAAGTTTGAGCAAGAGCTTCATTAATAAGCGGTTTGCGGTACAGGTGCTGATAGGCAAATCCTATAGCTGCAATTGCTATAATTGCTATTGCAGAGTACAAAAGCGTTTTTTTGTTTTTCTCAATAAAATGCTCTGTTGTATTCAGTGCCTGTTCAACAGATTGTTCAGGATCCTGGTGTTGGTTTTTCTTTGACATCTCTAATTTTTTTAGCAGGGTGCAAATTTACAATATTTTGTCTAATCACAAATTATTAATAGATAAAAGTAGTAACTTTGTATAAGAAAAGCGAATAAATGTATCTTAAAAAGATTTCCTTAAGTAATTTTAAAAACTTTGGCGAGGCTACTGTTAACTTCTCGCAAAAGCTTAATTGCATTACCGGAATGAATGGAGCAGGCAAAACCAACCTTCTGGACTCCATATACTATCTCTCAATGACTAAAAGCTATCTCTCCTCACAGGACCAGACGGCTATCTCTTTTGAAGAGGATGTGGCATTTATATCGGGAGAGTATAAGAACGATGACAGCTCTACAGACCAGATATCCCTCTCTCTTAACAGATCCGGAGATAAGCAGATGAAGAGGAACGGAAAACTTTACAAGCGATTGTCAGATCATATCGGAATCATACCTATCGTTATGGTCTCTCCATACGATACTTGTTTAATTAATGAATCAGGAGATGAGAGAAGAAAGTTTCTGAATGCAGTCATTTCTCAGCTGGACAGAGAGTATCTAAGAAGGGTTCAGAATTATAATAACCTCCTTGCTCAGAGAAATAAACTTTTAAAGACAGATTTCAGGAACAGACTTCTATTGGATACAATTTCTGAGAAAATGCAGGAGAATGCGGTCTATATTTATAATTGCAGATGTGAGTTTGTTAAAGATTTTGTCCCTTTTGTAACCAAATTTTACAAAGATATTTCAGGTGGAAGAGAGAAGGTATCAGTTGATTATAAATCAGATCTGGAGAGAGGGAGCTTAATTGAACTCTTAAATGAGTCGTTCGAAAGAGAATCCCGTCTCGGCTATACAACTGTGGGAGTGCACAGAGATGAACTGCTTTTTGGAATGGATGGCGAACAGATTAGAAAAGTTGGATCTCAGGGTCAGCAGAAATCTTTTTTAATATCTCTGAAACTTGCACAATATTCACTTTTTAAGGAGAATACTAAACATAATCCACTTTTGTTACTTGATGATGTTTTTGATAAACTGGATATAAAAAGGGTTGAGTTCCTTTTAAATCTTGTCTCTTCCAGTACTTTTGGTCAGATATTCATAACTGACAGTAACAAAGTAAGAATAGAGAATATATTGTCAGAGATAGGCAACGAAAGTAAAACAGTTGAAATAGAGGGAGGGGTTATTCTATGAAAAGAAAGGATTATATGAAAATTGGAGATCTGATACCTGAGTACATTCAATCAATGGGTATTGCCAGGGGATTGGTTGGAAATTCAGTTTGTACTGCTTTTGATCAGGCATTAGACAACAGATTTACCAAATATATAATTAGCAGAGAATTTAGTAATGGCAAGCTTTTTTGTACGCTAAGTTCTTCTGTTGCAAGAGATTCTTTGTCCTTGTACAAAACCGCTCTAAAAGAGAGGATTAATTCAATTGTTGGAGAGGAGATTGTTAAAGAAATAGTATTCAGGTAATAACATAAGTTGCATGGAAAAGGCAATAAAAGTGATTATTGATTCTGACATCCCATTCATAAGAGGTATTGTTGAACCTTATGCCTCAGTTGAGTATCTTAAGGGAGGTGAATTTTCAAATGAGAAAATCGCAAATAGCGATGCTCTGATTATCAGAACAAGAACTAAATGCAACAGAGAGCTGCTGGAACATACCAATGTTAAGTTTATTGCTTCAGCGACTATAGGAAGTGATCATGTTGATCTTGACTGGTGCAGAGAAAACGGAATTCATTTTACAAATGCTGCCGGTTGCAACGCATGGGGTGTGGTTCAATATGTTATTACATCAATTTTCTATCTTTTTGATAAAAAGGGGGAGAGTCCCAAAGGGATAACATTAGGTGTTATAGGAGCAGGAAATGTAGGGGAGAGGTTAGCAACTCTTGCAACAAAGCTGGGTTTTAATGTATTAAGATGTGACCCCCCGTTAGCGTTAAAGATGGCTCATGACTCTTCTCTGTCAAAAATTGAGTACTATGATTTGGATTATGTTTTAAGAAACTCTGATGTGGTATCACTTCATGTGCCTCTTGATTCATCTACCAGAGATATGGCAAACGATTCGTTTTTCAGTAGTTTAAAGGATGGAGCGGTTTTAATCAATACTTCAAGAGGAGAGGTGGTTGTCGAAAAAGCTTTAATAAAGGCAATAGATAATCTGTCTGGATTAGTTGTTGATGTTTGGAGGGATGAACCAAACATTAACAGAGATATACTCTATAAAGCCGATATCTCTACACCTCATATAGCCGGTTATTCTATTCAGGGAAAGATTAATGCATCTGTAATTTCAATTAATAATCTGGGGCGTTTCTTTAATATTGATCCGCTCTCGGGGTATACTTATAAGCATACAGAGCCTCCAAGGTTAACTTTTATGCCAATGGAGGATTGTGATCCTTATATAAATTTGAGTAATCTGATTTTTACACTTTATGATATCGGAGAAGATTCCAAAGCTCTGAAAGAGTCTCCGCTATTGTTTGAAAGTTTAAGAAATGGTTATGCATACAGAGAGGAGTATTCAGAGGAGGTCAAATATATGTTTGATAAAATAATCAGAGATGAGCAGATTTAGTAAAAGCGATTTGGATCAATTTAATAGACAGGAGATATCTGTATCCGAGGTTGAATCTCAAATAGAGTCAATTAACAGAGGATTCCCATTTTTAAATATTGTAGCTCCGTCTGTTCCGGGAAAAGGGATAAGGATGGTTAGCAAAGAGATGCAAAGCCGATATATTTCTAAATACCAATCGTCCCGCCTTTCTGTCTCCAGGTTTGTCCCTGCCTCAGGCGCTGCTACCAGAATGTTTAAAGATCTATATGAGGCTGCCGAATTACTGGAGAGAGGAGAGAAACCGGAGCCCAATTCACCTGTCTCACTTTTTCTCTCCTCCCTTGACAGGTTCCCTTTTATTGATGACCTCAAACGATTACCATCATTTAATTCCGGTGATTACTTGTCAGTAATAAGGCTCCTATTATTGGATCATGGGTTGGGTTATGGTTCCAAGCCTAAAGGGTTGCTTAAATTTCACCGTTACTCAGGAGAATCAAGGACTGCTTTTGAAGAACAAATTGTTGAGAGTGTAAAATATGCTTTTAATAATGATGGTGAAGCAAAGTTGATGCTTACAGTTTCAGCGGAGCATCTTGAATCATTTAACAATCTTTATTTAAAGCTTAAAGAGAAGATATTGAAGGAGAGAGGCATTAATTTGACTGTTGATTTTACTCTTCAAAAAAAATCTACAGATACTATTGCCGTTGATTTAGAGGGAAATCCATTCAGAAACGAAGATGGCTCAATTCTCTTCAGACCGGGAGGACATGGAGCTCTGATAGGGAATCTGCAGGAGATTAACAGTGATATTATTTTTATTAAAAATATAGACAATGTTACCAGAGAGGAGTTGTTGGATGATACAACTACCTGGAAGCAAACTCTGGCAGGAATGCTAATTCAAGCCCGTGAGAAATGTTTCGGCTATTTGAATAAACTAGATGGAGAATTTGATTCAGCTCTTCATCTTGAAATTATAAAATATCTAAAGGAGGAGTTTTGTATTGAGATACCTGATTTGCCAGAAGAGCTGACAAGAGACTTTTTGTATGCTAAACTTAACAGACCTATAAGGGTATGCGGGATGGTTAAAAATGAGGGAGAGCCAGGTGGCGGACCTTTTATAGTAAGAGATGCCGATGGTTCTACATCTCTTCAGATTTTGGAATCTGCTCAGCTAGATAAATCACATCCGGATTTCAGAAGATGGAGTATGGAATCTACTCATTTTAATCCGGTGGATATCGTGTGTTCTATAATTGATTATCAGGGCAATAAATTTAATCTTAATAAATTTATTGATGTTGAGACCGGATTCGTTTCAGTTAAGAGTCTGAAGGGTAAGTCGTTAAAAGCACTTGAGCTCCCAGGTTTGTGGAATGGTGCTATGAGCAACTGGAATTCAATCTTCGTTGAGGTTCCCGTATCTACATTTAATCCGGTAAAAACAGTAAACGATCTACTGAGACCTCAGCATACAGGGGAGAGAGTTTAATTTTTGTCACTCCTCTTTTTACTAATTTTTTCTGAGATAACTCTTTCACATATAAGGAGTATAGCAATATTTGCTCCAAGGATCATCCATGTAAATGAGCCTTCGGTTTTAAATACAGACGAGATGCTGTTGAGGGCTTTCGTGAAAAATGAAAAATTTATGTTAGATGAGAAATCTATTTTAAAAAAATAGTGGTTTATACAGAAGAGGGAAGCGAAGAGAGCAGCAGCTGTTACCATAGCAATCACTATGTTTTTTATTGTCTCTCTCGTGGATTCAAGCTGTATAGATCTCTTCTCTATCTTGTCAAAAACTTTAGTTTCAAATCCGAATGGGACAGATTGGTCATCAATCTGTGAGAGTAAGTTCTTAATATTTATATCCTGTTCATCCATAGCACAAATCAATTTTATCTCCAATTAATATACTCAGCCTCTTTTTAATCCGGTGTAATTTTACCTTTATGTTTGATTCAGATAAACCACTGATTTCTGAAATCTCCCTAATGCTTTTTTCGTGATTGTAAAACGAGAGAATAATGAATTTGTCTCCTGTGTCAAGCTCTCCTATAGCATTATACAATAATTTTGTAACTCTCTCTCTTTCTGAAATCAGCTCTCTCTCATCATTTGATGTGTCCGGTATCTGCCCGGCATTTTCAAATGGAATATTTATTCTTTTTTGTTTTCTTGTTTTTGAGATTGACATATTATATGCTATCCTGAACAGCCAGGTTGAAAATGAGCACTCTCCCCTGAATCCTGATAGGGAGAAGTATGCTTTTACAAACACATCCTGAGCAACCTCCTCTGCGTCTTCTCTGTTACTGACCACTCCTCTTACAATTGAAAGAATTTTAGGGGAATGCACTAAAACCAGCTGATTGAACAAGCTCGTTTCACCACATTTAATTCGCTCAATTATTCTTAATTCCTCCTCTCTTTTCATCACTTTGTTAGACGCAGACTAAGTTTCAAAGTTACATTGTGTAACCTTTATTTCAAAGACTCGTCAAAAGAGCAAACACAATAAAAATTTATAACCATGATGGATTTTATTTCTATACCTGTTACTTTTGGAGTTGGTGCATACGCTTTTTATAAGGTAATAGAGCTATTTGTAAGAAAGAGAGAGCGCTTATTGCTTATTGACAAACTTAACTCTCTGGAAAATGTAAATACCACTAATATTAATCTCTCTGAAATTTTTGGAGAGGGTAAGTTGTTTAAGAACCAGTATTTAACCCTTAGAATTGGATCTCTACTGGTGGGCTTGGGTTTGGGGCTTTTAATAGGTTATATAATTGTTAACACAACAATGGGAAATGTATCTGATGCCACCTGGATGATAAGGGAAACACAAAGTGTTATTTATGGTGCCTCAACTCTGTTGTTTGGTGGTATGGGTCTTATTGCCGGTTTTATTGCGGAGATTAGACTAAAGAAAAAGTAGCATCAAACTACTCTTTTTTATTATATCAGTTATCTGTATCAGCACGGAAAATCCTCCCCACCATGTGGTGGGTCCCCTCCCTCTTCGGGAGCCAATGTTTTCCTTAGCTGATACAGATAGCTGATAATTACAAGAAAAATTGAGACCGACTAAAAATTGCTTTTTAGTCGGCCTCTTATTATAATGATGCAATAAATTATTACTCAGGATCTTGAAGAAGAAGGCCTGTGCCTTGTGTGCCATCTTTAAAAAGAAGTGAGTGATTTTTAGCCTCTCTGGCTTTCCAGTCTCCTTTGTGGAATGCATAGCTGACAATAACCGGAACAACAGTTGTAGCCTCTGCGTAAACCATCTGCTCATGTGCGGTATTAACCTTACCCCATGAGTTAGCCTCTTTAAGCGTGGATGATGAACAGGCACCATCCCTGACATCGGCAACAGTAATCTGAATAGCATACTGGTGCATTGGAACATCAAATCCCAGGCACTCTGCGCAAACAACTGTATCCTGTGCAAAGTTTTTAGGCACTCCGCCGCCTACCATAAAGAGACCGCTTGTTTTTGCAGACATCTTTACCTCTGTGAGTTCTCTGAAATCTGCTATGGAGTCAATTGTAAGATATGGTTTGCCTTGTTTCATTCTTTCAACCTGATGCATTACAAGTCCAAAGCCTGCGCTGCTGTCTGTAAAAGCAGGACAGAAAATAGGAACATTGTTTTCATATGCAGTCTGAATAAGAGAATTTTTCTTTTTTGAATTTTTAGTGAGCCACTTTCCGATTTCGTGTATAAATTCTCTTGATGAATAAGGTCTTGCCTCCAGAGAGTCTGCAATTGTTTTGATTGTTGAATCGCATGCTTGCAACTCCTCTTCATCTATAAATGTATCGTAAATTCTGTCAATATAGTTGCCCCTGAGATGGGTGTCATCTATAAATTGTGTCCCCTTATAATGTTTGTAACCAAGAGCTTCAAAAAAGTCCATGTCAATGATTGAGGCTCCTGTTGCAACAATCGCATCAATCATATTGAATCGGACCATATCTACATAAACCTGCATGCATCCGCCTGCAGATGTACTTCCGGCAAGAATCAACCAGTTGGTGGACTCTTTATCGTTAATCATCAGCTGAAGGATGTCTGCTGCAGAAGCTGTGTCTCTGGAAGAAAAAGACATCTCTCTCATGGAATCTATCAGATAGGTAGAGTCCAGTTTTGTAATGTCAATGTGCTTTATTGTCTCCTGAAGGAGATCCTTTTTAGTTGGTTTCATCCTTTTATATTTAATTTTTGCAAAGATAGATAATTTAAATTAAGTACAAGTTTTTTACTAATTTTGCAGGTTCAAACCCCAATAGATATTTGTGATGTTCAATACTAAAGAGATTCGCGAATTCCAGCAACTGGATACACCCTTTTACTATTACAATCTTGAATTGTTAAAAAAGACCCTTTTAAATTACACTGCAAACCTGAAGAGGTACAACTACCACGCTCATTATGCGCTAAAGGCTAATGCTAATGACAGAATTCTTGAAATAATCAGGAGCTTTGGACTTGGAGCAGATTGTGTAAGCGGTAATGAAGTTGCCCTTGCACTGAAGTCTGGCTTTGATCCATCTAAGGTAGTCTACGCAGGTGTGGGAAAGTCAGATAAAGAGATCAAAACCGCGCTTGAAGGAGGAATTTTTAGTTTTAATTGTGAATCTGTGCCCGAGCTGGAGATTATTAACTCTCTTGCCGCCTCAATGGGTAAAATCGCCTCCGTATCATTAAGGATTAATCCGGATATTGATGCGCATACACATAAATATATCAGTACAGGCAGATCACAGGATAAATTTGGAATAAGTACCTGGATGTTTCAGGAGGTGAGAGAGACTTTAAGGAAATCTGATAATCTTAAATTTGCCGGACTCCATTTTCATGTTGGATCTCAGATTACAGACCTAAATGTTTTTGAGATGCTAACCGGAAGGGTTAATGATATTCAGCGATGGTTTTTTGACAATGGTCTGCCGGTAAGAAATATTAATCTTGGAGGAGGATTAGGAATTGATTACGAAAACCCTGATGCAAATCCAATCTCTGACTTTGACACATATTTCCAAATAATAAATAAAGGGCTTGAAGTCCGTGAAAATCAGGATGTCCACTTTGAGCCGGGAAGAACAATAGTTGCCCAGTGTGGATCTTTGATTACCAGAGTACTTTATGTAAAGATTGGTAAAGGGAAGAAATTTGCGATACTTGATGCAGGAATGAATGATCTGATCAGACCAGCTCTTTATCAGGCAAAACATAAGATAGACAATCTGACCTCACAAGGCAGAAAAATGAGATACGATGTTGTTGGACCAGTATGCGAATCAAGTGACAGATTTGGCAGTTCAATATTGTTACCTGAAACATCCAGGGGAGATATAATTGCAATACGATCAGCAGGAGCATACGGACAAGTTATGGCTATGAAATATAACCAGAGAGATTTGGCACCTGAATACTATTCCGGATAGTTATTAATCAAGAAACTTAATTTTTATGAGCAGAGTAAGTTCTAAAGAGAGGTATGTTATTGAGGTTTACGAGCTCTTCAGAAAGAAGGGGCTGAGAATGACTATGGATGAAATTGCCGATCATCTCAAATTGACCAAAAAGACTCTTTACAATAACTTTAACAGTAAGGACGAGTTGATGAGGACTGTTATGCAGCATGTTCTCGGAGAGATAGAATTCAAAATAAACATGGCTCTGTCACAGGGAAGAGATGCCATAGAGGCCCTTTACCATACTAGTGATATGATGAACAAATCTCTCTCCGAAATTGGGCCATTGCTCTTAAGTGACTCCTCTGTTTATCTCCCGGATCTTAAGTTGCTGGATCATACAAACAGAATGTCATTTTACTCAAGGATCATTGCAGAAAATATCGAAAGGGGTATCTCTGAAGGTTTCTACAGAACAGATTTTAATAAAGAGCTTGTAACTCTCTTTTTTACATCTGCTATGTCCCGAATTTACTCATGGAATGGAGCCTATAAATTTTTAAAAGATCCTTATGTATTTCATTCAGAGTTAGTCAGATATCATTTGGAGTCAATAGTCAATGATCAGGGGAGAGAGGTGCTGAGAGAGATTATTCATAAAAGAGGGAAGTAATATTATAAATTATTATAAAAGATGTTTGAGAATTTAATTGATCGTCTGGAGAGTTCTTTTAAACTTTTAAAAGGAGAGGGTAAGATAACAGAGGTAAATGTTGCAGAGACATTGAAGGATATCAGAAAAGCTTTACTTGATGCAGATGTGAGCTACAAAATTGCAAAATCTTTTTGCGATGATGTCAAGCAGAAAGCTCTGGGTCAGGATGTACTTAAAGCTGTTCGTCCCGGACAAATGCTGACTAAAATTGTTCACGATGAGCTTACGGCCCTTATGGGTAATGAAGCGACAGATATAAATCTTAAAGGTAATCCGGGGGTAGTTCTGGTAGCTGGTCTTCAAGGTTCAGGTAAGACAACATTCTGCGGAAAACTGGCTCTTAACAGTAAAAATAAAAGAGGGCTTAAAACGCTGCTTGTTGCAGGTGATGTTTACAGACCAGCCGCGATAGATCAGTTAAAGGTACTTGGAGAGCAAGTTGGAGTTGAAGTTTACTCAGAGGAGGGGGTGAAAGATCCTGTATCAATAGCTAAGAATGCTATTTCAAAAGCAAAAAGAGAGGGCTTCTCGCTTGTAATAATTGATACTGCAGGCCGACTTGCTATTGACGAAGAGATGATGAGGGAGATAGAATCGGTTAAAAAATCGGTTAACCCTACCGAGACTCTATTTGTAGTAGATTCGATGACTGGACAGGACGCAGTAGAAACAGCAAGAACATTCAATGAAAGACTAAATTTTGACGGAGTTGTTCTTACAAAGCTGGATGGAGACACAAGGGGTGGTGCTGCTCTCTCTATCAGAGCTGTTGTTAACAAACCAATTAAATTTGTCTCTTCGGGGGAAAAAATGGATGCCCTTGATGTATTTCATCCAAGGAGAATTGCCGATAGAATCTTAGGAATGGGGGATGTTGTCTCACTTGTTGAAAAGGCTCAGGAGCAGTATGATGAAGAGGAGGCAAGAAGATTACAGAAGAAACTAGCAAAGGATCAGTTTACACTTGAAGATTTCTATTCTCAGATTCAGCAAATCAAGAAGATGGGAAACATTAAGGATCTTGCTGCAATGATACCTGGTGTAGGCAAAGCAATCAAAGATGTGGATATGGATAATAACTCATTTAAAAGTATAGAGGCAATTATTCAATCTATGACAAAAGAGGAGAAAAACGATCCTGCTATACTAAATGGAAACAGGAGAAAGAGAATAGCAATGGGTAGCGGCACTTCAATTGCTGAAGTTAACAGACTGGTTAAACAGTTTGAGGACATGAGAAAAGTTATGAAGACAGTAGCCGGCGGAGGTGGTAAGAATGCGATGAGAAATATGGCTGCTTTAAGAAGAAGATAAACCTATAATTTAAATCTGAGATGGAATTACTGGATGGTAAGGCAACAGCTGACAAAATTAAAAATGAAATAGCGATTGAAGTTCAAAAAATCGCCTCTGAAGGAGGGAAAATTCCGCACCTTGCAGCAATTCTTGTGGGAGATGACGGTGCCTCCCAAACATATGTAGGACACAAAGAGAAGGCATGTGCTCAGGTGGGATTTAAATCGACTCTGCTTAGATTTCCTGCTGATATCTCAGAGGAGAGACTGCTCTCAGAAATTGATAGTATTAATAAAAACAATGACATTGATGGTCTTATAGTTCAACTGCCTCTCCCTGGTCATATAAATGAACAATTAGTAACTGAAGCAATTGACCCTGAAAAGGATGTTGATGGATTTCATCCAGTGAATGTTGGTAAAATGGTTCTTGGACTTCCATCTTTTATATCTGCAACTCCATGGGGAATAATTGAGCTGCTTAACAGATACAATATTGAAACATCAGGGAAAAACTGTGTAATAATAGGACGGAGCAATATCGTAGGAAGACCCATGGCAAACCTTCTTTCTCAAAAGGCAAAGCCCGGGGATTGTACTGTTACTATGTGTCATAGCAGGACAAGAGATTTGAAGGAACACACTTTAAAGGCTGATATAATTATTGCCGCTTTGGGTGTTGCCGAATTCCTCAGGGGAGATATGGTAAAAGAGGGAGCTGTTGTTATAGATGTTGGAATTACAAGAGTTCCGGCAGAGAATAAAATCGGTTTCAGGCTTTTAGGGGATGTTAAATTTGACGAAGTAGCTCCAAAGTGCTCTTATATAACTCCTGTACCGGGTGGGGTAGGGCCGATGACAATAATAGCCCTTATGAAAAATACTCTCAAAGCTGCGTCAAAAAAATAAAAAAGCCGGTCTTAAAAGACCGGCCTAAAGTGAGGCTACCTAAATTTCAAACTAATTTCCGGCTCCTGTTCTGGAAGCCTCTTCGTTATTGCCCACTTTTCTTGTTTTTACTGCTTTACTCTGTCCGAATCTGTACTGAAAACTAATTGTAATCTGGCGACTGTTGTAGTTTGAATGGAAATTATAGCCGTTAACAACATCAGTATTCAATTCAGCCCTGTTTGATCTGGTATTGAAGATGTCTGAAATATTAAGGGCAACTGTACCTTTGTTCGCAAAAAGGCTCTTTTTTACACCAATATTTACATCTCCGGAAGGTTTTATCTTAAAATATCCATATGGGATTCCAGATTGGATTGATCCTGTTAGTTCAACTTTGTAATCCTTTGGTAAAAGGAATGTTGCGTTAAGATATCCGTTTGCATAGAGAGAGCCGCTGTTAAAATTCTCTGTCGTATTTGTAACTGTTAACAAATTTGCATTAGCATTCAGTACAAACCATTTTGTTAAAGGGAGTTCAGAGATTGAAAATGAGCCTCCAAAAAATGCTTGTGTGCCAAAGTTTTGCCATATTAATAATTTCTCACCAGTCTCCGGATTAAAGTATGGATTCTGAATAATTACACCTTCGTTTATCTGTCCGACAAGATTTATTGAATAGTGTTGTTTATAACCTAGCGTAAGACCCATCATATGGCTGTACTGAGGCATAAGTTCCGGATTTCCCTCAACAGCACTGTTTGCATCAACATAAATTCTGAATGGATTAAGTTGAAAGAACCTTGGTCTGTTAACCCTTTTTGTGTAAGAGAGTCCAAATCTGAAATCTTTGTTTGGAGTGTATCCTACAAAAAGGGTAGGGAAGAGGTCTGTGTAAGTTTTATGAGTGGTTGTATCTGCACTTGTCCAGTTACCTGTTGCATCTGTCATCTCTCCTCTCAGACCCGCTTTAAGGCTCCATTTAGGGCCAAATTGCCGTGCAACTGAAACATAAGCAGCAGAGATGTTTTCTGTGTACCCGAATATACTGCTCAGGTTTTGATTAGGACTCCATATACCATCAATTTTATCCTCTCTGAGCAGGTTGTTGTCAGTAAGACTTCTGGCAAATTTTGCCCCTGCCTCCAGTTTGTAATTTTTGAACATTATTTGCTCATAATCTGCTTTTGCTGAGATAATCTCAATAACCTGGTCTGAGTTGCTTCTGAATATATTTGCTTCTCTTGTTGGAAGGCCGCTGATATCTGTAAAAAGATTCTCCTGGAAGCTGTACTGACCTGTTTTATATCTGCCGTAGTCTGCGTTAAGAGTAAACTCCTGACCATCTTTAATTGTATGGGTGTAGTTAATGTTACCTGACCATGTTCTGAACATATCTGAATTATCTATTGAAGTTGCTGTCTTCTCAATAATCTGTCCGTTCCTGAATAAAGTGTTTCCGGTTATGTTGTCATCAGTAATATCTTCACCGGATCTGTCAAGACCTGATATAATTACTCCTACAACATTCTTTTTGTTGATAAAGAAATCGCTGCTAAGCCTCAGATTATGATATCTCTGTGCAACATCTGATTTTGTTGAACCATCCAAAATAAGGCCTCCTCCCATATCTGTTGTTGAATAAAAGTCATTGAACCTCTCTCCGAATCTTGGGCTGTACGACAAAGATGTATTTGTCTTTTCACCTCTGTAGTTGAGATTAAGAGTTCCATCAACTCCATCATAGTTTTTACTGTAATATGGAGAGGCTGAGTATCCGGCCTTTACAAATCCGTTAATCCCTTTAACGAAATTCTTTTTTGTCCTGATATTAATGATACCACCTGAACCTGAAGCATCATATTTTGCAGATGGGTGAGCAAGGATCTCAATTTTATCAATAGTTGCAGCATCTGTTCCGCTTAAAAGCATATCCAGCTGCTGACCAGTCATATTTGAGGGCCTTCCATCTATCCAAATCTGAACCGCAGATCCGTTGAGAAGGATATTGCCATCCGGGTCAATACTTACACCCGGAGCCTTTCTCAAAATATCAAGGGCATTGCTCCCCTGTGTAGAGACTGCTTCTGAAACATTGAAAATTATTTTATCAAGTTTTTGCTCAATAACCGGAACTTTTGCAGTAACAATAGCTGAAGATAGTGTTACTGAGTTGCTTGCTAACTTTATCTCACCAAGATCTACAGTATTTGAGCTTTGATTGATATTAACTGTAAATGTTGTATCTCTGAAACCTATGAAAGATACCTTTATTTTACATTCACCATAGATCACTTTGTCTATAAGAAATTTACCATCATCACCAGATGTAGCACCCCCCAGGATTTTGTTCTCTTTGTCCTGAATGCTTATTGTCGCAAATGATAAAGGAGAGCCATTCCCCTTTTCAGAGACTTTACCTGTGATAATACCGTTGTTTTTTGCAGCTGTTGCGCTGATTGAGATCATTAAGATCAATAAAACCGAAAGAAATTTGTTATACATAGTTGTTGTGAAAATTGAATACATTGTAAAGCATAATATATTATTCACACCTTTAGACGAAGACTAAGCTTGATTAGTTGCACTCTTCACGAAAAAAATCAAGAAATCTTTATAATAATCAGAATATTTCAGTTGGATTTAATCCAAGAAGTTCAAGTCTGCGCTTAATTTTTGGTAACTCCTCCTGAATAAATTGCTCTCTTTGAATTGTGATAATCTGTTCTTTTGCACCAGTTTTAACAAAATATCCAACTCCTCTTTTATTGTAAATAATCTCTGCCTCCTGCAGATGGTCGTATGTTCTCATAATTGTATTGGGATTGACCCCCAGAATCCCTCCATATTCCCTTACGGATGGTATTCTCTCCTCCTCATTCCACTCATTTGTGAGAATTAGATCACAAATGGTATCGGAAATCTGAAGATATATCGGTTTGTGTTCGTTAAATTCCATAATAGTTAGTATTGGAGAGTTTTCATCCTGTGGTATGATCCAAATAAGAACCAGGCAGGGAGTACACCGTAAAAGAATATCTGACTTGTATAGTACAAAGTTTTAAAGAGAGCGGAGAAGTTACCAAATTCTTCCAGTTTAGATATATCACTGATTTTATCTATGCTGATATTGATATTCATCTTCTCCATAATCAGGAAATCCTCTTTAAAAACCACTGTGACCAGAAATACCAGTGTCATGGCAAATACTATGTATAGCCCTATTGTCGAGAGCAGGGTTTTGGTTACTTTATATTTTCTGAAAAGAAGATTACAGTAAATGAATCCTAGCTGCATTATAAGCGCCTCTGCATATCCCTTGGCAAATTTTTCTCCAAGATTTAAGCTGGAAATTGCATAACCATTGAATATCTGAGGTGTTACAGTTGTAATAATTGTATCTGTTAATAAAACAGTACAAAAAGTGAAAACAGGAAGAAGTATTACACAGTTAATTAGCATACTGAGGTATTTCTCCATTACAGAGGCCGGAAGTAGTACATAGTCTATACCACCTTTCTTGTGATTGTAACTTTTATACAAATTAAAAGGGGCAATAAGCATTGACAACATTGCAGCAAAAAATATGAAACTTGCTCTGCTACTCGCAATTGATGTTGATTCCCCATAGCTGAACACAATAATACTGAGCCAGTATCCTGCCAGAAGTGCTCCGAAAATTGCAGCAATCTTTAGCATCATATGAAATCTCTCAGAGGACTCCTTCTGAACCAGTTTAAAAAATCTGTTTATATTAAAAAACTCTTTCATCTCTTTTTATTTTTTAAAAATATCCTTGATTAGTTCTCTGTTTTGCAACACAGAATTGAATAAAGCCTCAATATTAACCTTGCATTCTCGTCCAGTGATATTTCTGTTAACATTGATAAATCCGCCTAATGTTTGCTCACTGTAGATTGCATTTTCTGAGGCAGTTGGACTGAATTCAAAACACAATTTCTGACTTATTTCATCTATTGATGCATTTAGTAGTACTCCATTTCTGTCCAGAATAATTATCGGATCAATAAGATTTTCAAGATCTCTTACCTGATGTGTAGAGATAACGATACAGGTCTCATCTGTAGATGCTTGTGAGATAACTCTTCTTAGCTGGGCCTTGGAAGGGATGTCCAGTCCGTTGCTCGGTTCATCCATAAGAATAAGTTTGGTGTTGGTAGAGAGAGCAAACGCAATGATTGCTTTTTTCTGCTGACCAAACGAGAGTTTTGTAAACTTGCTGTTTCCGTTAACTTCAAATTCAGTCATTAGTCTGCTGAATTTATTATGATCGTAGTTAGGATAAAACTCTCCTCTTAGCCTGGCAAATTTATTAACAACCAGATCCGGACCCATAAAATCTTCCGGAATGTAAAAGAGCTCTCCTAAAAAACCCGGTTCTCTGAGATAGGGATTATAACCGTTAACTCTGCAGCTTCCGCTTTTAAGTTTTAGTAAACCGCTCATTATTTTGAGCAAAGTAGTTTTCCCAACTCCGTTCTGACCTAGCAGGCCGTATATCTTTCCTGCCTCTAGTTTCATTGAAACATCATTGAACACAATGTGTTTTGAATAATTAAACTGAAGATTATCAATTGTTACCATCATTATTTGGTTTTGTTTCGTCTTGGTGTATTAGTGAAGTAGTGCACTGCAAATGTAATTGGTTTTTTCTTTCTACCAAAAAAAAGTTAGTTTTGTAATAGATTATTTTAAACT
This sequence comes from Bacteroidales bacterium MB20-C3-3, assembly GCA_035609245.1. NCBI lineage: Bacteria > Pseudomonadati > Bacteroidota > Bacteroidia > Bacteroidales > Bacteroidales bacterium MB20-C3-3. The sequence continues at coordinate 482,701 of CP141202.1, read as the reverse complement.
TAATGAAAAAACTACCTGTATATCTGAGTGTTATTCTCTCACTTTTTTTTGCTGAAAATTTATATTCTCAAAAATTTGTTAATAATATTGATGAGGTAAGAAAGAATTTAATCCATCTGGCTGATGACAGAATGAAGGGACGAGAGACTGGCTCTGCCGAGGATAGGAAATCGGCAGAGTTTATTGCTGAAACCTTGTCTGATTATGGCTTTAAGCCTTTAGTGGGTGAAAATCCTTTGGTCCCCTTTAATCTTACTTTTTACAGAGAGGTTGGATATGGTTCTCACCTTATTGCTGATAATATTAAGTACATAGAGTGGAAGGACTATAAAGTTCTTCCACAATCTCCATCTTTTAGTCTAAATGGTGTATGTACTTACCCATCCGGTAATCCTGAAAAACATCCCAATCCTGTTCTTATCATCAAGACCTCTCAGGATAGCATACCATTACTGGCTGCAATGTTTAAATCCCGGGGGATTTCTGCATTGCTTGTTAACACAGGTGAGCCTATCTCTGATTCAAGAATTGGAGGAACAACAGCTCTCTCAATTCCGGTGCTTCAGATATCTGATGAAGTATATTCGGATCTCATAACTAAATCTGGTAAATATGTGGATATTAAGACAGTTACGAATGCAGTTCAGGGAGATTCATATAATGTTTTAATGAGTTACGGAAAAGAGGATGCCCCTTTGACTGTTATAGTAGGTGCCCATTTTGACCACCTGGGAATGGGGGGAGCCGGTTCCGGAAGCATGAAACCAAAAGAGATGGCCGTTCATAATGGTGCCGACGATAATGCAAGTGGAGTTGCGGGAGCAATGGAAATAGGAAGGCTGCTATCGGCATATGCCGACTCGTTGGGTCTGAGGATTATTGTGGGTGCTTTTGGAGCCGAAGAGAGGGGACTTATCGGATCCAGAGCAGCTGCAGATACGCTAAATAAATTGGGCACTCTGCCAGATCTTATGATTAACCTTGATATGGTTGGACGACTATCGGAAAATAAACTGCAGATTGGTGGAGTGGGTACTTTTGCTCACGCCGCAGATATTGTTAAAAAGGCAAATGAAGGGAGAGACTTTGTGCTGACACTGACAAATGATGGATTTGGCCCCTCTGATCATTCTTCTTTTTATACAGTTGGGGTTCCTGTGTTATACCTTACGACTGGAGTACATAAACAGTATCATACTCCTGATGATGATATAGAATTAATTAATTTTGATGGAATTGGTTCAATTTCTGAGTATGTAGCCTCTGTTATAACTATTATTTCATCATCTGAAGCACCAAAATATATAAAGACTGAGTCTCCTCCAACTATGTCCAGAGCTGCTTTCAAGGTGACCCTTGGGGTAATCCCGGATTTTACATATGAAAAGGGGGATGGCTTCAGAGTCGGTTCTGTAAGCGATGCTAAACCGGCTGATAAAGCTGGAATGAAAGCAGGAGATATTATAAAGAAGATGAATAATAAGCCAGTCTTAAATATTTATGAATATATGGCAATGCTGGGTGAACTTAAAAAAGGTGAAAAGCTTATTGTTGAAATTGAAAGAGATGGGGATTTGATTAAACTTGAGATACAGTTATGAAAAAAGTTTTATTGTGGATTGCAGCAATTTGTGTGACATTATCTGCTGTTTATTTTCAAAGAGTAACCGGCCCAACAAAACCTGTAAATGTTACTTTTAATTACAATGGTGCTGAGTGTTCAGCACTCCTCCTCAGAAGTACAGAGACAACTCTTACACATAAAGAGGCTTCCGGTGATTACAAAAAAACAGACAAAACTTCTCCGTTAAGCGTAAAAATTTCAAATATCCCTCAGGATGTATCTCTTGAGATGGTATATTCTCTCTATCCTGGAGATTGGCAATCAGATACTTTGGTCGCTGCAAGATTGGATGATATGTTTACTTTTGAGGTTCCGGCTCTGCCTGCCGCTTCAAAAATCAAGTATTCTGTATTAATAGCAGATTCAGAGACCAAAACTTTAATAGGAGAGGGTGATGTTATACTGAGATTTAAGGCTCCTGTTCCGGCAGCTGTTTTGATCCCTCATATTTTGTTCATGTTTATTGCTATGCTCTTCTCAAACTTTACAGGGATAGCAGCATATTTTAAGAAAATCAGGATAGAGAGATATGCTTTGGCAGTTATAATATTATTGGGTGTAGGAGGGTTGATTTTGGGCCCTATGGTTCAAAAATATGCTTTTGATGCATACTGGACAGGCTGGCCATTTGGGGAGGATCTGACAGATAATAAAACATTAGTTGCTTTTATAGTATGGGTTGTTGCCTGGCTGTTAAACAGGAAAAAGGGCAGCAGAAAATATATGTATATAATCGCTGCCCTTGTTATGTTACTGGTTTACTCTATTCCTCACAGTACTGCAGGATCTGAATATGATCATACAAAAGGGGAGGTTGTTACAGGTCGTTAATATTTGTGAGTGTCTGGTTTTGAAAGATCTTCCGTACTCATTTTTACTTTGGTCATTGCTCTCCATACATAGTAGATGTAACCAAATACAAATGGTACCATCAGAGATGCATATGCCATTGTTTTAAGAGTAAATTCGCTGGAAGAACTATTTGCAAGCGTCAGTGAATACTGCGGATCAACGGTAGATACGAAGAATGCTGTATTATTAAAGGCAGCGCATATAAGAATGCTCCAGACTGCAAGTACAACTCCTCCGCCTGTAAGAAAGAAACTGCTCTTTCTGCCTTTTTTCCCAAATATATTCAATCCCAGTCCGGACAGAACCAGTAATACACCGGCAAGAAGCATTACAAGCGGCCAGATAAGTTCAATCATATTAAAGAAGTATTTATACCTTACAGGAGTAATTAAGCCATTTTCAGGTGTTACATGATACCCTGTCATTGTAAAGAGAGCAATCAAAAAGGCAACAAACCCCAGAACAAATGCAGGACCGGTAATCTTAATCTGACTTTTGCATTTTTTGTTCAGAGATTCAGAATCGATCTGCATCATAACATACATTAGTCCAAGTGTCCTTGCTGCAAGATAAACAACTATTCCCAGAAGGAGGTTAAAAGGGTTGGTTATTGCCTCCAATCCATGCCACCCGTTTGCCCAGTAGGATATTGTTGGCTGGAAAGTGTCTGCAATACTGCTCTTGTTCATAACAAACGCACCACCTGAAAAGAACATTCCAACTGCAACTCCAAGTAATATTGTTCCAAATGTACCATTCAGAAAAAGGAAAGTTTCATATGTGCGGGCACCAAGCAGATTTCCTGCTTTACTTCTGAATTCAAAAGAGACCGCCTGAATTACAAAGAGGAAGAGGATAGCCATCCATAGCCAGTACGCTCCTCCAAAACTAGTTGAATAATAAAGGGGAAATGATGCAAAAATTGCACCTCCAAAAGTTACCAGTGTGGTAAAAGTAAGTTCCCATTTATGACCTAGTGCATTAACAAGAAGGGTCTTTTCATCTTTCTCTTTTGCAGTTCCAAAGAGGAGAGATTGCCCTCCCTGAACAAACATAAGAAATACAAGCAGAGAACCTAAAAGGGACACAATAATCCACCAGTATTGTTGTAGTATGTATATCATGGTTTTTTCGTTTTAGATTTTGTGATTTCAGGCTCCTGGCCCTTTTTTAATTACTTTTATCATAATACCAATCTCAGCTATGAGCAAAACTGTAAAGAGAACAAAAAACATTATCAATGTAGTTTGTACAGAACCGGTACTAACCCCTGAGACCGCCGCATTAACCGGGAGCAGATCCTGAATTGTCCATGGCTGTCTTCCAACCTCGGCAACTACCCATCCGGCCTGAGAACAAATATATACGAGTGGTATGCTTGCCAGTGCGAGCCAGTGGTACCATTTGTGTTTGCCAATTATTCCCTTTTGTTCCATGTAAATTGTTATCGCAAAGAACAGGAGGAAGAAGCCACCCAGGATAACCATTATATGAAAAGCATAAAATGTAAGTGGAATATTGGGAACTATATCAGCAGGTTTTTCAATATAACCATAACCAAAGTGGTCAAAGTTATCCATTAACTTTTTGTATGCGATCTCCTTTCCCTCTTCATCACCGGCTTTACTGGCCTTCCTGTACTCTGCAAGCCCTTCAATAGCCAGTTTTCCCATAGCCATTCTCTCCTGAACAGGAGGAGCAATCTTTTCATTGCCGTTTCTATCTGTATATATGTATCCTCCCTCAAGAATGTCCTCAACTCCTGGAACATATGTGTCCATTTTTCTGTTTACAAGCAGTGACAACCCCTGAGGTATGGAGATATTTATCCAGAAAGGTTTCTCGTTTTGGTATTTTAATGGATTATCGTAATAATCCTCAATTTTCTTTCCCGGATTTAGTACCCCAAATGCAACAATTGCTGTTCCATTGTGACTTTTATACAGTCCCTCCATAGCAGCCAGTTTCATAGGCTGTTTTTTAGCTACATGTGTAGCCGATCCGTCACCGGACCAAATCAGGATTATCAGGGAGATTAAACCAAATATTGCAGAAATCTTAATGCTTTTCCTGGCAAACTCCTCCTCCCTTTTTTTCATCAGAAACCAGGCAGAAATTCCAATTACAAAGACAGCTGCAAGAACATATCCGTTTGTTGTGGTATGAATAAATTTATTGATAGCAACAGGAGACAAGGCTACTGACCAGAAGTCAACCATTTCGTTTCTGGCAGTATCCGGGTTAAACTGCATTCCTGTTGGAAATTGCATCCATGCATTTGCAACCAGAATCCACAGGGCAGAAAGGTTTGTGCCGATGGCTACTAAATATGTGGAAATTAAGTGGGCTTTTTTACTCACTTTGTTCCATCCAAAGAACATTACAGCAAAGAATGTACTCTCCAGAAAGAAGGCTAGTATTCCCTCTATCGCAAGTGGGGCTCCAAAAATATCACCGACAAACCAGGAGTAATTAGACCAGTTTGTTCCGAATTGAAACTCAAGGATGATGCCGGTAGCTACTCCTATGGCAAAATTTACGGCAAAAATATTCATCCAGAACTTTGCTGTTCTTTTCCAAAATTCGTTGCCGGTTCTGACATAGTATGTTTCCATAATTGCTATGATGAACCCGAGCCCTAGGGTGAGAGGTACAAAAATCCAGTGGTACATTGCCGTTAAGGCAAACTGGAGTCTTGACAAATCAACAAGTGAAGCTAAAATCATGGTTTAAGGTATTAGTTTAGATTATTTAGGATTAGTCAAATTCTCTATTACTTTATTGCTCTTCTCCTCTATTGTGTCATATTCCCTGAGATCTGACTTGAAGAAAAACAATTTCAGCACAAAAAACATTATGAAGAGTTTGATTGCAATAATTATCCATAGAGTTTTTCCAAGTGTGGTCATATTTTTAAACCCTTCGTAGTAAAAATTCCAAATTCTCTTGAAAATATTGTCCCTCATAGATGAAAATTTGCTCTAATATAGTTTATTTTTTGCTTGAGCAAAAGTGAAAAGGTATATTTGTCTAAATAATCAGAACATATGGAAAGGAGAAATTTTCTAAAATCGGCTCTTCTGGGAGGTATAGCAGGGGCTGTTCAACTTAAGCCAGGTAATCTTTTTGCAGCTGAAAGCAAAGAGGCTCAGCAATCAAACGACCTTGTAGCAGTTATGGGGGGTGAACCTGTGGCGATGTACAAAAGGGGGATCTCTGCTATGGGTGGTATGTCAAAATTTGTCAAGAAAGGTAATAAAGTTGTTGTAAAGCCAAATATCGGCTGGGACAAGAGACCTGAGTATGCTGCCAATACTAATCCGGATCTGGTTGCAGCAATTGTAAAAGATTGTCTATCTGCCGGAGCTTCAGAGGTGGTTGTCTTTGACCATACATGTGATGAGTGGCAGGCTTGCTATAAGAATAGTGGTATAGAAGCTGCTGCTAAAGCTGCTGGTGCTAAAATAGCATTTGCCCATGACGAGAAATATTACAGGGAGGTATCTCTTCCAAGAGGTGTCAGACTAAAAAGCGCTAAAATACATGAGTCTATTATAGATTGCGATTTGTGGATAAATGTTCCGGTTTTGAAAAATCACGGAGGAGCCAAGATGACAATGTCTATGAAGAATTTCATGGGTATTGTATGGGACAGACGATTCTGGCATGCAAATGACCTTCAGCAATGTATTGCAGACTGTTCTACCTATTCAAAAATGCCATCTCTGAATATTGTTGATGCATACAGAATTATGACACAGAATGGTCCTAAAGGGAAAACAACAGAGGATGTGGTTTTGGCTAAAGCACTTTTCCTTTCAACAGATATAGTTGCTGTAGATACTGCTGCTCTTAGGTTTTTCAATCAGTTTAAAGAGATGAGAATTGAAGATGTTTCCCATATTCAGAAAGCAGAAAAAGCTAAGATAGGTACTACAAATCTGGATGCTATTAAAGTTGAGAGAATTAAAATCTGACAATAATGTATAAGTGGTTAAAACGGGGAAGGGTGATTGTGTCACTGACAATAACAGTATTAATCACCCTTGCTTTCCTTTTCTTTTCAAACAGAGATAATTTTTTCTTCTCGTCTCTGCTTAAATATCAATTTATTCCTGCTTTGCTTGGAGTATTTACAGGATCAGCAATAATCCTGGCTTTATTAGTTCTGATGTCGCTTTTGTTTGGCAGATTGTACTGCTCAACAATTTGTCCATTAGGGACATTGCAGGATTCTGTATGGCGAATCTCCTCTCTGTTCAGAAGCAAAAAAAACAGAAGATTCAGCTTCTCCAAGGCTAATAACATTCTCAGATACTCCTTTCTATCTGTTGCTGCAATTCCTCTTCTGTTTGGATCATCATTTGTAATTTCGCTACTTGATCCATACTCAAATTATGGAAAAATCTCTTCAGAAATTATAAGCAGGAGCGAGCAATTCATTCATAATATTCTCTCTTCTGTTTTTCCTGACACTATTTTCTTCAGAAGTTATTCCCAGTTTATAGCAATTTCATTCTTTTTCGCACTCTTCTTTCTTCTTATTGTAATTTTTATGAGTGCATTCAGAGGTAGGTTATACTGTAATTCAGTATGTCCGGTTGGAACAACACTTGGTTTTATATCTAAATTTTCTGCTTTCAGACCTGTAATTAATATTGATAATTGTAACAAATGCAAACTTTGTGTGTCAAATTGCAAATCTGAGTGCATTGATATAGAAAATGGAAATATTGATATTTCAAGATGTGTGACCTGCTTTAACTGTATGACTGTTTGTAAGAGAAATGCTATTTCATATAAATTAGTTTGGGGTATAAAATCCGAGAATGAAAAGAGAGTCGTAGACGGAAGGAGAGAGGCCCTGCTGACAATGGGGCTTCTCGGCTCTTTTGTTGCTGCAAGGGCCATTGGAAGGAAGAGCTCTTCTATTCCTCACGAAAGCGAAAATGGCATTGCTCCTCCAGGTGCAATAAGTGTGAAGAATTTAAAAAGTAACTGTACTGCCTGTCAGGCTTGTGTGTCGGCCTGTCCAAACGGAATTATCAAGCCCGCAACCGGAGAATACGGTTTTGACGGTTTATTGATGCCTGTCTTGAGTTTTGAAAAGCATTTCTGTGGTTATGATTGTAATGTGTGTGCTCAGGTTTGTCCAAACGGGGCACTTATCCCTCACTCTCTTGAGGAGAAAAAGCTGACTCAGATAGGGCAGGTTAGATTCTATAAGGAGAAGTGTATTGTAGTAACCGATAACACTGCTTGCGGAGCGTGTGATGAACACTGTCCAACAAAAGCAATCACAATGGTTACATACAATGATGAGGGTCTTACCATTCCGGTTGTTGACAGAGATATCTGTATTGGTTGCGGAGGTTGTGAGTATGTTTGCCCTGCAGCTGAGAAGGCCATGATAGTTGAACCAAGAGCAGTTCATAAATTGGCTGATAAGCCAAAAGTAGAAAAACAGGAGAAAGTAGTGGTGGATGAATTTGGATTTTAATTCACAAACCTATTCTGATTAATCTTTTTCGCCCTTCAGTAATGAGGGGCGAAGTTTTTTTGTCCTTTCGACAGATTGTTCCTCTTTCCAGGCTTCAATTAGTTTAGGATTTCCGGAGAGTAGTATTTCAGGGACGCTCCAACCATTAAAAAGAGCTGGCCTTGTATAAACGGGAGGTGCAAGTAACTCATCCTGAAATGAATCACTTAGAGCAGACATTTCATCACCTATTGCACCCGGAATTAGCCTTACTATTGAGTCAACCAGTACAGCAGCGGGGATCTCTCCTCCGCTGAGAACATAGTTTCCAATTGAAATCTCCATTGTAACCAAATGTTCTCTTATTCTGTGATCAATTCCCTTATAATGGCCGCAAATGATAATTAAATTTGACTTGCATGATAATTTATTGGCAATTGGCTGATCTAACAAATCTCCGTCCGGTGTCATAAAAATGATTTCGTCGTATTCCCGCTGAGATTTAAGATCTGATATTAATCTGAAAATAGGTTCTATCATAAGAACCATTCCTGCCTCTCCTCCAAAAGGGTAGTCATCAACTTGTCTGTAATTTCCTTTCCCGTAATTTCTGATATCGTGAACAACTATTTGTGCTAAACCTTTGTCTGCTGCTCTTTTAACTATAGAGTGACCCAGCGGACTTATAAGCAGTTCCGGTACTACAGATAATATATCAATTCGTATCATGTCGCAAATTTACATAAATCACCGCGTTGGCAAATTTTTTTTTATATTTGCGGGTTATTAAACATAATAGTCTTGTAATAATGAACCAGGAATTGAACACATCTGCTCTTAACGAGCAAATAGGCGAAGAGAACCTTACTGAAATCACACAGGAGGAATCTGTATCTGATTATCATGATTATTCTGCAAAGAGTCTGATGGAGATCGTTGAGATTTTTCAACAGATGCTTGAAAGAGGAGACCAGCAGGAGCTCTACAAAAATGCAGACATAATTAAGGCAGCTTTTTATAAAGTCCTTAAAAGAGAAAAGATTGCAGCCGGCTTTTTACCTCCGTCTGACTCTCCTGAAGTCTCAGAAGAGGAGGGTGAGGAGAATCTGGTTTCCAACAATCCTTTTGCTGAACTCGAGAGAGGCTTTAAGGAGTTGTATCAGAATTACAAGACTATGAGATCCTCTTTTATCCTTAACATTGAAAAGCAGAAAGAGGAGAATCTTAAGATTAAGCTTGAGATAATTGATGAACTTAAATCCTTGTTAGAAAAACAAGAGGATCTTAATCATACATTCCCTGCTTTTAGGGAGCTTCAAAACAGGTGGAAGGCAACCGGTCCGGTTCCTCAGTCTGCAAACAAAGATGTATGGGAAAGTTATCAGTTTAGTATTGAGAAATTTTACGATTTCGTAAAAATCAATAATGAATTGAGAGATCTTGATTTAAAAAAGAATCTTGAAATAAAAATTGAGTTATGCTCAAAAGCCGAAGAGCTAATTAATGACAATAATGTAGTTGAGGCGTTCAGAAAGCTACAGAAGCTTCACGAAGAGTGGAGAGAGTTAGGTCCGGTTCCAAAGGAGTTGAGAGAGGAGATATGGGAGAGATTTAAAAAGGCTACATCGGCCATTAATAAAAGACAACAGGAATTTTTCGAAAGGCTTAAAGAGGACCAGAAGCACAACCTTGAATTGAAGGCAGAAATTTGCGAAAAGGCAGAGGCTATTGCTGTTATGGAAAATGTTGATGGAAAAGACTGGAACAGCCTCTCAAAACAGATAGAGACCCTTCAGACAGAGTGGAAAAATATTGGTTTTGCTTCAAGAAAAGAGAACCAAAAGATATATGACAGGTTCCGTGCTGCCTGCGATAAGTTTTACGATGCAAAAAGAGAGTTCTACTCCAGCTTTAAGGTTCAGATGCAGGATAATCTGGATAAGAAAATTGCTCTTTGTGAGCAGGCTGAAGCTCTTAAAGATAGTAGCGACTGGAAGAAGACTACAGATCAGTTAATTAATCTTCAGAAGAGGTGGAAGGAGATTGGACCTGTTGCCAGAAAACAATCTGATGTAGTATGGAAAAGATTCCGTGCTGCCTGCGATGAGTTTTTTGCAAATAAATCAAAACATTTCAGCTCTGTAGATGAATCATATGATGAAAATCTAAAGAAGAAACTTGACCTTATTCAGGAGATAAATGACTATAAATTTGACACTAAGACATCTGAAAATATTGATGCTCTTAAGGATTTTCAGACAAGATGGTCTGAAATGGGATTTGTGCCCATCAAAGAGAAGGAGAGGGTTCAGGCGGCTTACAGACATGCAATTGACACAAAATTTGCTGATATAAGATCTTCTGAAAATGAACATAAGATAGACAGGTATAAGAAACATATTAAGGAGCTTCAAAATTCCGGAAGAGGTGACAGAGGTATAAGAAGCGAAAGAGACAAGCTGGTTCAGAAATTCCGTCTGATGGAAAATGATATTGCAGTTTGGGAGAATAATATGGGATTCTTTGCAAAATCTAAAAATGCAGATGCTTTGCTGCTTGAGCTTGACAAGAAAATAGCCCGGGCAAAAGAGGAGCTTGCACAGATAGAGGAGAAGATTAAAGTAATTGACAACCAACAGGAGTAAAATTTCACGATGAACAAAAATTCCATTCTTGGCTTCGTAATAATAGGAGTCATACTTATTGCTTTCAGCTGGTATAACTCAAAAATAATGGGCGATCAGACTCAGCTGCAAAACATAGCTGATTCTGCAAATGTAAGTTCACAGACTCAAACAGATGCGCTTTCTGACACAATTGTCTTAAGCGATACTGCTACAGGCATATCTCCTGTAAATGCATCTCCATACAAAGACTCAATGCTTATCAAAGCCAGTACAAATGAGGAGACATTTGCCACCCTTCAGAACGATAAGATCAATGTTGACTTTTCCAGCTTGGGAGCTCAGCCATACAAAGCAACTATAAAGGGTTTTACAACTCATGATAAACAAGATTTGGTACTCCTGAGAGAGAGGTCTGGAAACTTGTCCATCAGCGTTTTTGCAGGACAAGAGATTCATACCGACAAATTCTCGTTTGATTTGACTGAGAGAGACGATACATCTCTTACATACAGACTCCATCTGGATTCTTCTGCATTCATCCAATACAAATATACTCTCCCTGAGGATAGTTATATGATATCTCTTGATGTCAAATTCGTTGGGATGAAGAGCTTGATTGCAAGAAATGTAACATCTCTGGACCTGTTTTGGAGAATGGACATTCCAAGACTTGAGAAGGGGTATGACAATGAAAAGAACTACTCTACGATTGTGTACAAATTTCCAAATGTTAATGGAGTAGAGGATCTTGGCCTTAGAAAGGATGAATCGGAAGAGGATATAAGAACAAAGGTTGAATGGGTTGCTTTCCAGCAGCAGTTTTTCTCAGCTATTCTTGTTGCAGAAAATAGCTTTAGTAATGCAAGAATGAACTACCTGTTTGTTCCGGAGGGAGATCCTGACAATACCTTGATGAGATGTGAATCTCATATGCAAATTCCATACTCTGAAGGAGATGAAGTCTCAGTACCTTTAAGTCTCTATTTTGGTCCTAACCACTTCAAAACTTTAAAATCATATGATAAGGGATTTGAGAAGATTGTTCCACTGGGTGGATGGCTTATTGGATGGATAAACCGATATATAATCATTACAGTATTCGATTTTCTTGGCAGATTCATTGGTAATTACGGTCTGATTATTTTTATACTAACATTACTCATTAAGCTGGTAATATCTCCGCTGACATTCAAGTCATATATCTCATCTGCGAAAATGAGAGTCCTCAAGCCTGAGATAGATAAAATCAGTGCTAAGTATCCTAAGAGCGAGGATGCAATGAAGAAGCAGCAGGAGACTATGGCTCTCTACAGCAAGACAGGTGTGAGTATGTTTGGGGGATGTCTTCCAATGCTACTTCAGTTTCCAATACTGTTTGCGATGTTCCGGTTCTTCCCTGCTTCATTTGAGTTAAGGCAGGAGGGCTTTTTATGGGCAAAGGATTTAAGTACATACGATTCAATACTAGATTTTGGTTTTACGATACCTCTTTTTGGGGATCACCTTAGTCTTTTCGCTTTATTGATGGCTGTTTCAACCTTCTTCTACTCCAGGATGAACATAGACCAGATGAATTCTGGCCCTCAAATGGCAGGGATGAAGTATATGACACTTTATTTTATGCCTCTGTTTTTACTTTTCCTGGGAAATAACTTCTCAAGCGGACTAAGTTATTACTACTTGCTTTCAAATCTTATTACAATGATTCAAACCTGGGCAATAAGAAAGTTCTTTGTGGATGAGGAGAAAATATATGCAAAGCTTAAGGAAAAGGCTGCCCAACCAAAGAAAAAGTCAAAATTTCAGGAGAGACTTGATGCAGCATACAAAGCTCAGCAACAACAAATAAAAGGGAAGAAGTGAGCGTAGAGAATAATTTAAAATATTTTAGAGAGGAGCTGCCGTCAACAATTAAGTTGGTGGCAGTTTCCAAATTTAAACCTGACAACCTTATATTAGAGGCTTACAATGCAGGTCAACGAGATTTTGGTGAGAACAGGCCACAGGAACTTTCGGCAAAAATGGAGCGATTACCCTCAGATATCAGATGGCATTTTATTGGGCGTCTCCAGTCAAATAAGATTAAGATGATTATTGATAAAGTATATTTGATACACTCTGTCGATAGCTTTAAACTAATTTCTGAAATTTCTAAAGAGGCAACAAAAAGAGGATTAGAACCCTCTATTCTTATTCAGCAGCACATATCTGACGAGGATTCCAAACAGGGTTTCTCTGATTCAGAGATGGAAGAAGCTGTAGAATTAACTCTGGGATTTGGTAATATCAAGCTCAGGGGTATTATGGGAATGGCCTCATTGACAGAGAATTCTGACAAAGTCAGAGATGAGTTCAGCCGATTAAAATCTACATTTGAAAGGTTAAAAAGTAAGTACTTTTTAGATGATGCCGAGTTTTGTGAAATATCCATGGGGATGTCAGGGGATTACAAAATTGCTGCAGAGGAGGGGAGTACCATTGTAAGAATAGGTACCAGTATTTTTGGAGAGAGAGAGTGATTTTTTGCTAGAGACTCCAGTTCACAGGATCTTTACCTTTAGCAATAAGGTACTCATTTGCTTTAGAAAAATGTCTGCATCCGAAAAATGCTCCTCTGGCCAGTGGTGAAGGGTGAGCAGCTTCAAGTACCAGATGTTTATTATGATCAATTAGCTCTCTTTTACTTCTTGCATAATTGCCCCAAAGCATAAAAACCACTCCCTCTCTTTTCTCAGACAAAATACTGATGACCCTGTCTGTGAAAAGAGACCATCCAATTTTTGAGTGGGATGCAGGTAATCCTGCTCTTACTGTTAATACAGAATTAAGCAGAAATACGCCTCTTTGGGCCCATAATTCCAGATTACCGGTATTTGGTAAAGGTATCCCTAAATCATCCCTAAGCTCTTTAAAAATATTCTGTAGTGAAGGTGGTTGATGAACTCCCTCCTGTACTGAAAATGATAAACCATGAGCCTGTCCCTCTCCGTGATATGGATCCTGCCCCAATATTACCACCTTAACCCTGTTAAGCGGGGTGGAATCAAAAGCCTTAAATATATTTCCTCCTTTAGGATAAACAACAATACCTGAGGCAATTTCATGCTTCAGGTATGAAGTTATTTTCTGGAAGTACTCCTTTTCAAATTCATCTTTAAGAGCGTCAGCCCAGGATTTTTCAATCTTTACAAACATTTTAAACGAATATGAAATCAAGAACCTCTTGTATAGTCTTGAAAAATTTAAATTCTAAACCTTTTATATAGATCTCTTTTATCTCCTTGATATCTTTTTCGTTCTCCTCAGAAAGCAGAATAGTTTTTATCCCGGCCCTTTTTGCCGCAAGTATCTTCTCTTTTATTCCACCTACCGGAAGGAGTCTGCCTCTTAATGTTATTTCACCAGTCATTGCAATCCCGCTCCGGGTCTTTTTCTTCATAAGGGCAGAGGCCATTGCACTGACCATTGTTATGCCTGCAGAAGGTCCATCTTTAGGGATGGCACCTTCAGGTACATGGATGTGAAGATCTCTCTCTATAAACTCTTTGTGAGTCATTCCAAGCAGATCCGGATGTGACTTCAGATACTGATAGGCAATTACCGAAGACTCCTTCATTACATCACCAAGATTACCTGTAGAGGAAAGATTTCCTTTGCCTTTACTTGTGCTGCATTCAATAAAGAGAATCTCTCCGCCGTTTTGTGTCCAGGCTAATCCAGTTACAACACCAGGCGCTTCGTTCCCTTTTTGCATATCATGTTGATTTGTTGGGATACCCAGAATCTCCCTTACCTCAGCAGATCCTAAAATTGGAGAGAGCTCCTCGTTAAACGCAATCTTCTTTGCTGTAACCCGTGCAATCTTTGCAATCTGTTTATCAAGACCTCTAACCCCGGATTCTCTTGTATATTCATCAATTATGGTATCAAGTCCTTTACTGCTAATTTTTAACTGATCTTTAGTGAGACCATGTGACTCCCGCTGTTTTGGCAATAGGTGATCCTTAGCAATATATCTCTTCTCTTCAGCAAGATAGCCACTTACATTTATCATCTCCATTCTGTCCCTTAAGGCTGGATGAATTGACTGGATATTGTTGGCTGTTGTAAGGAATAGTACTTTTGACAAGTCATAATCCAAATCCAGATAGTTATCATGGAATGTAGTATTTTGCTCCGGGTCCAATACCTCAAGTAAAGCAGATGCAGGATCTCCTCTGAAGTCACTGCTTACTTTGTCAATTTCGTCTAATACAATAAGGGGATTTGATGTGCCGGATTTTTTAATTGCATTAATAATTCTGCCCGGCATAGCTCCTATATAGGTTCTTCTGTGTCCTCTTATTTCAGATTCATCGTGTAGACCTCCAAGAGAGATTCTCCCGTATTTTCTTCCGAGTGCCTTTGCTATAGATTTACCGAGAGAGGTTTTGCCTACTCCCGGAGGGCCATAAAGGCAAAGGATTGGTGACTTCATATCACCTTTAAGCTTGAGCACAGCAAGGTGCTCAATAATTCTCTCTTTTACCTGTTCCAGGCCAAAGTGATCCTGATCCAGTATCTTTTTTGCATGTGGCAGGTCCAGATTATCCTGGCTTGTCTCATTCCAGGGAAGTTCAATCAGGAACTTTACATAAGAGAGCTGAATGTTGTAATCTGGAGAGTTGGGATTTGTTCGTTCAAGTTTTTGCAACTCTTTATCAAAAGTCTCAGCAACATATTTAGGCCAGAGTTTATCTTTTGCCATCTGTCTGAGATCATTGAACTCCTGAATATTATTGTTTATACCCAGCTCCTCCTGAATTGTTTTGAGCTGATTGTTAAGATAGTACTCTCTTTGTTGCTGATCAATCTCGGTCCTTACTTTTTGTTGAATATCGTCTTTAATTTTCAGCAGATCAATATGTTTATTTAAAAGTTCAAGAAGTTTAAGTGCCCTCTGTTTGAGCTTATTTTCCCTGAGAAGCGACATTTTGTCAAGCGGATTTTCAATCTCCATACTTGATGCAATAAAATTGACAAGAAAACTATGTCCCTCAATATTCTTTATTGCAAATGCAGCCTCCTGAGGAAGATTGGGTGAGAGTTTGATAATCTGAAGGGCATTGTCCTTGATTGAACTGGCAATAGCATCAAGCTCTTTTGAGGCACGCTTACTAATCTCCTCTTCCAGATATTTAACGCTTGCAGTAAAATAGGGTTTAGTAAAAAGTATATCAAGAATTTTAAATCTCTTTATCCCCTGCAGAATAATTGTAGTCCCTCCATCAGGCATCTCAATTATCTTAATAATTCGTGCAAGTGTTCCTGTCTCAAAAAGGTCTTCCGGAGAGGGGTCCTCTACTCTTGCGTCTTTCTGGGCTACCGCTCCAAGAATTTTATCTTTACTATATACATCTCTTACTAGTTTAACCGATTTTTCCCGTCCCACTGTAATTGGTATAATAGTATCCGGAAAGAGAACAGCATTTCTTAATGCCAGTATTGGAAGAGTGTCAGGCATATTAATATCACGAATCTCCTGATTGCCTTCAAAACTCATTACCGGTATTATATTTACATCATCTCCCATGGATTGCTGAAATATCAAATCTTTAAATTTCATATAATGGTTGCTGGTTTATGTCAATTTGTCACGAGAATTATCCTTAGTAAAGGTACAATTCCGCATTAATATAATGTGTCAATCTCTATGCCAAGTTCCTTTAATGGTATTATTTTTGCTGAAGATGTAATTGATTACACCATAATATAATAAAAAAATGACAAGCAATATTGATGTTTTGGTGCAAAAAGCAAAAAAAATCCCCAAAGTTTGCGTAAATCAATAAAATAATAGTAATTTTGTTCGTCAAAAAATTGACTAACCCTTTAATTTATTTAATTATTATGACAAAAGCGGATATCGTTAACGAAGTTGCAAAAGCAACCGGAATGGAAAAAATCGCTGTACAGAATGTTATTGAAAGCTTCATGGACAGTGTAAAAGATTCTCTTTCAAAAGAGAAAAATGTTTATCTACGTGGATTTGGAAGTTTCATTGTTAAGAAACGTGCAAAGAAAACTGCTAGAAACATTTCAAAAAACACAACTCTTGTTATTCCTGAGCACTTCATTCCTTCGTTCAAACCTGCAAAGGTGTTTATGAACAAGGTTAAGAACAATGTAAAGTAATATTACTTTAGTAAGTAAAAAATAAACAATTATGCCAAGCGGAAAGAAAAGGAAAAGACACAAAATGGCTACTCACAAGCGCAAAAAGCGTCTGCGTAAAAACAGGCACAAAAAGAAAAAATAGAGTTGCTTTTTTAGTCTAGAGTGCGTGATAATCTAAAGCAAATCAATTGATTTGCTTTAGATTTATTTATTTAAGAATGGTCGATGGAGAAAGATCTTATTATTGATGTAAACACCACCGAAGTTTCGATTGCTCTTCTTGAAAATCATAGGCTCATGGAGCTTAATAAGGAGCAGAACAATGGTCACTACTCGGTAGGAGATGTTTACCTGGGAAGGGTTAAGAGAATAATGCCTGCGTTAAACGCGGCATTTGTTGATATTGGAGACAACAAAGATGCGTTTATCCATTACCTTGATTTAGGTATGGCCTTTAAGGCTTTGGATTGGTTTACACGGCATATTGGCCAGAGTAAGCTATCTCACAGTGAGTTATTTTCAAGTGTTAAGCTTGGAGATATACTCGAAAAAGAGGGTAAAATTGCAGATATTCTTAAGCCCGGGCAGCTTATAGTTGCACAAATTGTAAAGGAACCTATCTCTACCAAAGGCTCAAGATTAACCTCTGAGATATCGATTGCTGGACGGAATATGGTATTAATGCCATTTTCCGATAAAGTAAGCATATCCCAAAAAATCACTTCCAAAGAGGAGAAAAAGAGGTTAGAGCGTTTAGTTTATAGTATTTTACCACCAAATTTTGGTGTGATTATCAGAACAGCCGCAGAGGGTAAAAAGGCTGCGGTACTTGATGGTGAATTAAAATCTCTCATAAAAAAATGGGAAGATTCATGGGTCAAACTGGCCAGAGGGAGTGCTCCTCAGCTCCTTTTCACCGAAAACAGCAGAACAACAACAATTTTGAGGGATCTTCTGAGTGATTCGTTTAGTAATGTATATGTAAATGATGAGTCTATTTACGAAGAGGTAAAAGGTTACATTTCAATAATTGCTCCAGAGCACGAGAAGATTGTAAAATTATACAAAGGCTCTCTTCCGATATTTGATAATTTTGATGTTACAAAACAAATCAGAGGCTCTTTTGGAAAAGTAATTACAATCAGGCAAGGTGCATATTTAATCATTGAGCACACTGAAGCCCTGCATGTAATAGATGTAAATAGCGGAATTCGCGCTAAGTCAGGTGCAGATCAGGAACAAAACGCATTTGATGTCAATATGAATGCGGCAGAAGAGATTGCACGCCAGCTAAGGCTAAGGGATATGGGAGGAATTATCATTATCGATTTTATCGATATGGATAGTAATGAGAATAAAATTAAGTTGTTTAAGCATATGCAGTCTCTAATGCAGAATGACAGGGCTAAACACAATATTCTCCCTATTACAAAATTTGGTCTTATGCAGATTACCCGCCAGAGGGTTAGACCGGCGATGGAGATTAATACCTCAGAAAGTTGTCCATCTTGCAATGGGACCGGAAAAATTTCATCATCACTCCTGATAGATGAGACTATTGAAAGGCAGTTAGCCTATTTTGTAAAAGAAAAAGGACACAAATCCCTTATGATAAAAGTTAATCCAATACTTGGAGCTTATCTGACCAAGGGTTTCGCCAGTTTAAGATTTAAACTAGCAATGAAGTATAAATGTACATTAAAACTGAAGGAGTCTTCAGATAATCAGATACTTCAAGTAATCTGGTTTGACTCAAACGGAGAGAAAATAGAGGGCTGATCAAGCTTTTTGCAAATAATAATTTTGCGTTGATTGTTAGGGAGATGAGTACCAAAAAGGAAGAACTCATCTCCCTCTTCAATTTTAAGACGCTCCCTGAGTTCCTGAGCACTCAGAGGAAAGTTCCTTACAGCTACAGAGGCTTTAGGATATGAATTGGTTATCTTTTTAATATCTCTTTTGTCAAAATTGAATATTTCGAGAATATTAAATACTCTTCCCTGAAAATCTGCTGTATATTCATCAGAAAGATAGAGATGAGAATTAACTGATATCTTGGAAAGAGAGAACCTCTTTGCTGTAATCTTAAACCCTCCGGCTTTAATTATTGAAGTATTAGGTTCGTAAAGAAACTGACCTGAGGATGGATTTTGAAATTCAATGCCGGTGTTCTTCTCTTCGTTAATGCTAAAACTGAGGGTTTGCCAGTTGCCTGACTTAGTTAAATTCCACGCCTCTATGGGAACATTTTCCGTATTTAATGAATAATCATTTATATCTATATAAAAAAGCAGTTCCTTGCATTCGTTATAAACAGAAACAACTAAAACTTTACTGCATTCTCCAAGTTGATTTAAAGTTTTTGTAATATCAGCCATTGGGGAGACTTTTATTAAAAGTCGAGAAGAATATTTTAAAATAGTATCCTTAATATCCAGTATATTAGGTTCATAGTCGGTTATTGAATAGCTCCTCTGGCCTTCAGCACCTCTTCTTGAAGGATCAACAAAGACAAGCCTATTCTCTTTTTGTGTATCTCCTTCAAAGGCCTTGCTCAGGAGATCACTAATATTTGACTGTGAAATTTCAGTATTATGTACACTAATATTATTTCTCTTTAATATTTTAAAATTGTGACCGGCTGCTTCTGCCAGAATCTTGTTCTTTTCAAATATAACAACCCTCTCAGCCACCTGAGATGCATAATATGAGTCTACGCCTATTCCCCCTGTTAAATCAGCAATTACAGAAGCATTTTGAAATATTTTTTGTTTAAATAAACCTGTATGGTATGAACTGCTTTGTTCGGTGCAGATTGAAGTGGGATAAATCATCTCTCTGTTTGCCCATTCAGGCATTTTCTTTAACATCCTTTTTCTCCCCTCAATTGTGTTAACTGCAAGCTTTACATCAAACTCATGTTTACCGGAATGCGTAAGTAAGAGCTTGTCAGGTTCGCAATCCTGATTTTCATTTATAAAGTCAAGTAATCGTTCGCTATATCGGCTCATACTAATATTTTGTGAATGACGATAGCTTTCTGTCAGGAATTCTGTTTAGATTTTTTAAACGATAAATATTAAATCGCAATACAGGCTTACCGAGTTTTTTTATGTAAATGGATTTTATCTTTTGATATTCAGAAAAATACTGACCGGCGAGATTCTCGGCATTGGGAAAATCTCTTGATGATTCAATATAATATGCGCTTTCGCCGTATTTGAATGTCCCATGCTCGCCTGTAATCCAAGCATACTTTCGTGTATCCTCAATTTCTCCTATTGTCTTAACAATCATTTTATTTGGGGAGGCAAGGTAGAAGTCAGAGTGAGCAGCATTAGCCCAGTCAGAGGATAGTATAAATGAATTTTCAGACATGATATTATCTTTAAGATCTCTCTCTCTTATTTCCCTGAACTCATTTGATAGAGTTCGCCATCCGAAAAACTCCAATGTAAAGTCATGATTTCCAATTCTCTCTGTTTTATCAACTTTAAAATCTGGAACAAGAAGACCACTAAAATAGTGTGTAAATGAAAGAAACATTGTTAAAAGAAGAAACAACAATGAGTTTGATAGAGGTGACGGGATAGTTTTAGGATTAACAAAATCCTGTTTCCTGTTTTTCTCTAAATATGCAGCTGCAATAAACATTAGTGGGAAGAAGCCGGGTGCTGACCAATTGGATTTAACCTCAGAAAAGAGGGATACAGCTGTAAAAAACAGGATAAAAGGGAGTGAAAGAGATAAAAGTAATTTATATTGAGATTCAGTCATAAACTTATCTTTTCTGAATCTTGCAATAGCAAATGCGAATATTATTATGCTTACGGGATTATTGTAAATCATCACAAGACCAATACTTTTCAAAAATTGTAAAAGATTGAAATTGTTGATATTCATTGGCAAACGAGAGCTCTGGAATTCGAAACTAATAAAATTGGTCTCAATATTCCATATCAACACCGGAAACAGAAAAAGGGATGTGATAAATACAGCTAAATAGAGAAATGGCTCTTTTAGAAGTTTCCTGTTGGACGAGAGTATATAGACAAAGGCCCCGGCCCAGATTAAAAATGAGGAGTATTTAGACAGCATTGCGAGTCCAAGAAAAATTCCGGCTAAGAGTAATGCCTGTCTGCAAAGAGTCCTGGTCTCTTCACACGTTTCATATTTAATAATTATCCCCTCGTGTAAAAAGTATATTGACAGGAGTATAAATAGTGTCTGAGGTGTGTCCGGATTAATAAATGTTCCGGCAAAAATGGAGCAATAGAATGAGGCTGTATATAAAATTGCTGCGTATAATCCTGTACGGTCATTCTTAATTCTCCTCCCAATTATAAATACAATCCATGTATTTATTGTGCCAATAATAATTGATGCCAGCCTAAGGGTTAACTCACTTTCGTATGCAAGATTTACAGTAAAGAGCTGTATTATCCATCCTATCATTGGAGGGTGATCGATATGACTTAATTCAGGGAATTTGCCGTAAGTCCAGTAATAGGCTTCGTTAGAACCTAAATCCAAAATCCAGGCAAGCATTGTTCTTATTAAAAATGACAATGCCATTAACCAGAATAAATTTTTCTTAATAGAATTGCTCTCCAGTAAAAATGATTTCATTATGAGTTTGCAGAAATTATTTTATTGCTAATCTTGTTAAATCTCCAGAGAAATAGTACAGCTGTAAAAACAAGCCCGAGTAAAAGTCCAATCCAAACTCCTATGGCTCCTAATCCCAGCACAATCCCACAAAAATATCCAAGAGGAAGACATACAAAATAGTAAGATATAATTGAAAGAATTAGAGGAATTTTAACATCTGCCAAGGCTCTTAATGCTGCAAGACCTGAGAGTTGCATTGCATCAAAAATTTGAAAGAGTGCTGCTATTATAAGTAGTTTTGCCGCCAGCTCTCTTACTAATATGTCTTCTGTATATATTATTGGAATGTAATTTCTCAGTAGAATATATGCAATCCCGCTTACAGACATTAAAGCGACACTTAAATGTACAGCAGCAAAGCCAGCCTTTCTCATTGCAACATAATCTCCAAAACCATACTGGTGAGATACTCTGATTGTTGATGCTGCTCCAACTCCTAAAGCAAGCATGAATGAGAAACTGCTCATGCTCATTGCCACCTGATGAGCGGCAAGTGAAACCTTTCCGCTCCAGCCAACCATAATTGCACTAAGACTGAATGCAGTAATCTCAACAAGATTCTGGAAGGAGAGGGGTACTGAGGTTTTAAGAACATCTGAGAGAATCTCTTTGTTAATGAACTTCCTCGAAAAATGCTTTAGATATCTGTTATATGGCTCAAGCTTGACAAAAAGAGCTAAAAATGCTATAAGCATTATTACTCTGCTAATAAGGGTAGCTAATGCTGCCCCCTTTACGCCCATTGGACTGAATCCCAGATGCCCGTATATAAGTGCCCAGTTTAGGATAATATTCACTGCATTTGCAAAAAGAGTAATATACATTGCATATTTTGTAATGCCTATCCCTTCTGAAAATTGCCTGAGACCAAAAAAAACGATAAAGGGTAAAAGTGAAAAGAGAAGTGTATTATAGTAGAGCTTCCCCTGTATGACTACATCTTCTGTTTGCCCCATATTGTTCATCAGAAACCCCATCCCAAACATTGCTGAAGTGAGGAGCAATCCGGCAATGAAATTAAGTGTAAGTGAGTTTTCAAGTAACAAGCCAACCCTTGAGTGATCACCTCTCCCGTATGATTGTCCAACATGTGGTGTAAGACCTTGGGTAAATCCGATACCAAATACCATTCCCAGTATAAAAATTGAGTTCGCAAATGATACACCGGCCAATTCTGCAGTACCAAGATGTCCAACCATTATATTATCCGCGAGATTGACTGTGATTTGGCCTGCCTGAGTAAGCATAACAGGAATTGCAACTCTAAGATTGCGTTTATAATAGGGAATATACTCTTTGAAAAACATACAGCAAAGATACTCTTCTTTATCTTATTTTTATTATCGGATGGTAATCATTAAATTTGTTAGAAAATGAATAGTATGGAGACAAATTATATGGATAAAGTCAAACAGTGGCTGGATGGCTCGTTTGACGAAGAGACAAAGGGCGAGATCAAGAGATTGATGAAAGATAACCCGGAGGAACTTAAAGAGTCCTTCTACAAGTCTCTTGAGTTTGGGACAGGAGGAATGAGAGGTATAATGGGAGTGGGGACCAACAGATTGAACAGGTACACTGTAGGTATGGCTACACAAGGTATTGCCAATTACATAAAGAGTGTTGTAAAAGGAAGAGAAAATCTGAGTGTGGCTATCTCATATGATACCAGGAATAACAGCAGAGAGTTTGCCGGGATAACCGCTTCTGTATTTGCTGCAAATGGGTTCAAAGTCTTTCTCTGTGATGATATAAGACCTACGCCTGTATTAAGTTTTGCAATAAGACACTACTCGTGCGTTGCAGGAGTAATGATAACAGCATCTCACAATCCGTCTGAATATAACGGATACAAGGCTTACTGGGAGGATGGTGCTCAAATCACATCACCTCATGACACAAATATTATTAAAGAAGTTGAGAAGATTACAGATATTTCACAAGTGAAATTTTCCGGTCCTCTTTCTGAAATTCACCTGGTGGGCAGAGAACTTGATGAGGCTTACCTTAAATCAATTCTGTCACTCACTTTATCGAAGGAGATGGTTAAGAGGCATAGCGATATTAAAATTGTTTTTACTCCTTTGCACGGAACTGGTGTAAAGATTGTTCCAAGGGCATTGAGAGAGGCAGGTTTTAGAAATATCGTAACAATTCCGGAGCAGGATGTTAGTGATGGAAATTTCCCTACAGTTAAATCACCAAATCCCGAAGAGAGTTCAGCACTTAAAATGGCTCTGGAAATGGCAGAGAAAACGAGAGCTGATTTAGTTATGGCAACCGATCCTGATGCCGATAGAATTGGAATAGCAGTGCGAGACAAAAGAGGGGAGATGATTCTCCTTAACGGAAACCAGATGGCTTCAATTTTGTCATACTATATTTTGGAGAGGTGGCGTGATACAGGTAAACTGAAAGAGGGAGATAATCCTGATTTTTACATGGTCAAGACCATCGTAACTACTGATCTTTTAAAGAGTATGGCAGACCACTATGGTGTGGAAATTTTCAATGTTCTCACCGGTTTCAAATACATTGCTGAAGTGGTAAGAAAGCACGAAGGAAAGAGGACATTTATATGTGGAGGAGAGGAGAGTTATGGCTTCAATATTGGAGAATTCGTAAGAGACAAAGATGCTGTCATCTCTGCCGTTCTTATTGCTGAAGCTGCTGCCTGGGCAGCAGAGAGAGATTTAAATCTGTATGATATATTATTGGAAATTTACACGAAGTTTGGACTCTATAAGGAGAGATTGCTTTCAGTTACCAAGAAGGGTATAAATGGATCAGAGCAGATTTCTGAAATTATGAAAAGCCTGAGAGAGAGCCCTCTTCAAAAACTTGTGGATTCTGATATAGTTTTGATTCATGATTATTTAAAATCAGAGAGTGTTGATATGATCAGTGATTTAAGATTCAAGATAAATCTGCCAAAATCCAATGTTCTGCAGTATGTTAGCTCAGATAACAGCATTGTCTCAGTAAGACCTTCAGGTACGGAGCCCAAGATAAAATATTACTTTGGCGTAAAAGAGAGCCTCAGTAAAATTGAAGACTACGATTTAGTAAGTAAAAATTTAGAAGATAGACTTAATAAAATGGTTAGTCAAATTGAGAAGCTCTGAACGGGATTGTAAAAATAAACTCTGAACCTGTTCCGGGAACTGAATTAAGGGATATCTTGCCCTTCATAAGATCAAGGTATCCCTTTACTATTGATAATCCAATACCTGCACCTTCAACGCTTTTTGATTCATCAACTCTTGTGAACCTCTCAAATATCTTCTCCTGTTTGTCTTTGGATATTCCAATCCCTGTATCTCTGACAAAACATTCAGCATAATCTCTCTTAATCCTGTAGCCAACAGTTATTGTGCCTTCACAAGAGTATTTAATTGCATTTTTTACAAGGTTACTATATATTGCATATATCTTCTCCTGATCTCCACTGATAATATGTTTTTGTGAAAGATCTGGCATATCTGTGAAAATATGCATCCCCTTTTTTTCAACTTCGGGCTTAAACACTCCTGCTATTTCGTATAACAGTCCTTTCATATCTACCTCTCCGATACTTAAGGATACTATTCCTGCCTCAATTTTTGAAATGTTAATAATATCATTTATTGTTCCAAGCATTCGGTTTCCGCTTTTTTCAATAATCTCAATATATTCCCTCCTCTCATCGCCAGTGGTATCCGGATCCTGAAGTAGTTCAATAAATCCCATAATACTATTCATTGGAGTTCTTATTTCGTGACTTATATTCTGAAGAAAAGCTGTTTTCAGACGATCACTCTCCTCTGCTCTCTCCTTAGCCTCAATCAGGTCTCCAATTAGTTTTTTCCGGTCAGTAATATCCTCTTTAACTCCTACATAGTTTATAATTTTACCTTCATCGTTAAAAATTGGAGAGATGGATACATCTTCCCAATAGAACTCTCCATTTTTTTTCTTGTTTTTAATCTCTCCTCTCCATTCGCCCCCGGAAGAAATAGTGCTCCACAAATTATGATACATCTCTTTTGAGTGCGTTCCTGAATTAAGAATCCTTGGGTTTGATCCAATAACTTCGTTTATTTCATATCCTGTTAGTTCGGAGAATTTTGGGTTAACAAATTCAATTTTTCCTGAGGCGTCAGTTATTAAAACTGATGCGGGAGATTGAATAACAGCAATGTTAAGTTTGTGTGATGCCTCCTCTGCAGATTTAATTTCCATGAAATTTGCAATTTCATTTGCTACAATTTCAATAATCTCAATGTCAAGTTTGGAAAATGCATCTTTTGAATTGTAATTCTGTATGACAATAGCCCCAGTTATGGTATCTCCGCATTTAATTGGTGAGCCAAGCCATACCTGAGATACGGTTCCCATAAGAGCTACTTTACCCTCGTTACTAAGTTCAATAATATCGTCATAATAATATATTGCTGCTTTCTTACCTCTTAACATGTATCCGGTTAGAGACATATTCTCGGGAAAAGACTCAATTCTCTCATTTTCATCAGTCATTCCTGCAACCTTAAGTAATTTTCTCTCCTCATCGTAAAATGCAATAAAGAGATTATTTACCTCCATTACAGTATTAAGTTCTCTTACAATTGTGTTGTAGTAGTCAGTGAATGAGTTTGACGAGACCACAGAGTTTGCTAGATTTCTCTGTACCTTCAGAACCATATCAGAACGCCTTTTCTCAGTATTATCCTGAGATGATACTACAATTGTATCCTTTCCGTTAGTACCTCCCGGTAAGAGCCTGTATTTATGTTCAGCGAATTTATAGTAACCCTCTTTTGTAAGGAGTAAAGATTCTGCCCTGCCTTTGCTGTCGTTTATAAGCTGAGTGAATATTTGCTCTTTAATCTTGCTTCTTTCAGATGGGTGGAGAAGGTTATAAAATGAAGTGTCAATTAGTTCATCTTTCTGAAAACCAAGGATTTCATGGTATGCCTCATTGCAAAAGATTATCTTGCCGTCAAGATCAATATTTGCAATCATGTTGAAGCTATTGTCCAGGATGGACATTAACTCCCTCTTCTTCATAAGAAGTTTAATGTTTTCCAATTCAGCGTTTAGTTCTTTCACAATAAATCAGATGTTTCTGGATATAAGATAGTTAAGAAGATTAAATATAATGTATGAGATGAAGATAAGAACTACCCATCCGGACCAGATAACAGACAAAAAAGCAAATATTACAGCAGAGATAAAACCAAAGATGATAAAGCTGTAAACGGTTTTATTTTCGCTCCACTTCAAGGACCTGAATTTTAGAGAGAACATTGGAATTTCAGCAACTAGCAATGTGGATAGTATTAATGAAAGAAGAGGCCAAAACCAGAGGTCGTATTCAATATTTTCAAAAACATTATTAACATTTGTAAAATGAATAAGTCCAATAATAAGCAGTGCATTTGCCGGAGTAGGTAATCCGATAAATCCCGAACTCTGCCTGGTGTCTATATTAAATTTTGCAAGTCTTAAAGCTGAAAAAAGTACAATTATCACAGGAATATAAGAAAGAAAAGAGAGAGCCGTTTGATAAGCAGAGCCATCAGTTACGACTCCCAAAATTCTTTCATAGCGATTCATAATCAAAACGGCCGGAACCATACCAAAACTTATTAAATCGGCTAAAGAATCAAGCTCTTTTCCCATTGGGGAGTATGCTTTTAATAATCTTGCCGAAAACCCATCAAGGAAATCAAATAGTGCGGCAACTAAAACACAATATACAGCCCAAATCTCTTCCCCCCTGAAAGAAAAAGTGACGGCTAATACTCCGCATAAAAGATTAAGAGATGTGATAAAGTTTGGTATAGAACCCCTTATTTTCATTATGTTGAAATATTTTTAATTAGAAATTGAGTTTTTTTCTGATCTCTTTTGGAATTGAGTTCTTGTGAACCATAATGGAAATACTTTTTGCTCTGACAAAACTTTCTGACATATTAAGATAGCCACCCATTGAGTTTCTTTCTGTTCCCCATGAGTTTTTAGTGATATAGTATTTATTCCCATTCTGGTCTTTACTTATACCTGTAAGAAGCATCAGGTGATCATCTGTTGTTGTGAAATTCTCATAACCGGTTTGCCTGATTTTTTGATCAACAGAGATCTCTTTACATATTTTTTCAAACTTCAGAGCCTCTTCAATATTTTCCTGAACTGGATTAATTGCAACTCCGTTCTTATGAGAAAATCCTTTCTCACTTACATCACCATCCCAGCAAACAGCATAACCATTTGACAGAGAGTTGTCAATTATTGCCATAAAATCTTCAAGAGGTACATTCCAAAATCTTCCAAAATCCCAGTTATCAGGAACTTCTATTACGGATTTTTCATAGAAAGGAATATGAGAAAGAGATGTAATTTCAACATAGTCATCCATATTTAATCCCATTTCTGAAGCGAATGAGAGTGGAGTGTATTCTTTACCTCTATAGTTGAATTTTTCAGGAACCTTACCCAAATATGTGTCAAGTATTGACTCAGCAAGAATGTCATATTGAGGGCTTTTCTGTTTCAGCTCAACAGCTGCTGCTGAAAAGGCAGTGATATATTTATTAAGTTCTCTGTGATTATTTAATTCTGATTGATAATTAATCCCATTGTATGCCTCCTGAGGAATCATACCATGTCTCTTTACGATATTTGTAAACATATGGGCAAGGCTTCCCTGACCAAGATTACCATTCCCTCTTCTAAGGTAATTATCGTTCATTTTATTTAAGTAGTTAATTCGCACAGCAAACATTTCTGAGATATCGTGCTCTCCTTTACCATTTCTCAGGAGCTCAGATTCAATAAAGGCTGCGGTTGCATAACTCCAGCAAGTCCCGCTTGAGGCTTGATTTTTAACCGGCGTAGCAGGTACTTTCACTACATCTGTGAAAATATAACCTTGTGCAAAAGATGTAAAAGCTGATGATAGTAATAATATACTAACAGCAATAAGAAGTTTTTTCATTTGATTAGAGATTAAGTTTTTTAAGTATATCTTTAGGTATGGCATTTCTGTGAACAACAATATTCATTGTTTTATAGCGAAGGAAAGTCTCTGATACAAACCATAACCCTTTGTAGTCACCTGCCTCGCCCCAGCTGTTTTTGACCATGTAAAATTTATCGCCACTCTTCTCTTTAGCAACTCCATAGATATGCATTCCGTGATCATCAGTTGTCTGCAAATTATCAAATCCAATTTGCCTTAAATCTTGAGAAATAATTTTTTCCTTAACTACATTCTCAAGAGAGTAGATTTTTGAATCAATCTCATTTTTACTCATCCCAAGCCACCTCTCCTGATCTGATCCAGACATATTTTTTGTGTCAGTCTCGGGAATAACAGCAATACCCTTCCTTGTGAACCCTTTTTCACTTACATCGGATGCCCATAAAACAGTGTACCCGTTTTCCAATGAGTTGTTTATAATGGACATAAGCTCGTCTAAAGGGAGGTTAAAAGATTTGTCCCATCTCCAGTTATCCGGAATTTCCAGGGCAAATGATGAATAAAAAGGATGATGAGTATAAGAGGTCAGAGAAATATAATCATCGGCATTAATCCCCAGAGATTGGGCAAAGCTTGAAGGTGTATGCTTTTTCCCCTGGTAAGTGAATTCTTTTGGAACCTCGCCCAAATAGGCATCAATTATCCCTTTTGCCCCTTTTTTCCAGGCTGTTGACAGTTTTCCATTTGGGTTTCTAACTATTGACTTAACATAACCGGATAAGGCTGCATCCAGTTCGTTATGTACATGTGACTCCTCTCCGTACTGAAGACCATTCATAACCTCCTCCGGAACGATACCATAATTTTTCCAAACATAAAGTGCATCACCAAAAGAGCTTCCGGGAGCCATATTGATATTTCCTCCTGTTCTGATATATTTTTCTGTTTTATCAAAGTACGAGTTTGATACTACAAACATCTCAGAGAGGTCATGAGTCCCTCTCCCCAAACGGATTATTTCTGACTCAATAAAAGAGATTGTTGAGAAACTCCAGCAAGTACTGGTGCGGTTTTGATTTTTTACGGATGTTACAGGGAGCTCTTTAATTACGGAGAACTCATAGGCTGTGGAACCTTTTATCTGTGAGTAAATATTGTTTGAGAATATTATAAATACAGATGAAAAGATGAGTAAAAATGATGATTTTTTCACAATTTGTAAGTTTTTTGTTTAACTCTCAAAGTTATGAAAAAACAACAAAAGAATTAAGGAATGTTCATGAATTTATGAGTCTGGAGTGATATTCTCCAAACCGGATTAGATTTAATAAATTCCACAATAACCGGGAGCATGCTGTGGCTTTTGCTCCATTCAGGCTGAAGATAGAGATGACACTCCGGAGTTACCCGTTTCCTGTTAAATTCTGCCCACTCAAAATCCTCTTCTGATTCAATTATAACCTTTAGCTCAGATGCCACTTGATGAATATTTCCAACAGGAGGTTTCTTCTTTTTTGGAGAGAGACAGATCCAGTCAAAAGTTCCGCTTAGAGGTGAAGAACCGGATGTTTCCAGAAAAATCTCCATTCCCTCTTTCTTTAGTAAGTCACATAGTTTGTCCAAAGGGTAATTAAGAGGCTCTCCGCCTGTTAATACAATTGATTTAGCCGAGAAAGAGGAGGCCTGGGTTACGATATCTCTTATATCCACCGGGGGATGAAGAGCCGGGTTCCATGTCTCTTTTGCGTCGCACCAGCTACACCCTACATCGCATCCTCCAAGTCTTATAAAAAAGGCTGCTCTGCCAGTATTAAAGCCTTCTCCCTGAATAGTGTAAAAGCTTTCTACAAGTGGCAAAAGGGCTCCATCCTCAAGTATCGGGAACTTCATTGTCATTTTTTTTGCAAAGTTAATATTTATGGAATAATTATATGTGCCGTTTTGTCAGAAACAGTCAGGTGGCAGATTTGTTGTAATAAATGATAATAAAACAGAGGAGAATTGAAAATGAACAAGCAAAATTATAATGCGCTTGATACATATGCTGTAAATTTAAATAAACAGGCTGCATCAGGCAAACTTGACCCTGTAATAGGGAGGGATGAAGAGATCAGAAGGGTACTCCAGATCTTAAGCAGAAGAACTAAGAATAATCCCATACTGGTAGGTGAGCCGGGAGTGGGAAAGACAGCTATTGCCGAGGGAATTGCACAACGAATTGTAAGGGGAGATGTCCCTGAAAACCTTAAGTCAAGAATGATTTACTCACTGGATATGGGTGCCTTGATAGCGGGCGCAAAATATAAAGGAGAGTTTGAAGAGAGGCTTAAATCTGTTGTAAAAGAGGTTATTGAAAGTGCCGGCGAGGTAATTATGTTCATTGATGAGATTCACACACTTGTAGGTGCCGGTAGAAGCGACGGAGCAATGGATGCGGCCAATATCCTGAAACCTGCATTAGCCAGGGGTGAACTTAGGGCTGTAGGTTCAACAACACTCAATGAGTATCAAAAGTATTTTGAGCAAGATAAGGCTTTGGAGAGACGCTTTCAGACAGTAATGGTTGATGAACCATCTCCTTCAGAGGCTGTCTCGATTCTTAGAGGACTTAAAGAGAGATACGAAAACCACCATAAAGTACAAATTAAAGACGATGCGATAATTGCCGCAGTGGATTTGTCGCACAGGTATATTACAAACAGATATTTGCCGGATAAAGCTATTGACTTGATTGACGAAGCTGCTTCAAAACTGAGGATGGCAATGAATTCGGTCCCAGAAGAGATTGATGAACTTAACAGAAGGATAATGCAGCTGGAGATTGAGAGGGAGGCTATTAAAAGAGAGGGAGATAAAGAGAAAGTTGCTGAGCTTACCAAAGAGATAGATGGATTATCTGCAGAAAGGGGCTCTAAAAATGCAATTTGGGAAAAGGAGAGGGGGTTGATAGAGCAGGTACAGAAGAAGAAAGTTGAGATTGAGGAGCTGAGATTTAAGGCACAGGAGGCAGAAAGATCAGGGGACTACGGAAAAGTTGCAGAATTAAGGTATGGTAAAATAGTGGCTGCAGAAAAAGAGATAGAGACTTTGATGAAGGAAAAATCGGCATCTGAATTATCTATGATTAATGAATATGTGGAGGCAGAGGATATTGCCGAGGTTGTCTCCAAATGGACTGGTATCCCCGTCAGAAGAATGCTTGAAAGTGAAAAGGAGAAACTTCTTAGAATGGAGGATGCACTGCACAGGAGGATAGTTGGACAGGACGAAGCCATAGAAGCTGTTTCAGATGCAATAAGAAGGAGCAGGGCGGGCCTCCAGGATGTTAAAAGGCCCATTGGATCATTCCTCTTTCTGGGGACCACAGGGGTTGGTAAGACCGAACTTGCCAAGGCTTTGGCTGAATTTATGTTTAATGATGAAAATCTGATTACAAGAATTGATATGAGTGAATATCAGGAGAGACATTCTGTTTCAAGACTTGTGGGAGCTCCTCCTGGGTATATTGGATATGATGAGGGCGGACAGCTGACTGAGGCTGTGAGAAGAAAACCATATTCTGTTGTTCTTCTTGACGAAATAGAGAAGGCTCACCCGGATGTATTCAATATCCTTCTTCAGGTACTCGATGAGGGCAGGCTAACCGATAATAAAGGCAGGACGGCAGATTTCAGAAATACTGTACTTATAATGACTTCAAATGCAGGTTCTGTAATTATTCAGGACAACCTCTCCAGATTAAATGATTTAAACAGGGAGGAGCTTTTAGATAAGACCAGAGCTGAGGTTATGGAGTTATTAAAAAGTAATGTCAGGCCAGAGTTTCTTAACAGGATAGATGAAATCATCATGTTCCACCCTCTCACCAAATCAGATATAAGAGAGATAGTGAAGATGCAGTTGAAGGGTATAAGTGCAATGATGTTGGAAAAAGGGTTAAGACTAGAGTTTTCCGAGTATGCAATGGAGTACCTCTGCAGTAAAGGTTATGACCCTGCATATGGAGCCAGACCAGTTAAAAGAGTACTTCAAAAAGAGCTTGTTAATGAACTGGCAAAAGAGATTCTTAAAGGTGATCTAAATAAAGATAAACCAGTTATAGTTGACTATTTTGACGATCTTTTGGTTTTCAGAAACTAAGAGTATAAATATCGTTTGATTTTTTGAGTAGCCGTCTTTTCAAAAGGGACGGCTTGTTCAATTATATCAAGTATTCTTGATGATTTATTTACTCTTGAATTTACGTACTCTAAGAGCTCTTTTTTTACTTCACTTACTCTTTGTTCCATATTGATGATTGCCTCATCATTAAAGGTATGTAGTTTTTCAATTTGCTCATAATTGTAGTGGACCATAGCTGTCAGTTTCCCTTTTGTATTTATAACGAGAGATTCAAGTACCAGATCGTGCTCGTTTATAACAGCCTCTATCTCCTCAGGGTATATGTTCTCTCCATTAGGCCCAACAATCATGTTGTCCTTCCTCCCCTTTATGTATAGGTTCCCTTTTTTATCTATATAGCCCAAATCCTTTGTGCGGAACCATCCATCTTCTGTAAAGCAAGTTGCAGTAGTATCAGGATCTTTGTAATAACCAATCATAACATTGGGCCCTTTAACTACTATTTCGCCAATACCCTTTTTGTTGGGATTAAGAATTTTCATCTCAATATCCGGAAGCTGAGGTCCGGTTGATTGCCAGGTAACCTTACCCGGTATTGCCCCTGCAAGAAGTGGAGATGTTTCGGTGAGGCCATATCCTATACCGTAAGGGAATCCTGCGTCAGCCAGAAATCGCTCAACAACACCGTCAAGCTTTGATCCGCCTATACCAAAAAATCTTAGTCTGCCCCCAAAAGTCTGGCAAAGTTTTTTCCCTGCAATTTTATGAAATGCTCTTCTGATAAAGTGGATAGAATAGAGAACCTGCATAATCCAGTTCTTTGTAAACATTGGCCTGATCTTATTCTTATACAGTTTTTCAACAATAAGCGGTACACTGAGCATTATTGTCGGCTTAACCTCAGCGAGGGCCGGCAATAATAAAGATGGAGTAGGGGCACCGTCGAGGTAGACAACCTGAGCGCCTCTGCTGAAGGGTAGAATTAATCCCAGACTGCATTCGTATGCATGAGAAAGAGGCAGAATTGAAAGGAAAACATCCTCTTTAAACATAGGCAGTAATCTGTTTGCCATATAATTTTGGGATACCAGGTTTCTGTGCGATAGAGTTACACCTTTTGATGTACCGGAAGTCCCCGATGTATAAATAATAGTTGCTACATCTGATGGATCAGGAAGCTCGTTAACAACATATTTTAAGTCATCTTTTGCCGAAACCACTTCAAGGGAATCCATATTAACCACTAGTGTAAAACTCTCCAGAATGTTTTTGGATAATTTATAATGGAGCTTTTCTGATACTATTATAACTGTTGCCTCAGAGTGTTCAATAACATTTGCGATTTCAAAAGCTGTAAAGTCGGGTAAAATGGGAACGGCAACCCTTGCAGAGGTAGTAATTGCGAAATATGAGACGGCCCAATTGGGCATATTATTTCCCAGAATTACAACTTTCTCACCTTTATTTATCCCGTGTTTATTTAGAAGTTCTGTCAGTCTCTCTACTCTCTCACCAAACTGACCATATGTAAGTCTCTCTTTTCTAATTGTTGAAAAAGCATCTCTCTCTTTAAAGTCTATTAAACTTTTTGTGTAGATGTCTGCCAGGCTCATTCCTAATACCTCACTTATCATAACATCATCTTTTAGAATCTATACAAAGATAGAAAAAAGCAATATAATAGAATGGTTGCCAATGGTCCGATTTTTGTTAAATTTGTTCGGATTATAATTTATAAGAGGGGATGTTTTTTAAAAAGAAATTACAAATGAAGGCAATCGGGAGGCTTCCAAAAAGAGGCGTCTCTTGCTTTACCCCTTTTAATAAAGCTAAATCAGTAGTTTTTATATTTGATCCTGATGAGACGGGTATTGAGGATGCCATTAACTATCTTGAAGAGATTTTAAAAGGCAGGGGGATTAACTGGAAAGGTATAATACTGGATAAAAGTAATAAAAGGGGAGCTGATTTTTCTCCAAGAGCTGATTTTATTCTTGTGTCAAAGAAAGAGATTGGGTTTAACGGTGTTCCCCGAAACATTGAAAAACTATTTCCGGCAGATACAGAGTATGATATTTTGCTGGATTTCTCAACTGAAAATGAGTTTACTTCAAGTTATATTTCCCGCTTTGTGTCAGCTAAATTCAAGATTGGAAGATATTGTTCCGGGGATGACTCACCTTTTGATTTGATTACAAAAACATCAGATCAAACGCCATTAAGTTTTCTTAAACAAACAATACATTATCTAGAATCTATTAAACCGGCATAATCAAGTATGATTGACGATTTTTTTAATACTGGGGGAGACGATGAGCTGGAGGATATAACCCGGTTAGTGGATCTTTGTGTGGAGGCATTTAATTCAGGGTCTCTTAACTCTCTTAAATTTACAGAAGAGGAGTTTGATTTGTTAATAAATCACTTCCTTAATGAAGCTGAGGATCAGATTCTCTATGAACTTTCAAGGATGGCTTATGAGCAACATCC
Source organism: Bacteroidales bacterium MB20-C3-3 (assembly GCA_035609245.1). Classification (NCBI taxonomy): domain Bacteria; kingdom Pseudomonadati; phylum Bacteroidota; class Bacteroidia; order Bacteroidales; species Bacteroidales bacterium MB20-C3-3. Next base: position 447,719 of record CP141202.1, on the reverse strand, counting down.
TTACTCAGCAGACATAGGAATGAAATATGCCGATGTCCTTATTGTTAACAGGGAGACAGAGAGGGCAAAAGAGATTCTCTCTGTTTTAATTGACAAAGTACCTCATAATGGTGATATCTATTTCTTATTTGCAAGAGCATTTATTAGAGAGAGCAACTCAGACCTTGCAGCAATCTCTTTAAAGAAAGCAGCTGATTTATCACCTGAGGATGCCTCAGATATGTATCATACAGCAGCACAAGACTGTATCGATATGAATGATTTTCAAAGTGCACTCAATTATCTGAAATCAACAGCAGAGATAGATGGAGAGACTCCTGAACTATTGAATGATATTGCATTTTGTTATGAACGAATGGGCGATTTTTCAAAAAGCCTCAGATACTATGAGAGATATCTGGATGAAGATCCCTTTAATGACAATGTCTGGTTCAATGTTGGAACGATTCATGCCAGAGATCTCAGGTTTGAGAAGGCAATTGAGGCATTTGATTATGCAATAGCATTGAATCCATCCAACTCTTCTGTGCTTTACAACAAAGCAATCGTTTATGTCAATACTGATAACTTTCAGAAAGGGATTGAAACTTTTACAGAATTCCTTTCGCAGGAACCTGGAAATTTATTCGCTCTTATCGGAATAGCAGATGCCTTTCTTGCTATGGATAATCTTGTTGATGCCGATAAATTTTTCAGAGAGGCACTGGTAATCGATAAAGACAATAATGAGGCAAACACCGGCCTTGCATTTATAAGTATGCTGAGACACGATCAATTCAGCTCTCTTGTCTTCCTGAGGAGAGTCATTGGAAGAGAGGAGACTGATTATAACTTTCTTGCACATCAGCTAAATATTACATTCAAGAGAACTTCCCTGCCGGAATTTCTTCTTTTTTATGCAATCTCACAATACTATCTCAGAAACAGAGAGCAATTTAATATCAGTGTTGAAAGACTTGCCTCAATTGATCAATTGTGGGTAAGAAAAATTACAGAACTAGTTCCAAAGCTTAAAAGTGACAAACACTACTCCGCAATAATGCGGAAGTATCTAATAAAATAACCTCTATCAAAAACTATAAATGAGAAAATATTTTTTGACCTTTCTTAAAGGAGTAGGAATGGGTGCAGCAGATGTAATACCGGGCGTGTCCGGTGGAACAATTGCTTTTCTTACAGGTATTTACTCTGAATTGTTAAACTCAATTAAATCAATAAGCTGGACAAATTTGAAGCTTCTTCTAAACGGAAGGTTTAAAGAGTTTTCAGAATCAATAAACTTAAAGTTTCTGCTTGCCGTGGGAGGGGGGATACTATTAAGCATATTCTCATTAGCAAGACTGATGCAATATTTGCTTGTTCATCAACCTATACCTCTCTGGTCCTTTTTTATGGGATTGATAGCAGCATCTGCAATATATGTACTAAGAGAGATAGGAAAATGGAAGTTATCCCATTATTTGTCTCTTATTGCAGGGATTGCTGTTGCGGCCTGGATTTGCCTTGTCTCTCCAAGCCAAACAACAGAGGCGTACTGGTTTATTTTCCTGTCAGGTGCAATAGCTATATGTGCTATGATACTTCCCGGAATTTCCGGAAGCTTTATTCTGCTTCTAATGGGCAAATACGCATTTATCATGAAAGCTGTTACAGAATTAAATATTCCAGTATTATTAACATTTGCCGCCGGAGCTGCAATTGGAATAATTAGCTTTTCCCACTTCCTTACCTGGCTTTTGAAAAAATATTATAAACCAACTTTATGTATTCTTGCCGGGTTTATGATTGGCTCCCTGGTAAAAGTTTGGCCTTGGAAAAGGGTTATTGATGAAGCTTCTCACATAGACAGACCTATTCTTCCCGGTCATTTTGAAACTCTTACCGGTGAACCAGCCCGGCTCACTCTTGCTTTTCTCTTTATAGCTATTGGTTTTTCCATTGTGTTTATAATTGAATTTATGGCTAAATCCTTGAAGAAATAAAAAAATTTGCTATCTTTGCACTCCTCAATAGGGTTCGGTAGCTCAGTTGGATAGAGCAACAGCCTTCTAAGCTGTGGGTCTTGGGTTCGAATCCCAACCGAATCACAAAGAAAAAACTAAAGCTGTGCATTGCACAGCTTTTTTTATTTACCGGTGCTGCCCGCATGCAAATGCATTTGCTGCGGCTTCACCGGTAAATAAAAATGGCAAAGCCATTTAGTTTTTTCTTTGTAAGAGCCCCCCACCAGGGATCACCGAGCTTTAGCGAGGTAATCCCAACGGTGAAAAAATGGTGTATGCCCCCCACCAGGGATCACCGAGCTTCAGCGAGGTAATCCCAACGGTAGAAAAAGAAATGGTGTGTGCCCCACCAGGGATCACCGAGCTTTACTAAAGTTTCCCACGTCAAAGACCAGAAGTAAACTATATACCCGCACTGCTGTAACATGCTGATTACATAAACATAAGCAATCCACCTGTCAGGTGACCTGACAGGTGGATTGTCTATACATTTATAATCTGAGACTTAGAACCGCACGGGTTTCGCAAAAATCATTTGCCGAATGGCCAACTCAGGCCGGGCGGGCGGGTATCCACCAAGCCTCATGCCCGGCACGGGTTGACAGGGATATTCGTATATGTGCTTTAAAGATAAGTAACTGGAAATTGCTTTTTGAAAAACTTTTAATAAAACCAATTTTTAAATACCTAACTTACTGTTAGATAAACAAATATCCCTGTCAAACCACCGCCTCCTGCCAAGTCTAAAAGGTACTTCGCAGTTTATACTACCGGTTCCTGGCCGGTTATACGACATACTCGCACCGCTGTAACTCTCAGTAGATCTGCAAAAAGCACTTTTACTTGACATGTGATATGTCATGCGATAAATTCACCTGTAAATTATAGGAATAATATCATAATGCACATGTGGGAAACTTTAGAGCTTTAGCGAGGTAATCCCAACTCTAATACTGGGTAGATAGGATCACTGAATCCGAAACTTCTGTATAAAGCCTCACCATCTTTAGATGTATGAAGAGAAACCTTACTTATTCCCCTCCTTTCAGCCTCATTAAGGAGCTCCTTTAAAATCAAAGATGAGTATCCTTTTCTCCTTTCATCAGGTAATGTGTACATATTCAGAATCTCTCCCTCCAGATAAAACGGCCTGTTTATATCTCCCGGAATCCTTTTAATTATCATTCCGCCAAACCCAAGCACCCTGTTATCAATAACAGCCATAAATGCAAAAAATGTATCCGTTCTAATTACTTCAGAAAAATATCGTAATAATTCTGAATGAAGCCTTAACTTGTATTCATCAGATATATCACCTTGCATTTCAGTCAGGTAATCAATTCTGTATTTTGTTAGAATTTCAATATCATTTTGTCCGATTAATCGTATTTCTATACTGCCCATATTCAGTCTATATAAACTTAGTTTTATCTCTCTGTTTTTCCTGACATTATCTTTACATTCTCAAGGTCTCTTTTAAAGAAATTATCAGGAGTCTCTCCAACTATCTCTTTAAACTCTTTGATGAAATGAGACTGGTCATAATAACATCCTTTAATAACAAGATTTTGATAATCAATAATTTTATCAGAGCTTATTAAATCCCATACTCTATTTATTCTGCTAATTCTCTCAAGTCTCTTTGGAGATGTCCCAACCCTCCTGATAAACTGTCTTTGAAGAGTTCTTTGACTTACAGGAAACTCCATCTCAATTTTTGAAATCGCTTGATTAATGTCTTGAGATACTATTCTGTCATAAAGTATATCTATATGATCTTTTTCATATTCTGAACCCTGAAAGTTATTAATGAAGCCCTCAAAGCATTTTATCCACTCTTCCAGATTGCTGTATATTGACAATTGCTTCCAAAGAGCTTCAAAAGGTATCGCTGGAAGTTCTACATATGAATATTTGCAAACTTGAAGATTGATGTTAAAAATTCTGGTAAAGACGGATGGTTTGCAGGTTACAATAAAGGAGATATTTGTTTCACTAACTCTCATATGCTGAGGTTTAGAAACCACCGGCGCAATAAAATAGGGAGGCAGCTCCCCATAATGAGGATGAAGCATAAACGGAGGATTTCCAAAATGAAAAACAATTGAGAGATCCTCCCTTGGAATAAACTTCTCAAGAATATCCGGACTATCGGAGGACTTAATCATCTCGTATTGTTTGACAAGCCAGGAATAATTTGATAATGGCTTTTTAAAACTCACCTCCATAGGATTTGAATTTTTAATATGATCTTATATCTCTTCCCTCAAACCAATTTATAAATGCAGTATTTACAACTTTATTGCCGCCAGGAGTTGGGTAGTCTCCTGAAAAATACCAGTCTCCGACATGATTAGGTGTCGCTTTATGCAAATTATTGAGTGTCTGAAACACAATTTTTACCTCAGCTTTAACAGAAGAGTTTCTTATCATCTGAGCAATTTTATGGGATATGTCGTTATCGCTGAAGGGCTCGTAAATCTCTTTTACAAAATTTTGTATATCCTCTTTTATGTTGAACTGCTGTTTTTTACACTTTTCATAAACCGCCTGAATTAATTCCTCTCTATTGCACTCCCTTAATAATTCAATTGCAGCGTTAAAGGCAATGAACTCACCCATTCTTGTCATATCTATGCCATAGCAGTCCGGATACCTTATCTGAGGAGCAGAAGATACAATTATAATTCGTTTGGGGTTTAACCCATCCAGTATTCTGAGAATACTATTTTTAAGAGTAGTACCTCTTACAATTGAATCATCAATAACAACAAGATTCTCTTCCGGATTGACTACGCCATATGTTACATCATAAACATGGGCTGCCATCTCGTCTCTGTCAGAATCAGATGTGATAAATGTTCTTAGTTTTGCATCTTTGATAACGATTTTTTCAACTCTGGGTTTCTTATCTATAACCCCTTGATTCAACAAAGATTCCATACCCTCTACCATTCCCAAAAATGAGGTTTCAGCAGTATTGGGTATGTAGGTAAGAACTGTATTTTCTGTATCACCATTTACCGATTCAACAATTTGGTGAGCCAGAAGCTCTCCAAGTTTTTTCCTCTCTTTGTAAATCTCCCGGTCATTACCTCTTGAGAAATAGATTCTCTCAAACGAGCAGCTTCTCTTTTCAAACGGCTCCCTGACTTTTAAATCTGATATCTCTCCAGATTTCTTTACTATGAGGGCGTGACCTGGTTCAATCTCCTTAATGCCAAGATCATCAACATTAAAAGCTGTCCTTATTACTGATGCTTCTGATGCAACCACAACTATTTCATCGTCCTGATAATAAAATGCCGGTCTTATTCCCCATGGATCACGCATTACGAACGCATCTCCATGTCCTGCTACTCCAGCTACAGAGTATCCTCCGTCCCAGTTAGAACTGCTTTTTGAAAGGATACTCTGCCAGTCAATATTATTCTCGATTTGGACTGAAATTTCCTCCCTGGAAAAACCGAGATCTCTGTAATATCTGTATTTGTCGTGAATTTCATCGTCCATATAGTAACCCACTTTCTCAAGAATGGTTACTGTGTCAGAATAATTCCTGGGGTGTTGTCCAACTTCAATAAGGCTTTGAAATAATTCATCAACATTTGTAAGGTTGAAATTAGCAGCCAGGGCAAGGTTTCGACTCCTCCAGTTACTGGATCTCTTTAAAGGATGGACCAGATCAATATTATTTTTCCCGAATGTTGAGTACCTTAAATGACCAAGATAAAGTTCAGAAACAAAAGGGAACCTCTCTTTGGCTTCGGATATTGTCAATCCCGTAAGTAAAGAGGAGTCAACCTGATTGTTTATAGTATTGAATACCTCCTGAATCGGATTTAATCCACAGGATCTCACCCTGTCCATATATTTTAGCCCAGGGTTCATATCAAGCTTAACTCCAACAATCCCCGCACCCTCCTGACCCCGGTTTCTCTGTTTTTCCATTAAAATATAGAGCCTCTTCAACCCGTAAAGAGCTGATCCATATCTCTCTTTGTAATATTCAAGAGGTTTTCTAAGTCTTATTAATGCGATGCCGCATTCGTGGTTTATTATGTCGCTCATATTGCAAAAATAGGTAAATTGATCAGAATTCAAATCTCAAAGAGGCAACAGGCACAATCCCTACACTGTATGACTCTCTTTCAATAATAGAACCTTTGCTGTATGAGAACCTCTTTCTCACAATATTGTGTCTGTTTGTAATATTTTGGATCTCAAGCAATATTGTCAGGGAACTGGCAGAAGTGTTAAGTTTATAACTCATACCTACATCTATTCTTCTGTATTCAGGTAAATTTTTGCCATAGGTCTCACCGATATCATAAACAATCCTTTTCCTGGATTTTGATAAAAGATAGTCTACGGGAGTGTACCTGAATCCTCCTCGCAATAGAGCTTTAACATTAAACCCCAGGAAATTCACCCCTTTTCTTCCAACTGCAAACTCTTTGCCGGCCGTAAAGTTGAATATGTATCCTCCGTTGTAGTAAGTGTGGTATACCTTTCCGTCAGGAGATTTATATTTTGAGTCAAACAGAGAGGCAGACATAACTGTATACCAGTTTTTTGTAAAATCTTTCTCAATCATAAACTCACCTCCGTAGTTATAACCCTTCCCTTTATTGTCGAGGAGAATATCGGGCAGACCATAGGATGCGTTCAGTACTGAATACTGGCTCTTTTTATCTTTTGCAGATGGGACATTAAAAAGATATTGGTAATAGGCCTCTATGGTTAAATTTAAATCATCAGTCAGTTTTTTCCCTAATCCTAAAACAAAATGTAAGGCCTGTGTGGCTTTAAGATCTTTATTTGCAATAACTCGCTCGTTACCTGAAATCTTGACCCTGTAATTATATATAGATAGAGGCTCGAGCCTGGAATGCAATCCTGCACCAAAACTTATTTTTCTATCGCCTGATAAATAGAGTACAGCACCCACCCTTGGTTCAGGAATTAATTGAGATGTAATACCTGAATGGAAGAGATGGAGGCCGGTATTAATCTCAATATTTGACGCAGGTTTATATTTCCATTGTGCATAATAGCTATTATACCAGCCACTATCAAAACTATTAACCAATGTGTCGTATTTGCCATTTGAGACTCTTTTGCGGGCAAACATATCTCCTGAGGTAATATTTATATTAGTTCCAATTCTTAAGCTGTTTGAAGAGTTGAATTTATGGTTTAGCAGAACCGATACTCTTAAAGCCGGATATAAAAACTTCTCGGAGGAATTCTCTGATTTATTTAAAAGAGTGTCTATGGAATTCTCCTGTGATATCAATCTTTGCAAGGTTAATCCGGCCGTTGTCTTTATATATGTCTTTTCATTTGGCAAGGAGAGCAGGTGTTTTACACCCACGACAGCAAAAAGGTGTTTGTCAAGAAATTCATCATTATCGGCTCCTGCAATAAGAGAGTCTCTGTTTTCCGATGCAAGGTCTCCTACCTGACTGGCACCTCCGGCAGAAAAAAACTCAAAAGTCCCAGCTCTCTTTGATACTAAAGAAGCCTTTGCAGCCCAGTCGTATGAGCTTGGTATAATGCCGATTTCATCGCTGCTGATTATACCATACCTCTTTAGGATGTCAAAATTGGCATACCTTAAATTCACAAACCAGGAGCCTGATCCCCCTTTCACAAAAGGCCCTTCTGCAGACGCTTCCGCACCCACAACGCTTAGACCAACTGCAAAAGAGCGTTTAGAACTACTTCCGGTTTTTAGGTTAAGATCCATAACTCCTGATGTAGCATTTCCATATTCTGCGGGGAAGGCACTTGTGTAAAAATCAAAGCCTGAAAGGGAATTTGTAGTAATAACCGAATATGCTCCGCCAGTTCCACCCTCTCCGGCGGAGAGGTGATTGGGGTTTGGAACTTCAATACCCTCAATTCTCCAAAGCATCCCTTTTGGAGAATTTCCACGGATAATTATCTGATTATTATCATCATCATTTCCGGCAGAGACACCTGGTACTGATGTCACCATTCTTAAAGGGTCAAAATAACCTGCAGCAAATCTTGCTGCATCCTGACTCTTAAGTCTCCTGGCACTTACAGATGCCATACTGTTATGAGTCTTTCTTGAATCTGCTCCAATATATGCCTCACCAATCTGCCGGGCTCTCTCTGTAAGCATAATCACTACAGAGACCTCACTTCCTGTTCCAATCAAGATGTCGTTTACAGATTTGGAGTCATATCCCATATATTCAATACTTATGGTATGCCTCCCGGGAGGCAGGTTTAATCTGAACCTGCCGAGTGAATCTGTTACAGTTGTTTTATCTCCATTAGTATGGCTGGCGAGTTTTATCAAAGCACCACTTAGAGGGACTCTGCTCTCAGAGTCAGTTACCATGCCTGTAAGAAGAGAGGAGAATGTCTGACCGTAAAAGGAAAATGAAATTAACAATAATATTGTCAATTGAATTGCATAGAGAATGACCCGTTTATAACAGGATCTCATAATTTACTAGTTTCTGACTATACCTTTGCTTTTTCTGCCGTCTATAAATATATACAGAGGCTTTTCAAACCTGACTGCCCTCAGGTATTTGCTCTCATATATCGGTTCCATGGAGTTGAGTCTTTCAAAGTCCATAATGCCCTCCTTTTTAAAGGGGTTGATTGTCAGATAACCAATACCAAATGATGTCAGATTCTGAAAGAAATGGGTTCCCTGACTAGGTTCTATCTGAAAATTCTTCATTCCACACTCTATGATCACTTTTGCCTCAGAGATATGCGGCCACTTTACAGGAATCCCAAGCCAGGGGTCGCTTGAGCCCCATCTTCCAGGGCCAATCAGAATGTAACTTTTACCCTCATCCCGGTATTTTTTATTTATCAGATCAATCTCACTCGTCATCTCATTTGTTTTGGCACTGTCAAAATTCTCCTCTCTGACATATACAATATCAGCTACCTTTTCTATCAATCCGGCTCCGAGAGCTTTTTCAGAATATATTATCGAGTCAGATACATCAATCTTTTCCCATTCAAGTGATTTGTTGTCGAGACTTTCTGTGATTGGCCTTATCTGAAGAAAATTAAAAATTACATCCTCTCCGGCAGGGAGATCCATATTAACTGCAAACTCAATCTCTACTGCTGATCTCATCTCTTTTTGACAAATTTCAAGCAGGTCGCTCAGCATACCGGCAAGAGGGATTGTGTCATATTTAAGTATATGAGAGAATGTTATGATTTTTCTGCCATCTTCAAAGTTATTGTCAACTATTCTCTGATTATTCATATCCCAGGTTGAGGCAACCCTGTTCATATTTCTGAAATGTTTAGCATCGTTAATTTTGAACTTATCCAGATTAACGGCATCATCAATAGATGTTTTAAATTTCTCCGGCTTCAGATCAAGGGCATACATCTCATTCTGAGTCTCACTGAGTGCAAGTGTTGGTGTAGAGAGTTGCAGAATATGCTTTGGATGTTTTGGGGAGAATCTCAAAGTCTTTCCTCCCTCAACAACAAGTTTTCCCAGACCGAATGCAAGGTTAACTATCCCATCTTCAGATTTTTCAGACCCAATTGGATAGAAGTTAATAGATCTTGCAACGCCGGATAGGGTGGGGAAGAAGTGTCCGGAATCCTCAGTCCCGCAAACATCCTGCAGAACAACGGCCATCTTCTCTTCACTCAGCAGATTGGAGGTAGCTTGAATATATGATCTACTTGCAGAAAAATAGACAGAAGAGTAAACGCTTTTTATAGCCTTTCCCAAGAGCCTTAACATCTGATCCTTATTGTGTGTAAGTGGAATCATATATGTTGAGTAAATACCGGCAAAGGGCTGATAGTGTGAATCTTCTAATTTTGAGCTTGATCTTACTGCGATGGGGCTTGTTGCGTTGTCAATAAAAACCCTGAGATCCTGGACAAGAGGCTCAGGAAGTCTTGAACTTACAAATTCAGAAAGAATCTCTTCGTCTGAAATATCTGAGTTAATGACATACTGTAGTCCGTTTACCTTTATGAATTCATCAAAATAGTCAGTGGCTATAACGGCAGTCCTTGGTATAAGAATTTTTACACCCGGATACTTGTTCAACAGATTGTACTTCTGGAGCATATTATTAATAAACGCAAGGCCTCTGGCCTTCCCTCCCAGTGAGCCCTCTCCAATCCTGGCAAACCATATATACTTGCTGTAAGATGCCGGATCAAATCTCGCTACTACTCCGTGTCCCAGAAGAATTCTGTAGTCAATAATTGATTGTACTATATACTTCCTTACCTGTTCCGTATCCTTAAAATGGCTCATATCGGCCCGCCTTATCTTTGAAGCCAGAGTAAAAAGCCCTCTTGAATACATCCATTTAGAGAGTCTGTTCCTTGAGCCGTGAAATAGAAGAACCTCCTCCGGGATATCCATCACAAGATCTTGTAAATCTCTCAGATCTCTCGCTCTTCCAATGACCTCTCCGGTTTCAAGATTTCTAAATACAAAGTCTCCAAACAGGAACTCTTCGCTAATATAATCGCTAAGTTCTATCAGAAGAGTTTTGGAGTATTTCAGGATAAAACCAACACCAAGCTCCTTTGCCACATCCCTCATACTCTCCTGAGAAGACTGCATCAGTATAGGCATATGAGGGTCATCCGCCTTTATCATTTTACAGAGATCAACTCCGGCATCCATCTTTTCAGTATGAGAGGGGTCGTTTTTATTAATTACAAAAGCAACATCAGATATTATTCCAAGCAGATTCTTCTTGTATCTTTCATATAACTCAACTGCTTCAGAATAATTGGTGGCAAGTAGGATTTTTGGTCTGGCCCTCTTACGCAGCTTCTGCTGCTGTTCATTAAGTGCCTCTTTGAGAAATTCTGCGCTTTGTTGCAGTACAAGCTTGTATAGGGCAGGAAGATATGTAGAGTAATACCTGACAGAATCCTCTACCAGGAGAATTGATTGTACCCCCGCCCCGAGAATATCATCATCGGCATTAATCCTGTCCTCAAACAGTTTTATAATAGCTAGTATTAGATCTGCATTTCCCTGCCAGCTGAATATATAGTCAATACCTGACTTATCCTGACTGTCAATTATTCGGTATAGCTCTTTTGAGAAATGTGTGAGAAGTACAAAGGGAATATTTGTTCCTCCCTCTTTTAATTGCTTTGAAAACCTGAAAACATCCAGCTCACCCACATTGAACATACTTATTATTAAATCAAAGTCATGTTCTCCTGCGAGTATTTTTGCTGCGGCACTTGAAGATGTAACCCAGGTAAATGATGGCGGATTACTGAGGTTCAAATCTACATACTCTTTATAAATCTGAACCTCAATTCTTCCGTCCTCTTCCAATGTATATGCATCATAACTACTGCAAATCATAAGTACTCTGCGGACTCTTCTCTGCATAAGACCTTTGTAGTTGGTCCTTGTGCTTTTCTGATTTGTGGTGTTATGAGGCATATCTGTTAGTATTTATCGGGAGTAATCGTAGAAACCCTTACCTGTCTTTCTTCCCAGCAGGTTAGCCCTGACCATTTTTCTCAGGAGCGGATGCGGTCTGTACTTTGAATCACCAAATTCATTATAGAGCACCTCCATGATAGCAAGACATACATCCAGGCCAATCAAGTCTCCCAGTGCAAGAGGTCCCATAGGATGGTTTGCTCCAAGTTTCATGGCCTCGTCTATCTCCTCTTTTGTTGCAACTCCGTCTGCAAGGATTGATACTCCCTCATTAACCAGCGGAATAAGGATTCTGTTCACTACAAAACCTGGAGCCTCATTAACTGTTACAGGGGTTTTGCCTGCCTTCTGAGCAAGTCCCATTACAAATGAGTGAACATCATCAGATGTGAGCTGGCCTTTGATTACCTCAACAAGTTTCATAACCGGTGCAGGGTTAAAGAAGTGCATTCCTATAACTCTTTCCGGTCTCTTTGTAGAAGAGGCAATCTCAGTAATTGAAAGCGACGATGTGTTTGATGCAAGAATGGTCTCAGGCTTGCAAATTTTGTCAAGAGTTCCGAAAACTTCTCTCTTGATCTCCATTGTCTCAAGAATAGCCTCAATAACAATATCTGCATCTGCACAAGGTTCATAAGAGGTTGTACCCTCAATTCTTGCAATGATCTCATCTCTCTGGGCAGAAGAGATCTTCTCTTTCTCCACCAGTTTTGCAAGATTCTTAGCAATTATCTTGTTTCCTGTCTCCAGTTCCCTGTCGTTATATCCTTTCATAACTACCGGAAAACCGGCCTGAGCAAACGCCTGTACTATTCCGCTGCCCATTGTACCTGTTCCTACTACTGCAATTTTCATGTTTTTATATGTTTATTTATTTTTTATCTATTTTCAAAAACTGCTTTTCTTTTTCCAAGGAAAGCCTCCATGCCCTCTTTCTGGTCCCTGGTTTCGAAGCATTTCCCAAAGAGTACATTCTCTTTATGATTTGAATCGTCTGTATTGTTGTCAACTGCAAAATTGATGCACTCCTTTGAGAACCTTACAGCAACTGGTGCCTTGGAAGCTATTGCAGATGCCATCTCCATTGCACTCTGCATAAGCTCAGCCGCAGGTACCACCTTGTTAACCAGCCCAATTGAGAGGGCTTCTGCAGCATCAATCACCCTTCCGGTAAATATCAGCTCTTTTGCCTTTGCCGCTCCAATAAGTTTTGTCATTCTTACTGTTCCTGAAAAACCGGGAGTGATTCCCAGCCCAACTTCTGGCTGGCCGAATTTTGCATTATCTGCAGCTATGCGTATATCACAAGCCATTGCCAGCTCGCATCCGCCTCCCAGTGCAAATCCGTTTACTGCGGCAATTACGGGCTTTTTCATCTGCTCTATTTTCCTGAACACCTCTGCTCCCTTCCTGCCGAATTCCTCACCCTCCTGACCACTGAGAGAGACCATCTCAGATATGTCTGCACCGGCAACAAATGCTCTTCCTTCACCGGTCAGAATAACTGCATAAATATTATCATCATTTTCTGCCTGATGCGCAACAGCGGAGAGTTCTGAAATTATCTGTGAGTTTAAAGCATTGAGAGATGTGGGGTTATTTATTCTGATAGTGCCCACATGGTTTTCTGCTGAAAGTGTAACAAATTTGAGATTCATTTTAACATAGTATTTAAAGGATAAAGTTAACACTTTTAAGTTAATTTTGTAGAAAACACAAGCATGATGGAAGAGTTCACAGAGAAATAACTTCACCTTTCGATTATCTGCTCGATTTGCTGGGATATGAACAGGGACTTATATCTCTGATAATGAACCCGGATAAATGTAAGATAATTCTTAAGAAATTTGCCGTGGGCATTGGTGACCTTGCAGAGGAGATGTGTGGCTGTGATATTGACGCGATTAAGATATCCTCTCCGTTTGCCGGAATGGGTTTTATCTCTCCTGAACACTATGAAGAGTTTGTACTTCCTTATGAAAGGGCAATCATTTCAAGAATCCGCGCGAAGGGAAAACATGTGTACATCCATACCTGCGGACATATTGACGACAGGCTTGAACTTATGAGAGATTCCGGAGCATCGGGGCTCGAGTGTCTCGATCCTGCACCTGTTGGCAATGTTGACCTGAAGAATGCCTTTGAAAGAATTGGCAAGAGTATGTTCATCAAGGGAAACATAGATTCGGTATACTCACTTCTCTATGGAGACGATGCAAAGGCAGAGGCAGATGTGTTGGAAATAATAGAGACAGGCAGGAGAGGAGATGGATTCATCCTCAGCACTGCCTGTTCAATTGCCCCTATGGTAACCGCAAAAAGGATTGAACTCCTCTCCTGCCTGGTCGGTAAGTATGGAATCTATCGGCCTTAAGCCATGAAAACCGATGAGATAAATAGATAAATAAGACCTGATATTATCAGAGTGGCTGGAATAGTAAGTACCCAGGCAGCCACGATATTCTTAGCAGTGGCCCATTTTACCGAAGATACTCCTTTAGTAAGTCCTACACCAATAATTGATCCTGTAATAGTGTGAGTTGTACTTACCGGAATACCTCCTAATGCAGTTCCAATTAATGTCATTGCCCCTGCTGTCTCTGCACAAAATCCCTGAACCGGCTTTAATTTAGCTAACCCATCTCCAAGTGTTCTGATAACTTTCCAACCCCCGGTAATTGTTCCCAGGGCAATAACAGAGTAACAGGTTATAATAAGCCAAAAAGGTACATGGAATTCACCTGTATTTTCGTAAAGATAGGTGTCTATAAAACTGTTTGTTCCGGATACACTAAAAAGTAAAATTGCAATTATACCCATTGTCTTCTGAGCATCATTTCCACCATGTCCCAGTGAGAAAACAGCTGATGAGAATAGTTGCATCACTTTAAAAGTGCCCTCAACTTTAAATGGATTTTTACTCTTGAAAATCCAAAGAGTTAAAGTCATCATTATAAAGCTTAGAAGAGAGCCTATAAGTGGAGAGAGAACTATAAAAAGTGCTATTTTTAATATTCCTGTTGTAACAAGTGCATTACTTCCAAAAACAAACCATGCCGGTCCTATCATGCCTCCTATAAGGGCATGTGATACACTTATGGGTAATCCATAATGAGTACAAACCCATACCCAGATTACAGCTCCTATAAGAGCAGACAGAATTAGTTGTGGATTTACTATGTTTGGATCGATAATGCCTTTCCCAATAGTATTTGCAACATGGATTCCAAAAATAAAAAAGGCTGCAAAATTCCAGAAAGCTGCCCATAAAACAGCTAATCCGGGAGAGAGTACTTTTGTTGAGACAATAGTAGCAATTGAGTTTGCTGCATCATTCATTCCGTTTAAAAAGTCAAACAGCAAAGCGATAATAATTCCCGCAATAACAACAGTTAACATATCAGGCAAGCTTTACAATTATTGATCTGATACTGTCAGAAATCTCTTTAGCCCTGTCTGTTGTATCCTCAAGACTTTGTACTATGTTCTTGTTTTTAACAAGTTCTATTGCATCTTTCTCGTTCTGGAATAAGAAGATATTGTAGTCTTCATAAAGTTCATCAACTTTATGCTCTATCTCCTTAATTCGTTTACATAGTTTTAGAATTTCTCCATTTCTCTTTACCAGAAATTCTAAGTTTCTGGCTATTTCATTGATGAGCTTTGCATCCTCAAGTATAAGATCAACAATAGTGATAAGATCTTTAGATGGGGATAGTGGTTTGTACATTGCCAGTTTCCTGGCAGAGTCATGAATAAAATCAAGGAATGTATCAATTCTTGAAGCAAGGACATGAATATCCTCTCTGTCAAATGGGGTGACAAAAGTTTTGTTAAGCTCTTCGTAAATCTTTGCAGTTATTTGGTCTCCCTTTGTTTCCAGATCTTTAATCTTTCTGTAGCTCTCTTTTTGAAGTTCATAATTACTTTCAAGATAAAGTCTTTTCAGCTCCTCGGCTGCAACAACAATATTTTCTGTTTGAGAGATATACAAAGGGTAGAATTTTTTTTCTTTTACCACAAATAGTTGGAGAAATCTGTCAATTTTCATATGATTTAATTTCCTGCAAAATTATTTCAAGAATTTATGAATTGTTACATATTCTTGTTTAATTGGGTAAAAATTAACAAAAGCGTAACATTTTATGCTACGCTTTTGTGAAGTGCTTGTATAATAGATTATTTACCTAGTAGAGAGAGGCTCCTTTTTACAAATTTATCAAGCTCCTCACCCTTAAGCATTCCGTTGGATAGGAGTGCAAGGTCACAAACCTGTCTTAATAAATCACTATCTTTTCCAAAAGTTGAGAGTAGTGATCTCCTCTCTTCCTTAATACTCTCTGCCTCCCTTTCCAGTTTATCTTTATTATCTTTCTCTGAAATATCTATCTCTTCCTCTTTCTTCCCTTTTAGACGCTCTTTTATCTCCTCTAATGATTTTTCAGGAACAGCAATTTTTGAATCTAACTCAGCAAGTGCATCAGAGAGTTTCTTGTTTTTCTGTTCAATTATCTTTTGTATAGCCGGATGGTTATAATTGATTATCAGATTGTACGATTCAGGTAATGACCCATAAAAATTCATCCCTCCGTTTAGTGCAGACATCTCCCTGTAACGCCTCATAAATTCACTTCTGGTAATGAGTACTGCCTGCTCTGACTCTCCAAGATTTTCAATACTTGAGCTGTAATGGTTACCTGAAGGAAGAACTGACTCAAAAATTGCAGCGATATCTCTCTCTTCTGTCTCGCTAATTGATGGTTTCTCTTTTTCTGTTTTCTGAATAATCTTGTCAATGTGGTCTGAATCGACTCTCATAAAAGATGAGTCTTTGAATTTTGATTCAAGAAGATTCACGAAGTGAGAATCCAGCTGGCTGTCAAATATTAATACATCATACCCCCTGTTTTTAGCACTCTCAATAAATGAGAACTGCTCCTGATAATCAGTTGTATAGAGATAGATCAGTTTTTTATTTTTATCGGTCTGTTCACTCTCGATTAATTTTCTGTACTCTTCATAGCTGAAAAATTTATTATCACTGTTTTTGAGCAATGAGAATTTTTCTGCTCTTTCATAGAATTTCTCGTCTGTGAGCATTCCATACTCAATAAATATCTTAAGATTATCCCACTTTTCCTCAAGTGATTTTCTGTCGTTTTTGAAAATCTCTTCCAGCCTGTCTGCTACTTTTTTGGTTATATGAGAAGAAATCTTCTTTACATTTGAGTCTGACTGGAGGTAGCTTCTTGATACATTTAATGGAATGTCCGGTGAGTCAATTACTCCATGCAGCAGGGTAAGGAAATCCGGCACTATGTTTTCAACAGAATCAGTAACAAATACCTGGTTACAATAGAGTTGAATTTTATTTCTTGAAACCTCAATTTTATCTTTAATTTTTGGAAAATAGAGTACTCCTGTTAAATTGAAAGGATAATCAACATTCAGATGAATATGGAAGAGAGGATCCTCTTGCATAGGGTATAGCTCTCTGTAAAAGTTGAGATAATCATCCTCTTTTAAATCAGATGGTTTTCTGGTCCACAAAGGTGCCGGATTGTTAATTATTTTATCTTTTCCTGTCTCAACCTGTTTACCATCTTTCCACTCTGTCTCTCTTCCAAATGTAATCTCAACAGGTAAAAATTTGCAGTATTTATTCAGAAGAAAATTTACTTTCTCTTCTGTACCATAATCTTTAGACTCATCATCCAGGTATAGTATAACATCTGTTCCTCTCTCTTTTCTTTTTCCCTTTGAAATTTCATAATTTGGATCTCCTTCGCAACTCCATTTTACAGCCTCAGAGCCCTCTTTCCAGGAAAGTGTTTGAATCTCAACTCTCTTAGAGACCATAAACGCAGAATAAAAGCCTAGTCCAAAATGGCCAATGATATTGTTTAATTGATCTTTGTATTTATCAAGGAATTCACCTGCACTTGAAAAGGCTATCTGGTTAATATATTTGTTTACCTCTTCTTCAGTCATTCCAATACCATTGTCACTAATGGTAATTGTCCCCTTCTTTGTATCTGTTGATATTTTTACCCTCAACTCTCCTGTCTCACCTTTAAATTCTCCTGAGGAGGATAGGGCCTTTAGTTTTTGAGTTGCATCTACGGCATTCGAAACAAGTTCCCTTAAAAAGATTTCATGATCTGAATAGAGAAACTTTTTAATAATTGGAAAGATGTTTTCACTGGTTACACCAATAGTCCCTTTTTGCATAATATTTATTGTTATAATGTTAATATTTACTTTAACTAAAAAAACAAAAGGCATACCATTTAAAAAATGTATGCCTTCATCTGACAATTCGTCATAAAGAGCTATTTACATACCATAATATCGAGAATCATAGTATCAGTATGTCTCATACCCTCAGATCCAATTGAACCAAGGTTTCTGATTGTTTTTTCAATATCTTTATCAATTATACCATCATTTTCTGAAATACATATGTTATCCAGAGCCAGAATTGAGGACTGAACTGCAGATGACACTCCGGATGCAACCTTTAGGGCACATCCCACTTTGGCCCCGTCACAAACCATTCCGGTAATGTTACCAATCATATTTTTGATTGCATATGTAACTTGGTCATAGTTACCATTTTTAAGAAATACTATTCCGCATGAGGCACCTGTAGATGCTATCACGCATCCGCAAAGCGCTGATAATCTACCAAGATAATGTTTTATATGTATAGCCACAAGGTTACTTAAAACGAGTGCTCTTGCCAGTTCCTCATTTGTTGAGCCAAATTTGTCTGCAGCTGCTATGACCGGCATAGTTACTGTGATTCCCTGATTGCCACTGCCTGAATTACTCATTGCAGGCAGAGTGCAGCCAGCCATTCTGGCATCAGAGGCTGCAGCTGTTATAGCCATGGAGTAGGTTAGCAATCCATCGCCAAAGATGTTTTTGTGAACATTATCCTGGATTGTTCTTCCTACTTTAAGTCCATATCTGTTTTCAAGCCCCTCTTTAGCAAGAGCCCGATTCATTGTAACAGATTCAAGAATAAATGAGATATCGCTGTAATTTACACTTAATGCAAATTCCCATATTCTTTTTATTGTAAGGCTGTATCTGGCACCACTGGTAGAACTATCTTCTACATTATTACTATCACTATTATCGATTTTAAAATTCTCAAACAACACTTTTCCATCGACTATGATTTTCGTAACAGTATCGTGATTATCCTCAATTGTAACCTCGGATTTATGCAAGCCGGAATAGCATATAGCCTTAATAAAAAGCCTTTTTTCAGAGTCAGATAGAGAAATATTTACAGTGTTATCTTCCAGCATCTTTTTTGCCCGGGTGATAGAGTCGGCATCAATTTCCCTAAGTACTTCAAGTTTGTAAGCACTTTTTCCGCAGGTCACACCTAAAGCTGCGGCGATGTGTAACCCAACCATTCCTGTTCCCGGTACCCCTACACCCATACCATTCTTGAGAATATTGGCACTTACTTCTACATCAATCTTGTCAACCTTGAGTTGTAATTTCTCCAGCTCTTCAGATGCTATCGCAACAGCAAGGGAGACAGCAATTGGTTCGGTACAACCAAGAGCTGGTTTGACCTCCCTTTTAATAAGTTCAATTATTGATTTATCACTAATTTTAGTCATGCTTTTATTATTTATCCTCATTAAAGAATAATAGAACAGATTTAACCAGCTCTTCCATCTCTGTTTTATTCTTGATAGTTTCTACAGGAAAGCCAAAAGATACTACTTTATAGCTCCCTTTATATGCAACACCTGCAGAGATGTTATTATCCTTATATCTGAATATTGTCCATGCTCCCTCTCCTGAGGGTTCAATTCCATCCGGTGATTCAGAAGTGTAAGAGTACTCATTGGGAATTGTGTGAAACGAGAACTCTCCGCCAAATTTATAAGGACTTTGGACTGCTTTTACATATCCTGTTTTACTGGCTTTATTTGTCCTCCATTCATATTTTAACACATTTTTCACAAAGTTTTTAGTTGTGTCGTCAGTTTCAATACTATCCCAAACATCAGTAGCAATATAAGATCCGCTTATAAGAATATTTCCGCCAGCTTTTGAGTACTCTTCAATAGCTTTGATAATACCTGGTGTGAATACTTTAAATTTAACATCTCCGTGTCCTCTTCCCATTCTGTATTGTCTCTGCTTACCCATTATAAAGTCCACTATCGGATAGGCTTTTAAGTCCACACTACCGGTCTCTACAGACTCCCGGCTTGCTGAAACAAAACTATACCCTTGATTTGCAAACAATCTTCCATGAAGAGAAGGGTAATCAAAAGTATTTCCAGCAATCACTCTGGTCTCATAATCTGCATATGATGCACCAAATCCGGGAGAGTCATCATCCATCCATGGAATTTCTCTCCTGAATTCGTACTGACTTCCGATAAATGATATATCTTTTTTATAGGGAACTCCATTGTCATCCCAATCCATAAAACCACCCATAGTTGTATCAGGTGTTGCAAAGCTTGCCGGAGCAGATACTCTGTTAAAACCATTTACTATTAGTAATGTTCCTCTTGATTGCTTTGCATTGTAGAGTGAAAGGATTTCAGAAGGAAAACTCTCTCCTCCGCCGTTCACTGCTGTTACTTTAAATGAATACAATACTCCCTTTTCAACATCAAGAGCAAGAGAGTTCCCCTCTACTACTCTTCCTGAGTCAAATCCATTATCTCCTTTTCTTGTGTATACGATATATTTTTCAGGTTTTGCAGTAATCTCCAAAGGATCTTCAACACCTTTCCACCTTAGCAGAGCAACATCACTATGGAGCGAAACTGAAAAATCTTTTATTGGCAGAGGCTGAACTGCATACTCTCTACCTTGTGAGGTAGCTAAATACTTTAACATTCCTTTGTAAATAGCACGAGAAACAGTGAAACGAAACTCAGGATCCAAACCATATCTCATATCTGCAAGATTTTGATGAGAGAGAAGTTCAAGCAGCATTGAAGGAACCTGTGGAGATCTGGATTCCGAATATGATCTGTCCCAAATACCTCTGCGTTGCCAGATGGGTTCATATTTTGTTTTAATATCTTCTACAATTTGAGTTTGAATCAAATCTGTAAGGTATCTTCCCTCTATTCTGTCTCTGCCATCAGGAAGAAGATCAGAGCCGTTGGAAGCCCTTGTATATATACCCAGTGTGCCAATAATTGAGTCATTCAGGGTAGTGCCGGCATCCGTATGGAAGGCAAATGATAAGTCTACAGGAATCTTCAACCCTTTTTCATCCGGATTAACTTTTGATCCTCCGGAAATAACATTTACCCATTTACCTCTTGACATATAATCATCGTTATAGTCATTGGCATTTTTGTTTGGTGAATAAATAGTATCAGAAAAACCTGCCCATTGGAGCCAATACCTTGCTCCTTCTGTAAACCTTGGATAACCGCTTACTATTGGTTCAACTTCAAGATCTATTTTTATCTTCTCTACAGGTTCGGTTGAAGAACTTTTAACATTCAGCTGAGAGCCCTCCTCTGAAGGTTTTCTGGCAATATTACCAAAGCCACCACCAATTTTAACGGCATCGGCAGTTATATATTCTCTATTATTCCCGGTATTGTTTGTAAGCGATACAAACTGATTTTCTTTGTCTTTACTGAAATAAAAAGTGCCAAGATAGATCCATGTACCACCTCCCATTTTCTGGTTAACTATAAATGATGTCTCTCCGGAAGAGTGTGATACAGTGTATTTTGCAGCAGATGTACTTTTTGGCAGAGATTGGTAGGATACATAGACAGCATATTCTCCGCTCTCTTCAATATGTGCACTCCAAATGGCTTTGCTCTCCTCTTCCTTACTGTCAACGCTCCTTACTAATCTTGCACTTCCAAGTCTGAAGGGGTTTTCACCTGAAATATAAACCTCCTTGGGAGAGTTGAATCCAATCGAATCTGTATTGTTCCATCTCCTTGAACCATTTGTCTCTCTGTATCCGGAGCCTGGTATATCATTATCAATTATTATCTCTTCTAATTGAGTATCTCTCTCTCTGGGCATCAGTACATAGGCGCCTGCATTTTCTAGCATTGGGACAAGGAAGGGAAGGACATATGACTGTGTGTAAAGATCCTCCACCGTTTGAAAAATTCTTGCTCTCTGCCACTCCCATCTAAGTAATTTCTGCTCATAGTAGAATCCGTGACTTTGCCAGAGAGCAATATGTTTACCCTCCAATCCGTGAGGAAATTCAACAATTGAAGATGCTTTTTTTACAAGAGGAGATTCGTGTAATCCTTTTTGGTGATCTCTTATATCCTTTTTAGATTCAACTCTTCTCAATGATTTGTATGATGGTGGAATCAAATTCTCAATTTGAGACCTATTAGATTCAATTATTAAAGCCATTTGCCTGTATTGCTCAGGGATGCTGGCTCTTACAATCTCATATGATTTGGCTACGCTCTCTTCTCTCATAGGATACTCAGATAAAGCCGAGGAGAATGTAATAGTTAATGTGTTCCCGCTCTTTACTACCTTTGAAACAGTAATTTTACCTAAAACATAAGCTTGATTTTTATAAAAAGATTGCAAAGAATCAGCTGCGGGAGTAAAAAGCCTGGAGTCCAGCCTTTGTGCATGTGTTGAAAAGGATATTATGCAAAATGCTATGGCCAGAAACAAGGAAAATATTTTTCTCATCTTTGTAATTTTGGAACGCAAAAGTAATCATAAAAGAGTAAATTTGCATTAAACCATAACCAATAAATACAGAATTATGAAGAGAGGTCTTGTTTTAATAATACTGGCAGTTTCAATTATTTCTTCTTGCAAAAACCGGGTTATCAACTCTCCTGAGAGTATACAGGAGCCAGTAGCTGATAGCAGGGGCTACATCGTTGGAGTGGGTGATAGTGTCCCAGATTTTCAAATTGAATATTTAGATGGTAAAACTGAATCTCTTTCAGAACATAAAGGGAAAATTATAATGATTCAATTTACAGCAAGTTGGTGTGGAGTTTGCAGAAAAGAGATGCCTCACATTGAAGAGAGGATATGGAAGAGATTCTCCGGCAATCCAAATTTTATGCTCATAGGGGTAGACTATAAAGAGGATAAAGAGACAACTGAAAAGTTTTCCAGGGATATGAATATTACCTACCCACTGACCCTTGATAAAGAGGGAGAGCGCTTCTCTCTGTTTTGCGGGCCTGATGCAGGTGTTACAAGGAATATCATTGTAGCTCCTGATGGAAAGATAATTATGTTAACCAGACTCTTTGAAGAGGAGGAGTTTAATGAAATGGTTGAGCTGATTGCAAGCGAACTTAATAAGATTTCTTAATATGATACAAAAAATTTCTCTGGCCAATTTGCCTACCAGGATAGACAAACTTGAAAGATTATCAGAAGATTGGGGTATTAATCTTTTTATTAAAAGAGATGATCAGACAGGATCTGAACTCTCAGGCAATAAAATAAGAAAACTGGAGTATTTGCTGAAACATGCAATTGACAACAATTACGATACTCTTATAACTACAGGTGGTATTCAGTCAAACCATTGCAGAGCAACAGCTGTTGCGGCTACAATGCTTGGTCTGAAGTGTGAGCTTTTGTTAAGATCAGGAGATAATCCAAAAATTGAGGGAAATTATTTTATTGATAGGCTTTTAGGTGCAGGGATTAATTTCTGTAATGCCGATGAGTACAGGGATTCCAGGGATGAAATTATGAATAAAATAGGAGAGAGGCTATTTAAGGAGAGGGGCAGTAAATGTTTTATTATTCCTGAAGGTGCTTCAAATGCATTGGGTAGTCTTGGTTATTATGAGGCCATGTCAGAGATCTCTAAACAAGAAAAACTTACAGGAACAGTGTTCGACACGGTTGTTGTTGCTGTTGGATCAGGTGGTACTTACTCAGGATTGTGTACTGCTAATAAGGAACTTAGTCTTGGAAAGAGAGTATTGGGTTTTGCAGTTGCTTCTGACAGAGAGTATTTTACAAATAAAATACACAATATTAATGTTGAAGCCGGAGAAATAGCCGGTCTTAAATCGGTTTTCACAGAGGATGATATTGAGATAAACGATAAATATATTGGAATTGGATATGCACTCAGTCGTCCTGAAGAGTTAGCATTCATCAGGCATATTGCATCAAGAGAGGCTTTAATACTTGATCCTGTTTATACAGGTAAAGCTATGTACGGGCTTTATAATGAAATAAAAGAGGGCAAAGTACCTTGTGGGTCCAATGTCCTCTTTATTCATACAGGAGGCCTTTTTGGGCTCTTCCCTAAACAGGATCAGTTTGTGTTTTGATTATTTCATATAACCATAAAAAATATCCTTTGGTGGTATAAAGGTCTCTTTTACGGTTCTGGGGCTAACCCATCTTATTAAATTGAACTCTCCACCAGCTTTATCATTGGTTCCTGACCCTCTTGACCCTCCAAACGGTTGTTTCCCGACAACTGCACCGGTTGGTTTGTCATTTATATAAAAGTTACCTGCAGCGTACTGAAGTTTTGAGCAAGCCTTTACAACTTCCATGCGGTCTCTTCCAAATATTGCTCCTGTAAGGCCGTATGGAGATGTTGAATCACACATTTCTAATGCTTTATCAACCTCTGAATCTTTATACACATATGCAGTTAAAACAGGCCCAAAAATCTCCTCCTCCATAGTTTTGAAATTTGGATCGTTTGTCTTAAACATTGTTGGAGAGATGAAGTATCCTTTTGACTTGTCATATGAACCACCAAAAACAAGTTCTGCATTTTCTGAGTTTTTTGCATACTCTATATAGCTGACAATATTATCAAACGATGATTCATCAATAACAGCATTTATAAAGTTTGACGAATCTCTTGGATCACCAATCTTTACTGAATTGCTTAATTCAACCATTTTCTGTTTTACCTCATTCCATAAAGATTCAGGTACATACATCCTTGAGGCTGCAGAACACTTCTGCCCCTGATATTCAAATGCACCACTGAATGCACCAACAGCAACCTCTTCAGGATCAGCACTTGGATGAACAAAAACAAAATCTTTCCCTCCTGTTTCACCAACCAGTCTTGGATATGATTTGTAATGCTCCAGGTTATTGGCTACACTCTTCCAAAGTGTATTGAAGGTTCCGTTGGAACCTGTAAAATGGATGCCAGCCAACTCTTTGGCAGAAGTTACCGTTGAGCCGATAAGAGCTCCGCTTCCCGGGACAAAATTTATAACTCCGGCAGGAACCCCGGCCTCCATAAAAATTTCCATTAAATAATAGTTGGATAACAGGGCTGTTGTTGCCGGTTTCCATAATGTGGTATTGCCCATCATGATTGGTGCCATGTTTAGATTGGAGGCTATAGACGTAAAATTAAAAGGGCTTACGGCAAACACAAACCCCTCAAGTGCTCTGTATTCCATCCTGTTTAGCTGATTGAAAGAAGATAGGGGCTGAGTTTTGTATACTTCGGAGGCAAATGACACATTAAATCTTAGAAAATCAGCTGTTTCGCAAACTGCATCAATCTCAGACTGATAAATATTCTTGCTCTGGCCCAGCATAGTTGCTGCATTGAGTTTTGCCCTGTATTTAACGGTTATCAATTCTGCAATTTTCAGCATTATTGAGGCCCTTGTGGTCCAGTGCTGAGAATTCCAGTCAGAATGAGCATCTAGTGCAGCATCTATTGCCATCTTTATCTCTTTTTCTCCTGCTTTATGATAAATTGCAAGGGTATGAGAATGGTTGTGAGGCATTACAACTTTTCCGGTATTTCCGGTAAATACTTTTTTACCACCAATAACTAATGGAATTTCAATTTTAGTGTTACTCTGTTTTTCAAGCTCTGATTCAAGCTCAGCTCTCTCTGGCGAGCCAGGCAGATATGCCAGTACCGGCTCATTTTCCGGTAGTTTAAAATTATAGATTGAATTATTCATTATGTAAATTTTCAATAATATTAGTTATAATCGTGCAACAATCAAAAATTGATTTCGTTTAAATGATAGGAAAATGAGAAAATGACTCAGATTTTTAAAAGTTTTAAACACAGGAGATCCAAAGAGGAGCAGATTTATGATGAGTGCCATAAAAAGCTCTTTTATATAAGCTTAAGAATACTTAATAATAGTATGGAGGCTGAAGAGGTTATGCACGATACCCTTCTTAAATATTTTTCAAGAGAGGAATTCAATAGTATAAACGAGAGAGATTCCTGGCTTTCAAGAGTGTGTATAAATCTATCAATTGACAGGCTTAGAAAAAGAAAATCCAACGATAACTTAATGAACAGCGAAGAGTTAAGAAATCAAAGTTATGATAATGATATTTATGAAGACTACTCATTTAAGGGAATCTCTGTTAATCAGGTAAAGGAGGCAATTAATAGGCTGGCAGATGGATACAGACTTGTTCTTTCTCTGGTTCTTTTTGAGGGTTATGATTACGAAGAGATTGCCCAGATAACAGGATTAAAAGAGGTTTCGGTAAGAACTCAGTTTATTAGGGGAAAAGCAAGAGTAATTGAAGAATTGGAAAAAGGCAGAATTAACAATTATTAAAGGAGAGATGAAGATGGATAGCTTAAAAAAATATATTGAACACAACAGAGCAGAATTCGAGAGGGATCTGTTGCCTGAAGGTAGCAAAGAGCGTTTTATGAACAAAATCTCCAGAGGTAATAATAAGACTCTTTTACGTAAAATGCCTTATTGGACAAAATTGGCTGTAGCATCATCAATAATTATCATGATTGCTTTGCCGGCCGTTATATCTGAAAGGTCTTCAAAGCTGGATTCTGGAGAGTACTATATTGAAATACTTGCTAAACAAACCATGGAGATTGAGAAGTTATCCTCAAATCTTGGTGATTATGAAAAACTAAATATTGAATCTACACTCAGGCAGCTTAATGAAGAGTCAGTTCCTCTTGCAGATCAACTTCCTAATTCAATATCAAAAAGAGAGAGGAGAGAAATATTAAAGGAGTACTATACTGAAAAGATTGATGGGGCTGAGAGGCTTGAAAAATATGTTTTGGGATTAGTCGGGAAATAGAACAACTAGATTATGCATAATATCTTAATTATAAACAACTAACTAATAAAAAGTAAAAAAATGAAAAAAATATTAACATTACTGTTATCCCTTTTTGTCTCAGTTTTAATGCTTGGCCAGGAGATAAACAGAAGCTATCAAGTCCCCCTTTTTACAGGTATTGAAGCTGGAGGAATTTTTGATATCACACTTACAAAGTCATCACTAAATTCGGTTTCAACCACATCGAATAAGGAAATTGCCAAATATATTAATGTGAGTGTCAAAAACGGGATATTGAAACTTGATTTGGATACTGATTCTATGCCTGCTATGTTAAAAAGAAATACGAAATATATTAAAGCTCAGATCACTATTAATCAACTGGATAGAGTTTTTTTATCAGGAGCGGCAAAACTTAAATCCTCAGGAGCTTTTTACCCTGCCACTTTTAGAGGAGATTTCAGCGGAGCAGTTATTGCAGATGGTCTTGTCATTAACTCGGAAGAGTCATCTGTTCAGGTTAGTGGCGCATCAAAAGTTGAAATTAAGGGTAAGTTTAAAAATGTGAAATACGATATTTCAGGAGCTTCTGTTGTAACAATTGAACATGAGTCTACAGACATTAAGGTAGGAGGAAGTGGAGCATCAAAAATGGAATACACAGGCACTTCAACTATTGCTAATATCTCTATTTCAGGTGCAACCAATGTAAAATTGAAAGGCTCTGCCACAACTGCCTCTTTTGAAGCTTCTGGTGCCTCACAGCTTGATGCTGAGTATTTTATAGTTCGTGATGTTGAGATTGAGGCTAGTGGGGTGAGTAATATCAGAACAAATGTAACAGGAACTATATCTGCAGAAATTTCCGGGGGCTCTGTACTCAGATATGCGGGTAACCCAACGATGAAAAACATTGAAACCAGCTCACAAGCTTCAATTCAGAGAATAAAATAATTGCTATATTTATGGAAAATTTCCATAAATATCATGCAAAATAAACCTTTACACGAAAGTATCTTTGTACTTGATTCTCACTGTGATACTCCAATCAGACTTTTAGGGGGGGCTGACATTAATATTAAATCTAATCAGGGACATTTTGATTTCATTAGGATGAGAGAGGGCGGCCTCAATGCTGCCTTCTTTGCTATATATACACCAAATACAATAAATGCCGATACTGCAACCAGAAGAGCTATGCAGATGATTGCCAGAACATATGATGCCGTCGAGGCTAGTGAAGGGAAGGTTGCAGTTGCTCTTGAAGCTCAGGATGCAAGAGATAATTTTGAAACCGGCGTTCTCTCTGTCTTTTTGGGAATGGAGAATGGGCTTCCAATACAGGATGATCTTAGTTTGCTGAGGCTTTTCTATGATATGGGTGTTAGATATATGACACTAACACATGCCGGAAACAATAATATTTGCGACTCATGTGCTACAAAGGAAAAGAGGTGGAACGGCCTTAGTCCTTTTGGAATAGAGGTAGTAAAAGAGATGAACAGGTTGGGTATGCTTATTGATGTTTCTCATATTTCAGATGATTCGTTTAGAGATGTGATAAAATACTCTTCATCACCCGTTGTTGCAACTCACTCATGTTGCAGGGCTATTGCTAATCATCCCAGAAATCTCACAGATCAGATGATTAAAGATATCGCTGCTACTGGTGGAGTTGTCCAGATTAATTTTTATCCTCCGTTCCTGAATAGTGAATATGCAAAGGAATTCTGGCCATTATGTGATGCCTTTGAAGAGGTTGAGAAGCTATGGAAAGATAATCCTGATCAACACAATGATGCTTACGAGAAGGCAAAAATGGAAATGTTTGCCCTTAAACGGCCTTCATATAAGGAGGTTGCAGATCACATTGATCATGTTGTTAAACTTGTTGGGGCTGATTATGTGGGAATTGGGACTGATTTCGATGGGATTGAGGTGACTCCGGAGGGGTTAGAGGGTGTGGATAAACTTCCTGTTCTAACTGAAGAGCTGATAAACAGGGGATATAGTGATGAAGATATTAAAAAAATAATGGGAGATAATTTCTTAAGATTATTAGATTAAATAGAATATGGGTAAAATTGCGTTGGTAACCGGAGCAACTTCCGGAATAGGAGAGGCTGTTGCTGTTTCATTAGCTCGTGCCGGGTATGATCTTATTATTACTGGAAGAAGAGTAGCTCAACTTACAAGAGTTGCCAAATACATTGAGAATGATTTTAAAAACAAAGTATTGCCACTTAGTTTTGATGTAAGAGAGCTTAGTCAGGTTGAACACTATTTGGGAGCCCTCCCGTCAAGGTGGCAGGAAATTGATCTATTGGTTAATAATGCAGGACTAGCTGTAGGATTGAACTCTATTCAGCAGGGTGTGATTGACGACTGGGAGAGGATGATTGATACAAATATAAAAGGGCTGCTATATGTTTCAAAAATTGTTGCCAATCTAATGATAAAGAGAGGCTCCGGACAGATAATCAATATTGGTTCAATAGCCGGCAAAGATGTATATCCTAATGGTAATGTCTATTGCGCTACCAAGCATGCAGTCGATGCACTTTCAAGAGGAATGATGATGGACCTGCATAAGCATAACATAAAAGTATCTCAGGTTTGTCCCGGTGCTGTTGAAACTGAGTTTTCAATGGTACGCTTTAAAGGAGATGCTGATAAGGCAACCAATGTTTATAAGGGGTTTGAACCTCTTGTTGCTAAGGATATAGCAGATGTCGTGCTCTTTGTTGCAACTGCCCCTCCTCATGTAAACATAAGTGATGTTACTGTTATGCCACTTGCTCAGGCAGGTGTATCAATAATTGATAGAAAGCAATAATAGAATTACAACCATCCTGCCTTTTTAAGTATTTGATCTATAGAGTATGCATTCTCCTCTCTGTTCTTGTCATTTCTATTGGAAAAGATAAGAATCAGAATGTTCTCTTCAGGGTATCTTGCTGCGTATATCTGGAAGCCGCCATTATCTCCTGTGTGGTAGATTTTGGTAGGGTAGTCAGCTCTTTTCTCTATAAACCAGCCGTATCCATAATAGTTATCAACAATTTCCTCAATTTTAATTTTTGGTGAGTGAGCATCATTGGTCATTTTCTCACTTATAAGGATGTTTTTACGCAGAACTTTTTCCCAATTGATGAATTCTCGGACTGATGTATAAATACCACCGTCGGCCTTTGTAGCAAAGAAACTCTCCTCTCCATAATCAAATTCCTCAAAAACTTTTGTATCACCATTTTGCAAATATCCATGAGCCATTCTGGGAATAAACCGGCCCTCTTCAAAGTATAGAGTCTCCTCCATTCCGGAAGGATTAAAAATACGCTCTTTCATAAATGTTTCAAACGGTATTCCGGAGGCCATTTCAATAATAGAATACATTAATTGAAATGTGGGATTCATATATTCGTATTTTGATCCTGGTTTAAAGTTTAATGAATCAAGTTTTGCTATATAGCTATATGATTCCACATCTGTTGCTTTTGTTACAAATTCTCGGTTACTCCTATCCCTGGAATCAGGAATTCCTGATGTATGTGAAAGCAAATGGCTTAACTTAATATCATTAAAAAAATCTGCCTGAAAATCCGGAAACCATTTTTTTAGATTATCATCAAGAGATAGTTTTCCCTCCTCTGCAAGCATCATAATTGCTACAGCAGAGAATTGCTTGGAGACGGAGGCGATGTTAAAGAATGTATTATCATCAATTGTTAACCCGGTGGATAAATCAGCTATACCGTATCCTTGAGAGAAAATAACAGAATCCTCTTTCATAATTAAAACCGAGACCCCCGGTTCGTTTGAAGGATATTGAGAACTAAACAATGAATCAACATCTTTACATATTTTTTCAGCATCATTATATGCCTTATTGTTTGCACAGGAAAAACTCATAAATATCGAAATTATTAATATTAAATACTTCATAATAAGATAAAATAACTAGATAGTTTTTTTTAAGGTTATTAACAAACAAATATGTTATAGTCAAATTTAATAAGGAAATTAAGCTTTTATAAATTTTGTAATGCCTTTCTCAGTAAATTGATTGAGGCAGACGAAAATCTGATAATATTTCGCTCTCTGTCGCCTGAAAATATAGCTTTATTAGTTGTCGTAATTCCCGGGCCCGATATTGCTACCCATAATGTGCCAACAGGTTTTTCTTCTGAACCACCACTGGGACCTGCAATTCCTGAAGTTGCAATTGCCCAGTCAGTGCCAAATAATCTCTTAGCTCCCTCTGCCATAGCAACTACACACTCTTCACTCACTGCTCCCGACTCCTCTATTATTGATTTAGATACGCCCAGAATATTGATCTTTGCTTTATTATCGTATGCAACTACTCCGCCCTTGAAAACAGATGAGACTCCTGGTAAAGTGGTAAATATTGATGATATTTCACCACCTGTACAAGATTCTGCTATTGACAATGTTTCACCTCTTTTGGTCAGCGATTGAAAAACGACAGATTCTAAAGTCTCCTCCTCTTCTCCATATATTGAATCACCAATAATTGAATATAGCTGTGTAAACAACTGTTTTACTTTATCAGGCGTACTATTATCCACACCCTGATACACTGAGAGTCTAAGTTTGACCCCTCTGGCAGGGTTGGGTAAATAGGCAAGTTTATAGTTGAAAGGCAGTGAATCCTCCCAGGCTGATATTTTTGTAGCAAGCTCTGATTCAGGAATTCCAAATGTGTTTATAGTTTTATGAAATATTGTTTCAGTTTGGCGTAAACTACTTATCTTATTAAGCACCTCTTTCATAAGATATTGCATCTCATATGGCACTCCTGGCAATGAAAACAAAAGTCTTCCATTTATCTCAAACATCATCCCGGGAGCAGTTCCCTGTGTGTTTTCAAGCACAGTACACTTCTCAGGAACAAGAGCCTGATCTTTATTTAATGAAGAGAGTTCTATTCCCCTCTTCAAACATATCGCCTTTATAATTTCAAGTTGCTTTTTATCAAGCTTAAAATCATTGCTCCCGGAAATTTTTCCCAAAACCTTTTTTGTTATATCATCTTTAGTGGGGCCCAAACCTCCTGTAACTATAATGATATCACTCTCTTTAAGTAACTTAACAATTGAGCTTTCAATGGTAAACTCATCATCTCCGGTTGATTGATGACTTATTACCTTTACTCCAATTAAATTGAGTAACCCTGATATATAGGATTTATTTGAATCTACAATTTGACCAATTAAAATTTCGTCTCCAATTGTTAATATCGAGGCTGTCAGCATTTTGGCTCTTGTTTATTAAGGTATCTTAATATTCGACGGACAAAACCAGGACCATTATATATAAAGCCAGTATATATTTGGACCAGACTTGCACCGGCATCCAGCATCATTTTTGCCTGGTGAGGGGTAATAATTCCACCCACCCCAATAATTGGTAATTGACCTCCGGTTTTTTTACTAATATATCTTACCATCTCAAGGCTTCTGTTAAAAATAGGGGCCCCACTTAAACCTCCCTCTCCAACTACCTCAAC
Organism: Bacteroidales bacterium MB20-C3-3; assembly: GCA_035609245.1. Lineage (NCBI taxonomy): Bacteria > Pseudomonadati > Bacteroidota > Bacteroidia > Bacteroidales > Bacteroidales bacterium MB20-C3-3. Next base: position 415,681 of record CP141202.1, on the reverse strand, counting down.
TTTGGCTCTCTCTGTAATAAGATTATCTCTTGAAATTGTCGTATTAGTTGCAACTATTCCGTCCAACCCCGACACCAAAATAAGTTCAATAATTTCGTCAAGTTGCTCTTCTGATAGATCAGGAGATACTTTTAGTAATATAGGTCTGTAATCATCGTAGTACTTTCTTAAAAGAGTCAGTCTGTCCACTATCTCTGATAAAGAAGTTATATCTTGAAGTTTGGTTAATCCCTTTACATTTGGACAAGATACATTAACAACAAAATAATCTACAAAGTCGTATAGTTGAGCAAAACTCTTTTCGTAATCAAGAGCCGCCTGATCATTAGTGCTTGCTGTACTTTTGCTAATATTACCTCCAATAATGACCCTCGGCTTAATCTGTTTTAATCTGGATACGGTATGTTTTACCCCTTTATTGTTAATCCCCATGCGGTTAATCAGAGCTTTATCATCTACCAGCCTGAAAATTCGGGGTTTTGAATTGCCGGGTTGTTCTACAGGAGTCACTGATCCAATTTCAATAAACCCAAATCCGAAATCAGAAAGAGGATTGTACAGTTCTGCATTCTTGTCAAATCCAGCTGCTAATCCTACAGGATTAGGGAATTTTATACCCATAACCTCTCTCTCAAGTGCGGGAGAGGAGAAATGAAAGAGTGCTCTTACTATATATTTTGACAATGGAATGTATGAAAGCAACAGAAGCAATTTAGCAACTATGTTGTGCGCTGTTTCTGGTGTAAATGAAAAAAGAAGAGGTTTGATTAGTAACCGGAACATCATTTTTTTGTTTGCACAAAGATATAAATTATAAAACCTAGAAACCAACTTTAGCAGGCCTTATCTCTTGAAAAGTGTTATCAGAATAAATCAGCAATATCCTTTTGAGATTCTTTTTTTCGCGGGGAATCTCCTGAATTTTATCATTTACGGAATTCTCAGTGAGTTCATATTCCGGAAAATCACCTGTAAAATCCTCATTATCTGAACATATGAGTTCTTCATCAGCAGGTCTTTGATTGCTTTTAAATGTTGATTTGTCTGGTTGAGGTCGTTCAGTACTCTCTTTGTACATTTTTCCTTTTCCTGTAATAAGCCATTCTGCATTAAGGGCAGGGAACTTTAAAAGAAGCTTCTGAATAAAATCGAAACCTGGTTTATTTCTCCCTGATAATATGTGAGAGAGGCCAGATCGTTGAGTGCCGATAATGTCTGCCAGTTTAGCCGGAGAGAGCTGCTCTACCTCTAAAAATTGCTGTAAACGACTTTTCATAAATGTAAACTTCAGTAATTACAAATGTAATATAAATATTGTTTACATAAGTTAATTATTCGAATTATACAAATGTAATCTTGATTTATTATTATTTGTGTATACAACTTTAATTCAATTAATTAAGAAATTTTTATATAATTCTTAAGTAATTAAATATATAGTTTAGAAAATCGTTATAAAAGCTTGGATATAAAGCAAATAAGACTGATAAATGATTATAGGTATTGATTGTATAAAGAAATTATTGGTTTTAAGTGACAAATAGCTATATATAGCTTTAAATAAAAAGCATAAAGTGCAGATAATCAAATTATAAAGATGATTGAAAAGGGTTCATAAATAACATCTATATTCGATCTTTATGTATAATTACGGATGTAATCAACATTCTATTTAGCGCATCTACAAATGTCTCTGTGCTGGTTTAGATAAGTGAATCACATTTGTAAACAATTATTCAAAAACCGATCATTTTTCTTTAAACCTATAATTATATAGCTTTGCAAAAAATAATTGATTGTGGAGCCTGAAATTAAGATTGATGATTTTTCTTATAATCTACCTGAAGAAAAAATTGCAAAATATCCCTTACCCTCAAGAGATGATTCCAAAATTTTAATATTTAAAGACAATGTTGTCTCAGATGATAAATTTTCAAATCTCGCAGAGTTTGTTCCTGAGAATTCTCTGATGATATTTAACAACACAAAAGTTGTCCCTGCAAGACTTTTTTTCCGGAAAGATAGCGGTGCTCATATTGAAATCTTTTGTATTGAACCGGAAATCCCATCGGATTATACCACTTCATTTGAATCTACTTCTCAATGTACATGGAAATGTGTCATTGGTAACAGTAAAAAATGGAAGTCCGGGGTTATATTATTTGACTCAACCGGCCATCCGGAACTTGAAGATTATAAATTTACTGCTATAAGAGAGTCTAATAACGGTGAGACTTCAATAATCAGGTTCTTGTGGGAGGGTGGCCTCTCATTTGCCCATTTATTGGAATTGTGCGGAAAAGTCCCAATACCTCCATATCTGAACAGAGAAACCGAGGAGAGTGATACTGAAAGATATCAAACTGTATATGCTCGCTACAGAGGTTCTGTAGCTGCACCTACCGCTGGGTTGCATTTCACTGATAGTGTATTGAATAAGTTGGATTTTAAAGGTGTTGTTCGAGGTGAACTTTCTCTGCATGTGGGGGCAGGTACTTTTAAACCGGTAAAAAGCGATTCAATTAAAGATCATCCTATGCATTCAGAGCCCTTCTCTGTTTCGTTGAAATTCTTAAGAGAACTGGCATCCGGAATGGCTGGTAAATCAATTGTATCTGTGGGTACAACATCAGCACGGACATTAGAGAGTCTGTATTATATAGGTGTAAAGTGTTATGAGGGAGCATATCCTTCTGAGGTTGATCAGTGGGAGCCCTATGTGCGGGAATACGCATTATCCTCATTAGAAGCCATTAATGCTCTTGCTGATTGGATGGAGAGCAGATCCATTGATCAATTCAGCTCCAGAACAAGTATTATTATTGTCCCTGGTTACACTTTTAAAATTATTAATGTGCTTATAACAAATTTTCATCAGCCAAGAAGTACACTTTTGCTTTTAATTGCTGCCTTTGTTGGTGATAGGTGGATGGATATATATAACTATGCTTTAAATAATGGTTTTAGATTCTTAAGCTATGGAGACAGTTCAATTTTATTTAGGAAGTAGCGCAAACAGCATTATTTTGTGAGCCCAGCTGGAAAGTAATGGTCCTGAAAATCCGAGTGATGGTATAATATTGCCAATTTGCTGACTGGCAATTTGAATATATCTCTCATCTTTTGTAATCTTGTACATTTCAACCATATTTCCTGCCATTATTGAATTGGCTGATGGTTTTATCAGATCAATATTTGACTCTCTTTTGAATGGCACAACAGGTACTTCCGATCCCTTTTCAGATTTACTGAACATGCCATTTTCAGGTTTGTAAAAATTGTCTATTACAAAATCCATGTAATTAACAGCTATCTTTTTATACTCTGATTTTCCTGTGCTGATAAATAAAGAGATAGATGATTCAATAAAATATGCGTAATCAGAGAGAAATCCAAACCGGCATCCATTAGAACAGCATGTATATCTTAATAACCTGCCTTTTGAGTTGATATTATGATTTAGTAAGTAATCAAACAGAGCAGATGCCTCCTCTAACATATATTCATCACCGGTAAAGTTGTATGAAATTGTTAAGGCTTTTATTAATTGAGAATTATAAGAAGTAATAACCCTGGTGTCTTTTAAATATCCTCGATGCTCTTTTCTTCTGGCTCTAAGTGTTTCTAATTCATCGTGTTTTAAAATGCTAAAGGTGTCCTGATTTCTGATTGGCAGCTGTTGCTTATTGCCCTCTTCTCTGGTATCCAGCCCCAATGCAAGCGATATCTCCTGATATCTCGATGGAAATAGTATTCTAAGTTCATTTATAGATGAAGAAAAGTAGACAGCGTCGTGAATATTATCTGTTATAGTTGTATTGCTATAATAACCACCTGCCGGAGAAGAGAGCTCTCTGTTTATAAAATGTGAAATATGGTAAGTTGTCTCTCTGAATGATTCTTTGCCAAATAAATTCCAGGCACTTGAGTAGAGTATCAAATATTGACTGTTATCTTCCAGATTCTTTTCAAAAAGTGGATTTTCACACGTGTAGTCGTCAGCTTGTCTGAAGAATCCTCCGTCAATTGGATCAAACAGTGGGGAAAATTGAAGATATTCTAATAGAGAAATAAGTGAGTTTTCAATATTTTTATCAGGAAAGTATCTTAAATATTCAACTATGGTAAAGAGACTACCGGGATTAGGTGTATATGGTTTAAGATTCTTTGTAAAATCAGAATGAAAGATTGTATTATACCAATTATTAACATATTTGTGAAGTGTCTCAGCCTCGTTGTTTTCTCTCTCCCCAATATTTGTTACAACTCCTGATAATCTTGTCCTGTGTGATAATTCATCAGCAAGCTTATCCAGCAAATCCCTCCGGGTAGATTTTGCGTTAAGAATTTTATTGGCTACATTGAGAAATTGTTCGGGGTCAGTTTCTGATGAGCACAGGATAGGCCTTCTGTCAGGCATAATAAAGAGATTTATAGGTCCGTAAGAATAATCCTGATTCATAAGAAGCATATCAAGTGCAACAAGGAATGACTCTGGATTATCATCTTTATCTTCGGCAATACATATAAAATTGTTATTCAGAGTGTTAATTACTTCCGGATCAGAAAAGAGCCTCTTAGACTCCTCTCTAACTCTTACATTGCTAAGATATCCTATGTGCAGGAAAATTAGTCTGTCCTCATTTTTTGCTCTTGCAATCAGATCTGGCGACAAAGCAAAATACCAGTTGATTCCTTTGCCAGACAATATCTTTAAATATGGAGAGCAAATCTTAGACATTAAATTTTAAATTTGTAATAAAAAATACACCGCTATGAAAAATGAAGTTAACTCAGTTCCCAAAAGAACTCTCCTGGATCTGTTTGAAGAATCTGTTGCCAAGTTTTCAGAAAAAACATTTCTTCTTGAAAAAAGGGATGGAGAATTTCGTCCAACTTCCTATTCAAAGACCAAGTTGCTAGCACAACAATTTGGTGCAGGCCTTTGTTCACTGGGCTATTCAAAGGGAGAAAATGCTTCAATACTTGCAGAAGGTTGCAATATGTGGATTATTGGTGAACTGGCAATTTTTTATGCTGGTGGTATTAATGTTCCACTCTCGGTTAAGCTGGAGGAGAGCTCTGATTTGTCATTTCGCCTCATCCACGCAGATGTTGTATTGCTTATGGTAACTGAAAGGCAGTTGTCAAAAATCAGAGCAATAAAGGATAAGTTGCCTATGTTAAGGCATATTATTGTTTTTGAACCGGAAGGTGAACTTCAGATTGGTGAACTTAGTTCTGAATATATCTTTGAAGTTGGAAAAAAATATCTTGAAGATAATTATACCAGTTTTCTGGAAATTGGGAAAAGCCTTCAAAACAATGATATTGCTACTATTACTTATACTTCTGGTACAACCGCTGATCCTAAAGGAGTTGTTCTTACTCACAGGAATTATACTGCAAATGTTGAGCAATCTTTGACTTGCATGACAATTCCTGTTGGTTACAAAAATTTCATAATTCTTCCTCTGGATCATTGTTTTGCTCATGTTGTCGGCTTTTATATAATGATAGCCAGCGGTGCAATTGTTGCTACGGTTCAGCAGGGTAAGAGTGCAATGGAGACATTAAAAAATATTCCTCTTAACATTAAGGAGGTGAAGCCTAATCTTATTCTTTCAGTACCTGCATTGGCAAAAAGTTTCAGAAAAAACATAGAGAACTCTGTTAAAATAAAGGGAAAGTTCAGCTGGAATCTTTATCAATTTGCCCTTAAGATTGCATACTCCTATAATGGAGAGGGATGGGACAGAGGGAAGGGTTTTAAAATTCTTCTTTATCCAATTAAAGCCCTTTTTGATAGAATTCTCTTTTCAAAAGTAAGACTTGCAATGGGGGGAGAGCTCGATTTTTTTGTTGGAGGTGGTGCATTGTTAGATAAAGAACTTCAGAGGTTTTACTATGCAATAGGAATACCTATGTACCAGGGTTATGGTCTCTCTGAAGCTACACCTGTAATTTCTACAAATACTGATCATAAACACAAGCTGGGTTCTTCAGGAATATTGGTAAAACCACTTGACATTAAGATTGTTGATAATGATGGTAAAGAACTTCCAATGGGTGTGCCGGGTGAGATGGTTGTCAAAGGAGAAAATGTAATGGCAGGCTATTGGAAAAATCCAAAAGCTACAGCTGAAACTATAAAGGATGGGTGGCTCTACACCGGTGATATGGGTTATATGACTCCTGAAGGATTCCTTTATGTAAAGGGGAGGTTCAAAAGCCTACTTATTGGCTCTGATGGAGAGAAGTACGCTCCTGAGGAGATAGAGGAGATGCTGGTTTCTCAATCAAGAATCATTCAACAGGTAATGTTGTACAACAATCAGTCGCCTTATACAATAGCAATAATTACTGCCGATAGAAGCACGGGACTCTTGGGAAAAGAGCTTGTTAAGGCCGTATGGGATGAGATAGAAAAATATAAAGGAAAGGGGGTATACTCAGGTATGTTTCCTGAGAGATGGCTGCCATCTACTTTTATTTTGACATCTGAACCTTTTAGTGAAAATAACAGGATGATTAACTCAACAATGAAGATGGTCAGAGGAAAAGTAGAAGAGAGATACAGAGAGGAGATTAACTTTGCTTATACTCCAGAGGGTAAAAATATCTACAATAAATATAATCTAGGGTAATGGTAAGTAATAAACGGATTGTCTGGATAACGCTATTGTTGTTAATCACTTCGTATTTCTCAATAAGTAATTTTATCCTACCCGTTCCCGATTCACAATCATCATCCGGCTTCTCAGCAAAAAGAGTCTCAGATGATATTAAAATTATAAGTAAAGAGCCTCACTCTTCAGAGCACCCTGCGGAGAGGGAGAGAGTTCGCTCATTTCTCGCAGAGAGGCTCAGAGAGATTGGCTTTGATGTTGAAGTTGAATACTATGATTCTATAGGAAATATTTATGCATCATTACCTCCGCTGTACTCAGTTTCCGGCGAGGAACCAACATATGTTCTCTTGATGGCTCATTTGGATTCCAGACATGCGAATATCATAAATGGGAAAACCCATTATTCAAAGGGAGCGGCTGATGACGGATATGGCTTGGGAGTCATTTTGGAGTTGGCTAAAGGTGTTGTTAAGTACAGAGATGATTGGTCACAGGGAGTAAAGATCCTCTTTACTGATGCAGAGGAGACTAATCTTGAAGGAATAAAAATGGCCGTTGCAAAAAGAGGCGATTTTTTGTCAGATGTTGGATTTATAATAAACATTGAGGCAAGAGGAGTTAAAGGGCCAGCTCTTTTATTTGAAACATCTCCTGGTAATTCAAAATTGGTAAATCTGTATAGTAAAGCCAGATTCCCCGCAGGATATTCACTTACATCTTTTGTTTATCTGATTCTCCGCAAACACACCTAATATTTTTAGTATATTAGCGCTCAAAAAGCAGGGATTATGAACATATTCAGTTTTACGGCTCATTTCGGTTCGGAGGAAGATTGTCGTTTGCATTTCAAGGAGCAGCGTGATAAGGAAGGGGTTGTCTGCAAGCGATGCGGGGGCACTTCCCATTATTGGTTACAGGGTAAATGGAGTTATGAATGCAAAGGTTGCCGTTTCCGCACCTCGTTGCGCAGCGGTACGAACATGGAGAGCTCCAAGCTGCCGTTTCTGGTGTGGTACAAAACGATGTTCCTGATGAGTTGCACAAAAAAGGGATTCTCCACCAACGAACTCCAGAAGCAATTAGGATTGAAGCGTTACGAACCGGTATGGGCGATGGTACACAAACTCCGCAGGGCGATGGGCAACCGGGATGCAAGGTATACACTGGAAGGGATGATAGAACTGGATGAGGGTTACTTTTCGGTGGCCAGTAAGGAAATCGAGCGAGGCAAGGGTACACGTGGCCGGGGAGCCGAGGGAAAGCAGAACGTTGCGGTGATGGCCGAAAGCACCCCGTTGGAAGATATCGAAACGGGCAAAAAGGAGAAGCATGTGCGTTATTTCAAGGCCAGGGTACTGGATAGCCATCAAAGTGAAGGAATCAACGGCGTGGTCAGGGACTGCATGGAGGATGATGCCATCGTATTTTCGGACAAAAGCACTTCTTACGTTGACATCTCCGATCTGGTGGAATTGCACGTCACCGAGAAATCAGACGCCAAAACCACCAAGGAAACACTCAAATGGGTGCATATCGCAATCAGTAATGCAAAACGGACATTGCTGGGCAACTACCATAAAATCAAAAGGAAATACTTACAGTTGTATCTCAACGAGTTTATTTACAAATTAAACAGACGGTATTTTGGAGACAAACTCTTTGACAGACTAGTAATTGCGAATATAACAGGTGCATAAACGGATAATCAGAAAAATCTATATGAACATTATAATTTAAAACCATATGTCATAAGTTATATTGACACAATGTTATTTGCAGATAAACTTGGGATGCCTAAAAAAATAAAAGATTTAGCAGAGAGTTTGGACTTAGAAGTAACAAATCATCACGACCCAGAATTCGATGCAAAACTTTGTGCTTTAATATTTGGCGAATTGACTGACAAGTATCCAAGTTATCAAGAACTAATAAGAAAAATTGATGACCAGCCTAAAACAAATAATAATTATTTCAATCAACCAAGTGAAGATGTTTTAGAAGAAAATGAAGAGCATTTATCAAATTATCAAATAACTCAAAACGAACTTGAAAACATTGATTTAATAGGAAAAGGAATAGTTATTACGGGCAACTTTTCAATAGAAAGAGAAGAAATAAAAACTTTTCTAATGAAAATTGGTGGACAAATAAAATCAGGAATAACAGGTAAAGTAGATTTTGTTTTTGCAGGTGAAGATTGTGGTTGGTCAAAAATCCAAAAAATAAACGACTTAAACCAATCAAAAAAAGCAAACATTAGAATTTTAAACGAAGCTGACTTAAATTATCTTATCAAAAAATACGGCATATAACATCGCATTGGCAAAATGGCGGGTTAAGTGCCAAACTCAACTTTTGTGCATTTTATTCCGCCGAATGTGTTCCACATTCAGCTTTTTTTAATAATTTAGCTTCTGTGGAAACACATCGGCTACGTCACTGCTAAATTGAACTTTTTGTCCAATTTATCCGCCACTTCGCCAATGCGTTTCCCGTTAGTGGCAACAAAAACAAACGATAATTAGACAATAAATGAAAAATATTTTATTTGTAGTTTTTATTTCAATGATATTTTTATTTGTTTGCTGTAACACAACAACGAATAAAAACATAATTGAAACAGAAATTTCTGATTTTGACAAAATTTTAGATAGTTTTCAAGTAAATGGTTCAATTCTAATTTATGATAACGACAAGAATACTTTTTACTCAAATGACTTTGATTGGGCTAAAAACGGAAAATTACCTGCATCAACATTCAAAATTCCAAATTCTATAATTGCTGTTGAATTAGGCATTATTGAAAATGATACAACTATTTTAAAATGGAATGGCGAGCAGAGAAAAATGGATATTTGGGAAAAAGATTTATCATTTAAAGATGCTTTTAGAATTTCCTGTGTTCCTTGCTATCAGGAAATTGCAAGGAAAATCGGAACAATTAAAATGAAAGAATATTTAGAAAAATTTGAGTATAAAAATATGATTTTTGACAGTTTAACGATTGACAATTTTTGGCTTGAAGGAAATTCAAAAATATCTCAAAAACAACAAATCGACTTTTTAAGGAAATTCTATTTTTCAAAATTTCCAATTTCTGATAGGACAATAAAGATTGTCAAAAATATTATGGAAATTGAGCGAACTGAAAATTACATTTTAAGCGGTAAGACTGGATTAAGTTCGATAGAAGAAAAATATAATGGTTGGTTTGTTGGTTATGTTGAAACAAAATCTAATGTTTATTTTTTTGCAACAAATGTAATTCCGACAGACGGATTGAATGTTGATGATTTTATTTCATCGAGAATTAATGTAACAAAAAATGCGTTAAAGCAAATGAATATAATGAAATGATAAATGCCACTAACATATGGTAGCCGATAATTGCCGGCTTTCGTGCCAACTTGATACTTTGGTGCTTTTAACGAACCGAAGTGCTAAATTGATACGAAAGTGCTGTAAATCCGGCAACTACGGCTACCATTTTTCGTTATGCGGCAGCTTAAAAGACGACACCAAACCAGAAAAATCATCTTGACAACCACCCGACTTTGAACTACGAAGGATGAAATTTTTCAGGGACAACTTCCAGCATTTCCAAAAAACAGTTTACCCATTGACTTGGAGACAAACAAACAATTTGAGCATTAAGGTTTAAACCGAATTTTTCCGAAATTGACCTGACCTGACTTTTCCTGAAAATCGACTTTAAAGCTGTTTTTACAGATAAATCAGGTTTCTCTAACAGACAGGAAATAAATGCTAAGTATTTGGCTTTAAACTTAAAATCAAAAAATAACTGTTTTCTTTTAATGTTTAACAGGGCTGATTTGACAGTTGGCGGTGGAAAGAAACTTTCAGGACCTACCTCATAGACAAGTTTCAAATCAAAAAAAGTATGATAGAAAACGGTATATGGATTGTAAAGCTTCCTCGAAAATAACTTTTGTGTAGGTTCTAACTGAAGGACAATGGAACCTCCCAGAAAATTTCCAAGACTCTCAAACATCAGGATTTTGAAAATATCGGAAGTAATGCCATAAGGAATATTTGACACCACTTTGAAAGGAAATTTCGGAACTGCAAAATTCCTAAAATCACAACCGACAACTTGAACATTTCGGGCATCAGAAAATAATTTTCGTAAATGTTCAACCAAAGCTGTGTCGTTTTCAATAGCAACAACATTGTTGGCGATTTTTAATAAATGAACAGTAAGAAACCCCTTGCCTGCCCCAATATCTAAAACCGTATCCTGATTACTTATATTTGCTTGTCTTATTGCATCTTTTATTAGCACTTTATCAATAGTAAAGTGCTGACCCGTAAAACGAACGGGCAATTTCTTTTTTGTCATTAGTAACTTCTTACAGGTGAATACTTGAATTCAAATCGTGGAGAAGTGAATAGACAGTATTACCCGACAGAGCAACTATGACAACGTAACGCCTTTACAAAAAAGTCGGTACACGAAACCCATAGACTAATTGTCTTGACCTAAAAGAGATTGGAATTTTCAGGACTGCCTATCACTTAGATAGAAGTCCAAGGTCTGCTGAAATACATAATTCAAAAATTGAAATTGCTTGACTGCAAATTTAGTAACTTTGCTTGACAAATTAACGAGAAAGAAGAGAAAATGAAAACCGACCGCATAACATCACCTATACGCAAGCAGGGGTTTCGTGCTTCGTAGGACAGTTAAGTGGTAAATTTAAAGTTCAGTTCTTCGTAGGAAGTTCAGTGGTTAAAATCCCTGCCTGCGTATAGCTGAGAACCGTTGTACGACATAGTAAAACCGAACCAAACAAAATGAAAGTCAGAGAAGAAAAGTTAAGAACAATTATAGAATGGTCGGAGAAAAACGAAGATGTAAGAGTTCTTCTTCTGACAAGTTCACTTGTAAATCCTTTAGCACTTGTTGACGAATTTAGTGATTTAGACATTGAATTTGTTTTTGAGGATAATACAAATTACATTTCAGACAAAAGCTGGACGCTTAAATTCGGAAATCCAATTGCTATGATTGAAGAAGACGAAAGTTGTTTTAACCATAAACACGCAATGAAAATGCTACTTTATGAAGACGGTGTGAAAGTAGATTTTAAACTTTACAGCAAATCAAAATTTATAAAGGAAACGCAAGAGAAAGAATTACCAGAAGATTGGGATATTGGTTATAAAATTTTAATTGATAAAGATGGTATTACAAAGCAAATGCTGAAACCAACTTATCAAATTTCCATTATCAAAAAACCGTCTGAAAAAGAGTTTCAAAATCTAATAAACGATTTTTGGTGGGACACAACTTACGTGGCAAAGTGTCTTGTGAGAGATGAAATATTCTATGCGAAATTTATGTCGGAAACCGTTATTCGCACAGAATATTTAATTCCTTTAATTGAATGGCACATTGCAAGTGAACACAATTGGAACATAACGACCAATAAATATGGACGGCTTTTCAAAAAGTATCTTAACCAGGAAATGTGGGCTAAAACAGAACAAACATTTTCAGGGAGCGATATAAAGGAAAATTGGACTGCTCTATTTTCAATGACTGATTTAGTTTCAGAAATAGGAACTGAATTGTCAAAAAAATTAGAGTACAAATACCCGGATAAATTAGAAAATGACATACGAAAATATTTAGCTGGACTAAAACCCAAAACATAACTACGTCGTACAACATCGTATTGGCAATAGGCGGGCTGAACGGCTTCGTATCAACGGAAGTGCAAAATTCAACTTCTGTTCTTCGATTAAAGTTCAGTGCTAAAAATCCCGCCCATCGCCAATACGCGGCACGTTATGTGAAAGAATAAAACGGCACCTCCAAAAAGAAAGTGCCGTTTCGAAATTAAATTTATAAATTCTCAATCCACTACTTCTGAAACAGTTGATTTTTCTATTAGAAAAATTCCGTCAAAAGCTTCTTCTATTTCAGTTTTTAGGCACATCGAATCAAATCGAATCTTATTACAATTTTTTAATTCCGTACTTCTGTTCATTAGTAAACAGCATTCTTTTCCTCCAAATTCTTGCATAATAAATTCAACAGAATCCGACTCTGGAAAATCAAGTGGAAATTTATCAACCCTAAAGCCAAATTGATAATCATTATCAGGATACAATGCCGCAGTTTCTCCACGTAGATTAGTTATTGCAAATGCTTTATATTTTTCTCCAAAAGTCATCGAAAGTCTTTGCCCCATTGGATAACAACTAATAAATCCATCAAAATCTACCGGAGTTTTTTGAATGTGAGCATTGTGGGCAACCAAAATAATCTTTTTACCAAGTGAATTTTTCAAAAACCAATCAATGCTTTCTGCCATATACTGGTCTTTTGCTCCCATATCTCCTTCAATTCCCCTTTCAGTAATGAAACTTTCCATAGCATCAGCATTATAATTCATATAAATCAAGCCTTTAACTTGATGAACTATCGATTGAAATTCTAAACTTTCTAATTTTGGTTGAAGAGTAATCAAACGAATGTAAACTTTTAATAGCAATGCTTTTAATTCATTATGTTCAGCTTCATCAAAAAGCGATAAATTTAACGCAAGCTGAGAAGTCGAATAGAAATCAAATTTCTCAGCAAGATTTAAAATCTTCTGTAAGACATCAGAAGAAACGATTGAAAGTCTTTGCAAATAATCAGATACAATACGAAAGTTTGGAAAATAAGAACCTCCATTTTTAGGAATATCCACACCTAAAAAGGTAATTTGATTATTATTGTCTTGATTATACCGACGAAGCCATAGCAAAGTATCTTTAAACTCATTTGGATAATAAAAGTGTGACAGTAACTTATCCAAATCGTCGAATGGAATTTGTGATTTTATCCACTTATCAACTTCTAATCCTTCAGAAAAACCAAACTCAAATGCCAAGGTGTCAAAATCACATTCAGTTACTAAAAACTCAATAACTTGATGCCTGAATGTAAAAAACTCTTTTATGAAATGTGCGTTTTCGCCTAAACCAACAATTGTAGAAGAATCAAAATATTCTCGAAATCGAAAAAGACTTTGTTTTATGGATGTATTATTTTCCGAATTAAACGGAAAAGTTAAGGGTTTTATATTTTTCATTATTACCTTATTTTAAATTAAAAATTAACGTACCAAATAGCAACCGTCTCAAAAAGACGATTTAATAATTTACTTTAATTTTTAATTACCAAGGCTTGCTGAAATACATAAAATGTGAATTATTTGAATACAAAGATACTAAAAATTCCTTCACATAACATCGCATTGGCAAAATGGCAGGTTAAGTGCTAAATTGAAAGTTTCTGCATTTTATTCCGCCGAATGTGTTCCACATTCGCTTTTTATTTGTAAGTTAGCTCTGTGGAAACACATCGGCTACGTTCTCGCTAAATTGAACTTTTTGTCCAATTTATCCGCCACTTCGCCAATGCGTTTCCCGTTATGTGCCATTTTTGAATGACAATGCGAATAGATACAGACAAACAAATGAATTTACTTAGTGATAAGAACGTTGCAATAATTGGTGGTGGACCCGTTGGACTGACTATGGCAAAATTATTACAGCAAAACGGCATAGACGTTTCAGTTTACGAAAGAGACAACGACCGAGAGGCAAGAATTTTTGGTGGAACCCTTGACCTACACAAAGGTTCAGGTCAGGAAGCAATGAAAAAAGCGGGATTGTTACAAACTTATTATGACTTAGCCTTACCAATGGGTGTAAATATTGCTGATGAAAAAGGCAATATTTTATCCACAAAAAATGTAAAGCCCGAAAATCGATTTGACAATCCTGAAATAAACAGAAATGACTTAAGGGCTATCTTGTTGAATAGTTTAGAAAACGACACGGTTATTTGGGATAGAAAACTTGTTATGCTTGAACCTGGTAAGAAGAAGTGGACACTAACTTTTGAGAATAAACCGAGTGAAACAGCAGATTTGGTTATTCTTGCCAATGGCGGGATGTCCAAGGTAAGAAAATTTGTTACCGACACGGAAGTTGAAGAAACAGGTACTTTCAATATACAAGCCGATATTCATCAACCAGAGATAAACTGTCCTGGATTTTTTCAGCTATGCAATGGAAACCGGCTAATGGCATCTCACCAAGGTAATTTATTATTTGCTAACCCCAATAATAATGGTGCATTGCATTTTGGAATAAGTTTTAAAACACCTGATGAATGGAAAAACCAAACGCAGGTAGATTTTCAAAACAGAAATAGTGTCGTTGATTTTCTTCTGAAAGAATTTTCCGATTGGGACGAACGCTACAAAGAATTGATTCATACGACGTTGTCATTTGTAGGATTGGCTACACGGATATTTCCTTTAGAAAAGCCTTGGAAAAGCAAGCGCCCATTACCCATAACAATGATTGGGGATGCCGCACATTTGATGCCGCCTTTTGCAGGGCAGGGAGTAAATAGTGGGTTGGTGGATGCCTTGATATTGTCTGATAATCTAGCCGATGGAAAATTTAATAGCATTGAAGAGGCTGTTAAAAATTATGAACAGCAAATGTTTATCTATGGCAAAGAAGCACAAGAAGAATCAACTCAAAACGAAATTGAAATGTTTAAACCCGACTTTACGTTTCAGCAATTGTTAAATGTATAAAATGGAATAAAACGGCACATAACAAACAAATTGGCAATAGAGCCGGTGAAGTACTTCTATTGAACTTTTGTGCAATGTTGAAGATTAGTAATTCTATTCAACATTTGTGCTAAAAGTCGGCTCCATCGCCAATTTGCCAAACGTTATATGCCATATTACACCAAAACTCGTCTGAATTATACAAAATGAACTATGTTTAACTTTTTTAAACCTAAACCAAAAAATCAAATTGAAATGGAAGTTTCGGGAATAAATCCTGAAACAAACAATGAATTTCTATTCTATAATTTTATCGAAAATACACCAAACTATATTCTTGAACCTTGGCTAAAAAAAGCAAAACAAGTTGGTTATAAAGTAAAACCTCAATACGAACAAGCGATTTTGCAAAAATTGAAATTCAATCAATTTAAAAATCCTCATACATTCCCTGAGTACTTTGAAAATAAATTTGATTTTATTGCTATTGACTTTGAGACAGCAAATAACAGTAGATTAAGTGCTTGTGCAATCGGATTATGCTTCGTGAAAAATGACACAATAGTTTATTCGACAAAACACTATATAAATCCACCAAAATCAGAAAAGTTTTTAAAAACTCATACTTCAATACACGGAATTTCATATGAAGATGTAGAATTTTCCCTTAATTTTCAAGAATTATGGGAAGACGAACTTTCTAAATATCTTTCATCTAATTTATTAATTTTTCATAATGCGAGTATGGACTTGAGTGTTTTGAAAAATCTATCTGATTCTCCGCAAACACACCTAATATTTTTAGTATATTAGCGCTCAAAAAGCAGGGATTATGAACATATTCAGTTTTACGGCTCATTTCGGTTCGGAGGAAGATTGTCGTTTGCATTTCAAGGAGCAGCGTGATAAGGAAGGGGTTGTCTGCAAGCGATGCGGGGGCACTTCCCATTATTGGTTACAGGGTAAATGGAGTTATGAATGCAAAGGTTGCCGTTTCCGCACCTCGTTGCGCAGCGGTACGAACATGGAGAGCTCCAAGCTGCCGTTTCTGGTGTGGTACAAAACGATGTTCCTGATGAGTTGCACAAAAAAGGGATTCTCCACCAACGAACTCCAGAAGCAATTAGGATTGAAGCGTTACGAACCGGTATGGGCGATGGTACACAAACTCCGCAGGGCGATGGGCAACCGGGATGCAAGGTATACACTGGAAGGGATGATAGAACTGGATGAGGGTTACTTTTCGGTGGCCAGTAAGGAAATCGAGCGAGGCAAGGGTACACGTGGCCGGGGAGCCGAGGGAAAGCAGAACGTTGCGGTGATGGCCGAAAGCACCCCGTTGGAAGATATCGAAACGGGCAAAAAGGAGAAGCATGTGCGTTATTTCAAGGCCAGGGTACTGGATAGCCATCAAAGTGAAGGAATCAACGGCGTGGTCAGGGACTGCATGGAGGATGATGCCATCGTATTTTCGGACAAAAGCACTTCTTACGTTGACATCTCCGATCTGGTGGAATTGCACGTCACCGAGAAATCAGACGCCAAAACCACCAAGGAAACACTCAAATGGGTGCATATCGCAATCAGTAATGCAAAACGGACATTGCTGGGCAACTACCATAAAATCAAAAGGAAATACTTACAGTTGTATCTCAACGAGTTTATTTACAAATTAAACAGACGGTATTTTGGAGACAAACTCTTTGACAGACTAGTAATTGCGAATATAACAGGTGCATAAACGGATAATCAGAATCTTTAAACATCCTAATTAACTACCTGCGGATTTTAGGTATTATTATAGAAGCCCCCATGAATAAATCGCTCATCATTTTCGGCATCGTCAACATAACCTCGGACAGTTTCTCCGATGGAGGCCGGTATCTGGCGCCAGACGCAGCCATTGCGCAGGCGCGTAAGCTGATGGCCGAGGGGGCAGATGTGATCGACCTCGGTCCGGCATCCAGCAATCCCGACGCCGCGCCTGTTTCGTCCGACACAGAAATCGCGCGTATCGCGCCGGTGCTGGACGCGCTCAAGGCAGATGGCATTCCCGTCTCGCTCGACAGTTATCAACCCGCGACGCAAGCCTATGCCTTGTCGCGTGGTGTGGCCTATCTCAATGATATTCGCGGTTTTCCAGACGCTGCGTTCTATCCGCAATTGGCGAAATCATCTGCCAAACTCGTCGTTATGCATTCGGTGCAAGACGGGCAGGCAGATCGGCGCGAGGCACCCGCTGGCGACATCATGGATCACATTGCGGCGTTCTTTGACGCGCGCATCGCGGCGCTGACGGGTGCCGGTATCAAACGCAACCGCCTTGTCCTTGATCCCGGCATGGGGTTTTTTCTGGGGGCTGCTCCCGAAACCTCGCTCTCGGTGCTGGCGCGGTTCGATGAATTGCGGCTGCGCTTCGATTTGCCGGTGCTTCTGTCTGTTTCGCGCAAATCCTTTCTGCGCGCGCTCACAGGCCGTGGTCCGGGGGATGTCGGGGCCGCGACACTCGCTGCAGAGCTTGCCGCCGCCGCAGGTGGAGCTGACTTCATCCGCACACACGAGCCGCGCCCCTTGCGCGACGGGCTGGCGGTATTGGCGGCGCTGAAAGAAACCGCAAGAATTCGTTAACTTTTCGGTGGCCAGTAAGGAAATCGAGCGAGGCAAGGGTACACGTGGCCGGGGAGCCGAGGGAAAGCAGAACGTTGCGGTGATGGCCGAAAGCACCCCGTTGGAAGATATCGAAACGGGCAAAAAGGAGAAGCATGTGCGTTATTTCAAGGCCAGGGTACTGGATAGCCATCAAAGTGAAGGAATCAACGGCGTGGTCAGGGACTGCATGGAGGATGATGCCATCGTATTTTCGGACAAAAGCACTTCTTACGTTGACATCTCCGATCTGGTGGAATTGCACGTCACCGAGAAATCAGACGCCAAAACCACCAAGGAAACACTCAAATGGGTGCATATCGCAATCAGTAATGCAAAACGGACATTGCTGGGCAACTACCATAAAATCAAAAGGAAATACTTACAGTTGTATCTCAACGAGTTTATTTACAAATTAAACAGACGGTATTTTGGAGACAAACTCTTTGACAGACTAGTAATTGCGAATATAACAGGTGCATAAACGGATAATCAGATTTGTTTATAATATTCTTCCTAATTACTCTGACTTTTCACTAATTAAAGAAGAGTACTCTGGAATAAACATTGCTGTAATTGACAATCTTGATTACTACCATACTGAAATGGACTCTTTTGAAAATATTTCCCTTTCGTCAATACAGCATTATGGAGAGCAATTAACTCCAATTCTAAAAAGCTACCTGAAAGAGAATAGGTATTCTGATATTAATTACCTAAGATCATCAACCGATAGTGTTTACTTTACACTTCCTCTCTTTGGAATTGTTGTTTTTTCTGCTATAGGATATAACACATTGAATGTTATAGTATTATTATGTTTCGTCTTCAATTTTATATATTTACTTAAAACAAATAAAATTGGGATATTTAATGTATTAAAAACAATAATTAAGCTCCTCATAGTATTATTTTTTGTAGTTGCATTCTCCTGGACTGGTTCCTGGTTGATCGCTTTAATCAATGGAGCCTCATACAAGCTTATTGGATTGGCGCACTTAAGGTTTGATGAGGTTTTCTCAATAATTTGTTTAATATTGACATTCTTGCTGATAATAATGACATTTAAAAAAATTATAAAAGACAATATATACAGGCTTAAAGAGTATATAATTTCATCAGAGCTCATTCTGCTAGTCTCTTCAATTATAATCTTTTCAATAACAGGGGAGAACTTTTTTCTGCTATTTCCTTTGATTTTTTCATTGATATCAAGAGCACTTAAAGGGTATAAATTTGAACTTGTTACAACAGTATTCCTTGTTGTATTATTACTTTTTATCGTAATACCATTTATTTATTCGCTTTATATTGCACTTTACACAGGTTCAATATTTATCCCATTAGCAATATTTACTTTGTTGCTGTTTTCTATTCTCCCTGCGCTCTACTCTGTTAGTACAAAACTTGCTTAATAGGATTAATATTTAGTAACTTTGTTTAACTAAAGAGAAAGTAATGAACGACGATAAGTATGTAGATATTCGACCATACAATGATCAGGAGGCGGTTTTAGCCTTGGCTAGAATTTCAAAACATCCGGTTCTTTCAAAGATCTCTGCTTTTCTTTTCCCGGGAAAAGATCAGTCAGAACTTGGAAAGTTAATTTCAACTATTGACAGCGTTTATGATTTTCAGGGTAGAGTTATGTTGATGGCAATAAAAAAGATATTGTCTGATACATCTACTACCTTAACCCATACCGGCATTGATAAGCTTAATAAGGAGAAGAGGTATCTTTTTATATCCAACCACAGGGATATAATGCTGGATTCTGCAATATTACAGGCAATTCTCTTTGAGACAGGTTTGAGTACTTCTGAGATGGCTGTTGGAGATAACTTGATTACAGATCCCTTTCTTGAGGATATTGCAAGGGTAAACAAGATGATTAAGGTAGTCAGAAATACCAATCCAAGAGAAATCTATGCATCTTCTGTTTTACTATCTGAATTTATCAGAAAAAGGGTTTCAAACGAAGAGAGTTCTGTATGGATTGCCCAGAGAAACGGACGCACAAAGGATGGGTTTGACCTAACCGAACAGGGTCTTTTAAAGATGCTGGATATGAGTGGTAATGGTAACTTCACAAAAGACTTTTCTGAACTATCAATTGTTCCTGTTTCTGTATCTTATGAATATGAGCCTTGTGACATCCTGAAGGCAAGGGAACTTTATATAAGCAAACGACAGAAATACATAAAAAGTGAGGGAGAAGATCTGAATAGCATACTTACAGGCATTATGCAATATAAGGGGGGAATCCATTTTAATTTCTGTAAATTAATTAGTGAAGAAGAGATACAAGGTTGTTCTTTGATGGAGAAAAACGAAAGATTTAAATCATTAGGCGAGATAATGGACAGGAAGATTTTATCTACATTTCACCTCTGGCCTAATAATTTCATTGCTTATGATTTGTTAAATTCCTGCAGTAGATTTTCAGATAGATATACAGAAATTCAAAAACAAAAATTTCAAGAGTATGTTGCCTTTAAAATAGCTGATTCAGAAGGTGATATTAAAGAGTTAGAGGAGATATTTCTTTCAATTTACGCAAATCCGATTATAAGTAAAGAGAAGCTTGGTATCAAGTTATAAGTAATTTATATCAAATTATAATTAACCCTGCAAAAGCAGGGTTTATTATTACTACTAAGGTATTGTTTGGAGGTAATATAATTCATAAATTTGCAGAATTACATTCTTGCTTACAAAATTTATTAAACATTCGTTTCATGGATAAATTAATCTCTCTTCAGGATGCCGCATCAAAAGTAAAGAGCGGTATGACTATTATGGTTGGAGGGTTTCTTACAAATGGTGGTCCAAATAAAATTATGGACATTATTGCAGAATCTGATGTGAAAGATCTTACAATTATTTGTAATGACGCTGCATATCCCGACAAAGGTCTTGGGAAACTTATTGCAAACAGGAAGGTGAAAAAAATCGTAACTTCCTACATAGGTTCAAATTCTGCAGCAATAGATCAAATGAATGCAGGAGAGCTTGAAGTTGAGTTTTCTCCTCAGGGGACTCTTGCCGAGAGAATCAGGGCTAAAGGAGCCGGTCTGGGAGGAGTTCTCACTCCAACTGGATTAGGTACTGTTGTTCAGGAGGGAAAGAGAGTAATTGAGATTGATGGCAGGGAATATATTCTTGAAAAACCTATTAATGCGGATTTAGCATTTGTTGGTGCGTCTGTAGCAGATGAGGCCGGGAATCTCTATTATAAGGGAACAACCAGAAATTTTAATCCAATTGTTGCTATGGCTGCAGACAATGTAATTGTTGAGACAGAAGAGATTGTTAAGGTAGGAACTTTTATTCCAGAGAATGTTCATACACCTGCAATACTTGTTGACTTTATTTGTAAAACCCAGTAAATTAATTGATATGTCAAAATCAGCACAAATCAGAGTGAGAATGAGTTCTCACGATGCTCATTATGGAGGAAACCTCGTGGATGGAGCAAAGATGCTTCAACTCTTTGGAGATGTTGCAACAGAACTTTTAATTCAAAGGGATGGAGATGAGGGACTTTTTAAAGCTTATGATAATGTAGAATTTATGGCTCCTGTATATGCGGGTGATTATATTGAAGCAAGCGGTGAAATAGTCTCAGAGGGTAACTCATCCAGAAAGATGAACTTTGTTGCTAAAAAGGTTATTGTTCCCCGTCCTGACATATCTCCATCTGCGGCGGATATTCTTGAAGAGCCAATAATTGTTTGCAAAGCGAGCGGAACTTGTGTGACACCAAAAAACTGTCAAAGAAAATAATTATAATCAAGATAGTATGGAAAAACTAATTATTACTGCTGCAATATGCGGAGCCGAGGTGCTCAAAGAGCACAATCCGGCAGTCCCTTATACCATTGAAGAGTGCGTCAGAGAGGCAAAAAGTGCATACGATGCCGGTGCCTCCATAATTCACCTTCATGTCAGATTGGATGATGGTACCCCGACACAAGACAAAAACAGATTCAAGGATGTTATGGACGCTATTTATAAGGTGTGTCCAGATGTAATAATTCAGCCATCAACCGGCGGAGCTGTCGGCATGACTGATGATGAAAGGCTTCAGCCTACAGAATTGAATCCTGAGATGGCTACTCTTGATTGCGGAACATTAAATTTTGGTGGTGATGAGGTATTTATGAATACTGAAAACACTATTAAATACTTTGGTCAAAGAATGATAGAGAGGGGAATTAAACCAGAACTTGAAGTATTCGATAAGAGTATGATTGATATGGCCTTAAGGCTTCATAAAAAAGGGTTCATTCAAAAACCAATGCACTTTGATTTTGTAATGGGTGTAAACGGAGGTATTTCGGGTGAGCTGAGAGACTTTGTTTTCCTAAGGGGTTCAATTCCTCAGGATGCAACATATACTGTTGCCGGAGTTGGAAGATTTGAGTTCCCGCTTGCTGTTGCTGCAATAGTTGATGGAGGCCATGTCAGGGTAGGATTTGAAGATAATGTGTTTCTGTCAAAAGGGGTCCTCGCTAAATCTAATGGTGAGTTGGTTGAGAAAGTAGTAAGATTGGCAAAAGAGCTGGGCCGAGATATTGCTTCCCCTGCTGAAGCTCGTGAAATATTAGGTTTAAAACCAAGATAATAAAACAAACAAACAAATTTTAATATGAAAAAAGGCAATAAATACGGTGTTCACAGAGTGATTGAACCTAAAGGTGTACTTCCTCAGCCGGCAAACAAGATTGATAATAATATGGATGAGATCTATGATAATGAGATTCT
Organism: Bacteroidales bacterium MB20-C3-3; assembly: GCA_035609245.1. Taxonomy (NCBI): domain Bacteria; kingdom Pseudomonadati; phylum Bacteroidota; class Bacteroidia; order Bacteroidales; species Bacteroidales bacterium MB20-C3-3. Next base: position 393,027 of record CP141202.1, on the reverse strand, counting down.
CATTGATGTTCAGACGCTTAACATAGACTCAGCCAGTTTTACTCAGATTGAGGAGCAGGCCGGTGGAGACAAAGCAAAAATCGCTGAAATAATGTTGGGAATTGTTGAGAAACAAGGAAAGCACAGAAACCCTGTTACTGGTTCAGGCGGAATGCTTCTTGGTACAGTTGAGAAAATTGGTGATGCTCTTGCTGGGAAAACTGATCTTAAAGTAGGAGATAAGATTGCTACACTTGTTTCCCTCTCTCTCACACCTTTAAGGATTGATAAAATAAAGGATATCCGTCCAGACATTGATCAAGTTGATATTGATGGAAAAGCAATTCTGTTCGAAAGCGGTATTTATGCCAAGATACCTGATGATATGCCTGCAAATCTTGCTCTGTCTGCTCTTGATGTTGCCGGAGCACCTGCACAGACCGCAAAACTGGTTAAACCCGGAGATACTGTTCTGATAATAGGTGCCGGAGGAAAATCAGGTATGTTATGCTGTTACGAAGCTAAAAAAAGAGCCGGAGTTACTGGAAAGGTAATTGGTCTGTGCCATAGTGAGAGAAGTACAAAAAGACTTATGGATCTTGGTTTCTGTGACTATGTATTCTCTGCTGATGCTACTCAGCCAGTCTCTGTACTCGAGAAGATTGAGGAGTTAACAGGCGGGCAAATGTGTGATGTTACAATCAATAATGTAAATATTACAGATACAGAGATGACTAGTATACTTTGTACAAAAGATACTGGACTTGTTTACTTTTTCTCTATGGCTACCAGTTTTACTAAAGCAGCACTAGGAGCAGAGGGTGTCGGAAGCGATGTAACAATGATAGTTGGAAACGGGTACACAAAAGGACACGCTGAGATCACTCTTCAGCTACTCCGTGAATCAGATAAATTAAGAAAAGTTTTTGAAGAACTATATGCCTGATTTTCAGATGAAGAGAGGTTGCAGATACGGAACTCACAGGGTAATTGAGCCGGCGGGGACGCTTCCCCAGCCGGCTAATCGCCTCGATAATACAATGGAGATATACGACAACGAGGTTCTCATTGAAGTATCTACACTGAATATTGATTCAGCTTCGTATACTCAAATAAAGAAGAGTTGTGGATCTGATGCTGAGAAGATGAAGCAAATGATTCTCTCAATTGTTGAAGAGAGGGGTAAAATGCAAAATCCTGTAACCGGGTCCGGTGGGATGCTTATTGGTACTGTAAAACAGATAGGCAGTGCTTTTCCTGTAAATAAGCTTAAAGTTGGTGATAAAATTGCTACACTTGTCTCACTATCACTTACACCTTTAAAGATTAAACAAATATTAAAACTTACTCCTGAATCTGACCAGATAGATGTACAGGCTGAGGCCATTCTATTTGAGAGCGGCCTCTTTGCTGTTTTACCTGATGACATTCCCGAGAAACTAGCACTAGCCGTGCTTGATGTTGCAGGTGCTCCGGCTCAGGTTGACAGATTGGTGACAGAGGGTGATATTGTATGTATACTTGGAGGTGGCGGAAAATCCGGAATATTGTGTTGTTATCAGGCTATGCAGAATGCAGGAAAGTCGGGGAAGGTTATTGTTGTTGAGTACTCAAAAGAGAATGCTCAACGCATAAAAGACCTTGGACTTGCTACTGATGTAGTTGTAGCAGATGCAACAAATGTAATGGATGTTTACACAAAGGTAATGGCTATTACCGGAGGTAGGGGATGCGATGTCACTGTTAACAATGTTAATGTTCCCTCTACTGAGATGACCTCTATCCTTATTACTAAGGGGCAGGGTAGTGTATACTTCTTCTCAATGGCAACCAGTTTTACAAAGGCTGCTCTTGGAGCCGAGGGGGTTGGTAAAGATATTAATCTCATCGTGGGTAACGGGTATGCAAAGGGACATGCAAATCTTACCCTGAATATTATCAGGGAGTCAAAACCCATTAGGGAACTTTTTGAAAAACTATATATTTAAATAATTATGGCAGAAAGCAGAAGGAAAATTCTCTTTCCTCAAGTTTCAGATGAACAGTGGAACGACTGGAAATGGCAGGTCAAGAACAGAATCGAGACCCTTGAGGATTTAAAAAAATATATTCCTCTTACTCAAGAGGAGGAGGAGGGGGTAAGCCGCTCACTTCAAACTTTACGAATGGCTATAACACCCTATTATTTAACTCTGATCGACCCTGAAAATCCAAATGATCCTGTAAGAAAACAGGCTATCCCCACTGGTTCAGAGACACATATATCTCCGGCAGACCTACTTGATCCTCTTCATGAAGATGAGGATTCACCTGTTAAGGGGCTGACTCACAGATATCCGGACAGAGTTTTGTTATTGATTACCGATATGTGCTCAATGTATTGCAGGCATTGCACCAGAAGGCGTTTCGCAGGACAAAAAGATGACGAAACACCGGCTGATTATATCCAGAAAGCAATTGATTACATTGCTGCTACTCCACAGGTAAGGGATGTGCTACTTTCAGGAGGAGATGCACTTATGGTATCGGATGCCAAGTTGGAGTCAATTATTAAGAGACTTAGGGCTATTCCACATGTGGAAATCATCAGGATTGGCTCAAGAGTACCTGTTGTTTGCCCACAAAGAATTACTGACAAACTGGTTGATATGCTCAAACAATACCACCCAATTTGGCTTAATACACACTTTAACCACCCTAATGAGATTACCAAGGAGTCAATCGCTGCTTGTGAAAGAATGGCAAATGCAGGTATTCCATTAGGTAATCAGTCGGTACTACTAAGAGGAGTTAACGACTGTGTGAATATAATGAAGAGACTGGTTCACAGCCTGGTAAAGATGAGAGTAAGACCTTATTACATTTACCAGTGTGATCTCTCTATGGGTCTTGAACACTTCAGAACTCCTGTATCAAAAGGTATAGAAATAATAGAGGGTTTAAGAGGCCATACATCAGGTTATGCTGTCCCTACTTTTGTTGTTGACGCACCAGGAGGAGGTGGTAAAACACCTGTTATGCCTACTTACATAATTTCACAATCACCTGGAAAAATTGTTCTTAGGAATTTTGAGGGAGTTATAACAACTTATTCAGAACCTGAAAATTACTCGAATCATTGTGATTGTGAAGATTGCAAGGCAAACAATCCTGTTGAGGGGGTAGCATCTCTTCATAAAGGACAAAGGCTTTCAATTGAACCTGCTCACCTTTTAAGAAAAGAGAGATCTCATAAAGATTAATATATGCCGTTCGTTCAGGAGATTCTTAACTGCAGAAGTATTTCTGTTGTAGGTCTCGGAAAAAACACAGGCAAAACGGAGTGTCTTAACTATATTCTAAATCGGTTGCCTGCAGAAGGTTTTACGGTTGCCGTAAGCTCTGCAGGCATTGATGGTGAAACACTTGATTTAGTAACCGGCACTTCAAAACCTGAAATTTTTCTGAGAAGAGGGACTCTTTTTGCTACAAGTGAAAAGCATTACAGAGAGAGGAGGATCTTATCTGAACTTATTGATATTTCCAACAGAAAAACATCCCTGGGAAGAGTTGTAACAGCAAGAGCCCTATCACATGGGAAAAGCCAGTTATCCGGCCATCCTACAACAGATGCTCTTAAAAGATGGATAGAGAGAGCCATGGAGGTCTTCGGGGCAGATCTTGCAATTATTGATGGAGCACTTTCAAGAGTTAGCATTGCATCACCAGCTGTAACAGAAGGGCTTATATTATCCACAGGAGCAGCCATATCTGCAAGCATTGATAATCTTGTTTTTAAAACAGCTTTTATGGTTGAACTTATTAATCTTGAAAGAACATCAGTTGTTGGTAACAATGAAGATAGCATTCCGGCTAATGGAATATGGAGTGTAGATTCAAATAGCAATTTCTCTCTGTTGTTAAAAGGAGGGGTGTTTAATTCTGATTCAATACATCCTGACGATGTATCTGATACTAAGGCTATATTTATTTCCGGTGCATTGACTGACAGATTCCTGAATCAGGTAAGATCTTTGTGTTTGGATAAAGACATTGAAATAATAATTAGAGACTTCTCGAAAGCCTTTATCTCTCATTCCAATTTTTCCTCTTTTAAAAAATCAGGAGGGCGATTGTCAGTATTAAACAGAAGCAAATTATTGGCAGTTTGTGCTAATCCCGTTTCCCCGGAAGGATACATACTTGATTCAGAGAGATTATGTTCAAGGCTCTCCTCAGCAATTAATTTACCGGTTTATGATATAAGGAGAATCAGAAATGAAGCTTAGAACTGTTACAGAGTTACCAATAGGTATGAGGAGCCTTTTTGCAAACCTTGAGCTATCCTCATCTATATCTACTCATATCCTGCTGGAGAGAGAGATGTCTCTTTCAATCAGTAAGTTAGCTTCTACATATATTCAGCTTGAAGAGACCTTAAATTCACTATCTCTGGCGGATAATTATAAAAAAGTCAGCCAGCTTAAAGAATCTCTATTTGGAGTCAGAGATATTAGGAATACCCTGAATGCTCTGATGGAAGGAAAAATTCCAGACGACATTGAGTTATTTGAAATTAAAAATCTTGCCCTGTTATCAGATTCACTAATACCGGTTATTAGAATATTCTCTGACTCTTTCCCAAAATTACCGGATCTTTCTGATGTTGTAACTATTCTTGATCCTGAAGGACAGAGAATACCCTCTTTCTATATTTATGACAGCTATGACTCTGAACTTTCAAAATTAAGAAAGAAGCTTAAGTCGCTGGAATTTTTTGATGAGGATCTTCACTCCAGGTGTTCCTTAATTGAAGACAGGATTAGAAAAGAGTTAGGGAATAGTTTAAAGGGAAGACTTCCTGATCTTGTTAAAGCTTTGAACAATCTTGCAGAAATTGATATTATTATTGCAAAAGCAGAGCTAGTGAGAAAATGGAATCTTACGATTCCTGCTATCTCCAAAGAGAGAACAAGTTATCAAGGATTATTTAATCCGGAGATTTCATCTGCGCTTAGCCTTCAGGGGCTGGAGTACCAACCGGTGGATGTTTCTCTTGAAAGAGAGTCTCCTGTTGTATTAATGGGGGCCAATATGGGCGGTAAAAGTGTAACATTGAGAACACTCGCCCTGTCACAATATATGTTTCAATTTGGATTTGGAGTACCTGCAAGATCTGCAGAGATAGTTCCGGTCCATTTTATTCATTATTTAAGCGGGGATTATCAGGATGTTAATAAGGGTCTTTCATCCTTCGCAGCAGAAATGAGGAAGATTGACAACTTATTAAAACAATCAACAGAGACAGCTTCAATTTTGGCGCTGCTGGATGAACCCGCCAGAACGACAAATCCATACGAAGGAAGAGTACTAGTTGAGTCTTTAATTACAATGCTTAAAAGCAGAAAACTTCTTACATTGATAGCCTCTCATTACAATGTAACTGCTAAAGGTTGTTTTAAATTGAGAGTAAGGGGATTTGTTAATGGAAAGATGAATTATGAGCTTATCCATACAGAAGACTCAGATGCACCGAGAGAGGCGATAAACATTGCTAAATCCCTGGGGATAGATAGTGAATGGCTGGAGGAGGCCTCCAGATTATTGGACAATTACAAAGAAACTATATAATAAAATGATATGCAGAGCAAATTAGGATTGGATTTCAAAAAAGTGGAACATGCCAGAAAATTGGCTGGTAAAATCGCAGTTGATGTCCAGGGGTTTGTAGAGAGATACTCAACTGTCGCAGTTGAGAGAACCCTTTGCAGACTTGTTGGTATTGATGGAGTTGATGAGAATATGGTTCCTCTTCCCAATGTTCTTGTTGATTTTATAAAAGAGAGAGGACTTTTAAGCGAAGGAATCCTTTTTTTCATTGGAAATGCTATGATTTCTGAAGGATTAACACCTCAGGAGATAGCTGAGAAAGTTTCAGAGGGTAAACTTGATATTACAAAACTGGCCTTATCTTCAAAAGAGAAAATTGAGGCTGTGTTGAAACCTGTTATTGAGCAGAGTATAAGTAGAATTAATGATAGAAGAGATAGAAGAGAGCACTATCTTAAAACAATGGGAGAGGGGCCTCGTCCTTATCTATATGTCATAGTCGCTACAGGTAACATATTTGAAGATGTTGTCCAGGCAGAAGCTGCTGCCAGGCAGGGAGCTGATATTATTGCTGTTATAAGAACTACCGGTCAGTCATTACTGGATTATGTCCCTTATGGAGCAACTACTGAAGGTTTCGGAGGAACCTTTGCGACTCAGGAAAATTTCAGGATAATGAGATCTGCTCTTGATAGAACAGGTGAGGAATTAGGCCGATACATCAGACTTTGCAACTACTGTTCCGGCTTATGTATGCCTGAAATTGCAGTGATGGGTGCATTTGAAGGGCTTGATGTTATGCTTAATGATGCGCTTTACGGTATCTTATTCAGAGATATTAATATGCAAAGAACGCTTGTTGATCAGTTCTTTTCAAGAGTAATTAACGGATTTGCAGGAGTTATAATAAATACCGGAGAAGATAATTATCTTACAACTGCCGATGCTTTTGAAGAGGCTCATACTGTTCTTGCATCAGATTTAATAAATGAACAACTTGCTCTTATTGCAGGATTGCCTCAAAAACAGATGGGACTAGGCCACGCCTTTGAGATGGACCCTGATCTTGAAAATGGTTTTATATATGAACTTGCCCAAGCACAGATGACAAGGGAAATATTCCCTGATGCTCCTCTTAAATATATGCCTCCAACAAAATTTATGACTGGTAATATTTTTAGAGGGCACATTCAGGATGCTCTTTTTAATATGATTGGAATTTGGACCGGTCAGGGAATCCAGTTGTTGGGTATGCCAACAGAGGCTATACATACACCATTTATGTCAGACAGATATCTTTCAATTGAGAATGCAAAATACATTTTCAATAATATGAGACAGATTGGTGAGGAGATGGAATTTAAAGAGGGTGGTATTGCAAGAAAGAGAGCGGAGGAGGTTGTTAATATGTCTATTGAACTACTTGAGAGAATTAATCAGGAAGGACTTTTCTCCGCACTGGAGAAGGGAATATTTGGAAATGTTAAAAGACCAAGAACTGGCGGGAAGGGGCTTGAAGGAGTTGTAGAGAAGGGTTCAAATTATTTGAATCCATATGTTAAATTAATGATGGGAGGTAAATAAAATGAGTGGCGGATTATATTCAATGCAATCAAAAGAATTTGATAAAACGCTTGATCTTAAGAGTGTAAAGTCTTACGGTGACACAATGAATGATGGAAAAGTTCAACTTAGTTTTACTTTACCTGTTCCTGTTGGAGACGAAGCTATTGAAGCTGCCAAACAGCTCATTAGAAAAATGGGGATGGAAAATCCTCAGATTGTCTTTTACAAAGAGCTCATGCCGGGATATACTTTTTTTAATTGCTACGGAAGTTGTACTCACAATGTAGATTTTACATCAATATCTGTACCTAAGGTTGAATCAGGAGTAATGGACATGCACGAAACCGACAGTTATGTCAGAGAGAATGTTGGGAGAGCCTTGGTTGTTGTAGGAGCTAGTACCGGTACAGATGCTCACACCGTTGGAATTGATGCGATTATGAACATGAAGGGGTATGCAGGTCATTATGGATTAGAGAGGTATGAAATGATAGAGGCATATAATTTAGGATCTCAGGTTCCTAATGAAGAGTTTATTGCAAAAGCCCTTGAACTTAAGGCAGATGCACTGCTTGTTTCCCAAACAGTTACACAGAAAGATGTTCATGTTAAAAACCTTGTTGAATTAGTTGAACTATTGGAAGCTGAGGGTCTGAGAGATAAGGTTATTCTGGTTTGCGGAGGCCCCCGAATATCTCACGAATTGGCAAAAGAGCTCGGCTATGATGCCGGATTTGGGATGAACAGTTATGCCGATGATGTTGCCTCTTTTATTGCCCAAGAGTATGTAAAAAGAGCTTCAACAAAGAATTTATAAATTTCAAAATTTACTATATGGACAAGAATCAGATCAGAGAGGTTATTGCCAGAAGAGCTGCTCTCGAACTCAAAGACGGAGATGTTGTCAATCTGGGAATCGGGTTGCCTACATTAATCCCAAATTATCTTCCGGATGGGGTAAAAGTTACTCTCCAGTCGGAGAATGGTTTGCTTGGGATGGGTCCTGAGCCCGAACAAGGCAAGGAAGATAAAAATTTCACGAATGCAGGTGGTGGATATATAACATTTTTTCCAGGCTCATCTGCTTTTGACAGCTCTATGTCTTTCTCAATTATCAGAGGAGGCCATGTAGATGTTACTTTTCTTGGTGCACTTGAAGTTGACGAGGAGGGCAATCTTGCTAACTGGATGATTCCCGGGAAGAAAACGCCAGGAATGGGAGGGGCAATGGATTTAATTGCAGGTGCAAAAAGAGTAATTCTTGCAATGGAACATACTGCAAAAGGATCACATAAAATATTGAAAAAATGTAATTTACCCCTGACTGCGGCTGGACAAGTAGATATGATTATTACTGAAATGGGGGTAATGGATATAACACCGGATGGGATTGTTCTAAGAGAGATACATCCAGAATTCTCTGTCGAACAAGTTCAGGAAGCAACCGGTGCCAAACTTATTATTCCGGACAACTTAATTAAAATGAGACTTTAATATGAAAAAGGTTTACATTGTAGCAGCTAAAAGAACTGCTATCGGGAAATTTATGGGCTCTCTTTCTCCCTTTAATCCGGGCGAACTAGGCGCATTAGTAATCAAAGAGATTATTAAGGAGAGTGGTATTTCACCCAGTAATATAGACTCTGTTATTGCTGGTAATATTCTGTCAGCAGGTCAACTTCAGGGAGTTGCAAGGCAAGCAGCTGTTAAGGGAGGAGTTCCTGTTGAAATTCCTGCTTATTCACTTAATATGGTGTGTGGATCTGGAATGAAGGCTGTCATGAACGCTTACGCAGAGATACTGTCAGGTTCGGCAGATATAATAATTGCCGGAGGTACTGAATCAATGACAAACGCTGGTTTCGTAATGAATGGAAGCCTAAGAACCGGCAACAAAATGGGTAATATTCAGGCTCTGGATCATATGGTAGCCGATGGTCTTACTGATGCTTTTAACAATTACCATATGGGGATAACTGCAGAGAATATTGCATCAAAATATAGTCTTACAAGAGAAGAGCAAGATAGATTCGCGTTCAACTCTCAGCAAAAAGCCATTAAAGCAGTTGATTCAGGAAAATTTGATAAAGAGATTGTACCTGTTGAGATTGTTACAAAAAAGGAGACAACCATTTTCTCAAAAGATGAATTCCCTAACAGAACATCTTCTCCTGAAAAGCTTGCTCAGCTTAAACCTGCGTTTAAAAAAGACGGAACAGTTACAGCTGGAAATGCTTCAGGAGTTAATGACGGAGCCTCATTTGTTATGGTAGCATCTGAAGAGGCTGTAGTAAAATTTGGATTAAATCCAATGGTTGAGATAGTTGCAGTTGGTCAAGGGGGAGTTGAGCCTGAAATAATGGGTATGGGTCCTGTTCCGGCTATAAGAAAGGCTCTTAAAAATGCAGGAATGTCTCTTTCTGATATGGAATTGGTTGAACTTAACGAAGCCTTTGCTGCTCAGTCACTTGGTGTTATTAAAGAACTAATTGATGAGCATGGTGTTACAAAAGAATGGATAGATAAAGTAACTAATATTAATGGAGGAGCAATTGCTTTAGGACACCCGATTGGTGCATCAGGAAACAGGATAATTGTAACCCTTATTCATGAATTGATAGCAGAAGATAAAAAGCTTGGATTAGCATCGCTCTGTATAGGCGGAGGAATGGGTACTGCAATTGTTCTCAGAAGAGCATAGTTTAATAAAAGCCCTTGGTGAAAAAGGTTATTTTTATTTGCCTTGGAAATATTTGCAGATCTCCTGCTGCAGAGGCTATCTTTAATAAGATGGTCTCTGCAAAAGGGGATTTCTTAATTCCTTACTCAGATTCAGCAGGCCTTCATGATTACCATTCCGGTGAGCATGCAGACCGCAGAATGAGATCCCATGCCTTTCTCAGAGGTTATAATATAACATCACTTTCCAGAAAGATTTCAAAAGACGATTTTTATAATTTTGATCTTATCATAGCTATGGATAAAAGTGTTGAGCGAAACCTTATATCATTAGCTCCTGATAGTTTGTCCTCAGGTAAAATAGAGTTATTTACACACTATTGCACAAATCCTCTTTTTACAGAGGTTCCTGACCCATATTATGGTGGAGATGCTGGTTTTGAAAATGTACTTGATATCCTGGAAGATGGAATGCCTTCTCTAATTACCTCTCTTTACTAAATCAGCTCTTGACCTAGAAGTTATTACCAGGTAAACACCAATGAATATCAGAAACGCAGAGACCGGTTTTGTCCAGTTTAGAATATCCTGACCAAAAACTATAGCTATAGAGGAGGCTATTAATGGTTGGATATAGTTAAACATACTAACTGTAGTAGGTCTTAATAACTTTAATGAGAAAGCAACAAGAAGATAGGCTGCGAAAGTGCCAAATACAAGAGCATATCCAAGCTGCATCCATTCAGTTGTTGATGCGCCCTGATTAATACTAAGTTTATCAAATGTAAAAGGCAGTGCTATAATTGCTCCATAGAAAAAAGTCCATTTCATAATATGAACAGGGGAGTGTTTAGCCATTAGAGGTCTGATTATTACTAGGTAAAGTGCATATACAAAACAGCTTATCAGTACTACCAGGTTACCTTTTAAGGTTCCGCTCTGTTCAAAATGGCCATATCTGGCTGTATATAATATAATTGCAGCCCCTGACATTCCAATAATTACTCCGGATGCTTTTTTGAAAGATATAGGTTCTTTAATAATCAATGCTGCAAAGAGCATTGTAATAATTGGTGTTATTGTTATTATTAATGAAGCATCAACAGGTGATGTCATTGATAGCCCGGCAAGAAAAGAGAGTTGATTTGCAGCTGTACCCATCAATCCAGCCAGAATAAGTATTAGGTGCTCTTTAAGTGTAAAGCCGTTTGAATTATCTTTTATAAAAAGAGATAGTAGTAGAAACGATAAAAATGCAAAAGATATCCTGAATTGAGAGAGTCCAAAAGGATTAATCCACTCCGGGGTGAGCTCTCTTGATACAGGCATATTAATTGCGAAAAAAATATTTGCTGCCAGAATAAGTAAAACTCCTTTTGTTTTGGGAGAAAGTTGAATATTACCCATTTCTAACTCCTTTTCTTAAGGCTTGCTCGTTCTGCTGTCTGACAACATCTGCTGCTCTTTCCAATGCTAGCTGAATATGAGGATATATGTTCTCTTTCCCCATTTCATCTGCAAAACCGGATTTAGTTAAAGTATCCATTACATTGTCACTAACACCGGAGAGAATCATTTGTATTTTCTCTTTATTGGATCTTTTCCATAGATTTCTAAGGTTATTCAAACCTGTTGAATCAATAAACGGAACTTTCCTCATTCGAATAACTCTTGCTTTGACTATGTTATGTGATGCAGCATCTATCTCATCAAGTTTACTTGCCAATCCAAAGAAAAACGGACCATCTATTTCGTATACCTCTACCCCTTTTGGAATATCCAGAATTTCAACATCAGAAGTGTACTCACCTCTTTCAGTTGCAGGAAGGAAATCCTTCTCTACCTGAGTTATACTTGAAGTTTCTGATACCCGTTTGACAAAAAGAATAATCGCAAGAAGAACTCCAACTTCTATAGCAACAGTCAGATCAATAATTACCGTAAGAAAGAAGGTAAGGAGCAGAACAGCAACATCTGCTTTGTGCCCTTTTAATAAATATTTAAATGTCCTCCACTCGCTCATATTATATGCTACTATAACCAATATAGCAGCAAGTACTGACAATGGTATATATACAGCGTAAGGCATAAGAAAGAGGAAGATTAACAGTAAAACAACAGCGTGTATTATACCCGCAACCGGAGTTTTACCACCATTATTTATATTGGCCATTGTTCTAGCTATTGCTCCCGTTGAAGGTATCCCTCCAAAAAATGGAGTTACTATGTTTGCAATACCTTGTCCAATAAGTTCTGTGTTTGAATCGTGTTTTTTGCCGGTTACTCCATCTGCAACCATTGCTGCAAGAAGAGATTCGATAGCGCATAATAAAGCAATAGTCAATGCAGGTTGAAAAAGCATTTTTATTGCTTCAAAATCAATGTTTGGTGCCTCTGGTTTTGGAAGTGGAATTCCTCCGGCTAATTCTGGAAATTTACTGCCAATTGTTGCAAATTCCACTCCCCCAAACTTGCTGATAAGAAGTGCTGCTATTGTTCCCACAAATATTGCTATAAGTGATCCAGGTATTTTTGCTGTAATTTTTGGCCAAAATATAATAACCATTAAGCTGAATATCCCCATACCTGCCTCCCAGAAATTAATGGAGGAAATATTTTCAAAATAACTAATCCATTTAGGAATAAATTCTGAAGGAACATTTTCAATTTGAAGGCCCAGAAGATCCTTGACTTGTGTGGAAAAAATAACAAGAGCAATACCACTTGTGAAGCCTACGACAATAGGATAGGGGATGAACTTAATTATGTTCCCTAATTTAAAAATACCCATTGCAACCAGGATAATTCCGGCAAGCACTGTTGCGATTATCAGTCCTGAAACTCCATATTGAGATACTATGCCATAAACTATTACAATAAAGGCACCTGTAGGACCTCCAATTAAAAAGTTTGAGCCACCAAAAAGAGACATTAGCAATCCTGCAACAATGGCTGTAATTAAACCCTGCTGTGGTGTTACTCCGGAAGCAATACCAAATGCAATTGCCAGAGGAAGGGCTACTATTCCAACTATAATACCTGCAATCAGGTCTGAAGTAAAAGTCTTTTTATTATAGGCTCCCTTATTAAAAAGAGAGAAAAATTTCGGCCGGAAGGTCGAAGCAAATTTAATATCCATTGCACCGAGAAATTTATAAGAGGCTGCAAATTTAGAAAATAAAAGCTTCAATACAATTTAAAAAAGAGATTCAGCCATATTTATAATATCGGCTATATTTGTGTTGTTGTCCAATATTAAATTTGGTTTAAGATTGACAATAGAATTCTCCTTTTTAAATCTCTGCTCACCTCCTCCGGTTATATTCAGCATATTTAATGCACATTTATCAGCTTTACCTGATTCAATGCTCTTCATCATTCCTGCCAGAGCAACGCCTGCTGCAGGATGAATATCAATACCTTCAACCTCTTCAAAAAGTCTGCACGCAGCATCAAGTTCAAGATTGTCTACTATTTCAATATCACCTTCTGTATCTTTTAATGCATCATACAACCCCCCGGGAACTGAGTAGGGTGGCCTTCTGTTGGATAGAACCTTCGCTTTAATTAAAAGAGCTTTTTCTCGTTCAAGGTTATCGTCAAACGGGAGCAAAGATCTGCTATGAGCTCTCCAGGCATCATACATTGGGGTAAATGGATAATTTTGTGAAGGAAGGAGTTTCATCTTATTATTCCCAAACCTGCCATCATCTATTAACCTGAGATTAGCCTCCCATGCTGCAATAGCACCAGTTCCACTCCCTATAGACTGAAAGTAATTGTCAGGGATTCTTCCAATAGTTGTAGCTGCCGACAGAACTGTAGTACCCATTCCATCTCTTCTTGCCACATTCTTAGCACCTCCCTCTTCAAAAAACTTACCGGACTTGCAAATTTTTGAAGCGAGGTCAATAGCATCAAAATAGTCGCTACCTTTTGGTGTTGAAATTAATTTTACGCACTCTTCAATTTTTGAATCAAACCACAGAGCATCCAGGTTATCCTCAGGAACAACAAGCAATAAAGGAATATTATTATCAGAGCATACCCTGGCAAAAGCTCTCGCTGTATTACCGGCTGAAGCAACAACCATGACTTTATCTGAAGGAACCAATCTTGCACAAACTGAAAAAGCTTCAGTCTCCTTAAAGGAGCATGTTGTCATACCGACGCCTTTTTCTGGCCAGTATCCGTTAAAAGTAATCCAAAGATTGTCAAGACCAAGAATATCTCCCAGTTCTTCAGCTTTGTATGTTACAGGAGACGAAGAATTTTTTAGTTTTCTGTTAACAGGCAGCCAATCAGAAAACTTGTAAAAACCACTACTTTCATTTGAAAAATCAATTTGCTTTACGGAATACTCACTTCTAATCAATGTAGGCTTTTCATATAGAGGATCAGAGAGAAGCCATCCTGTGTCATCAAATACTCTACCTGTTATAAGGTTTCTTAATTTGTAGTCTGTCATTATTTTATCTGGATACCTTTTTATATGCCCACCAGTACCAGGCTCCAATAAATAGAGCCCCGCCCACAAGATTTCCAATGGTCACCGGGACGAGATTGTCCATAAAGGCATTTAATATTGTAAGATTATTAAGATTTTCAGCGGAGAAACTCATCAACTCACCTGTTTTTAAAACTAAGTCAGGGTTGTTTTTAGCTAAAAGGCCGGCAGTGAGATAGTACATATTTGCGACCGAGTGTTCATATCCGGATGCAATAAAGAGCCATATGGGGAAAAATATTACAAGGGCTTTTCCAGCGATATCCTTAGTTGAATATGACATCCATACTGCTAGACATACCAATAAATTACATAGAATACCAGATGCAAAAGCCTCAGTAAATGATAGAGATGTTTTTAATGCTGCTACCTTAATAGTATATGCACCAAGCAGACCATCTGTGTAATTTAATTGTCCTGATAAATAGATAAGTAATGCGATAAAAACTGATCCCACTAAATTTCCAAGCCATACCATTATTAAATTCCAAAAATATTTGCTCCATTTTACCTTGCCAGATAGAGCAGCAATGGAAATAAGGTTGTTTCCGGTGAATAGTTCTGCTCCGGCAATAACCACAAGAATCAGACCTGTTGGGAAGATCAGTCCTGCGAGATATTTAGCTACCCCTATATTTTCAATATTATGTGATATGATATTGCTCCCTACAGATGCAAGAGCAATAAAAACACCTGCTAAGAATGCAAGAAGGAGAGTTCTTAAAACTGGCATTCCTGCCTTTTTTATCCCTGTTTCCTCAGTGTAGTCAACAATCTCTGATGGTGTTAAATAGTTATTGCTCATTATTTAAAGATAGTGAATCAATATTGTCTGCCATTTTATGAAGAACTTTTATAAAACTTATTAGTTCTTCTTTTGGTATATCTTTAATAATATGATCTGTGGATTCAAGCGCAATTTTTGTGATTGCCTCCTTAACTTCAACCGCCTTTTCAGTAAGATGAATCATCTTCTGTCTTCTATCCTCTTCTCCAGCTATTCTGATTACAAGCCCCTTCTTTTCAAGGGCATCAATCAGTTTTGTCACAGAATTTTTATCCTTCAGGATTATATCTGCTATCTCTTGCTGTGACATTATCCCTTCGTCCCAAAGAGTATCCATCACCAAAAATTGTTCAGCAGTGAGATTGAATCCGTGTTCGGCAAAAATCGAATTCATAAACTGTTTGAACTTACAGTGAACAAGATTTAGAAAAACTCCAACCTGTTTGTTCAGAATCATATTAGTAATAATATTTGTCCAATCTCTACAAATATAGGTAATTATAATTATGATTTGTATTCATCCCAGCTCTTAATCTGGATCTGATCTATTGAAATTGCAGAGAATGACCTGATAAAAGCTGTTGCCAACCTTGCATTGGTAATTAAAGGGATATTCAGATCTGTCGCTGCTCTTCTTATTTTATATCCATTGTCAAGCTCCTCCTGGGTAAGGTTTTTAGGAATATTAACAACAAAATCAACCACTCTTGAATGAAGAAGATCCATTGCCTGAGGTTTACTCTCTTTTTCACTTGGCCAGTATACAAGGGTTGATTCAATGTTGTTTTCAACAAGGTATTTATGAGTTCCACCGGTAGCGTAAAGCTGGAAGCCATTTTCCCTTAGTAGTCTGCAAGCCATAAGAAGTTCTGCCTTCTGCTTTGCATCTCCTGTTGAGAGTAAAATCCCTTTTTGAGGGAGCTTGTATCCAACTGAAAGCATTGCTTTTAAGATTGCCTCGTTTGTATCATCTCCTATACAACCAACCTCACCAGTTGAAGCCATATCTACCCCCAGAACCGGGTCTGCTTTTTGAAGTCTTGTAAAGGAAAACTGTGATGCTTTTATACCGACATAATCTAAGTCAAATGCACTTTTACTTGGCGCCTCTACCTTCTCTCCAATCATCACCTTTGTTGCCAATTCAATAAAGTTAATTTTAAGAACCTTAGATACAAATGGAAAACTTCTGGATGCTCTCAGATTACATTCAATAACTTTTATGTCATTCTCCTTTGCCAGAAACTGTATGTTAAATGGTCCGGAAATATTGAGCTCTCCTGCAATTTTTCTGGCAATTCTCTTAATTCTTCGGGCAGTTTCAACATATAGTTTTTGTGGAGGGAACTGGATGGTTGCATCTCCTGAGTGAACCCCGGCAAATTCAATATGTTCTGAGATTGCGTAAGCAATAACATCTCCGTTTTGTGCAACTGCATCAAATTCAATCTCTTTTGCGTTTTGAATAAATTCAGATACTACAACAGGATGTTTTTTGGAAACGTTTGTTGCCAATTTTAAAAATTCTTCCAGTTCTGAGTCATTTGAGCAAACATTCATTGCAGCCCCGGAAAGGACATATGATGGTCTGACAAGAACCGGATAACCTACTATGGAGACAAATTCAAATACATCATTTAATGTTGTCAACTCTTTCCATCTTGGCTGATCAATCTGAAGTCTGTCAAGCATAGATGAGAATTTATGCCTGTCTTCTGCATTATCTATGCTTTTTGCAGTTGTCCCCAGGATTTTAACATCGCTCTTATCTAATCTTATAGCTAAATTGTTAGGAATTTGACCACCAACTGAAATTATCATTCCTTCAGGATTTTCCAGCTCATAAATATCCATAACTCTTTCATAAGTGAGTTCATCAAAATATAACCTGTCACACATATCATAGTCAGTTGATACTGTCTCTGGGTTATAGTTTATCATAACTCCTCGCCATCCCTGCTTTCGAATTGTTTCCAAAGCATTTACACTACACCAGTCAAACTCGACAGAGCTCCCAATTCTATATGCTCCTGAGCCCAGAACAATAATAGATCTTTTATCTCCGAGATATTTAACATCGTTAAACTTACCATTGTATGTCAGGTACAAATAATTTGTAACAGCAGGAAATTCAGCCGCTAATGTGTCAATTTGTTTTACAACAGGCACTATTCCGTGCTCCTTTCTGAAGACTCTTACAATTGATGAAGCATCGTCAACATCTATAGATTCTTTGTATAATAGTCTGCCAATCTGAAAATCTGAAAAACCCTGTTGTTTTGATTTTTTAAGGAGTTCAACAGGTAATTGGGATATATTGTTATATTCAGTTAGTTCAATAGATGTATTGTGAATATTGTATAATTTCTCAAGAAACCATCTGTCTATTTTGGTTAATTCGTGAATTTCGTCCACAGTATAGCCTTTTTTGAAAGCTTTTGAAATTACAAAAATTCTGTTGTCAGTAGGTTCTCTTAAAGATTTGTCAATATCAGGAACAGAAATCTCCCTGTTTGCAACGAATCCATGAGCTCCTTGTCCAATCATCCTCAGTCCCTTTTGAATTGCCTCTTCAAAGGTCCTTCCAATAGCCATAACCTCACCAACACTTTTCATGCTTGATCCAATCTCTCTTGAAACACCTTGAAATTTTGAGAGATCCCATCTTGGAATTTTGCAGACAATATAATCAAGTGCAGGTTCAAAAAAAGCAGGTGTTGTTTGAGTGACGGAGTTTTTAAGGTCAAATAATCCGTATCCTAAACCTAGTTTAGCAGCAACGAATGCAAGTGGGTATCCTGTCGCTTTTGATGCAAGAGCAGAAGACCTGCTTAGCCTTGCATTAACCTCAATAACCCTGTAATCTTCTGAATATGGATCAAAAGCGTATTGTACATTACACTCTCCAACTATACCTATATGCCTTACAATTTTTATAGCAAGCTCTCTTAACAGGTGGTATTCGCTATTTGTAAGTGTTTGAGAAGGAGCGACCACTATGCTTTCACCTGTGTGAATTCCAAGTGGATCAAAATTCTCCATGTTGCAAACAGTTATGCAGTTGTCAAACCTATCCCTTACTACTTCATACTCAATTTCTTTCCATCCTTTCAATGACTTTTCAACCAAGACCTGAGGGGAGTAAGAGAATGCCTTCTCACAAAGGACTTTAAGCTCTTGCTCATTGTTGCAAAAACCACTTCCCAAACCGCCTAAAGCATAGGCAGCTCTGATTATGACCGGGTATCCGAGATCTTCTGCGGCTGTTTTAGCATGGTCAAAATTTTCAACTGCATGACTTTTTATAGTCTTGACATCAATCTGATCCAGTTTTTTAACAAATAACTCTCTGTCTTCAGTGTCAATAATAGATTGAACCGGTGTGCCAAGTACCTTAATATTGTATTTTTCAAAAACTCCCGACCTGAATAATTCAACACCACAATTAAGTGCTGTTTGACCTCCAAAGGCCAGAAGAATTCCTTGTGGCTTTTCTTTTTTTATTACCTCTTCAACAAAGTATGGTGTTACCGGAAGAAAATAAATTTTATCTGCAACCCCCTCAGAGGTTTGGACAGTTGCAATATTGGGGTTTATTAATACAGTCTCAATTCCCTCCTCTCTAAGCGCTTTAAGAGCCTGAGAACCTGAGTAGTCAAATTCACCGGCCTCTCCAATTTTAAGAGCCCCGGATCCTAGAATTAAAGCTTTTTTTATGTTATTGTCAATCATCTCTAAAGGAGTTTTATAAAGTCATCAAAAAGGAATTCTGTATCTGTAGGTCCGCTGGATGCTTCCGGGTGGAACTGACAAGAGAAAAATGGTTTACTCTTATGTTTAATCCCCTCATTTGTCCCGTCGTTCATATTGATAAACAATGGTTCCCAATCACTGCCCAATGTAGAATCATCAACTGCAAAACCGTGATTTTGGGATGTAATATAACATCTGTTTGTACCAAACATTCTTACAGGCTGATTATGACTTCTGTGCCCGTATTTAAGTTTAAAAATTGATGCTCCAGCAGCTTTTGACAAGAGTTGATTACCCATGCAAATACCAAAAATAGGTTTCTCTTTTTCTATGGCCTTTTGGATATTTATAACAGCTTCAACGCAATGATTGGGATCTCCCGGACCATTAGAGATAAACAGTCCATCATATTCAATAGTGCTGAAATCGTAATTCCATGGAACCCTGATAACCTCAACACCCCGGTTTACAAAACACCTTATTATATTATGTTTAACTCCGCAATCTACAAGCACGACTCTCTTTAATCCTGACCCATACTTGAGTACCTCTTTGCAGCTTACTACATCAACCTGATTGATTAGATTAGGATCTTCTAATGTGTTCAAGGTTGTGCCCTCCGGAACAATCTTACCCAACATTGATCCCTTTTCTCTCAGAACTTTTGTGAGCTCCCTTGTGTCAATGCCAAATATACCCGGGATACCTTGTTCTTTTAGCCACTCATCAAGGCTTCTTGAGGCATTCCAGTGACTGTAGGAAAATGAATAATCAGATATGATTAACCCTCTCACATGAATTTTTTCTGATTCATAAAATGAAGATAGGTTATTTGTTATAGTCTCTTCGGGTACTCCGTAATTTCCTACAAGTGGATAAGTTACGCATAGGATTTGACCGGAATAGGAGGGGTCTGTCAAACTTTCAGGATAGCCAACCATAGCTGTAGAAAAAACGACCTCACCATCAATGGCTTGGTCGTTTCCAAATGAGTAGCCGGAAAACTCTGTTCCATCCTCAAGAAAGAGTGTTGCGGATTTGTATTTGTGCATCTCTTTTTCTTAAATTTCTTTAATTATATGTGTGCAAAGTTATGTATAAAATTCAAAAAAACATTAATCAATTACATTGCCCTGGCAAATACCGACCATAGTTGGGCTTTCATATCCTGCCATCTCTTCATTGTCGAGAGAGCAAAACTGTTTGTGTGGTTTGTAAGGATCTCTTTTGCCTTGTCCACTTTACCCTCTTTTATAAGCTTTTCAGCTTGCTTTTCTACCGATGGAGCACTATTGAACATCTCCTCTTCAAATCTGGCAATCTCTGGTTCAAGAATTCCTCTAGTCTTATCCCAGTTTATTGTTGCAATTCTGTTTGTCTCTCTAAACGCCCATATAGCAGCGTCTTCACGATACCTGTGTTGTCCGCATATATGAAATGACTTTGGAAGAGAAATTGTTCCCGAATAAATTGGGATTCTAGGACTTTGCGCTGGATTATCAAATGAGAAATAGGCAACACCACCAATTTCATCTGGAAGCCAATCTCTCAATTGTATTATATGAGAGTAAGAGCACTGTATAACGGCAATCCCCCTAACTCTTTCAGTAACTCCAGGTTTTATAGTATTGAGGAGAGCTCTCATTTCATTACTCATAAAATTTGAAACAGGCCTGATCTGTTCTTTGTACTCGTTCCCTTTAGCATCTCTTCTTGTAACTTCTGCTACCAGATTCTTTGTCTGATCCCACTCAGTACCTTCATAAGTATGTCTGTAAAATGCCATAACATCTCTTACGGATATTTTTTTATCAGGTTTTACTGAGAACGGGAGCTCTTCTGAATCATATTTAAGACTCAATGACGGAGCAACAGAGTTCAGTACAAAAAATTCTCTTATAGAGAACGGCTTTCTGCCATTATTAATTTTCCAAAATTTAAACTCCTCTTTTCCATCCCATAGTCCGAGTTTGATACATCTCTCTTTGATATCTGAACTATACATGAAGTTCTCGGGATCATTAAAATTAACATTCGAGATTCGTGGAATATTGGCCGATATTCCAACATGGTCATCGGGAATTCTTTGTGCTACCCAAATAGCAGATGGTTTCCCGGCTCCGGAACCAAAAATTTCCAGTTGCCAAACCTCTTTTTTATCAGCAATAGTAAGGCACTCACCTGAATCACCATATCCATATGTTTCAGCAAGTTTTCCGATTAGTTTAATAGCATCTCTTGCCGTACTGCATCTTTGAAGGGCTACTCTTTCCAGTTCCTCTATAAGAAACAGACCGTTCTTGTTTACCAGAACATCTCTGCCTGTTATTGTTGTCTCACCCATTGCAAGCTGTTTCTCGTTCAGGCAAGGGTACGCTGTATTTAAAAAAGCAAAAGTCTCTTCAACAGCTGGGATTCTGCCCTTCTCTGTAACATTTCTGGTATCCCACGGCTCTTCATTATGAAGTACCCCCCAATATACAGGCTCTGTCTCTCCCGGTTTAAACTTTTTTCTGGCTGTCATCTCCACCCAAGTCCGATAGTTAGAGTCACAAGTGTGGGCAGTCATAACAGATCCATCTGTGCTCGCTTTTTTGCCAACCATAATAGATGTGCAACTCTCTGCAAAATTCTCATCATCCGGATTAACCGGGATCCATTGTGTCTGTGCAGTTGTAATTCCGCTCAACAGAACTACAAACAACATTAGGGATAGTCTCTTAAAATTCATAGAAATTCAGGTTTGTTGTTTATGCAAAAATAGCATTATCTTTACCAAATCCAATACCTATATTATGTTTAAAGTTCTTCTCTCAGTAATTCTTATATTTCTTCCTTTCATCTCGAGTAGTCAGGAGAAGAGGATATTTGTTATACCTGTAAAAGGAGAGATTTCTAAGGCAACAGAGCGTACCTTATCTAAAGGTCTTCAACAAGCTGATGAAAAGGGTTATGACTTTGTAATAGTACAATTAAACACATACGGTGGTGCAGTGGCTTCAGCAGATAGTATGAGAAGTGCTCTCCTCAGATTCCCTGTTCCTATAGCTGCTTTCATTGATAATCAGGCTGTATCGGCCGGAGCTTTAATTAGTATAGCGTGTGATTCCATTTATATGACAACAGGGAGCACAATTGGTGCTGCTACAGTCGTGAATCAGAACGGAGAGCCAATGCCTGATAAATATCAGTCATTTATGCGGGCAATGATGAGGTCCACAGCACAGGCAAACGGGAGGGACCCAAAGATTGCAGAGGCAATGGTTGACCCCACAATTGTTGCATCAAGCACTGGAGATGATAGCCTTAAAGTACTTAGTTTTACAATGGAAGAAGCTATTGAAAATAATTACTGTGAAGGATTTGCTGAAAAGATTCAGGATGTAGCCACCCTTCTCACAAATGGTGATAATTATATTTTAGAGGAGATGGAAATTTCATTTACTGATGAAGTTATTTCATTTCTGCTCTCACCGGTTATTCAGGGATTGTTACTTATGGTTATAATAGGAGGGCTCTATTTTGAACTTCAAAGTCCCGGAATTGGTTTTCCATCTGCAGCTGCAGTTATTGCTGCTCTGCTATATTTTGCGCCACTATATCTTGAGGGTTTAGCTGAAAATTGGGAAATTCTTCTCTTTGCAGCAGGGATCCTGCTGATTATTGCAGAGATCTTTATAATCCCCGGGTTTGGAATTGCAGGAATATCTGGAATAACCTTAACAATATTAGCACTTGTCTTTGCAATGATTGACAATAACCTTTTTTACTTCAAAGGAAATTTGAATTTTATAGTCATTGTTAAGCCACTCTCGATAGTAATGGTTTCTGCACTATCTTCATTAGTTGTCTCAATATGGCTTGCAGGAAGAGTTTTTCCCGGAAAAAGTTTTTCCCATCTTGCACTAAGGACAAAATTAGATTCCAGTAAAGGCTATATAGGCGTTGAAGATATTAATAACAACTTAATTGGAAAGGTTGGAATAGCTGCAAGCTGCCTTCGTCCCGCCGGGAAGATTGAAATAGAGGGGAAATGGTATGACGCTACAATTGAGTTTGGGATGGCAGATAAAGGTGAAGAACTTGTGGTAACTAAATTCGAGGGCGGAAGAGTTTATTGCGAGCGTCTTCCTCAATAAGCTCAAGCAATTTGTTAATTGCCTCCTCTTGTGGAACTGATCTGTAAACAGGTTCTTTTCCCCTGTAGATACTCACTTTGTTCTTACCCTCACCAACATAACCGTAGTCAGCATCAGCCATTTCACCAGGTCCGTTAACGACACATCCCATTACGGCAATATTATAACCTTTAAGATGTGCTGTTCTGCGTTTTACCTCCTCAAAAACAGATTCTAAATTAAAAAGAGTTCTTCCGCAACCCGGGCAGGCTATATATTCTGGTTTTGTGAACACCCTCCGCGCAGCCTGAAGAAGTTCATCACGAAAACTTGACACTCTCTCTCTTGATACCTCTTTTCCGCCTACATTTACTGACAATTTTACATCATCAATCAGTTTGTCAAGAAGAAGGGGTCCTAATTCGCAGGATGCTTTTATAATGAATTCATCCCAAGATCTTTCACTATAATTCTCACTAATAATAACAGGTAAGCTCTCGCCTGAAAAATTTGATGGATGATATCTGTAATTTGTTTTTCTGGTTGAAAAATATTTTGCAATATAATCAGCGACAGGAATCTCTCTGACAGGATCTTCTGTAAGTGATACTCTTATAGTATCACCAATTCCTTCAGATAAAAGGGCAGCTAATCCTACAGCAGATTTCACTCTTCCGGATTCTCCGTTACCAGCCTCTGTTACTCCAAGATGTAAAGGATAGGAGACTCCTCTCTCCTTAAACTCGGAAAAGAGCAGGCGATATGCTTGTGTCATAATCAAAGTATTACTCGCCTTAAGTGAGATAATAATCTGATCAAAATTATTTTCTTCAGCCATTTTTATCCACTCCATTGCAGACTCCTTCATGCCGAGAGGTGAATCTCCAAATTTTTCAATTATTCTTGGTCCCAGAGATCCGTGATTAACACCAATCCTAATTGCAACTCCTCTTTTTTTGCATATTTCAATAAGTTTGGAGAATTTTTCTTTAGCTACATTTATATCACGGGCAAAATTGCCCGGATTAATTCTCACCTTGTCTGCATATTCGGCAACGGCAATAGCTACATCGGCAGTAAAATGGACATCGGCAGATAGTGGTGTAGTGATTCCTGAATCTCTGAGCCTTCTTTTAACTTCCGATAAAGCCTCCACCTCTTTCATCCCTTGTGTGGTAAGGCGAATTAACTGAGCTCCTGAATTAGAGAGATTTACGCACTGTTTAAAAGAAGCATCAATATCCTGAGTAGGAGTGTTGCACATTGTTTGAACCACAATTGGATAATCTCCTCCAAAATAGATATTACCTACTTTAACAATTACTTTTTTCATTTTGATTTAATATGGAAGAAAAGAGATGCACTAATTATGAACTGATTAGGGTAGGAGTAGAGAGGTCTTGCAGAATCTCCTTTTCTTGGATCGTGCAGATAGGTAAAAGAGTAGTTATAATTCGCTTCCAGATGAACTTCAAAGGGCTTTAAAACAACAGCTAATCCTCCTCCTGCAATTATTCCAAACTCCATTCTGTAATCATCAGGTTCAAATGTATATGATTCAGGTTCTAGCCTTTTATTTCTGTATGCACCATATCCTCCAATATTTAAAAGAAGGCGCATTTTCCAGAAATCTATATGAAACTGTGAAACTAAAGGAATTTGATACATCTCTGTGATATATCTGGTTCCTCCCATTTCAAATCCTGTCTCCAGGTGAGACACCCCTGTCTGAAATCCAAAATATGGTGAAGCCCCCCAAAGATCATGATAATAAGTATATAATAATGAGTAGTTTTTAATGGTGTTAACAGGACTGTGATCTTTAGGAGGGGAATAATTAACATTACTTATATTATAGCCCATTCTAACACCGGCCATATGAACCTTGTTCTGAGATTGAAGATTCACAGATATGGAAATAATTAAAAAAATAACCAGCCCAATCCGTTTCATTTAAAGATCTCATTAAGATTTATACTCTGCATAATTTCCATTCCCTCTTTTAAGTCAATAATTTCTGATCCGGATGGCATTTTATATAATCTAACCATTTCAGGTTGTTTTCTCTCCTTTAAGATACCGGAATCCAATATACCATTTCCATTTGTGTCTCTGAATATCCTTATTGAATATTTACCGGGGTCCAGATATTTAAATTCAATTTTTGAATCGGATGAGATTTTATATGACCTGAATATTTTATCCCTGGATTGATTTATCAGCTCAATAACAAAAGAACCACTATTAATACCAGAAACATCTAAATCGATTCTTCCCAGCTGTTCGCTTTTTGGAAGCATTATTTTGTTGGCAGTTGAGTCATTTGTATTACCTGATATATCTTTGAATGCACCCTTCCCTAATGACAATATGTAATCAAATCCCTGTTGAAGAGTTATTTCAGGCTTGATGATGTACTTTCGGATCTCAATACTATCAGGAATTATTCTGTATTTTTCTACTTTTTCCACTCCTTTAGTCGTTAAAGAAGTAAACTTTATGCTGTCAGAGGAAACTATTTCAATAGGAGCAGGAAAGATAATCTGGTAACCATCCTTCTCTACCATAGCAGGAGTTGCATCAAGCTTCAGCTCAAGAAGATTTGATCTTTTTTCCGGTCTGTCTTTAACTCTCTGATCTTGTTGTTTGGCCTTCCTTGGTAAAGGAAATCTCAGAGATTCTCTGGCCAATGTTAACTTGTCTGTTGAATCTGTTTTATAATATTTAATATCAAGGTTTAATGTATCAGGTATTCTTTTAATGTCTCCTTTAATCCACAAAACCAGACTATCGCGTTTTATGTTAAATTGCTTTATAAGATTAACAGAGTCAATTTCTTTAAAGCCTAACGAATCAATCATTACATCAGATGCATTAAACTTAACATAACCAGAATTTTCAGATACTCTTTCGTGTTTTTTTATAAACTGTTTGTCATTCTCCTCTTTAAAAAGATATAGTCTGAAATCACTTTTTCTAGCCAGAGAGGCAGTAGTATCTTTTGGATCAACATATTTAAGTTCCTCCATCCCTCTCTTCATTACCTTGACAGGAGAGAAAAGCGTATCAAGAAAAGCAAGCTTTTCGTTTTCCGGATTATATATGTTATTCCCATTGTCATCGGTGAATGCAATGACTCTGTAGGGAACATGCTTTAAATTTGTGATAGTGAAATAGCCCCATTTATCACTTTTTGCAATAGCAGAAGGTAAAGTGTTGTAAAGCACAGAGTCCGAATGATTTTCGTAAAAAGCCAAAGTCGCATTGGGAATAGGTAAAAGAGTAAAAGCATCCAGTATTTCTGCAGTTGCAATCAACGAGTCAATATTTGCACCCGTAGAGAAAGAGTACCTGTAGGGGGGCAACAAGTTCCCTTCGTTATTGTCGGCAATTGAACTATTGAATGCAATATTGTATGTTGTCTCAGATTTAAGTGAATCCGGAAATTCTGCAATAATACTTTTTCCTCTTACCTTAGTCTCAATTCTTTTTTTAACGGGAGGAGAGACAACAATATTTTTTTCAGCATCTTTAAGAACTACATACTCGTTAAATGTTAGCTCTATTTTTTGACCATAAACAGGAAAGTTAATCTTGTTAGTATCCGGATTAACTTTTAAAAGAATAGGTGCAAGAGTATCCTTTTCTCCTCCGGAAGGGGGAGCTGTTGTATTGGCACAAGAGGGAAGTAACTGGGAAACTGTAAATAAAAATAGTATTCCTAATAGTACTCTTCTTAAAATTTTAATCTGCATCTTTTTTTATTGGTTATCTTTTATCTCTGAGCGGACTACACTCATAACTCCTTTAACACTTGACATCTGCTTCATTAATTTGTCAAGATCTTCTACGCTGTGGACATACAAATCAATATAACCTTCAAATATACCATCGTGGGTCTCTATGAATATCTTTCTGATATTTACGCTTAGAACAAGTGTAATATACTGAGTCAATTCGTTTAGTATTCCGAGTCTGTCTATACCCCTCATATTTATTCGGGCTAAAAAAGATAGTACTGTATGCTTACTCCATTTAGCCTTTACAATACGGTCACCATCACGGGCTGCAAGATGAATTGCCTCGGGACAGCTGTTTTTATGAACTATTACGATATCATTGTCGTCAATAAACCCAATAACTTTATCTCCGGGGATTGGCCTGCAACAGGTTGCCACCTGGTATGAGAGAGTCTTTTCAATTGGGTTCTCCCTAAGAAGGAAATCCTTTTTTATGTCAATCTTAGATCTCTTTTCCTCTTTAACAGCAGAATTCAAATTTGATGACTCGTCCGAAAGTTCTTCTTCTCCTTTCCACTCAACACTACCATCTGAATCACCGCCTGTAATCTTTGAGAATTGTAAGCTCCAGTAACGAACAAATTTACTAGTTGTATTCTTCTTAAGAACTTTGGATAGATCTGTTAAGTCGATAATATTTGCTCCAATTTTACTAAAAAGCTCTTCTCTGTTATTTAGTTTATAATTTTCCGAAAGTTTTCTGTATACTCTGGATTGTGGCTTAATCCCCATCCCTTTAAGCCTTTCATCAAGGATCTCCTGTCCTTTTTTCTGAGAGTCCTTAATTTCTGACTTTAAAGCATCAAGTATTAGTCCTTTTGCTTTTGGAGTTACAATAAATTCCAGCCAATCTCTTTGAGGTCTTTGTGACTCGGCTGTTATTATCTCAATCTGATCTCCATTTCTTAGTTCGTAAGTAAGTGGCACTAGTTTAAAATTAGCCTTTGCAGCAATCGCTTTATTACCAACTTCAGTATGTATCGCATAAGCAAAATCGAGTGCGGTTGCACCTTTTGGTAAAGCTCTCGATTCTCCTTTTGGTGTAAAAACATATATTTCAGACGAGAGTAGTCCGGTATGAAACTTATCAAGGAATTCTAAGGCATTCACATCTGGATTCTCCAGAACCTCTCTGACAAGATTCAACCATTTGTCCATATCTCCTTCAGAGGGTGATGATCCTTTGTAATTCCAATGTGCAGCAACGCCTCTCTCAGCCAAATCATTCATTCTGGATGACCTGATCTGGACCTCAATCCAGTTGCCCTGCGGCCCCATTACAGTACAGTGCAGAGCTTCATAACCATTGATTTTAGGTGTGCTTACCCAATCCCGTATTCTGTCTGTTTTTGAAAGATAGATTTCTGTAATTAGTGAATAAATATGCCAGCACTGAATCCTTTCCGGCTGATCTTCTTTGGCTTCAAAAATTATTCTTACAGCATAAAGATCATATATCTGTTCAAAAGGGATTGACTTAGCATTCATCTTTCTCCAAATAGAGTAGGGGCTTTTTGTCCTTTTAGAGACAGAAAACTCATACCCGGCCTTTTTTAAGCTCTCTGAAATGGGCTCCATGAAGCTATCCATTGCTATGCCTCTTTCGGCAATAGTTTGAGAAATTTTTATTTGAATACTCTCAAATTCTGAAGGCAATGTATGCATTAGCCAAATATTTTCCAATTCTGATTTAATGCTGTATAATCCAAGACGATGTGCCAGAGGAATAAAAATGTACATTGTTTCGCTGAGAATCTTAGACCTTTTATGCTCAGGCATGTACTCAATAGTACGCATATTATGGAGTCTGTCTGCAAGCTTAATCAGTATTACCCTCACATCGTCGTTCAAAGTAAGCAGAATTCTTTTAAAATTTTCTGCCTGACTACTTGTTCCACTATCAAAGGCACTTTTGATTTTTGTAAGCCCGTCAACAAGAGAGGCAATTTTTGCTCCAAATAACCGTTCAATATCATCAGTATTATACTCTGTGTCTTCTACTACATCATGAAGCAGAGCTGAGACGATTGATTTGTATCCAAGGCCAATCTCCTGGACAACAATTTTTGCAACAGATATTGGATGCAATATATATGGTTCACCAGAACGCCTTCTAACACCATTATGTGCTGCTCTGGCAAATTCGAAAGCTTTAAGAACAATTTCATATTCTGACTGATTTGCACAGCGTTTTAAACTTGCCAGTCTTAGTTCTTCAAACTCTCTGTCTATGAGTTCGTTATCCTTATCTGTAAACATAGTTGATTAATAAAGTAAATCTCTTTTTCCGCTTTTTATTAATGCCAGTTTAGATGCTACGTCATTTCTTTTTTTCTCATCTGAGATAAAAGAGAGCTCCCTCTCTATCAAGTCATAACCAGCTTTTTTTGTTTGCTCAGATGAGTAATCTTCTAAATATTCGGCAAGTGTAAGCATTGCATTTGGTGTACAAAATCTTCCGATAAAACCCGGAATTGCATACTCCATAAAATGCTCGCCGGTTCTTCCGACCCTATAACAAGATGTACAGAAACTTGGAATGAATTCCCTAGTCAGAAGCCATTCAATTACTTGGTCTAATTCTCTTCTGTCGCCAACTTCAAACTGCTCTCTGTCAAGCTCTTGGTTTTTCCCTCTCTCCTCCTGATATCCCCCAATTTCTAATCTTGTCCCTGCATCAATTTGAGAAACTCCAAATTCAATAACAGCGTCTCTTACTTCAGCGCTCTCTCTTGCTGTCATAATCAATCCTGTATAAGGAACCGCAATTCTTAAAATGGCCACAAGTTGTTTAAATTGCTCATCTGTAACCTGATAAGGAAGGTGAAGTTCTAAACCATAAGCAGGTTTAACTCTGGGAAAACTAATTGTGTGAGGCCCCACTCCGTAACGGTTTTGTAAATGATGAGCGTGTTCAACAAGTCCAAGCACTTCAAATCTCCAGTCATAAAGACCGAAAAGAGCTCCAATACCAACATCGTCATGTCCCCCCTCAAATGCTCTATCCATTGCATTTAGTCTCCACATATAGTTACTTTTAACACCGGGCCCTGGATGGAATTTAGCGTAAGTCTCTTTATGATAAGTCTCTTGAAAAACCTGAAAAGTTCCTATTCCTGCCTCTTTAACAGTTCTGAATCCTTCAATAGTCATTGGAGCGGCATTAATATTAACCCTCCTGATCTCTCCATTTCCAACTTTTACATTATAACAGGTTTTTACAGTCTGTGCAATATATTCAGGGGTATATTTAGGATGTTCTCCATAAACAAGAATTAATCTTTTGTGTCCCTCTTTCTCAAGTTGAGCAACCTCAGCAATCAACTCCTGATCTGAGAGGGTTCTTCTTACAGCCTTGGTAAGAGAGCTTCTGAAACCACAGTACTGACAATTATTTACGCAGAAGTTCCCAATATAAAGGGGAGCAAACAAGACAATCCTGTTACCATAAATTGATCTCTTTAGGTCTCGGGCAGTCTGAAATAACTCCTCAAGCATTTCCGGTGATTTGATTGCAAGTAGTTCTGCAGTCTCCTCAACTGTCAATGCTTGCTTTGATTTGCTTTTTTGGAATATGTCTCTGATCTTTGCCGGATCTTCTTTGGTGTTATTTATTAGATTGTGCAGTTTATCATCATTTATGAAGTCAACAGCATCTTTAGTTAGTTCAAGATTCGTTTTCATTTTGAATTTTGTATTTATCTACATTTTGATAAGCGTGAGAAAGTTCTGCTCCAAATAATATTATAGTCCAGCTTATATTCATCCAGACCAAAAATAGGGGTATCGCAGCAAAAACCCCATAAACAGCATTTAATCCTGAGACAAGGATCTGTGTCTCCAGATAAAAAAATTGTACTACTACAAATGCGAAAGAGACTACCATTGAGGAGTTAAACGCAGCAGCAAATTTTACCTTTACATTTGGTATAAAATAGTACATGACAGAAAAAACTAAAGCTACAATTCCGTAAAAAGTAAGCCAAGTGAAAATAGATGTAATTGGAATAAATTTATCTATCTGGAGGCCAACCGATTTTAGTGTATTAGTATATATCAGAGCAAGAGATAAAAATATCAGGATAATTAATGGAGATACCAGAAGTAACAGTGGATAATAAAGTGCCCTTTTTCCGAATGATCTCCTGTCTTCGACCTTCCAGATATCGTTAAATGATTTCTCAATACTAAGCATTAGCCAAATCACAGACCACAGGAGGAAAAGAAAACTAAGTATTCCAAACAATCCATTTTCAGCAGATTTAAGAACATTGTTAGCGAAATGGAGAATGTACTCAATAATCTCTTCGTTTTCAGCAAAATAAGTGAGTAATAAATCTTCCAGTTTTTTTGCCATTCCAAAACCTTTTGTAATAGTGAACATCAAAGCAACAAAAGGAACAACAGACATTGCAGAAAAAAAACTTAGATTGACGGCTTGCAAGCCAACCTTGTCATTGGAGAATCCCTTAATAGTAATAATTAAGACCTTGAGATAGCGTACCATTCTGGCTTTCATTATGCTTAGTTCAGAAAGGTCCTGCCTCCAAATGTCATTAATCAGGAATTTTAAGATTCTCTGATATGTGTGCTGTATCTCTTTATACTTTTTCAAATCAGTTTATTCATGAATTTATTTGGATCTATTATAAATCTGGTATGTTTCCCAACTCCAATTTCACCACTTTGGTCATAAGCCGTAACAGAAAAAGTTATTTTTCTGCCATCGATCTCTGAAATTTCTGCCTCAGCATATACCTTCATTCCAACAGGTGTCGCTCTCAAATGCTTTATATTAACTTCTATACCAACAGTATCCTGATCAGATGGAAGGATACTTTTTGCCAACAGGTGAGCACTTTTTTCCATAAGGGCTATCATTGCAGGCGTAGAGAATACATCTAACAATCCTGAACCATAACTTGCCGCTGAATCCTCAGTTCTAACGGTTTTCTCAACTCTTAGTGTTTTACCTATGCTCATTTCAGATCTTTTCAGCTATATTTTGAAATCCCTCCATTTTTAAAAGAGTTGGCGCTCCCATTAATTCAACTGGCTCTGCAATCTTATTCCAGGTCATCTTCTCTGCAAAAGCAAGGAGAGATTTTAATCCACCTCCGTTCCAGCTATACGAGCCAAACAGGGCATAATTTTTATCCTTTGGATTGAGCACTGATAATTCATGGCACAGATGTTCCATCATTGGATGCATACCAGCGTTGTATGCACAGGAGCCAAGAATAACTGTTTTATATTTCCATATGTCGCTTAAAATAAATGATGCATGGGTTTTAGAAACATCATAGATACGAATATTTTTAATCCCTTTTTCAGAAATAAGCCTGGCAAGATAATCCGCCATCTTCTCTGTATTTCCGTACATAGATGCATATGCAATAATTACTCCCTCTTCAGATTCGTATCTGCTCCATTTATCATACAGTTCAATTGCTTTTACAGGATTTGATCTCCAGACAGGGCCATGTGATGGGCAAATCATTTTGATGTCAATATCTTTAAGTTTAGCAAATGCTTTTTGAACCATATTGCTGTATTTACCAACGATATTTGAGTAATAACGCCTCATCTCGTCTTCATACCACTCAAAATTGATTTCATCGTCAAATATACCCCCGTCAAGTGTGCCAAAACTTCCAAAGGCATCACATGAAAAGAGAACCTTGTCAGTTGTATCGTAAGTCATCATTGTTTCTGGCCAGTGTACCCATGGGGTAATATGGAATGAGAGTTTATGATAACCAAGGTCAAGAATCTCATTATCCTTTACCTCCAGAAAATTATTCTGTGTAAGCCCAAAATAGGCCTCAAGCATCTTAAAAGCTTTTATGTTGGAAACAATTTTTAGTTGGGGATAGAATTTTAAAAGGATCCCAATCATACTGGAGTGATCAGGTTCCATGTGATTAACTATTAAATAATCAAGATTATTCCCATCAAGAATTTCAGCTATCTGATCAAGATAATCATCTTTTGAACCAAATTCCAGAGTGTCAATTAAGGCGCTTTTATTATCGCATATGAGATATGAGTTGTAAGAAACACCTTTGGGAAGAGGCCAGTTATTCTCAAAAAGAGATTTTTTTCTGTCATTAGTTCCCAGATAATTGATTTTATTGCTTATAACTACTTGCTTCATAAATATTTATTTCTAGTTATTTTATTTATTAAAAGTGTAAAAATAGTCAATTATTTTTCAATTAGTTTAAAGAACTGTTCTTCTGTGATAATCTCAATACCAAGTGTTTTTGCCTTTTCTAGTTTAGATGGACCAGCATCTGAACCAGCAATCAAAAAATTGACTTTTGAGGAAATTGATGAGATAATCTTTCCGGAATGTTTCTCAATCATCTCTTTTATGCTATCTCTTGATACAGAAAAGGTTCCTGAAACAACGAAACTTTTATTTGTTAGTATTTCTGAGAATTTGTTCTTAAGAGATCCATTTCCCCCCTCCACTTGAACACCAGCTTCTTCAAGCTGGGAAATTAGCTCAATATTCTTTTGGTCATTGAAAAACTTGTGAATTGACTTTGCGACTATTTCACCAACATCATTAATTTCTGTCAGCTCTTCAATTGTAGCAGATGAAATCTTCTTAATACTTCCAAAGTGATTAGCCAGGGATTTTGCACTTGTCTCTCCGATATGTCTTATACCTAGTGCAAATAAAACTTGGTAAAGAGGCTTGTCCTTCGATTTTTCAATACTCTTCAGTAATCTCTCGGCTGACTTCTCTTTCCATCCTTCAAATTTAATGAGATCATCTGTTTTTAATTTATAAAAATCAGCAGGAGTTTTGAGCAACCCATCCTTGAATAGCATTTCAACAGTTGCTTCACCAGCCAAAATATCCATCGCTTTTCTACTGCAAAAATGGATAAGTCTACCCTTAATCTGAGTTGGACAATAGGTTGAGTTTTGACAATAGTGTTTAGCCTCGCCCTCTTCTTTAACTAATAAAGTATTACAGTCAGGGCAAAAAACCGGAAAAACAGGTCTTTCTGCAGATTCCTCCCTTTTAGATAATTCAACAGAAACTATTTTTGGAATTATTTCTCCTCCTTTCTCGACATATACATAGTCGCCAAAATGGATATCAAGAGACAACATTTGATCCATGTTATGCAACGAGGCTCTTTTTACAATTGTTCCTGAAAGTAGAACAGGCTTAAGATTTGCGACAGGGGTAATTGCCCCGGTTCTTCCTACTTGATAATCAATTGACAAAAGTTTTGTCATTGCAGATTCAGCTTTAAATTTATATGCTGTAGCCCATCTTGGAGATTTTGCAGTGAAACCGAGTTCCTTTTGGAGTGGAATGCTATCTACTTTTATTACAGCACCATCAGTAGGGTACGGAAGATTCTTCCTGTTAATTTCCCAATAGTTTAAATAATCAAAAACCTCTTCTATAGAAGAACATCTCTTAATGTGCTCAGATACAGGTAGTCCCCACGATTTAACTGCATTCAGAGAGTCATAATGAGTAGGGAAGATATTTTGATTTGAGACAAAATGGTATAAAATAATGTCCAGTCCTCTTTGTGATACTTCGGATGTGTTAATTAGTTTAAGAGAGCCTGCTGCTGCGTTCCTTGGATTAGCAAACAATTGCTCTTCATT
Organism: Bacteroidales bacterium MB20-C3-3; assembly: GCA_035609245.1. NCBI lineage: Bacteria > Pseudomonadati > Bacteroidota > Bacteroidia > Bacteroidales > Bacteroidales bacterium MB20-C3-3. The sequence goes on along the minus strand of CP141202.1, from coordinate 358,605 downwards.
TTTCTCTCGTATAATGTTAAGATTGTCAAATGCTTCCCAAGGCATAAATATTTCACCTCTGATTTCAAACTCCTCAGGATAGCCGCTACCTTTAAGTATTTTTGGCAGAGCTTTTATTGTAAGAACATTTTTTGTTACGTCATCTCCCTTCTCTCCATCTCCCCTGGTAACCGCATGGGCGAGAACTCCATTACGATATGTAAGAGATATTGCAGAACCATCGATTTTGAGTTCACACACATAGTTAACAGGATGGTTAGAACTTTTTATAATTCGCTCATTAAAAGAGATTAACTCAACTTTATCATAGGTATTACTTAAAGATAACATTGGGAATTGATGCTCTCTTTGATCAAATGATTTTTTTGAGCTTTCAGAGTCTAAATCACTTCCAATCCTTACAGTTGGAGAGTCAGAGTCGATTAGCAGGGGGTATTTCTTTTCAAGAGCCTGAAGTTCTGAGATGAGTAAATCATATTCGAAATCAGTTATTAGTGGCTGATTATCAATATAATAGCACCTATTGTGTTTCTCGATTTCTTCTCTTAGCTCCGTTATCCTTTTGGAGACATCAGATATTATTTTCTTCATAATCTTAATCAACAAATTTACATATTTTTTAATTATTGTTAACTTTGCGGGCTCAATAAAGTAAAGTGATGAAAAAATCGATTGTAATTTTAACGGGAGGAGGTCCCGCACCAGGAATGAATACTGTAGTGGGCAGTATTGCAAAAACCTTCATAGCAAATGGTTATCGTGTTATTGGATTGCATGGTGGCTATAAAGGACTGTTTTCTCAAAATCCAAAATATACAGAACTTGATTTTCTGCTTGCTGATTCTATTTTTAACAGAGGCGGCTCTTTTCTCATTATGAGCAGGTATAAACCTACTCCTGAGGATTTTGCACAAAATTTCAATATTGAATTTTTTAAAGAGAATAATATTAAACTTCTTGTCACTATTGGCGGTGACGATACTGCATCTACAGCTAACAGAGTAGCAAAATTTTTAACTGAACATAATTTTCCAATATCTAATATTCATGTTCCAAAGACTATTGATAATGATCTTCCACTTCCGTTAGCAAGACCTACTTTTGGCTACGAATCGGCTAAATCGGAAGGAGCAAGACTTGCCACAACAGTTTATGAAGATGCGAGAACAAGCAATAATTGGTTTGTTGTTTGTGCGATGGGAAGGTCTGCAGGGCACCTTGCTTTTGGTATAGGTTCTGCTGCTCACTATCCAATGATTGTTATTCCTGAGATGTTCAACAAAACAACTATTACCCTTGACAAAATCATAAGACTTGCAGTCTCCTCTATCGTAAAAAGGTTAATAATGGGAATTGAATATGGTTCAGTTATGATTTCTGAAGGTGTTTTCCATGAGTTTGATGAGAAGGAATTAAAAGAGTCCGGAGTTATATTTTCATATGATGACCACGGCCATCCCGAGCTTGGAAAAGTATCTAAGGCGCATATTTTTAACGAACTCTTAGAGACTAAGCTTCGTAACCTGGGTCTCAAAACAAAATGCAGACCCGTAGAGCTTGGGTATGAACTAAGATGCCAGCCACCTGTTGCCTATGATTTGGTATATTGTACTGAACTTGGAATTGCTGTACACCAGCTGTTTGATGAAGGTAAAACCGGATGCATGGTCTATATTGACAATCTGGGAAAAGTTGAACCATTGTACCTCAAGGATATACAAGACCCTAAAACAGGAAAGATACCTCCAAGACTTGTCTCACTTGAATCTGACAGAGTACAGGCAGTTATAAATAATATAATGCAATATATTACTAAAGAGGATTACGAACAGGCATCAAAATACCTCTCTGATCCGGAGGAATACGATTTCAGAAAAATTCTCAAATGGCAATAGGGCCATGAGCGGGAAAATTATTATATATCAAACTTTACCAAGAATTTCCGGGAACAGAGTCTCTAAGCCTGTTCCCGGAAATTCTTATGATATCAATGGTACCGGCAAATTCTCAGATTTTACTGATTCTAATTTATCGGAAATTAAAAGCTTAGGATGTACACATATTTGGTTTACAGGCATATTAGAGCATGCAACCCAAAGTCAGTGTTTAAGTAGTAATTGCGTCCCTGACCCGCCTGAAATTGTAAAAGGGATTGCTGGTTCACCTTATTCAGTAAAAGACTATTATGATGTAGCTCACTATCTGGCAGATAATCATGAGAGAAGAGTCGAAGAATTTGAAGAGCTTGTTATTCGATGTCATAATGCTGGTCTTAAAGTAATTATTGACTTTGTGCCAAATCATGTTTCAAGAGTATATAAGTCAGATAAAAATCCGGGATTAGTTCCGGATATTGGAGAAAATGATTTTTATTATTTACCCGGAAAGTATTTTAAATCGCCGGTTAATAATATCAAACACATTTACGAAGAGTATCCCGCCAGGGCAACCGGAAACAATTGTTTTACCGAGAATCCGACATTACAAGATTGGTATGAAACAGTAAAACTAAATTATGGAGTAGATTATTTTAATCATGGTACTAAATACTTTGATCCGGTACCCCCTTTATGGGACAAAATGGTTGATATTATCTTATACTGGTCGGGTAAAGGGGTAGATGGTTTTAGATGCGATATGGCGGAGATGGTCCCGTCTGAATTCTGGAAGTATTTAACAGATAAAGTTAAAACCAAATTTCCCGGACTTGTTTTTATAGCTGAAATATACAATCCGGATTCATACAGAACTTATCTTAATTCAGGATTTGACCTTCTTTATGATAAAGTTGGACTTTATGATACACTAATAGAAATCATAAAAGGAGAGAGTACTCCTGATAGTATAACAAAATGCTGGCAATCATTAGGAGATATTCAGGATTGCATGCTGAACTTCATTGAGAATCATGATGAACAAAGAGTAGCTTCAGATTTTGTTGCAAAGTCGCCGGAGAGAGGATTACCAGCAACTGCAGTTTCGGCTCTACTTAATAAATCATCTTTTTTATTATATTTTGGTCAGGAGATAGGGGAAAGGGGTATGAATTGTGAGGGTTTCAGTAGTTTAGACGGAAGAACATCAATATTTGATTTCTGGTCGTTAGAATCTTTTAATAATTACAGAAAAGGAATATACGACTATGCACTTTATAATAAATATAAATTTCTCCTAAATGTTTCGCTAAATGAGCAAGCGATTAAATATGGAGAAACTTATGATTTACAATATGCAAACATTTCCAACGACAATTACAATAACAGTAAATTATTCTCATTTGCAAGATATTACAACAATGATATTATATTTATTATTGTCAACTTCTCTGTCCATACAGAGAACCTTGCACTTAATATTCCCGAACATTTTTTTACTCACTGGAAAATTCAAAAAAAAGCAAATCAGAAATTTATTGATTTGTGGAGTGGAGAAGAATTTTTAGCAGATTTGAGTCCAACCGACAAGTTAATTCTGAAAGTAGAACAAAATTTTGTAAAAATATTTAAACTTTCACTTCAATAATATCATCCCAGGAAGTTGTATATCTTTTAGATAATAAATTTTGATTGGCCTTTATTCTTTCTATACCTGCCGCAGCTGTTACAATACTTTTATTTCCATACTTTGAGTTTATCTCGTCCATTACACTCATTAGCGAACTCTCTTTTTTGAGTTCATCTATTGATTCAAATAGAGTAGGAGTAAGGTCTGATTTTCTTATAATTGATGATAAAATCACACCGCATTTTTTGTATTGATAACCCTCTCTGAATATTGCTCTTAATCCATTGCAGGCATTTGATGCAATTACCATAGAGTTGTCAGTATATTCAGACAAGGAAATCAATACGCTCTGATTATGTGTTAAACCGGATTCTTTAAAAGGATTTGTCAGGATAAAAATTACTATTTCTCGACATACACCCTTTTGTTTTCTAAGCTTTTCCGCAGAAGAGGATGCAAAAGTCGCAATTGCTTTGTATAGATCCTCAAAATCTGACAAATCTGAAGCAAAGCTTCTACTTGTACATATCTGTTTTTTATCTGGAGCACCATCTTCAAGAGCAATACAATTCTCCCCTTGCAACTCTCTCCATGTTCTAAGACCAGTGACTCCCATTTTTGCCCTGATCCACTTTTCATCTTTCAAAATGAATTCATATGCAGTAGATACTCCATAAGAGGCAAGCATTTTTGAATGAGCGCGACCAATCCCCCATACATCTTCAACTGGAAATTTTTTCAATACACGAGATATATCAGACTCTTTGCTCATAAGGCAAAATCCTTTTGTTGAAGGGTATTGCTTACTAAGTTTTGTCGCAACTTTAGCAAGGGTTTTGGTTTTTGATACGCCGATGCTGACAGGTATCCCTACGCCTTTCCTGATTTTTCTAATTAGAGAGTGGCCAATGCAGGGAATCTCTTTGTCCGGTAATCCTCTGAAATCAATAAAAGCTTCATCAATAGAATATACCTCTATTGCAGGTGTGGATTGTCTTAATATCTCCATTACTCTTGCAGATATATCTCCGTATAAAGGAAAGTTTGAAGAGTATGCTATTACACCGTGATTATTAATTAACTCCTTTATTTTAAAAAAGGGAGCTCCCATTTTTATACCAATTGTTTTAGCCTCTGATGATCTTGATATAACACAACCATCGTTATTGCTGAGCACTACAACAGGCTTCCCCTCAAGTGAGGGGTTAAAAATCCTCTCACAACTTACATAAAAATTATTACAATCTGTCAGGCCATACATAGTCGATATACTTCTCCAATGTGAAAATCAATATTGATGCTAAAATTAGCCCCGCAATATTAGCAATTAAATCAAACGGATCAGAGTCTCTTGTGGGAGTTGTTGATTGTAAAAGCTCAGCCAGGATTGCAACCAAAATACCCGACCCCAGAATAACCGGATGTGAATATCTGCCCATCTTCTCCCTCAGCTCTTTTTTAACAGCCAGCCAGGCAGAAAGAGGATATGGGAAAAACATAATAAAGTGCGCTACTCTGTCTGCTCTTATCCCGAATATGGTACTTGATAAATCGACCCCTGTATCTTTAAAGGAGTAGAGACAGAAAAAAAAGACCAGAGCCAGATATATTATGAACAATATTTTGAATACTACTCTTATAATTTTCATCTAAAGCTTTTTGATAAGATATTTAACCACTCCCCAGATATAAAAGTCATTCTCTTTTTTAATAATTATCGGCTTAAATTTTGGGTTAGAGGGCATTAATACAATATTATCCCCTTCAATCCTAACCTTTTTAAGAGTAAACTCCCCATCAAAAAAACAAACTGCAATACAATTTTCGTATGGATCCTGTGATTTGTCAATTACAAGAATATCTCCGTCATCAACTCCATCACCAAGCATGCTCTCTCCTTTGACACGAGCAAAGAAGGTCGTAGAGGGGTTTTTTACCAAAGCTTTGTTCAGATCAAGTTTTTGTTCAATATGATCATCTGCGGGAGAGGGGAAACCTGCATGAACCGGAGAGTCAGAAATTGTAATGTTTAAAGTGCTTTTATCCTCCGGATGGAATAACTCAAATATTGTTTTATCTCTGTTTGTCATTGGTCTGTAATATAAGTGTTGCAATTTCTTTTTTAATTTGTATTTACAAATTTACTATTAAAACATTATTCGTTAAATTTTTGTTAAATAATTCATAATTGGTTCAAAATAATTTGATTGATAATTTAAAAATGCTAAATTTGTGAGTCTGAGCAAAAAACAGCTAATCCTAATGGAATCAACGCATTTCATATTAAAGTCCTGTTTAATTAAATTTGTAGCTACTTCTATTCTGTTAGCAGCATCAAATTTTCTTGGTGCGCAGAACACTGTAGAGAGAGCATTGTACAATGAAGGATATGAAAATCTGAGACATATATCAAAACCGGGAAAAGAGATTATATTTATTGAAAACGGGTCATCTCTTAATATTCAAAAATCAATACTTAAACTGCGAGAAGATGTTTTAGCTCTTTCAAGTGAGTTCAAGTCACAAAATATTGATGTGATTTTACTTGACAGAAAAATTCCGATACTGAGGATGTATACCAGTATTAACAAAATAGAGAATACACCTGTATGGAAGTCTGATTTTGTTTTTGATGAAGGGATGCATGAATTGAAATCTAATAATTATGATTCTTTTAAATATGAATCATTCGGTAAGATTGATTTAAAATTTTATCCTGTTTTCAGATTTAAGAATGCTAGGCTGGATGTAATGTATCTGCTCCAGTTCAATATTAACCCTACATTAGAAATATCTTTGTGGAGAGGTGCTAAAATGACTGCGCAGGTTATTTTTCCTGTTGTAAATGATTATTCAGTAGAGGAGGGAACAATAAGACCCGGTTTTATAACACTTTCTCAACAGTTTAGACTTCCATCCAACATATATGCTAATTTAACTATTGGCAATTTTAATACCTTCAGGGGAGGCGCAGATTTAAAATTATATAAATCTCTCTCAAAAAAAATTGGGGTTTATGCTCAGGCAAGTCTTACCTCTTACTCTTTCCCGATGTTTAACGATTGGCTCTACTCCGGAATAGATAAATTTACATGGAAAGTGGGTGCTAATTATGCATATAAACCATTGAAAATGATATTCAATTTATCTGTTCAGAAGTTTCTTGCGAACGATTTATCTGTAAGAGGAGAAGTAACCAGATATTTCAAAAATTCTGCGGTGGGATTTTATGTTCAATCTATGGCTATTCCGGATTATCCGGTAAACGGAGGATTCTTTTTTGCCTTTTCACTACCTCCCTATAAACATAACAGAAATAAATTTGTTAGAGTTACATCCGGTGACTATTTCTCTCTGGAATATATTGCCAGACCTTACGGACAATATGGAAGATATTTTACAACATCACCTGACGAAAACTCATCATATAATTTTTTTAATAGAATTCATTTAAGTCAAATCTTTGAAAATTAACCAAATATTAACAATTAACCAAGAAATTATGAAAGCAAAAACATTATTTTTAAGACTCAGGGGAATGGCTTTAGCTACTCTTCTGGCTGCTCTTTTTGCAGGAGCATGTACTAAGGTAGACGAACCTATTCCTATACCGGATCCGGATCCGGCAACATATACAATTAAAGGTGAAGTTTATAATAATAATACCGGATTAGCAATCTCAGGCGTTGCTGTTAAAATTGGTACATTAACAGGGACAACCGACAATGCCGGAAAGTTCCAGTTTGCAAATCTTACAACAGCCGGCAAATATACAATAGAGCTCACAAAAACCGGTTTTATGCCTGTTACTGTATCGTTGGAATTCCCTGCCGGAAGACCTAATGAGGCTCATATTTTCACTGTGAGCGCAATGATGGTGCCTTATGTTCCCGGAGGGGCATTTATATCTCCTTCAACCGGGGGTACATTATTTATTGAGGGAGGAGCAACAGATGCTAATTTAGTGATGGCTCCCAATACAGTTGCCAAAGACGAATCAGGAGCAACTATTAAGACTTCTTTCCAGATTCAGGCAGTTCAGACAAATGATCCGGGTGTCGGGACAGACAATAACATTCCATTTAAAGTGTTTAATTTTGGACCTGATGGTTACACATTCTCTCCTCCGCTTCAGCTAAAAGTAGACAATCCAATGACCAATTATCGTTTTGCTGATATAGCTCTTCAGTATTTCAAGAACAATGCCTGGGAGACTCAATCAACACCTGTCACTTATGATCCTGTTTTAAATGATTATGTTACATCTATCTCTCACTTCTCTAGTTACAGATTGGCTGTTAATTTTGTTAGAGTGGAATCATCTTCTACAGCAGGTATAAAAGTTTATGACAGCCTTAAAATAAATAGGGGACTTACCAATGCAACATGGAGTAACTGGAAATATCAAAAAAAATCCGGATGGATATTTTCAGAACCGGTTGAAACTACTTTAACGAACCTGGGAATTACAGGCGTTGATAAAGATCAATTAGCTGATGTAATAAATCAAATAGGAAGATTACTATCTGGTGGTTTCACTCCGGGGACCTCATTTACATTGAGCGATGAAACAGCAGTTAATCTAAAAAATATTCCCAGCATGACTATGCTTTTCGTGAAAGGAGAACAATCATTCCTGTCTTATTCATTTAACTTAAATGTTTATTATAGAAATAGTAATACTAAAGTATCAATTCCAATCAAATTGACTGGAGCCAAAAATGTAGTGCTTAGCTTTACGCCTGAAGCATACGATAATCATGCTCACGGCAAGTATTATAACCATGATAGTGGACTTGGTGGCGGTGGAACAATATAGGTTTTCGCTTATATTAGTTGAATGAGAGTCTTATTAACTATTAAAAGAGAGATGTTGGGAGTAGTTATCTTACTCCTGACATCTTCTTTTTTATACTCTCAGACCACTTTAGGTGTCTCAGGTTTGTTAAACAGCCCTAATGCTGTAATGTCACCGGACAAGACAGTGAAAATAGGGGGTAATTTCCTTCCCAAGCAATTTACTACTGATACCTGGGATTACCATACCTTCAATTTTTTCATAAATATCACTTTTCTCTCTTTTGTCGAAATTTCTATGAATAACACTGCTTTTGATCTTTGGAATCAGAATTATTTCAGCAATGTCGACAGGTCTATTTCTCTTAGAGTAAGACCTATTAAAGAGGGAAAATACTGGCCATCAGTTGTTTTAGGCTCAAACGATATAATTTCTACAACAAGCCTATTTGGATATGCTGAAGGTAATAAATATTTTGGGACACATTATTTAGCGCTTTCTAAGCACTTTCCTATCGGGCAGAGCACTTTGGGTATTCATGCTGCATACAATATCCCAGTAAGTGTTCATGTAAAACAAGAGTTTCCTGTCTCAGGCGGTATCTCTTTCTCTCCATCATTCTTTAAGCCTTTAAACATAATAGCAGAATATGATACAAGGGACTTTAATATTGGAGCAAACATTTTGCTTTTCAATCATCTCTATTTTCAGTTTTTTATGAATGAGCTAAAGTATCCTGTTTTTGGTATGCACATTCAGTTTACAATTTGAAGTTTCTTGCGAACGATTTATCTCTCAACGGAGGATTTTTTTGCTTTTCACTACCTTTATATAAACATAATAGAAATAAATTTGTTAGAGTTACATCCGGTGACTATTTATCTATATAACTCATTTAAGTCAAATCTTTGAAAATTAACCAAATATTAACAATTAACCATGAAATTATGAAAGCAAAAACATTATTTATAAAACTAAGGGGAATGGCTTTAGCTACTCTTCTGGCTTCTCTTTTTGCAGGAGCATGTACTAAAGTAGACGAACCAATTCCTATACCTGATCCGGATCCGGCAACTTATACAATAAAAGGTGAAGTTTATAATAATAATACAGGTTTGGCAATTTCAGGGGTTGCTGTTAAAATAGGTACATTAACAGGGACAACCGACAATGCCGGAAAGTTCCAGTTTGCAAATCTTACAACAGCCGGCAAATATACAATAGAGCTCACAAAAACCGGTTTTATGCCTGTTACTGTATCGTTGGAATTCCCTGCCGGAAGACCTAATGAGGCTCATATTTTCACTGTAAGCGCAATGATGGTGCCTTATGTTCCCGGAGGGGCATTTATATCTCCTTCAACCGGAGGTACATTATTTATTGAGGGAGGAGCAACAGATGCTAATTTAGTGATGGCTCCCAATACAGTTGCCAAAGACGAATCAGGAGCAACTATTAAGACTTCTTTCCAGATTCAGGCAGTTCAGACAAATGATCCGGGTGTCGGGACAGACAATAACATCCCATTTAAAGTGTTTAATTTTGGCCCTGATGGTTACACATTCTCCCCTCCGCTTCAGCTAAAAGTTGACAATCCACTCATAAATTATTATTTTTCAAATATAGTGCTTCAGTATTTTAAGAACAATGCCTGGGAGACTCAGTCAACACCTGTCACTTATGATCCTGTTTCCAATGATTATGTTACATCAATCTCTCACTTCTCTAAATACAGATTGACTTTTCAAGATATACTTAAAAGCTCATATTCAGTTGCTGGACTAAAAGTTTATGATAGCCTTAAAATAAATAGGGGACTTACCAATGCAACATGGAGTAACTGGAAATATCAAAAAAAATCCGGATGGGTATTTTCAGAACCGCTTGAAACTACTTTAACAAACCTGGGATATACAGGCTCTGATAAAGATCTACTAGTTCTATACATAAATGGAGTAGCAAATATGCTTACATACGGTTTATCATCCGGAACCTCGTTTGCACTGAGTGATGAAACAGCCCTTAATCAAAAAAACATTCCTAGTATGACAATGCTTTTTGTAAAAGGAGAACAAACATTCAAGACTATTGATTTTACTATAACTCTTTACGATCGTAGAAAAGAAAAGTTTACATTTATTCCAATCAAAATAATTGAAGCCGGATCTGTAGTGCTTACCTTTACACCTGAAGCATACGATAATCATGCTCACGGCAAGTATTATAACCATGATAGTGGACTTGGTGGCGGTGGATCAATATAGGTTTTCGCTTATATTAGTTGAATGAGAGTCTTTTTAACTATTAAAAGAGAGATGTTGGGAGTAGTTCTCTTATTCCTGACATCTTCTTTTTTATACTCTCAGACCACTTTAGGTGTCTCAGGTTTGTTAAACAGCCCTAATGCTGTAATGTCATCGGACAAGACAGTGAAAACAGGGGGTAATTTCCTTTAATTTCTTTATCAATATCACCTCTCTCTCCTTTGTTGGAATTTCTATCTTTTGTTTATGAAAATTAAATTTCTATTCATTGTCCTTTTATCACTATTGTGCTCGTCAATAAGTTTCTCTCAGGATAAAACTACTCCTGAAGGATCCTGGTTTGGTATTATTAATGCACAAGGCCTTGGAATTAAACTTGCATTTCACGTAGTTAAAAAGGACTCCCTTTTTATTGCAACTATGGATAGTCCGGACCAGCAGGCATTTGGAATACCAGTTAGTTCTGTCTTATACAGAAATTCAATGTTAAAAATTGAAATTGTTAATGCTCAAATTGAATATACAGGATTATTTACCGGGGACAGAATTATGGGGACTTTTAAACAAGCCGGATTATCATTCCCGTTGAATTTGTCAAGAAGGCCATTTGAGCGCGTTAAAAGGCCGCAAGAACCCAAAGATCCACTTCCTTACAATACTGAAGAGGTGACTTTTACTAATTCTGCAGATAGTATTACTTTTGGAGGGACATTGTCTACTCCCGGCTTAGATCCAATTAAGTATGTATTTGTATTAATATCAGGTAGTGGTCAGCAGAACAGGGATAGTGAGATATTTGGTCATAAACCATTTCTGGTTTTATCCGATTATCTTGCAAGAAATGGTATAGCAACTCTTAGGTTTGATGACAGAGGTATTGGCAAATCAGGAGGTAATCCGGCACTTTCTACAACAAAAGATTATGCAAAAGATGTTATCAGTGCTCTACGCTATTTAAAAGGCAGAAAGGAGTTTTCAAATTCAAAATTTGGATTGATTGGTCATAGCGAAGGAGGGCTCATTGCCCCGCTGGTTGCCTCCTCAACAGATCTGGCCGATTTAATGATTCTGCTGGCAGCACCTGCGCAGAGAGGTAAAGATGTTATTCTTAAGCAACAACGGATGATTGCATCTGCTGCCGGAGTTACTAAAGAGGAGCTGGATAAATATGAGATGACCTCTTCAAAACTTTTTGAGCTGGTTGAAGAAAACAAAGAGAATCCGGAGTTATACAACCTGGTTTATCAATTTATGCAAAGGGAATCTCAAGGTGAAGAAAAACCAGCAATAGAAGCTCAGGCAAGGAGTTTAGTAAACCCATGGATGCTGGAGTTTCTTTTCTATAATCCTGTTCCTGCATTAAAAAATTGTACTATTCCGGCCCTTGCAATCAATGGTGAAATGGACCTGCAGGTTGATCCGGAGAATTTGGAAATAATAAAGAACTCGTACGGAGACAAAAATAAAATCTCCATTCTTAGGGAACCCGGCCTTAATCATCTTTTGCAGCCATCAGATTCAGGCTCACCTGCAGAGTATGCAAAAATTGATACAACAATCTCTGATGAGATATTGAAATCAATCGTTAATTGGATTATACACAACTGACAGTCAGTTGCATAGCTGAATTTTTGTCATATTTTTTATTCTTAAAATGACAATATGTCTTAATCTTATTAATTTATAACAATTGGTATTTCATTTGATATATTTATGAAAGAACAATTAATTAATAGGAGGTATTACTATGACACTAATAAGAAGAAATGAAACAGTTCCGGCTTGGACAAATTTGTTTAATGAATTTTTAAACAATGACTGGAACGACTGGAGTTTGAAAAATTACTCCAAAACAAATACTACCATTCCATCAGTTAACATTAAGGAGACTTCTGATGATTTTGAAATTGAAGTAGCAGCTCCCGGATTTGACAAAAAGGATTTTTCTATTGAAATTAATCAAGGTACTCTTAAGATTTCATCGGAGAAAAAGAATGAAACTGATAATAATGAAGAATCTTATTCCAGAAAGGAGTTCAGTTACCAATCTTTTTGCAGATCTTTCAGCTTGCCGCTTTCTGTTAACAGCGAGAAGATTGAAGCTAAATATGAAAATGGGATATTATCAGTTGTTATACCTAAAAGGGAAGAGGCTAAGCCTAAGCCTGTTAGATTGATAGATATTAAGTAATTAAATTATAAAACTTTAGAAGAGGAGGCTGCTGTTGTCTCCTCTTTTTATTTTATAATCATCTTTAACTTGACTGGCTATCAAATTAACGGAATATGGGTATGCAAACTCTCTGAGGTCAGTGCCCTGTAACCAACTCTGCTCATCCACTTTTTTCAGGATAACCGGCATCCTTTTTTTTGTATTGTGAATTTCGCTCATTAGCTCGTTTGCAGCTGTGGTTAAAATCGAAAATGTACCAATATTTTCATTACTTTCAGCACTATACCAGAAAGAGTAGATACCTGCAAATGCAAATAGGGTATCATCAGCAGATGTAATCAGAAATTTCTGTAATTTATTACCTGCCAATGTTTTTAAGTGCTTCCATTCAAAGAATCCATCAGCAATAACAATACATCTGTTATTTATGTGATTTTTAAAAGATTTGACTATATCTGCTGTCTCTATCCTTGCGTTTAGAGTTTTCTCTCTGATTGATTTATCTGAAGCCCCTTGAGGAATTAACCCCCATGACAGCCGGGTAATGCAAGAAGGATTAGTTGAAGTTATAGTTTCGCAAAGTGGATGAGAAAATGCATTATAAATTATAGGGTTAACATAAGTATCAGTTTCAGGAATAGTGAGTTTAAACCTGTTTGCCACCTCTAGAGCCTCTTTAGATTGTTTAAAGTAGAAACACATTATTTAATTGTGAAACGCTCAATTAAATTATATAAATCCTCCTTCTTAATAGGCTTTGAAATGTAGTCATCAAAGCCTGAGTCTAAAATCTTTTCTCTGTCTCCTGATATTGAATATGCAGTTTGTGCAACAACAGGAATATCTGGTTTTAATTTCTTAATCTCTCTTGTTGCTTCATAACCATTCATGTCAGGCATGTTAATATCCATCAACACTAGAGCAATATGTTCATTATTCTGGACAATTTTTAAAGCTTCAGATCCGGTTTTAGCCCTAAAAATGTCAATATTAGTTTTCTTCATTATTGCCTTTATCAGTAAAAAGCTAGGATCGTCATCCTCTGCCAGGAGGATACTTATTCCTGAAAAATCATAAATTCGTTCGTTCACTATATTGTCCTCCTCAATTTTATAAAAATAATTTTTCTTTTTTAAGGGTAATGTAAAATTGAAAATACTGCCTCTATTTTCTTCAGATTCAACCCATATCTTTCCTCCAAGACTCTCTACCAATTTTTTTGCGATAGCCAATCCCAGACCAGCTCCTGCAAATGCTTTTGTATGATAAGTATCTCCTTGCTGGAACTCTTCAAAGATTAAATTCAACTTCTCTTTTGGTATACCAATCCCAGAGTCTTTTACAAAAAACTTAAGTAATCCTGAGTCATTATCTATTATTGATTCATATCCATATTCGATAGATCCTTTTTCTGTAAATTTAAGTGCATTTTTAAGCAGATTTACAAGAATTTGTTTTAACCTCTTCTGATCTGTTGAAATAATTGTTTTGTCCCTCCTGGATTTTGATGGAGTAGAGATACATAGCTTAACAGATTGCCGCCCCATTAATTTCTGCTCTCTTGATATAACAGCGAATATTTGATTGATTAAATCAGCGAGTTCTACATCCTCATAATTAAGCTTTATCTGTCCTGACTCAATAAGGCTGATATCAAACAGCTCTTCAATCAAACTCAAAAGGTGCCTTCCACTTTTATTTATAGTTGTTGCATATGAATCAATATCATCTTTTGTAAGATCATCAGACAGCAAATCTGAAAAGCCAATAATAGCGTTGAGTGGTGTTCTTAACTCATGGGACATAGTTGCGAGAAATCTGGTCTTTATTCTGTCGCTCTCTTCTGCTCTGTTCTTAGCATTTATTAAATCCTCAATTAGCTGTTTCTGGGTAGTTATATCATCTTTAATCGCAACGAAGTTTGAAATCTTACCTTTATCGTCTAGAATAGGAGCAATTGTAACATTTTCCCAAAATATTTTTCCTTCTCTGTTTTTATTTGCAATTTCACCTCTCCAGCTTTTTCCGGATAAAATAGTTTCCCAGAGATCACTGTAGAATTTATCTGAATGAAGGTGGGATTTGGTTATGGATGGCTTTCTACCTGTTACCTCTTTAATATCGAAACCAGATATTTTTGTATATGCAGGATTAACATATTCTATAGAGCCATTCTCATCAGTAATTATTACGGATGAGTTGCTCTCATTAACAGCTGCAGATAGTTTAGAGAGAAGTTTTGTTTTAGCTTTTGCCTCAAGAAGTTCAGTGATCTCATTTGCAATAACGAGTCTAGACTCCTTCCCATTGTATAATAATCTGTGTGAATTGATTTCAACATAAATTATTTCTCCAGACTTAAATTTATGTCTCCAGCAATTTTTGGAAATATTAATTTCATCAGAGGATTGTTGAATATCTTCAATCAGAGAGTTAACATCTTCATGGGGCCTGATATCTTTGATAGTCATTTTACTGAATTCATCTCTTGAGTACCCGTATTTTGCTATTGCTGCATTGTTTACTTCCAGGAAACAGAGAGTATAGATATCATAAATCCACATGGGTTGTGGATTGTTTTCAAATAAAAATTTTGATAATGCTATTTGATCCATACTGCGCAAAAGAGATATCCGGCGCCAAATGTATAAAATTATTCTGTAAAAGATATGACTCTCAGTGTTTTTTCAATTGCTCTTCTTATAATTTCAATAGATTTGTCTTCATTAATTATATATCCCTTTTTCCACAGAGATGTTACAAATTCAGAGTGGCTTCTTCCTTTCCGATAATCGGGCTCCTTGCCTGGATGCTTAAGATACCTTGAAAAAAGTGCCGGGTCTTCAGAAATATTTAAAACGGCATGATAAAAATACTGATTATCTTTTAGATACATTGATGAACCCATGATTTTCTGATTTTCAATTGACAAATCAGAGATCCCTTTTGAATATACGCCCTCAACTCCAGCTGATATGAATTCCTCAATAAGAGAGTTATTAATTGTCTTAAATAGTATCTGCGGATCAACCCTTTTTAACAAGGGGAATTTTATTGAGAATACCAATGTTGAAGGAGTAAGGATAACTGTTTCACCTCCTGATGGCCTCTGCATCACTATGAGATCATCTTGTAATACATTTTCTTTAATAAGTGCATTCTCAACATTGTTTGACCGACCAAGAACAATATAAATTCTATCCGGTACCCATATCTTATATCTGTTGCTATTGTCAGGCAACAATATATCTGCATCAGGCAGAGAGTAGGGGAGTGCTGTGATTTGGTTTGGCATCATTAATCAAGCAGGCCCTAAAAGTGGGCCTGCTAAAAGTGTTATTATCTATTTATGAATTGCTCTGTCTACTGCTTCAAATCCAGCTTCCATAAATACTTCAGAAACAGTTGGATGAGTATGGACAGTTTGAGCTATATCGTATACAGTTGATTCCAGTTGAATGTATGCAGCAGCTTCATTAATCATATCTGTCGCATTTGGGGCAACAATCTGTACTCCTAAAACCTCTCCAAGTTTATTGTCTGATAAGATTCTTACAAAGCCCTCAGCAGATCCCTCTGTTTGAGCCTTTCCATTTGCAGATAGAGGAAATTCACTAACCTTGTAGTCTACTCCGTCCTCTTTCAGTTTATCTTCTGTAAAACCAATCTGAGCGGCCTCCGGAACAGTATACATATTCATTGGTAACTTGTTTATATCAAGTTTCCCCTCTATTCCCTTAAGTCTGTTTATTACAAACAGACCCTGAGCAGATCCAATATGGGCAAACATAGCAGTTCCGTTTACATCACCTACTGCAAATATACCCTCAACAGATGTTTCACAATTCTCGTCTACTGATATGAACCCATCTTTGACAGAGATATCAATTTCAGTTGGAATGATATTGCCTTTTCTGTCATTTGCATTTATTATCAGGTCGCAGTCAATCTCTTTTCCTGCAAGGAATAGCTTATTGTCTTTCCATATTTCAGATAATGAGGAGATTGAAGTGTTATATATTATGTCAATTCTATCTTTTTTTAATTTGCTCTCCATATAATTTCTGACATAAGTATCGGCTTTAGGCATGATAAAAGTGGTATCCGATATCAGAGTAACTTTTCTATCCATCATGTTAAAGAGTTGTGCAAGCTCAATAGCAACTGGAGATTTGCCCAGTACAACTATATTCTGAGGGACCTCCCTTTCTGTGAATAGCTTTTTTGGTTCAATTACTAAATCATCGTGTTCTGTTTCGATTTTTGGAGAAGAGGATCCGGTTGCAATTATTATATTTTTAGTCTCCAGTAATCTATTGTCTACAAGTACTGATTTAGAGGAGATGATTTTTGCCTCTCCGTTGATAATGTCAACTCCATTTTTCTTTAACAGAAATTCAACTCCTCCTGTAAGTCTTTTGACAATAGTGTCTGCCCTTTTAATTCCCTTGCTCCAGTTGAAAGATACGCTCTTTTTATCTATACCCTCAATACCAAATCTTGCAGAATCTTTTGTTATTCTTTGATATAGTTTTACGCTTTCCATCATGGATTTAGAGGGGATACATCCCCAGTTCAGGCACATACCTCCAATCTGGTTCTTTTCTATGATTGCTGTCTTAAGGCCAACTTGCCCGGCTCTAATGGCTGCAACATAACCTGCAGGACCTGAACCTATTATTATTAAATCATACATAATTATATCCTCTTTGGTTATTCCATTATTATACTTACAGGATCTGATAGATAACCCATTATTGTGTTTATAAACCTTGCTGTTTCTCCTCCATCTGCTATTCTGTGATCTACACTTAGCGAAAGAGGAAGAACGAGTCCTGGGACAACATTCTCTCCCTTTACAACAGGTTTCTTATCAATTCTTCCAATGCCTAGAATTCCGGCTTGTGGATAGTTTATTACCGGAACGGCAAATAATCCTCCAATGCTGCCATAACTTGTTATTGTAAATGTACCATCTTTCATGTCATCAAGAGTAAGTTTTCCATCTTTAGCTTTGTCTGAAAAATTTTGAATTTCTAAAGCAATCTCTTTAATAGTTAACTTGTCTGCATTTCTAATAACTGGAACAACCAGTCCTTTTGCGGTATCTATTGCAATTCCAATATTATAGTACTTTTTATAGATCATATTTCCTCTCTCCATATCCATCTCTGCATTGAGAGCTCTGAATTTTTTGAGAGACAAAGCTGTAGCTTTAATTATAAAAGCTAAGTATGTAAGCTTTACACCATTTTGAGAGTATACCTCCTTATATCTCTTTCTTACTTTATCCAGCTCACTTATCTCAACCTCTTCAAATACAGTCATATGAGCTGCATTATGTTTGCTTTGAATCATGTTCTTTGCAATAGTTTTTCTAATCTGAGATAAAGGTTCAATTTCAACTAAAGGCTCTGTTAATACTGCTTTGTCATTAACCGGTGAGTTTTTAGAAGAAATTTTTGACTTGGATGAATCCGAAAGTTCTCTTAAAATATCATCTTTTGTCACACGACCTGCCGGACCAGTACCTTTCACATTGTTGATATCCAGGCCACTATCTTTTGCCAAAGCTCTTGCAACTGGTGTAGCCAATACTTTTTGGCTTCTGGATAAGGTTGCAGATGAAGTTTCTACACCCTCTTTACTTGCCGATAGAACGGCATTATTGCCTGCTACTTCAAGAGTACCTACTACTCCAGCCCCCTCTTCGTTAACAGCTTCTGTTTTAGCTGCCTCTTCAACCGCGGCCTCTCCTTCAACACCTGCAATATCAATCTCAACAAGAGCTGAGCCAACATGTATTGTTTCTCCAACTTTGCCGAATTTGGCAGCTATTACACCATCTCTGGGGGAGGGGATGGCTGTGACTACTTTATCGGTCTCCATTGTTACCAATGAATCTCCCATTTTAACTCTCTGTCCCTTCTCTACATGCCATTCAACAATAGTCCCCTCTTCAAGACCCTCGCCTATATCGGGAAATTTGAATATATATCTCATAATTTCAATATTTTACAATTTTTTCAATCTCATAGAAAATTTTAAGAGGATCCTGCATATAGTGATGCTCTCCTTTAGGAAGTGGTACAATCACATCGTAACCTGATACCCGGGCAGGTGGTGCCTCAAGGTGAAGGAATGCCTCTTCAATCGCAATCTGGCTTATCTCAGCCCCTAACCCAAACGACTTTGGCCCCTCTGTGACTGTAATAATCCGTCCTGTTTTCTTAACCGATTTGGCAATTGTCTCTTTATCTATTGGATAGATTGATCTAAGGTCAATTAATTCAACACTTATCCCAGCCTCTTTTGCCATTACCATTGCTTTCTGAACCTCTCTTATCATCGCTCCAAATGAGACTACTGTAACATCCGTCCCTTGAGAAAGTACATTTGCTTTTCCAAGAGGAATAGTAAATTTGCCTTCCGCAACTTCTTGTTTAATAGCTCTGTATATTCTCTTTGGTTCCATGTAGAGAATTGTGTCATTGCTTTCTATGGCAGAAATCAGCATACCCTTGGCATCATGCGGAGTTGAAGGGGCAATAACTTTTAGCCCGGGAATATGACCAAAAATTGCTTCCATACTCTCACTATGATGTTCAAGTGCATTTATTCCTCCACCATATGGCATTCTGATTACCATAGGAGTTTTGTGTTGCCCTCTTGATCTGTTATGCATTCTTGATGCATGGCTGATTATCTGATTAAAAGCTGGATAAATAAATCCACAGAACTGCATCTCAACAACTGGTCTCATTCCGGCAATTGCCATACCGATAGCAGTACCCACTATACCTGACTCAGCCAGAGGAGAGTCAAACACCCTCTCTGCACCATGCTTTAGCTGCAAACCCTCTGTAACCCGGAAAACACCACCTTCAACACCAACATCTTCTCCGTAAACAACAACGCTCCTGTCTTCACTTAACTTAATATCCAATGCATCATTAATAGCATTGACCATATTCATTATTTTCATTACTCTTTCTCTTTTTTAGGTATGTTATTATTTAACTTTTGATGCCTTCCATTCCAGAAACCTTTCATACTCCCTCTCCTGATCTTTCAAATCATCGGGCATCTCGGCATACATATACTTGAATATATCCTCTTTAGGATACGGACCATAATTTTCTGCTTCAATGAATTGTCTGTCAACTTCAATCTTAAACTGTTCAACAATCTTCTCCTCTTCTTTTTCACTCCACAGTTTCTTGGTAATAAGATAACTCTTAAGCCTCTTTAACGGATCCTTAATATCCCAAAGTTCCTCCTCCTCCTTGGTTCTGTATTTAGTAGGATCATCTGATGTAGTGTGTGCTCCCTTTCTGTAAGTAACTGCTTCAATAAGCACGGGACCTTCACCTTCTTCACAGATTCTAATTGATTCCTGAATAGTTTTGTACATAGCAAAGTAGTCATTACCATCTACTTTAATGCCTTTTACCCCATATGCAACTGCTTTTACAGCCAGGTTTTCAGATGCTGTCTGCATCCGGGTTGGGGTAGATATACCATACTGATTATTCTGTATGATAAAAATAACCGGAATTTTCCATACACCTGCAAAGTTTATTGCTTCGTGAAAATCTCCTTCTGATGTTCCTCCATCACCTACAAAAGCATAGACAAGATCTTTTTCTTTGTTGTATTTAATAGCATAACCAAGTCCCGCAGCATGCAAAAACTGAGATGCAATAGGGACGCTGATAGGTAATGTTTTTTTTGCCTTACTATAGTTTGAGCCATCTTCGTATCCCATAAAATATAAAAACAGCTCTTTTAATGTCACTCCTTTTGCCAGCATAGCACCCATCTCTCTAAAGGCAGGTACTAACCAGTCATCTTCTCGAATCAGTGCTCCAACAGCCCCTGAAATAGCCTCTTGACCATAATTTGGAGGATAAGTGTAAATTCTTCCCTGTCTTTGATATGAGACTATCTGCAGATCTGCAGTCCTTGCAAAAAGCATATCCTTGTATGCCTTTAGAAGCTTATCATCATCTATAGCAGGCATCAGATCTTTAGCCACTATCTTTCCCTTGTGGTCCATGATCTGAAACTCCTTGTTTTTGATTGGATTATATTCGTTAAACATATGTTTTAATTATTGATGTCTTTATAAAACAAATAATTGTACATATTGTTGACTTAACAATTAATCAAAAAAAAAGGGTGGCAATTTGCCACCCCGGTTATCAATTTAATCAATATTAAAGATCGTGTCTGACGAATAGTTCTATTGCCTGGTATTCTGCCATTCCCAACTTGTCAAAAAGCAAGGCTGTGTTATGGTTTCTCTCTTCTGCCCTCTGCCAGAATTCTCGTTTATCAGATCCTGGAAAAAGAGGTCTGTCTTTTTGAGACTGGTGTTTGAAGATTGCCTCCCTTTTAATGAATACCTCTTCCGGACTAAGGGGAACTGCCATATTGGAATCAGCAACATCCCACTCTTGCCATGCACCGCGATATAGCCATACTCTACAGTCTTTCAACCACTTTTCGTCCTTAAGTTCATCTAAAGCAGCAAGTATAGCTTGAAGGCAAACTCTATGTGTTCCGTGAGGGTCACTCAGATCACCGGCAGCATATATCTGATGAGGTTTAACCTGTTGAAGGAGATTCTTCACAATCTCAATATCAGCGTTACTGATTGGTTTTTTCTTAACTCCACCGGTTTCATAAAACGGAAGGTCAAGGAAGTGAACTCGGTTCTCTGGAATTTTAAGATATCTGCAGGCGGCTTTGGCTTCACCTCTTCTTATCGCACCCTTTACAGCTCTTATATTAGGAGTGTCTGGTTGCCCTGGGTGTTTAACACTAAGTTCCTTAAGAGCAGATTCGTAAATATTTTCACTTTTAACAGTGTCATAGTCAAATATCTTAGAGCTGTCTCTTATAAAATCCAGGAATCTGACAGCATCATGATCAAAGACAGCGATGTTTCCTGAAACCTGATATGCTATATGAACCTCGTGGCCGTGCTCAGAGAGCCTTGCCATTGTTCCACCCATTGATATTACATCGTCATCTGGATGAGGGCTGAAAATTATTACTTTCTTAGGAAAAGGCTTGGCTCTTTCCGGTCTGGTAGAGTCGTCGGCATTTGGCTTTCCTCCCGGCCATCCGGATATAGTATGCTGAAGATCATTAAATACCTTTATGTTAATCTTGCTGGCTGGTCCATTTTCAGTTACAAGATCACTCATCCCATTGTCATTGTAATCTCGGTCAGTTAATTTTAGAATTGGCTTATCAAGTTTTTTGCAGAGCCAAAATACTGATTTTCTTATCATAAAATCAGTCCACTCTACAGAACCGGTTAGCCAAGGGGTTTTAACCCTGGTTAATTCAGCAGCAGCAGGCAAGTCAATAATCACCTCCAGGTTATCGTGCTGCTGTAAATAGGATAGGGGAGTCTGTTCGTTTATCGGTCCCTCTACCATTTTAGCAATAGATGGTGCCTTACCTTCTCCCCATGCAAGGAAGAATATTTTTTTTGCGGAAAGAATAGTCTCAATACCCATTGTGAGCGCATGGAAAGGCACATATTCAACACCAAAGAACTCTGACGCTGCCGAGACTCTGGAGGAGTAGTTGAGGGTAATTAGCCTTGTTTTTGAGTTATAAGGAGATCCAGGCTCGTTGAACCCCATTCCGCCAGTAATAAGGGCATCAATACCTCCTAGTTTTTTTATTGAGGATTCATAGTTTTCGCAGTAATCATGAACTTTTGATTTTGCGACTTCTCCATCTAAAAAATGGATATTCTCTTTTGGTATATCAATGCCTTCCAGAATATATTCCTGAAAAAAACGGTAGTGGCTTTGTAATTCATTTTTATTCAGAGGCCAGTACTCTTCTACGGAAAAAAGATGAACATTCTTAAAAGAGAGATCTTTTGTTTTATGAATGTTAACCAGTTCTTCGTAAACTTGGATGGCTGAAGAACTTGCGCTGAGTGCCAGAACACAATTCTGTCCTTTTCTTGATTTGCTTCTTATTAATTCTGCAATAGTTTCTGCAACGAGAACCGAAGCTGCGGAAGAGTCTTCGTAGATATCTACAGGAATCTTCTCGTACCTTTTTGTGAAATCACCGTGAATTATCATAACATTAGAATTGAACTGCAAAAATAGTTAAAATTGTAATCAGTATTCATACTTTTTCCAGAGACGGCCAAGTGTAGAACTTATCTCTCTTTCTCTGGGATTGTTAGCGGGAGTATAAAATTTTCTTCCGGACATCTCTTCTGGGAGGAATTCCAAATCTGTAAAATTTCCCTCGTAAGAGTGGGCATATTTGTAATCCTCTCCATATCCAATGCTCTTCATTAATTTTGTAGGGGCATTTCTAAGATGCAAAGGGACAGGCCTGTAGCCATACTTTGTTATCTCTTCTAACGCTGCGTCAATTGCCAAATATGCAGAGTTACTTTTTGGTGATGTGGCAAGGTAAATTACAGTGTGAGAAAGAATTATTCTTGATTCCGGCATTCCGATTTTACTTACAGCATCAAAGCAGGAGTTTGCAAGCATTAATGCATTTGGATTTGCAAGGCCGATATCCTCAGATGCCAGAATTATCATTCTCCTTGCAATAAATAAGGGGTCTTCGCCTCCGGAAATCATTCTTGCAAGCCAGTAAATTGCAGCATTTGGGTCTGAACCTCTTACACTCTTGATAAATGCAGATATTATATCATAATGCTGCTCTCCATTTTTATCATAAATAGCAATATTTTCCTGTAGCTTTTCAGTAACAAGACTATTTGTGATTATAATCTCATCATCTTTATTGTATGACGAGGTTATCAACTCAATTATATTAAGTAGTTTTCTTGCATCTCCCCCAGAAAATCTAAACAGAGCATCAGATTCTTTTAAGACAATTTTAAAATTTTTAGTAATATTATCATCCTTTAATGCTCTGTCAGTCAGCTTAATTAAATCATCTTTTTCCAGAGATTTTAGAATATAAACCTGACATCTTGAAAGGAGGGGAGTAATAACTTCAAAAGAGGGGTTTTCAGTTGTTGCTCCAATCAGAACAATTGTTCCATCTTCAACTGCACCTAAAAGTGCATCTTGCTGAGATTTACTGAATCTGTGTATCTCATCAATAAACAGTATAGGCCTGCCTTTGGTAAACAGAGATTTTGATTTGGATTTATCAATTATTTCCCTCACTTCTTTAACACCGGCATTTACAGCAGAAAGGGTATAAAATGGCCTCTCAAGTTTATG
The DNA here is from genome assembly GCA_035609245.1 of Bacteroidales bacterium MB20-C3-3. Classification (NCBI taxonomy): domain Bacteria; kingdom Pseudomonadati; phylum Bacteroidota; class Bacteroidia; order Bacteroidales; species Bacteroidales bacterium MB20-C3-3. Next base: position 334,614 of record CP141202.1, on the reverse strand, counting down.
TGATATTATCTTGGCTAGGGTTGTTTTACCAACACCAGGAGGTCCCCATAGAATAAATGAAGATATATTTCCACTCTCAATCATTTTTCTTAACACAGCATCTTTCCCAACTAAATGCTCTTGCCCGACATATTCGTCAAGAGAAGTAGGGCGCAAGCGCTCTGCTAGTGGTGCTGTAACAAAGTTTTGATTTTCTTCGGAGCTATTTAACATAATATAAATTGTATTACAGTTATTAGAGATCTTTATCTCTTTTATTTAACTGTCTGATGATTCTAGATATAACGCTTTCAATTGAAGCATCGGGTTCAATGATATTATATGCTCCCCAGAAATTTTCATCAGTAAAATCTTGTACTTTATTAGACATAATGTCTTTTGATTTAATCCTGTTTAGATTTTCAATTTTTCTTTGCCTGTCCGAAATTTCTGTAGATGCTAGTTCTGAGGTAATTGTATAAGTATTACGAAACCATCTTTTATCCCATTTCGCATTAAATTTCACTTCTGTTCTTGAATAATCAAAATGCCATATTCCATTTATCTCTTTGTAATTTACAAGATATGCCGCAGATACAACATCCATTTTTAGATTTGATGGTTTTTTCCTGATAAAAAATGAGTTAGCTCTTGGGTTATCCTCTACATTCATATTGAATTCAATTCTTGCAAAGGCCATGGACTCTGATTCAATATATAATCTGCCTCTGAATAGAATATCTGTGAGATATGGTTTTTGGTCAAATTCAATTACATAAAAATACTTATTATCGATTGTTACCGGAGCTACCATCTTAAAATCATAATATTCTTTAATAACAATTGGTTCCACTCCTAGAAACGGGTCACTTGCAACATCTATCTCAAGTGCTGAATGAGGTCCACCCTGAAATTTTACCATCAGAGTATCTATTCTGTTAGAATCATAGTTACCTCTTGCCTTGTATATTCCAATTTGATCCATTCTAAAACTACCATAAGCAGATTTATTGATATCCAGAACAGCTTCATTTATTGAAACATAAGTCCCCCCTTTCTTAATCATCTCCCTATAAAACGCAGTTACCTGCATGTGATCAACATGATAGTTTCGGTCAATTCTGTTTATAGCCATCATTACCAACTCATACGGATCCTGAGGTCTTATCGTTATTGGTTTAAGATCTATTTCTGATGGATTAAGCATTATATTGATTCTTTGATCAATACCAGGTTTTAAAACAATTTTCTGCGTCTTATATCCAAGGTATGATACTAGTAGTGTATCCGACTTAAGATTTACAGGCACTTTTAATATAAAATTACCTTCAGAGTTTGTTACATTGCTGATATTTGTTGAAATCAACTGTATAGAAGCATAACTTAATTGTCTTTTGCTGGAGGCATCCAGCACTTTGCCTGAAACGGAGTAAAACTCCTGGGCGTTCATAATATTGAAACTAAATATCAATATTATGGTTATTAGTCTGTAAAAAGCCTTCATATTTAATTATTATTAAATGTTTCTTTCACGAATTTACGAAAAACCTTAATTTCGCGACATATATTAACAAACAATGAAGAAAAAAGTTAGAGAGGTATTAGAAGGAGTGGTAATTGAATCTGTTGCTGCTGAGGGAAGATCCATTGCCAGAATAGACGGGAAAGTTCTTTTTGTCCCTTTTGCCATTCCGGGAGATGTTGTTGATGTTGAGATACAGAGAAAAAAGAGTGGGTGGATGGAGGGTGTTGTTAAAAGAGTTGTTAAACAATCACAAGATAGAATAGATCCATTTTGTTCTCATTATGGCCTTTGCGGAGGCTGTAAATGGCAACCTCTACCCTACCACCTTCAGCTTTTATTTAAACATCAACAGGTTGCTGATCAGTTAAAAAGAATTGGAGATCTTGATTTGCCGGAGATTTTTCCAATACTTGGCTCAGAAAAAACAATCAATTACAGAAATAAGTTAGAATTTACTTTCTCTAACAAAAGATGGATTAATTCTTTGGCTGAGGCTGATAAACTATCAGATAAAGAGAGATATGGATTAGGTTTTCATATTTCCGGAATGTTTGATAAAGTAGTTGATATTGACAAATGCTACTTGCAGGAGGAGCCCTCAAACGATATTAGAAATTTTATAAGAGATTTTGCTTTCAAGAACGATTATACTTTTTTTGACCTTAGAGAGCAGCATGGTTTGCTGCGTACTTTAATAATCAGAACATCTTCAATAGGTGAATTAATGGTTATTGTTGTATTTTTTTATTTTGATAAAGATAAGATAGACAGTTTAATGGAAGCCCTCATATCAACTTTCCCTGAAATAACATCACTAAACTATGTTATTAATGGTAAAAAGAATGACACTATTAATGATCTTGATGTTGTTAAATATTGTGGACGAGATTCAATTTATGAAGAGATGGAGGGGTTAAGATTCAAAATTGGACCTAAATCATTCTTTCAAACAAACAGCAAACAGGCATATAAGCTTTATTGTGTTGTCAGAGAATTTGCTGAATTAAATGGTAGTGAGATTTTATATGACTTATACACTGGAACAGGAACAATTGCACTTTTCTTAGCTTCTAAAGTTAAAAAAGTAATTGGTGTAGAGTATGTCCCCGAAGCTATTGAAGATGCGAAAATTAATGCTTCAATTAATAATTTAAACAACACCCGTTTTTTCGCAGGAGATATGAAAGATGTAATTTCAGAGTCATTTATAGAACAAAACGGTAAACCAGATGTGATTATTCTTGATCCACCTAGAGCTGGAGTTCATCCGGATGTAGTTGATGTAATAGTTAAAGTAAGACCTTCTAAAATAGTGTATGTAAGCTGTAACCCTGCTACTCAGGCTAGAGATATTTCAATAATGAAGGATCTTTATCAAATTACTAAAGTTCAGCCTGTGGATATGTTCCCACACACTCATCATTTAGAAAATGTCGTTTTACTTGAGTTGAAAAATGGATAAAAAAGAGATTGTTTCGCTATTCTATAAAAATAAAGATGCTGACAGAGGGCGGGAAATGTCTGCATATATGAGAAATCATTTCCCTTTTTTAGGTATTGGATCACAAAAAAGAGCAGATTTATCCAGAATATTTTTATCAAAAATTGATAAAAAGGAGGAAATTGACTGGGAGTTTGTGTGTTACTGTTTTAATCTTCCTGAGAGAGAGTTCACTTACTTAGCGATTAGTTATCTGGATAAACTGAAAAAGAATATATTACCGGAAGATCTTTCTAAGTTTGAACAAATAGCTTTAATCCGTCCATGGTGGGATAGTATTGACTCTTTGTCTCCGCTGATTGGATTTGTTTATCTTAAATATCCGATTTATTCTGAAAAATTTATCAATAAATGGATGAACTCTGATATATTTTGGCTTATAAGAATATCAATTATATTTCAACTTAAATACAAGAATAATACCAATATAGAATTATTATCTAAATCAATACTTAATAATAAAAACAGTAATGAGTTTTTTATTAATAAAGCCATCGGCTGGGCACTGCGAGAATATTCAAAAACCAATCCCTCATGGGTTTTCGAATTTGTTAAGAGTAATAAATTAAGTAACTTAAGTGAGAGAGAGGCTTTAAGAATTATTAATAGATAGTTTTATGGATTACAATAATAACTTAAAAAAGGGTGATACAATTTGTGCTATTGCTACCTCTGGCGGTAGCACAGCTATATCAGTAATCAGGGTAAGCGGAGATTTAGCGATAGATATTTCGAATAATATTTTCAGACCTATCTCCGGCCCATCTTTAACTAACAGTGCGCCCAGAAAAATGAGATTTGGGAAAATTGTAAAGGGAGAAGAATTAATTGATGAGGTTCTTATTGTTTTCTTTTCTTCTCCAAATTCATACACAGGAGAAAATCTTGTGGAAATTTATTGCCACGGATCTCCATATATTAGAAAAGAGATAATGATGTTGCTCTTTTCATATGGTGCACGACAAGCTGATCCCGGAGAATTTTCTTTAAGAGCATTTCTTAATGGTAAGATGGATCTCTCACAAGCAGAGGCTGTTGCAGACCTAATCTCATCTGAAACTTCAGCTGCTCACAAAGTTGCAATAAATCAAATGAAAGGTGGGTTTTCAAAAGAACTATCTCAAATGAGGTCCTCTTTATTGAATTTAGTATCGCTTATGGAGCTTGAACTTGATTTTAGCGAAGAAGATGTTGAATTTGCAGACAGAAATCATTTAAATAATCTTTTAAAAGATGTTAAGAATCACCTCGAAAAACTTATCGACTCTTTTTCTTTAGGTAATGTAATTAAAAATGGTGTACCTGTTGCAATTGTTGGTGCCACAAATACAGGAAAAAGTACACTTTTAAACTCACTCCTTGGTGAGGATAGAGCCATAGTTTCAGATATACATGGAACAACAAGAGATTTCATTGAAGATCTTGTTAACATAGGTGGTACATCTTTCAGGTTTATTGATACAGCAGGAATAAGAAATACTGAAGAAAAAATTGAAATACTTGGCATAGAAAGAACTTTTGAGAAGATAAAAAGAGCTGCTTTAGTTGTATTGCTTCTTGATTCAGAGAGACCTGACGGGTTTCATGATAGTTTACTTAAAATAAAAGAATCCTTAGATTCTCTGTCACAACCACTAATAATTGCTATTAATAAGACTGACTCTTTACAAAATGAAGAGGCCTCTAAACATATAATTAATAATGTAATTGGAATCTCAAAAAAAATTGGGTTATTACCTGTATCGGTGTTGCCTCTCTCTGCAAAGAATAAAACAGGAATTGACAAACTTAAAGAGGTTATCTCCTCTGCCGGCGAAATTAAAAATATGCCATCAGATTCACTTTTAGTAACAAATATTCGCCACCATCAGGCGTTAATTTTAGCGCTTGATGCTTTAGTAAGAGTTGAAGAGGGCATACTGATGAATATATCGACTGACCTCTTAACACAAGACATAAGAGAGTCTCTTTTCCATTTGGGTGAGATTGTTGGTGAGATTAATTCGGAAGAGATTTTAGGCAATATTTTCAGTAAATTTTGTATCGGGAAATAATTGATAACTTTAACAGACTCTTTAAAATCATTATTATGGAAATAATTGTGTTTATATTATCCGGAATACTTCTTGGCGGTTTAATCGGCTGGTTTCTCGGAAATAATAATATTTCAAATAAATGCTATAAACTTGAACAGGAGTTAGCTTCATCAGTTACTGAAAACAGAGTCCGGCTTGAAGCTGCTGATAAAATAATTACCGATAAAATTAATGATTTAGCCCTTTTAAAAGAGGAAATTAACCAAGTAAAAGAGAAGCTATACTTAACAAATGAGAGACTTGCCGCATCCCAGGCAGTAAATAGTGCTTTAAACGACAAGCTCAAGAACCAAAAAACTGAAATGGATGAGATGTCAAAAAAGTTCAATCTCGAGTTTGAAAATATTGCAAATAAAATTTTTGAAACAAAGAGCGAGAAATTCACAGAGTTAAATAAGACAAATCTCAAAGCGATACTTGACCCCTTAGGAAAAAACATAGATGAGTTTAAGTCAAAGGTAACCGAAGTGTACGATAAGGAATCTAAAGAGAGATTCTCTCTTGGTGAAAAAGTCAAAGAGCTCGCTCTATTAAATCAGACAATCAGTGAAGAGGCTAAAAACCTTACTAAAGCATTAAAGGGTGAAGCTAAGACACAAGGAAGATGGGGCGAAATGATTCTTGAGAAAATTCTTGAGATGTCCGGTTTAAGAAAAGATGAAGAGTACACTATTGAAGAGCAACTTACCGATGATTCCGGTAAGCCATTAAGATCAGAATCATTAGACTCAAAAATGAGACCAGATGCAATAGTTAAATATCCTGACAACAGAAATGTAATTATTGACTCAAAAGTTTCGTTAAATGCATTCATAAGGCATATTGAAGCATCGGATCCACTTGTTCAGCAAAAGGAGTTGGATGACCACATAAATGCCGTTAAAAATCATATAATTGCATTAAGCAATAAAGGATATGATGATTATAAAAAATCTCTTGATTTTGTAATGATGTTTATTCCCAGCGAGCCTGCTTATATTGCTGCAATAAAAGGAGACCCGGATTTGTGGAGTTTTGCATATGAAAGAAGAATCCTGATAATGAGTCCTACTAATCTTATAACTTCATTGAAACTCATCGTTGATCTTTGGAAAAGAGAGTATCAAAACAGGAATGCGATTGCTATTGCTGAAAGAGGGGCAAAGTTATACGATAAATTTGTTGGTTTTGTAGACAATCTCAAGGATATGGGAGTATATCTTGAAAAAGCTGTTGAAAAATACGATGAATCATATAAACAATTAACAACAGGTAAAGATAATTTGGTCCTTCAGACTGAGAAGCTGAAGAAACTGGGTCTTAAAACAAAAAAAGAGATTAAATTTGATATTGAAGAGTATGATTCAGACGAATCAGATTAGTTCTAAAAGGGATAGCCAACACCAAACTGCAAACTATATGTATCTTTTTTAAACCAATTAAATGGTTTAATCCAGTTTTGCTTAATAGGATCGTAAGCAACCATCCCTAAATCAAGACGAAGAATTACAAAATCTAAATTCAATCTTGCTCCGAATCCCCAGTTAAATGCGATGCTTTTATAAAAGTTATTGATTCTGAACAAACCCTCTTCCCTGCCCTGTTCTGCTTTGATTGTCCATATATTACCCAAGTCCGTAAAAAGAGCACCCTCTACCTTCCAAAACATTAGAAAACGAAATTCAGCGTTAAATTCAAGTTTAATATCTCCTGTTTGATTTGGAATTGAAAAAGTTGTATCAACAACAGAAGATCCAGGACCTACCGATCTTGCCTGCCAGCCCCTTAAACTATTGGCACCTCCGGCATAAAAGAGTTTTTCAAAAGGTAAGGATTTTGAGTTACCATATGCCACTCCTAAACCACCATTTAATCTTGCTGAAAAAGCGTTTTTATCATCAATTTTCCAGGTTTTGGAAATAGTTAAATCAGTTCTAAAATACTGAGAATATGGAGTATTCCAAATTTTTCTGGCACCAGTTGTGTCAACAGGCAATTTATTGTTAAATAGACTAAGAAGATTTCCTGATATATCGTTGATCCATCTGATATAAAAGAAAGATTGTTTAGGATATGGAGAGGGATCTGTTGTGTAGTACAATGTAGCTCCTGCACCCATATCAAAGTGATTCATATATGAATTTCTTAAAAAGGGGTCAGTCAGATTGTTATAAAATTGTTCGGAAACATTATTAAGTTTAACAATATTCAATTGAACCGGATTGACTCTATAATACATTTTTCCATTATTCCAGTTGTATCCGTAATTAATTGAAATCAAATTCCTTGTAAATTCAGGTCTGTTTTGATAATTGTAACTTAGGTTTATTTCAGTTCTGGGAACTGAATATTTAAATATTTTATCTGGAAGTAACAAAAAATTTGGAGTTGAAATACCTGCTGAAACACCTAATTCTGTTGATTTTATTGGATCATTGAATTTAAACTGAAAATTTCCCATAAATCCTAAATTGAGCCACTCTCCACCCCTGAAAATATTTTTATGATAATATGAAATGGCGGGAGATATACCTAAAAGACCATTCGAGTTACTTGATGCCTCTATGTTTATCTTATAACCTTGCATTTTTGAAGGAGTAAGCCTGATTGTGCTGATTACTCCAAGATTTCCCAGGGAATCTCTCTCTTTTTCAGCCAGTTCGTCAAATTGAATGTTTACACCCGAAAATAGTCTTAATGCAACCAACCTGTCATAGGTGCTATTAACTTTATGCTCATTATAAAGGTCTCCGGGCCTTATTTGGTTCATCTTATATAGGACAGAAGGCTTAATTATTGATTCTTTAGGCGTTATTGTTTCTACTCCATTAATTATTACTGTGTCACTAATGCTTGACATAACCGATGATATCTCTGTTGGATCGTAAGAGGGGTAGATTCTAACTTTTCTGATTGAATACTTATTATGCTTTCTGGAATCTTCAGGTTTTTCGTTTCTTGTATAATTCAAAACTTTTATTGTTAACCTTGCAGAATCTGAATGAATCAGAGTGTCTGCAATATAAGAGAAATAACTTTTTGTAAAATTATAGTATCCTAAATCTCTGAGTTGTAGAGTAACTCTCTCACTTTCTGCTTCCAGGTTTTTTTCGGAGAGATAATTCCCTTTCTTAACCAGAGAGTTAATTGAGTCTGATAAAATAAATAATCTCAGAGAGTCATCAGTTATATCGTAAGATATACTTGATATAGAATATCTTTTTCCTGGATATACATAATATGTAACATCAGCTAGTTTGCTTTTTAATCTTACCGAATCATTCACTGTGCTATTATAGTAACCGAGTGATTCAAGATGACTTATAATATTATCATTGCTTTTATCAACCAAAGTACTGTCATACAAGACTGGAGCTTGACCAAGTCTGGTTACAAATCTATCCCAGCCATTACCAGTCCCGTTACTCCAGTTATATATGCTTAAGAAAGGGTTCCATCCAAACAGAAATTCACTATTAGGCTTTTGTCTTATATATGGCACTAATTCTGATTCTTTAACCCTTGAATTTACTGGAATAATAATTGAATTTTTCTTTAACCGATATTCTCCTTCAGGAACTACTTTTACAGTGCTGCACGATGATAATGAGATAATTATCATAAATGTAAAGAAAACTCTAAAAAAACAGCACTTCATTCTGGAAATCAATTTTATGCAAAATTAACTTAATTTATATTTTTTTCGATAGAGAAAATATAAAAAAGAAATATATTTGCAGCATGTAAATCCAAATTACTTACATTAGGTATATTTTACCAATCTAACTTAGTTACATTATAAGAATGAAGAACAAATACATTGATTTGATTGAGCAGTCATTTGAGTTTCCTCAAGACGAATTTAGAGTAGAAGATGGAGAACTCTACTTCCACAATATTCCCGTGATGGATTTAATTGAGCAATATGGGACACCATTAAAAATCACATATCTTCCTAAGATATCATCGCAGATACAAAGAGCTAAAAGAATGTTTAATGTAGCTATGGCAAAGGTGGATTATAAGGGTGATTATAACTATTGCTATTGTACCAAAAGCTCTCATTTCTCATTTGTTATGGAGGAGGCGCTCAAAAACGATATCCATATAGAGACATCTTCAGCATTTGACTTGAATCTCATTGAAGCTCTGCAAGAGCAGAATATCGTTAGTAAAGACCATTATATTATTTGCAACGGATATAAAAAGGATATTTACATCGAGAACATTGCCGGGTTTATTACTAACGGGTGGAAAAACACAATTCCGGTACTTGATAATATGAACGAATTTGACCAACTTGATGCTGCCATAGAGAGTAATATTAAGATAGGCATAAGAATAGCTGCAGAAGAGGAACCTAAATTTGAATTTTACACATCCAGGTTAGGTATAAGGTACAGTGACATAATACCTTTTTACGAAAGTAAAATCAAAAAGAACAAGAAATTCTCGCTAAAAATGCTTCATTTCTTTATAAACACAGGGATCCGAGATAATGCATATTACTGGAATGAATTAAGCAAGTGTGTTTCTGTATACTGTGATTTAAAGGCTATCTGTCCTGAGCTTGATTCCCTTAATATTGGTGGTGGTTTTCCGATAAAGAATTCTCTTGCGCAGGATTATGACTATGAGTATATGGCTGAGGAAATTATTGCTCAAATAAAGAGTATTTGTCAACAAAGGAATATTCAGGAGCCCAATATTTTTACAGAATTCGGGAGCTTTACCGTTGGTGAAAGCGGGGCAACAATATATCAGGTAATGGGTCAAAAGCAACAAAACGACAGAGAGAGGTGGTATATGGTAGATAGCTCTTTTATGACCACTTTACCTGATACATGGGGTTTAAAACAGAGGTTTATTCTGTTGCCAATCAACAAGTGGAACGACGAGTATCAGAGAGTATTTCTTGGGGGGCTAACATGTGATAGTCAGGACTATTATAATGCAGAGGCCCATGCCAATGCAATCTTTCTTCCTGTAATTAACGGAGAAGGTCCGCTTTATATCGGCTTCTTCCATACAGGAGCATACCAGGAGTCTATTGCAGGTTTTGGAGGGATTCAACATTGTTTACAACCTGCCCCAAAACATATAATTATTGACCTTGATGAAAATGGCGAGTATTTTACAAAACTTTTCAGCAAAGAGCAGACATATAAATCAATGTTGAAAATTTTAGGCTATTGATGATTTCAAAACAGGAGCTTAAGTTTGTAAGATCTCTCTCTCAGAAGAAATTCAGAGATGAAAACTCAATGTTTATTATTGAGGGCGAGAAGATGCTGATTGAAGCAGAGAAGTCTGGGGCAGCTATTCTTAAAGTTTATTACAGAGACCAAATTGGAGTTGATAATATGGCCAAAATATCTCAGCTATCTTCTCCCCCGCCTCTTCTGGCTGTTGTAAAAATGGATGATTCTTTTTCAGAAGTACCTCCAAATCCCGAGAAACTGCAACTTGCCATTGATAATATTAAGGATCCCGGAAACCTGGGCACAATAATCAGAATAGCTGACTGGTTTGGAATTGATGATATCTATCTCTCGTCAGAATCTGTTGAAGTATATAATCCAAAATGTGTTCAATCAACAATGGGTGCATTATTCAGAGTAAGGGTACATTATGTAAATCTTTCCAAGCTTATAGAAAATTGTTTCAAGTCAATGCCGGTGTATGGAACATTTCTGGGATCACCATCAATTTACGATTTAAATCTTGAACCCCGAGGGATTATTGTAATGGGAAGTGAATCCGATGGTATATCAACAGAGGTTCAGAGATTTATCAAAAATAAAATCACAATACCTCCATTTCCATCTGATTCTAAAAGAAGTGAATCTCTAAATGTTGCAGTTGCAACAGCTGTAGTATGCTCTGAGTTCAGACGGTTATCGCTTTTTGGCGCAAAGCCTCAAACATTATAACAGAAGCAGCAACTGATATGTTAAGTGAGCCTATTTTACCTGCCTGAGGTATTTTGGCCTTATGTTCTGATATTGCAAGAAGAGAATCAGATATCCCTCTCTCTTCTGATCCCATAATTACAGCAGTTGGCTGTTTAAAATTAATCTCGTAAATACTCTCGTCTCCTCTTTCTGTAGCGGCAACAATCTGGAAACCACTCTCCATCAAAAAATAAACTGCAGCTCTTAAATTTGGGACTTTTGCTGCAGGAACTCTTAACAGGGCACCTGCTGATGTTTTTATTGCCTCTGCGTTAACTGCTGCTCCTCCCTTGGCGGGAAGTATTATTCCCTTTGCTCCTGCGCATTCAGCACTTCTGGCTGTTGCTCCAAAATTTCTCACATCGCTTACGCCATCCAGTAATAGTATAATTGGCGCAGAATCGGAAGAGAGAGCATCTTCTACCATCTTCTCCAAAGATGTGTACTCTACCTGGGATATCATTGCAACAACTCCCTGATGTCTTCCCTTTGTAAATCTGTTTAGCCTTTCATCTGGAACAAACTGGACATTTACACCTGCCTCTTGGAGTAATTTTAAGAGGCGATGAAATTGAGGACCCTCCAGCCCTTGACGAAACATTACTTTTTCAATTCTCTTTCCAGCTTCCAAAGCCTCCAAAACAGGATGCATTCCAAAGAGATACTCGTTTTTATTTTCCATTATAAATTATTAATTATGAAGTTTCTCCCAATCTTCCATCAATTTAGAGAGTTTCTCCTTTAAAACATCATATTTATTGATTAGTTCAGCAAGTTTATTTTTATCGGGTAATTCTGCTAATTCAATTTCAACCAGCTTTATCTCCTTCTCTGTATCTTCAATTACTGACTCGCAGCGTTCAATCAATTGCTTTTTTCTTCGGGAATCTTTGTCTTCCTCTTTTCTCTGTTTACTCTCTCCAATTTTAATATGGCTCGGTTTTGAAGCCGATTGAACAGGCTTATCTATATTACTTTGTTCTTTTTTCAAAGAGTCAAGATAGTCAGATACAGTACCTATATGTTCTCGTATTCTTCCCTCCTTAAATTCTAAAACTTTAGTAACAAGCCCATCCAGAAAATCTCTGTCGTGAGAAACGACAACTAAAGTTCCGTTATATTTTGAGAGAGATTGTTTTAATATATCTTTTGATCTAATATCCATGTGATTTGTTGGCTCGTCCAATGCAAGGAGATTATATGGATTTAAAATTAATTTAGCCATAGCCAGTCTTGACTTTTCTCCACCACTGAGCACAGAAACCCTCTTATTTACATCATCTCCTCTAAAAAGGAACGCACCCAAGATATCCCTCAATTTAGTCCGGATATCTCCAACAGCAATTTTATCAAGTGTTTCATAAACAGTATCATTCAAATCCAAGAGCTCCTCTTGATTCTGTGCATAATAACCTAAGTTAACATTATGTCCAAGTTCAATATTTCCACTTGTGGGATCAATGTCCTTACACAATAATTTCATAAAGGTTGTTTTTCCTTCTCCATTTCTTCCCACTAATGCTATTTTCTCTCCTCTCTCAATTACAATATCTGCATTCGAAAAAACAATCTTATCTCCGTAAGATTTTGTTAAATTTTTAGTCTTTACAACAACATTTCCTGATCTTGGAGCCGGTGGAAATTTTACAATAATTGATGAAGTATCTTCTTCATCTACCTCTATTCTCTCAATTTTATCCAACTGTTTTATTCTGGATTGTACTTGATTTGATTTAGTCGCCTTATATCTGAATCGTTCAATAAACTCCTCACTCTTTTCAATCATTCTCTGCTGATTTTCGTAAGCAGCAAACTGTTGCTCCATCCTCTCTTTTCTCAACCCAAGATATTTTGTGTATGGGACTTTATAATCATGAATTTTCCCAAGCATCAGTTCAACAGTTCTATTCGTTACTCTGTCTAAAAACCTTCTGTCGTGAGAGACTAATATTAAGGCCCCCTGATAAGATATCAGGTACTCTTCCAGCCATTGGATAGACTCAATATCTAGGTGGTTGGTAGGTTCGTCCAAAAGAAGAGTAGAAGGGGATGATAAAAGGATTTTTGCTAATTCAATCCTCATATTCCATCCCTGACTAAAAGTAGAGGTTGGTCTGTTAAGCTCATCTGATCTGAAACCAAGTCCAGAAAGTGTTTTTTCAGCATCACCTCTTGGATTTCCTGTCTCGACAATTGATAGTTTATCATGAAAATCATTTAGGCTGACTATTAGTTTATGATATGTATCACTCTCATAGTCTTCTCTTTCTGCTAATTGTAATGAAATGTACTCTATTTCTGCCTTAATTTTGTCAATGTACGAAAAAGCCATCATTGCTTCATCAATGACACTTTTATCTCTATTATGCTCCATCTCCTGAGGAAGATAGCCAATCTTCTCTGTAGAAGGAATCATTACTCTCCCGGACGATGGTTTGTTAATACCTGCTAAAATTTTTAAAATTGTTGATTTGCCTGATCCATTTTTTCCAACCAGTCCGATTTTATCCTTGTCTCCTACGTGAAAATTTACATCACTAAATAGGTCATATCCACCAAAGGATACATTAAGATCATTAATTGATATCACGGCAAATCAGTATGCTGAATTCATATAAAAGATATAGAGGAGCGGCAACAACCATAAGTGTAAAAGCATCTCCGCTAGGGGTTATAACTGCAGCTGCAATCAACAAAATTGTGAAGGCATGCTTTCTGTATTTTTTTAGCATTCCTTTATTAATTATACCAATTTTTGATAAAATTAAAGCAAGTGCAGGCATTTCAAATACTATCCCCATAATGAGTATCAATCTTGTAAACATTGAGATATATGACTGGAGAGAAATTTGATTGGGAACTGATTCACTAACTTGATATGTACCAAGAAACCTGAGTGTCAGAGGAAAAACAAACAGATATCCTACAATAACCCCCGCAATAAATAGAAAGGCTCCAAATAAAAATGCTTTTTTCGTAGCTTTCTGCTCATTTATATATAATCCTGGCTTGATAAATGACCAGAATTGATACAGAATATAGGGTACAGCCAGAATAAAGGCAATTGTTAACGATACAGATATATGTATAAAAAATTGAGCGGATAAATCAATGTTGATTAACTCTAAATTGAAATCTCCCGGAAAAGTTCCTTTTAGCCATTTGTAGAGAATAAAACCTTCTTTTGTTGGGGCAAAGATTATATCTCCAAATAGGATTTCCTTACAAAGAAAAACTGGCACAGCAATGATAAATATTGCTATGACAGATCTGAACAGAACTTTCCTCAGTTCATCCAGGTGATCCCAAAAGGTCATCTCAATACTCACTTCTTCTCTTTATCTTTATCATTATCAGAAGAGTTAATCTCATCTTCTACTCCTTTAACACCATCTTTAAAGCTTTTCACACCCTTACCAATTCCTTTCATCAGTTCCGGGATTTTTTTACCACCAAAAAGTAAGACAACGATAAGAGCAATGATAATAATCTCGGTAGCTCCTATGGAACCCAGAAAAAGTAAATGATTCATAAAATAAAATTTAATTATTCTTAAAATATGGGCTAAATACACTAAGAACAAAATCAGGAACACGCGTTGGTCTCCTGTTGCCTGAATGTATAAAACCCAAAGTTACACTTCCGGAGGCAACTTTTTCTCCTTTTTCGTTAAATATATCAGAATCTATAGTAAACTTAACTTTAGGAAGTTCTTTAATTTTGCTTATAATTTTAATCTCATCTCCCATTTTTAAAGGAATCTTATAATCACATTCAATGTGAATTACTGGCATCATAATTCCAGAACTTTCAATCTTTTCTATTGGCAATCCCAAATCTTTCAGTGCTTTACTTCTTGCGGTTTCAAAATATCTAATGTAATTAGAGTGATGTACAATGCCCATCATATCTGTTTCATAATATCTTACCTCAAATGTAATTTCGGAAATAAACATAATTACTTGATTTTAATGGACCCTTTACCTTGTTTATGATAAATCAATTTAATCTCATCAACTATTATAAAACTACCATCGGCACCGGTAAATAACTCGCCATCTTTACTAGCTGTGAAACCGACAGCTATATAATTTGGTTTTTTTAAATAATTATAATTTGCTATATTGATTTGACCTAAAGTCCACTCATCTTTATTTTGATCAAGAAGAATTTCTCCGGAGGCGTTAAGTTGGCTCCTGTTATCGTTCCAAAGTTCAATAAATGCCCTTCCTCTGTCTGTTCCTGGCAAATCCTCTACAGGATTAAATGCCGGAATTATTGTAGAAGAAATCTTCGGAGTAGTTCTTTGCAATTTCTCTCCTCTATGATATTTGTACATAAAATTCATCTGCAAGGGTATCTCTTCAAATAAAAATGGAATGCCAAACAATGTCATGCTTGATGGATTGTAAACATCAGAAGCGAGTGTACTGTATCTGAATCTACCCAGAAAAAGATTACCTGATGCAAGTGATGTTACCTTGATTATATCTGCAAAGTTAATCGAAGAAAGAGTTGTGGTAACTTTTGCTGCATATTGTGAATTGAATCCCTCAGTTTTGAATACCCCTGTTAATGATGGATTGTTTGAGCTGTTCCAGCCAGATCCGTCACTTGGAAATATTGTGTTTATTGTGGTGTACTGAGGATGTACCCTCCATATCTCCATATCAGAATTTGGAATTTGAGGCGCAATAACAAGTCTGATTTGCCACTCTTTAACATCTCCGTTCTGAGCAATTACATTTAACTTGACAGGAGTACCAGAATACAATGAAAGCACACCTCCAACAGTAAAATCTTCAATTATAGCATTCTCTGAAATTTTAATCTTGGCTGATAATTTTAAAGGCTCATTTGGTATAAACTTATCAGCTAATATGACAATTTCAGAATTCTCCGGCTCAATGTATGCTTCAGAAATATTATATCCATAAGAGGTATTTCCTAATTCAAAATCAATTATATCTGCTTTATTGGATTTTGGTGAAAAATTATTAACTAACTCTATTCTCCAAAACTCGGATAATCCTAGATATTCTATCGAGTAAACTTTAAAATCCTCTATAGATGCGAAAGTAATAGTAGAAGGGATGCTGGAAGAAATGTTATTTGCCGAAGATACCGTAATCCCATTAATGGTAAGAGGGAAAGATCCGTTAGAGATAACCGGAATAGAAATTATCTTATTAGAATTATCAATATAAGCACCCTCTAAAGTTACTAAGTTGTCACTACTGGTATAGTTATTCCATACAAAACTGTTTAAAATATTCTTATAAGACTTTGGTTTTAAACAAATCCTCCAGTCTGTATAAATTCCATTAATTATATCAATAATATTAAACGAAAATGTTGAAGTATCAGTAGGAAATTTAAATATTTTGCTGGGTGGAGTCCCCAAAAGGGACAATTGATTTTTTAACTGAAAGTCAATTTTTACATCTGCGGGAAATGATCGTTTTATATCATTATAAAATATAGTAATTTCATTAGTAGCAGATGATTTATGAACTGAATCAATTTGAAAATTTTCATTTAGAGATTGAGCATTCAAAGATATAAAAGGAGAATTAAGCTTTTCGTATACAGTTAACAGCTCCTCTTTGTTTGCTTTGTAGTCCGGGACGGCATTTTTTATTATGATTCTCCACTCTTCTTCTCGTCCGCTCTCACTTATTAATTTTAATTTCTTTGTTTCCTCGGGTAACATAAATGTTATTGATTCACCTGTACTCCAACCCGTAATTTTGGCTCCTTTTGAGATTTTAATTAAAGGCTTGATTGTTAACGGGAACTGTGAGCTTGTCAAAAACAATGTCACTGTGGAGTTCGTTGGATTTGGATACCCCTCTTCTGAAATTTCCGTTCCGACAGGGCCGGCAATTTCACCTGTATAGAAACTTATAATCTCAGATATCTCGTTTGATGGTAACACATCCAGTTTAATATCATAGCTTTTAGTTAGTCCACTTTCAGAAACAACATAAACTGATTTAACCGAAGAATACTCTTGAAATTCAATGTATCCATCATTGTCAATTCCTAAAATTTTTATACCATTATGACTTGTTTTAATATCAAGCTTAACTTTTATGGGAAAGTAATATTTACCTAGTTTTACGGGAATAGTGATTAACCCTTCTGTTAGAGCAGGTTTATCCAGAATGACGTGAGCCGGTAGTACATCTTCAATTATAACCTCTTCTATTTGATTTGAATCACTAAGATTTGAGACTTTATCACAAGAGAAGAGGAGTACAGATAATATAACCATCTGCAATACTCTATTATATATGACAATGTTATGAAACATCAGGATTTAATAAGTTCTTCCCTTGAGGATAATAATTTTTCAATTTTTGTTATTGCATCTTTTTGCTTCTTGTATTCCAATTCTACTACATCTTTAGGAGCACTCTCTACAAATTTTTGATTTTCAAGTTTTTTATTTACACCATTGAGAAATGAGTTTAATCTCTTTAACTCCTCCTCAATTTTGACTATCTCCTCCTCTTTATTTACATAAGTATCAAGAGGTATAAAAAATTCTATTGTTCCAATCATAAAAGAGGCTCCTGCACCGTTTACTTCTTTCTGAGAGATTGGAAGGATTTCTTTAATGTTAGCCATTTTATTAATAAAGGAGAACAATTCAGCAGGTACTGCATCTTTATTAGCAAATAACAAAAGAGACTCTTTTGGAGATATGTTTTTTGATTGTCTTATACTTCTGATGTTAACAATTGCCTCTTTACAGATTTCAGCGCTGTTAATATACTCTGGTTCATAATATGAGGGAGAAGGCATTTTGGAAATCATTATGCTCTTTTCAGAACTTTTGATGTCAAGATTTTGCCATAATTCTTCTGTAATAAATGGCATAAACGGGTGGAGAAGTCTTAATAATTTTTCAAAAAACTCTACTGTTGACCTGTATGTTTGATTATCAATCTCTTCATCTCTGCCAGGTTTAATTATTTCTAAATACCATGAGCAGAAATCGTCCCAGAAGAGTTTGTATAATGTCATAAGTGCATCAGATATCCTAAACTTGCTAAAATGATCATCTACTTTTTCAATTGTGCTGGACAGAAGAAAATCAAACCATTTAACAGCAGCCCCGGATCTTTCACTTTGATTGATATCATTATTATACTTCCATCCTGAGACAAGTCTGTATGCATTCCAGATCTTATTTGAAAAATTCCGCCCCTGTTCAACTTGACTTTCATCAAACAATACATCATTACCTGCATTGCTGCATAAAAGCATCCCAACCCTTACACCATCTGCACCGTATATTTTCATCAACTCTATAGGGTCAGGAGAATTGCCTAAAGATTTTGACATTTTTCTACCTAGTTTATCTCGTACAATACCAGTAAGATAAACATTTCTGAAAGGCATTTCTCCACAAAACTCGTCACCTGCCATTATCATTCGGGCAACCCAGAAGAATAAAATTTCAGGAGCAGTAATCAGGTCATTTGTTGGGTAGTAATAAGCAAGATCTTTGTTTGGCTCTTTATCGGGAAACCCGGGCTTTGAAGGATCAAAAACGGAAATTGGCCATAACCAAGAAGAGAACCAGGTATCAAGCACATCAGGATCCTGACTAAGCATATTTGGTTCAATTGATTTATCAATTTTTCTTGCTTCTGTTAATGCTTCGTTTTCATCACAAGCCACTACAAAGCTGCCATCAGGTAAATACCAGGCAGGAATCCTCTGACCCCACCAGAGCTGTCTTGAAATACACCAATCTTTTACATTCTCCATCCAATGGCGGTATGTATTCCTGAACTTTTCAGGGATAAGTTTGATTTTATCCTCTTCTACATATTTTAGTGCTTTAGAAGCGGAATCTTCCATTCTCATAAACCACTGAAGTGACAATTTAGGTTCAATAACGGCGTTAGTCCTTTCAGAATATCCAATTTGTGATATGTAATCCTCCTCTTTCTCCAGAAATCCCTTTTCTGAAAGCATTTTAACAATTTGTTTCCGGGCTTCAAATCGTTCAGTCCCTACTAAAATGATTGCATCTTCGTTTAATTTTCCCCATTTGTCAATAATATCGGTAACTGGTAATTTGTGTCTGAGTCCAATCTCATAGTCATTAATATCATGAGCCGGAGTTACTTTAAGACATCCTGTCCCAAAATCCATTGTAACATATTCGTCCTCAATAATTGGGATCTCTTTGTTAATTAATGGGATAAATACTTTCTTGCCTTTAATATGTTTGTATCTTTCGTCTTGAGGATGTATACAGACTGCTGAATCTGCCATAATTGTTTCAGGTCTGGTTGTTGCAACAACAATAAAGTTGTTTGATGGCAATCCGTTTTCAGATATAAAGTATTTTAAGTGATATAGTTTTGATTTTGTCTCTTTTCGTATAACCTCTTCATCACTAACAGCTGTCTGCCCTTCAGGATCCCAGTTGACCATTCTGACGCCCCTGTATATTAACCCTTTATTATAGAAATGAACAAA
Source organism: Bacteroidales bacterium MB20-C3-3 (assembly GCA_035609245.1). NCBI lineage: Bacteria > Pseudomonadati > Bacteroidota > Bacteroidia > Bacteroidales > Bacteroidales bacterium MB20-C3-3. The sequence goes on along the minus strand of CP141202.1, from coordinate 315,078 downwards.
AGTATTAATAACACTCTTACTCATCTCAGGATCCATTGTAAATTTTGTTCTATCCCAGTCGCAGGAAGCACCCAGCTTTTTTAACTGTTCAAGAATAATCCCTCCATGTTTTTCTTTCCACTCCCATGCATGTTCAAGAAATTCCTCTCTTGAGATGTCACTTTTTTCAATCCCTTCGGCCTTGAGCTTAGCAACCACTTTTGCCTCTGTTGCTATTGAGGCGTGATCAGTACCGGGTACCCAGCAGGCATTCTTCCCAAGCATTCTTGCTCTTCTGACAAGCACATCCTGAATAGTATTATTCAACATATGCCCCATATGAAGAACCCCTGTTACATTTGGCGGGGGAATTACAATAGAGTATGGCTCTCTTTGGTCAGGTTCCGAGTGAAACAATTTATTACTAAGCCAGTATGAGTACCACTTATCCTCTGTTCCGGCGGGATCGTATTTTGCAGGAATGTCCATATAATATTATAAGATTAAACGAACCACAAATGTATGAATTTTTATCTTATATTTGCGTACCATTTATATAGATGAACTAATATGAATACTGTAAATGAGCTTAATATAGAACTGAGTGAAGATATAGCTCAGGGCTCTTATTCCAATTTAGCAATTATTACTCACTCTAGCAGTGAATTTATTATTGATTTCGTCAGAATGATGCCTGGTGTTCCAAAACCAAAAGTAAGCAGCAGGGTTATTATGACTGCCGAAAATTCTAAACGGTTATTAATGGCATTACGAGATAATGTAGAGAAGTTTGAAAACCAATTTGGAGAAATTGAGATTCACACTAATGAAGATGGGGCTATTCCAATGGCATTCGGCAATAATTCGGCCGAAGCCTGATAACACTAATAAACAAGTATGAATAAAGCATTTAAAATTGTTGTTCTGGCAAAACAAGTGCCAGATACGAGAAACGTTGGTAAAAATGCAATGAAAGAGGATGGAACCGTAAACAGAGCGGCTCTTCCTGCAATTTTTAACCCTGAGGATATGAATGCTCTTGAGCAAGCACTAAGGATTAAAGACAAATTCCCAAATAGTAAAGTATACTTACTTACTATGGGTCCTGGTCGTGCTGCAGATATTATCCGTGAGGGCCTTTTCAGAGGTGCTGACGGTGGAATTCTGCTAACAGACAGGAAGTTCGCCGGTGCTGATACATTGGCAACATCTTATGCTCTCTCAATGGCACTGAAAAAAATGCAACCTGATATTATTTTTGCCGGGAGGCAAGCTATAGATGGTGATACAGCCCAGGTGGGTCCTCAGGTTGCTCAAAAATTAGACATTCCTCAAATAACCTATTCTGAGGAGGTTCTGGAAATTAACGACTCCACTATTAAGGTTAAAAGGAGACTCGAAAGAGGTATTGAAATTGTTGAGTCAAATTTACCTGCTGTTATTACTGTTCATGCTACTGCTGCGGATTGCCGTCCCAGAAATGCAAAATCATTAATGAAATTCAAACATGCAAGAACAGCATCTGAGGAGCACGACAATGAACACAATTCATATTTACCCCTTTACACAATGGACTATTTAAAAATTGAGGAGTGGGGTGTCAACGAAATTGGTGGTGATGAAAAAAACTATGGTTTATCAGGCTCCCCTACAAAGGTTAAGAAGATAGAAAACATTGTATTTCACGCAAAAGAGGCAAAGAAATTATCTTCTTCACTGCCAGATATTGATTCACTTATGAAAGAGTTGATAGCCTCACATACTATTGGTTAATAATTAAATTGGTAATATGAACAATATATTAGTATATATAGAAACAGACAACGGAAAGGTATGTGATGTAAGTTTGGAACTTCTGACAAAAGGAAGATCTCTCTCATCTCAACTTGGATGTAAGCTAGAAGCTATGTTAATAGGCCATCAAGTTGAACCTTTGATACCTGAACTCGCAAGCTATGGAGCATCAAAAGTTTACCTGGCAGATGACAAAAGACTTAATAATTATCTAACACTGCCATATTCCGAAATAGCCATCTCTCTTATTAAAAAAGAGAACCCCCAAATTGCTCTTTTTGGAGCAACCAGTATTGGCAGAGATTTAGCACCAAGAGTTTCAAGTGCATTAAACAGTGGATTAACTGCAGATTGCACCTCTCTAGAAATTGGCTCTCACTCTGATAACAAAGCCGGAAAAACGTATGATAATCTTCTTTATCAAATAAGACCTGCATTTGGAGGAAATATTATAGCAACGATCATTAATCCCGATCACAGACCACAAATGGCTACAGTAAGAGAGGGAGTAATGAAAAGCGAACCACTACCCCGCCCTGGTGAGTGTAAAACTCAAAAAGTTGATTTAGATAAAATTCTAAATGACTCCCAATTTGTTGTCAAAATAATTGAAAGACATATTGAAGAGAGAAAAATTGATATTAAATCTTCGTCAATAATCATTGCAGGTGGCTTTGGTGTAGGTTCAAAAGAAAACTTTGAGCTGCTTTTTGATCTTGCTAAGGTTTTGGGTGCAGAAGTTGGTGCATCAAGAGCCGCAGTTGACGCTGGTTTTGCAGACCATGCAAGACAAATCGGTCAGACAGGTGTTACGGTTAGACCTAAATTATATATAGCTATAGGGATTTCTGGTCAAATTCAACATACTGCAGGGATGGATCAGTCAGCAATGATAATTTCCATTAACACAGATCCATTGGCTCCTATTAACCAAATTGCAGACTATACTATTACTGGAGATTTTACAGAGGTTATTCCTAGAATGATAAAAGCATATAAAAACAATAGCAAATAGAGATGGCAAATTTTTATAAAGACAATAAAGATCTTAGATTCCAGTTCGATCATCCTCTTATGAAAAGGATTGTTGCTCTGAAAGAGCAGGATTTTAAGGATTCAGGACAATTTGATTATGCTCCCTGCACAGCAGATGACGCCATCGACTCATACGATAAAGTAATGGAGATCATGGGTGATATTTGCGGCAACATAATCGCACTAAATGCAGAAAATGTTGATAAATCTGGTCCGGTTCATCATGAAGGCAGAGTCTATTATGCATCAGGAACAAAACAAAATCAGGATGTTTTAACTCAGGCTGGAATGTATGGAATGGCACTTCCCAGGGAATTTGGGGGGCTCAATTTTTCAATGGTACCATATGTTATGTCGGCAGAGTTGGTTGCCAGAGCAGATGCTGGATTTGCAAATATTTGGGGATTGCAGGATTGTGCCGAGACCATTAATGAATATGCGTCAGAAGAGATAAAGAAAGAGTTTCTGCCAAGAATTAACTGTGGCGAAACATGCTCTATGGATTTAACAGAACCAGATGCCGGTTCAGACCTTCAGGCTGTTATGCTTAAGGCCTCCTTTAACGAAAGTGAAAACAGGTGGTATTTAAATGGAGTTAAGAGATTTATAACAAACGGAGACGCTGAAATAAAGCTAGTACTGGCCAGATCTGAAGAGGGCACCACAGATGGCAGAGGTCTATCATATTTTGTCTACGATAAAAAGTGGGGAGGCGTAACTGTCAGGAGAATTGAAAATAAGCTTGGAATTAAAGGAAGCCCTACTTGTGAACTTGTATTTAATAATGCTCCTGCAAAACTTGTTGGTGAGAGAAAATTGGGGCTTATTAAGTATGTAATGTCATTAATGAATGGTGCCAGACTTGGGGTGGGTGCTCAATCTGTTGGTATTTCAGAAGCAGCTTATAGAGAAGCATTAAAATATGCTCACGAAAGAGCACAGTTTGGCAAACCGATAATCCAATTTCCAGCTGTATATGAAATGCTGGCAATTATCAAGGCCAAACTGCAGGCATCAAGATCACTTTTGTATGAGACAACCAGATTTGTAGATGTTTATAAATCTTATGGATTTTTAGCTGAAGAGAGAAAATTATCTCCTGAAGAGAGGAATGAGTCAAAAAAATTCCAGAAACTGGCAGATATGTTTACTCCTATGCTTAAATTAATGTCTTCCGAATATTGTAATCAAAATGCATATGATTCTCTTCAAATACATGGCGGCTCTGGTTTTATGAAAGACTACCCTATTGAGAGAATATACAGAGATGCAAGGATAACAACAATATATGAAGGAACATCTCAGCTTCAGGTTGTTGCAGCCCAAAGGTATGTAACCAATGGTTCATATCTAGCTCAGATGAGAGAGTATGAACTTATTCCGGTAAAACCAGAATATGAACCATACAAAAAAGAGGTTATTGAGATGACAGAGCAGTACGCTAAAGCAGTTGAACTACTAAATGGAAAAGATTCTGAATATATTGATTTCCATGCCAGGAGATTAGTTGAAATGGCTTCGCATATTATAATGTCATATCTGCTTTTAATAGACACTCAGAGAGATGAGTCATACTCAGCTTCAATGGAGATCTTTATTGATAAAGCAAAATCTTGGAATAACGAAAGATTTAGCTATGTTAATGATTTTACAGACTATAAATTAGGCTCTTTTTTGTCTGTTAAAGGCGAGACTTCAATAGAGGCTTAAATTTCATTTTCATTTAAGTTAATGCCGGACAATATCTTGTCCGGCATTTTTTAACGGCACTCCTCTGACCCTAAGGATTTATCGATATTAGATTCCATATCAAATTCAATAGTTGAGTGTCCGATCAGAAATTTTTCAAAAATCCCTCTAATTTCATTTTTGATAATATATTGATCAACATTATCTTTTATAATGACATGGAGTGATGAAACATTCTTCTCTCCATCCATAGTCCAAATATGTAAATCAGCAATATCAACAATCCCCTCTATTCCCCTTAACTGTTTTTCAATTAGTGAAATATTAACATTTACCGGAGAGTGCTGAAGCATTATTGAAAGTGTCTCTCTTAGATTTCTGTATACATTGAAAAGAATCCAGATTGCAATTAATATTGAAAGTATCGGATCAATATAAAATATCTCAGTATATTTCATCACGATACTTCCAATTAACACCGCCACCCAACCAAGTACATCTTCCATCATGTGTAATGTCACAGCTCTTTCATTATGAGTACTCCCTTTTCTGAGTTTAAGCACGGCAATACCATTGACAATTATACCTAAAACTGACAGAATCATCATCCCATCCGCATTTGCCTCTTGTGGGTGAAATAATCTGATTAAACTCTCTTTAATCATATATAGAGAGCCAAATAAAAGTATTACAGAAATAAAGACTGAGCCTAAAAGCGAAAAGCGTCTATAACCATAAGTATACTTATCATCTCCACGCTTTTTTGATACTTTTTGTAAATATAAAGCAACTCCAAGGGAGAGTGAGTCTCCAAAATCGTGGATTGCATCAGAAAGAATTGCAACAGAATTTGTTATCAATCCCCCGACAAGTTCAATAACAGCAAATAAAAGATTAAGAATAAATGCAGTTATTATGTTTCTTTCTGAATTATTCTCATTGTTCATCTTATAATAGTAATTAAGTATGTTAAATAATTAACGGATTTTACTACAAATTGTTTTCAAAAATTCATATTAATGAAAATTTCTATCTTTGCATCAATATAATTATTCTATGGAACCTAATCTTACTCTAATAGTTTTTGCTTCAAATCTTCATGATAACAACTCAGTCTCAAAATCCAGAGAGGCTCTCTATAATGATTTTAAAAAGAGATACGCTCTAAAAATTGTCAGTGCTCAAGAGTACGAACCAATCAAAGGGCAGGAAGAGTTTGCTATTGCTTTTATTGCAACAGGAGGAACAGAACAAATTTTTTTAAACAATTGGCAAAAAATTTCACGGCCACTTGTTATTTTAAGCGATTCGTTTCACAACTCTCTGGCTGCATCATTGGAGATATCTAGCTGGCTTAATTTCAGGAATATAAAGCATAAGCATTTAAATTTTCCTATTAGCCCGTCTGAAATTTATATGAAAGAATTACATATTGAAATCTCATCTCTATATAATATCCACAGAGCTTTTAAAGAGATTTCAAATACAAAAATAGGCCTTATTGGGGATGCCTCTCCGTGGCTTATTGCTTCAGATGTTGATAAGTATTCACTATCTTCAAGACTAGGAGTTAAGTTTATTGACATACCTATCTCTTCTCTTGAAGAGAGATATCAGAATATTTCATCATACAATGGTAAGTACACCTTAAATTCAGATGAATCTTTGAAACTAATTGATGATCTTTCCAAACTGGCTACAGAAGACAGAACTCAAGAAGATATAGTTGATGCGGTTAAATTATACAATGTAATTAAACAAATAATTCAGGACAATGAAATTAACTCACTTTCAATAAAGTGTTTTGATATTATTGGTACATGTAAAACAACAGCATGTTTAGCTTTATCATTATTAAATGACAATGGGTTGGTTTCCGGTTGCGAAGGAGACATTCCAACATTATGGTCTATGATAATTGCCAGGTCGCTTCTAAATAAACCTGTGTTCATGGCTAATCCATCCTCAATTGATAAAAATGAAAACACTGTTGATTTTGCGCATTGTACATCACCGGTATCTTTTGCAAAAAGTTATACTCTTCCATCGCATTATGAATCTGGCATTGGGATTGGGGTTGCTGCTATTCTTTCAGAAGGTGAATACACCCTATTTAAGTTAGGCGGAGAGAGCCTTGATCAAATGTTCTGCGCAAGTGGAAAAATTATTGCCAATACTTCCGTAAAAGAGAGATGCAGAACCCAAGTTAAATTTTTGTTTGATACACAATCAGAACTGAACTCTTTCTTAACATCTCACCTTGGTAATCATGTGGTATTATTACCAGGAAACCACAAAAAGGATCTTCAAGCTTTTTTTGAATTATATTGAAATATATTTCTAAAATGAAAAAACAATATTTTTTAGTTTTAATATCTTTTATATTTTTCTCTCCATTGTATCTCAACGGACAACAAATTATAGTGAGAGATCAAAGAGTTACTGATTGTTTGTCACTTGTAAAATCAGAGAATATTACCAAAACAATAGAAGATTTGGTATCTTTCTACACAAGACACAATCTAAGCACTCAAAATGAGCCCAAAACAGGTATTGGAGCAGCTTCACTGTACATTAAGATGAAACTTGATGATTTTGCAAAGAATTCTAATCATATGAGTGTGCAGAGTGTTATCTACCCTGCAGGTGGCAAAGGTTCCAGACTACATCGTGAAGTAAAACTGATGAATATTGTTGCCAATTTCAAAGGTGATAATCCTTCAGATAACAGAGAAATAATCCTATTGGCTCACTTTGACAGCAGATCTTATGATAACAACGATTCTCTGGCCTTTGCACCAGGAGCTAACGATAATGGTAGTGGAGTTGCAGCCCTGATGGAGATTGCCAGAATCTTATCTGTCAAACCACTTCCTATCTCTGTTAAGTTGGTTTTCCTATCCGGAGAGGAGCATGGATTACTTGGAGCTACCCATATGGCAAAAATGGCAAAAAAAGAATCTTGGAATATTGTTACCGTAATTAATAATGATATGATTGGTAACTCTCGATCAAGCGGAACAGAAATTTCAGGAAATACTCAATTAAGAGTTTTTTCGGAAAATATTCCCTACACAGAAAATGATCAAAAAAGAAGAATAAGAGAGTTTAATTCAGGAGAGAATGATAGTGAGTCTCGACAGATTGCACGATATATCAAAGAGGTTTCAGAAAGATATGTTGACAATCTATTCATCAAACTTATTTATAGAAATGACAGATTCGGAAGAGGTGGCGACCATACCCCTTTTAACAAAGAGGGTTTCCCTTCAGTAAGGTTGTGTGAATATTATGAAAATTATAACAGAACACACCAGATTCCGGAAACAAAAGATGGAATTGAGTATGGTGATTTGATAAAAGGAGTCGATATTGAATATGTAAGAAAAAATACGCAAGCAAATTTATCAACAATATTAAATCTTGCTTTTGCTCCGGATGTTCCAAAAAATGTAAAGATTGATATCTCCGGACTCTCATCATCTACATATCTTACCTGGGAGGCCCCAAAATCAGGAACTGCCCCTGCAGGGTATTATGTGTTGATTAGAGAGACTGATAAATCAATGTGGGAGAAAAAGATATTAATTACAGGGAATTCAGTTGAATTACCATTTAGTAAGGATAATCATCTCTTCTCTGTTCAAAGTGTGAGCAAAGAGGGAAACGAAAGTCTTCCTGTACTTGCGTTAGGTGGCTCAAGATAAGTATAATATGAAGATATCAATTTGGGGCACAGGCAATGCAGGGTTTAGAATTGCTATCGCATTAAAAGGAGCTGGATTTGAGATCCCATTTGTAGTTAACAGGTCTCTTCAATCTGCGAAACAACTATCTTCAATATTAAATAAGCCTGAATACAACCATTTCAATCTGCCCGACACACACCCTTCAGTTAATTATGATAAAATGGAGGGCAGCGATATAATAATTGTTGCAATATCTGATGATGCTTTGGAAACTGTTCTGCCAAATCTGTTAAATATTCAATCAGTTAAGTCAGGGTATTCAACTGTATGTCATATCAGTGGAGCTACATCTGTTGATGTTTTGAATCAATTTAAATCACATGGTGTATTTTATCCATTAATGTCTTTTAGTAAAAATAAACCAGTTGATATGAGTATTGTCCCTTTTTTACTAGAATCATCAGATTCTGCTGCTTTTGAAAAGTTGTCTACTCTCTGTAAAAAATTGGGATCAGAGTACTCTGTAATTGACTCATCTGAAAGATTAAGGATGCATGTGTCGGCTGTCTTCGTCAGTAATTTTATTAATTATCTGGCCTCTTTATCTTATGACATTGCAACTCCTCACCATGTTTACTTATTGCCACTTGCGATAGAAACAATAAGGAAGGCGTTTCTTTACGGAAATCCCAAAATGGTACAGACTGGACCTGCTGCACGAGGCGACTTAAAAACGATCAGTAAGCATTTTGAAATTTTAAATGATACTAAGGAGCACTTAGCGGTTTATAAACTACTATCCAATTTTATACTTGATCAAAATAAACAGATTAATAATAATGGCTAATTTTAAGGCTAAATTACATAAAATCAAAGCATTTGCCTTTGATGTTGATGGCGTATTTACTGATGGTCAGGTTTTAGCGACAGAAACCGGTGATCTTCTTCGATCACACAATGCTAAAGATGGGTATGCAGTAAGAGTTGCTATTCTAAAAAAATTCCCCGTAGCAATTATAACTGGCGGTTCCTCAGAATCAATTGCACTTAGATTTATGCAAATTGGTGTGCCCAGGGAGGATATATATTTAAAGTCCATTTTTAAAATGCCCGATTTCGAACATTTCATAAATAAATACAAGTTATCGCCAGATGAGGTGCTTTATATGGGAGACGACATACCTGATATCGGAATTCTTAAAGCATGCGGGATTGCAGCCTGCCCTTCTGACGCTGTGAACGAAGTAAAAGATGTTTGCCATTATATTTCAATTCAAGGTGGTGGTAAAGGCTGTGCAAGAGATGTCATTGAGCAGACACTAAAGGTACATGGTTTGTGGGCTGACTCTCCTGAAGCATATTCAGGATGAGAAATTTAGTTCATATGATGACCGATCGCATCCTAATTGTTGCATCCGCATCTCCCAGAAGACATCAGCTGATTGCTGGTCTTGATATTCCTTACAATGTTGAGATATCTGGTCATACTGAAGAAGTTTATGATACTTCTGTTAATATTAATAGCGTCCCTCTCTATCTTGCTAAAATGAAATCATTTTATTTTGGCAGAGAACTTAAAGAAGAAGAGATCCTTCTTACGGCAGACACTCTTGTTATTTGTGAAGGTGAAATACTGGGAAAGCCATCTAACAGAGAGGAGGCTACAAAAATGCTTATGAAACTTTCAGGTAAAGCTCATAATGTAATTACAGGAGTGTATTTAAGAAGCATTAAAGGAGAAAAAGGTTTTTCGGCTTCCACTGTCGTCTATTTTAAAACCCTATCTGAAGAGGAGATAGATTATTATGTGGAACACTATAAACCTTATGATAAGGCTGGTGCATACGGAGCCCAGGAGTGGATAGGATATATTGCTATTGAGAAAATTGAGGGTTCCTACTTTAATGTGATGGGGTTGCCTGTCCAGAAATTATATAATGAGCTTCAGATTTTTATTGATCAGGGATACTAATGTTATCTCCAAGTGAAAAAATATCACCCTTTACATTTAATGCTCCCCTGTCAGTTAAATCACTTAGTATCTCAATATATAGTCTGCTGTCATCATCAATTTCCAAAGAAATTTCTGCAATACTCTTAGGCCCTCCTTCCAGTATTTCAAATATTTTTTCTTCAATAGAGTAATAGTAGTTAGAATTATCTCTTTTTCTTCCGGCACTAAGACAATAATCGCATCTTCCACAATCTGTATTAATAATCTCACCAAAATACTCTAACAAAATCTTCTCTCTGCAGGAGGTATTACACTGGAAATATGAGATGACGCTTTCAATTTTTGATTCCATACTACTTTTCATCTCAAGATAACGAGTATTGTCAATTCTGAAATTCTTTTCATCTAGTCTCTCCTCCTTTAATATTAAAAGAGGAGACCTTACAGCCGGATGATATGAAATAACTCCCATTCTGGACAGCCTCATTAAACTTGATGAAATCGCTGCTTTACTGTTTCTGGTAACTTTAGCAATATGCTCTTCATCAATTGCAACAGGGAGGGAGAAGAGTCCGGAATACAATCTAAGTAATGTTTTAATAAAGGCATCAAGTGAAGAGTTCTGAAGCTGAACATTATAAAGTTCGTCTCGTCCAATGATAAACCTGACTTTGGATGGGTTATCCAACTCATCAGTTAATTCTATATAACCCTCCTTTTCAATATATTTTAATGCATGATATGCTGGTACAGGGTGAAGAGAGAGATTTGAGCAAAAGTCTTTAAGACTAAAATTTATTACCTTCCCCTTCCCAGCTCCAAAAGCAATGCCCAGATATACAAATAGTTTTTGATAGACAGTGCTGATAAAAACTTCATCAGGGAAAGTAGTTGATAATATTCTTCTAAGCCTGCCAGAGTCTTGTTTATTCCATAACAATACTGCGTATGACTTAATACCATCTCTACCTGCTCTTCCAGCCTCCTGGTAATATGCTTCAATCGATTCTGGAGGGTCAAGATGACAAACAAAACGAACATCAGCTTTGTCAATCCCCATTCCAAAAGCGTTTGTGGCAACTATTATCCGGAGTTCTCCGTTTTTCCACTCATCTTGTCTTTGTGCTCTTGATGCAGAAGGCATTGCCGCATTATATGCTTCTGCAGATATCCCATGAGCTTTTAAAAAATCAGAGACTTCAAATGTTTTCCGTCGCTCTCTGACATATATTATCCCAGATCCGTTAACATTTCTTGCAATTTTGAGCAGTTGGCTGTACTTGTCTTCATCCTCCCTGCACACATAAGATAAATTATCTCTTGAAAAACTAGAGCGCAATATGTTTGGTGAAGTCATTCCAAGATTTTTTGAAATCTCCTCCACAACTACTGAAGTTGCTGTTGCTGTAACTGCTATAGTTGCAATTGGGGCTATTATATTCTTTATCTCTTTAATTTTCAGATAGTCCGGTCTGAAATCATGTCCCCATTGTGAAATACAATGTGCCTCATCAATAACCAGAAAATTAACTTTCATTTTTGATGCCCTTGCCCTGAATAAGTCGCTATTGAGTCTCTCCGGGGAGAGATATAGAAATTTGTACTCACCCAATATAGCATTATCAAGTAGCGCATCAATTTCATCATAACTTAATCCAGAATGGATTGCAATGACAGGAATTCCCTTTGCTCTTAAATTTTCTGCCTGATCTTTAATAAGGGCAATCAATGGAGTTACAACTAATGCAATTCCATCTGTCAATAAAGCCGGAATTTGGAATGTAAGCGACTTTCCTCCCCCGGTGGGCATCAATGCAATTGTATCCTTTCCGGAAAGCGCAGAGTTAATAATCTCTTCCTGGTTTTTCCTGAAAGATGTGTAACCCCAGTAACGCTCAAGTATCTCCAATGATTTTGACATTCTTGAACTTTGTAGAAATAATTCATTAAATTTGTTTCAATATACAAAACTTAAATAAAACTAACTAAACTAAACATGATTACTTCTGATTTATTAAAGTACGGCATTACCAATGTTGGTAAGGTTATGTACAATCCCACCTATGAGGAGATGTTCAAGGCAGAGATGGATGAAAGAAATGAAGGTTACGATAAAGGTATACTAACAGATACAGGTTCGGTGGCTGTTATGACCGGAGTTTTTACCGGACGCTCTCCTAAGGACAAATATATAGTTAAAGATGAAATAACCGAAAATACAATCTGGTGGGATGGTACAATTAATAAACCAATTACTAAGGATGTATGGAATGATTGTAAGGAAATTGCTCAAAATCAGCTTTCAAATAAGGATGTTCTTTATGTAGTTGATGCCTTTTGCGGAACCAATGAAGATACCAGAATGAAGGTCCGCTTCATAATGGAGGTAGCATGGCAAGCGCATTTCGTAACAAATATGTTCATAAGGCCATCTAACTATGAGTTAAATAATTACGGAGAACCAGATTTTGTTTTTATTAATGCTTCAAAAGCAACAAACCCTAAATGGAAAGAGCACAACTTACATTCAGATGTATTTGTGTTGTTTAATCTGACAGAAAGAATATCTGTTTGCGGAGGCACCTGGTATGGGGGAGAGATGAAGAAGGGTATTTTTTCAATGATGAATTATTATCTTCCTCTTAAGGGGATTGCATCTATGCACTGCTCTGCAAATGTTGGTAAAGAAGGAGATGTCGCAATATTTTTTGGTCTTTCAGGAACTGGAAAAACTACTTTATCGGCAGATCCAAAAAGATACCTCATTGGTGACGACGAACATGGCTGGGACAATCATGGAGTATTTAACCTTGAAGGAGGTTGTTATGCCAAAACCATTAATTTAAGCAAAGAGAATGAGCCTGATATATGGCAGGCAATTAAAAGAGATGCTCTATTAGAAAATGTTACCGTAAGAGAAGATGGCAGTATTGATTTTAACGATTCCTCTGTTACAGAGAATACACGAGTCTCCTACCCTATATATCATATTAATAAGATTGTATTACCCTCTAAAGCAGGCCATCCAAAGAAAATTATATACCTCTCTGCCGATGCTTTTGGTGTTCTGCCTCCTGTATCAATATTAGACAGAAATCAGGCTCAATATCACTTTCTATGTGGTTACACATCAAAACTTGCAGGTACTGAGAGAGGTATAACTGAGCCTTTACCATCTTTTTCGCCTGCTTTTGGTGAAGCTTTTTTAACTCTTCACCCAACAGTCTACGCAAACACTCTAGCCAGGAAAATGGACGAACATGGAGCGAAAGCTTATCTTGTTAACACAGGTTGGAACGGAACAGGAAAAAGAATTTCCATTAAAGATACAAGGGCTATTATTGATGCAATACTTGACGGAACAATTGAAAATTCTGAAAAAAAGCATATTCCAATTCTTAATCTGACTATTCCTGCTAAACTGCATGATGTTTCAGATGGTATACTTGATCCCAGAGATACATATTCAAAACCTGAGATATGGGAAGATAAGGCTAAATCTTTAGCATTAAAGTATATTAAGAATTTTGATCAATATTGCGATAACGATGCCGCAAAAGCTCTTATCTCTTCAGGTCCACAATTATAAATATGAAAAGGATTAACTATATCATGTTAGTAATTTCTACTTTGCTGCTTTCGTCTGCTAGTGGATACTCTTCTCAAAGATATTTCCATATAAGGATGAATACAAACAAAGGGGAGATTATTCTTCTATTGTATAATCAAACTCCTCTCCACCGTGATAATTTTGTTAAACTCTCAAAGGAGGGATACTTTAATGGTGTGTTATTCCACAGAGTTATAAACGACTTTATGATTCAATCTGGAGATCCTGACTCAAGAGAGAGAGAACCTGGAAAACTATACGGGGATGGTGGTCCGGATAAGGGTATCCCTGCAGAGTTTGTTCCTGAACTTTTTCACAAAAGAGGATCTCTTGCTGCAGCCAGAGAGGGTGATATTACAAACCCCAACAGAGAATCTTCAGGATCACAATTTTATATTGTTGAGGGGAAAATTCATGATGAGGAGTCACTTATATCAGCAGAAAAGAAGTTAAATAACAGAAACGAAGCTATAGGTAAGAAGTCTTCTTATAGATTTCCTGAACATATTCGTGAATACTATAAGAAACACGGCGGAACTCCTCATTTAGACACTCAGTATACTGTCTTTGGCGAGGTGATTTCCGGCATGGATGTAGTTTTCAAGATCTCTGAGTCAAAAACAGATTCTAACGACAGGCCTCTTGAGGATGTTTATATAATTTCAACGCAAGTATATAAGAAACGATTAAAAAAATGAGACTTTATGAACAGGTATATTTGTTTATTAATTTTTGCATTTATGATAGCAGGTTGCAATAATAACGATGAAAAAGTTTTAAAGGATATATTAAGCAGTACAGAGAGTAGCATACATCCACTCTACATTCAATCATCAAATGCTTACTGGAATGGTACAATCTCTGGAGACTCTGACGAATTTGCAAAGTACTCAGAAGCAAATATTGCAATGTCCAGGATCTATTCTAATACTGAAGTATTTGAAAAACTAAAAGCCATTAAAGAAAGAGGCAATATTACTGACCCTTTATTAAAGAGACAATTAGATGTTGTTTATAACTCCTTTTTGTCAAATCAGGCTGATAGTTCGTTACTTGAACAAATAATCAGCAAATCCACTTCTCTTGAACAAAAATATGCTGAGTTCAGGGCTAATTTCAGAGGGAAACCAATTTCTGATAATGAAGTTGAGTCTATCTTGCAGAATTCTACTGAAAATAATGACTTGGAAGAGGTATGGAAAGCTCACAAAGAAATTGGAACTTTTGTTGCAAATGATGTATTGGAAATTATCAAATTAAGAAATAAACTCGCTTACTCTCTTGGATATGATAATTTTCATACCATGTCACTTGAACTTTCAGGGCAAAATCCGGAGGAGATATCAGCTCTTTTTGACGAATTGGATTCTCTTACCAAAGATGAATTTGAAAGATTAAAAAGAGAAATGGATATTGCCTTTTCAAAAAGATACGGAATCTCTGAAAATGAGTTAATGCCATGGCACTTTCAAGGCAGATATTTTCAAGAGTCGCCAAAACTGTATCCGGTTGATCTTGACAAATTCTATAAAGGTAAGAATCTTGAGAAACTTACTGAAGAGTTTTATTCAGGTATAGGACTGAATGTCTCTTCAATAATGAAGAGTAGCGACCTTTATGAAAAACCCCTAAAGAATCAACATGCATATTGCATTGATATCAATGCAAATGGAGATGTAAGAGTATTGGCAAATATATCTGACAACGAATCATGGATGGGTACTATGCTTCACGAGTTTGGACACGCGGTGTATGCATTAGGGCATGATGATCCATCAAATCCTTTTTTCCTAAGGAATGCTGCACATACATTCACTACAGAAGCTATAGCTATGATATTCGGCAGATTATCTAGAAACCCAGAGTGGATGAGATTGAGTTTGGGCCTTACAGACATTGAGAAAAGTGAAATAGAGGAGGATTGTTATAAATCTCTAAAACTTCAACAACTTGTTTTCAGCAGATGGGTGCAAGTAGTTTACAGATTTGAAAAAGAGATGTATTCTAATCCTGAACAAGACTTAAATGCCTTATGGTGGAATCTTGCTGAGAAATATCAGATGTTAAAGAAACCTCATAACAGAGATATGCCAGACTGGGCTACAAAAATTCATATAGCACTATACCCTTGTTATTATCATAATTATCAACTTGGAGAACTACTGGCTTCTCAAATACATTACTATATAGTCGATAATATAACAAAGTCCGGCGATTATAAAAACGAATGCTATATTGGCAATCCAGCAATTGGGAAGTGGATGAGTGATAACATATTCAAGATAGGAATGAAACTTGAATGGAATGAAATGATAGAAAAAGCAACCGGTGAGAAACTAACTGCCAAATACTATGCTAAACAGTTTGTGGAGTAATTCAGCTTCTTTAAAATTGATATAATTTTGAAGCACTTCCTCTTGGAAGGCATTCAAGTAATAAATCAACTCCAGGGATGGCTCCTACTTCAAGAAGAGCCATCCCTGCTGTTTCAATCGCTCGAGCCGGAGTATTATTATTAGCACTCAAATGACATAAAAGAAGAGACTTAATTTCACGATGATAAAATTCCTTAATTGCATTTGCAGTTTCATCATTACTTAGATGACCTTTACCGTTACTGATTCTGTCAATAAGAGACTTTGGGTAGGGACCCTCTTCTAACATGGTTCTGTCGTAATTTGATTCAAATATCAAATGATTGGATATTGATGCATATTTTATTAGGCTTGAATTAACTCTGCCTACATCTGTAGCTACAACAATCTTAACTCCGGACATATTTATAAAATATCCATAATTATCTGTTCCATCGTGAGGGACTTGAAAAGGAGTAATTGATACATCATTGAAACAAAATTCTTTTTCAGATTCAATATATACTCTTGATGAGGTCAATTTTCCTCGAGTTGCAAAATGATTAGACAATGCATTATGTAACGATTCAGTCGCATAAACAGGTTTACTAAACTTCTCTGCGAAAGTCCCTAAATGTTTAATATGATCTATGTGATCGTGAGTTACTAATACAAAATCTATATCTTCAAGCTTCATATTATACTCTGCAAGGCGCTTTCTGGCTGTTCTTAAACCTATCCCAAAATCTATTACAAAGCTTACAACTCCATTAGAAAAAAAATAACAATTTCCACTGCTTCCACTAGCAAGGGAGATGAATTTGACATTTTTCTTTTCTGAATAATCAATTAACATAAGAATGGTTTAAGATCGTTCATCAGATCATTTTCCTGGATTATATGAGCTGTCTTAATTCCAAATTCAGAGGCTGCTTCAAGATTAGTAATGGAATCATCAACAAAAAGAGACTCTTCGGGGTTAATTCCAGCGTCTTCCAGGAGCATTGAAAATATTTTAGGATCTGGTTTAGCACACTTCATTTCAAATGAGAGGTACATTTTTTCAAAATAATCACTCATCTCTTGACCTCCTAGAAGAAACATTGGCTTCACAGTCTCAACTGCAATAGGGTTTGTATTACTCAGAAGGAATATTCTATAGTTTTTAGAGTAATTTTGAAGAGCTTTCAACTTATTTAGTGGTAACTCCGGTAAAAAAGCAGCCATAGCCTTATCAATTTCGATATCGGAAGCAAAAGTTTCCATGTTTTCTCTTACCTTATCTCTGAATTCTTCTGTTGAAATAAGACCCTTCTCATAATCCATAAAGAATCCCTCTTGGAAATACTCATTTATAATTCTGCCAAAATCCGGGTGTCCTATCTCAGCAAAAGCTTTTATGCATAGGTCTTTATCAAGCCTAACCAATACACCTCCCAGATCAAATATTATGTTTTTTATCATTCAATTTTTTTGTAAATATCGTCTATTAATCTTCAACAGAAAAATCATAAGGATATCTGTATATACCAAAATCAGTAATGATTGCACTTATCAAAGCAGAGTCAGTAACATCAAAAGCTGGATTATAAACTTTTATGTTTTTAGGCGCCATTCTCTCTTTATACCATAAATCGGTTATCTCCCTCCCATCTCTATTTTCTATCTGTATTAAGTTCCCATTTTCTGTTTTATTATCTATAGTGCTCCTGGGACCTAATACATAAAACGGCACTTTGTAGAAATTTGCAAGAACAGCCAAAGAATTTGTTCCGATTTTATTAGCCGTATCTCCATTTAATGCTATTCTGTCGCAACCCGATAAAATTGCGTTTATCTCGCCATTTTTCAACAAAGTAGCAACCATATTGTCACAGATCAGTGTTACATCAATATTAGACTTTGACAATTCAAAAGCAGTTAGTCTTGATCCTTGCAACAAAGGTCTTGTCTCTGTAACATAAACAGAAAATGAATATCCCATCTCGTTTCCCATATATATCGGGGCCAGCGCTGTTCCATATCTTGCTGTTGCTAAATGACCCGCATTACATATAGTAAGAAGTTTATCTCCTGGTTTAAGCAATGATAGTCCGTTTTTTGCTATTTCAAGAGACATGCTTATATCTTCAGCTTTAATATTGTTAGCCTCTTCAGCCAATCTTACTTTACTCTTTTCCAGATTAAAATAATCTGGGTTAAACTCTGAAATAAAACAGCTGAGCATTCTTTCAGCTGCCCACTTAGTATTAAATGCTGTAGGCCTTAAAGAGACAAAGGAGTGTGATATTTTTTTCAGGAAAAGCAAGGCCTCTGAAAATGAATTCATTGTGCATGATCTGAATAGCATAGCAATCCCCGCTGCTGTAATTACACCTAAAGCGGGAGCACCCCTGACCTTCAGAGAGTTAATAGCATCTGCCAATCCCTCGTAACAACTGATGTAGATAAATTCTTCTTTAATTGGAAGTTTAGTTTGATCAATAATCTTGATATAACTGCAATCAACAGGAAATTCTACAGAATCGTAACCTAATGGTATACTATTCATTTTTCAGAAATTTGCCCCTAAGCTCATTGAGCTGAGTCATCTGTTTATATGTAAAGTGACGAGGTGTTGCCCCTCTGGATTCCATTATGTGGGAAATTTTGCAATGTGCCTCTACCACCTCTGTTCTCCAGTAGGCCTCCTCAATATTCCTACCCCAGGAAAGAAGACCATGATTCTGAAGAACAAGTACATTTCTTCCCTTTGAAAGAGTTTCAACTTGTTCAAGCAACTCGGCAGACCCCGGGGTATTGTAAGGTGCTAAAGTTAATTGCCCCATCCAAATAACAGATTCGGCACTCATTGGAATTGCCGGAACTGAATCACTGAAAGCATAGGAAGAGGTGTAAGGAGGATGCGAGTGAACTATACCACCTGTTTCCGGATTATTTCTATATATAGCCAAATGAGTAAATAACTCTGTAGATGGTTTTTTACTCCCATAAATTGTATTTCCTTTTGAGTCGACTATTACAAAATCAGTCTCGTTTAATCCACTCTTTGAGTGCATTGATGGAGTAATCATAAACAGGTCTTCGTCTAATCTGATGGAGAGGTTACCCCCATTACCCTCGACAAAAGATTTCTGCCACAGAATCTCTGAGTAGTATGACAAGGCAAATGCTTGATCATAATATAATTTTGGTATTGGTCTGGATTCTGTCATAATTTTAATAATTATAATTTAGCAATCATTAATTTAAATAATTGGGTCATTTTTCCGGAAGCTTCATTTGCAGCTTTAACAACATCCTCTCCGTCATTTACAAAATCATCTTCAAAAGAGTGAGCTTCGTTAGTAATAACAGACATGCCAAATACAGGAATAGAAGAATGTCTTGCAACAATTACTTCAGGAACTGTTGACATGCCTACGGCATCTGCTCCGGCTTTACCAAAGAAAGCATATTCTGCAGGCGTTTCATATGTAGGACCAGTTCCTGCAAGATAAACACCTTTTTTTAATTTAATTCCTAAGCTGTTTGCAGTCTCCTCGGCAAGTCTGATTAATTCCGGTTCATAAGGTCTTGTCATATCAGGAAAGCGAGGTCCAAACTCTTCAATGTTCTTCCCAATCAGAGGATTTGGCATAAGATTGATGTGATCTCTGATAATCATTAAATCTCCTACTTTAAAAGCTGGATTAACACCACCTGCGGCGTTTGATACAAACAGGAATGATATCCCAAGTCTCTGCATAACTCTGACAGGCATAGTAACTAAATCCATTCCGTATCCCTCATAATAATGGAATCTGCCCTGCATTGCAATCACATTCTTACCTCCCAGTTGACCGAGTATAAGGTTTCCCTTGTGGCCAATAGCAGTAGATTTTGCAAAATTTGGAATTTCAGAGTAAGGGATTACTATTCTGTTTTCAATTTTTTCAGCTAATTCACCAAGTCCACTGCCAAGAATTATACCAATATTCGGCAAAAAATTATTCGATTTCTGTTTAATATATTCTGATGATTCATCAATTCGCTTCAGTAAGTCCATAGTTATAATAATTTTTTATATAATCTGTTAACATTATTAATTGTCTCAAGTTCACCGGGGACAATTCTATTTTCCATGACAATCTTTCCATCACAAATAACAGTATCAATGCATGAACTGTTCGCAGAGTATATAAGATTTGCGTAAAAATTTATATTGGGAGTAAATGCATAATTATCAATATCTATCAGACTGAAATCAGCTAGCCAACCCTCTTCAATTTTTCCGGTTTTTATACCCAGAGCCTTTCCGCCATTTGTTGTGGATAATTTCATAAGTTCATTAATTGGAAGAGATGTTGGATCATATCTCCAGGCTTTTTGGACAAGCGCAGCTGTTTTCATAGCCTCTAGCATATCAAGATTATTTGAAGATGCACATCCATCAGTACCAATAGTTACATTAATGCCGGCATCTCTCATTTCATTATATCGGAATTTGAAGCCGGATGCAATTTTTAAATTTGAATTAATATTATGCACCACTGTAACACCTTTGTTAGCAAGTATTTCAATATCAGAATCACTGAGCCATAACGAATGGGCAGCTATTACTTCTGGTCCTAAAACACCAAGCTTGTCAAGATATGCTGTCGGAGAAACACCATGTTTCTTTATTGACTCAGAATTTTCCCATTCTGTTTCAGAAAGATGAATATGAAGCAACAGTCCCCTGCTCCTGGCATATTCAGATCCCCAAACAATCATCTCCTCGGATACACTGTATGGTGAATGTATACCAATGGCAAATTTATGGAGGTCACTCCATGTTTTAGATTCTTGAAATAAAGCCTCGCAATCTTCTTTAATTTTTGAAGATTTTGATAAATCTAATAAATCTAAGATTACAAAAGGCTGAACAGATCTTAGCCCAGCCTCTTCAACAGCTTTTATAGCTGCAGGGACACGCCAATACTGATCGTTAAAGGTAGTAGTTCCAGTTTTAACCATCTCAAGACAAGCAAGTTTTGTCCCCCAATAGACTAATTCATCGTCAAGTTTCTGCTCAACAGGCCAAATTTTATCTTCAAGCCACTCTTTTAAATACATATCCTCTCCTATTCCCCTCATGAGAGTCATAGCAGCATGAGTATGCATGTTAATAAATCCAGGTATTATCCATTTACCTTTACCATCAATAGTTTTATCAGCTTGATAAATAATATCACTATCTATTTTGTGAATTTTGTTATCAATAACAAGAATATCTTCCTCTTTCCCCTCGTTTATTGCATTTTTAATCAATAAAGATCTCATATTACTCTGTTTCAATTTATCTTACAATTATACGATAAAAAATAGATTTTAACGGAAAAAAGTACTATTATTGTAAGGAGAAATAACTTAATATTTGATTTTATGAAAAAATATGTTTGTGTCGTTTGTGATTATGTTTACGACCCGGAAAAAGGTGATCCGGATGGAGGTATTTTACCGGGAACTGCTTTTGAAGATATTCCTGAAGATTGGCTTTGTCCGGTTTGTGGTGTAGGCAAAGAGGATTTTGAACCCATTGAAGATTAATTGTCTATTTTTGTCGCAAAAAATGCGATTTATTTGGTTAGATATAAACTCTTCATATTCCCACTCCTCTCTGGCAATCCCCTCTCTTGACGCTCAATTAGAATCCAGTATCAGAGATAAAGCCTTTTGGGATGTTGTATCAGGCACATTATCTGCCAATTACTATGAAATTATTAATAAAGTCATTACTAGAAAGCCAGATGTAATTTTTTCTACATTCTGGCTTTTTAATTCTCACTATAACCTAACTGTTTTAAAAAAACTTAAAGCATTAATCCCTGAAGTAAGGATTATAATAGGCGGTCCTGAATTTCTGGGAGACAACTATCATTTTCTTCTTAATAATCCTGAAATTGAAGCTGTAGTAAGAGGAGATGGTGAGATACTTTACCCAAAATTAGTTAATTCTATAATCAATAATATTCCTGTTTATAAATTAGAAGGGGTTTGTACCTTTTTTGAAGATAATTATTACGACAATAAAAGGGCATTTACAGATTCTGTTTCACACTTAAAAATCCCTGAAGAGTCAATTTATTTTAATTATAGCAAGCCATTTGTGCAGATTGAAACATCTAGAGGTTGTTTTAACACTTGCAACTTCTGTGTCAGCGGGTTAAAAGAGAGGGTTACCTATATTGACTATAACTCTTTAAAAGGGAGGCTGGATAATCTAAAAAAAAGAGGAGTCAGACACATAAGAATTCTGGACAGAACTTTTAATGCACATTCTCAACATGCTTGCGAACTGTTAACAATTATGAAACAATATGAAGGCTCCTTGTCTTTTCATATTGAGGTTCATCCTGCATTCCTCTCAGATTCTTTAAAGAGCTTATTAAAAACAATCCCTGCTGGTCTGATACATGCTGAAGTAGGCATTCAAAGTTTAAATGACAATGTTTTAAAGACATCCGGGAGAAAAGGCTCTTCCATGGGGTCTATTGAAGGCCTCAGGTTTCTAAAATCATTAGGTACTATTGAAATTCACACTGATCTTATTATTGGACTACCCGGATATAATCTCAACGAGCTATTCAATGATTATAAATTTCTTGTTAAAATGGATGTTGATGAGATACAGGTAGAGTTGTTGAAACTACTACCGGGAACTGAGTTCCGTATTAATTACAAAAAATATGGGTTGAAATTCTCTCCAGTTCCTCCATATGAAATCCTTGAATCAGATGTTATGACTTTTGACCAAACAAGAAAAGCTATGACACTTTCAAGATTCTCTGATTTATGGTATAATAATTCTGAGTGGAAATATTTGATTTCGTTATTAATAAATAATCAAAGCGAGTTTCTTGATAATTTTATTGAATACATCTCTAAAATCGACATATCAAATATAAGTTCAGAAAAATGCGGACTTATTCTATACAACTTTATTAAAAAGTTTCTACCGGAATATATTAAAGATATTTCAAATTTATGGTTAAAAAATGGCTACTCTCTTAATAAAGAGCCAGGGAAAATTGCAAACAGATTTGAACGATATTATACGGGTATCTATTTCCCTTTTGAGAAGAGCAATTTTGAGGATTACTCTTATTACTATATTGACAAACAAAATTATACATATTGGTATTCATTTAACAAAAGTTCAAAAAGACTAAAACATTACATTTCTTTATCTAAATCACTAAATATGATTACAGAAAGTAAGATATTTGATTAAAAACATTACTTTATATTATATTTGCATCAAAATTATTAATTCAAATGATAACAAAAGAGCTACTGTCACCAAAAAGTATTGTTGTGGTTGGAGGGTCGGACGACACAAAAAAAACGGGGGGGAGCGCCCTGAGAAACCTTATTAATACCGGCTACAGCGGAAAACTAATGGTAGTAAATCCTAAGGCTAGTACTGTTCAGGGAGTTACCAGCTTTAAGACTCTAGAGGAGTTACCTCAAGTTGATTTGGCAATTCTGGCAATTCCAGCACAAGCTTGTCCTCAAACAGTTGATTATCTATGTTCAAATAAAGGATGTAAAGCTGTAATAATTTATTCAGCAGGATTTCATGAAGATAGTGAAGAGGGGGCGATACTGGAGAGAAAAATTGTTGAGTCGGTAAAGCAAGCTGGTGCATCTTTAATTGGGCCTAACTGTATTGGAGTACTGACACCTGATTATGCAGGCCTTTTTACTCAACCTATACCAGAACTAAGTAAAGATGGTGTTGATATTATATCCGGTTCGGGCGCAACAGTTGTCTTTATTCTTGAGGCAGCAATGCAGATGGGTTTAAAATTCTCATCTGTGTTTTCTGTAGGTAATAGTGCTCAAATTGGAGTCGAGGACTTACTAAAGCACCTTGATGAAACATATATCCATGGAATTAGCGCTCCAGTAAAATTATTGTATATAGAGAATATATCAAAACCTGATCTACTCCTTAAACACTCAAAATCTCTAATTTCAAAAGGAGCCAGAATTGCAGCTGTTAAATCTGGATCAAGTGAAGCCGGGAGCAGAGCTGCATCTTCTCATACCGGTGCTATGGCAAGTCCTGATGTAGCTGTCTCAGCACTTTTCAACAAAGCTGGAATTATTAGATGTAACAGCAGAAGCGAACTTGTTACCGTTGGATCGATTTTAATGTATCCCAGACCAAAAGGGAAAAGAGTAGCAATTATTACTCATGCCGGTGGGCCTGCAGTTATGTTAACAGATATTTTATCATCGAATGGCCTTGAAATTCCATCCTTTTCAGGAGCTAAGGCCGAATTACTATTAAGCCAACTCTACCCAGGCTCATCTGTTGCAAACCCTATTGATTTTCTTGCAACCGGGACAGCTGATCAGCTTTCTGCAATAATAGACAGTTGTCAAACAGATTTTGATGTTGATTCAATGGCTGTAATTTTTGGTTCACCCGGACTCACATCAGTATACGATGTATACAATATCCTGCTGGAAAAAATTAAGACTTCAGCGAAGCCAATCTATCCTATATTACCATCAATAGTAAATGTTAAAGAGGAGATTGCCCAATTTCAGGAAAAAGGAGGAATTAGTTTTTCTGATGAAGTTACATTTGGGTCTGCTTTAGCAAAAGTTCTAGCTGTAGACTTACCAGAGTCAGAAATTGAGTTACCTCCGGTAGATCACAAGCTTATTCGTAAGATAATAAATAACTCTTCTAATGGATATCTTTCCCCGTATGATGTCCAGAAATTACTTGATGCTGCAGGTATTGAGAGGGCGAAAGAGGCTGTCGCCGATAATCAGAACAATTTGAGAAAGTATGCTAGAGAAATTGGTTATCCTTTGGTTATGAAAGTAATAGGCCCTGTTCACAAATCAGATGTAGGAGGAGTCGCACTTAATATTACTGATGATGAAACTCTTGTGTCTGAATTTAACAGAATGATGAAAATTCCCGATACCACCTCTGTTCTGCTTCAGCCTATGCTTACAGGAACTCAGCTGTTTGCAGGTGCAAAAAGAGAAGATGATTATGGTCACATCATTATGTGCGGATTAGGAGGAATATTTGTTGAAGCATTGGGTGATATTACTTCCAGACTTGCTCCTGTTTCAAACAGAGAGGCAAACGATATGATTACCTCTCTGAAAGGGTATAAAATTATTAAAGGGACAAGAGGGCAAGATGGTGTAAATGAAACTATCTACAGAGATGCAATTAGAAGGTTATCTGCTCTTTGTGTTGCTGCACCGGAGATATTTGAAATGGACATTAATCCTCTGCTTGGCAATTCAAGGCAGGTAATAGCGGTTGATGCAAGAATCAGAATAGAGAAATAGATGAAAAATATAATTAAGAAATCTTATAAATGGTTTAGTAGCTTAAGTCAGACACAACAAGGCTATTTTCTGCTAATTATTATTTTAATTATCGGTATTATCATAAGATGGAATTACATTATCGATAACATTATAAAAGGATTTCGCTACTTTTCAAACTAAATTTATAATATTCATTACTTTTTTCTTTCAATTTAAAATATTTTCATCTAAATTTGTAGAAATTCAAAAAACTAAAAAAATCAAGATATGGCATTAAGAGGAGCTATTGTAGTAGATACTGAGAAATGCAAAGGCTGTAGCGTTTGTGTTGTCAATTGTCCTACTAATACTATTGCCTTAGCAAAAGAGGTAAACAGCAAAGGCTATAACTACGCTTATATGGCGTCTCCGGAAAGTTGCACCGGATGTACAAATTGTGCAACAGTTTGTCCTGACACCTGTATAACTGTTTACAGGATTAAAGTCTGAGAATATAATATAAAGAGAAATAATATGGCAGAACAAATTTTGATGAAAGGGAACGAAGCCATTGCTCATGCCGCAATAAGGTGTGGTTGTGATGGATATTTTGGGTACCCTATTACTCCACAATCTGAGGTTATGGAGACACTAATGGATGAACAGCCTTGGGAATCAACAGGAATGGTTGTCCTTCAAGCAGAAAGCGAGACTTCTTCAATAAATATGTTGTATGGCGGTGCTTCTTGCGGGAAAAAAGTTATGACATCATCCAGCAGTCCAGGATTAAGTTTAATGTGTGAAGGCTTAAGCTATTTAGCAGGTGCAGAGCTACCATGTCTCGTCGTTAATGTCGTAAGAGGAGGTCCTGGACTTGGTACAATTCAGCCTGGTCAGGGAGATTACTTCCAGGCTTGTAAAGGCGGTGGTCACGGGGACTATAAAATGGTTGTACTGGCACCATCTTCAGCTCAGGAGATGTATGATTTCGTAGATCTGGGTTTTGAACTTGCTTTCAAATATCGTAATCCTGCAATGATACTTGCAGATGGTGTTGTAGGCCAAATGATGGAGAAAGTTGAACTGAGACCTATGAAACCAAGGTGGACGAATGAAGAGATTATTAAAAATATGCCTTGGGCAACAACGGGAAAGACTCCAGACAGGAAGCAGAATGTAATTACTTCACTAGCACTTGATGCAGCTGTTCATGAAAGACTCAACCATACTCTTATTGAAAAGTATAAAAGGATGGAAGATGAAGATGTAAGATTTGAAACTATTCAATGTGAAGATGCAGAACATGTAATTGTAGCATACGGTTGTATGGCTAGAATCTGTGAAAGCACAATTGAAATGGCAAGAAAAGAGGGCATTAAATTAGGCCTCCTCAGACCTATAACTCTATTCCCATTCCCTACAAAAGAGATTGACAGAATGGTGCCAAATCTTAAATCAATGATGTCTGTTGAACTAAGCACCGGACAGATGCTGGAAGATGTGAAACTTGCTGTAAACGGCAGAATACCTGTTAACTTCTTTGGAAGGCTTGGAGGAATTGTTCCATCTCCTGAAGAGGTATACGAGGCATTCAAGAAGTCTATTAACAAATAACCTTAGCAATTATGGATGTAAAAGATATAATCAAACCAGAAAACAGGGTCTATTCAAAATCCCCTGTTCTCACAAGTACTACAATGCACTACTGCCCTGGTTGTTCTCATGGTACTGTTCACAAACTGATTGCTGAGGTAATCGAAGAGATGGGCATTCAAGAACAAACTATTGGAATCTCACCTGTTGGATGTGCAGTATTTGCATACAACTATATTGATATTGACTGGCAACAGGCAGCTCATGGAAGGGCTCCGGCTCTTGCAACAGCGACAAAAAGGCTTCATCCTGAAAAATATGTTTTCACATACCAGGGAGACGGAGACTTGGCATCTATTGGGACAGCAGAGATTATGCACGCATGTAACAGAGGTGAAAATATAGTTGTAATTTTTATCAATAATGCTATATATGGGATGACTGGTGGGCAAATGGCTCCAACCACCCTTATCGGCATGAAAACTGCAACAAGTCCTTATGGAAGAGATCCGAAACTTCACGGACAGCCATTGAAAATAACTAATCTCATAGCTCAGTTAGAGGGCACATGCTTTGTAACCAGACAATCTGTTCACAATGCAGCCTCTGCAAGAAAAACTAAAAGAGCTATCAGAAAGGCATTTGAAAACTCTGCACTAGGAAAGGGTACCTCCTTTGTCGAAGTTGTTAGTACATGTAATTCAGGATGGAAACTCTCCCCTGTTAAAGCTAACGAATGGATGGTAGAAAACATGTTTCCGGAATACCCAATTGGAGATCTAAAGGACAGATAAAATTGATTATAATATGAAAGAAGAGATAATAATTGCAGGCTTTGGAGGACAGGGTGTACTGTCAATGGGTAAAATACTAGCATATTCCGGTATTATGCAAGGACAGGAGGTGACCTGGATGCCTTCATACGGACCTGAAATGAGAGGAGGAACAGCTAATGTTACAGTAATATTAAGCGACAGGAAGATCAGCTCTCCAATTTTAAGCAAGTTTGATGTAGCGATTATTCTTAATCAGCAGTCTCTTGACAAGTTTGAAGCTGGCGTAAAACCTGGCGGATTACTTATATACGATCCAAATGGAATCACAAGACTGCCTGAAAGAAAAGATATTACAGTTTGCTCAATAGCTGCAGTAGATATTGCAGCTGATTTAGGAAATTCTAAGGCATACAATATGGTTGTACTAGGTGCATATTTGAAATTAAGGCCAATTGTTACATTAGAGAATGTTATAAAGGGGTTAAAAAAATCTATTCCTGAGAGACACCACTCACTTATACCTATGAATGAAAAGGCAATTGATGCAGGCATGAATAAAATTGTGATGCACAATACTATTTAATTTAACAGGATAAATTGTACAATTGAACTCGACAGTATATTCTGGCGAGTTCTTTTTTTTTGCAAGAGATTTTAATAAATTACTATCTTTGCAATAGTGCATTCAATATGAGTAGAGACTATCAATCAGCGTTAAATAATCTAAAGAGGAAAATTGAGATAATAATCTCAAAATATGAGCAAGCCTCTTCTGATAACTCTCGTCTTGTCGATGAGCTTACTGAAACAAAGAATGCATTGGAAAATAGTAATAACAAAGTTAAAGAACTAGAACAAAGAATAAGTAATTTACAACTTGCTGAAGCTTTTAAAACATCTTCGACGGATGTTAAAGAGGCAAAACAGAAGATTGGCAAAATAGTCAAGGAGATAGATAAGTGTATAGCACTTTTGAACGACTAAAACAATGAGCGACCAGCAGTCAATACAAATAAGTATAGCAGACAGATACTATCCTCTGAAAGTATCCCTTCAGGATGAAGAGAAGATTAGGGCTGCCGTGAAAATTATTAATGAGAAAGTAGATCTTTACAGAAGAAGATTTACAAACAGAGACATCCAGGATGCCCTCTCTATAACGCTTTTACAGTTTGTTATTAGATTGATTGAGGCCGAGCAGAGAGAAGAGTCGTCAAGAATTGTTGAAGAGATACAGAACATCAGTAATCTTCTAGATGAGTATATAAGTGTCAATCTTTCGTGAGACAGCACAACATTATGCCGTTGGTTTAGCTCTTTGCCAAAATCAACATTAAAACAATACCGAGCCTACTCGGCTGTCAAAAACAGGCCTGGGTTACCCTAAGGGGGATTCTGTTTACAGGACGTTGGAAGTTTGCGACAATATGCCGGAGCTCAAATCTTAATTTATTAAGGTTTTGTCTAAACAGCAACCAACGGCTTTTTACTGACACTCAACAACATATATACAAATGGACATAATTCTATCAATTATTCTACCTGCAATTGTTGCCTTTGGTTTAGCATATTATGTAGGAAACAATATCGTACTTAAAAGAAAAAGAGAAGAAATTCTAAAATGTGCCGAACAGGACGGCGAAAATATCAAAAAGGAGAAGATTTTTCAGGCAAAAGAGAAATTTCTCCAACTCAAAACGGAGCACGAACAACAAATACTGGAGAAAAGTAATGTAATTATTCAACAGGAACATAGAATTAAGCAAAAAGAGATCTCCCTTAATCAGCAGAATCAAGATTTACTAAAAAAACACAAAGAATTAGACAACCATAAAGAACAATTAAAACTTCAACAAGAAATTCTTGAGAAAAAAGTTGAAGATTATGAAAAGCTAAGACAAGAGGCTATCCAGAAAATTGAAAATATTGCTGGTCTTTCTGCATCAGATGCCAAAAATCAACTGATCGATACCATGAAATCAGAGGCAAAATCTGAGGCAATGTCTTACATAAGTGAAGTAATGGATGAAGCAAGGCTTACAGCAAGTAAAGAGGCTAAAAGAATCGTAATTAATACTATTCAGAGGATAGCACCTGAAACAGCTATTGAGAATGCAGTAACTGTATTTAATATTGAAAGCGATGAAATTAAAGGGAGGATAATTGGTAGAGAGGGACGAAACATCAGAGCACTGGAAGCAGCGACCGGTGTCGAAATAGTTGTAGATGATACTCCTGAAGCAATTTTATTGTCCGCTTTTGATCCTGTAAGAAGAGAGGTTGCGAGATTAGCTTTACACCAACTAGTCACAGATGGCAGAATACACCCAGCAAGGATTGAAGAGGTTGTAACTAAGGTCCAGAAACAACTTGACGATGAGATTATGGAGACCGGAAAGCGTACCTGCATAGATCTTGGAATTCATGGACTTCACCCTGAACTTATCAGACTTATTGGTAGAATGAAATACAGATCTTCCTATGGTCAAAATCTTCTTCAGCACTCTAGAGAAGTTGCAAATATTTGCGCCACTATGGCCTCCGAACTGGGATTGAATACTAAAGTAGCTAAAAGAGCCGGCCTTCTTCACGATATTGGAAAAGTTTCAGACGAAGATCCAGAACTTCCACACGCAGTTCTCGGGATGAAGCTTGCTGAGAAATACAAGGAGAAACCTGAAGTGTGTAATGCTATAGGATCTCATCACGAAGAGGTTGAAATGAATTCATTAATAGCTCCTCTGGTTTTGGTCAGCGATGCTATTTCTGGTGCTCGCCCTGGAGCAAGAAGAGAGGTTATTGAGTCCTACATAAAAAGACTAAAAGAGATGGAAGATCTTGCCCTCTCTTACCCAGGAGTTACCAAAACTTACGCTATACAGGCTGGCCGGGAATTAAGAGTAATCGTTGGCAGCGAGCAAGTTAGCGATCAGGACTCAGAGAGACTATCACTTGACATTGCAAAGAAGATACAAGAGGAGCTTGTTTATCCTGGTCAGGTAAAAATTACTGTAATCAGAGAAACCAGATCTGTAAGTTTTGCAAAATAATCAGAATAGTAACTTTAAATCACTATTAAGATGATTTAATGATTCTTTCTCTGGGACAAACTTCCAGTGATTAAGTGGGACTGCTTTAACAAAGCCGTCCCTTTTTATTTGTTCATAAAGAATTTCTCTGATATCACCTAGCTTTTTAATAACTCTTTTTTCAACAACATCTTTAGATAAATTGGACCCTTTAAGTAAGAGATCTCCTCCTCCGTTTGCCCTGTATGAGGAGAGTGCAACTAAATATTGTTTTTCCAGTACAAAGTCTTCTCCGTTTGCCAATGATTTTATTGATATACGATCTCCATCACCCTTATCCGTACTTACCTCATATATAATTCCTGCAGCTGAATCAAAATTGAAGTATGGATTTTGAAATTTGCCTCTATCTCCTTTACCTGTTGTGTTAAGTTTTAACAGATGTCCGGACTCAGATGGGATCTTATTAATCCATTTTGAATAAGAATACTCAAGATAATTCTTAATTTCAATCCCCGTCATAGCTATCACATAAAGCTGGTTTTCAAAGGGATATATATTAAACATGTCTTGAAAATTGAGCTCTTTTGGTTCAATTGTTACATTCAAAGTTAAAGGTGCAGCAAAAGAGATATCGGCACCAGAATTTGCAAGCTGGATATTATGAATCATATCAATATATCCAGATGGGCCCTTAAAAGCATCTTTTGAATCTATTCTGTTTAACAGACTCCCAATTTTTCTGTTTGTAAAAGAACTGACTGAGTCATAATAACTCTTGAAATAACTAAGAAAGTTTTTATCTGGCTTTAAATCTTGAAGAGAAATTGAATTACCTTGAATATATTTTTCTGAAATTTCGCCACTGTTAACTACTATACGGACATCTGCTTCTGACAGGAAAGCCGCTCTTCCTCCTCCAGCCATAATCAAGACAGAATCTTTACCATTAAACACTTTTTCTGATGTTGTTTTATGGTCATGAGCAGCAAATACTATATCAATTCCTTTTGTATTAGCAGCAACATATCTTGCTGGATTTTCAACTTCATATTTACTCTCTTCTCCAAGTCCGGCATGAATAGCTGCAATAACTAAGTGTGGTTTCTCGTCTTTAATAACTTTATCAACCCAATTTTGCAAAGAGGGCAAAATCTCTTCAAACTCCATCCCAGACCATAAATCTTCTGACAACCATTTCTTAATGTTTGGATTAGTCATGCCAATAACAGCAATTCTTAATCCGTTCTTTTCTACAATTTTATAGGGATTGAAATAGGGTAATCCCTTTTTAAGATTAATAATATTAGCTGCAATATAAGGTACTCCATCATTTTTATATAGCCTGTCGTAAACAGGATGACCTGCTTCAATATCATGGTTACCAACAACAACTGCATCATAGTCAAGCCATGATACTATCTCTGAGAAAATGTGTTTAGAAGTTGTATCCACAAAATTATAATAGAAAACCGAATTATCTCCTTGCAGATGATCCCCATTATCAATAAGCAGTACTCTCTCTTTTCCTATTTCCTCCCTCTTGTTATTGATAACCGTTGAAGCAGCAGATAATGAGTATCTTATTGGAAGCGAGTCAACATAATCATAAGGGAAAAATTTACCATGTATATCATTTGTTGAAAATATAGTTATTTCGTAAGTTCCGTCAGCTAACTTATCTGAATCACAAGAGTGAATGAAAAATGATATAATAATTATAAATAGAAATCTATACCTCATTTTGTCAATATTAAATGATTTTAAAATTATCAGAATCTCTCCAAAACTGGAATTTTGACCTGTATGATAATAGTTCATCTATATTAAGACTATAAATAGAATAGTAGTCTTTATTATTCTCTTGAATTGATTCTAAACTACTCCCATCAGGTTTTATTATTAAGGACTCTCCATTATAATCTGAATATGGATCTGAACCAGATCGGTTTAGGAAAGCATAAAATGATTGATTTTCTATTGCCCTTGATCTTACTAATGGGTTAATCACATTTGCCCTTTTTGAAGGCCAGCTTGCAATATTAATAATAAGATCATACTCAAGATTAACATTCCTGCTCCACACGGG
This sequence comes from Bacteroidales bacterium MB20-C3-3, assembly GCA_035609245.1. Lineage (NCBI taxonomy): Bacteria > Pseudomonadati > Bacteroidota > Bacteroidia > Bacteroidales > Bacteroidales bacterium MB20-C3-3. The sequence goes on along the minus strand of CP141202.1, from coordinate 282,175 downwards.
GAATCTTAGATCATAGCAGATCTGCAATAGTATTTTCCATCCATGATAGTTTACGATAACCCTTCTTGAACCCGGTGTAAAGATTTTATCTTCACCACCATACGAGAAGAGATGCCTTTTATCATAAACTTCACATGTTCCATCTGGTCTTACAAAGTATCCTCTGTTAGAGAAATTCAATCCATCTTTAACTGGTACAGATGCGTATATAGCTGATCCGTAAAACAAAGAGGAATATTTCAACCATTTGAGAGAATTACCATCAATTGACTCTGCGTTCTTATTATCAACACTAAAGCCGTAAGTGAAAAATTCCGGCAAGAGCAAAAGCTCTACGCCGGAATTATTATTAAAGACAGATTTAAGTACAGTTTCTGATAGGATTAAATTTTTATCAAATTGCTCCCAATGAATAGGTATGTTACAAAGCGCAATTTTCATTATAAAAAATTCTGCGCACAAATATACTAAAACCTTGAATTAATTCATAAACTCTACAATTATTGAGCTTTGAGGCTCTACAGTAAGTATATTACCTGATATTACTTGATTCTTTGAAAATAATTCAGTTCCAACTTCACCAGTATTTACTGATTCTGAGATTTTATTCCAGTCAACCTCAATCGGTTTGGTATTGTTATTAATCACAACCATTACCTTTTCATCGTCAAGGATTCTAAAATAGATGTAAAAATTATCGTACGGCCAGTAGTGTTTCATGCTACCTGAAGCAATTGCTCTAGAGTTTTTTCTCCAGTTAAAAAGTTCAGAAGTATAGTTGAAAATCTCCTTTTGATTCTCTGTAAACCTCTCTTTTTTAATCATGCCCATTCTCTCTTCACCATGTCCCAATTTACCGTCTTCTGTTTTCATCATAATCTCAGTACCGTAATAGAGTTGTGGAATACCTCTTAATGTAGCAAGCATTGTCAACATCATTTTAAACTTCTTTTTATCTCCTTTAACTACTTCAGAAAATCGGTTTGTGTCATGATTATCGGAAAAAATCATAAGTTCAAAAGGATTGGAGTAAATAAAATCAAGAGAGATTGATTTGTATATCTGGAACATTCCTTCACCCCAACCAGGTTGACCATCATTCTTTAATGCTCTTCCAAATGCTTCTTGAAGGGAGAAGTCCATTACATTTGTAAGATAACTTGAATATCCATCTCTATTATTAGCATCTCCCTCCCAATATGCAATTTCCTGTGGTGTTGAGAACCAGCACTCTCCTACAATATTCATTGTTGGATATTCATTCATTATTGCTTTTGTCCATTGAGAAATTGCATTTTTGTCACTATATGGATATGTGTCTACTCTAATACCGGAAAGACCTGCCCATTCTGTCCACCAAATTGCATTTTGAATAAAATATGTAAGTAAATATGGATTGTTTAAGTTCATATCTGGCATTGCTCTGTCAAACCAACCCATTGTACATCTATTGTTATCAACAATTGAAGCATGAATATCAGCATGTGTGGACATAGCATAATTCGACTGTGTGTAGGCAGGGAATTGATGTATCCAATCATTAAAGGGTAGATTTTTAATCCACCAGTGTTCAAGGCCCGAGTGGTTTGGCACCATATCCATAATTACCCCTATTCCTTTATCTGCAGCCTTACTGACATATTCTCGAAAAAGATTGTTGTCTCCAAATCTGGGATCTATTCTGTAATAATCAGAACATGCATATCCGTGATAAGATGCATTTGACTCATTATCAAAAAGCAATGGAGTAGACCAAATGGCAGTAACTCCTAATTCACTGAGATAATCAAGGGATTCAATCATACCATTTAAGTCGCCTCCGTGTCTGCCATATGCATGGAGATAATTAGCCTTCTCTTTTGCCTCTGGATGATTATCGTTTGATATATCGGAATTAATAAATCTATCTGGCATCAAAAGATATATCAGATCCTCTGGCCCAAACCCCTTCCCTGTATACTTTCCTGACTGACCTTTTTTGGAGAATTCATAATTAATTGTTTTTGACATATCTCCCCTAAATAAAGTAAGCTCGAATGTACCAGGTTTTAATTTGGATGAAATTGCTATGTTTACAAAAATATAATCTGGAGAATCTGCATTTTCTACTGACAATATCTTAATACCTTTTTCTTTTGTTTTAACTTTTGTGTCTTTTAAATCTTTGCCATAAATCAATAGCTGCAGATTGGGATTGTTCATACCAATCCACCAGCTTGGTGGCTCTACCCTAGAAATCTCTATACCATATAGATTTACTGATATAAAGAGTAATAAAAAAATAGATATAGTGAATTTCAATTCTTTAATCATCTTATTAAAATCTTAAAACTATTTGGATTCATTTGAATATTGTCAGAAAAATTAATCTTTTCACCTGAAAAAAACTCTGTTAGTTGAAAATCCATTTTTGAATTCAAAAATTTTGTATCAACAGATTCTTGAGAAAAATTAAAAATTGAAATAACAATATTATCACCAGCTTCTCTAATGAAAGCAAAAATTTTGTCTGGTGCAGAAGTCTTAATTTCAGATAAACCATTAAATTTTATCGCACTTAAAGCCGGATTCTCTTTCCTCAAATCAATTAATTTTTTATAAAAAACTGTATAATCACTGCTATCTTTCCAGTCAATTATATCTTTCTCAAAAAACTCTAATCTACGGTTGAATCCAACCTCCTGCCCATTATAAATTAGAGGCATACCTGGCATCACAAATGTTAATGCAGCCATTTGACGGGTATAATCCTTTAATCGCTCAAACTCTGTACCATTCCAAGAGTTTTCATCATGATTAGATGTAAAATTCATAGGTATTGTATTATTGGGAAACTTATGAATATCTCTGGAAAAATATGCTCTTAATGTATCTGTATTATATTTTCCTGATGCAATTCCATTCATTATATGATGGAATCTCCATCCATAATACATATTAAATGCATTAATTTGAAGTGATGGATCTTCAGCTTCTGCTAACATGAAGAGAGCTGGATTAATTGTATATAGCTCTTTTACCGCACTTTCCCAAAAGTCAACAGGTACCTCGGATGCAACATCACATCGAAAACCATCAATATCTGCATTTTCAATCCAGAATTTCATAGCATCAATCATTGCAACTCTCATCTCCTGATTATTGAAATCAAGTTTAGCAACATCTGTCCAGTCAAATGGGGCAACAGGTTTATTTGTAACGCTGTCAATAATATACCATTCGGGATTATTATTTATCCATTCAGCATCTCTTGATGTATGATTTGCAACCCAATCAATTATAACTTTCATTCCAAATTCATGCGCTTTATCAACGACTCTCTTAAAATCTTCAATATTACCAAACTCAGGATTGACTGCTTTATAATTCTTAATAGAATAGTAGCTTCCCAAAGCACCTTTTCTCTCAACCTCCCCGATTGGATGTATTGGCATAAACCATAGAATTCTTACACCCATCTCGTTAAGCCTTGGAAGATGATTATAAAAAGCATTAAAAGTACCCTCCTCTGTAAACTGTCTTATGTTAACCTCATAAATAACTGCATCAGCCACCCACTCAGGATTTTCTACATTTGAAATTAATTTTAATTCTGTTTTATCTGTGCAAGAAACAAACAGAGTTAATCCAAATGTTAACAGACTTATAATAAGCTTATTCATATAAATATTATTATTTAATTATTAATCAAAACAAAATTTCTTGGCTCTATTTCCACTGTTATAGTATAGTCATCTAAAGATAGAATTCTACCTGATTGTAACTGGAATTTTTTCCCCTCAAAATCAAAGGGTATTTTTATCTCTACCTCTTTTATATCATTTGATTTATTAATAGCAATCAAAACAATTTTACCCATATATACTCTCAAATATGCAAGAATATCCTCTTCTGCTTTTAAAGGAATGAAATCTCCATATATTAGTGGTATAGAAGATCTTCTGAACTTTGACAAGCTAACAAAATTATTTAACAATTTAGCTTCATGTTCATTATAGTTATCAAAACGCATCCATCTTCTGTTGTCTGGATCATTTGCTCCAGGGTCACCAAACTCATCTCCGTAATAAACAGTAGGAATACCAGGTATAGTGAATATGAATGCATGAAGAATTGAGAGATAATCATACGATTCATTCTTTCCGACTCCAATTTCGCGATTCCATCCGGCTTTTTTCCAATCTTCATCTGGCAGAAGTGCTCCTCCTGCGAGAGATATGAATCTTGGCCTATCATGATTACCAGTTATATAACCCATAAGATTATGATATCCATAAGTATTTAGGCTCTCAATCAGAGTTGTCATTACATTAACAAATGAGCCATCATTATTAATAACGCTCCAAATAAATGAGTCATATACATTAAAATCAAATTGTCCATCCAGCATTCCATTTCTAACATATGAATTAATAAGTGATGGAGAGCCATATGTTTCACCTATCTGATAAATATTTTTATCTGGTAGTGAATTTGCTATTTTTTGTGTAAGTTTTCTCCAAAATACTTCAGGTATATGCTTAGTTGCGTCATGTCTAAATCCATCAAAGTCATAATTAACCATCCAAAACAGAGCTGAATCAGTCAAAGGTTCATTTACATACTCTTTCTCTAGATCAAGAGAAGGAATATGTTTATCAAACCAAGTTGTTAGTCTGAATTCATCCCAAAGCTCAAAATTTGGTCTACCGTCAGGTGTTATGGGAGAGGTTGTCCAATCTTTGTTTTCTTTCAAAACAGGACTATCAATATGTAAATGATTGGCAACATAATCCAGTATTACATTTATGTCTCTGGCGTGCGCCTCTGAGAGCAACTCTTTTAAAACTTTTTCATCTCCAAATCTCCTGTCGATTTTTGTCAGATATATTGGCCAATATCCATGATAACCACTGAATTGAGTTGAAGGGTCAGAATATTGACCCCATGCATCATATGGATTTTGAGTTATAGGTGAGAGCCAGATTGTATTAATACCAAGATTGTTAAAGAAGCCTGATTTAATTTTTTCCAGAACTCCTTTCAAATCACCTCCAAAATAATCAACTTTTGGAAGAACATTTGGTGAATTAAGCTTCTTACTATTACTTGGGTCTCCATCAAAAAAACGATCAATCAAGAGAGAGTACATTACCTGAGCATGCTTATCTTCTCTTCTTATTTTAAAAGATGACTCAATTACCTCTCCAAAGTTTAGAGGAATTAATACATCATTGGCAATTTGTTCAGATCCCGAAGAAAATATTCTTATGAAAGACCTTTCAAAATTTTTTGATGAAGAGGGTATTTCAATATTTAAAGAGGTCTTTTTGTTTTCATTTTTAACCTCTATATAAAAGGGATCTATAACTCTATTTTGCCATAGTACAATAAATTCAGCGTTATTGCCAAAAATCTCTGCAGTTACTTTGCTTTTGTTAAACTCTTTTGTAACAGTATATACTTGATTCCCGGAGTTATTATGTTGACAATAATCTAATACTACAATAACACCCTCTCCCTTATTAGTACTTAAATTGATTAAATTCAATTTCTTCGTCTTTTTTGTTCTGACTATTTGAATAGTGTCCATTGTCTTATCACCAATAATCTCTAATGATGATGATGTTACAGAATCTAAATTGTCACAAAGCGGGAAATAATCTTTAATAATAATTGTAGTAGTATCTTGTGATAGTCTCACTGTTGTAGCAATATCATAATTATCAAATTTGCTGATCTCTATTTTATTGCTACACGAATATAAAATAAAAGATATTATTATAATGCGTAAATATTTCATAATTCAAATATTATAGTTGAATATGGAGGCATTGTAACAGAGTGACTTTGAGTATTAATTTTTGAATAGGTAACACTGCCCATATCTGCAACTGCCCTGACAATTGGATCAGAGATTGCTATAGTAGAAGTATTTGAGGAGACATTGTGTATTATCATTAATTTTTCTCCTGAATACTCTCTGAAAAATACCATAAAATTCTTATCATATGAATCTAAGTTAGATGGATATCTCATCTCTCCATAAGCTAATGATTGATAAGTGTTTCTTAACTTAAGAAATTTTTCATATACCCTGAAAATTGAATTTTTATCATTTCTCTGCAATTCAAGAGGTCTTACTGAGCTTTCAGTTGAAAAGAGAGGATTTCTCCATTTTGTTCTATAGTTATCAGACTGAATTGATGACCACAGGAAAGGCTCTCTGACATTTTCATCTCCACCATTTTTCATACCGAGCATTCCTATCTCTTCTCCATAGTAAATATATGGAGAGCCTGATATTGTAAGTAAAATGGCAGCCGCTATTTTTGCTTTGGATATGTCTCCTCCAAGCCTTGATAATGTTCTGTCTTCATCATGATTGGATAGTTTAGTTACATTTATTGCATCATTTCTGTATGACCTGAAACTGGCTTCCATCTCAACAATATCCTTAGGATACCATTTTGCATGAGAATTTTCAATTGCATAAATTAACTTATACCAAGCATCAAAGTTGAATAATGCAGGAAGTCCTGTGTAATACGGAGAGACTTCTCTGTAGTCTCCAGACAAATTCTCTCCGACTACGTATATATCATTTCTTTCTTTTTTAATAGAATCAAAGAATTTCTTTAAGAAAAGAGGATTCTCTTCTGATATTTCATTCTGATAAATGTGTTTAACAGCATCAAGTCTAAACCCGGATACTCCCTTAGCAATCCAAAATTTTGAAATCTCTACCATCTCTTTAAATGGTGCTGAAACCTCACAAGTATCAATAGATCCAAAATTCAAATCTGGCATCCAATCTGAAAACATGCCCAAATAGTTATAACCGCTTGTGCCTTGTGAAATATTATGCCATTGCGATGATATATAGGACTGGGTCATCGGAATTTTTCCGGAAGAGATATTACTGCTTACCAAATCAGATGGAGAGATCAAATAATAATCCCTGTATCTGCTTTCCTGAGAACTAATTGCATCAATAAACCATGGATGAGTTTTTGAGGTGTGATTTAGAACCAGATCCAGGATAATTTTAATATTTAAAGATTTAGCTTTTTTAACTAACTCTTCAAAGTCATTCATTGTACCATATTCCGGTTTAACAGATAAATAATCTTCTACATCATAACCGTGGTACGAGGGAGAGGGATGTATAGGTGTTAACCAAATACCCGATATTCCAATTTGATTAAGGTAATCCAGTTTTGCTGTTATACCATTAAGATCTCCTATCCCATCACCATTACTATCCGCAAATGATCTGACAAATATTTCATAGAAAACCCCTCCTCTTTTAATACCATCCCACTCTTTTGCATTGTATTGAGATATATCATCTCTTTCTATGCCCGGAGGATTAGGATCTGTTCCATGAATAGAATTATTATCTTTATTACAAGAAATTATTACAAAAAGAAGAACTAGTATTATTATCCTTTTCATAAATCAATATATAAGTGATTAAAAAATGGGGAGTAATCAAATATGACCCCTCCCCATATTTCATTTAATTTCAAATTATTCTACTGAAATCAATTCGTATGTAGGTACCACTTTATTCAAGTTAAAAGAGATCTTGTACTTACCGGCTGAAACCTGAATATTTGCACCACCAGGCTTTAGCTGATCCGGATTTTTCCCTTCAGAAGGATCAAATTTACCCCAGTTAAGTCCCCAGTCATTATCAGCTCTGAACTTAATTTCGCCATCTTTAAGAGTAACTGTTGTTTCAAACTTATTTGTATTTTCGTTAAACAGAAGTTCAGTATCCGGGCTGTTCCAATCGTTTGGAGTAGCTGATCCAATTAATCCTATTCTGGAAATTGTTTTGACTCTTTCTAATGTTCTGTTGTTTTTATCTCTGTTATCAAGTTTCAGATACATTATTTTACCATCAAATAAACTAATGTTAGAGCCCGGCTCAACCTTAATCTTATTATTTACGACATTAGCATCATTTGATCCGATATCATCTCCGTTCCACCCACCTGTATAGGTAATTTTAAACCCATTTTGAGCTTTTCCGTTAAAAGCAATCCATCCCTCAAAATACTGGCCATCCTCGTTAATATCATAAAGAAATTGGGATTTAGAATGGTTCCATCCACAATAATCTCCAATAATCCATACTTTAGGATAGACCTTTTCTGCTGGTTTAAATGTTGTTAAACTAAATTTTACAACATTAGAAATTATTGGATCTAATTGATCTGCAATTTGAGATTTAACTCTCATCTCAATATTTGCCTTGTTTCCAAGAATAACACCTAATTTTTCAGCAGCAGTTTGTAGCTCCTGCTGCTTAACAACTAGCTTATTAGTTGTTACAGAGCCGATAACCCTTAATTTCGAGAAATTTGTGCCTTCAAGAGCAATTTCAACAACATAATTCACAGCTGCATCAAAGCCAAAATTGCTTTTTGTCCATGTGAAAGGAGGAAGATCATTTCCTTTTGTTTCATCAGTTAAAATAATTGCTGATGGTGCAACTAAAGTTCCGGCCTGAGCATCAGATGGATTAAAAACAACATTTGTGCTTTCATCCTTGGTACAAGAGACAATTGCAAGTACCAACACCAGAAGAGATAATGTATATTTTATAATTTTCATAACCATTATTATTAATTGTAACCTTGATTTTGTTCAAGATTAGGATTTGCCATTAAATCCGCCACAGGAATCGGGAACAAATTATATTTTGTATCAATTGATACTCCTGATGGTTGACCGCCTTTCATTGGCCAATTATAAGCAGACCCTGTATACATATTAAATCTGATAAGATCTGATCTGCGGGTACCCTCCCAATATAACTCTCTTGATCTTTCATCAATAATAAAATTCAAAGTTAACGAAGCTACATCCCCTGAGTTATTTCCAAACGCTCTTCTTCTAAGCTGATTTATATATCCAATAGCTTCAGTTGTTGATGATCCGGAACCACCTCTGACAACTGCCTCAGCTAGCATAAGGTAAACATCTGCCAATCTGAAATATGGAAAATCTGTGTCAGGAAAATCATTATGAGAACCCTTCCCTCCGGTTGAGGTCTTATTTGTAAACTTAAATACAGACCAACCTTGTGTTGTAAAAGTGTTAAGCGGATTAGTAATCTCCTTACTCCTACCTTTCTTAAAGAAGATTGCTCTCTTATCTGCACTCACCGGATAATCTCCTGATACATCTGTATATGTAAATTTATCAATAAGTTTTTCTGTTGCCCTGTTACCATCCCAAGCCTGTTGAGTACCATTATCTACTATGTCTTTCTCACTTCCGGATCTTGAAGAGGCAACCAGGTATGTCATACCACCATATGTCTGAATTTTATTACCATCAAAAATAATTGGAAATATTATCTCATTTTTTGCTCCAGATGAATGATTGTCAGCCATAAAAAGATGAGAGTACTGATTAGAGAGGGTATATCCTGCAGTAATTACTTTTTTAGCATAAGTAATTACCTCAGTCCACTTTGCAGTCTTAGTATAAACTTCTGCATTTAAATACAATCTTGCCAGAAGAGTCCATACAGCTCCCTGATCTGCCCTTCCATACTCATTTGTTCTTGGGGCTGCAATTTTCGACTCAATATCAAGCAATTCTGACTCTATATACTTAAACATCTCTACTCTTCCAATCTGCTCAGGCAGATAGCCGCCTATAGGATGCTCCTCGGTAATAAAAGGAGGGTTTCCGTAAGTATCAATGAGAATAGAATAAGCCAATGCTCTCATGAATCTTGCTTCAAGTCTGTATTTATCTACTTCAGCTTTAATTGAAGTATGACCTCTTTGAACAAGTTTTTCTTCTGTTGTCTGTTTAAGATACTCGTTTGCAAGAGCTACAATAAACATTGACCTGTAATATACACCATCAATAGATTCATTTTTGATATCACTCCAAGTGTTATTATTAAGCTCAGGCACCCAAGAGTCATTTCCCCAGCCGTTTTTGCATTCGTCAGTTGTTACAACTTGTAGATTCCAAAGACTCCTTAGAAACTGAGAGTTACCAGCGTCCAACCCTGTTATATCAGTACTACCGGCTCCATCCTGGCCAGATACGGCCATAACAGAGTATATTTTCGCAAGGCCTTGCAGATAGGCTGCCTGGTCTGCATATGCTTTGTCAACCGTAAAGGTTTTTTCATCCAAAGGCCTTGTATCAAGATCTTTAAGACATGATGTAGCCAGGATTGAAAGTGACAAAACTGCTATTATTATATTCAATTTTTTCATTTTAAATCTTGCTTTAGAAAGTTAAATTCATTCCTAATGTATAGATACGAGGTCTTGGCCATATATTATTATCAATTCCCCAACCTTCAGGATCTAAACCTGTATAATTTGTAATTACAAAAACATTCTGTACAGAGAATGCAAATCTGCCTGCGATTGAAGACTTGAATATTTTGTTGAAATTGTATCCAAGAGTTATGTTATCCATTTTAATAAAGGAGGCATCTTCAATAAAGTAGTCAGATTTTATCTGCTGCGGAGAATTACTTCTTGTAAACCCTGTTCTGTTTACAACATCAACCATATTTGTCAGGAACCCCTGATTTGAGAAGTTGTACGTTGTAGAGTTACCAGCTGCAAAATCGTTAAACATATAGTTGCCAAGATTCGCTCTGAGGTTGAAACCCAGGTCAAAGTTACGAATCGTAAACATATTACTAAATCCAAAATAGTATTTTGGTGCTGGACTATAATCTGTCAAGTACCTGTCCGCTTCAGTAATTTGTCCATCTTTATTAAGGTCCACAACAAGATTCTGAATTGGATTACCATTTACATCATATACTTGTTTATAAGTATAGAAGGTATTTGGAGCGCGTCCTACACTATGCATCTGAATTGTACCTCCAGTTCCTGAAGAGACCCCACCAGTAGGAATTCCAACATAGTCCGGATTATTATTTGCAGTCAGCTTTGTAATCTTAGTTTCATTCCAGGTTCCGTTAAATCCAATTTCCCATACAAAGTCTGGATTATCAACAGGTATAGCGTTAATATTTAACTCAACACCTTTATTTTCAAGATTTCCTACATTAGTAACTATTCTGTTTGCAAAATTGGTTCCGGCAGCTACATCTATTTCATTTAAAAGATCGTCTGTTTTCTTCATATATGCATCAACAGAGGCCGTTATTCTATTTTTAAGAAAACCAAAATCTAGCCCAATATTGTATGATGCAGTCTCTTCCCATTTAATATTCTCATCGTAACCTGTTGGTTTAAGAAGAGAATAAAAATTTGTTCCAAACATATAATTTGAATAGACTGTTGATTGATTGTAGAGAGCTATGTATGGGTAGTCATTAAGCCCCAAATCCTGTTGACCAGTTACTCCGTAGCTTATTCTAAGTTTCATATCGCTAATTGTCTTAGAGTTTGCCAGAAATGACTCCTTATTAATTTGCCATGCAAATGCTGCTGATGGAAAGAGACCCCATCTTGTTGACGGAGAAAATCTTGAAGAAGCATCGTCTCTTAGAGTTAATGTAAGAAGATATCTATCTTTAAAAGTATAGTTTAGCCTTCCGTAAAATGATACTAAATAACTCTCAGTAGGATATGTAGTCTCTTTTTTTACAACAGGATTGGTATCGTGATTTGATATCTCTTTACTATAATCTTTTGAATAGAAGTGTTGCCATGAATAACCACCCATCACATCAATTTTTGAATCTATAGATTCTATCTCTTTTGAATAGTTCAAATAGAAATCAAGAACAGTATTTTGTCTTTTGTTATTCCACTCGGTTTTTCTGCCGATTCCTTTAAAATCAGCATCTTTCCAGGCCTGGAAAGAGTTTTGTCTGACTCCGTTTGTCCCTTTCCCTTCTCCATAGTCAAAACCAAGATTTATATGAGCTCTTAAATCTGGCAGAAAATGCATTTTGTAATCAAGTTCAAGGTTACCAATTAATCTGTTTGATCTTCCTGAGTCGTATTTATCATAAAGCAAAGAGAGCGGATTAGTTCCACTAAGTGTGTTTGGCAACTGAGCAGTTCCCCAGTTACGGAAACCATTAAAAATGTTATAATCTATGGATTTATCATTTTTATAGTTATATACAGCCTGTGTAGGATCATAGAAAGCAGCTGCCCCTACAGCACCACCGTCAGCATAAACATTATTATTTAAGACTGCCTTTACATTCGCTGTAACCTTAAGGTGATCATCAAATAATGAAGGTGTTAAATTTACACCAGCAGTTAATCTTTCGTACGAAGATGTCTTTAAAGTACCCTTCTGGTTGTTATACCCAAGAGAAACTCTGTAAGGGATTGATGCCAGAGTTCCCGATAATGATAAAGACTGATCTGTTGATAATCCAAGTTGATATATCTCCTTTTGCCAATCTGTATCATAAGTCCCCATTAAACTTCGTGCAGTTGCTCCTGCTGTTGTGTTTAATGGAAAAGCCTGAAGTAATTTTGAAGAGAAATCGGTTGCATTAAGAGAGTTAATCGTTCTAATGTTTTGGTTTACAGAATATGTGGAATTATAATTAACCTGGAATCGCTTTGTTCCTTTTTTTGTAGTAATAATAATAACTCCATTAGAAGCTCTCGCGCCATATATAGCAGTGGCAGATGCATCTTTTAATACTGTAAATGTCTCAATATCCGACGGATTGATAGAAGCAAGTCCATTTTTCATACCAGGTGATGCATCGTTAGAAGTAGGCACACCATCAATTACAATCAAAGGGTCATTACTCGCTCTGAGAGATGCTCCTCCCCTAATTCTAATCTGTGCGCCTGATCCAGGGCTACCATCTCCCGGCGTAATCTGAAGACCTGCTACTTTTCCTATTAACAACTCCTGAGGTGCAGTTACAGCACCTCTGTTCAGTGTTTCAGGCTTAATAGCTACTATTGATCCTGTAGCATCCTCCTTCCTAACTTGTCCATAGCCAATAACTACAATTTCAGAAAGGAATCTGGCATCTTCTTCCATCTGAATAATTGCAGACTGATTAGCCTGTACTTCCCTTGTTATAAAACCCATATAGGTAAATACCAATATTGAATTTTGTGAACTCACATTGATTGAAAACTTACCATCCAGATTAGTTTCAGTTCCGTTAAGTGTCCCTTTTTCTATTACAGCAACACCTATCAATGGAGCGTTTTTTGAGTCAACAACGGTTCCCGATACCGAGAATCTTTGCTGAGCGATAATATCCGACTCTGTCATAATAAACAGAATGGATATTAACAATAGTAATCGCTTCATAAATTTTAGTTTAAGAAATTAATAATTGGTTATTTTTTAAATATTTTTATTTGTACTAAGTCGTCTTTATCATCAACGAACACAACAGATATTGCCGCAATAAGAAGGGCAACACCTGCAAATACTATCGCGTAAATTGCCTGAGAATCATAGAGCCTTTTAACAATTGGGCCCCCAATGACACCATTTAATATTTGAGGAAGTGTTATAAAAAAGTTAAATATTCCCATATATATGCCCATTTTTTTTGCAGGTAACGAACCTGCCAGAATTGCATACGGCATCGCTAAAATACTACCCCAAGCTATTCCGATACCTACCATCGGAATAATTAACATCGTAGGATTACTAATAAAATAGAATGATATCAGACTTATCCCCCCAAATAACAGAGAGAGAGAGTGAGTAAGTCTTCTTCCTATTTTCTTTGCAATTGCAGGCAGGAATAGAGCATATATTGCAGCAACCAAATTATATATTCCAAAAATAATTCCTACCCAATTAGCTGCATCCTGATAAGTTAGAGATGATGTATCGTTTATATCTGTCCCATAAATATGAACTGCTACTGCAGGAGTTGAAAACACCCACATAGAAAACAGGGCAAACCAAGAGAAGAACTGCACAAGACCAAGCTGTTTCATGGTCTTAGGCATTGCAATAAAATCACTAAAAATTTCCACTAACCCATTTCTCTTAATCTTCTCCTCTTTAAATGCCCCATCTTCCGGCGGGTACTCCTTTGTTTTAACAATAGTCCATACTATTGATGTTATAAGCACAGCAGCACCTATGTAAAAAGAGAGGACCACATTGTCCGGGACACTTCCTTCTAAAGCCGATTTTTCTACACCAAACCACTCGGCTAGTATATATGGCAACCATGATCCTATAACAGCACCTGTACCTATTAAAAATGTTTGAATTGAAAAACCTAAAGTCCTCTGATCAGAAGGAAGAAGATCTGCAACAAGAGCTCTGAATGGCTCCATTGCTACATTAATTGAGGCATCCATAATCATCAGCATCCCTGCACCCACCATCATTGGTGGCAGAATGTGTGCAAGCATCTCTGAATTTGGCATAAAGATCAAAGCCAGGGAGGCGAAAATTGCACCAAATAGAAAGAATGGTCTTCTTCTTCCCAGTTTGGTCCAGGTTTTATCGCTGTAGTATCCTATTATTGGCTGAACAATCATTCCTGTAAGCGGAGCTGCAATCCAAAACCAAGATAAATGCTCAACATCAGCACCAAAAGTTTGTAATATTCTGCTTGCATTTGCGTTCTGAAGTGCAAATCCAAACTGAATACCAAGAAATCCGAAGGTCATATTCCAGATATCCCAGAAGGACATTCTTTTTTGCTTCATATTATTAATTATTTCTATAAAAATAGATTAATCAATAATAATAAAAGCCTTTTTGCCGACGAACTGCTGAATTTACAGGACGAATAGCAATAATATGTAAATGAATAGAATTATTAATTATCGATGGAACCTTCAAGCCAATCCATAAATGCTGTTACTTTTGCCCTGCTTACAAAGATATCTTCGTAATGAGGTGGATTAAGATGGACCTTTAACCTTGAATTAAAATGTTTTGTAATATGCTCAATCGAATTAATACTGGCAATACAGGATCTGGAGAGTTTAAAAAACAGATTTGGATTTAGCTGCTCTTCAATAGAGTCCAAGGATAAGTCAGTAAGAAGTTTTTTTGAATCCTTTGTAACAAAATATGTTGATTTGTTCTCTGAGAATACATATGCTATATCGGTTATGTTAATAACAAATATTTGAGCACCTAACTTAACTGTAAACCTTTGTTTGAAGACTTTTGATGATGATGTGATTTTATTAATAACATCTTTTGTGATTACGAAATTACTTCGCATTTTCATACATCTATCAACAGACTTAATAAACGCACTTTCATTTAAAGGCTTCAGAAGATAATCAATACTGTTTACTTTAAAGGCTTCAATAGCATAACTTTCATAAGCAGTTGTTATTATGACACAAGAAGATATCTCTACAAGTTTGAAAAGTTCAAAACAAGTTCCATCAGAAAGTTCCACATCCATAAAAATCAAATCTGCACTATTATCCCTAAGCCAATCAGCAGCAGAAGTGACAGAAGTCATAACTCCAACAATATCGAATTCAGGAAAATTCTTCTCAATTAGCTTCTTCAACTGCATTTGAGCAGGAATTTCATCTTCTAAAATAAGTATTCTCATAATTTATCAATTATTGGAAGAGATACCTTAAAGTAGTCCTTACCCGATTCTACTTTTATATCCTTTTTATATAAGTAAAGATATTGAGATCTAATGCTTTTAAGACCAAAACCTGCTGATTCAATTGTTGTTAGTCTAAGTTGTAAGTTATTCTTAACAACAATAAAATTACCCTCAATATATATATTAATACTCAACGGGCATTCAATGCAAATTTTGTTATGCTTTACAGCATTTTCCACCAACATTTGCATGCCACCAGGAATAATACTGTAGTTAAAATATTCATTTGGTATATCAACATACAGAAATAATCCGTCAGAGAACCTCTCTTTTAAAAGGTCATAATATTGAACTACAAAATCGATCTCCTTTTCAAAACTCACAGATTTAAGTTCTTCATTTTTGAGTAAATACCTGTATACAGAAGAGAGTTTTCTGACAAATTCACTTGCTCTTTTTTGATCCTCAAATATCAAATAATCTAAAACATTAAGACTATTGAATAAAAAATGTGGATTTAGCTGATTTTTTAACTGTATATATTGATATCTGGCCTTGTTCTTCTTCCCAATTTCAATATTTAGTGCTTTCTGTTGTTTATTATTATTGTATGCATAAAGATGCAACAATGACAATATAACAAGATTGAAAACAAAACTTGTAAATAATGTAAAATTGAAATAAATATCTGAGAAGAATCTTAATCCCTGAAAAGATGTCCACACAGGAATTCTTATCCAAAGCGCAGATATTAAAGCAATCAAAGCAGAAGAGAAAAATGTTATAACTATTTTTTCAAAAGAATTTCTGTTCCTGAAGAATCTGTTAAGAGAAAAAACAACACCCAGATCCAGCAATAACATTAAGAGAGTTAGTGGATAATTTGAGAGAAGTTTAACAAGGAACCTGCCAAATGTTAAATTCAATTTCTCTTCAAAAAGAGGTATTAACTCTTGAAAAAGGACTCTAAAGCCAAGTACAAATAGGGCTAAAGCAGTAAACTCAACAACTCTTTTTAACCCAAACCTCTTCATCGCCAAATTATTCTTTTCCTTAGGACAAAAAAGACCAGCCACCCCAAAAACTCAGTGACTAGAAATGTCGCTAAAACATGCGTCAGAATTTGTGAATTAGGAATTATCAAACCAATCAAATCTGCCCCTTTTGTTCCCAAATAAAAACCAGCTAATAAAGAGAGTAAGGATAGTGATACAAAAACATCAGTTGTTCCGTTAAAGAAATTGATTAATGTCAATATCATTAACAATGTAAGTACAGTTAAAAATATTCCATCATCAATATTATTAAGTCTTAAAATAAAACATAAAAACGAATGAATCAGGGCAAAGAGATGTATGGTTAAATGAACGAAAAGTATATCTCGTCTCTTGTCTCCATTTGATTTAAGTATAGATGATTTCATTTAATCTACTGGTATATGTAAATATACAAAATATTACCGAATATGGTTATTTCAAAAATTTAAATTAGGTTTGCTATAATGAAAGAATAAATAATTTACAGTTATGAAAACTACAATTTCTTTTGAGATACATTATAACACAAGACCCGGAGAAAATATTCACATTATTGGAACCATTCCTCAATTAGGCTCCGGAAAAATAGAAAACTCAATGGAAATGAAATATTTTGAAGGGAAATGGAAAGCTCAAATTGAATTAAAAAAGAAAGAGAGTTTTACCTATTCATACTTTCTAAAAGATGAGTATAGTCAAATAGTTCCAGAGGCAGGGTCTGTAAGACCATTCATTCCCGGATCATTTGACTCATACTACTTATTTGATAACTGGAGACCTTTCAATGATGAGACTCCTTTTGATTCTGATGCATTTAAAAAGATTCTCTGCAGAACTAAGTCAATAGAATCATTTGAATATGACGAAATATTAATTACATGTACAGCATTCAACCTAAGTGAAAATGATGTTGTTTTAATTTCCGGGAACAACAATAAATTAGGCAATTGGAATGAAAAAAGAGCATTAGAGATGAAACTTCAATCACCCGGAGTTTGGTACCTAACTTTTAAAAGAGAAGAGCTGGCCCCATATTCAGAGTATAAATTCATACTAAGAAAAGGGGATAATTATTACATCTGGGAAAATGGCATTAACAGAAATTTACCTGATTATAAATTACTAAGTGCTCAAAATTATTCATTGATACTAAATAACTCAATTAACCTTTCATCACCTAAACCCAGATTTGCAGGTACAGCTATTCCAGTATTTTCATTGAGAAGCACTAACAGCTGTGGAATAGGAGAATTCATGGATCTCATTCCATTTGCCGATTTTTTATCTAAAACCGGACAGAGGGTGCTTCAAATACTTCCAGTTAATGATACCACTATAAACAATAATTGGGAGGATTCATATCCTTACGGAGCAGTATCAATATTTGCATTACATCCTCTCTACATCAACCTTAAAGAGGCAGGCACTATCAAGGATAATGAATTTATGCAAGATTTCAACAGAGATATTGAGGGAATAAATGCACTTGAAGAAATTGACTACGATTTAGTTTCAAAACTAAAATGGAGATATTTAAAACAATTATTTATACAAGATGGTTTAAAAACACTCCGCTCAAAAGAATTTAACCAGTTTTTTAACAATAACTCATCTTGGTTAAAGCCTTATGCCGCATTTTCATTCTTGCGCGACCTTTATGGGACAGCTAATTTTTCAAGTTGGAATAAATATTCAATTTATGATAAACTAGCCATTGAAATATTAACATCTTCTGAAAGTGATTCATACAATGATATTTCACTATATTACTTTATACAGTATCATTTGGACAGACAGTTAAAAATAGCACACGAATATGTAAATAGCAAAGGCATCATTTTAAAAGGAGATATCCCTATCGGAATTAACAGATGCTCTGTTGAAGCATGGTGTGAGCCACAATACTTTAATTTTAACGGACAAGCAGGAGCACCACCTGATGATTTCTCAGTTAAGGGTCAGAACTGGGGATTCCCAACTTATAATTGGGATTACATGGAGAGGGAGGGGTATGATTGGTGGAGAAGAAGATTTCAAAAAATGGCTGAATACTTTGATGCATACAGAATTGACCATATACTTGGTTTTTTCAGAATTTGGGAGGTCCCATCCAGTTCAATTGAAGGACTTATGGGATTTTTCAATCCATCTCTTCCATTCACTGCAGATGAAATTAGAATACTTGGTTACGATTTTAACTTTGAAAGGGACTGTACACCATATATCAGAGAATCAATAATCAAAGAGTATTTCAAAGATGATTCAACTGAAATTATCTCCTGCTTTTTTGACCATATTGAGTTTGATGTCTATAGATTTAAACCCCAATTTTCCAACCAAAGACAAATTGATAATTACTTCGTTTCAAACCCAAATCACAGATTGCTTAGACACAAAGAGTCTCTATTTTCTCTCATAACAGAGGTGCTTTTTATTCAGGATCCTTATGATAATAATAAATATCATCCCAGAATATCTGCACAATACACCAGATCATATCAAAGTCTCCCTGAGTGGTTAAAAGAATCATACAACAAGATTTATAATTTGTTCTTTTATCACAGAAATGATGGTTATTGGTTTAATAGTGCTATGAAAAAACTACCCTCACTAATTTCGTCAACAGATATGCTTGTTTGCGGAGAAGATCTTGGCATGATCCCATCTTGTGTTCCTACAGCAATGAAATCATTAAGCATCCTGTCACTTGAAATTGAAAGAATGCCTAAGGATCCAAATTCAAAGTTTGGAAAAACATCAGAATATCCATATCTGTCAGTTTGCACAACGGGAACCCATGATACAAGCACACTCAGAGGATGGTGGGAAGAGAATCGTTCGGTTACACAAGAGTATTATAATAACATACTTAATGAAAAAGGAGAGTCACCAATCTTCTGTGAGCCATGGATATGCATTAAGATAATTAAAAACCATCTCAACTCGCCTTCAATGCTTACAGTCCTTCCATTACAAGATTGGTTATCAATATTTCCAGAGTTGAGAAAAGAGAATCCAAATTCTGAAAGAATTAACATTCCATCTAATCCAAAACACTATTGGAGATACAGAATGCACCTAAATATTGAAGAGATGAACAGTAACAAAAATCTGGTATCTACACTAAAAACACTTATACTGGATTCCGGACGGTAATTTTTCTGTTTATCTTATTTACAATCATAGCAATCGCCCCATCTCCGGTTACATTACATGCAGTACCAAAGCTATCCATTGCAATATATAATGCAATCATTAAACCTATAGCTTGCTCATCAAACAACAGAGTTGATTGCAGTACCCCAATTGCTGCCATTATAGCTCCTCCCGGAACACCGGGAGCAGCAACCATTGTTATGGCAAGTATAAAAATAAACCCTGAAAACATCTCCGCAGAGTATGGCATATTCATCATCCACATTATTGCAAATGCACAGGATACTATTTTTAACATACTACCTGACAAATGGATTGTTGCACAGAGTGGTATTACAAAATCAGCCAACTCCGGATCCACTCCATTTTTCTTTGCTTGTGCAAGGGTAACAGGTATGGTTGCAGCGGAAGATTGAGTGCCTAAAGCTGTCATATATGCGGGTAGCATATTAATTAATGCTCTGAAGGGATTTTTTTTCGTAATAAATCCGGCAATAATAAATTGAGTGAGCAGAAGAATAATATGCATGACAAAAATTACGATTATCACTTTAAAGAAAAGTTTCAGGATCATAGTTGCCTGTCCCTCTGACGCAATTTTTAAGAAAATCCCAAAAATATAAATTGGTAAAAGTGGAATTATTGCCTTAACTATTATCGTAGTAACTAACTCCCTAAATTCAGAAAGAATATTTTTTATATTATTGGTTTTCATCCCTGACACACCTAATCCAATTACAAAAGCAAGAATAAGAGCAGAAGTAACACTCATAACAGGAGGCATATCAACAGTAAAATAGTGTAATATCTGATTTGATGATAATTGACTTAAATCATGAAAATTTTCATTTTTGTCAATTAATAAGGGTAATGACCACTCAGTAGTAAAAAAAGAAAAATATCCAGCAAATACTGTTGATAAATATGCTATTAATGCAGTTATTGCCAGTAATTTTCCTGCCGTTTTTCCCAGGTCTGCTATACCGGGAGCAACAAGACCCAAAATAATCAGAGGTATAGTGAAGCCAAGGAAATTACTAAATATTGAATTAAATGTAACAAAAGCTCTTACAATAGAATCAGGTATTATGTAAGATGAAGTAATACCAAGAATAATTGCAATAATGACCTTTGTAAGAAGTCCAATTTTAATTCTCTTCATTGTTATTAATTTAGAATAACTTTTTTCTCTTCTCCTTTTAGTACTCCTACACCTGAATCTCCTTCAGATGTTGCCCATGCACGGTGCATAAGACCTGTATTAAAAGTCATTACAAAATTACCACTCTTATCAACAGCAATTATTCCTCCTCCAGATCCACCCATAGGATCAATTTTATTAAATATTACCTCGTTAGCGGCATCCTTTAGGGATAATGATTTATATTCTATTAAAGCCGATATATCATAAGCAACTACTCTTCTTATCCATAACTCTCCATGACCTGTTGCAGAGACTGCAACAGTGGCATTATTTGCATATGTACCGGCACCAATTACCGGAACATCACCAACTCTTCCCCATTTTTTTCCTGACATTCCTCCTGTAGATGTTGCTGCTGCTAAGTTTCCATTTACATCCATCGCAACACACCCAACAGTTCCTCTTGGATCACTTTTTGTTTCTCCTTTTTTAATCTCATTCAACTGTTTTGAACGAGAATTTGTTGTAAAATAAGAATTATCAACAATATCCAAACCCATCTCCTTTGCAAACACCGATGCGCCATAACCAATTAAAAGAACATGTGATGTACTATCCATAACTAATCTGGCTGCATTTACAGGATTTTTTATATCCCTTACACCGGCTATTGCACCCGCTTTAAGATTCGAACCGTCCATTATAGCAGCATCCAGTTCATGAATACCATCGATATTCATTACAGCACCTTTTCCAGCATTGAACAACGGACAATCCTCCATGTAGTTAACGACTTTTTGTGTAACATTGAGTGCAGACTCTCCATTTTTAAGCATAAGAACACCTATTCTCAAAGCCTCCTCAAGATGCTTCTCGTAGCTCTTTTTCGCTGCCTCTGTCAGATTTTTAGGAGCTCCACCTGCTCCTCCATGAATAACCAAGGTCCATTTTCCTGCTTGCTGGGCTGATAGTAAAAGAGAAACCACGACAGCTAAAGCTGTAAGGCCAATTTTTTTTGAATTCATAAATTTATTGATTAATCTATTTTGTTGTCAAACTTATCTTTACACTCCCTCTCTTTGTATTCATCTGTCTTAATTAGGTAATACCCACCGGCAAGCGCAATAATTAATGCAGCTAATCCCAAATTTGAAAGCCCGGATAAATCATTAAAATCAAAAGCAATTAATTTTCTGCCAATTGCGATTAGGCCTATCAGAAGAATATTTAATACTTTGATAGTGTGCTTCTGCATATAGACAAGAAATGTATCAATAAGCTCAATTGCAATTAAAATATTAAAGAATATCGGAAGAAAGTCCTTAAGAAGAGAATTTGAAACAAGTAATCTTCCGTTTGATTGTTCCGGTGAAAGTATTGAAAAGAAAAACTGATAAACCAGTTCAAAAATTTCTACTGCAATGTAAAGCATTAGAATTACAGAGAGAAGAATAAAGACATATCTCTCGTATTTTTTAATAAAGTTTGTCATTACCATTATTGTTTAGATTTAATAAAAGTAATAAAAATTCCTCTAAAAGTTATATCTGTAAACAATTTGACAAAAAAAAAGAGTCTGATGGTTATTAAATCATCAGACTCTTGTAAAAGATGGCGGCTACCTACTCTCCCACTTGGTATAGCAGTACCATCGGCGCAAGCGGGCTTAACTTCTCTGTTCGGAATGGGAAGAGGTGGAACCCCGCCGCTATAGCCACCTTAATAAGGTTGCGCTCTTCAGCGTATATAATTAAGAGAGAGATTTAGTCAATAAAGACTCTGTCCTGTCATATGCAATACTAAAGTATCGCACGCGCATTTATAAGAAGCCTATCGGGTTATTAGTACTGCTCGGCTTTGACATTACTGCCTTTACACCTGCAGCCTATCGACGTGGTAGTCTTCCACGACCCTCAAGGGAAGTCTCATCTTGGGGCTAGCTTCGCGCTTAGATGCTTTCAGCGCTTATCTAAACCGCACATAGCTACCCGGCGGTGCAGCTGGCGCCACAACCGGTAAACTAGCGGTGCGTCCAACCCGGTCCTCTCGTACTAAGGTCAGACCCCCTCAAACTTCCTACGCCCACAACAGATAGGGACCGAACTGTCTCACGACGTTCTGAACCCAGCTCGCGTGCCACTTTAATCGGCGAACAGCCGAACCCTTGGGACCTGCTCCAGCCCCAGGATGTGACGAGCCGACATCGAGGTGCCAAACCGCTCCGTCGATTTGAGCTCTTGGGAGCGATCAGCCTGTTATCCCCGGAGTACCTTTTATCCTTTGAGCGATGGCCCACCCATGCGGAACCACCGGATCACTTTGCCCTACTTTCGTACCTGTTCGACTTGTCGGTCTCACAGTCAAGCGCACTTTTGCCAATATACTCTATGCACGGTTACCATTCGTGCGGAGTGCACCTTGGGAAGCCTCCGTTACTCTTTTGGAGGCGACCACCCCAGTCAAACTACCCACCAAGCGGTGTCTTTCTCGCGAAGTTAGATTCCAAGTAACAAAAGGGTGGTATTTCAACAGTGACTCCACGAATACTAGCGTACCCGCTTCGCAGTCTCCCACCTATCCTACACATTTGTTACCCAAAATCAGCGCTAAGTTGCAGTAAAGGTTCACGGGGTCTTTCCGTCCCGTTGCGGGTAAGCGGCATCTTCACCGCTACTACAATTTCACCGAGCTCATGGCTGAGACAGTATCCAGATCGTTACACCATTCGTGCAGGTCGGAACTTACCCGACAAGGAATTTCGCTACCTTAGGACCGTTATAGTTACGGCCGCCGTTTACTGGGGCTTCGATTCAATGCTTCGCTTGCGCTAACATCCCCTCTTAACCTTCCAGCACCGGGCAGGTGTCAGGCCTTATTCTTCATCTTTCGATTTAGCAAAGCCCTGTGTTTTTGTTAAACAGTCGCCTGGATCATTTCTCTGCGCCCTATCGCTAGGGTCCCCTTCTCCCGAAGTTACGGGGTTAATTTGCCGAGTTCCTTAGCCATGATTCACTCGAGCACCTTAGGATTCTCTCCTCACCCACCTGTGTCGGTTTACGGTACGGGCTGTATATCAATTAACGATTGGAAGATTTTCTTGGAAGTCTGTTTACCACAACTATCACTTCATCCGAAGACTCAGTGTACTGTAAACCATCAGCAAAAACCAGCTCTTAACCAGTTCCTATACCTACGGCCTTTAACCAACTATTCCGTCAGTTGGCGTGTGTGTCACTACTCCGTCTCTCCCGCTCTCAATATACAGGTAATGGAATATTAACCATTTGTCCATCGAATTCTCCTTTCGGATACTCCTTAGGACCCGACTAACCCTGATCCGATTAACGTTGATCAGGAAACCTTGGGTTTTCGGTGTGCAGGTTTCTCGCCTGCATTATCGTTACTTATGCCTACATCTTCTTTTCCATACGCTCCAGCAAACCTCACAGTTCACCTTCGTCGCTGAATGGAATGCTCCCCTACCACTCTATTCCTAAAGTCCATAGCTTCGGCAGTGTGTTTGATGCCCGATTATTATCCACGCACGGTCGCTCGACTAGTGAGCTGTTACGCACTCTTTAAATGAATAGCTGCTTCCAAGCTAACATCCTAGCTGTCGCTGCAACCACACATCGTTCTTTCAACTTAACACACGTTTGGGGGCCTTAGCTGTTGGTCAGGGCTTTTTCCCTCTCGCCACCGGACATTAGCACCCGATGACTCACTCCCAAGAAACACTTAACGGCATTCGGAGTTTGTCTGGAATTGATAGGCGATGAAGCCCTCGCATCCAATCAGTAGCTCTACCTCCGTTAAGCTATTACTTGAGGCTGTCCCAAAAGACATTTCGGGGAGTACGAGCTATCTCCCAGTTTGATTAGCCTTTCACCCCTACCCTCAACTCATCCAAATCCTTTTCAACGGAAACTGGTTCGGTCCTCCACAGCCTGTTACGGCTCCTTCAACCTGGTCAAGGGTAGATCACAAGGTTTCGCGTCTGTTCCCACTAACTAGTCGCCCTTTTAAGACTCGCTTTCGCTTCGGCTCCGTACCTGAAGTACTTAACCTCGCTAGTGAGAAACAACTCGTAGGCTCATTATGCAAAAGGCACGCCGTCATCCCTTACGGGACTCCGACCGCTTGTAAGCGAACGGTTTCAGGTTCTATTTCACCCCCCTGTTCGGGGTACTTTTCACCTTTCCTTCACAGTACTGGTACACTATCGGTCTTCTATTGGTATTTAGCCTTACGGGATGGTCCCCGTAGATTCAGACAGGATTCCTCGTGTCCCGCCCTACTCAGGATACCGCTATCAGTACAGATAAATACGTGTAAGGGGCTGTCACCCTCTACGGCCCATATTCCCATATGGTTCCACTTCGTATCTATACCAAATGTCGCGGTCCTACAACCCCGGTTTTGCCTCAACAAAACCGGTTTAGGCTATTCCCCTTTCGCTCGCCACTACTCAGAGAATCGATTTTTCTTTCTTTTCCTGCAGGTACTAAGATGTTTCAGTTCCCTGCGTTGGCACGCATCTCTGCGTGACTGGCCTTCAGCCAGCCGGGTTGCCCCATTCGGATATCCGCGGATCAAATCTAGTTTGCAAATCCCCGCAGCTTTTCGCAGCTTACCACGTCCTTCTTCGCCCATAGAAGCCAAGGCATCCTCCGTTCGCCCTTAAGTAACTTCTTAAAACGCTCGAAATTGTAGTCCCTTAATCCTAAAATTAACAGACTAAATTTATATTTAATTCTTTTCTTTACCTCTATTATCTCTCTCAAAATGTCAATGAACTTTAACAACTTCCGTTGCTGAACTGTTAAGGGACTTGAACCCTTAGACTATCCATCCCGCCGTAGCAAAATCATAGTAAACAGCCTATATAATAATGGAAGACAAAATAGAGCAGAGAAAATCAACGTAACAGTTATGCTCCAAAAAGGAGGTGTTCCAGCCACACCTTCCGGTACGGCTACCTTGTTACGACTTAGCCCCAGTTACCAGTTTTGCCCTAGGTCGCTCCTTGCGGTAACGAACTTCAGGCACCCCCAGCTTCCATGGCTTGACGGGCGGTGTGTACAAGGCCCGGGAACGTATTCACCGCGCCATGGCTGATGCGCGATTACTAGCGAATCCAACTTCACGGAGTCGAGTTGCAGACTCCGATCCGAACTGAGACAGGCTTTCGAGATTCGCACCCCATCGCTGGGTAGCTGCCCTCTGTACCTGCCATTGTAACACGTGTGTCGCCCCGGACGTAAGGGCCGTGCTGATTTGACGTCATCCCCCCCTTCCTCGCACCTTACGGTGGCAGTCTCGCTAGAGTTCCCAGCATTACCTGATGGCAACTAACGACAAGGGTTGCGCTCGTTATGGCACTTAAGCCGACACCTCACGGCACGAGCTGACGACAACCATGCAGCACCTCGATACATGTCCCGAAGGACTAAACCATCTCTGATCTATTCATGCACCGTTCGAGCCCGGGTAAGGTTCCTCGCGTATCATCGAATTAAACCACATGTTCCTCCGCTTGTGCGGGCCCCCGTCAATTCCTTTGAGTTTCAACCTTGCGGTCGTACTCCCCAGGTGGATAACTTATCGCTTTCGCTTGGCCACCGACTGTGTATCGCCGACAGCGAGTTATCATCGTTTACAGTGTGGACTACCAGGGTATCTAATCCTGTTTGATCCCCACACTTTCGTGCATCAGCGTCAATATTAGCTTTGTGAGCTGCCTTCGCAATCGATATTCTGTGTGATATCTATGCATTTCACCGCTACACCACACATTCCACCCACAGCAACTAAATTCAAGCTCGACAGTATCAACGGCACCCTTCCAGTTAAGCTGAAATATTTCACCGCTGACTTATCAAACCGCCTACGCACCCTTTAAACCCAATAAATCCGGATAACGCTTGCACCCTCCGTATTACCGCGGCTGCTGGCACGGAGTTAGCCGGTGCTTATTCGTATGGTACTCTCATCAATCTACACGTAGATCTTATTGCTCCCATACAAAAGCAGTTTACAACCCATAGGGCCGTCTTCCTGCACGCGGCATGGCTGGATCAGATTTCCATCCATTGTCCAATATTCCTCACTGCTGCCTCCCGTAGGAGTCTGGACCGTGTCTCAGTTCCAGTGTGGGGGACCTTCCTCTCAGAACCCCTAGACATCGTAGCCATGGTAAGCCGTTACCTTACCATCTAGCTAATGTCACGCGAGCCAATCCGTATCCACCAAAGCTTTAAAATCTTTGAGATGCCCCAAAAATTTACTATGGGGTATTAGACCACGTTTCCATGGATTATCCCCCTGATACGGGCATGTTGCTCACGCGTTACGCACCCTTGCGCCGGTCGCCACCAAGTATTGCTACCCGTGCTGCCCCTCGACTTGCATGTGTTAAGCCTGCCGCTAGCGTTCATCCTGAGCCAGGATCAAACTCTTCATTGTAAAAATTTTTTAAATGTTAAGCTTTCCCTGCTACTGTTGATTTATCATTTATTCTATAAAAGAATTAACGCTCTACTCTATTTATCGTACTACTTTAAATTGTACTTGTCTTCCAAAATGTCAATGAACTTACCGATAAAAAACGGGACTAATCGCTCTTGTCCCTGCCCCTCGTTAACCGGTGTTCCGTTTGGGGAGTGCAAAGGTAGGCACTTTTTTTACAATTCCAAAAAAAATGCAGAAAATTTTCTTTTTTTTGATAGTCCTGCTCCGTTTTTTGGGTTTGCAAAGGTATTCAGATTTTGAATTAAACCAAAAATAATATGAGGATTTATTTATACTTTTGCAGGATAGAAATTTCACATAATGAATTCTTCAAAAATTGTCATTATACCTACTTATAATGAAAAAGAGAATATTGAAAAAATAATCAAAGAGATACTCTCTTTGGATGAATCTTTTCACATACTGGTTGTTGATGATGGATCCCCTGATGGAACTGCAGACATTGTTAAGCGCCTTCAGTATGATTTTAATGGCTCTTTGCATATCATTGAAAGAGCAGGAAAACAGGGACTTGGCACAGCTTACATAACCGGTTTTAACTGGTCAATTACACATAAGTATGACTATATATTTGAGATGGATGCAGACTTTTCCCACAATCCACAGGATTTACCTAAACTATACGCAGCCTGTTCAAATGGTGCTGATCTTGCAATAGGATCTAGGTACTGCAAAGGAATAAGCGTAATAAACTGGCCAATTGGAAGGGTAATAATGTCATACTATGCATCGGCGTATGTAAGGAAAGTTCTTGGAATGAAAATTTTTGACACTACTGCTGGTTTTAAATGCTATAGAAGAGAGGTTCTAGAAAAAATTGATTTTGACAAAATTAGGATGAAGGGATATGGATTCCAGATTGAGATGAAGTACAACACATTTAAATTGGGATTCAAAATTGTGGAGGTACCTATTATATTTGTAGACAGGACAGAAGGAACTTCTAAAATGAGTAGCGGGATCTTTGGAGAGGCATTTTGGGGGGTACTTAAAATGAGATTGAGGAGAATTAAACCGAGACAAACCTCGTTATAATGAAAACTCTTATTAAGAATTCTTTGATCGTTAATGAGGGAGAAGTTTTCAAGGGCTCTCTCTTAATTGACGGTAAAATAATATCAGCAATATTTAGAGATAATGAAACTCTTCCTGAGGCAGATAAGATCATTGAGGCAGAGGGACTGATAATGATGCCGGGGTTAATCGACGACCAAGTTCACTTCAGAGAACCGGGAAACATACATAAAGGTGATATAGAATCTGAAAGTGCAGCTGCTGTTATAGGTGGGGTTACCTCTTTTATGGAGATGCCAAATACAAATCCTCCAGCGACTACCTTAGCCTTATTAGAAAATAAGTACAGTATTGCTTCACAAACCTCTTTTGCAAACTACTCTTTCTACTTGGGAGGGACAAATGAGAATTTCCACGAAATAGAACAAGCAGACCGCTCAAAAATATGTGGACTTAAATTATTTTTAGGATCTTCTACAGGAAATATGTTAGTTGATGATCAAAAAGCCCTTGATCTCATTTTCTCAAAATCAAAAATGTTAATTGCCATTCACAGTGAGGATGAGAATATAATTAAAGCCAATCTTATTAGTGCTGTGGAAATGTATGGGGAGGAGATTCCATTTAGTTTACACCCTGTAATAAGAAGCAGAGAGGCATGTATAGAATCTACTGCAAAAGCTATAAATCTTGCGATTAAACATAATTCCTCTCTTCATATACTCCATATCTCAACAAAAGAGGAAGTTGAGATGATTAAGAATGCGAGGAGAATTAATCCGAATATAACAGGAGAGGTTTGTGTTCATTATATGGTAATGGATGACAAAATGTACTGCGATTATGGATCCAAGATGAAATGTAATCCTGCTATAAAAAGCAAATCTGACAGAGATGCTATAATTGAAGCCGTCAAAGAGGGTACCATTAATATTGTTGCAACTGATCATGCCCCGCATACAATTGATGAGAAAAATAACAGATACAACGCTGCTCCTTCAGGATTGCCTCTGATCCAGCATAGCTTTCAAATTATGTGGGAGCTACATTTAAAAGGACTCTTTTCAATTACTGACATAGCGGACAGGATGGCTCATTCACCAGCCAGAAGATTCAGAATTGAAAAGAGAGGTTTTATAAAAGAGGGATTTTTCGCAGACATAATGATTTTCAGCCCAAATCAGCCAACCAAGGTTGATAAAAATAATATTAAATATAAATGTGGATGGTCTCCTTTTGAGGGCACTACTTTTAACTCATCAATAATTCACACCTTCATTAATGGTGTGCACGCTGTTTCTAACGGCGAACTTACAGGTTTAAAAGCCGGAGAACGATTAATTTTCACATATGAATAAAAGAGCAGAGGCGATAATCGTCTATTTATCAATTATTACAGCTGTTATTTTCTGGGGGTTTTCATTTATATGGACCAATTCATTGCTAATTCTGGATTTCCCTCCGATGGCGTTGGTTTTTTTCAGAATGACAATTGCTGCTATATTTCTTATACTGGTTTCTATAAGTGCAAGAAAAATTCAAAAGGTAAAAAAGCAAGATATTAAATGGTTTCTGTTACTAGTATTATTGGAGCCATTTATCTATTTTATCGGTGAGACA
Organism: Bacteroidales bacterium MB20-C3-3; assembly: GCA_035609245.1. Lineage (NCBI taxonomy): Bacteria > Pseudomonadati > Bacteroidota > Bacteroidia > Bacteroidales > Bacteroidales bacterium MB20-C3-3. Next base: position 252,183 of record CP141202.1, on the reverse strand, counting down.
TTTGGTCTTAAGATTGTGAATTCTCCTACCTTAAGCTCTATAATTATTGCTACAATTCCAATATTTGCATTGATTCCCGGTATTCTAATATATAAGGAGAGAATAACTACAATAAATATAATAGGAGTCTTTATAACTCTTCCGGGTATCCTGCTAGTTGTATTTGATGGTGGCAAAATATCTGTTGATCACTACTGGGGTATAGCTCTGCTCTTTATGGGTGTATTCTCAGCTGTTGGATACTCTATGGTAGTGAAGAAACTTGCGTTTACCTATAATAGTTACACAATTGCGACTTATCAGCACCTACTTGGTGCTCTCTATTTTCTGCCTCTTTTTATAATTTATGACTTAAATGAATTCAGTATCTCAATGTTTACTTTTGATTCAATAAAGCCACTGTTATTTTTAGCCGGTCTATGCTCGTGTGTTGCTTTTATTTTGTTTATAAATTCAATCAAGAAACTAGGAATAGCAAGAACAAATATTTTCACATCATTAGTACCTGCTATTTCTGCATTTGGCGCATATATGGCTGGCCAGGAGGGGCTTGGAACATACAAGATTGCAGGGATTACAATAGTGGTAACTGGAGTAATTATTGCTCAGAGGGAGAAAAAACCTACATCCTCTAATCCACCAACTTCATACCAAGCTGAATTCTCAACCTTCTCAAATCAACATCAAGAACTTTTACCATTACCTGTTGATGAAGTTTCACAACTTCCTGCGGAGAGGATATAAACTTATCTGACATCTGAGATATGTGGACTAATCCATCTTGTTTTATACCTATATCTACAAAAGCACCAAAATTGGTAATGTTGGTAACAATTCCCGGAAGAATCATTCCTGGTTTAAGGTCATCGATTGAATGAATTTCCTGAGAGAACTCCATAACTTTTGCGATGCTTCGAGGATCTCGCCCCGGTTTTGAGAGCTCTTCAACTATATCCCTTAGTGTTGGTAAACCCACATCCTCAGAAATGTAATTTTCAATTGTAATCCCCTCTCTCAATTTACTGTCAGAAATTAAAACTGTTAAATCAACGCGTCTGTCATCTGCAATTCTCTTAACAAGATGATACCTTTCCGGATGTACAGCAGTATTATCAAGAGGGTTCGCAGCATTTGGAATTCTCAAAAAACCGGCGCATTGTTCAAAGGCCTTTTCGCCTAGCCTTTTAACCTTTAATAGTTCAAGTCTGGATTTAAAAGGGCCGTTAGCTGATCTGTGATCCACAATATTCTGAGCTAAGGATGGTCCAATTCCTGAGACATAACTTAAAAGATGCTTGCTTGCAGTATTTAAATTTACTCCAACCTTATTTACGCAGCTTATAACCGTATTGTCAAGCATCTCTTTAAGAAGATTTTGATCCACATCGTGCTGATATTGACCTACACCTATGGATTTTGGGTCAATTTTCACAAGTTCTGCCAATGGGTCCATTACTCTTCTGCCTATAGAGACTGCACCTCTAACAGTAACATCGTAGTCCGGAAACTCTTCTCTGGCAACAGGAGAAGCAGAATAAACTGATGCTCCATCTTCACTAACAGAGAAGACCTGAACTCCTTTTGGCAGAGGAATTTTTTTAATAAATGACTCCGTTTCCCTGCTAGCAGTTCCATCTCCAATAGCTATGATTTCTATCTTATAGGCTTCTACAAGATTTGATATCTTTTTAATCGCCTGGATTTTTTCGTTCTGAGGAGGGTGCGGATAAATAGTATCATTATGGAGTAACTCGCCTTGCTCTCCTAAGCACACTACTTTGCATCCTGTTCTAAAGCCCGGATCCAACGCAAGAACTCTTTTCTGCCCCGCAGGTGGTGCCAGCAAAAGAGCAGTAAGATTATTACCGAAAACTTTAATTGATTCTATATCTGCTCTGGCTTTTGCACTATTGAGAGTTTCATTCTCAATTGAGGGGTGAAGAAGTCTTTTATATGAATCATCTATTGCCTCTTCTATTTGTTCTCTGCATTTTTTTGAAACTCTAACGCCGTTTGGAAACAAAACATTTCTTATATATCCTATTGAATAAAGACTATCAATCTCCAATTTAATACTAAGAGCTCCTTCCCTCTCTCCCCTTAAAAGCGCAAGAACTCTATGAGCAGGCATATTATTTAGAGAGCCCGTAAATGAAAAATAATTACTGTACTTACTCTCATTGTTATCAGCTAGATCTTTGTGTTTTTTTGCTGTAAGCTTTCCAAACTTTAGATATTGCTCTCTGAGTAATTCTCTTATCTTGATGTTTTCACTAATCCATTCTGCTATAATATCTCTTGCGCCGGAAAGTGCTTCATCCAGGCTCTTTACATCCTCACTCAAATATTTTTCAGCATCATAATATGGATCCTCTGTTTTAAACGAAAAAACAGTCAATGCTAAAGGCTCTAAACCTCTCTCCTTGGCAACAGATGCTTTGGTTTTTCTTTTTGGTCTGTAAGGCAGATATAAATCCTCCAGCTTTTGTTGGTCTACACAAGTTGAAATTTCCACTTCCAGCTCTTTAGAAAGCTTGCCCTGTTCATCTATTGATGATAGGACTGCCTTTTTTCTTTTATCAAGCTCAGAAAATCTTGAATGATAATGTTTTATCTGAGATACTAAAACTTCATCCAATGATCCTGTTCTCTCTTTTCTGTATCTAGATATAAAAGGTATTGTTGCCCCCTCTTCCAGAAGTTCTGTGCAATGTTCTACCTGCCAATTATGGATTGAGAGCTCTTTGCTTATAAAATCAATATATAACTTATTCATGAGATACTTTTTGCAATTGTTCTCTGTAGGCAGAGAAAATTTTTGATTTAGATACAAATCCTTTATATAATCCTTCATATGATATTACCGGAAGATTCCATGATAAGCTCTTTTCAAACTTGTCCATAACAACTTCCATTGAATCCTCTTCATAAACAGGTTGTTCTACTGATATCATCAATTGAGAAACCTTAGTACTATCATATTTGTCTGAATCAAACATTATTTGTCGAATATTGTCTAGTAGAATTATTCCCTGAAGCTTTCCATCCTCGTCAATAACAGGGAATATATTTCTTGTAGATTTTCTTACCTGTTCAATTATATCTCTAAGAGATCCATTTATGGATAAAAGCATGAAATCTTTCTCAACAAGATCAGATGTCTTTAGTAAAGTTAATACAGCCTGATCACTATTATGAGTCAGCAGAGCACCCATTTTTGCTATTCTTTTTGTATAGATTGAGTAAGTTTCGAATGTTCTTATTGTAGCAAATGAAATTGCTGCTGTAATTATCAGAGGAATTAAGAGGGTATATCCTCCGGTAATCTCAGCTATTAAAAAAATTGCAGTCATTGGTGCTTGCATTACCCCTGCCATAAGGCCAGCCATTCCAACTAATGCAAAATTGGCTTCCGGTAAAACATAGAGACCGGTCAGATTAATCACCCTGGATATGACAAATCCTGTCACTCCACCAATAAAAAGTGTTGGTCCAAATGTTCCTCCAACACCCCCACCCGCATTTGTAAAGGACATCGCCCAAACTTTAAAGAATATTATTGCAGTAAAAAAAAGTGGGATAAACCATTTATATTCAATAATGACCGAAAAAATACTTGGACCGATAGCTCCCTGTGTGTCATTATTTAACAGCGATGTTAATGATTGATATCCCTCTCCGTATAAAGGAGGAAAAATAAAAATCAATAATCCCAAAGAGATTGCAGAAATTGCCCATCTTTTGTAGTCACCTTTAATTGAGGAGATTCGATCCTCCATTCTGAGGGTCATTCTTATAAAGTATAGTGAAATAAAACCACATACAATCCCTAAAGCAACATAAAAAGGGATATTGCCCATTGAAAAAGGCAATATTGAATTTGCAAATACAACCTTATCTCCAAGAAAAAGATAAGATATTGTCGTGGCTGTAACTGCAGAAACCAGTAAAGGGAGTATAGAGGTCATTGAGATGTTAAATAGTAATATCTCAAGGGTAAAAAGTATTCCTGCCAATGGAGCCTTAAAAATTCCGGCAACTGCACCAGCTGCACCGCATCCCAAAAGAATTGTCATGTGTTTTGGCGAGAGTCCCATCCATCGGGCTACATTTGAACCAATTGCTGCTCCTGTATAAACTATAGGGGCTTCAGCTCCTACAGAGCCTCCGAAACCAATAGTAAGAGAACTGGAGAAGACGGAACTCCACATATTATGCGGCTTAATTCGTGAATCATTTTTGGAAACTGCAGTCAAAACTTTAGTGACCCCGTGTCCTATATTGTCTTTGATTAAGTACTTAACAAAAAGTAAAGATAATAGCATCCCAAGACCAGGATAGAGAATGTAAAGGATACTTTCAGCAGGAGTGTTAAACCAGCTTGTAAGCAATCCTGCTACAAAATGTATTGAGTGTTTCAGCAAAACCGCAGCTAAACCACTTCCAACGCCCACAACAAAAGACATTATAAAAAGCAGCTTATTCTCCGGGAGCTCTCTGATTTTACAAAGGAACCTGTTCTGAATGGAGTTACATTTAAACATACACGAAAATACAAAAAAAGGCTGATAAATCAGCCTTGTAAAATTTAAGAAATTAAGATCCGATTTATTCGTCTGAATCCTCTTGCTCTTCAGAGAAAGAACCTACCGAATCATCTTCCGGGAATTCGTCCGGTTCAGATCCGTCTACCTCTGATGATCCACCACCAAATAATTCATCGGCAGCCTCTTCATAATCGTCAATTTTAACATCTACCTTAACCAGATATACTGCATCAGGTACTTCTAATGATATAGCGTAGAAGAAAGATCCATCAGGCTTATCAACCTTGAATATCTCTCCCATATAATCTGCATATCCTCTGGGATACTTCTCTTTAAGAATAGCAAGAAGTTCAGGACTAAGATTATTATAACTAACTACCGATCTGCGCTTTGACTGAGAAGGGCCTGTCTTGCTAACTGATGTGTCTTTAGTTGTATTTGGTTTTTTCTCCATAAAAATAATGTTCGAGTTAAAATTCGGGCTGCAATTATAGTGCAAAAAAATAAGTTTTCTACAAGCTTTTTTACTTTTTATTGAAAAAAAATGATTTTTGTTTTTGTTTCATTTTTGGATCTCTCTCAACAAAGATTTTTTTCATTGTTTTTGGATCTATTCCGGTATAGAATGATATTGATGAGCGTGTCATAGGTGTTGGTGTAAAATCCTGCACCTGCTCTAAACTAATATCTTTTAAATGTGGGTTTTGAGCAAGTGATTTCATATCATCTATTTTACAACCAGGATGGCTGGAAATGAAATATGGAACAATTTGATATTTTAAGTTATGCTTATTTGTGATAATTTTAAATTCACTCTTAAGCTTTTCAAATAATTTAAATGATGGTTTTCCCATTGCTTTTAAAACATGGTCAGATGTATGTTCCGGAGCAACTTTAAATCTTCCTGAAGTATGTTTTGTAATTACCTCTTCAAGATATGTTTTTCCTGAATCGTTCAGATATCCTCTCTCGTTAATAAAAAGATCATATCTGATTCCGCTTCCGATAAAAGCTTTTTTGACACCCTTTACAACTGCAACTTTTTTGTAGAGGTCAAGCAATGGTGTGTGAGAGTTATTAAGGTTATTGCAAATATTGGGATAGATACAGCTGTCTCTTCTGCATTTATGGCACTGAAGCAGATTTTTTCCCTCCATTTTATACATATTTGCAGATGGTCCGCCTAAATCTGAAATATTACCTCGAAAGTCCTCCATACTGACAATCTTCTCAACCTCTTTAATAACTGAATTTTCAGATCTTGATTGTACAAATTTCCCCTGATGAGCAGATATTGTACAAAATGTACATGAGCCAAAGCAGCCTCTGTGTGTATTAACTGAAAATTTTATCATTTCATATGCAGATATCGGTTTAACTCCATATCTGGGATGAGGTTTTCTTGTGTATGGGAGATCGTAGACTGAGTCCAGCTCTTGCTGAGTTAATAAAGGCCAGGGGGAGGTTATGTGAACAAACTTATCTCCTACAGGCTCAATAATATGTTTGGAACTCCAGCTGTTAGACTCTGACTCGATAATATTAAAATTGGCCGCAAATGCCTCCTTGCTTTTTAAACACTCTTCATAGGAATTTAGTAATAATGAATCGGTAAAAAATGATGATTTTGTATTTGTAATGTACCCTATCTGCTTTGTTCTTCTTATCATCTCGACACTCTCTCCAATAGAGATTTTGTATGCAAGTTCAAGTACCGGCATCTCACCCATGCCATATACAAGCCAGTCAGCTCCGGATTCTACAAGAATCGATGGTAATAATTTGTCTTGCCAATAATCATAATGAGTAAATCTTCTTAGAGAGGCCTCAACTCCACCTACTACTACGGGAACTTCAGGGAATAATTGTTTTAAAATTTTTGAATATACAGATACAGCATAATCTGGTCTCCTTCCAGATTCTCCACCGGGTGTGTAAGCATCATTACTTCTAAGTCTCTTATTTGCAGTGTAATGATTAATCATAGAATCCATTACACCTGAGTTTACACCAAAAAACAAATTTGGCACACCCAATTTTTTAAAGTCTCGCAAATCATCCCTCCAGTTTGGCTGAGGAACTACTGCTACCTTGTAGCCATTATTAAGTAATACTCTGGCAATAACAGCTGTACCAAAAGATGGATGATCAACAAATGCGTCTCCTGAAAAGAGGATAACATCGGCACTACTCCAGCCAAGAGCCTCCATCTCTTTCTTTGTCGTAGGAATTGGAAATGTGTTATTGCTTTGCATCTCTTACATTCTGTCCGGTAACTCAATGCCAAGAATTCCCATTCCTCTGGATAAAATTCTTGAAATTGAATCAATCAGAATAAGTCTCTGAGACTTTACTGACTCGTTTTCTTCTTTTAATATTGGTACTTCGTGATAGTAGCGGTTGAATTCTTTAGCCAAATCATAACAATAATTTGCTACGAGGGCCGGAGAGTGAGCCTCGCCTGCCTCTGAAATTTTTGCCGGGAAGTAATTCAGCATTTTGATTATCTCAACTTCTACAGGATTCAAATGTGCATTAGTAAAACGAGATGAAATATTTTGCTCTTCTGCTTTTCTTAAAATTGATTTGATTCTGGCATGAGTATACTGTATAAAAGGTCCCGTATTACCGTTAAAATCAATAGATTCTTTGGGGTCAAAAAGCATTGTCTTTCTTGGATCTACTTTAAGTATAAAATACTTCAGGGCTCCTAGACCGAGCATTTCAAAAAGCCGAAACTGCTCTTCCTGGTTCATATTATCCAGCTTCCCCAACTCAATGGAAGTCTCTTTTGCAGTAGAGACCATACTATCTATCAGGTCATCTGCGTCAACGACTGTACCCTCTCTAGATTTCATCTTCCCCTGAGGAAGTTCAACCATTCCATAAGAGAGATGATAAATTGAATCGGCCCAGTCAAATCCCAATTTCTTCAAGATTAGTTTCAGTACCTGAAAATGGTAATTTTGCTCGTTTCCTACTACATAAATATGTTCGTCAAAGGAGTATTCAGAAAATCTTTGATTAGCTGTTCCAAGATCTTGAGTCATATATACTGATGTCCCATCAGATCTTAACAGTAATTTTTCATCAAGCCCGTCGGGTGTAAGATCACACCATACTGATCCATTCTCCTTACTGAAAAATACATTTTTTTTAAGCCCCTCCTTGACTAACTCTTTACCCAGAAGGTAGGTGTTTGATTCGTAATATGTTTTGTCAAATGAAACGCCCATTCTTTTATATGTCTGATCAAAACCTTCATATACCCATCCATTCATCCTCCTCCAAAGATCTACAACCTCTTTATCTCCCTGCTCCCATTGAAGTAACATTTCCTGTGCTTCTTTCATTATCTGACTTGATTTTTCTGCCTCTTCCCTCTCCATTCCGGAGTCTACGAGACCTTCAATCTCTTTTTTTAGCAGGTCGTTAAAGATAACATAATACTTTCCAACAAGGTGATCACCCTTTAAACCAGTACTTGAAGGGGTCTCTCCATTAGACTCTCTTTTCCATGCAAGCATAGATTTACAAATATGGATACCTCTGTCGTTTACCAGATTTACTTTTATTACTTCGTGACCATTACACTCAAGAAGTTTTGAAACAGACCATCCCAGCAGATTATTTCTGATGTGACCAAGATGCAGCGGTTTATTGGTATTTGGAGAGGAGAACTCTACCATCACCCTTCTGCCTGACTTTGGAAAAACACCCCAGTCAGGTGATGATGAAATTAATTTTAATGTATCAATCCAATAATCATCAGAAATTGTAATATTTAAAAACCCTTTTACTACATTATAGGAAGAGATCTCTCTTACATTATCTGCTAAATATTTGCCTATTTCTTCTGCCGTTTTTTCGGGGGATTTTTTTGAAATCTTTAAAAATGGAAAAACAACAGCCGTCAGATCACCTTCAAAATCTTTTCTGGTTGACTGTATCTGTAAATCTGTCAACGGTATATCTGAATTATAAAGATCTTTTACTGCTTCACCAAGCTTATGTTTTATAAGTAATTCTAGTTCCATTCTATCTATTTTTGTTTATTGAAATAAATTTTCATCTCCCTCTTAACTTTTGGAGATAATACAAGGAGTGTAAACATTGTAGGAATTGCCATCAACGCATACGCACTGTCAATTACTCCAACTACAACATCTAGTGATATCATTGCGCCTACAACCAGCATTGCAAGGAAGAAATAATTATAAAGATGAGCATATTTAGCTCCAAACAGAAAATTAGTACATTTTACCCCATAATATGAATATGAGAACATCGTGGAAAATGCAAAAATAAATGCCATTCCTAAAAGTAAATAGTGTCCCATTCCAGGGATTGAGAGTTGAAATGAGTTCATTGCCATCTGAATCCCCTGAAGTTGTGAAACCTCATAATTCCCGTTTACCAGAATGGCTAAAGCGGTAAGAGTACAAACCAGCCCAGAATCAATTGAAGGGCCCAGCATTGCGACAAGTCCCTCTCTGACCGGCTCACTGTTCTTTGATGCTCCATGCATCATTGATGCTGTTCCGACCCCAGCCTCGTTAACAAATGCAGCCCTTCTGGCTCCAATGACAATTGCAGACCCTGCTAACCCTCCAAGGCCAGCTTTAAATTGAAATGCCTCTCTGAATATTGAAGCAAAAACTTCTGGTACAGCACTGATATGAGTTATAAGAATATATCCAACTAAAATAAAGTATAACAAAACCATAGAGGGGACTAATCTTGATGCCACCCTGGAGATCCTTTTTATTCCTCCTAAAACAACAACCGCAACTATCAAGGTCATGCCCAGACCTATCGAAAATCTTAGGAAGCCTGTGTTTTCTATTCCCATAGGTGTAGTTATAACAGTAGTTATTGCTTCTGTAAGTTGATTAGCCTGCATCAGACAAAGTGTTCCAATCAAACCAAAAACTGAGAAGAAAACTGCAAGTGGTCTCCATGATTTACCGAGACCTTCTGTTATCATATACATCGGTCCGCCTTGTGCTTCTCCAGAGGTATCTTTGCCTTTAAACATTATCGTAAGTGTCCCTTCAAAAAACTTAGTTGCCATACCAACAATAGCACTAACCCACATCCAGAATATTGTTCCCGGGCCACCCATAGTCAGAGCAACTGCTACACCTGAAATATTACCCATCCCAACCGTTGATGCAATCGCACTTGCTAATGCCTCAAAAGAGCTTATCTGACCTGGCGCATCATCCTCTTTCTTTCGTAATGATTTAATAGCTCTTCCAAAGTATCTGAAAGGTACGAATCCAGAATACACCAGGAACCAGAAACCTCCCCCGATAAGCAATAAAAAAAGGGGAAGCCCCCAGAGCCAATTGCCAAAGGTAACAATGAACTCTCCTACCTCGTGTAAGAAATGAGACATACTTTTGATTTATTAGATTTTTGCAAAGATAATATTAAGAATTCAATCATTTCTCAACCTCATCTGACAAAGATAGCTTTCTTGCAGATAAGCTGACTGAAGTTCCCTGAAGAAGTAATGATACAATTGTGACAAAGAAGACTATATCAAACATCGCTTGACCATTTTTTATACCGGCAATTAGAGGATAAGTTGCAAATACTACAGGCACAGCACCTCTTAAACCAATCCAGGAGATATAATGTTTGGCCTTATTTGAGAAATTTTTAAATGGGGTAAGAGTGATAAATACAGCTAACGGTCTTGATATTACGGTTAATGAAATAGCGATTAAAATACCAGGCAGGGCAATGTCAATTAACTCATTAGGATTAACAAAAAGGCCTAAAGTAAGGAAAAGAACAAGTTGACTTAACCAGGCTATGCTGTCAAAAAAGGTATAAGCGGTTGGATCACATTGTGTTTTGTGATTTCCAATAATAAGACCAGCGATGTAAACTGCCAGGAATCCATTACCTCCAACTAGCCCTGTTGCAGATTGCGTAAAGAAAAGAGTTGCAAGCAGAAGTACATGATAAAGAGATTTGTTCTCGGTATTTAATCGTCTGATAAAAAAAATGGCAATTTGTGCAAAAACATATCCACATACAGCACCAACAGAAAATTGTATAAGGAAAGAGATTAAAAATGATGATGCAGAAGATTCACCAGAGATAACCATCTTTAAAAAAATAAGCATTAGCATATATGCCATTGGGTCGTTACTTCCGCTCTCTAATTCAAGAAGAGGCTTAAGGTTCTCCTTTAATTTTATACCTTTTGACCTTAAAATCGAAAATACAGATGCAGAATCAGTTGATGACATTATTGAAGCAAGTAACATTGATTCCGCAATTGTCAGACCAGGGAAGCCCGTTAAGACGGAAGTAATCAGATATATGAGCAGCCCAGTGAAAAGTGTGGTCAAAAGAACCCCTAGTGTTGAGAGTAATATTCCAGGTGCAAGGACAGGACGGATATCTTTAATCTTAGTATCCAAACCTCCTGAAAAAAGGATTATACTTAAAGCAACATTCCCAATAAACTGAGCTATGTACGGACTTTCAAACTTAATACCTATTCCATCGCTACCGAATATCATACCAACTGTAAGAAACAGTAACAATAGCGGGACTCCAAATTTGTAAGCAGCTTTTCCGGCAACTATGCTTACAAATATCAAAACTGAGCCTATCAGTAAAATATTATCAGCTGTCAATTGCATATAGGCAAATATACAAAAAAAAGGGGGCTGATTTTTTTATCAGCCCCTTTTTCCAGTATAAAAATTGATTATTTTAAACCTCTGTTTTTCAAAAGTGGGTCAATACCCGGCTCTTTTCCTCTGAAATTAACATAAAGGGTCATTGCTTCATCCTGACCTGCTCTTGCAAGAATCTCTTTACGGAATTTAGTTGCAACCTCCTTATTAAAAATATCTCCGGTCTCAACAAATGCCTGGTAAGCATCACTATCAAGAACTTCAGCCCAAATATATGAGTAATATCCAGCAGTATATCCACCACCGAATGTGTGGCTGAAATAAGTACTTCTGTATCTAGGTGGAATTTGAGAAACAAGGCCTCTATCTCCAAGAACTTTAGATTCAAATGCATTAACATCCAAATCTGCAGGAATCTCTTTAAGAATATGGAAATCCATATCTAACAGAGAGGCTGCAAGATATTCAGTAGTTGCAAATCCCTGACCATATTTACCAGCATTTACAATTTTATCAACAAGCTCCTGAGGAATTACTTCACCAGTTTGGTAGTGTTTTGCATACTCTTTGAGAACTTGAGGTTCAAATGCCCAATGCTCCATAATTTGAGATGGCAACTCAACAAAATCTCTTGTCATTCCGCCAACACCATAATAATTTACATCTTTAAGAAGACTCGCCAGAGCATGCCCAAACTCGTGGAAGAAAGTTTCTGTTTCATCTGTACTAAGTAAAGCAGGTTCATTACCATTAGGTCTTGTAAAGTTCCCAACAATAAGTACAAGTGGGGCAACTCTCTCACCATTTTTATATGTTTGTGAACGGAAACCACTACACCAAGCGCCACCTCTTTTAGCACCTGGGCGTGCAAACATATCCATATAAATAATACCCAGGTGAGAACCATCTTCATCTTTACACTCATAAACAGTTGATTCAGCATGAGGCATAGGTACATTATCCAGCTGTGTAAATGTAATTCCATAAAGTTTGTTAGCTACATAGAAGATTCCATCTCTTACATTTTCCAACTTAAAATATGGTCTTAACTGAGAATCACTAAGGTCGAATTTTTTCGCCATAGCCTTTTCAAAATAGAATCTCCAGTCAGCTGCCTCAAGATCACCTTCAAGTCCACTCTCTTTAGCTATTGCTGACATATCAGCAAGCTCCTTTTTTGCAGACTCTAAAGCCGGTTTCCAAAGCTGATTTAGGAGGTTGTAAACATTCTCCTCCGTTTTCGCCATTCTGGTCTCTAGTTGATATTGTGCAAAATTCTCAAAACCAAGTATTTTTGCTCTTTTAAGTCTTAAATCAATTAGCTTTTTAATAACCTCTTTGTTATCAAATTCATTGTTGTTGTTACACCTGTTTAGATACGCATTAAGAATCTCTTTTCTTAGCTCTCTGTTTTCAGCTTGTTGTAAAAATGGAATTATACTGGGATTATCAAGTCCAAAAACCCATTTTCCAGTTGTGGAAGAGTCTTTCTCTCCCCTTGCGAATGCTGATGTCTTTAAGGCTTCAGACAACCCTGCAAGATCCTCTTCTTTATCAATTACCAGTTTGTAGGAACCTGTTTCAGCAAGTAAATTCTGTCCAAATTGAAGTTGAAGGGCAGAGATCTCTTCGTTGATCTTTTTCAGTTCTGTTTTTTTATCTTCCGGCAGATCTGCTCCGCTTCTGACAAATCCTTTATACATTTCGTCAAGAAGCCTCATCTGTTCAGGATTTAGTCCAAGTGAATCCTTTTTAAGATAGACCGCTTTAACTCTTTCAAAAAGGCCTTGATTAAGACTTATCTCATTATAATGCTTGCTTCTGATTGGCGAGAGCTCTTTTTCCAAAGCAAGAACTTCGTTATTTGAGTCTGTGCCACTAATGTGTGAGAAAACAGGAGATATTTTATCCAGTAAAGCACCTGCATTATCATAAGCGACAATGGTGTTTTCAAATGTAGGCTCTTCTGTATTATTTATAATAGAGTCAATTTCTGCTTTATGCTGGGTCATAGCCTCAACAAACGCTGGCATAAAATGCTCAATCTTAATCTTCTCAAACGGTGGAATACCAAATGGAGTATTCCAGTCCTCCAGTAATGGATTTCCAGATTCTGTCTTTTGACCGCACGATGTAAATATCGCACCTGCAGCAATCATTGCAAAAAGAAATTTTTTCATAGTTATTAATTCAGGTTATGGTGTTTTAAAATTAGCCCAGGTAAGATTTAAGTAATTTGCTCCTAGCACTATGCCTAAGTCTTCTTATTGCTTTTTCTTTAATTTGCCTGACTCTCTCTCGGGTTAGTCCAAAATGCTCACCAATCTCTTCAAGAGTCATCTCTGTTGTCCCTATTCCGAAAAAATATTTTACAATGTCTCTTTCTCGCTCCGTAAGTGTTGAAAGTGCTCTTTCAATCTCTTTGTTCAGAGATTCATTTAGCAAACCTCTGTCTGCATTTGGGGAGTCTGTATTTGGAAGGACATCAAGCAAATTATTATCTTCCCCATCAACAAAAGGAGCGTCAACAGATACATGTCTGCCTGATACTCTCAGTGTATCTGCAATTTTTTCTCTTGGTATATCCAGTATTACAGCAAGCTCCTCCGGGGAAGGGAGTCTTTCATTTTCCTGTTCAAATTTTGAAAGAGCTTTGTTTATTTTATTGAGAGATCCTACCTGATTAAGTGGTAATCTTACGATTCTGGACTGCTCTGCTAAAGCCTGAAGAATTGACTGCCTTATCCACCAAACCGCATAAGATATGAACTTGAAACCTCTGGTCTCATCAAATTTCTCAGCAGCTTTTATTAAGCCGAGATTCCCCTCATTTATTAAATCAGGCAAACTAAGTCCCTGGTTTTGATACTGTTTTGCAACAGAAACCACAAAACGAAGATTGGCCCTGGTTAATTTTTCCAAGGCCTCTTGATCTCCCTTTCTTATTCTTTGTGCTAATTCTACTTCATCTTCAACAGTTATCAACTCCTCTCTGCCAATCTCTTGTAAATATTTGTCTAAAGAGGCACTCTCCCTGTTTGTGATTGATTTTGTAATCTTAAGTTGTCTCATGTATACATATTATCTTGCAAAGCTATAAAAAATTGAGCATTGCAGCAAAATTTTAAAGTCCCATACCATAATAGACTACTGTACCATCAGGGTAAACTCCTTCTATAAGGACTGACCTTCTGCTACTTTGTATTATTGCACTTATATCTGCTGCTTTTGAAACTTGGTTCTGATTAACATAAGTGATAACAAAACCCTTTTTTATACCCGTACTCCTAAATTTCCCTTCTGAGACCGATAAAACCTCTACACCACTTTTAAGAGATAATTTTTCCAACAACTCTTTTGGTGCCTCTTTCAATTCAGCCCCGAATATTTTAATTACTCCGTTACCTGTATTATCAGTTTTTGAATCATCTCCTGATTTGCTTTGTAAAACAACAGATACAGAAATTTGTTTACCGTTTCTTAATAACTCAATATCAACTTTATCTTTAGGCCTGTATTTACTGATTTGCTCCTGAACAGCCGGGCCCGAATTTACTTTTACCCCATTTATTGAAAGAAGCACATCACCCACTTTAATGCCTGATCTGTCTGCAGCACCATCCCTGACTACTTCAGCTATATAGATACCATTGGTACCCTCCAGACCCTTCTCTTTTGCCAGATCTCCATCAATCTCCTGCATAGATATGCCCAATAGGGCACGCTGTACGCTGCCAAAATCAATAAGATCTTCAACCACCTTTTTTGCAATTGATGAAGGTACTGCAAATGAGTAACCTGTATATGAGCCTGTCCTTGTAGCAATGGCTGTGTTAATTCCCACAAGCTCTCCCCGTGTAGTTACAAGAGCACCTCCACTATTACCAGGATTAACAGCAGCATCGGTCTGAATAAAAGACTCAATTTTGAACTCTTCTCCGGTTGCGGGCATACTTCGTCCCTTTGCACTAACTATACCTGCAGTAATTGTTGATCTGAGGTTATATGGATTACCTATTGCTATAACCCACTCTCCCAGTCTTAAAGAGTCGGAATTTCCAAATGTCAAATATGGAAGATTATTTGCGTCTATTTTGAGAAGTGCAATATCTGTAACCGGGTCTCTTCCTATCAATCTGGATTTGTACGATTTATTGTCTTCCAGAGTAACCACAATTTCATCTGCTCCCTCAATTACATGATTGTTTGTAATAATATATCCATCAGATGTTATGATAACTCCCGAACCTGAATTGACCTGATTCCTTGGCGACATACCTGGATTGCCATAGCCAAAAAAGAAATCATAAATTGTGAATGGTTGCTCCATCCCTTTTTTTGTGACTTTTACATGAACGACTGCCTTAACAGCGGTCTCGGCAGCAAATGTAAAATCAGGATAAAGCTGATCTGATAATGTAACATTACGAAGAGGCAATGTTGCTGAATTTTCATTATAATCTCCTCTTTCTTTGTCTGTTAGTTTAACAACTGCAAATGCTGTCAAGCTACTTACAAGTGCTGTAGCTAAAAAATAAACAAATACTTTTTTCATACACTTAATGTTTTTTTACCCCAAAATCAAATTATATGCCATAACTATTTTTTATTATCTTTGTTCAAAATTGAAAACATATGAAATTTGTTGTATCGAGCACTGAACTTCTTACAAGATTACAATCGGTTTCAAGGGTCATCTCTACCAAAAACTCCCTTCCGATTCTTGACAACTTTCTGTTCATTCTTAAAGATGGAACTTTGTCAATTACAGCCTCTGATCTTGAGACAACCTTAAAAACCAAAATGTTAATTGAAAACATTTCTGAAGAGGGTGAGATTACTGTTCCTGCAAAACTTCTTGTTGACTCGTTAAGAGAATTTGCAGACCAGCCACTGGAATTTAAAACAAATGATAGTTGCTCAATTCTCGATATAACATGGGCAAGTGGAAATGCAAAATTACCATGTACCACCTCAGACGACTATCCTTCAGTTCCTGAACTCAGTGAAAATTACACAACTATAAGTATTAATTCTCATGTTCTTCTTGAGGGTATTAACAGAACACTTTATGCAACTGCTGAAGAAGAGCTTCGTCCTGTAATGAACGGAATCTTTTTTGACATTGACAATAGCAGCTCTACCCTGGTAGCATCTGATGCCCATAAACTAGTATGTTACACAAGACATGACATAAAGTCAGATAATAAATCATCTTTTATTCTCCCTAAAAAACCATCCTCTGTTTTAAAGAACATACTTGGGAAAGGTGATGAAGATGTGGTAATCAGATTTGACTCAAGAAATGCTACTTTTGAGTTTGAGTCCTTCAATTTAATTTGCAGACTTGTTGAGGGTAATTACCCGGCATACAAATCAGTAATTCCAAAGAACAATACTAATAAACTTGTTATTAACAGACTAGACCTTTTAAATTCTGCAAGAAGAGTTGCTGTCTGTTCAAACCAAGCCAGCAGCCAGGTAAGGTTAAAACTTACATATAATACACTGACACTATCTGCTCAAGATCTTGATTTCTCAATCTCTGCCAATGAAAATCTAATATGTCAGTACGAGGGAGATAATATGGAGATTGCGTTCAAATCTACATTCCTTATTGAAATCCTTTCTAATTTACCATACACTGATATTTCACTTGAATTATCAGATCCGTCAAGAGCAGCACTGATTCTTGCAGCAGGACCTGTAGATCCTCAAGAGGAGATACTTGCTTTAATTATGCCTATGATGGTAAATGCATAAACCATCATTTATAATGAAACTTAAACTAAAGAATCCAATTATATTTTTTGATATTGAGAGTACGGGGCTTAATATAGCTTCTGACAGGATTGTAGAGCTCAGTGCACTCAAGATAATGGCTAATGGCGACCAGGAGCTTAAAACCAGACGATTAAATCCTACCATTCCCATATCTCCTGAAGCCCAATCCATACATGGAATATCAAATGAAGATGTAAAAGATTGCCCTACTTTTAAAGAGATTGCCAAAAGTCTTTCGACCTGGATGACGGGATGTGATTTTGCCGGATATAATTCTATCAAATTCGATATCCCTATGCTTGCTGAGGAATTTTTAAGGGCAGGTATTGATTTTGATTTTCGCAAAAGGAAGCTTGTTGATGTCCAGAATATTTTTCATAAAATGGAACAACGGACTCTGAGTGCTGCTTATTCATTTTATTGCAATAAAAATCTTGAAAATGCTCACTCAGCTGAAGCTGATACAGTCGCCACATTTGAAATACTAGAATCTCAGCTCGACAAATATTCAGACAAACTAGAAAACAGCGTAGAATTTTTATCCAAGTTTTCAATCAGAAACAATTCACTGGATTATGCAGGAAGAATTGCCATTAACGATAAAGATGAACCGGTTTTTAATTTTGGCAAACACAAAGGGAAAACTGTTTTCTCAATTTTCAAAAGTGATCCAAGTTATTACTCATGGATGATGAACGGAGATTTTACTCTGGACACAAAACAAGTTTTAACAAGGCTTTACAATGAATATTTTCATTCTAAATAAATTTGGATTATCTCTGTTTGTAAAAACAGATTTGACTCTTTGTCGCGATAATTCGGACTTCTATATTCCGGATAATTTTGATTCAATAATTATTGAGCCTGCAATTGCTGTTAAAATTAACAGGGCAGGGAAATATATTTCTTCTCAATTCGCTCAGAGATACTATTCAGAAATTTATATTGCTCTAAATATCGTTTCAGATAATTTTTACAGTGATAAAATTACAGTCACAGAATATTCTTTAAACTCCACAATGGAGCAAAGCTTTTATTTAATTGATAACAAAAACATATCAGAACTGTCAACAGGTTTTATTATTAGCATGGATACCGAAAACGATATTGTTATATCTCCTTCCTACACAGATCCAAAAAATATTATTGACTCAGCTATCGAAGAGATTTCAAGAAAAATAAGCTTAAAGAGCGGAGATATAGTTGCAGTTACTTCAGAGGTAAACCAAAAATCTCAAAAAGGGTCCTGTTTCAAAATGTATATTGATGCGCTGGACAATAATTACATTAAACTCCTGGATTTTTCAATCAGGTAAGATGCCGACACACCTGCCAGATATCCAGTTGAAAATGCAATTTGCAAATTATAGCCACCTGTATCTCCGTCAAGATCAACAACTTCTCCTGCAAAATAGAGGTTCTCAATAATTCTGGAACCCATACTTTTAGGAAAAATTTCATTCAATTCTACTCCACCAGCTGTTATTACACACCTCTCAAATCCGGTGAAATTTTCAATATTTATTACCCAATTTTTAATCAAATCAGAAACAGCATATATTTCTCCAGGCAGTCTTTTTGATAATATCTTAGATGGACTAAATCTTAATTCGTTCAAAATTAATGGTATCAATTGCAGTGGTAACAGCTTTTTAAGCAGATCCTTTATTATCAAAGTGTCACTATCTCCAAACTCCCTTACAATCCGGTTAATAACTTGTTCGTTTGATAAAGCCGGTTTAAGGTCGATTCTCAGGGATACTTTATTTCCATCAATTAATGCACGGACAGCTTTCCTGCTTATTCGCAGCCCCAATGGTCCTTCAAATCCGTTATTTGTAAATTCAGCATCACCAAATTCTTCCTGAACACAATCCTTACCAACAAACAGCTTAAGACCAATATTCTTTAATATAAGTCCTTTAATATTTAAATCATATTTTACAGGCATTAATGCAGTTAAAGAAGGGAATCTTTTTGATAATTTATGTCCTGCTTTGTCAGCTAAAAGATATCCGTCACCTGTTGAACCAGTTGATGGATAAGATAGGCCACCTGTTGCAATGATTAGCGAATTCACATAAATTCTGTTTACAACGGATACGGTTTCACAGGTAATTGAATCAACCTTGTTATTGATTATCACCAAATCAATTACTCTTGATTTATACAAAAATTTCACACCGAGTCTTGATGCCTCTTTAAGCATTATATCTACTACATCAGAAGACCTGCCTGACTCCGGATACACACGGTCTCCTCTCTCAATATTAGTATTTAGGCCAATCTCCTCGAAAAATTGAATAAGTTGAAGATTAGAGAAAGCCCTAAAAGCAAATCTAAAAAACCCTGAATTTGGATAGATATGGGTTGAAAACTCATTCCAGTCTTTTGTGTTGGTGATATTACATCTACCCTTACCTGTTATCAAGACCTTCCTTCCAGCTCGTTCCATTTTCTCAATAAGGAGTACTTTCATCCCCTTACGGGCTGCAGAGATTGCTGCCATAAGTCCCGAGGCACCTGCTCCTGCTATTGCTACATCAAATCTATCCATAATGCAAAGAAAGGCAATAATTAGTAACTTTGTAAAAATTCATGAATCAATATGAGAATTAGCCTATTGTATATATTGTTAATCACTTTAATACTCCATTCATGTAAAAGTGACAACAATCAATTGACAATCTTTGAACCAGCTCCCGGATGTGAATATGCCTCTTTTTTTGGAATCAAAGAAGAGAGAGATGGGATTAAAATACTTATTAATCCATTTGGCAGAAATTCTGCCGACTCATTGTCCAGTTGGTTAGTTCTTCCCTCAGACAAAGATTACAAGAGAATTGTTTGTATGTCAACAAGTCATATTTCATATATTGATGCCCTTGGTGAATCCAATCGTATTGTAGGAGTTTCCGGAGGTCAATATGTTTCTAGTGAAGTGGTTAAAAAAGGCTTAAATGAAGGGAGTATATCTGATATTGGATTTGAGGGGTCACTTAATTATGAGTTACTAATATCTCTGCAGCCTGACCTTGTACTTACCTATGGCATTGAAGGAGAAAACAACCAATATATCGAGAAAATAAAACAGTTTAATATTCCAGTTATAGCCCTGGGAGATTACCTGGAAAATCATCCTCTCGGGAAACTTGAATACCTAAAACTTTTTGGACAGTTGTTAAATAAGAGGGATTTGGCAGACTCAATATATAATTCTACTAAGCTAAGATATTTAGAACTAAAGGAATTAACAAAAAACAGAAATAAGACAAATATATTGATTAACGCTCCATGGAAAGAGGTTTGGTATATTCCCGGAAAAAATAGTTATATGAATATAATTATTGAGGATGCAGGAGGAAGGGTTCTTGGTTCAACTGAGAAATCTGCATATACAAAAGCATTAAGTATCGAAGAGGTCTTTATACTCTCATCTAATGCTGATATTTGGTTAAATCCTAACTCGATTGCGACTATGAGTGAGTTGAAATCTGTAAATCCACTTTTTGCTAATATCAGTCCAGTTATTGAACATAAAGTATTCAATAATACGAAACTTAGTACTCCCGGTGGAGGAAGCCAGTTTTGGGAAAAGGGAGTTATTGAGCCTGATATAATATTAAAGGATCTTATTAAAATAATCCATCCAGATTTAATTAAAAGTCATGAACTTAAATACTATTTTAACCTTCAATGATTTTCCAAAAAAAACTCTCTGTTAAAGAATAACAGAGAGTCATTGTTATGAAGTGTCAAACTAGTATACAGCCGGCTGTTCTTTGCCTTCAAGTATAGCTAAACCATTCATTGCTAACGCAGACATCTCATCTTCACCTGGATATATTTTTACAGGGGCAATAAAAGAGACCATATCTGATATCTTTTCCATAAGTTTTGTATTGTATGCAACACCTCCGGTTAAAAGTATAGCATCCACCTTTCCGGATAAAACTGCTGCAGCAGCACCAATCGCTTTTGCAACATTATAACCGAATGCGTCTGAAATTAAAGTAAAATGTTCATCACCTTCAGATACTCTTTTTTCGACTTCGTTAAAAGAGTTTGTGCCCAGATGAGCAACAATTCCACCCTCCCCTGCAATCATTTTTTTAATTTGTTGCAAAGTAAACTTACCTGAGAAGCAAAGTTCTGCTAGAGCTAACACCGGCAATGTCCCGGATCTCTCAGGTGAAAATGGGCCCTCGCCGTTTAAAGCATTGTTTACATCAATTACTCGTCCATTCTTATGGACACCTACAGAGACACCACCTCCAAGATGAGCAACTATTAAATTGAGATCTTCATACCTTTTACTCTCAGAGCCTGCATACATTTTTGCTATAGCTTTCTGGTTAAGAGCATGGAAAATGGATACTCTGGGTAATAGAGGGTGTCCGCTAATTCTGGCTACTGGTTCAAGCTCGTCGACAACTACAGGGTCAGCAATATAGGCTTTGCATCCCGGAGCAGATTCAGCAATATTTGCAGCAATAAGTCCTCCAAGATTGCTGGCATGCTCTCCTGATATCCCAACTCTTAAGTCCTCAATCATTTTAGAATTTACCTCATAAACACCGGATTTTATTGGTCTTAAAAGACCGCCTCTACCAACAATAGCTGAGAGGTCTCCTATATGAATATTATTATCTTCCAGAGTTTTTAAAATTGCTTCCTTTCTAAATTGATACTGATCAGATATCTTTTCAAAAAGAGAAATCTCCTCCGATGTATGTCTTAAAGTATGCGTGAATATCTGTTTATGACCTTCAAAAACAGCAATTTTAGTAGAGGTTGATCCAGGATTAATGGCTAATATCTTGTATCCCATAAAAATTATTTAGCGGTTAAAGCAGCAAGTGCGATTGAATTAAGCTTAGTGTCTATACTATCTGCTCTGCTTGATAAAACACATGGAACTTTTGCACCAGCAACAATAGCTGCCTGACGACTACCTGTACATAACTGAGTATTAACTTTATAAAATACATTTGCAGATTCCAGATTAGGAAAAACAAGACAATCTGCATCCCCAGCGACAGGACTTACAAGCTTCTTAACAGCACAAGCTTCTTGAGAAATGGCAACATCTAATGCTAGTGGTCCGTCTACAAAACAGCCTGCAATCTGGGCTCTGTCAGCCATCTTTGAAATAATTGCGGCATCAACACACGCTTGCATTCCTGGTAGCATTTGTTCAGTTGCAGCAATTATAGCAACTTTTGGTTTGGGGATACCTAAGGAGTGAGCAGTTTTAACTACATAGTTTGTAATAGCAATTTTTTGAGAAAGATCAGGTGCCGGTATAACCGCAATGTCCCCTAAAACTAATAGTTTATGATATTGCTGGTTTGAAAGAACAGTAACATGACTTAGAACAGCTTTTGGAGGAAGCAAACCCTTCTCTTTATTTAAGATCGCTCTCATGTACTTGTCAGTACTGCACAAACCTTTCATCAGAATATCTCCTTCGCCTGAATTAATCAAATCAACTGCCATAGCAACGGCTTTAATCTCATCATCATTAGGGACAATTCTGAAAATAGAGGGATCTATCTTCTCATGGGCACATACTTGGCGAATCATCTTTTCATCTCCTACCAGTGTTGCCTCAACAATACCAGCCTCAACAGCGAGTTTTGCTGCGTTAATTGTGTGATCGTCAACAGCCCAGGCAGCAATAAGCCTTTTCTTTGGCTTACTCCTAAGTTGATCATAAATTTGCTCAAATGTTGTAATCATATATGTTGTATTAAATAATCAATTATACTAATTTCATAGTGTCCTGAGCAATTACAAGCTCTTCATTTGTAGTGACAGTTGCCATTTTTACTCTTGAGCCTTGTTTTGTAAGAATTACATCCTTACCTCTTACTCCTTTGTTTGCATTCAGATCAAAATCTACTCCCAGATATTCAAGGTGAGTTCCAACCATCTCTCTGATATGAGGATCGTTTTCTCCAATTCCTCCGGTAAAGACTATAAGATCACATCCATTCATTGCAGCTGTGTATGCTCCAATATACTTTAAAACTCTATAGTACAGGAGATTTAATGTAAGAATTGCTCTTTTATCTCCCTGAGAAGCAGCTGATTCAATATCCCTGGCATCTGAAGACTTTCCAAAAACACCAAGGAATCCGCTCTTCTTGTTGAGCAGAGCATTAATTCCAGCAGCATCAAGTTTTTCTCTCTCCATTATATATGATATAATTCCCGCATCCAGGTCACCGCTCCTTGTTCCCATAATCAATCCTTCCAGAGGAGTAAAACCCATTGAGGTATCTATAGATTCTCCATTTTTTATAGCAGTAATCGAACTTCCGTTACCTAAATGGCAAGTAATTACTTTAGATTTATGAAAATCAAGTCCGGCTAAATCACACGCCTTTTTTGCCACAAATTTGTGACTTGTCCCGTGAAATCCGTATCTTCTGATTTTATGCTGTGTATAATATTCATATGGTATTGCATACATATACGCATACTCAGGCATTGTCTGATGGAAAGATGTATCAAATACCGCTACCTGAGGCACTTCCGGCATTAGTGTTTGAACTGCTTCAATTCCAAGCAAATTTGCTGGATTATGCAAAGGTGCAAGCTCACATAATTGTTTAATTCCTTCAATTACCTGATTGTCGATTAAAGTACTTTTCTTGAAAAGTTCACCTCCATGAGCAACTCTGTGACCAACTGCATTAATTTCAGAAAGAGATTTTAAAACTCCCAATTTAGAATCAACAAGAATATCTAAAACTTTTTTAATACCTACTGTATGATTTGGAATTGGAGTTTCTACCTCATATTTATCTTTACCATCTGCTCTGTGAGACAGGATTCCGGCTTCAAGGCCAATCCTCTCAACTAAACCCTTAGCCAACAATTGATACTGATTTTCAGTGTGCATGTCGAGCACCTGATACTTCAGGGATGAGCTCCCGCAGTTCAATACTAGAATTATCATTATTCGATATATTTATAAATTTGTTAAATCATCATCTAAAATCGCACAAATATAGCAACAATAGGCTCATTTAAGTTATAATTTGAAATAAATTTCGCAATTATTACTTACAAATGAGTCGAAGAAACCCGCTATTAAAAATCTCTCTCGCATATCTTGCAGGACTTGCAACGGGGTCCTTATTCATTCCTGATTCCACCCTGTTAATTATAACTACATCAACAATACTAATCGCCTTCCTTGGTATATATTACTATAGATTAAAGAGCCCAATTTTAAAAGCAGATAATTATATATCAATCATTCACAATTGGTCAATAATTGTTTCAGTCTACTTTCTGGCACTGCTTAATCTAAATTTGAGTGGTTATCACTACAAAATTACAAAAATAACTTCAATTCCTTCAGGGAAAATAAAATATGCTGAATTGATTGTTGATGAGATTCTCTCTAGTGATTCGGGCTCAATAACATTAAATGTTATAAACTTAAGATTCAATGAAAAACAACGACTAAAAATTAAAATGTTTGTAAATGACATCTCTCCCGGAGATACATTAACCGGCACATGCTATTCTTATCCAGTTAATGATAGCAGATCAAATAGAAGCTTTAAAAAGTATCTGGCATTAAAGAGTATATACTCCCTATGCTATATGTATTCTGGTTCTTTTTCTATTAAAGCATCTAATTATTCCGGAGAAAAAAGAGATCTCAAAAATTTGAAAAACAGATTTATAAAATTATTAAACCAAAGAATTCCAAATAAACAAAGATCTTCGGTTATTATTGCATTAACATCCGGTTATAAGAAAGATATGGAACTTGAGACAACTAAGGCATTTTCAAGATCAGGGGCTATGCACTTGATGGCGGTCTCCGGATTACATTTAAATTTTATCCATCTGATTCTAAGTTATTCATTGATGTGGATGGGGAATTTTAAAATAATGAAAAGAATACGATGTTTAACAATCCTTTACTTCATGTGGAATTATGCCTTTTTTACCGGAATGCAGGAGAGTATTTTAAGAGCTTCAATAATGATAAGTTGCTCGGAAGTATCAAGAATTACAGGCAGAAGAAGTTTTGGATTGAATACTTTGTGCTTTTCATTTCTGCTAATCTGTGTATTTAACCCCATATCATTTTTTAACCCCGGTTTTAGGTTATCGTTTGCTGCTACCCTATCAATATTGATAATTAATCCTCTTCTCTTAAAACTTATAACAGATGCCGGGAAAATCAGGGGGTATATATGGAATAGTATATCTCTTTCGCTTAGTTGTCAGTTAGGAACATTACCATTGTCAATCCTCTATTTTGGGTTTATACCGTCGTATTTTATGTTATCCAATCTTTTAGCCATTCCGCTTAGCGCAATAATAATAATTCTGACATTTTTGCTGATCCTGACAGATGGGACTCTATTAACTCCGTATATAGCGCAATTGCTTGAGAGCTCCAGTAGTGTATTAATCTGGACTGTCAAAAACATAGAAAGGTTACCCTTCTCAACAATTTATATTAAATAGTTACTGCAATCATCAAGACAGAGACTATTGCAACTACAACTCCAATCCACTGTTTTTTTGTGAAGTACTCCTTGAAGAAAAACACTCCGGCAAGTGCTGTGAGCATTACTACTGATGCGTTATGAACAGGAAATACGACTGACCCTCCCATTAATCCAACATTTACAAGGATCATTTTGGATACAAGAAAGTTAAAGACTCCCATAACCGAGCCCCATAAACTTGGCTTAAAATTCAATTTCATGTGACTTCTGTTTATCATTAAGTCATAAATAACAGTGCCAACTCCCAGTAATGCTGCAGTTGCAAAAATACCCATAAGAAAGAGCTCCTGGGGATTCCCGGTGTTAACAAATTTGTGATTTACCACTTCCATTGAGGTATCAATCAAACCTGAAACCAGAAAGACAGAGAGAGGTAATAACAGGGATTTAAGTTTTATTCTACTTTCGTTCTCCTTAAAAAGGATTAATATAAATGAGATTATAGCAAGGAATATACCTGTAGTCTTTAGAATAATATTATCTCTTTGTCCTAAATAGAATACTCCTACCAGTACAGGTATTACAACAGCCATTTTATTTAATGCTGTAGTTATGCCGATACCAGCATTGACAGTAGAGAATGACATCAGAATAAACGATAGTATAAACAAAAAACCAACCCACAAAGAGGATATCAGCAAAGGCTGTGTCATCGTTCCAAATGCATCCAATACCGGTTTGTCATAAGTAATTGATGTCATTATAAATGCAACAATGTAGTTAATAGTTATTGCCTGAAACTTATTGACATTCTTGGAATTAATTATTTTTAGGGATAGAAACATCCCTATTGCAAATAAAATATGGATTATCAGGTATATAATATTCATTGTCTGTTTTTGTAAAAATAAAGCACGAAGATAAAACTTAAATTATATACTTTTGTGACCGTCTAATAAAATTCAGAACAATGGGCGGACTTTTTGGTGTAGTTTCAAAGGAGAGATGTACAACAGATCTTTTTTACGGTACAGATTATCACTCCCACTTGGGTACAAGAAGAGGAGGCATGGCTACAAGAAACAGTGAGGGTCACTTTTCAAGGTCAATACATAATCTGGAGAACTCTCACTTCAGAAATAAATTTGAAGATGAACTCAAAAAATTTGACGGAAACTCAGGTATTGGTGTAATTAGCGATACAGACCCTCAACCAATGATTATTAACTCCCATCTTGGAAAATTTGCAATTGCCACAGTTGGGAAAATTAATAATATAATTGATCTAGAGACACAGCTCATTGACAAAGGAAGAAATTTTACTGAACTGAGCTCAGGTAAAACTAATCCTACAGAACTTACATCCATTTTAATAACAGAAGGGAAGAGTTTTACAGAAGGGATTAAAGTGGCTCAGGATAAAATCAAAGGCTCATCTTCAATATTACTATTGTGCTCAGATGGCATTATTGCATCAAGAGACAAATATGGCAGAACACCTTTGGTGATTGGAAGAAAAGATGGCTCTACTGCTGTTGCCTCAGAGACATGCGCATTTTTAAACCTTGGTTATGAAGAGGAGTATTATCTCGGCCCGGGAGAGATTGTTTTAATAACAGAAGATGGTTACAAACAGCTTTCACCTCCCGGAAAGAAAATGCAAATATGCTCATTTTTATGGGTATACTATGGTTACCCAACAAGTTCGTACGAAAAAATTAATGTAGACGATGTGAGATATTCTCTGGGCTATTTATTAGGATCTAAAGATAAAACAGAACTAGATATTTCATCTGCAATTCCAGACTCAGGTACTTGTATGGCTATTGGTTTTGCCTCAGGAAAAAAGATCCCGTACAGATGTGCAATTGTTAAATATACACCTACATGGCCAAGGAGTTTCATGCCATCTGACCAGTCTGTCAGAAACTTAGTGGCAAAAATGAAACTTATCCCAAATAAGAGTTTACTAAGGGAAAAGAAAATTGCTTTTTGCGATGATTCAATTGTAAGAGGTACACAGCTGGGTGATAATGCTAAAACACTTCTGGACTATGGTGCAAGAGAAATCCATATTAGAATTAGCTGTCCACCACTAGTTTACCCATGTCCGTTTTTAAATTTTTCTGCTTCAAGGTCACCACTTGAATTAATTACCAGAAGATACATACAGGAGAAAGAGGGATCACACGAGGTAAATCTGGATAAATATTCAAATGAAAATTCCTTAGAATATAAAGAGATGGTTGAGTACATTCGAAAAGAGTTAAAACTGTCAAGTCTTCAATTCAATTCCATTAATGATTTAATAAAATCAATAGGACTTGATAAATCCTCGGTTTGCACTCATTGTTTTGACGGAACAAGTTGTGGGGATTGAGAATAACTCTCGTAAAATTTTGGCATTTAAGATTTTTAATTATCTTTGTTATGCACAAAATTAAATTTCTTAACCTTATTCACTTCGGTTCTTATGAACATTTTTGTTTCAAGTTTGAGTTTCCGAGCTAAAAAAGAGGATTTAGCCGAACTTTTCGCACCATTTGGCGAAGTTATATCTGCCAGAATAATATTCAATCGCGAAACCCGCCGCTCAAAAGGCTACGGATTCGTTGAAATGCCTAACGAATCAGAGGGTAATGCAGCAATTGCGGCACTTAACGGTTCTGAGCATATGGGTAGAACAATCAATGTTGCTATTGCAAACGAAAGGCCACCCAGAGAAGAATAGAAAATATTGTCAATCTGAAATAAAAGGGGGAAGTAAAAACTTCCCCCTTTTATTATACTATTGATTTTAAATCAATTATTAACCAGTTTCATCTCTTCAATAAGATGTCCAGCACCTGCTACTTTATCAATAACAAACAGAACATATCTGATGTCAAGTGATATATTCCTGCATATTTCAGGATCATATACTATATCACTCATTGTCCCCTCCCACACCCTGTCAAAATTAATTCCAATAAGCTCTCCGGATGAATTTAATACTGGACTTCCTGAATTTCCGCCTGAAGTATGATTAGTTGCAATAAAACAAACCGGTACTGTTCCATTTACCTCCCATCTGCCAAAATCTTTAGCTTTATATACATCTCGCAATTTTTGAGGAATATCATAGTCATAAATATTTGGATTATCCTTCTCCATAATCCCATCCAAAGTGGAGTTATGTTTATAGTATACAGCATCTGA
The DNA here is from genome assembly GCA_035609245.1 of Bacteroidales bacterium MB20-C3-3. Lineage (NCBI taxonomy): Bacteria > Pseudomonadati > Bacteroidota > Bacteroidia > Bacteroidales > Bacteroidales bacterium MB20-C3-3. The sequence continues at coordinate 223,506 of CP141202.1, read as the reverse complement.
AGGTGAATAGCCGCTAACTTTCCCATAGGTTATTCTTAGTGTTGAATTTGCATCAGGATAAAAATCTCTCTCTGTATCAAATTCCATTTGTCCTCTCATATAGCATCTGTACAACAATGCAAGTCTTGAATTATAACTATCAAGCTTAGGCCTTATTATTTCGTTGAAAAAGTCATTAAATGCTTGTTGAAAAACAAGAGCCGGATCATTGTCAAACTCTCCGGCATCAATACCATTTTTCAATGCCTCATTCATCTTTTCCTGAGAAGCAAAGAGAGAGTTTTCAAAAATAGATTCAACAATCTTTTCAGTAGAGCCGTGTCTCTTTAAAAGATCTTTAAAATATTCCGGCTGGAAATCAGCGGGTACATTCTTGCTGTATTCATTAATGAGAGCCTTAAATGATCTCTTATCAATATTAGAGTGATAATTTTTAAAATGATCATTTACTATTTCCTGGATATTTCTTGCACTTACCTCAGGGCTCATTTTTGAATTTCTAAGAATTGCATTCTTAATAACTCCGGCAAATCTTATAATTTCATTGGCATTAACAGCCTCCATCTGGTAGTCATTAGCAAAAGCGTAAGGCTCCAAAACTTTATAAATATTGAATAAGCTGTCTGTTAATCCTTTATAATGAGGTCTGTCAGCGGCCCATTTTGCAAATTCGGCCTCAAAACCTCTCTTTGTCTCAACTGTATTCATTTTTAAAATCCCCTTTGCTTCTCCCTGCCATTTTTTCCAAGCGTTAGCAACTGAGGCATTTTTAGATGCATACTTAATCCTAACCTCCTGACTGGCAGACATCTCTTCTTGCTGTATATTAAGTCTTAGTGTTCGTAGATTTATTTTATGTGGATTTGAAATATTTGATATATACCTAACAGCTTCACTATGCAAATATTCCTGAGTTCTTCCTGGGTAACCATATACAAGAGTAAAATCACCTTCATTTACGCCAGCAACAGAAAGTGTAAAGAATTTTTTAGGTTTATACGGAACATTCTCTTTTGAGTAAGGAGCAGGTTTGTTATCTTTTCCAGCATAAATTCTGAAAAGAGAGAAGTCTCCTGTGTGCCTGGGCCACATCCAGTTGTCTGTATCTCCGCCGAATTTTCCGATCGATGAAGGAGGGGCGCCAACAAGTCTTACATCAGTAAATGTTTCATAAATGAATATGAAGTATTGATTTCCGTAATATAGTCCCTCCACTCTTGCATCATAGTGAGTTCCCTTTTTTGCCTGTTCTATCAGTTTTTCAGAATTAGCTCTGATTATTTTATCTCTCTCCTTCTCATCACTACTATTCGATACACCTTTTAAAACGGTTTCAGTAACATCATCCATTCTTACTAAAAACCTTACAGTTAGCCCTTTATTTGGCAATTCAGCCTCTCTTGTCATAGCCCAAAACCCATCTTTTAGATAATCATTTTGCACGCTACTGTGTGATTGAATTTGGCCAAATCCGCAATGATGATTTGTAATTAGCAGACCATCAGGGGAAATAAGTTCTCCTGTACATCCGCCTCCAAAATGGACAATTGCGTCTTTCAAAGAAGCTTTATTAATATCATACAGGGCTTTAGCAGTAAGCTTGAATCCGTTTTTTTTCATATCAGGTATCCTCTCTTTGATTAGAGAGGGTAACCACATACCCTCATCTGCATTGAGGTTTGAGATTGATACAAAAAATAGAACTACAAATAGCAATAATTTCTTCATCTTTTAATATTAGTTATAAATTATTATTATGCTTGTTTCGCTAATTACAAACTTACGAAATTTTCTTACTTTTGAAGAAAAGTGAGTTTATGAATAAATTGGCTAAATATATAGCAGGTATAGCAGGTGCTGTTATTATTGCATTTCTTGCCTGGTTTTTTGCAGACATATTAATTTACATTCTTATTTCTGCAGTACTTTCATTAATTGGCAAGCCATTAATGATTTATATGTCAAAAATCAGGATAAAAGGTCACACTCTTCCTCAGAATGTGACCGCTTCAGTAACTTTGATCTCTCTTCTTGGTATATTTTTCAGCTTTTTCTTCTTTATCGCCCCACTTGCAGGAGATTTAATTTCAACTGTCAGTTCCATGAATATGGATACTCTTAATGAAAAGATCAGTGAACCGCTTGCAAATTTTAACAGCTATATGCTGGAAACTTTTCCCGGACTCTCCTCAAACTTTAAAATAGAGGACATAATTTTCAAAGAGTTCCAAAACTTAATTAACGCCGAGACCTTAACTAATTTTTTTACATCAATTACATCTTTTCTCTTTGATTTTGCTATTGGTGTTTTTGTAGTCTCTTTTATCACTTTCTTTTTCCTCAAAGAGCAGGAGATGTTTTCAAATATGGTTCTTGCTTTATTTCCTGATAAATATGAGAGTAATGTTAAGCGTGCACTTGAATCAATTTTCAATCTTCTGGCCAGATATTTTATTGGTATCTCTCTTGAGACGGTATTAATCACAATTTTAAATGGATTTGGCCTCTATTTTATTGGGGGTGTACACTTTTCAATGGCTATCATTCTAGGGTTAGTTTCGGGGATATTGAATGTCATTCCATACATAGGACCGTGGTTGGGAGGAATAATAGGTGTGCTGATTTCTATGACTGACATAGGTTTAAATATTCCTGATGCGGGTGTTATGATATTTACTCTGGGAATGATATTCTTTGTTACACATATGATTGATGTTTTTCTCTTTCAACCTTACATATATTCAAATAGTGTTCAGGCCCATCCTCTGGAAATTTTTATTGTAATCCTTATTGCCTCAAGTATTGGCGGCATTATTGGCATGCTTGTAGCAATTCCTGCTTACACTGTTATAAGGGTATTCGCAAGAGAGTTCTTTTCGAACTTTAAACTTGTTCAAAAACTAACTGAGAAAATAGACTAAATTATTATACAAGAAAAAAAGAGACCAACTAAAAATTGCTTTCAGTCGGCCTCCTTCTGAAATATTTACTTGTAAATACTATTGCTTATTAGCTTCAAATATTGCGTTGTATTTCTTATAGCCCTCCATAAAGCTATCTCCTTTTTCACGGAAACGGAAGTAAATGTTCTTCAGGTACTCTGCAACGATTGCTTTTATGTCCTGATCCTGAGCTGTATTGAATGCATTTTCAAAAGGAGCAATTGAAAGTTCAAGATACTCTTCAAGTTGTTTTACCATAGCCTCGTATTTCTTGTCGTCCATCTCGTCTGCAGCCTTTGTCTGTATATCAACAGCCTTATCATAATATGTTGTTCCAACTGCAAATGAACCAAATACATAGTTTGGATCTACATCAACAGACTTCTTATAGCATTCAATTGCCTTCTCAATGTTGTCAAGTTTTTTCCAAACATTTCCTTCTGCGTAATAGAGTGAAGCGTTCTTTGGCTCGTTCTCCTGAGCTTTTCTTATCAAATCTAAAACTTTATTTGGATCATCATTAGTTTCAAGATAGATGTTAATAAGAGAAACAAGAATGCTTTGGTTCAAAGGATATTTTGTAAAACCTGCCAAAAGAACATCTTTTGCCTTCTCAAGATTACCGGATTTTTTGTATGACTCTGAAAGATTGGAAAACAAATCACCTTTTGAATCAAAGTTATTGGCAAGAGACATTTCAAAAAACTTGATAGCTCTGTCTGAATCTCCATACATATTTGCAGTAATACCTGCATAATACATAATTGTAGTATCCGGTGCATTTACCAGTGGGTTAACGCTGATTTTGGCTGCCTCTTCAAAATTTAATGATGCAGCTTTGAAATCTCCCAAAGTGTAGCTATTCATACCTTCGTTAAAGTAGCGTCCTTTCATAAGAGTTAACCTCTCAGCAATATCTTTGTTCTTTGATCCGTTTGCAGTCTCTGCAGCTTTATCAAGTGACTCCATAGCCAGTTTAAGTAAGTCTCCTCCAAGGTATGGCTTTGTAACCACCCATGCAGCAAGAGTACCATCTTGTCCATAATAAAGATCCTTATCTGAATAGGTATCGATATTGTAAGGAACTCCGTTTACAGATTTAGCTTCTGATGATAGAATCCTTTGATCTTTTAGAATTACCTTAAGCTCCAGCTGAGATGCACCCAGCCAAATTGACTTAATTGGAGCGTCATAGATAGTTGCGTACGCATCGGAAACTTTTAACCAGGTTGCAGGATTAGTGGCCTTTTTAGGATTGGCTGCATCTTTTTGTGCTTTTTCCAAGTCCTTTATCCCCTTTTCTGCGTCTTTGTTCTGTGCGCCCAACGAGATAGAAAGTATCAATGAAAGGGCAAGTAATAATTTTTTCATTTGAATTTCGAAAATTTGATTAATCTTAAATAATTATTTATTCTTCGGTTTCTACAGGTTTGTCTTCACTTTTATTAACCCGACAGACAGCTGCAATCATATCTCCCTCTCTGAGATTAATGAGCTTCACTCCCTGAGTAGCCCTACCTGCAACCCTTATATCGGCAACCGCAACTCTGATGGTAATTCCGGATTTATTGATAATCATAAGATCATTTTCATCCGTAACATCTTTTATTGCTATCAAAGAACCCGTTTTCTCTGTAATATTTATCGTCTTAACGCCTTTAGCTCCCCTGCTGGTTATTCTGTAGTCATCCAGATCAGATCTCTTTCCATATCCATTTTCACTAACTACCAGAATATGCCTCTTTTCCGTCTCTTTGTTTAGGATATCTACACAAATCATACCAATTACTTCATCATCCTCTGATATGTTGATTCCTCTAACCCCGGAAGCAGTTCTGCCTATGGCTCTTACATCCTCTTCATTAAATCTGACACACTTTCCACCTCTTGCAGCCAATAGTATTTCACACTTACCATTAGTAAGCACAGCTTCCAGTAATTCGTCATTTTCCCTGATTGTAATTGCATTAACGCCATTAGTCCTGGGTCTTGAGTAGGCTTCAAGAGAGGTCTTCTTTACAACTCCCCTCTTGGTAGCCAGTATTATGAAGTTTGAATTAATATATTCATCATCATTTAATTTACCGACATTAATGTATGCCTTAACCTTATCGTCCGGATCAATATTAAGAACATTCTGGATAGCTCTTCCTTTGGAGGCCTTAGTCCCTTCAGGAATTTCGTAAACCTTAAGCCAGAAACATTTACCTTTTTGAGTAAAGAACAGCATTGTACTGTGCATGTTTGCAACATAAATATGCTGTATGAAATCCTCTTCGCGGGTTGTACTGCCTTTTGCCCCAACTCCTCCCCTGTTCTGAATTCTATATTCAGCAAGTGGAGTGCGTTTTATATATCCCAGGTGAGAAATGGTAATAACGACATCTTCGTTTGGATAGAAATCTTCAGGATTAAAATCTTCTGCAGATGGTTGAATCTCTGTCCGTCTGTTATCACCAAATCTTGCTTTTAAATCTGCCAATTCATCTTTAATGATTTGCATCTGCAGAGAGAGATCTGCCAGAACCTCATTAAGGTGATTAATCAACTTAACAAGTTCATCATATTCTGCCTGAAGTTTGGAGCGCTCAAGACCAGTTAACTGCCTTAATCTCATCTCAACAATTGCTGTTGCCTGAATTTCAGAAAAAGCAAACCTTTCAATAAGTCTGTTTTTTGCCTCGTCAACGGTTTTAGATTCTCTTATCAGTCTGATTATTTCATCAATATGATCCAGCGCTTTAAGAAGTGCCTCAAGAATATGAGCTCTCTTCTCTGCCTGTTCCAGTTCAAATTTTGCTCTCCTGATAACAACATCATGCCTGTGGCGTACAAAATACTTAATAAGCTGTTTTAAATTAAGCATTCTCGGCCTTCCGTCAACTAATGCAATATTATTTACAGAGAAACTAGACTGGAGTTGTGTGTATTTATAGAGAGTATTGAGAATTACATTGGCAACTGCTCCTATCTTTAGCTTAATCACTATGCGCATTCCCCTTCTGTCACTTTCGTCATTTATATACGCTATGCCCTCAACTCTCTTCTCCTCAACAAGTTCAGCAATTTTTTCAATTAACTCCCTCTTGTTAACCATGTAAGGTATCTCGGAAATAACAATAGTCTCTCTGCCACTTTCTGATACCTCAATTTCTGATTTAGCTCTCACTACCACTCTTCCCCTGCCTGTCTCAAAAGCATCTTTGATCCCCTGCATCCCTAAAATTGTACCTCCTGTAGGGAAATCGGGTCCCTTTATATATTGTAAAAGCTCCTCAGTGGAGATTTCATTATTATCTATATATGCCGATATTGCATCCACCACCTCCGATAAATTATGAGGAGGCATATTTGTTGCCATACCTACAGCAATTCCGGAAGCACCATTTAGTAATAAAAGAGGAGCCTTTGCAGGCAAAACGGTTGGCTCCTGAAGAGAGTCGTCAAAATTCAGTTTAAAATCAACTGTGTTTTTTTCAAGGTCTGCCAGTACCTCCTCCGCAATCTTTTTAAACCTGGCCTCGGTATACCTCATTGCCGCAGCAGAGTCACCGTCAATTGAGCCAAAGTTACCCTGACCATCAACAAGCATGTATCTCATACTCCACTCCTGGGCCATCCTAACCATTGCCTCATAAACACTTGAGTCCCCGTGAGGGTGGAATTTTCCCAGTACCTCTCCCACAATACGGGCGGACTTTTTGTAAGAGGCACCTGATGTAAGACCCAATTCAGACATGCCGTAAAGGACCCTTCTGTGAACAGGTTTTAGTCCATCTCTAACATCCGGAAGGGCACGAGAGACAATCACAGACATCGAATAATCGATGTAAGCGCTTTTCATCTCGTCCTCTATGTTAATTTTGATTATTCTTTGGTTGTTTTCAGATTCTTGTATCATTATATCTTCAACTTTCCTTTTAAAAAAAGAGGTGTAAAATTAGGAATAAAAAATAGATTGAACAAATTGAAATTCTATTTGTCTAAATTGAGTAAATTTGCAAATAATTTCACAAATCAAAATGAATCTTATACTTTCCAACGAACTAAATGAAATAATCTCTTACAGCAGAGAAGAGGCCATGCGAATGGGCAGCTACACAATAAGTGTTGACCATCTGATTTTAGGAATAATCAGGCATCAGGACAATGCTGCTTTTGAGATAATAATGAATTTTGGAATAGACTATAAAGATCTTAAAGTAAAGATTGAAGGGCAGTTAAAAAATGGCCAGATGGTTCCATATGATCAGGCAGATAAAATTAATTTATCTAAAGGTGCCGAGAATTCACTTAAGATAATGTACCTGGAGGCACGATCTCTGAAGGAATCCAAACCAGGCCCTCTTCATCTTTTTCTCGCAATATTAAGAAGCGATGAGGGGGTTTCAATACCAATCCTAAAAGAGTTTAACCTGTCTTATGATAGAGTACAGGGAATATTAAAGGGCAAAGACTCAGCAAAACCGATATCAGGATCCCAATTTGATGGTGAGATATATGATAATGTAAATAATGAAAACGAAGCAGATTCCAAAATTAAATCAGCCAGAGCAGTAAAATCAACTTCTGACACTCCGGTTCTTGACAGTTTTGGATTTGATCTTACATCAGCTGCACTTGAAGCGAAACTAGACCCAGTGGTAGGCAGAGATAAAGAGATAGAACGGCTGGCTCAGATTTTAGGCAGAAGAAAGAAGAACAACCCTGTTTTGATAGGAGAACCTGGAGTAGGAAAATCTGCAATTGCGGAAGGTCTCGCATTGAGAATAGCACAGAGAAAGGTCTCCAGAGTTCTTCTGAATAAAAGAATTATATCACTTGATATTGGTTCAATTGTAGCAGGGACAAAATACAGAGGTCAATTTGAGGAGAGAATGAAGTCAATCCTGAATGAATTGACAAAAAATCCCAACATTATTCTTTTCATAGACGAACTTCACACGCTTGTTGGAGCAGGAGGTGCCTCTGGTTCTCTTGATGCCGCAAACATGCTTAAACCTGCCTTAGCGAGGGGAGAGATTCAGTGTATTGGAGCAACAACACTTGATGAGTACCGTGAGTTTATTGAAAAAGACGGGGCATTAGAGAGAAGGTTTCAAAAAATAATGGTTGAACCCACCAACTTTGATGAGACTCATATAATACTACAGAACATAAAAGAGAGATATGAGAAGCACCATAATGTAAAATACACCGATGAGGCTCTCATAGCATGTATCAGATTATCCCAGAGATATGTCACAGACAGATGTCTGCCTGACAAAGCTATTGATGCTCTGGATGAAGCCGGATCCAGAGTTCACCTTATGCATCTTAAGGTTCCAGATTTTATCTCTGCAATTGAAAAGGAGATTGAACCTATAAAAACTGAAAAAAGGCTGGCTGTAAGCAATAGCCAATTTGAAAAGGCCGCCCAACTAAGAGATCTTGAAAAACAAAAACTAGAAGAGCTTGAACTTGCTCAAAAAGCATGGAATGAAGAACAAAATCTTCATCCCCAGCTTGTTGACGAGAACGATGTTGCAGAAGTTCTCTCGATGATAACAAGCGTCCCAATACATAAGTTAGCTGAAAAAGAGGGAGATAAACTTGCCAAAATGGGAGTGAATCTTAAAAAGAGGTTAATTGGCCAAGACGATGCCGTTGACAAAGTCGTAAAAGCTATTCAGCGTAACAGAGCAGGACTAAAGGATCCCAACAAACCTATAGGGAGCTTCCTGTTTCTTGGACCCACCGGTGTTGGAAAGACTCAACTTGCCAAAATACTAACTGAATACCTGTTTGACTCGGTTGATAATCTAATTAGAATTGATATGAGCGAATATATGGAGAAATTCGCAGTAAGCAGGCTGATTGGAGCTCCCCCGGGCTATGTTGGATATGAAGAGGGTGGTCAGTTAAGTGAAAAGGTAAGAAGAAGACCATATTCAGTTGTTCTTCTTGACGAAATTGAAAAGGCCCACCCGGATATTTTTAATCTTCTTCTGCAAGTGATGGATGAGGGAAGACTTACTGACAGTAACGGAAGACATATTGATTTCAGAAATACTCTCATGATTATGACATCAAACATTGGCAGCAGAGAGGTCAAGGATTTTGGAGCCGGTCTGGGATTCTCGAATGCTACAAAGAGAAATATTAACGACAATACCAAACATATTATCGAAAAAGCTCTTAAGAAAACATTCTCTCCCGAATTTCTGAACAGACTTGATGAGCAGATACTCTTCAACACTCTTGGACGAGAAGACTTGTGTAAAATAATTGATATTGAACTTGACGATCTCCTTAAAAGGATTGATTTGGCCGGCTACAAACTTGATATAACTGATGAAGCAAAGAAATTTGTAGCTGAAGAGGGATATGATCCTCAATTTGGAGCTAGACCTCTTAAAAGAGCAATACAGAGAAATCTGGAAGATTTGGTAGCAGAGGCAATTATCAGTGGAAGATTCAAGCAAGGTGACAGGCTGAGAATTGATGTAGTGAAAGATGAGAAACTACTCGAAACTGGCAATAAACTTGAGGTTACCCTGGGTTCTTAGTAAATAGCCGTTATGTTTGAATAGATCCGGAGAGTTGAATTTTTCATCTCTCCGGATTTTTTTTAAGCTTGTTCTCTGATAAGTCAATTTATCAATGAAATATTCTATCTCTCCAGTTTTAGATTCTAAAGAAAAGCCCATGCTCTCATATGATTTTCCATTTGACCAATCGGCATCACAGTATGTCATAACCTCTTCCACATTTTGCTCCTTGAGAAATAGTGACAGCATTTTGCTCATCCCTCCAACAACTCTAAAACCTAAAGCGGATGTATATCTTACCCACTCGTACGAATTTACATATCTCCCACTCCTAAGCATCTTCCTTGATGACGAAAAAGAAGAGACAGCAAGCAGAGAATTATCTGAGACATCTCTAAGTCCATAGTTAAATTTTGCTTTGGTGTAGCCAATCAGATGGTGAGTAGAGTGAAACTGAGCTGCCACATCCCTGTTAATTTTTTCCAGAATAGTGTTTCTTGCATAGATTACTCTGTTTTTACCGGACAAACCCATTATAATACTCTTAACAATATCACGCCTGTCAACCCATCGATCCTGATGAAGTATGATATATCTTCCGGTGAAATCAGGAGTATAATGAATAATACTATAATCTTCCAGAGGAACTAGTTTAATGCATAGCATCCCCTTATTGAGATAAAAAAGAGATTCATTTTCCATATGATAGCAAATATTGCTATCTTCAAGAAAACTACTGAATTCTAAAGAGAAAATATCCATAACAGCCAGCAAAGTTAAGTGTTTCCTCAATTATTTGTAAAAGAAATTTGGAAATATAATTCTGTTGGCATATCTTTGCACTCCCAAAACGGAAGATTCAGTAGCTCAGCAGGTAGAGCACAACACTTTTAATGTTGGGGTCCTGGGTTCGAGCCCCAGCTGGATCACAAAAACAGAAGCCAAGCATTAGCTTGGCTTCTGTTTTTGTGTGGGTAAGATAAAAGATATTGTGTACTACGCATTAGCCCGACAGGGCTTCAAATCACGACAGCCGGAACTTAAAATCATTATATTTAATTTTTTATTAAATTTGAATATCTAAACTCCTTAGTTATGAAAAATTTATTAAAATGGGCAGTACTTGCAGCAATTACTCAAGTGCTGTCAATATCATGTACCTCTTCAAAGGATGATTCATTCACTCATCTCCCCTTCCGCCAAAGCGAAAATGGTCTTTGGGGAGTGTTAACCGCAGATGGGAAAGCCATTATCTCTGATGAATATTCCTCTCCACCTTTTGCTGCCACGGAGGGCATATATATTGTTAAAAAAGAGAATGGTCTGTTTGAATATTATAAAGCAGATCCAAAACCAGTGAGGATAGGATCTCAATATTACAAGGCAGCTGCATTTAAAGAGTCTATGGCACCTGTAATGGAAGATGAAGAGATTATATCAGTTATTAATACAAAAGGAGATGTAGTCTTTAAACTTGAAAAAGTGAGTGGTAAAAGGATAATATCCTGCTCACTTTTTTCAGAAGGACTTGCAGTAATTCAAAATGAAGATGGACTTAAAGGATATGTGGACAAAAAGGGCAACATAGCTGTAACTCCTCAGTATTCTGAAGCTTTTTCATTCAGTGAAGGGCTGGCTATCGTGAAATCTGATGAGGGAGAGAGAAGTAAATGGTTGCTTATAAATAACAAGGGAGAGGAGATTCAAAAACTTGATGATGAAATAAAAGAGACAACAGGATCTATTTCAGGAGGTTTGATTGGAATTTTAAAATCTGTTGATGATGGAGCATGGGGATTTGTTTCAAAGAATAACGAAGAATTAATTAAACCTTCAAGAGAGTTTGTTTCAGTAACACCCCCTAAATTTAAAACATTTACATACTTTGATGGTACTAAATGGGGTGTTTCAGATATTACAGGAAAACGGATAATTCCTGCTGAATTCGACAATATTCTGAATTCAGGCAAAGGATTTTTTATTGTGAAAAAGGGAGATGTCTGGTTTGTTATCGACTCAGAAAACAGAGAATCTTCAAATGTTGAATTTACAGATCATACCGGGAATAATCAAGGCTTTATATTCGCAAAGGTCAGGGATAGGTTTATACTAATAGACTCTAAAGGAAAGCGAGTAGGCGAGCAGGATTATTTTGAGGTTGTTGCAAACATACCACCCTCTGAAGTCTCTTTTGGAGTTCAAAGTTTTAAAAGAAATATTGCTGAACTCTTTCAGGTTATTGCTCCTGGTAAATTATGGAAATTTTCAATTGAAGCCCCTGCATCACAAGTTGCAGAATTACTAGGCTCAGGAAATGCGGAGACGCTTAAATCTTCAAGAACCCTAAGCACTAAAAGATCAGTAACAGACATGGAATCTATCATCTCACTGGGCTTTAGTTCTGAGATGGGGGTTGCTATAACTGAAAGAGAGATGTTGAGAGATATGTGGGGGAGAGCATACTGGGAGAATGTTGTTAAAGGATATGTATTTAATGAAAATTCATATTTGCAGGACATAAGTGCAAATATTAAGATATTTGGAGATCTTGCCGGTAAAGAGAGGGAGGTAGCTAATTCAATTCTTGAAATTGCAAAGGCGTCAGGTTTTACATTACAATCTCAGGAGGAGGGTGTTTTGATACTCACTGCCGGAAACAACAGGGTTTTAAGTCTGAAATATGCCAGAAACGCAGGATTAAACCTTCTTTTAAGATAGTTATCAGGAGAACATAATAAGCAACTGCGCAAAAAGAACTCTTAAAAACATAGTCAGCGGGTATACAGTTGCGTAAGTCACGGCGGGGATATCATTCCCTGCCGTTTTTCCTGAGAAGGCCAGTGCAGGGGGATCAGTAGTACTTCCGGCAATTAGCCCCATTACTGAAAAGAAGTTAAGCTTAATAAACCTTTTCGCAATAAACCCAACAATGAGAATTGGCAGTACTGTTATTGCAAAACCATAAACCATCCACAACCATCCGTTACCATTAAGGATTGTGTCTACAAACCCTTTACCTGCTTCCAGGCCGACACATGCAAGAAAAAGAGATATTCCTATTTCCCTCAACATAAGATTTGCACTCATTGTTGTAAAAGCTACAAGTTTGAACTTTGGGCCAAATTTGCTTATCAAAATTGCCACAATTAAGGGGCCTCCTGCAAGTCCGAGTTTTACAGGCTGGGGAATTCCCGGTATCAGAAATGGGATACTCCCCAAAAGAATTCCTGCAGCAATTCCAATAAAAATTGCAGCAAGATTCGGCTCCCGAAGTCTCTTCTGAGAATTCCCAATAACTTTTGCAGCAGCTTCAACAGAATCGGCAGAACCAACTACTGTAAGACGGTCTCCAATTTGAAGTCTCAAATCAGGCCTGGGAACAAGGTCCACTCCTGCCCTGTTTATTCTTGTTACAATAATTCCAAATGCCTTTCCAAGTTTTAAACTGGCAAGACTTTTACCATGGACTGCCTCTTTTGTAACAAGAACTCTTCTTGGAATTACATTCATATCATATGTCATCCACTCGTCATCATTGTACAGTGACTCCCCTCCAAAAAGAGCAGAGAAGGCATCTTTATCTGATTTTCTAAGTATTACCAGGACCTCCCCTCCACTCATCAGCAGTGTATCGGCTCCTGCTATAGTAATGCTGCCATCCGGAGTTTTGTATCTTGAAATCACGAATGGTTTATCTGAATATTTTTTTAATTGGTTAATTTTTAAATTAAACAGCTGCGGATTAGCCACTTTAAAAGATTGCTTAATAGTCTCCTCAGGATTATCCCCTTCATTGCTTATATACTTTTCGTACTCCCCTTTTGAATCAATTCTAAAAATTGACTTTAAAAATATTATTGATAATATTATCCCTACAACACCAAGAGGGTAAGCAACTGCGTAACCGGTTGCTATTGAAGGGTCACTTACACCGTTCAGATCAAAAAATGTTTGTTGGGCAGCTCCAAGACCAGGTGTATTTGTGATTGCCCCTGACATTATCCCTGCCATAGTATGGAGAGGTATATCTGAAAAAATATGAATTATAATTGTTACTATTACACCTGTTACAACAATTGCAGCCGCAAGCATATTCAGTTTTAAGCCACCCTTTTTAAACGATGAAAAAAAACCGGGTCCAACCTGAAGGCCAATAGAATAAACAAATAGGATAAGCCCAAATTCTTTTACAAAATGCAATATATCTTTTGATGGTAAAAAACCCAAATTGGAAAAAATAATTCCTGAAAAAAGAATCCAGGTAATGCCTAAAGAAATCCCTTTTATCTTAATTCTGGAGAGAATAATACCAACAGAGATAACTAATGACAAAACTAATACTGATTGAGCAATACCCTCACTGGAAAGAAGTTTGCTTATCCATTCCATAGCGACTTTTTTTTCAAAAATAGGATTTAATTATCTATATTTGAAATGAATATTAATTTTTTAGACTATGAAAATGCTTAATGAATTCAAACAGTTCGCAATGCGCGGCAATGTAGTTGACATGGCAGTAGGTATAATTATTGGCGGAGCCTTTGGGAAAATAGTATCTTCAATTGTTTCTGATGTAATAATGCCACCAATAGGACTTCTTGTTGGCGGAGTAAACTTTACTGATCTGAAGATTACAATAAAGGAGCAAATAGTAAATGCTGCAGGTGAGATTATTCCTGCGGTAACAATTAATTACGGAAACTTTATTCAGGTTACTTTTGATTTTGTTATTATTGCTTTTGCTATTTTTATGATGATAAAATTTATGAACAATCTTAGCAAGAAAAAAGAGGCTGAACCTGCAGCTCCTGCCACCCCTCCTCCTCCGCCGGAAGATATACAGTTACTTAAAGAGATTAGAGATCTCCTAAAAAAACAATAAAAAAGAGACATTAAGAGCTTTTTTTATCTACCTTTGCAGCCTGTAAAAAGGTTCTGTAGCTCAGTTGGTAGAGCACGACACTCTTAATGTTGGGGTCGTGGGTTCGATCCCCACCGGGACCACAAATTAAATATTAAAACAGAGGTCTACTTGGTGTTTTCACCTAAATGTAGGCCTCTGTTTTTAATGAACAAATGACTCATTACATCTGTTCTATACAAAAATCAATTATGAATAATTTTATATTTCAAAATCCAACAAAAATAATTTTTGGAAAAGGAACCATCTCTTCCATAAAAGATGAAATTAACAAAGAGAAGAAAATACTTGTCACATTTGGAGGAGGCAGTGTAAAATCAAACGGGGTGTACAATCAAGTTGTGAATGCCTTAGATCAGCATAATTTCGTTGAATTTTGGGGAATTGAAGCAAATCCTGATATTTCTACATTAAGAAGAGCAATTGAATTTGGCAAAATTGAAAAGTGCGACTATGTTTTAGCTGTTGGAGGCGGATCTGTTATTGATGGTTCAAAATTAATTGCTGCAGGGATTGTTTATGAAGGTGATGCATGGGATATTGTGCTAAAAAGAGACTGGACAAATCAGCCCGCTCTTCCGCTTTCCTCTGTTCTTACTCTACCTGCAACCGGCTCAGAGATGAATAGTGGTGCAGTCATATCAAACAGGGAAAAAAGGGAAAAATTTGCATTCTATTCAAAGCATCCGGTCTTTTCTGTTCTTGATCCTGAAACAACCTTTACTTTACCCAAACATCAGATTGCATGCGGACTTGCTGATACCTTTATACATGTAATGGAGCAATATCTGACTACTCCTGATCAATCTCCTTTGATGGATCGCTGGGCAGAGGGAATTCTTCAGACTATTCTTGAAACAGCTCCTGTTGCACTTAATGATCAGACAAACTACAATGCTATGTCATCATTCATGTTGTCAGCTACTATGGCACTGAACGGGTTTGTCTCCATGGGTGTTACTCAAGATTGGGCTACTCACATGATTGGGCACGAACTAACAGCCCTTCTTGGCCTTACACATGGTCATACACTTACAATAGTATTACCTGGAACAATGTGGGTATTAAGGGATGAAAAAGGTGACAAAATTCTTCAGTATGGAAAAAGAGTTTTTGATATTGAAGGCGAGAACAAAGAAGAGACTATTAAACTAATTATAAATAAGACAGAAGAGTTTTTTAAATCACTCGGCCTCAAAATTAAACTATCAGAGAATGGAGGAGATGTTGCAACAATAGAAGAAATTGTAAGAAGATTCAATGAAAGGGGCGTAAAATACGGAGAAAACAGAAGTGTAACATCTGAAACCACAAAAAAAATTCTTGAATGGGTGTTATAATTTCTATTTATCAATAAATCCATTAATAAGTGCATAAACTGTAAGGCCGGAAATACTATTTATTCCGGCCTTCTTAATTTTATTCTTTCTATGTGACATCACAGTATCATTTGAGAGACAAACATCTTTAATACATTTTCACCAAAACCAGGTCAAATTCCCAATGGTTCAAGGATTATATAATCTTTAAATTATTCTAAGTTACAAAAGACAAATTCTGATCATTAGTAAATATATATATATCATAAATTATTTTACACAATAACAACCTCTGACAGGAGGAAAAGTTTACAAATGTTTAGCTATATTTACAATTGAATTGATTAATATGATGAACAAAGAGAATATTACCGTTCTTGTTATCGGGCTTGATAATTTAAAATTTGCCTTTCCTGTTAAGATGGTAGATAGTATAATTATGGCACAAGAGGTTACCCCTGGTGATAATACTAAAAGCTTTATCTGTGGCATTATAAATCTCCGTGGTGAAATTATTCCTGTTATTTCTCTCAGGAGACGATTCTCACTACCTGACAGAGATATCCTTTCAGAGAATTTCTTTACGATACTGGCCTTTAAACATCTTAAAATTGCGATAATTGCTGATATGATTTTTGGTGTAGAGAGCGTTGAAAAGGGGTCAATTCGTACTTATAAGGAGATTGTGCCGGGGATGAGTGAGCTTGAATTCTATTCTGACAGTGAGGGCATCTATTATATTTACAACACAGAAAATCTTCTTTCTCAAGCTGAAGAAGAGGAGGTTAGAAAGATGATTGTTGAAGATGTTAAATAATAAAATCACCAGCATTACAGGGATTATTGAGGAGACTCTGGGACTCTCTCTTAAAGAAAAAAAATTCGAAGAGTACTCTAAAAATCTGAGAGAAGCAGCTATTACTCTTGGATTTGAAGATATTGAATCTTTTTCTGAAAAGGTATCTGCATCTGGCAATAAACTATCTTCAGAAGAGAAGAGGGTATTGGCTGCTTACCTGACTGTAAGCGAAACATATTTCTTTAGGGAGAAACCTGCCATGTCTATGTTTATTAGCACAATCCTTCCTCAATTAATAAAAAATAAAAGAGAAGATAAGATTAGGATTTGGAGTGCTGGTTGCAGTTCGGGAGAAGAGCCATACACTATAGCTATTATTATTAATGAGCACTTTCCTCAACTAAGAAAAAATGACTTTGAAATTATTGCAACAGATATAAACCCTAATGTTATAACCAAAGCTCGCAACGGGCTATATACTCCATGGTCTTTTAGAGAGATCCCGGACTTATATACAAAAAAATATTTTACAAAAGAGGGTGAAAATTTCAGAATCTCCGACAAGATAAAAGAGTGTGTGAAATTTGATATTCTGAATCTAGTTTCTGACATGTATCCCGGAGAATCAGATGGATACCAGAATCTTGACATAATATTTTGCAGAAATGTACTTATGTACTTAAACCATAATCATATTAAAAATATTTCTAAGAGATTCCATAAAATTCTTAAAGATGATGGTTGGTTTATTTCAAGTCAAGTAGAGTTAAATGATGAACTTTTTGCTCAATTTTCAAAAGTATACAGTGATGATGGAATATTTTACCGAAAAGGTGATCTGATTAAGAAAAATCAGAATGAAAGAATTAGTAAAAGAATCCAGGAGAGCGTAAGTAATAAAATCCCATTAGATAAAAATAAAAAGAGACAATTAAGAGATGTTAAAGAAGAGTTAACTTACTCAAGACCTGTTTCTCATGAACTTGAACTCTTGTTTAATGAGAGCAAGTATATTGAGTGTATAAAGATAGCTCTCACTGAGATTGATAAGGGTAATGACGATCTCACCATACTAAATATTCTTGCAAAAAGCTATGCAAATTCTGGCCAATATAAATTGGCTACAGATGTGCTTGACAAGATTATATCTCAAAATCCTGCATCTGATGACACATACTATTTGTATGGGACAATTCTGGCAGAAAACAATGAGATTAACAAAGCGAAAACAATGTTTAAGAAAGGTCTTTATATAAATCCTGATAATTTACTCTCTCATTTTATGCTTGGTAATATTCTGAAAGATGAGGGGAATACAAAAGCAGCAATGATACATTACAGAAACGCAATGGATATAACAGGCAGAATCAAAGAGGAGGAGGTTGAAAGATTATTCCACGGAATGAATATTAAGAGACTTCGTGAGTTTATAAGTAAATTTATTGATAATAGCCTATGAAAGAGTCACGAAATATATTGAGAGAAAGAGCTGTTAAGAATGCTCTAGTACATTCTGATCAAACAGCTCAACGCGAGACTAAATACTTGTTATTCAGAGTAGTAAAGCAATTATATGCAATTGAACAGAAATGGGTTAAAGAGGTTGTTAAAGCATCATCTTTCACTGATATACCCGGAGTACCCCATTTTGTCAAGGGGGTAGTAAATGTAAGAGGTAACATATATTCTACTGTTAACATTAGTAGCTTTTTGGCACAAAAGGACTATGGTTTATCTGAATTGAACAAGCTAATTCTTATTTCTAACGGAGATATAGAATATGCCTTAATTGCTGATGAAGTTATGGGATTTACTGAGAGTTTAATCTCACTAAAATCTCAGATACCTGATAACTACAGTGAACTATACAAAGAGTTTGTTGAAGGTATATGTCCAAACGGGGCTTTGATTCTTAATGGTGTAGCATTAACAGAAAGTAAATTGATAATTATTGAATAACTATGGAAAACATTTTTAAATTAAAAACAAGAGGCAAGATGATCATTGGCTTTACAGTTATAGTTGTATCTACTGTACTATTTTCTGTAATTTCATACACAAATCATAAAAGAATGACCAATGTAATAGTTGAGAATTCTCTTCTTGATACCATTGCATATGAACTAACCGGCCTGAGAGCTGATGAAAACAGACTCAGAGCACTTAGTCTGGATGCTCTTTTTAACCCTGAAAAAATTTCAACAACTGATATAATTGACCAAATTGAACAAAAGCAGGTTGATATTATTCAAAAGACTAAAGGGCTTGATAGTCTTTTAACTCCTTACACTGCAGAGAAAGAGATGATGAAAGATCTTACAGAAGATGTACATAAATATGTCTCAAACCGGAATATTATGGTAGATCTTTTGTCTAACGGAAAAAATCTTGAAGCAAAACAACTGGTAGATAAGGAGCAGAATGTTCTTTATGAAATGATAAGGAGTAAATCTATTGCAATTGAGACCAATCTGCTGGAAAAGAAAGCTATGATTGAGACTCTGACAAAAAAAGCAGAGAGGATAGTTGTATGGCAACTTCAGGTGCTTGGATCTATTCTTGTTCTTTTGGTAATAGCCATGGCAATATGGACTCTCAGAATTGTAAGGAAAATATCATACGAAATTAAAGCAGGGATTGAGATTCTCGGAAATGCATCATCTGACATTTTAAGTGCTGTTACAGAAATTTCGGCAGGAGCTGCTGAAACAGCTACTGCAGTAACAGAAACAACTACAACTATAGAGGAGGTCAGACAGACTGCTATGGTTTCAAATCAGAAAGCTCAGTCTCTAATGGAAAGTTCTCAAAAGGCATCCGATTCTGCCGACAAGGGAAGAGGATCTGTTAAGAAGCTTACTGAAGCTATTCAGCATATTGACAATCAAATGAATCTTATCTCTCAGACTGTTGTAAAGCTCTCTGATCAAAACAGAACTATTGCTGAGATTACTTCTACTGTTGCCGATATTGCAGATCAATCTAATCTTTTAGCTGTAAACGCTGCTATTGAAGCGGCCAAAGCAGGAGAACACGGAAGAGGTTTTACAATTGTTGCGCAGGAGATACGATCACTTGCAGATCAGTCAAAAAAAGCAACTCAGCAAGTTAAAGAGATACTAAATGAAATAAACAAATCTGTAAATTCTACCGTTGGTGTAACTGATCAGGGTGCGAGAAGCGTTGAAGAGGGTATTAGAAGAGTTAAAGAGAGCGGGGAGGTTATTGACATACTGGCTGATAATGTTGAAGATGCAGTTGAGGCGGCAATACAGATCTCTTCATCAACAAGACAGCAAATGGCTGGTATGGATCAGATTGTTCCTGCTATGGAAAATATTAAGCGTGCAAGTGAGCAAAATGTAACAGGTATCAGTCATACACAAGATACTGCTCAAAAGATTCACCTGCTTGGCAGAAATCTTAAGACAATTATTTTAAAGTATAATTTATAGTTTAATGGCAATAAATCAGGACGATCTTCTTAAAGAGCTACTTGAGGATTTCAGACAGGAGGCAGATGAGCACATCTCTTCTATAGATGAGGGCTTGATTGAACTCGAAAAGAGTATTCATGCGCCAGATTATTCTGTTCTTGAGCGAGTATACAGAGACACTCACTCTCTTAAGGGTGCAGCAAGAGCTGTAAATCTTTCTGAAACAGAAAAGGTATGCATGGCCATGGAGGGTGTAATGAGTATTATTAAAAATGGGGATGGGGTGCTTTACGACTCATTATTTGATGTTATGCATAAATCTGTCGACGCCTTAAGGTTTATGCTTTCAAACCTCAAATCTACCGGTAATGAACGGAAGTTGCCAAATCTAGTCCAAATAATTAAGAATCTCGAATTTGTTCAAAAAGACTCAATTTCCAGAAAGTCCAATGATTCTCTTAATAAAAAAGAAGAGAAACATCCGGTTATACCTGAGCCTGCTCTTGATCGTGAAATTGTCAAAGTTTCCGAAAATGAAACTGAGACAATCAGAGTATCTTTAAATAAGCTTAACCGAATATTATCTCAATCAGAGGATCTGATAGCAATAAAAACAACACTGGCCTTTTATAAAAATGAGTTGGAGGAGGCTAAAACAGTTCATTTCAATGAGAGACTGGAGGTTCTTTATGGGGATCTCACCCGGTTTATAAAGGTTGCAAACAGAATGATAGATGATCTGATTATTGATGTCAGATCAACTTTATTAATGCCTTTTTCTACAATACTTAATATTGTTCCCAGAATTGTACGCGACCTCTCCCGGGAAAAAGGCAAAGAGATCACTGTTGAAATATCCGGGGATCACTTTGAAATTGACAAAAGAATACTTGAGGAGCTTAAAGACCCTTTGGTACATCTTATAAGAAACTGTGCAGATCATGGAATTGAGAGCACAAATGAGAGGATTTCCGCAGGTAAGAGCTCATCAGGTAAGATAAGAATTATTGTAAGTAAAGGAGCTGATGCTAAATTGAATATTGTTATTTCTGATGACGGAGGGGGGATAAAACTTGACAAAGTTGTTAAGTCTGCAATAAAAAATGGCATAATTGACTCTGACAGGGTTAAGCTAATGAGCGATGAAGAGAAGATGAACCTTATTTTCGCGTCAGGAGTTTCATCAAGTGAAATGATTACAGAAATATCAGGAAGGGGTTTAGGAATGGCAATTGTTGCTGAAAAAATATGTAATCTAGGCGGCTCTGTAACCATTTCATCTCAAGAGAGAGTTGGCACCTCTTTTAATATTAAAATACCTCAAACCATTGCTACCTTCAGAGGCTTACTTATCCGTTGCGGGTCAGGTAAGTTTTTAATTCCTTCTATTTTTATTGATAAAGTTATCGGGGTACTTGACTCCGATGTAATAACTTCAGGAGGCAGGTCAACAATAATAATTAACAGAGAGCATATTGGGTTAATGGATTTGGGGAGATCTCTGGGGTTGAACAATGAGAGCATTGTTGAGTCATCAATGAAACCATCTCTTATCCTAAACTCAAACAATAAGAAAATGGCCTTTGTTGTTGACGAGATTCTTGAAGAGGTTGAAGGGATTGTTAAACCTCTTGGCAAACAATTGAAAAACATTCATAAAATTACCGGTGTAACAATGGTTGGCAATGGTATTTTAATACCAGTAGTCAATGTTTCTGAACTAATTGAAAGCACCTTAGGTGGTGAATCCGGACGGATCAGAGAAGCCTCTTCCGTTGTTGGTCCAGTTAATAAGATTCAAAAAATTCTTATTGTTGAGGACTCTATCACTGTAAGAAGTATGTTAAAAAGCATTGTAGAAAATTCAGGATACGAAACTGATGTAGCAATTGATGGAGCAGACGCATTTGAAAAGCTTCAGAGAGATACATTTGATGCTGTTGTTACAGATATTGAAATGCCTAATATGAATGGTTTTGAATTAACCAGAAAAATCAGAGATGATGAAAACCTGGCAGATCTGCCGGTAATCCTTGTTACTACTCTTGAGTCTCCTAAGGACATGCAGAAGGGGTTGGAGGCAGGAGCTAATGCATATATTGTAAAGGGAAGTTTTGAGAAAAGTAACTTGACCGACACAATCCGACGACTAATCTGAAACTGTTATGAAAAAGAGAGAGGGAAAAAAGATAAGAGTGCTTATTGCGGATGACTCCTCTGTGGGAAGAAGACTTTTGGCAAGTATTCTTTCAGATGATCCTTCAATAGAGGTTGTAGCAATGGCTTCAGATGGCAAAGAGGCCTTTGAAATGACTATAAAACACAAGCCGGATGTTGTGAGCATGGACATCAATATGCCTGTAATGGATGGTATAGAGGCTACAAAAAGAATAATGAGCTTCAATCCTGTTCCCGTTATTATAGTAAGTTCAATCTACAGAGATGCCGATGTTATGACTGCTATAAAAGAGTTGGAGGCAGGAGCTGTTATGGTGCTGCCAAAACCTCATGGCCCCGGTCACGAAACATTTGAGCCATCAGCCAATAAATACCTCAACGCAGTAAAATTAATGGCAGAAGTTAAGGTAGTAAGAAGGAACAATGGCTACAATCATAACCCCTCTCATGTTAAAACTACATTAAAACAAGATGTATGCAGATTTTGCACTGATGCTAAGGTTGTTGCAATTGGTTCATCAGCCGGTGGTCCTGAAGCATTAAAATTGTTCCTTTCAGAACTATCTCCAAGCTTCCCTCTGCCAATTCTCCTTGTTCAACATATAGACTCCTCTTTCACACACGGTTTTACTGCCTGGCTAAACTCATTTTCAAGTCTGAAAGCAGTAATTTCAGAAGAGGGAGAGGAGCCATATAAAGGTAATATATATATGCCTCCGCCTGATAGGCATATGATTATTAAAAATGGAAGGATTTCAATTATTACAGAGAGCGAAATAAGTACCCTTCATAAACCATCTGTTGATGTTCTGTTTTATAGTGTTGCCAAATATTACAAAGAACAATCAATTGGAATAATTTTATCCGGTATGGGAAAGGATGGTGCGGAAGGGCTCAATAGAATGAAAAACGCAGGAGCTTTTACATTTATTCAAGATAGCACTAGTGCACTTATATATGGGATGCCGGGCGAGGCAGAAAAATTGGGAGCAGCTTGTGCGATACTTTCGCCAGTAGATATAGCAAAAAAATTAAATTTAATATACACGAAATGATCCAAAATAAGATTTCCACGCTACTTAATAACAGACATATAGTTGCCTGTGAAGATTCTATTGTTCAAGCAAAAAGGCTGGAATATCTGTTCAAGAAATATGGGATGGCATACAAGATGTATCATAATGCATCAGATGCCTACTCCTCAATACTGGAGTCAAAGCCTGCACTTATTATCAGTGATGTTATAATGCCAGGTATAAGCGGATTTGAATTTTGCACTAAAATTAAGCTTAATGAATATTTAAAAGATATACCGGTGATATTGCTTACTGCACTCCAGGATCCTGATGATATTATTAAAGGCCTTCAATCAGGTGCAGACAATTTTATTACAAAGCCATATGAAGAGGAGGAGATACTTCTTAGGGTAGAACATTTACTTGAAAATAGATTAATATCTAATGAAACTGAAGACAGGTCTCAGATTAAACTGAAATTCAGGGGTAATGAATATCTTATCTCCTCTTCCAAAAGGCAAATAATCGATTTGCTGATTTCAGTATATGAAACTGCAACCAATAGAAATGCAGAACTTTCAGAGATTAAGTCGCAACTTGAAAAATCTAACGAAGAGCTTAAACAAGCTAACAATGATCTTGATTCATTCTCAAGATCTGTTTCACATGACCTGAAATCTCCCTTATCTGTTATTATGGGATTTGCAGCTGCAATACTTGACAATCCTGATAGTTCAATTAATGGTGAGGAGAGAGAGTATCTGGAACATATAAGACTATCTGCCAATGAGATGTCACAACTCATTAAAGACTTGCTTGCATTCTCTCAATCCGGGATAGTTGTGTTGCAAAAAGAGAGTGCAGATCTATCTCAAATTGCAAGAGAGGAAACTGAAAATCTTCTGTTAAGATATCCAGGTTTTAATCCAAGGCTGGAGATTCAGAATGGGATAGTTGCAAATGCAGACCAAAGTTTAATGAGAATTGTACTTGATAATTTGCTCGGTAACTCCTTTAAATACTGTGCAAATACTCCTTCACCCGCTATTAAGTTCTATGCTGAAGAGTCATTTGGAAGTAGAGTGTACTGCATTGAAGATAATGGCTCCGGATTTGACTCTGAGAAAGCAGATGATTTATTTAAGCCTTTTGTCCGTTATCACGGTAAAGAATATTCAGGGACTGGAGTTGGTCTCTCTACTGTTAAAAGGATAATCGACAGACATGGAGGAGCAATTTGGGCAGAATCTAAAAAGGGAGAGGGTGCAAAATTCTTTTTTACCTTAAGTTAAGTATAATGAAATACAATATTGGATTAGCGTTATCAGGAGGTGGTGTAAAGGGCTTTGCACACGCAGGAGCACTTAAAGCACTAGAAGAGAGAGGAATAATTCCGGATATTATTGCCGGAACCAGTGCCGGAGCAGTTGTTGCGGCTCTGTATGCCGGAGGGAATTCTCCAGAAAAAATAGTTAATCTTTTCAATGATAAGGCCTTCAATAATTTTGTTGAACTTAATATCCCAAAAAACGGACTATTCAAACCTACCGGATTCATCCAACTGCTAAAATCTAATATTAAAGCCAGGACATTTGAAGAATTAAAAATACCCATAAAAGTTGTCTCTACAAATCTTGACGAGGGTAGATATGAAGTTTTTTCTGAAGGAGATCTAATCAAGAAAGTTACCTCCTCTGCATGTGTCCCTGTGATTTTTAATCCAATTGAGATTAATGGTCATCTTTATGCTGATGGAGGAATATTTAAAAACTTTCCTGTATCAATAATAAGAGACCAATGCAAAAAGGTAATAGGGATTAATGCCAGTCCGCTTGTTACAGAGAAATACTCAAAAAATATAGTTGGTATTGCAGAGAGAACCTATCATTTTATGTTCAGAGCTAACACAATGGAGGATAAAAGAATGTGCGATATACTTGTTGAAGTGGAAAGTGTAATGCAATTTAAAACCTTTGATTTAAACAAGGTTGACATTATTTTCCAAATGGGATATGAAGCGATGAGCAGCGAACTCAAGAAGAATCCGCTGCTCACTGATTAACATTTAAATTAAAGGTCTATCTTAATCCCTGCAAAGAGGGCTCTGGGTGTACCCGGACCATAAACATAGCCGGCATCTCTTAAAGATCCTTTATCCAAGTCTCTCTGATATGAGTCTAAAAGATTTTTAACACCTGCATTAATTTGAATTGTATGTTCCACTCCAATTTTAATATCATAGGAAATTTTTAATCCCAAATCCCAGAAAGATGGTGTAGTCTCAAGCTTGTCCTCCGGAATATAACCTTCAAAATGAGGCATTAGCATTGCTCCTGTATAAACACCGGTTGCCGACAGATTGATCGCAGAAACTGGATTCCAGGATAGTGTTATATAACCATAAATATTTGGTGTCTTGTGCATTCTCCTGTCAGCAATAACGTCATCATTGTCTGACCATTTATAGATTTCTTTGTATTTGCTGGATTGTAAAGTAAGCCCTGCTTGTGCAGATAGTGAATTACCATAATTTGCCTTTATTTCCAGATTGGCACCTGAAATAATTGCACCACTCTCATTTTTTCTTAACAGAAGAGTATTGCCTGCCTCATCTTTCCCAAAAGGCTTAAGAGCAAAAACATCCTTTAGATTTGTATGAAAGATCTCTGCTAGTGTATTCATTTGCACTGCTCCTGCAAAAAAATAATAATCTGCAGAGGCACTGATACTATTGGAATATTCTGGTTTTAACTCTGGATCTATAACAATAAGAGTTACATTTCCTCCTACAGCCTCAACATGTAAATCTTCACTATAAGCCTGAGGGGCTCTGTAACCACTTGAATAACTCCCTCGGAAAGCAATATTTTCCTTAGGTGAGTATCTTAAATTTAATCTGGGAGAAAATATCGGATTCTTTACATGATTATTTTTATCCAGTCTTGCTCCAAGTAAGATACTGATTTTCTCATTTTTCCACTCATTCTGAAGGTATCCTCCATATGTAACTGCTCTCTGGTCAATTGTTCTTGAGTATCCTAGCATAACATCATTAAGATGATTAAGATTATACTCAAAACCAGCAGTAAACTCAGCCGGTAACAGAAGGAACTTTTTGATATTAAGTGAATATTGTGCTCCCGCAGAGAGAGTAATATCATCAGTTCTCCCATATGCATTCAGGTCCATATCTGTTCCAAAATAGCTGTCTCGTCCAATTTTCTGAGCAGAAGAGAATATTGATAACCTTTGTCTGTAATCACTGGAATTAAGATCCAATTTAACACTGCCGCCATTGATTTTATGTTTCACCTGCTCAGCAACATTTGATTCGTGTGGAGGCCTGTTCAATGAATCCCCCCCTCTTCTGAATTCATTCATGTGGTGATACTCCAAAGTTAGTTTTGCGTTAGGATTAAACTTATGATATCCTCTGAAGCCTAATGTACTAGCCTCTAAGACAGGCATATCACTGAATCCGTCTCCATCTCTGTCATATGCGTCCCTGTCTCTTATCATCCCGAATAAATAGACTCCTGTATTAAAGTCTTTAGATACAAAGGAGCTGTTAAGAGAAGTAGAGTAATCCATTGATCCATTTCCAAGAGAGGTTGTCTGATTAGATACAGATACAATATTTCTGATAGGTTCTTTAGTAATAATATTAATTACTCCCCCTATTGCGTTTGATCCAAAAACGGCAGAGCCGCCCCCTCTGAGAACCTCTACCCTTTCAATCATACTTGAAGGCAATTGCTCTACTCCATATACTGTTGCCAACGAGCTGAAAATAGGTCTGCTATCAAGAAGAATCTGAGAATATTGCCCCTCCAGACCATTAATTCTAACCTGTGTTACTGCACAATTCTGGCAACTTACTTCAACCCTGACACCGGGCTGAAAATTCAATACCTGACTTAAATTATTTGATGCTGATTGTTCAAATAATTTTTTTCCAATTACATTGATAACAGACGGAGACTCCCTTCTTTTAGATTCATTCCGTGTTGCTGTTACAACAATTTCATTCATATTTAGAGAACTCTCATCAAGTTCAAAGTTTATAACATATCCCACACCCTTTTTTAATTCAACCAGAGTATCTTTTGAAATGTAACCAAGGGAGGATGCTTTAATTCTATATTTTCCCGAATTTATCCCTGTTTTATGATAGTGGCCTGTTGCGTCTGCCGGGAAAGAGATATTGGCCTCCTCAATATGTATTGTCGCAAACGGAATATGTAGCCCTGTCTCTTTTTCAAGAATATGACCCTTAATAGTTGAAATTGATTCTCCAATAGAAGTAGCTTGTGAAAACAGTAACGAAGGAACTAGCAATATAAAAATTGCAGAACAATATTTTTTATTCATTTAATAATAATCAGTTAGTCTTAATTTATTTCTAATATGCGGAATAAAAAGAAAAACTGATTGAGGGAGGAGCCCTGGAAGAGCTTTTTAATATTGTATGATCAATGAAACTGCAATCATTTAAATATTGTAAAACAGAGAGCAGCTTGGAAATAAATGCGTATAGAATTAAACTGGTTGCCAGAAAGTGCAGAGATGCAGAAATAAGGGAAATTAAAGCTATTGATGAGGAGCTGTGACAATGATTTGGTGCTGCAGCTTCTCCTCCAAAATAGAAATGCGAGTGAACGATAACAAAATCGTCTGATTTGTGTGTATGGTAAAACATTGTTGCACCACTATAGTATGCAACGAATGAGATTAACACCAAATATTTAAAAACCCCTTTTCTAACTCTCTCCATCTTCTTATCGGCCTGCAAAAATAATAATAAAGGGCAATACTTTTGGTATTGCCCTTAAAAAATTTTTTTATAAGAAATTTACCTCTTAAGGTACTTCTCAAAAAACTGATCCTGTTCCCATAGCAGATGAAGGATGTTTTGTTTTGAAGCATAGCCGTGCGACTCTTTTGGAAGAATAACCATTCTTACAGGAGCTCCCAAACCTTTCAGAGCCTGAAAATACCTCTCTGTCTGGAGGGTAAATGTTCCGGGATTATTATCAGCCTCACCATGTACAAGGAGCATAGGTGTTTTCATCCTGGATGCATTCATGAATGGTGACATTGTATTGTAAACGGCTGGTGCATCCCAGTAATTTCTTTGTTCGTTCTGGAATCCAAATGGTGTCAGAGTCCTGTTGTATGCACCACTTCTTGCAATTCCAACTGCAAATAAATTTGAGTGAGTAAGAAGATTAGCTGTCATAAATGCACCATATGAGTGCCCGCCAACTCCCACTTTTGTTCTGTCAATATAACCGAGAGCATCAACAGCATCTATTGCTGCCTTTGCATTTGCAACCAATTGTTCAATAAAAGTATCGTTAGGCTCTGCATCACCTTCGCCAATGATAGGGAACGAAGCGTCATCAAGGACTGCGTATCCTCTTACAACCCAGTATAGAAATGAGCCGTATGAAGGAGCTGTGAATTCGTTTGGATTGTGAGTGCTTTGACTTGCAGAGGCTACATCTTTGAACTCTTCCGGGTATGCCCAGATAAGAAGAGGTAGCTTTTTCCCGCTGCTCTTGTCATAACCTTCTGGTAAATATAGTGTACCTGACAGCATAACTCCATCTGCTCGCTGATATTTAATAACCTCTTTATGGACCTTTTCTAATTTTTTAAAAGGGTTTGAGAAATCTGTAAGAACTTGTAAGTCTGCTTTTTTTCTAAAATTCCTAATAAAATAGTTTGGATATTCTGTTTTGGACTGAATACGAACTAATACTGTTCCTTTCTTAAAATCTACTATTGATACCAGATCCTCTTTTTTATCAGTATATGATGATTGATAGAGTCTTTTTGTCTTTAAGGTTTTTAGATTAAATTCATCAATAAAAGGAAACTGTCCATCCTTTGAATATCCATCTCCTATTAGCAACAGATTGCCATTCTCAATCGCTAGAACATATCTGCCAAACTCATTCTTTTTTGTTTCAAAAGAGCCAGGGTCCGAGTAGATATCTTGTCTGTTTCTCTTATTTATCAGTTTAGGTTCTGATGACATTTGTGAAGGAGAAAAAAGATAAACAGATGTCATTCTTGTGTCATACCACATATCTCTCAGAACAGCAGTATTCTCATCACCCCATGTAACACCGGCAAATCTTTGAGGAACCTTTACAAGTGGTTTAGGTTCGTTGTTAAACGGTGCATCCCAGGTATATAGCATATCCCTGAACTCAACATTCACAGACTGATCTCCGCCATCAAGTGCCTCAACATAATAGAGTGAAGCTGGTTTATCTGCTCTCCAGTCCATTGATCTTTTACCTACTCTTGTAGAGCTAAAACCTTTTGGTTGAATTTCAATTAATGGAACATTATTTACCTCTTTTACCAATGCACCCTGTTTTGTATAAACTTTAGTAACCTGTGGAAATCTGTTCAGCTGGACAATATATGAAAAAGGCTTCTCAACTGTTGTAACCATAACATACTCCCCATCAGGAGAAAAGCTCTCGCCTGCAAATATTGCGTGATCAAGAAACTTACTTTTAGACCCATCCAGATTAATTATCCATAATTCTGAAGTGGCAAGAGTTTCAAAATTTGCTTCGTCATTTTTATTCTTAAGCAGATCCTGATATGTCCTGTTTTGTGATACCTTTCCCTCACTAACAGAAACAATCGGTCCTTCAGGCAGGCTCTTAGATTCGTCAATAAGAGCTCTTCTCTCTTCAGGCAGAAGTCTTACCAGAACATATAATCCATCTCTGGACCAGGTTACCGGATTACCCATATTAGCATTGAGATATCTGTCTGAAAGTTTTCTGGCTGATCTACCTGCTACATCTACTACCCAGAGTTCAACTCCCTTATCAGAAGTATGGGTAAAAATCAAGTTTTTTTCATCTGGTGAAAATTGGAGACTTGTAATTTTTGGATTATCAGGAAGACCTGTAACCTGCACCTCAGAAGTTTCACTGGCCTTTCTTATCTTAATATTATTTACATATGTGGTTGTAGATGAGATATTCACAACAGGATTAATTCTAAGACCAGCAAGTCTGAACTCCGGCTGATTCAATTCATCCAGACTTTTGTAGGTGCTTCTGTAAGTAAAAATCATAAACTCGTTACGAGAATCAAGCATTACAGAAGGAGTTCTTTCATAATCGGCAAGTTCCATTATCTCTGCTGGAGGTGTCTGGTACTTGATGTTTTCTTGTGCATTTCCACTTAGTGATGAAAACAGAATAAGTAATGGCAATATTAACCATTTAAGATTGGAAAGTTTCATAGATGCTTCGTTATAGTTTCTAAAATATTAAGTAGTTGATTTTTCATTATCGGCTTTGCAATATAGCCGTCAAACCCGGCTGCTCTGATATTCTGCTCATCATCAGAAAGGGCGTAGGCTGTTTGTGCAACTACAGGTAGTGCCGGTTTAATGATTTTAATTTGTTTAAGAGCGTCAAAGCCATTTAAAATTGGCATTTTAATATCCATAAGTACTAAATCCAGTGTACTGTCAGTCTTAACAATATCAATGGCTTCCTGTCCGTTGGATGCTCTGAGGACATCGTGGTGAAATCTCCTGAGAAGAGCGGAGAGGTATAGGAAATTTGTATCTTCATCCTCGGCAACTAGTATTCTCATATGGGTATCCATTTCAAATGATTTATGTTAGATGTTACCAAACTGGACTATCTATTTTACAAATATAGAATTTAATTTGACAAAAGCAATTCCGGGAGCATTGTCCCAGTAAACAAAGCTCTTAATTGCATTTTTAATTATGAATTCAGCCGGAAGAAGGTTATCTGATATATTATCCTCCATTTTTTCCAAAACACTCTTTTTAGAGGATCCATTGAGATAGAAAATAATCTCTCTTGATTTAAGTATACCCGGCAAAGTTAGGGCTATTCTGTTCTGACCGGTATATGGGTTTACGGAGTTTTTGTATAGCTCTTGAGCAAAATATAGATCACTCTGTCCAGGAAAAACAGAGGATGTATGTCCATCATCACCTATACCGAGGATGACCAGGTCAAATCCTCCTGATTCTCCCAATACTGATTTAACAATCTTTTCATAAGAGGAGGCTGCTTCTGTTGGATTGATCTCACCTTTTATTCTGAATATGTTATTTTCATTAAGGGGGATCTCTTTTAGAAATTTTTGATAAGCCCTGCCATAATTACTGTCAGGATGATCCGGCGGCACACACCTTTCATCAACCCAGAAAATATTGATTCTTCGCCAGTCAATGGTATTAGTGTAGGGACCAGCCCAAAGTGCAAAAAGTCTATCCGGCGAAGTTCCTCCGGATATTGCTATATTGAGGTTTCTATTGAGAAACTCTTCTAATGCAAGCAAGGATACTATCCTGTCACTAAGTAATTCTGAAGGAGTTTTCATAATTCACAATACTTATCAGTATCTGTAAGATTCTTACAAGGATTGCTCCATTTTTTGCCTCCGTCAATAATTCTGTCGCTTATATCAGGTCCCCATGTTCCGGCAGGATACCCGTATAATGGAGTTACTGGATTCTCCCTCCAATGCTTTAATATTGGATCAAAATAGTTCCAGCTGGCTTCTACAGCATCGCTTCTTGTAAATAAAACCGACTCTCCGTTAAGGCAATCCTCTATTAGTCGCGAATATGCGTCTCCTGACTGGACACCTCCAAGTTTATCATAAGTAAACTCCATTGGTACCTGTTTTACTTGAAAGCCAGATCCCGGAAGCTTTACATCAAATTTTAAAACTGCTCCCTCGTTGGGTTGTAATCTGATAATCAATTGATTTTGTTCAGGACACTCATCTCTGCTACTGAATAATCTGTGCGGGGTTGGCTTAAAATGAATTACAATTTCAGTCACCTTTGTTGGCATCTGTTTACCAGTTCTTATGTAAAATGGCACACCCTCCCATCTCCAGTTTAAAATATTTACCTTCATTGCGAGGAAAGTCTCAGTCATAGATTGAGAATTTACATTTTTCTCCTCTCTGTAAGGGAGAACTCTCCTCCCTCCTTTTAAGTGTGATTCAATGTATTGTCCCCTGATTACATCTCTTTCAATCTCTTCTTCAGAGAGTGGCTTCAAGGATCTGTACACTTTAACAACCTCATTCCTGAACTCCTTTTCATTAAATGCAATGGGTGGCTCCATAGCAACAAGTGCAAGTAGCTGAATGAGATGATTTTGAACCATATCTCTGAGAGCACCGGTATTGTCATAGAATCCCCCACGGGTTTCAATGCCCATATTTTCGACGGCTGTAATTTCAACTCTTTCTATAAAATTTCTGTTCCAGAGTGGTTCAAAAATTCCGTTAGCAAAACGAAGAGCCAGTATATTCTGGACTGTCTCTTTACCAAGAAAATGGTCTATTCTGAAAATTTGCTTCTCTTTGAAGACAGATCTGAGAATATCATTCATTCTCTTTGCCGAAGCCAGATCATATCCAAATGGTTTCTCAACAATAATTCGTGTTGATGATGATACCAAGCCTGCCTCTTTCAGATTACCAGGTATGATTTCGTACAATGATGGAGGGGTAGCAAGGTAAAATAGCACTCTATAGTCATTACCAGCCAGCTCCTTGATATTCTCTCCAAGAGACATTACATCATTAATACTTTCCGGGTCTGAAACAAAATATGAGAGTCTTGGAAGAAATGATTCAACCCAGCCACTTTCAAAATCACTTTTGTTTATATATTTACTCAGAGACTCTTCTGCTCTCTCCCTAAACCGGTCAGATGTCAATATACTCCTTCCTGTTGCGATAATCTTAAAATCATTCTCGAGGAGGGAGCGTTTATGAAGCATATACAGAGCCGGGATTAGCTTTCTTTTTGCCAAATCTCCTGAACCTCCAAAAATCACCATTACATTACTCTTCATAGTAAGAAGGATTAAGCATTATAAACTCCTGATTTTGTCTCCCCTCCTTCACCTGTCCAGTTTTCATGAAAGAAAACCCCTCTTGGAGAATCTCTTCTTTCAAAAGTGTGTGCTCCAAAATAATCTCTTTGAGCCTGTATAAGATTTGCAGGTAAATTTTCAGAAGTAAATGAATAGAAATAGTTTAGTGCGCTGCTGAAAGCCGGTAATGAAATTCCATAAAGAGATGCCTTTGAAACCAGTGATTTCCATCCTTTGAGAGCAAGTTTTAACTCTGTTGTGAAAAAATTCGACAGAAGAAGAGATTTATGCTCTTGGCCGGCATAATATGATTTTGCTATATCATTTAGGAATGTTGATCTGATGATACAGCCATTTCTCCATATTTTTGCAATTGAAGAGAGGTCCAGGTTCCAGCTCTTCTCATCTGATACTTTCTTCATCAAATCAAAACCCTGTGCGTATGAAACCAATTTAGAGGCAAAGAGCGCATCACTTATTTCATCAAGTGAGGGAACAAGGTTTGAATCTGAAATCTTGTCAATTGAGTAATGATTTGATGCCTCTATTCTTAAATCTTTTGAGGCCGATAGAGATCTTTCGAAAACAGAGGTTGCAATAAGATTAAGAGGGACACCATAATCCATAGCACTCTCGACACTCCATTTTCCCGTCCCTTTTTGCCCTGCAGCATCCAGAATGTAATCCAAAAGAAACCCCCCGTCGCTATCTTTATGTTTTAAAATATTAGCTGTTATTTCTATAAGATAACTCTGCAATTTTCCTCTGTTCCATTCATCAAATACTTTGGAAATCTCCTCGTTAGACATACCCATCATACTCTTCATAACAGAATAAGCCTCTGAAATAAGCTGCATATCACCATATTCAATCCCATTATGGACCATCTTCACAAAATGGCCCGCTCCTCCGGAACCTGTCCAGGCACAACAAGGTTCTCCATCCTCTGCTACAGCTGCTATAGATGTAAAAATCGGCTTAATATGGCTCCACGCCTCCTCAGCTCCTCCAGGCATAACAGATGGGCCTTTTAATGCCCCCTCCTCTCCTCCTGATACTCCTGATCCAACAAAGAGAAGTCCTTTGTGAGCCAGGTAACTCTCTCTCCTCTCACTATCCTTAAAATTAGAGTTTCCACCGTCAATTAATATGTCTCCGGGAGATAAGAGAGGAATCAGTTGCTCTATCACAGAGTCAACAGCTGAGCCCGCTCTCACCATAAGCATAATTTTGCGAGGTAATTTAAGTGATAATACCAGACTCTCCATTGACTGAAAGCCCTCTATTTTTTTACCGGATGCTCTTCCTTTAATAAACTTATCTGTTGTTTCGAAAGTTCGATTATATACTGAAACCTTAAATCCTTTACTCTCCATGTTAAGCACAAGATTCTCTCCCATCACGGCAAGACCGATTAATCCTATATCAGATTTTTCCATATTAATTTCTTTACTTTTGTATAAATATAGACATAAAACAATGAAAAAAGTTTTAATTACAATCCCATTGTTGCTTCTCCTTTTAACAGGTTGTAAAGAGAATGTAAAGCAATACAGATTTGAATATCCTCATATTCCATCAGTTATTCAGGAAAAATCTGAGCAGAGAGAATATTTATCTCTTCATTTTTGGGATAATTTACCCTGGGATGACTCAACGGTGAACATTACAGAGAAGCATCTGCGGATACCCTATTATGAATATTTGGAGTTGATTAATGACTTAGGTGTTTCAAAAGCTGGAAAACTACTAAATGATTTAGCATCAAAAAGTTCACAATCGACACCGTCAATTTCATCCGCTTTTCTGATCCTTTTTGAAGAGAGCCTTAACCATCCAAATTCTCCAATGAGACACGATGCTCTTTATCTTAATGTTGTCGATGCATACATTCAATATTTTCCTGCAGATAGCGAAGAGAGAAAAAGACTTATTGAAGAGAGAGAGATTCTTCTAAAAAACCGTATCGGAGAAATCTCAGAAGATTTCACAATATTATTTTCAGATGGTTCCTCTTCAAATCTACATAATATTAAGTCTGATTTTATAATGATACTTTTTTTTGAGCCCGATTGCAACGCATGTAAAGAGAGCATATCCTTTGCAGAAAACTCCGCAATTATTAAAAAATTTCAAGAGAGATATATTTCACTGGCAATATATACCGGTAATGATTCATATTATTTAGAAAGAGGAGGGTCTCTTTTTAGTAAAAAATGGAGGGTAGGGAGCGATCTCAACAGCATGATTACCAGAGAGAGACTTTACGACAGACGAGCATCTCCATCTGTTTATCTGCTTGATAAAGAGAAAAGAGTATTACTTAAAGATGGAGATATAGCGACCGCAGAGAAAATTATTGAAAAAATCAATTAACTTTCTCTATAATATTTTCATCCAGGTACCAAAGGTATCCGTGTACATTTTCAAACCCCATCTCCTTTACTGATGATGTATATCTCTCTATCTGTTTAATGTGGGAACTGCTCCTCTGTTTTCCAGTCTTGAAATCAATAACTGAGTACTCTTCTCCTTTTACAATTCTGTCAGGCCTGTAAATTTCTCCCCCGGGCAGAATAATTCCTATCTCATTCATCACTGTGACATTATTCGAAAACCATCCATATTTTTCAACAGCGTTAACTAACCGGAGAATAAATTGCGTTGTGCTCTCCCTGTCTCTCTGTTCAATTTCTCCTGATGCTACTGCATCATTGACTGCGGCATAGACATCATCAGGTCTCATTATTTTTGACATAATTGAGTGTATGACCACACCTCTTGTGCGGGAATTATCATTCTCATTGAAGAACTCTTCAGATCTTAATGTAAGTCTTAGATTATCTGAATTATCGTATGACCTTATAAGAGGCATCTCTCTCTCTAATAAAATTGAAGTATCTCGTTTTGGGGTAACAACACAATCTCCAAAAACGAGGCTTTTGTCAATAGCTTTATCAGAGTAAACATACGAGAGAATATCGCCTACTCCCTTGGCCTTTTTGCTTGATTTTAAAGGCTCAGTTATATAAATAAAGAGATTATCTTTTGCCCTTGTAAAAGCAACATAAGCCAAATTCAAATTATCAACCACTGCCAGAAAACGCTCATTTTCATAATCACGAGAAAAATGAGTATTTGACAATTTTTCTGATAAATTAACCGGAACAACCGGCATAATGTTAAAAGGTGCTGTTTCAGGTTTACACCATAAAATATCCTGCTTACCTTTAAATTCAAAATCAGAAAATGGTATTATAACTGAAGAAAAACCAAGCCCTTTTGATTTATGAATAGTCATTACTCTTACAGCCTCTTCTCCATCAGGAGCAGGGATAGTTAATTTTTCTGAATAATCATCCCACCACTCTAAGAAGGCGTAAAGATCTGATCTGTTTTGCTTAACAAACTCTTTGACATTATCCATGAAAGCAAGAATATAAGCAGATTCTGCTCTCTTTATCTCCTCAGGAACAGTCTCAATCAGAGATTCACATAACTCGTATAGTGGAAGTGCAGATATTTTATTATTAGTAACATTCTCTATACCTGAGAACCGGGCTAGTATATTATTAACACTATCCAGGGGGTTACTTAAATATCTGAGTTGAGATATTATTGAAGAGACAGAGGAGGAGGATTTAATAAACAATGAATCTCCAGATATTACCTTAATTCCTGACTTAATTAGATGATTTGCAATTATTGCCCCCTCTTTGTTTTTTCTCACAAGAACAGCAATATCTGATAAATTTGAACCATTTGTAACAAGTAACTCAATTTTCTCCCTGACAAAATTTAAAACTGACTCTTCACAGGATTCGTTGTCTTGAATATCTTCACTCTCATCACTATTTTCCTCTGACTTAGTGCCGAATTTTAATTCAACATAACTACTTTTACTCTCATTGAGCTTTGGAATTGTCTGAATAACTGAAGAATATATTGACGCCACGCTTGTTTCAAAAACTCTATTTTTCTCTAACAGATTATCACAAGCTTCAGCAGCCCTTGGGAAGAAATCATTTATAAATTGAACAACCTCTTTTCCGGATCTCCAATTTTCCAGTAAAGCCGATGAGTTTATCTCCTCCTCATTAAATTCACTAAAAACCCTCTTGTTTAACAACATCCAGTCTGAACCTCTCCATCTGTATATGCTTTGCTTTTCATCTCCTACAATCAGATTTGAACAACCTGAGGCGAGGCTGTTTTTTATCAGGGGGCGAAAATTTTCCCATTGCAAAAGAGATGTGTCCTGGAACTCATCAAGCATAAAGTGATCAGTTCTGGCTCCAATTTTTTCAAAAATAAAAGGAGTATCACTTCCATCAATAATTCCGTTTAGCAATTCTGTAGTCTCCGCTAGAAGCACTACTCCGTTTTCTGCACAAACATCCTGTATACTTTTCTGTATGTCTGACATTAATCCGAGAGCATACAAGTTTTTTGATATAGTAACAGCAGTAATGTAGTCTCTTGAACAAGACTCTTCATAATCTACAATTTCCTTTATTAGGGAGCGTAAAGAGAGAGAATCGGCCTTAGCACCTTTTACTAATAAGTCAGGAGACTCCTTTAACGCACTTTTAGAAAACCATCTCTCCGTTCCCTTTCCGGCATCAATGAAAGTCACATTTGACAGCGAAAAATCTCCATCAACAAGTTTTCTGAATCTTTGAGCAAAAGAGCTCTTTTTATTAGAAAAATCAAATGGAGACAATTCAGATTTAGCTAGTATCTCAACCCCTCTCTCTCCAAACTCAACCATCTTTTTCTCATATTCAGAGATAATGTTTGCAATAATTCCAGAGTACTCTTCAATACTCTCTTTGCTGAGTAAGTTTAAATCCTCTCCCATTATTGCTGTCCTGTATGCCTCTTTAAATAATTGAGAAGAGGTACTATTTATTGAAGACCTGATATCCCAGCTTTTACCGGAATCGATTCTCTGCACAGAGAGTTCCATTATCCAGTCCAGGAGGCGATTATCATCTGAAGTATCCAGGTTAAACAGGATTTTGTCAATAGCCAGAGCCCTGACCATCTCCTCGTTTAACTCAACTCCGTATGAAGTACTTTTGCCTATTTCCCTTGCAAATGCTCTAAGAGTTTGCTGAAAGAATCGGTCAATAGTACTGATATTAAAAGAGGAGTAATCGTGAAGAATATTTTTTAATAATTTAGAAGCTCTCTCATCACCTTGAGATGACTTTTTGTGAAGATGCTCAATTACTCTTCTCTTCATCTCCTCTGTAGCCTTATTTGTAAAAGTTACAGCAAGAATTCTCCTGTATGCTCTTTCATCCCTGGACAAAAGATTTAAATACTCAAGTGTTAACCTGTGAGTTTTTCCTGAGCCGGCAGAGGCTCTGAATATCTTAACCTCTCCCATAGTTATCTGCAGATTTGTTTAAAAATACAATATTCGCAACTCTTTTGACTGGCAGTCTGTATAAAAGGCATCTCTATATTAAGTATCTCTGATATTTTTGAAGAGAGAAGCTCTCTGAAGGAATTTAAATCCTCAACGGTACAGTTTATCTGATATTTTTGATCCAACTCTCTGAGAAAGTATGGAAGGAGAAGCGACTCCCCCTCAGGAGAGAGCATCAAACCATATAGATATAGCTGAAAAAACACAGATAGATTCTTTGAAGAGTTTTGTTCAAATAGTTGGTTTAAACTCTTCATTGTATCAGGTTTTCTACCTGTCTTATAATCAATAATCCTTAATTTACCGTTAACTCTGTCAATCCTGTCAATATATGCTTTTAATTTAACCTCCGTACCATCCCTAAGCTTTAAAGAGCTCCTTATATCCTTCTCTGACTGGATATATCTAAATGAATTAAAGCCCAAATCATATTTGATAATTTTGATTATATATCTTTGTATAAGATTGCATATTATATAATTATACCCCTTAACATCTTCAACTCCCTTCTCCTTTTTGAACTCTTTGTAAATTATATCATCAATAAGACTTTGATTATTCAGAATGGCCAAAAGATCTTTTTTACAGACATCTTTTCCCTCAAATCTCCTGTAGAGAATTGCCATTGAGTTATGCAATATGGTACCAAAAGTTCTTGATTCCACCGATTCGCTTACTATCTCCTCATCCTTTACACCTTCAATATGCATAAAATAAAATTTCAACGGACAGAGGATATAGGTTGATAACAGAGATGCTGAAAAGAATTTCGTACCGCTTCTAAACTTCTCCAGTTCTTGAGCTACCACCCCTTTTTTCTCAATTATTATAGGAGATTTCTGGTTTCTGGTTACAACTCCGGATGAGACCATATCTCTTAGTGGAATCTTGTAGTGATATCTTAACTGTAAAATAAATCTGCTCTGTTCTCCACTAGACAAGCCTTCGCTTCTGGTATCATAAAGCATCCAGACCCTCTTTGCCCTGTAAATTGTTCTATAGAAGCTATATGCTGAAACTGCATCGGCATACTCATTTTCAGGAAGAGAGAAGCCTTTTCTTAAATTTAAAGGGATAAATGAGGTGCTGAGATTTCGTGAGGGAAAAACACCTTCATTCATTGAACATATTACAATATTATCAAAATCAAGGCATCTAGCCTCAAGAACTCCCATAACCTGAAGACCCGCTAGTGGTTCTCCTTTAAAAGGGACGGAAGTTGAATTTACAAGTTGTTTTAACAACCTTAAATATGTCTTTACGGACATTGGAATCTGTAAATCCTTAATCCTTACAACAAGAGTATAGAAATAGTAAATCAGCTCCTTTTCAAACTTATTAACCTGTTTATTCTTAACTATGTAATCAAGTACATCAAGAATATATGATGAAATTTTGGAGATTTTATCAACATTTGAATCATCATCTTTGATAACTCTCCTAAAAATCATTTCTAACAAATGATTACCCGTAAAAAGATCCTGACTTACATACAACATGTTTGCTGTTACTATCTTATTCTCAAGACTAACAGAGAGTTCACCTGTAATACCTTTTACATAATTATGTCTTAAAACCGGAAGAACTCGTCTGAAATAGAAGGGGCCTCCCTGCAGCTCAACCAAACTCTCTGCAAAAGAGACGACCGAAGCCTCTCTTAAAGGATAGCCCATTGTAATGTTAATCTCTCCTTTATTATAATCTAAAGATCTTATTACAGATGTGAGAAGTGATTCATCAGGCAGAATCACAGCACTATTTATGCCTGTAGGCAAAGAACTTAATATATCTCCTGCTATTTTAGCCTGACCAACAGCGGAGGGAACGCCAATAAGCTCAATTTCAGCAATTCTCTCCTCATTGAAGTCAATATCCATGGATGATGGATATGATGATAAGTTTTCGTTAATAAAAAAAGATGATTTATTATCTGGGTCATTAACCATAGTTCCGCAATAATCCCAATAAAAATCAGCTTTCCCTGACTGCTTGATGTAGTTGAGTAAAGTTTTCTCGCACTTATTTAATGCATTAAAACCTATAAATACAACATAACTGTATTTAGATAGAAGTGAATCAACATTTACTGTATCCCCGTTACTGATTTGTTCTGCGATTTTCCTGTATATCATCCCCTCATAACCGGCCCCATCTGACTCAAGACTCACCCTTAGGTTTGTGTATAACGGAAGCATCAATGACCAAAGAGACTTAAATTTTGACTTCTTGTCACTCTCTTCTCCGTTGTGAAAACTTGCCCAAAAGCTCTTAATTGAATTAAGTTGCCTTTCAGACAAAAAGGAGTAGTCTGTATCAAGCTCTTTTAACTCCTTAATATTTGCAAAAAGCCTGTAAGGATCTGCCAGAAATTTATCTGTGTCGTCAAAATCGGATAAAAGAGTCTCTCCCCAGTAAACAAAATCATCAAAGGGTTCAGGGTTCTCATTGATATCACAATATAACCTATACAATCTGTATACACAATCAAGTTTATCTGCATTTCTAAGCCCTGACAGTTCAGAAAAAAGATCACTGATTGTAATTAGTGATGGAGAAAAAAGGGGTTTATCAATTAAAGCACTTAACTCTCTTTGGAAAAACAGTGAAGCCCTCCTGCCCGGAAATACAAAACAGATTTTTGAAATCTCTTCTCTCTCTCTCTCGTAGAAAGCTTTAGCTATGTTTCCAAGAAATTTCATCAGATATTCCTTGATCTTAACTCATTTGCCTTCTCTTCAAAACCAGGTTTACCAAGGAGTGCAAACATATTGACCTTATAATCCTCTACTCCAGGTTGATCAAAAGGATTTACACCCAGCATATAAGCACTTATACCACAAGCTTTTTCAAAAAACATATATAGCGATCCCAGATTGTATTCATCAATTTTCTCTATTGATATTCTGATATTTGGGACTCCCCCGTCAACATGGGCAATTCTCGTCCCCAATTCAGCCATTTTATTACACTCTTCTACCCTTTTCCCGGAAAGGAAATTGAGCCCGTCCAAATTTTGGGGATCATTATCAATGGTGAGTAATCTATCTGAATTATCCACACTTATAACTGTTTCAAAAAGTGTCCTTTCACCATCTTGAATATATTGACCCATAGAGTGTAAATCAGTTGTAAAATTAACAGAGGCCGGAAATATACCCTTTCCGTCTTTTCCTTCACTCTCGCCGTACAGTTGTTTCCACCACTCAGCAAAATATTGTAATTTTGGATTATAGTTAACAACTATCTCAATTTTTTTTCCCTTTTGGTATAACGCATTTCTAACTGCTGCATATTGTAAGGCTGGATTATTTCTATCACTTGAAGATGTGTAGCTATTAGCGTTATTTGCTCCGTTTAGCAACTCTCTTATATTAAAACCGGCAATAGCAATAGGTAATAATCCCACAGGAGTGAGGACAGAAAATCTGCCTCCCACATCATCCGGAATAACAAATGATCTGTACCCCTCAATCTCTGAAAGCCTTCTTAAAGCTCCTTTAGACTTATCTGTAATTGCAATGATCCTGGAAGAGCTTTCTGATTTTCCGTACTTTTTCTCAATATGGGTTTTTAAAATCCTGAATGCAACAGCCGGCTCTGTAGTGGTTCCCGATTTTGATATAACCACTATTCCATAGTTTTTATTATCCAATAGCTCCAGGAGTTCAGACAAATAATCTTCAGACATATTCTGACCGGCAAAAAGAATTTGAGGAGACAAACCCCTATCCATGAAGTTCCTGAATGGATTAGAAAGCGCCTCCAATGCAGATTTTGCACCAAGGTAGGATCCTCCTATTCCTATTACGACTACCACTTCACACTTCTCTTTCCACTCTTTTGCAATATTTTCAATATTAATAATTACATCTTCTTCAAGAGAAGATGGCAGATCCATCCATCCAAGAAATTCACTCCCCTCTCCCATCCTGCCATTCAGCTTTTTCAAAGCCGATAAAGCTCTGTCCAAAGAGTCTGACAAACTTTTCTCACCAAGAAAAGTAGTAACTGAGGGATATTCAATATTAATTATATTATTCATATTTACTGCAGTTGTTCTGTTAATTGCTTAATTATATATGCCGAATATTTATGTTCATACAAAATCTTGTACATAGCCTCTGCAATGGGCATATGTATTTTATATTTCTGGTTTATTTCATAAATACATTTAGTACCATAATAACCCTCTGCAACCATATTCATTTCGTGCTGTGCAGATTGAACTGAGTATCCCTTACCAATCATAGAACCAAAAGTTCTGTTTCTGCTGAATTGTG
Organism: Bacteroidales bacterium MB20-C3-3; assembly: GCA_035609245.1. Taxonomy (NCBI): domain Bacteria; kingdom Pseudomonadati; phylum Bacteroidota; class Bacteroidia; order Bacteroidales; species Bacteroidales bacterium MB20-C3-3. The sequence continues at coordinate 180,727 of CP141202.1, read as the reverse complement.
AATAGCATGTTACAAGGAGGTCGCCAAGATATGCCGATGTAGATGTATGCCTGTTTTTATCAGGATGACTGGCATGCAGAAAATCTCTCATCTCATGAAAAGAGTTAGTGATTAATACAGCCATAAAATTATCACCATAACCAAGTGCGTGACATACACCTGCAGCTACAGCATAGATATTCTTAAGTACTGCAGCGTACTCTACTCCGTAAATATCTGTTCCCGGTATAGTTTTTATATAACTACAGGCAAAAATATCACACAGATTACGAGCAACCTCAATATGCTTGCTTGAAAGAGTTAAATATGAGAGTCTCTCCATAGCAACCTCCTCTGCATGGCAAGGACCACTTACAACCCCAATTCTGCTGAAAGGAATTTTGTGATTTATATGAAAATACTCCGCAATAGAAATATTATCAACCGGAACCATACCCTTAATGGCTGTAATAATGAATTTATTATCAAGAATACATTTGATATTGACAGCCATATCCATAAAATAGGCGGAAGGAATTGCGAATAACAGTACATCAGCATTACAGATAACCTCGTTTATATCTGTTGAGAGTTCAAGTCTTTTAGGATCAAATTGCACCGCCTGCAAGTAAAACGGATTGTGACCTGTACTCTTTAGAATATCAATTGACTCCTCGTCTCTGATATACCATGAAATCTTCTCCTGATGATTGAGCAGCAGCTTTGCAAGCGCCGTGGCCCAGCTTCCACCTCCTATAAGAGCAAAGCGCAGCCCCTCTCTCTCCAAAATATTTTCCATTTATTATTGAATGTGAATTAATTTGCAACAAATCATTATACAAATATACCTATTTTGCGACACTTCTTAAATAATTCTTTTACTTTTGCAATATTCAATAAGAGAATTAACAATATGACTTTAAATACATTATATACAAAAGCCCTCTCTCTCACTAATCTCACAATAGATGAAGGTGTAAGGCTTTTTAACGAAGCTCCCCCTTTTCAACTTTTTTCACTGGCTCAGAAAATCAGATTTGCAAAAATACCGGAAAAGAGAGTAAGCTGGCAAATTGACCGTAATATAAACTACACAAATGTCTGTATATCCGGGTGCCTCTTTTGCAATTTTCACTGTAAACTTTCAGATAAAGAGAGGTCATACACAATTAATTCTCAAGAGTTAGAAGAGAAGATAAAACATCTCCGGCAACTGGGAGGCGACCAGATACTTCTTCAGGGAGGGCTTCATCCGCACTATGACATATCATATTACGAAAAACTTTTAAAAACAATAAAATCCATTGACCCTTCGATTAAACTTAATGCCTTTGGCCCTCCTGAAATTTCGCATATTGCCAGATTAAGTTCTCTTACAATAGAAGAGACCCTCACAAGACTTATAGATGCTGGTTTAAACACTCTTCCGGGTGCCGGCGCCGAAATCCTGACAGATCGGGTAAGAAAACAGCTATCTCCTGGAAAACCAACCACTTCACAATGGTTAGAAGTTATGGAGATTGCTCATAAAATGGGACTTGGAACAACTGCTACAATGGTATACGGACATATTGAGACTATTGAAGAGAGAGTTGACCACTTAATTAAAATCAGAGATCTCCAGTCAAAGCGTCCAAAAGAATCACCCGGCTTCAGAGCATTTATATGCTGGCCAATGCAGACAGAAGGCACAAAGCTTGTCGAAAGATATGAAACCCGCGAGATTTCAATTGTAGAACATCTTAAGATGGTAGCCATAAGCAGGATAGTGCTTAATAATATTGCTCATATCCAGGCATCCTGGCTGACAACAGGAAGAGAGACGGGAATGCTTGCGCTTCATTCGGGAGCAGATGATATGGGATCAATCATGATTGAAGAAAATGTAGTCTCTTCTGCAGGAGCCGAGCATAAACTGGATTCGGCTGAAATGGTTAATACAATAAAAGAAGCTGGCTTTGAGCCTTGGCTGCGAGATCAGGATTATAACCCCAGGGTATTAACAACTTCAACAATATAACCTTCATCTTTTTTGAGTAAGGGCTCCTTGGAGGCCTCTACAGCCAGAGTATCGCATCTTTCATTTTCCGGATGCCCTGCATGACCTTTAATCCAAACGAACTTCACTTTGTGTTTTCTGTAAATTTTCAAGAATCTTAGCCACAAATCGCTGTTTTTTTTCCCTGAAAAATTTTTTGCCTCCCAACCAAAAAGCCAACCTTTATTAACAGCATCACAAACATATGATGAATCTGAATAAACAGTCACCTCAGAACCAGCTTTGCGAAGAGTCTCAAGGCCTGTAATTACAGCAAGAAGCTCCATTCTGTTATTGGTAGTCAATTCAAAACCTCCGGAGAGCTCTTTTCTGTGATGTCCACTCTTAAGGACTACTCCATATCCTCCCGGACCGGGATTACCCCTGGATGCACCATCTGTGTAAAGCTCAATCATTGCCTCTTGAAGCAGGTATTTCTACTTTAAGCGGATTCTTTCTTAACTCCTCATACTCAATTCTCTTTCTGAAAATGTCAACTGCACTATATATTGCGTTTAAGATAGAGGTATGATTTGCAATGTTTTTTCCGGCAATATCGTAAGCCGTTCCATGATCAGGAGAGGTTCTGACAATTGGTAATCCCGCTGTATAGTTTATACCATCATCAGGAGAGAGAGCCTTAAAAGGGATTAAACCCTGATCGTGATACATTGCAAGCACAGCATCAAATTTATTTATTGAAGGGGATGCAAAAAAACCATCCGGAGCAAATGGACCAAATACAAGATGCCCCTCCTCTTTTAACTCTGCTATTGATGGCCTGATTATTTCAATCTCCTCACTGCCAAGCATACCCTCCTCCCCTGCATGAGGATTGAGAGATAAAACCGCAATCTTTGGATACTCAATACCAAAGTCCCGTTTTAGAGAATCTATCATCAGTCTGGCCTTTTTTGCAATCTTCTCCTTTGTAATATTTTGAGGAACCTCGCTTACAGGTATATGATTTGTAACAACGCCCACTTTTAGTGATGAAGATATCATAAACATCAAAGAGTCCTCTTTTTGGAACTCTTTAGTAAGATACTCAGTATGTCCCGGAAAAATAAAGCCATCACTTTTCATAGATGCTTTATTAAATGGTCCTGTAACCAGAACATCAATCTCTCCGTTTTTTATATGGTTAATCGCTTTCTCAAGAGATAGAAAAGCGCCTCTTGAACTCTCTGTGGTTGATCTTCCTGGCTCTGCGGTAACACTTTCAGGAACACAATTGATTATGTTTACCCTTTTATGATGAATTTCAGATGGGGCTGAGATAACATTTGGGACAATACCATCTGCATCATTTATCTGTTTTTTATAATAACCAAATAGTTTAGAGGAACCGTAAATTACAGGAGTGCAAAGTTCCAGTATTCTGGCATCTGTAAGTGCTTTGATAATTACCTCGTATGATATACTGTTACTGTCTCCCTGGGTTATTCCAACTACGATTTTATTGCTCATAATATGTATCTCAACAAATTTGACGCAAGATACAAAAATCTGTCAAGATTATTAACTTTGCGATATGCCTGGTATTCTTGAAAGTGACATAAAATTCCTCAGTGGTGTTGGTCCAAGAAGAGCCACCCTTTTGGAGAAGGAGCTAAATATCAAAACATTTAGTGACATGCTCTATTTTTTCCCTTTCAGATATATTGATCGCAGCAGAATCTATACAATCAGCGAAATTGAACCCTCTATGAGCTATATTCAACTGAGGGGGAAAATTTCCAGAATTACTCTGCTTGGTGAAAAAGGGCCTGCAAAAAGACTAGTTGCAACACTGACAGACCCTACTGGTGCCATAGATCTTGTCTTCTTTCAAGGAATTAAATGGACAAAAGAGAGGCTTAAAACAAATCATGAATATATAATATTTGGGAAACCTACAATTTTTAATCAAAGTCTTAACATTGTCCATCCAGAGATTGACTCCGTTAACGAAGAGAACCCGTTTTATATAGGGAATATGATAGGAGTCTACTCCTCGACAGAGAGACTCAGAAGCAGCGGACTGGGGAACAAGGTTATTGCAAGAATGCAAGCCACTCTTCTCAAGCAATGTATTGAGGGAATACAGGAGACTCTTCCAGAGAATATTTCAGCCGAAAAAAAATTAATGCCGGTAAAAGAGGCTCTTCAGATGATTCATTTTCCTTCTGACATGAAAAAACTTGCATCTGCTCAATTCAGATTCAAGTTTGAAGAGTTGTTCTATCTCCAACTCTCATTACTAAGGCAAAAAAGTATAAGAGAGCGAAATGCAAGGGGTATAATCATGCACAAAGTTGGAGACTTCTTTAATAAATGCTATAACAATATCCCCTTTGAACTCACTAATGCACAAAAAAGAGTTATTCGTGAAGTTCGTGAAGATTTCAAGTCAGGAAGACAAATGAATAGATTGCTACAAGGAGATGTTGGTAGCGGTAAAACAATGGTTGCATTACTGTGTTCACTTCTATCTGCTGACAGCGGATATCAGTCTTGTATAATGGCTCCAACTGAAGTCCTTGCTAATCAGCATTATAACAACTCTGCTAAACTTTTAGAAAATACCGGAATAAAGACAGCACTCCTGACTGGTAGCACTAAAGCAAAAGAGAGACGAGAGATAGCTGAAGGGCTAACCAATGGCACAATACATTTACTCTTTGGCACTCATGCACTGATTGAAGAGAGTGTCCAGTTCAGAAATTTAGGCTTTGCCGTAATTGATGAACAGCACAGATTTGGTGTTGAACAAAGAGCAAAGCTATGGAGTAAAAACAGCGATACTCTTCCCCATGTCCTTGTGATGACAGCCACCCCTATACCGCGCACACTTGCAATGACTCTTTACGGAGACCTTGATGTTTCAGTAATTGATGAACTACCTCCGGGAAGAAAAAGTATAAGGACAATACACTCAACCGAGTCATACAGGAAAAAGATTTACGAATTCATGAAAGAGGAGATTTCAAAAGGGAGGCAAATCTTTATTGTATATCCTCTTATCAATGAGAGCGAGACGCTTGATTATAAAAACCTTCAAGAGGGATACGAAAACATTATACGCGAGTTTCCTGCACCTGAATATGTAACAGCTGTTGTTCACGGCAAGCAAAAAAATGAAGACAAAGCATACGATATGGAACTTTTTGCTTCAGGTAAAGCAAACATTCTGGTATCAACATCTGTTATAGAGGTTGGAGTTGATGTGCCTAACGCCTCAGTTATGATGATAGAGAGTGCCGAGAGGTTTGGTCTCTCTCAGCTTCATCAGCTTAGGGGAAGAGTGGGAAGAGGAGCAGAAAGCTCATATTGTATCCTGATGACAGGACATAAACTAACAAAAGAGTCAAAACAAAGGATTGACCTTATGTGCTCCACTCAGGATGGATTTGAGCTGGCTGAGGCCGATATGAGAATGCGCGGTCCGGGGGATATAGAGGGAACTCAGCAGAGTGGACTTCCTATAGATCTTAAGCTGGCAGATCTTGCAAAAGATTCACAGATACTGGAGGAGGCAAGAAGAACTGCTCTCTCTCTCCTGGACTCTGATCCTTTTATTGAGAGACCGGCAAATCAGATGCTTCGCGATAAGTTAGCTAAACTCAGAGGTGCACAGGAGGATTTCTCCAGAATTAGTTAAAAATTTTGACAACATACAAAAAATGAAATACATTGGCACACATGTAAGCTCATCAGGGGGAGTGGAAAACTCTCCGGTAAATGCAAATAAAATTGGAGCAACTGCTTTTGCACTATTTACAAAAAATCAGAGGCAGTGGGTTTCGGCACCTCTGTCACAAAAAAGCATTGAAAATTTTAAGAGTAAATGTCTTGAATTAGGATATAAACCATTCCAGATTCTTCCTCATGACAGTTATCTAATTAATCTGGGACATCCTGAACAGGAGGGGCTTGATAAATCAAGAGCTGCTTTTCTGGATGAGATGCAGAGATGTGAACAACTTGGTCTTGACAGACTAAATTTTCACCCTGGCAGCCACCTTGGGAAAATATCAATTAGTGAATGTCTCTCCAGAATTGCTGAATCTATTAACATTACACTTGACAAGACCAGAGGAGTTACAGCTGTGATTGAGAATACAGCCGGTCAGGGGAGTAATCTTGGTCATACTTTTGAACAGATTGCCGAGATAATTGATCAGGTTGAAGATAAATCAAGAGTTGGTGTATGTATTGACACATGTCACTCATTTGCTGCAGGATATGACCTCTCAAACGAAAGAGGATTTCAAGAGGCCTTTGAACATTTTGATAAAATTGTTGGATTTAAATATCTCAGGGGGATGCATCTAAACGATGCAAAAAAAGGTCTCAACTCCAGGGTTGACAGACATGACTCACTTGGTAAAGGCCAGCTGGGCGAAGAGACATTCAAACTATTAATGAAAGATCCAAGATTTGACAATATCCCGCTGATACTTGAAACCCCAGACGAGGAGATCTGGCCAGAAGAGATTGCTCAGCTCAAAGGCTGGAGCATTATATAAATGACTAAAGCCATGAAAATATTATCTCTATTATTGATTTTTATAATTTTCTCAAGCACTATGGACTCACAGAATATGAAACCGCTTACAGAACAGGAGAAAAAAATTATTATCCATAAAGGGACTGAAGCTCCCTTTACGGGGAAATTTTACAAACATGAGGAGAAGGGAACCTATATCTGCAGGCAATGTGGAAATCCACTTTACAATTCAACATCAAAATTTGATGCTGGATGCGGCTGGCCAAGCTTTGATGAAGAGATCCCGGGTGCAGTAACCAGAAAACGAGATGCAGACGGAATACGGACAGAAATTGTATGTTCAAATTGTGGAGGGCATCTTGGTCATGTTTTTTTGGGTGAAAGATTCACTTCTAAAAACATACGCCACTGTGTAAACTCTATATCAATGGAGTTTCTTCCAATGAAGAGAGAGAGAGCAATTTTTGCAGGAGGATGTTTCTGGGGTGTAGAGCATCTTCTGAGGAGCCTTCCGGGAGTAATCTCAGTAGAGAGCGGATATACAGGAGGGAGTCTCTCAAATCCAACATATGAAGAGGTTAGCAGTGGCACAAGTGGTCATGCAGAGGCTGTTGAGGTTATTTATGATGCCTCTCTGATAAGTTATGAAAAACTTACTATGCAATTCTTCGAAATTCACGACCCTACCCAGGTAAACCGTCAGGGACCGGATATAGGGACACAATACAGATCGGAAATTTTTTACACTTCCGAACAACAGAAAGAGGTTGCAAAATCTCTAGTTGAAAAGCTTAAGACAAAAGGGTACAGAGTTGCAACAAAGATTACTAAAGCAGAAAAATTCTATCCTGCAGAAAAGTATCATCAGGACTACTATTTGAGAAAGGGGACACAGCCATACTGTCATACCTATACAAAAAGGTTCTAGCCTGTTCGTTATAAATTCTTATATTTGCGCACAAATTTTCGCAAATGAAGGATCTTACACAGGGGAAAGAGGGAAAACAAATTTTACTCTTTGCCATCCCCATGTTTATTGGTAATATTTTTCAGCAACTATACAATATTGTAGATAGTATTGTCGTTGGGAAATTTGTGGGGTCAGTTGCTCTTGCTGCGGTTGGTGCCAGTTTCCCCATCCTGTTCACACTTTCTGCACTTGTAGCAGGAATTACAATTGGAGGATCTGTACTTGTTTCACAATATTTTGGGGCAAAAAATTTAAAAAAAGTTAAAATAACTTCAGATACTCTGCAGATATTTCTGCTTATAAGCTCTATTATACTTACAATTATTTTTTTCATATTCAGTAAGCCCATTTTTCAATTTTTATCAATTCCTGATGAGGTATTACCTGACGCAGTAAGATATTTTGATATTGTAATAGTAACAACCACGCTCCCCTCCTTTATGCTTTTTGGGATTTCAGCCATACTAAGAGGTGTTGGAAACTCTCTTACCCCAATATATTTTACCATTGGTTCAATTATACTCAATATGATACTTGACCTTCTCTTTGTGCTTGTGTTCAATTGGGGAATTGAGGGAGTAGCTTGGGCAACGGGAATATCATCTGTTTTGGCTTGGCTGGCTCTATGGTATCACCTGAATAAAAGAGAGGAAAACATAATAAAATTTAATCTTAACTGGAAAAAATGGGAATTTGACTGGGATAACTTCAGGCTCTCTTTAAAAATCGGTCTTCCGTCCGGAGTTCAGCAAACCTTAGTCGGGCTGGGAAATATGGCACTTCTCGGCATAGTATCTCCCTTTGGAGTAGCTACTCTGGCGGCCTATACAGCGGCGGGAAGGGTAGATATGTTCGTATCAATGCCTGCAATGAATCTTGCAGCTGCTCTCTCATCATTCGTTGGTCAAAATCTTGGTGCAGAAAGATTTGACAGGATAAGAAACGGATTATGGGCAACCCTTAAATATTCGACAGTAATATGTATTTTTCTTACTCTTATTGTTGTCTTCTTTGGAGAAAACATAATGCATCTCTTCGTTGATTCAGGGTCACCTTACTATGATGAGATAATAAAGACCGGTAAAGAGTATTTGATAATAGTAACATCATTCTACATCCTCTTTACAACAATGTTTGTGGTAAATGGAGTAACCAGAGGAGCAGGCGCCACATTTGTTCCTATGCTTATAACAACATTATCATTATGGATTATAAGAATCCCTCTTGCCTACATTCTGTCAGACTATTTTGGGGCAAAAGGGATTTGGTGGTCAATCCCGGCCGGTTGGACAATCGGATGTATTGGAGCAATACTTTACTATAATTCAGGCCTTTGGAAAAAGCACAGGGTAAAGACAGCAATGAGTTAGAAATTGTTATTGAGCCCAGGTTGATTTAAGACCCACAGTTTTATTATAAACCAGCTTATCAGGTGTTGAATCTGAATCTTTAACAAAATAGCCATTTCTTTCAAACTGGACGGCAATTTCAGAGATATCCTCCTTAAGCGAAGGTTCGGCATATCCTCTCTTTACCACAAGGGATTCAGGATTCAAAAAATCTATGTAGCTCTTATCTTCAGGAATTGAATCCATCTCAGCTTCAGTGAACAATCTGTCAAAAAGTCTCACCTCAGCCTCAATTGCGTGAGAAGCGGATAGCCAATGAATTGTACCTTTAACAGATCTCCACTCTCCGGTTCCGGGTCTGCTTTGAGGATCGTAAGTACAAATAATTTCAACAATATTGCCCTCTGAGTCTTTAACAATCTCTTCGCATTTAATTATATAAGAGTACTTAAGTCTCACCTCTCCTCCCGGCTTTAGTCTGAAATATTTTTTTGAAGGGATCTCCATAAAATCCTCTCTTTCAATAAACAGCTCCCTAGAGAAAGGGACATCCCTGAAACCTGCTTCGCTATTTTCCTGATTTACCGGAGCTTTAAAAATCTCAGTCTCTCCCTCAGGATAATTTGAAATGGTTAGCTTAACAGGATCGATTACAGCCATATATCTGTTGGCTCGTTTGTTAAGATCCTCTCTGACACACCACTCAAGCAGTGAAAGGTCAATAATATTGTCCCTTTTGGCTACGCCAACCTTATCGGCAAAGAGCCTAATGCTTTCAGGAGTATACCCCCTTCTTCTCAAACCACATATAGTAGGCATTCTTGGATCGTCCCAGCTTGTTACATAACCATTTTTCACCAATTCAAGAAGCTTCCTTTTAGACATAACTGTATATGTAAGATTGAGCCTGGCAAACTCATACTGTCTTGACGGAAAAATCTCCAGCTTTTCAATAAACCAGTCATAAAGCGGGCGATGAACATCAAATTCTAGTGTGCATATTGAGTGTGTGATCTTCTCTATTGAGTCACTCTGTCCATGTGCGTAGTCATACATTGGATATATGCACCAGGAGTCACCTGTTCTGTGGTGATGAGTGTGAATAATTCTGTATAATATTGGATCCCTCATTAGCATATTGCTGTGAGACATATCAATTTTTGCTCTGAGAACCCTCTCTCCATCACCAAACTCTCCATCTCTCATTCTGCGGAAAAGATCAAGGTTCTCTTCTACAGCCCTATCTCTCCACGGACTGGGTATTCCGGGACGAGTTACGGTACCCCTGTTAATTCTTATCTGCTCCTGAGTCTGATCATCTACATATGCAATACCCTTCTTAATCATAAGAACAGCCCATTCATAAAGCTGCTCAAAATAATCGGAAGCATAAAACTCACCTGCCCAATCAAAGCCGAGCCATTTAACATCCTCTTTTATTGAATCAACATACTCTACATCCTCCTTAGTGGGATTAGTATCATCGAATCTAAGATTTGTCTTTCCGCCATATTTTTTTGCAAGTCCAAAATTGAGACAAATACTTTTTGCATGTCCAATATGCAGATATCCATTGGGTTCAGGAGGGAAGCGGGTTAATATTGATTTATGTTTTCCCTCTTGCAAATCCCTCTCAACAATCTCCTCAATAAAATTAAGTTGTCTCTCCTCTGCCGCAGCTGCCTTTGTCTCTTCCATACTATTTAGATTTTGAACCGCAAATATAAGATTTCTTGCGTAACTTTGCGAAAGGTTAACTCAAGATAAAAGTAGATACAATGCTTAAATCAATGACAGGTTTCGGTAAAGCCGATACAATTACTTCAGTGGGAAAGTTCACAGTTGAGATTCGTTCAGTCAATGGAAAAAACGCAGACATTAATCTCAAGACTCAATTTATTCCAAGAGAGAAGGAGATTGAAACAAAGCAACTACTTTCAGCAATGCTAAGCAGAGGTAGCATAGATTTATACATATCTCTGGAAAGTTCTGTTGAAAATACCGGAAAGCATCTGAATAGAGAGATTTTCAAAACTTACTGGTCTCAAATTGAACAACTGGCATCTGATATGAATATTCCTGTCAGCAAAGAAGATCTTCTTCCTATTGTACTGAAGATGCCAGATGTAACTGAACCAAGAAAACCTCTTGAAACAGACTCGTTCTGGTCAGATTTATCGGATTGTATCAAAAGAGCAGCACTTGCAATGGATGAATTCAGATCTTCTGAGGGGGCTAAACTGGAGATAGAGATAAGAGAGAGAATAAATAATATTCTGTCATCACTGTCGTTGACTGAGAAGCTGGATTCTTCAAGAAATGAATCTGTCAGAAACAAATTATTAAGCAGATTTGAAGAGTCCGGACTCATGGCAGACCAGAACAGATTTGAACAAGAGATTATTTACTACCTTGAAAAACTTGATATAACTGAAGAAAAGGTTAGACTTAAACAACACTGCGAGTACTTTATTCAAACAATTAAGACTGAATCAATGCCAGGAAAAAAACTTGGTTTTATAGCTCAGGAGATCGGCCGGGAGATTAACACTCTTGGATCTAAAGCAAATCATGCAGAAATTCAAAGGCTGGTTGTTGAGATGAAAGAGGAACTCGAAAAGATTAAAGAGCAGACTCTTAACATATTATAAAATATCATATAGTTTTTTGCAACTTTTTCAAGTAAGGGGTCGTCTATATTGCAGAAAAAAAATGCAATTAATAACCCATTACAATGAAAACAACAATTTCAAATTTTTCACTAGCCATTTTGATGGCCTCAGCATCTCTGACTGCATATGCAGCAACTGATGCACCTTATGTTCAAAACCCTAAATATAGTGCTGATATACTTGTTAAAGAAGCCTTTAGCAAAATATCCAGGAACTATTCTAATGACGAATCACTTGTCTCAGCCTATTACAAAGAGAATGTTTCAAAGAACAATCAAACAATCTCTTTAAACGAAGCTTTACTTGATATCGAAAAGGCTTCATACCTCAATGGTAAAAATGACAAGATTCTTGTAAAGAAAATAAGAAAGAATGAAACAAATATGCCGGAGCCTTTGAAATTTAAACTTCAGGGGGGCCCTGTCCATATAGCAAAACTTGATGTTGTAAAACACTCACTCCCGGGATGCGATAATAAGAAAATTGAAGATCTATATACATTTGAATACGACACTCCTGTTGAACAAGATGGAAAGATAATGTATGTTGTAAAGTTTGATCAGAAAGTAGCTTGTTATGAAATACTTTACAGAGGGAAAATTTACATTGAATCTGAATCCCGCGCTATCTCCAAAGTAGAGTTCAATATGAATATTGAAGATAGAGGAGATGGATACCTCTCATTTATTAAAAACAAACCATCTCATATTAAGGTAAAAATTACCAATGCCAAATATGTAGTTGGATACAAAGAGTATAACGGTAAATGGTACTATGACTTTTCAAGATCAGATGTATCCATGCAAGTAAGAAACAAGAAGACAGGTACAAACAATAACTTTTGTATCACATCAGGGCTGGTTGTTACAAGTTATAACCCTTTAACAACCACCCCTCATGGAGAACTAATTAAAGCATCTGAGATACTCGCAGATAAAAAAATCAACGGAGAAGAGTCTCTGATATGGGAGCTATATGACGAAATGATGCTTCTTGCAATGCTTTAATCAAAAAGATTCTTTAACCAAAATGATCTTGTAGCCTCTCTGTCGTGAATTGACTGAGCTCCTCTGTAACCATGCATTCCTCCAGGATAAATCATAAGTTCAAATTGTTTGCCGGATCTCTGAAGTGCATCAATTAACTGGAGAGTATTCTGAAAATGAACATTATCATCTGAAGTTCCGTGAGTAATATACAACCTTGAACCAGACTCACTTCTGTACTTGGAAACCTTTCCCAGTACAGATGTGTTTTTATAACCCTCCGGATTGGCTTGAGGAGTATCCATATATCTTTCTGTATAATGAGAATCGTAAAGATGCCAGTCATAAACACCACCTCCTGCAACTCCAAATCTAAAATATTCAGCTCCTTCTGTTAATGCAAGAAGAGTCATTGTTCCTCCGTAAGAGAAGCCGGTTATGCCGATTTTTTCCTTATTAACAAATGGAAGCGAGTGCAAATACTTCGCCCATAGTATATAATCTTCAATCTCCTGCTTACCCAGGTTTCTGTGGATGAAATTTAGACCCTCCTTTCCACAATGACCGGAAGCTCTGTGATCAATACTGATTTGAATCACACCCTTTTTATACCAGAATTTTGTCTCATCAGACGGGTTCCTCCATGTATCCATTACTGTTCCGGAATTTGGTCCGCCATACATATTGACAATAACCGGATATCTCCTGTTTTTATCCATATTTTCAGGCCAGATAACGGAAGCCGGTAATCTGTAACCATCTTCAGTTGTTATAAATAGCATTTCAGCTATTGGAATTTTTGACAAATCTGCCCCTTCAGCAGCATCCTGAATTACAATGTGCTCTCCCTCCTTTACAACTCCTTTTTTTGAAAGAGATACAACTATAGTTGATGTTGGATCAGAAACTGATGACACATTGGCAACATAATGCTTTTTATCTGGAGATAGAATTACAGATGTAAAATTCCAGCTCCCTTTAGAGAGTCTTTTAATCTCTCTTTTATTCATACCCTTATTCCAGCTTAGTTGATAAAAGTCACCTCTCTCTGATGTCTCTCTTCTTGAAGTAAAGTATAAAACTCTCTCTTGTTCATTAAAATCTGTAAACCTAATACCCCAGTTTTTCCCATCTGTGAGTTTTATAAGTTTTTTTCCGTCATAACTTTGGAAGTATATTTGCTCCCAAAGTTCAAAGTCTCTTACAAAATAGAAACCCTCATTCCCGAATCTAACCTCCTCAAGCCAGTCAATCCAGCTATTCTGGTGCTCTTTATAAACTACTCTCTTTTCTCCACTAACCTTTTTCACAGAGTAAAGAACAAAATTACTCTGATCTCTGTCCATCCACTGAACCAGAAGTTCGTTGGAATTACTATTCCAGTATGGAGTCCCAAAATATTGATCCTCATTATCATTAAAATCTCCCCATATTACACCTCCTGCATCAACATCTGCAAAACCGATCTTCACACGAGGATTTTCATCACCTGCTTTAGGGTATCTTGTTTGAACTATTTTTCCATGTTTGCCTGATGCCTCGTAAATTGGGAACATCGGAACATTGGTATCATCGAATCTCATAAATGCAATTGACTTACTATCCGGAGACCACCAAAAAGCTTTATATCTGGATGGTCTGCCAAGAATCTCTTCGTAATAGACCCAAGAGGCCCAGCCATTCATTATAAGTTCAGTGCCATCAAAAGTGTAACGCATCTCCCCTGCTCCATCAATAGCAATAGAATAAAGATCATTCTCTCTGGTAAAAGCAATCCTTTTTCCATCTGGTGAAAGTTCCGGATTCCTCTCTTCATAAGATGTTTTTGTAATTATGCTTTCAGCTCCGTTTTCATCTGAATATACTATATCACCATCTTTAATAAAAACTGTAGCCCTCTTTACCTCTGATGGTTTCTCCACTTCAGCAGAAACTCCTGTAATAATATTATACTCTTTGTAAATACGCTTATCTTTATCAAAGCCTGCCATTAAAAGAGTGGAATTATCTTTCCACGACAAAACCATAGATAGTTGCTTAATATCCTGCGCATTAACATGCACAATAAAGATAATTGCCAACAATGTTACGATACTCTTTCTGATAAAATTCTTCATAATTGAATGTTAAGTTTTTCTAAAAAATGAGTCTTTAAAGTTAACAAAATAGATTTTCTCTGTAGCTCTGGTCATAGCAGTATATAGCCATTTTAAATCATCTATGGTTAGTTCATCACTCCAGAACGGATTATCCACAAATACGGAAGACCATTGTCCACCCTGAGATTTATGACAAGTAATTGCCGAAGCAAATTTAATCTGCAATGCATTAAAATATTTATCCTCTCTTACAGCCGCAACTCTTTTTCTTTTAGTTTTAATATGATTGTAGTCCTCCATAATCTGTGTGAAGAGCTCCCTCTGCTGATCTGATCCCAGAGAGGCAGTCTCACTTTCCAGAGTATTAAGAATCACCTTTGCCTTTATCTCCAAATTATTATAATCCGGAAATGAAAGAACAGCATCAGCAAAAGTTAATCCGTACCTCTCTTCATAATTAGAAATCTTCACCAATTCAGCCACATCTCCGTTAGCTATAAAGCCAATGCCCTGAGCATCCTCTAAAAACTGATAGCAGTTTTTAACAATCATGAGTTTATCCCCCCTGCTTAAGCGCTCCTCTCTGAAGAGCACAGTGGATCTTATCCCTTTATTATACCTGTTTGCCCTTTTATTTGATCTGCATAAAACAAGTGTTTCGTCTGCTCCCCATTTACTAAAAGAGCTTTCCAGCTCCTCCAGAAGATCACCCCCAGAGATTCTGACTATATCATTAAACCCATTCAGTTCAAATTGTGGAATTGAGGAGTCCTCTTTTTCAATCAACTCCCTTATTAAGGTTGCATTATACAAAATTCCGGAACTCTCAGCCTGCCTCACAACACTCCTTAACCGGGAAAATATTATATGACCGTATCTTTTCATTGAATCAACATCGAGTGCCTCAGAATGGTTGAGTCCAACAGGCGGTAACTGAGCAGAGTCTCCTGCCAGAATAAGCTTATTACCCTCTCCGCTGTATACAAACTGGATCAGATCGTCTAAAAGATGACCTGATCCAAATGAAGAGGTATCGCTATAATTTGAGATTAATGAGGCCTCATCCACTATATAAACAGTTTCATTGCTAAGATTTACATTGAGTGTAAAGAGGCCTATCCCGTCACTCATTGATTTCTGTCTGTAAATATGTTTGTGGATAGTATATGCTATTCTGGATGTGTATCCGGATAATACTTTTGCGGCCCTTCCTGTTGGTGCCAGAAGTACATACTTTCTTTCAAATGACTCTAATACCTTAACAAGGGATGACAAAACCGATGTTTTACCCGTGCCGGCATAACCATTAACAACCATAATCTCTCTTGAGGAAGGCAGAGAGACAGCACCGGGAGAGAGAATGAAATCTGAGAGAGTTTTTATAAGATCAGACTGGCAAGATGTGGGTTCAAAGCCGAGCCCTTCAATCATTTTGTTCTCCAGAAAATCAGCAAGTGACATATGTTTATCTTTTTCTGAAGACAAGAACAATTAATAACATTGAATAAATTTCAACACGACCCAAAAGCATCTGGACAGAGAGGACAAACTTCCCCAGTGCAGGTATTTGTGAATAATTACCAAGAGACCCAACACTCCCAAACCCCGGGCCAACATTTCCCATATTAGCAGCAGATGCGGTAAAAGCATCAAAGAGTTCTACTCCTAGGAATGTTAGAATTACAGTTACAATAAAGACAATAAATAGATAGAGAACAATAAAAAGTGCTGTAGAGGTTACCATCTCTTTATCAAGAGTATGCCCTCCCAATTTAACAGAGACAATTGCATTCGGGTGAATCTGTTTTTTAATTTGAGCTTTGAAAGCCTTGTAGAAAATCAATACTCTGTCAACTTTTATACCACCCGATGTGGATCCGGAGCAGGCACATTGTAAAGTAAAATATATTAGTAGAAGAATTGAAAAGGAGGGCCAGATACTGGAGTCTGCACTTGCAAATCCTGTCGTTGTACCCACAGAGATAACCTGAAAGAATGCGTGTCTTAACGCATGAATCCAGTCGGTTTCAATACCGGCAAATTTAATATTTAAAGATACTACTAATGATACAATTATGATAGAAGAGAGATAAAACCTGACAACAGGTGACCTCCATAATGATTGCACTTTTCCTGTAAAGGCAGTATAAAGAAGTCCAAAATGCATCCCTGCAAATAGCATAAAAACCATCACTATAATATCAATAGTAACTGAATCATAATAAGCAAGAGATAAATTTTTAGTACTGAAGCCTCCTGTCGCAATAGTTGAAAATGAATGACATACAGCATCAAAAAGAGACATTCCGGCAAGGTTAAGAAGGATAGTTTCAACCACTGTCAATCCCAAATATACTGTAGAAATGACCCTTACTGTCTGCTGTGCCCTAAACCTGAAATTATCCTTTGATAAAGATGAAATTTCAAATTTGCTCAACATTCTTGAAGATGAAATTGATGGAAGAATCAATAACATAAAAAGAACTACCCCCATACCTCCAAGCCAGTGTGTGGAGGCTCTCCAGAATAAGAGCCCTTTAGGAAGTGCCTCTACATTAACCAGAATTGTTGCACCTGTGGTAGTGTATCCCGATACACTCTCATACCAGGAGTTAATAATTGAAAATTCTCCACCGTATAATATATAAGGCAGCATACCAAAAAGGCAGGAGAGGATCCATGAGAAGACTACTATTACAAGTCCCTCCTTAGCGTTGATTTCGCCTGATTTATGGACAAAGATAAGTGGAAATGATGCAACCACAGAGGTTACAATTCCACTTAGAATGAGAGGGGAGAATGAATCATCAACTCCATAGAGAATGGAAACAGCAGCTGAAATGAACATAAATATTGCATTCAGCAAAAGAGCCAGGCCTATATTTCTACTGACTAATTTGAGGTTCATTCTCTGGATTTTTTCATGTTTTTATGTTCGTCAATCAATGTTTTTATTTCACCATTTAAATCCTGAAGTTCATCATCGTTATCAAAATGGACATTGTAACTTTTATTAAACTCCTTATAGCTCTTTAATCCTCTAGAAATCAACAAAAGTGGTGAAATAAAATATAAATTGATAAAGTAATTAAAAAGAAGAACAAGTAGTATTCCTGCAGCAACAGCAATTACACCCGGCATAATACTCCGGTAGAATCCCTCCTGAAGTTGATCTGTATTCTCGGCAAGAGCTCCCTGTGTTAAGAGGCCAAGTTCACCTTTGTATCGCCTTAGATTAGAATAGGCCGGCACCAGTTCATTTGAGTACCACTTCTCTCTTCCTGCTTTATTAAGAGTCATTATACCGGAGGCCTTTCCAATAACCTCCAGATAGGCCGAGTAAGCGGATGACAGAGAGTCGGCAACAGAGGCTTCAGCTGAAGAGACGAATTTCTTCTTTATGTTAGAGATATAACTTTCAAATCTGTTATCGTACACAATCTTCTCTGACTTCATTGTTGAATCCAGAATCACGCTGCTCAGCAACATAAAATTATACTCATCAGTCAGTTCAAGAAGGAGTCTTGAAGTGTTGATACTGTTTATATTGTCTGTCATAAGTGCGGCAACTGAATGTCGCATTCTGTTAAATTCAAAGATGGCAATCAAGCTTGAAAGAAACAGAATGGCTCCAATGACAACGAAACCAAGAGAGATTTTCTTTCTTATTCCCATAGTTTAAGTTTTGAAAACAAATATATGAAAAAAACAAGGGCGGCTATACGAAAGCCACCCTCATTAAATTTTGAAATCTGAAAACTACTTGACAGTGGCCATGTGTGCCAGCATATCCAGTACCTTGTTTGAATAACCCCACTCGTTATCATACCATGAAACCACCTTCACAAAATGAGGGTTTAAGGAAATACCAGCCTCAGCATCAAAAATTGATGTGCGAGGGTCTGTTATAAAATCAGTTGAAACAACAGCATCTTCAGTGTAACCAAGGATACCTTTAAGTTCACCCTCTGAAGCCTTCTTCATGGCTGCTTTAATCTCATCATAACTTGCAGGTTTTTCAAGACGGCAGGTAAGGTCAACAACTGATACATCAACTGTAGGAACTCTGAAAGACATACCTGTAAGTTTACCGTTCATCTCCGGAAGAACTCTGCCTACAGCTTTAGCTGCACCTGTTGAAGAAGGAATTATGTTAGCACCAGCTGCACGACCGCCTCTCCAGTCTTTAGCAGATGGTGCATCAACTGTTTTCTGAGTGTTTGTTGCAGCGTGAACTGTTGTCATTAGACCTTCAATGATACCAAAATTCTCATTAAGCACTTTTACGATAGGTGCAAGACAATTTGTAGTACAAGATGCATTGGAAACAAACTGTTCGCCGGCATACTTCTTATGATTAACTCCATATACGAACATTGGAGTATCATCCTTAGATGGGGCAGACATAATAACTCTTTTTGCACCTGCCTGAATGTGAGCTTCACATTTCTCTTTTGTCAAAAAAAGTCCTGTTGACTCTACAACATATTCTGCACCAACTTCACCCCATTTCAGATCAGCCGGATTCTTTTCAGCAGTTACTCTGATTGGGAATCCATTTACAATAAGTTTCCCGTCTTTAACTTCAACATCTCCCTTAAAACGACCATGAACTGAGTCGTATTTAAGCATGTATGCCATGTAGTCAACATCTATAAGGTCGTTGATAGCAACAACCTGGATATCATTTCTCTCCTGGGCAGCACGAAAGACAAGTCTTCCGATACGGCCAAAACCGTTGATCCCTACTTTAATTTTACTCATTTTGTTTAAAATATTTTTGGTTTGATAAAACTTCAAAAGAATTTCGGCACAAAGTTACAAAAAATAGAACTTATGCAAAATCGTGCCAAATTTATTAACTTTGTGGATTGTAAGGACAAATATATACTCATCTTTTTATGGAGACTACAGGAGAAAAGCTTAATATACTGATAACTAATGATGATGGAGTAAAATCAAAAGGGATTTCTGCTCTTATTGATATGATGAGACCATATGGTGATATTACAGTCGTAGCGCCATTTGAGGCAATGTCAGGTATGTCAGCAGCACTTACTATAGGCAAACCTTTAAGGCTTACAGAGCTGAAGTCAGAAGAGGGGTTGAAGATTTTTGCATGCAGCGGTACGCCTGCAGATTGTGTAAAAATGGCTATGAATCAGCTTTTTTCATCAAATCCTCCACATCTTCTTGTTTCAGGAATTAACCATGGATCAAATGCTTCGGTTGCCTCTCTCTATTCAGGGACACTTGGTGCCGCTGCTGAAGGGACAGTCTACGGAATTCCCTCTGTCGGCTTTTCTCTCTCATCTCATCACAGAGATGCAGATTTCTCCGCTTCAATTCATTACGGGAAAATTATAATTGACCAATATTTGAAAAATCCTCCAAAACCTGAGATTTTCTTAAATGTAAATTTCCCGGACAAACCATTGAACTCCATAAAGGGGATTAAATTCTGTCATCAGGGAAAGGGTCAGTGGATAAAAGAGTTTGAAGAGAGAACAGATCCCTATGGGTTCCACTATTACTGGATGACTGGAGAGTTTTTTAATCTGGAGCCTGATAACAGGGAATCTGATCATAATTTGGTTGAGGATGGATACATTAGCATTGTTCCTCACAAAATTGACACAACAGATTACTCAGAGGTGGAGAGATTATCCGGGCTCTGGGAAATGTAATGAACTTCTAAATAAACCAATATGCGTTATTACCTCATTGCGGGGGAGGCGTCCGGGGACCTGCACGGCTCCAATCTGATGAAAAGTCTTCTTAAAGAAGACCCTTCTGCTGAATTCAGATTCTGGGGCGGTGATTTGATGAGATCTGTTTATGATGGTCTTGTTAAACACTATAGCGATACTGCCGTAATGGGTATAGTTGAAGTTCTTTCAAAACTTGGAAAAATAAGAGAAAATCTTTCACATTGTAAAAAAGATATTCTGGACTGGAAGCCTGATGTTATTATCTTAATTGACTATCCCGGTTTTAACCTGCGTATTGCAAAATTTGGAAAAGAGAGAGGTTTTAGAGTATTTTACTATATCCCGCCCAAAGTCTGGGCCAGAGGGGAATCGAGAATTGAAAAACTAAAAAGGTACACTGATAAAACATATATAATATTTCCCTTTGAACAAGAGTTCTTTAAAGGCCATAATATGGATGTTAAATATTTTGGGAATCCATTATATGACAGCATAATATCAGACAAAGCACTTTCAGAATCCAAAGAGGAATTTACCTCTCGTCTTCATATTGATAATAAACCCACTATTGCTTTGCTGGCCGGGAGCAGAAAACACGAAATTTCATATCTTCTTCCCAAGTTAAGAGGGCTGGAGGATGATTACCCCGAATATCAGTTTTTACTTGCCGGAGCCCCCTCGATAGAGCCATCATACTACCAGCAATATCTTAGTGGCAGCAGAATAAAACTCTTTTTTGGAGAGACATACTCCATTCTTAAACACTCTGATGCAGCAGCAGTATCTTCAGGTACTGCCAGCCTTGAGTGCGCAATAATTGACACTCCTCAGGTTGTTTGTTACGGAATGAATCCAGTAACTGTATGGCTTGGTAAATTAATTATCAAAGTAAAATACGCAAGCCTGGTCAATTTAATTCTTGACAAAGAGCTTGTAAAGGAGCTCCTTCAATGGGATTGCACTCCTGAAAACATATCGGCAGAAATTGGAAAAATCCTTATTGGAAGAGACAGAAAGAGGATTCTATCGGGATATAAAAGAGTAAGAAAATTACTTGGTGGTGAGGGAGCCTCTGAAAAAGTGGCTAAATCTATGCTAAAAGAGATAAAATCTCATAAAGAGGACAATCTTTTCTCGGCTATTCACGAAACCCCTATGGGAAGGCTAAAGCTAATCTGTGACGATTCAAATCTAATCGGAGTAGAATATGTTGGTGAAGATGAACAAAACCTCTCTGAGGAGACAAATCGCTCTCACCCCATATTGTCTGAGACAGCAAGACAACTTGACGAATACTTTCAGGAGAAAAGAGAGAATTTTGAACTCCCTGTAAAATTAAACGGGACAGAATTCCAAAAAAGGGTATGGCATGAGCTAAGTAATATACCATACGGAGAGGTAAAAACATATGGAGAGATCGCCTCTATAGTTGAATCCAGAGATGCCAGCAGAGCTGTAGGATTAGCATGTAAAATGAATCCCCTTTTAATTGTAATCCCTTGTCACAGGGTTGTTGGTGCAAATAATAAACTTACTGGTTTTGCAATTGGAATAGATAAAAAGAGCTATTTACTGGAATTGGAAAAAGCATATTTAACAACAGATAATAACCTCTTTCAAGAAGAGGAGAAAAAATGATGAGAATAACAGCATATAAATACCAGGCAACAGGTAATGATTTTGTTATCCTGGATAACAGAGAGGGCCAGCTAGAACTGACCGAAAGTCAGATTAAACATCTTTGTGACCGCAGATTTGGAGTTGGAGCAGATGGATTGATGTTGCTCAATAGAAGTAAAAAATACTCATTTTCAATGGTCTATTACAACGCAGACGGAAGAGAGGGGACTATGTGCGGAAACGGAGGACGCTCATTAGTGGCTTTTGCAGCACATAAGGGAATTAAAGATTTTACTTTTGAGGCTGTTGATGGTATTCACGAGGCAGAAATTATTAAATACTCACCTTCAACCTGCATAGTTAAACTTGGCATATCTGATGTAACAAGCGTTAAGGACTACTCCCCAAAAAGCTATATGTTAAATACAGGATCACCACATTTGGTGATTTTTGTTGAGAATGTAAGTGATTATGATGTAAGAGAGCAGGGGAAGCTTTGGAGACACCACCCCCATTTTCCGGGAGGCACTAATGTTAACTTTGTTCAGGGAAGCTGGGGCAGATTCAATATACCAAAATTTGATGAGGAGCAGGAGCAGAGAATATCAGTAAGAACATACGAAAGAGGTGTTGAGGACGAGACCCTCTCCTGCGGAACCGGAGTAACGGCATCGGCTATTGCTCATCATAAACTGCTTACCAGAAATAAGTTTTCATACAGTAAAGTAGATATTAAGATCCCTCAAACTGTAAAGAATATTATTGAGACCAAAGGAGGAGAGCTAACTGTAGAATTCACATATACTGGAGAGGATAACTATACAGACATTAAACTAACCGGCCCTGCAACTTATGTTTTCAGTTGCGTAATTGAGTGCTGAATATGATGAGAAAAGCTGTTTTTCCGGGATCTTTTGACCCCTTCACAAAAGGACATCTTGATGTCCTTCAGTCATCTCTCAGAGTATTTGACAAAGTTGTTGTTGCTGTTGGATACAACATTAATAAAAGCGGACTCTTTACAATTGAAGAGAGAATAGAAATAATAAAAGAGTCGGTTAAAAATCTTAATAATGTTGAGGTAGAATCTTACACAGGACTAACTATAAACTTTTGCAACTCCTGTGGAGCAGATTTTATTGTAAGGGGAATCAGATCAACCACTGACTTTGATTTTGAACAGGTTATTGCACAAGCTAACTACAAATTATCTCCAAATATTCAGACCGTTTTTATCCCATCCTCTGCCGAGTGCTCATTTATTACCTCTACTGTTGTAAGAGACCTTCTCTTAAATGGCGGAGATGCCCGGATATTCCTGGCTCCCGGAGTGGATCTAACCGGCAGATTAAGGAGAGAAGAGAAGAATGAACATTAAAGCAACCCTCTTATTTTTACTTCTTACAATATCACTTGGTCTTTTTTCACAAACCAGGCAGATTAGTGGTGCCGATTCCTTAAGACAAAAGGTTGACAGCCATATATCAAGCTTTCTGTCCACTATTCCGATTCATCCCGATTCTCTCAGTGCCGCATCAGACAGGCTGATAGCTGCTGGCGAAAGCAATAATCTTTCCTCATATATAGCCGGAAGACTATTTATGATTTTCAAAGATTCCGGGATAATGGGTCTTGAGAGTGTATCGGTATATATAGCACAGAAATATTTTCTTAGCGACACTCTTACCCCTCCTGATGGTTTAAATAAATCCGAGATTTTACTATTCGTTGAATTCAACAAGCATTCACTGATAGGGATGGATGCCCCTGATCTTGTTATGACAACCCCCTCAGGTATTCACAAATCCTTAAAAGAGAGTCTCGGTTCCAAATATACAGTATTGCTGTTTTTTGATGATCAGTGCACAATTTGCAAAACAGAGCTTCCGGAGCTGCTAAAGATTTCAAAATTCGCAGATTATGAGGGTTTATCTGTTTTTGCAGTTTTTACACATCCCGATACATCCAGACTTAGAAATTTTATAGCAGGATTGCCTGTTAATGACATAATAAACTGGACATTTGTATCAGATCCGGCTTACTCTACAGATTTTCCCAGGCTTTATAATGTTGTTAAAACACCTCAGATTTTTCTTATAGACAACTCCGGGAAAATAAGAGGCAGAAATCTCAGTTCAT
The DNA here is from genome assembly GCA_035609245.1 of Bacteroidales bacterium MB20-C3-3. Classification (NCBI taxonomy): domain Bacteria; kingdom Pseudomonadati; phylum Bacteroidota; class Bacteroidia; order Bacteroidales; species Bacteroidales bacterium MB20-C3-3. Next base: position 156,672 of record CP141202.1, on the reverse strand, counting down.
CTTCATTAGATGAGCTTCTTTCTAAGTTGTATGAAAATGATAAGGAATTCAGTGAACAGGCATCCAGATTTGCCGCTGCATATATTGAAGCAATAGACTTTGAAGATTCAGTATCTGTGAAAACTTCAATCTCATCACTATTTTCAAATTTATCTTCAGCGAGTGACAAAGAGCTTTACCGTAGTGTATTTTCATATATTTATGAGGAGCTCCTCTACTCTCAGAGTGAGAAACGGAGAGAGGCCTCTGTTATTGTTGCTGAGGATTTCATAATTCCCTATCCTGATTTCTGGATTAATAAAGAGTATCCGGCAATATGGGTACCATCAATGGTAAAACGGACTAAAATGAACCAGGTTGGCTCCCTCTTTCCTGAACATACAATGTTAAATACATCAGGAAAGAGAATAACACTTGGCAAAAAATGCTCAAAATTTACACTCATTTATTTCACAGACCAACACTGCGCCACATGTAAAACATATACAGAAATATTAAAGCGAGAGTATAAAAACCTCAGAAAAAAAGGGGTAAAAATTATTGCAGTTAATACAATGGGGACACCTGCCTCCTCCAACCAATACAAAATTTTGGAAAACATAAAATGGCATGTACTCTCTCCTTTAGAAAACGACAACGGCTCAATCTTTCAGCTGTATGAAACAGAGAGTGTCCCCTACACTCTTCTTCTGGACAGAAAAGGACGGATAGTGGCAAAGAATTTTGATTTTGCAACCCTAAAAAATATAATCAAATGATTACCGGTAAATATCAGGAGTTTTATAATCTCCTTTCTAAAGCGATACCCGCAGAGAGGCTACTCCACGACTCGCTGAGCACCCTTGCCTTTGGAACAGATGCCTCATTCTACAGACTTATTCCAAAGCTGATAGTTAAAGTATATAATGAAGAAGAGGTAACAGCCACAATAAAAATTGCCTCAGAAATGAATATCCCGTTAACATTCCGGGCTGCGGGAACCTCTTTGTCCGGACAGGCTATAACTGACTCTGTGCTGGTTGTTGCCACCCACGGATGGAGAGATTGGTCAGTACTTGATTCTGGTACCAAAATCAGGCTTCAGAGTGGTATTCGCGGTCAACAGGCTAATAACAGACTTGTAAAATACGGAAGAAAAATTGGTCCCGATCCGGCATCAATAGATGCTGCGATGATAGGAGGAATAGCTGCAAACAATGCATCTGGAATGTGCTGCGGGACAGCAGAAAACTCATATAAAACTATTGCAGACATTAGAATAGTTCTTCACGATGGAACAATACTCGATACCTCTGATAAATCAAGTTGTGACAGTTTCAGAAAAACACACAAAGAGCTTCTCGGTGGAATTGAGAAGCTATCGGCCAGAGTAAAAGCAGATAAAGAGCTAAGCGACCGGATTATAAAGAAATTCAAAATAAAAAACACAACAGGATATAGTCTTAATGCACTTACAGACTATTCTGATGGCATTGATATTATTAAGCACCTCATGATAGGATCTGAGGGGACACTTGGATTTATCTCAGATATCACATATAACACTGTTGTTGACCATAAATACAAAGCTCTTGCTTTAATTATTTATCCGGATATTGAGAGTGCTTGTAAAGCAGTACAGATTCTTAAAAAACAACCGGTTAATGCAGCAGAGATAATGGACAGGGCTGCAGTAAGGTCTGTTCAGTCAACTAAAGGGGTACCGGATTATATTAAGACTATTTCAGAAAAGGCTGCTGCCCTCCTTGTTGAGACCAGAGCAGAAAATGAAGAGCTTCTTAAACAGAATGTATCAATAATCACCGATAGCATCTCCTCAATAATCACAGAGCTTCCCCTTACTTTTACAACAGATCCAAAGCTTCAGGCGTCACTCTGGAAGATAAGAAAAGAGACTCTTCCTACAGTAGCCGCTATGAGAGAGAGTGGCACAACCCCAATTATTGAAGATATTTGTTTTCCAATTGAAAGACTTGCCGAAGGTACACTTCAGCTTCAATCTCTCTTTGAAAAATATAATTATCCTGAAGCTGTAATTTTTGGCCACTCTCTGGAGGGAAATCTTCATTTTATGTTTAATCCTGATTTTTCAAAACAAGAGGATATAGACAAATATGGAGCCTTTATGGACGATATTGCAAAGATGGTTGTTAACGACTATGACGGCTCCCTCAAGGCTGAGCACGGAACAGGCAGAAATATGGCACCGTATGTTGAGATGGAGTGGGGATCAACGGCTTACTCCATTATGAAGGAGATAAAACAAATTTTTGACCCTAAAGGTATTCTCAACCCCGGTGTTATACTTAATGATGATTCTGAGATTCACCTTAAAAATTTCAAGCCTCTTCCGGAATCAAAAGAGATTGTTGACAAATGTATGGAGTGCGGATTTTGTGAAGGTGGCTGTGTATCTGAAGGATTTACCCTGTCACCGAGACAGAGAATCACAGTATACAGAGAGATATCCAGACTTGAGAAGAGTGGAGAACAGCCACATATTGCCGCAGAACTCTCTAAACTGTACAGCTATGCCGGGCTGGACACCTGTGCAACAGATGGGCTGTGTGCTCTGAAATGCCCTGTAAAAATTGACACAGGAAAACTTGTCAAAGAACTAAGACACGAAGGGCACTCTCAGAGGGCAGAAAAGATTGCAAAATCAATTGCTGCAAGTATGGGTGGAGTCACTTCTGGAATGAGAATAGGGCTTAGCTCTCTTTACTATCTGAGGCTTATTACAGGAAAAAAACTCTTTGGAGCCGTAGCAACCGGTATGCACAAAGCCACCGGCGGTTTAGTCCCGCTCTGGAATGAATACTTTCCAAAGGGTGCAACAAAAATCAAACCGACTCATCCTAATGTATCTTCAGATATTCAGAAAGTTGTCTATTTTCCATCTTGTATAACAAGAAGTATGGGGGTATCAAAGGAGTATGCAGATGCAATGGAAGTTACTAAAGTAACTGATATGCTGATAAAAAGAGCAGGCATGGAGGTGATTTATCCAAATGATCTTGATTCTTTATGCTGCGGTATGGCCTTCTCTTCCAAAGGCTTTGTTGAAGCAGGTAAACTAGCCTCTGACAAACTTGAAGAGGCACTTAGAATAGCCTCTGAAAATGGTAAACACCCTGTTCTGTGCGACATGAGCCCTTGTCTTTACACAATGAAGAGTAACTTTGGAGAGAGAATTAAGCTATATGAACCAGCTGAATTCGCAACTCAATTCCTCGTGGATAAATTGAAAATCCGTAAACTCAACCGGAAGATCTCTCTTTTTGCTGTCTGCAGTGCTAAGAAGATGGAGGTTGAAGAACATCTGAAGAAGCTGGCAGAACTTTGTGCAGAGGAGGTTGTTGTTATAGACAGCAATTGTTGTGGATTTGCAGGGGACAGAGGTTTTTTGCTTCCTGAACTTAACAAGCACGGATTGAGGAATATAAAGGAGCAGAGCGCAGGTTGCTCAGAAGGATACGCTACATCAAGAACCTGCGAAATAGGACTCTCAAAACATAGCGGTATATCATACAAATCAATTTTTTACCTTCTTGAGGAGGCAACCAGAGAATAAGATGTACAAAAGTTTAAAAGATTTTATTGAATTTCTGGAATCAAAGGGAGAGCTCATTCGTATTAAAGAGTTTACAGACCCTTTATTAGAGATCACCGAAATAACAGACAGAGTAAGTAAACAGCCCGGAGGAGGCAAAGCACTCCTTTTTGAAAATACAGGAACAGCATATCCTGTTCTGACCAATATGCTGGGCTCAAAAAACAGAATTCTCTATGCATTAGGAGCAACCTCGTTTGATGAGATATCGGAATCTATGAGGGATTTGATAAAAGAGGTCACCAGGCAGAGAGGGACTATTCAGGAGAAGCTTAAAGCAATCCCTCTTTTAGGCCGGGCTGCCTCCTGGATGCCAAAGGCTCATAAAGGTGTTGCCCCCTGTCAGGAGGTAATATTACATCAGCCCGATATTGGCAGACTGCCTGTACTGAAGTGCTGGCCTCAGGATGGCGGACCCTTTGTTACTCTCCCGCTGGTTCACACAAAAGACTCTGTAACCGGAGCCAGAAATGTCGGGATGTACAGGATGCAGGTATTCAGTGAGAACACAACCGGCATGCACTGGCACAGACATAAAACAGGGGCCAGACAATTTTCAAGATGCAAAGAGGGAAAGTTTCCGGTTGCTGTTGCACTGGGAGGAGATCCTGTCTACACATACGCTGCTACTGCTCCTCTGCCTGAGGGTATTGACGAATATATGCTTGCAGGATTTCTCCGTAACAAACCGGTCTCATTGACAGATTGTCTGACACAGCCTCTGCAGGTTCCTGCCGATTGTGATTTTGTTATAGAGGGATACATAGATACAAAAGAGGCACCGGTAGTCGAGGGACCATTTGGAGATCACACCGGATTTTACTCTCTTGAAGATCTTTATCCAAAAATGCATATTACCTGCATCTCGCATAAAAAAGATGCAATATATCCGGCAACAATAGTTGGAATTCCACCTCAGGAGGACAAATATATTGCAATGGCAACAGAGAGTATATTCCTGACACCTATACAGTTTACTATGGTACCTGAATTAAAGGATCTTTACCTCCCGGAAGAGGGAATTGGTCATAATCTGGCAATAGTAAAAATTGAAAAGAGTTACCCGGGACAGGGGATTAAAGTTGGACACGCACTATGGGGTGCCGGTCAGATGATGTTTTGCAAAACGATCATAATCACTGACGAAGATATTGACATCAGAGACATTCATCAAGTAGAAGAGGTAATAATCAGAAACTATCATCCGGAAAGAGATACTCATTTTAGCCGGGGACCTATGGATGTTCTTGACCACACATCACCGGTTTGCGGATATGGCGGAAAAATTCTTATTGATGCTACAAAAAAACTACCTGAGGAGGGAGGCGCTCACACTCCACTGTCTAACAAAGCAATCCATTTTACACACTCAGGAAAAGATTTAAAGGGAATCATCAATATTATACTTGATAGATGGGAAGATACAGATGACTCTTACTCCGGTTTATGGTTATGGGGAAGCAACTGGGATCCGGTAAGAGACACTGATTTTTCAGACGGGCGTCTTGTTGCAGATAGCAGACGAAAATATAAAGGGAAAAATGGGTTCAAAAGAGAGTGGCCTGAGAAAGCCCTCTCCTCTCCTGAGACAATTGAGATTGTTGACAAAAAATGGGAGAAACTGGGTATAGGCCCCTTTATCGCCTCACCCTCGCTGAAATATTTGTCAGGACAAAAATTGCAAGAGCAATAAAAATCAGCATAGAGTAGTATGCAGCCCTTCCAATATAATCACCATATTTAACGAATATGGTGATTTTTTCATTTAGAGAGAGAGTTCCCTTAAGCCACCCCCTGCTCCACCATTTTGTCTGTGAGACAATATCTCCTTTCTGATTAATTAATGCACTTACACCGGTGTTACCACACCTTGCAATTGACCGTCTTGTCTCTATTGCCCTTAGTTTATCAAACCATAAATGCTGCTTATATCCGGGAGAGTTAAGCCACCAGCCGTCATTTGTAATAATAGACATAACATTGGCTCCTTTAAGTATAAACTCTCTGTAAAAGTTACCATATACAGATTCGTAACAGATTGCTGTTCCTATTCTTATCCCGCTGTCAGAAGAATGAAAAACACTCCTCTCCTTCTGTACACCATAACTGCCAAAGTACCCACCAAGCTCAATCACAAACATTCTTAAGCCATCCATATATTTCTGAAAAGGCATATACTCAACAAGTGGTACTAATTTTGATTTGTAATAAAACTGATAACGACCTGAACTATCAAGTAAAATTGCAGAGTTATGGGAGTCGTACCAGCCTGTACCAATTTTTCGCGAAGAGGATAATGGTTTAATATCAGGGGAGTAACCCTCTTTTGGGTAGAGATAGTGAGTAGAGGCACCTATTATAATTTTTGCCTCTCCCAGCCCTTTTGCTGCATTTGCAAATCTGGTGAAGGAGTCACTTTCGTAAGGATTGTTTTCAATTATGCCTGCAGTAAATGTCTCTGGACCAATAACAAAGTCTAACGATTTGTCATAGCCCTCATTAAGCAGGTTAATAAGAATTTCATCCTGTTCTCTCTGTGTCATACCCCCAAATTTATCGTTGTATGGATCAATATTTGGCTGGATAATCAGAAAAGATGCATTCTCACTACTCTCTTCATATGTAATATACAAAGCATGTGATATATATACCGGGACAATCAGCAAGAGTACAAGTGTTATGTTTCTGGCTCTCATTTGAGGTGCTGCACAGTTACCTCTGGAAATAATTGTATCATAGGCTAAAACAGAGAAGAGCAACGCCCACAGAGAGCCTCCTGCTACACCGGTAAATTCGTACCACTGAACAACTCTGTGCAGAGAAGCAAATCCATTACCCAGTGCAAGCCAGAGTAAGTTAATCTCCCCGTCTGCCATTATATGCTCCCAGGATAGCCAGGCAGTTATGAAAAAGGCATACCCTACGACCCTTCCCTGTCTACTTTTAAACCACCCGTATAATTTTGTAATCACTGTTAAGGCAAAAGAGTACATCAACATAGAAGCTATTGCACCTTTAAAATTTGCATAAGCAACCCAGTATGTTGTAGCTGCTGTCCAGATAAAAAACACCACAAAAATAATCAGCCAGCTGAAGGGAATTTTATTGTTCTCAATATAATTTTCGAGCATTAGCAGAGGAGTAAGGGCAAATAGTATCAAAATCCCAGCTCCCTTTACAAGAAATGGAAGCGACAGAAGTGTAACCGCTGCCAGAATAAGCCTGATAACGCTTTTTGTTTTTTTATTAACACTAAAATGCATAATTTCGCCGATCAAATATTGTAACAATTATTACACATGAGTACCATTTCAAAAAGAGCAGCTCTTATTATCTTGCTCTTCTCAGCTCTAAACCTTTATGGTCAAGTATCGGACAAAGATACTACAATTAAGAATTATCAACTTGAAGGTGTGACAATAATCACAGCTCCCAAAGAGACTTACTTTCTAAACCGGCTTCCTGCATCAACCAGTATAATTGGTGGAGCAGAGGTTGAATCGGGAGGAAAAAACTCAATTAAAGGACTCTCCTCTTCCGTGCCTAATCTTTTTATCCCGGATTACGGATCAAAAATAACATCAGCTATATATATAAGGGGAATTGGCTCCAGATTCTCTCCATCACCATCTATCGGACTATATGAAGATAATGTTCCATTTATTGATAAAAGTGCATTCGATTTTGAATTCCTTGATGTTGAAAGAGTAGAGATTTTAAGAGGACCACAGGGTACTCTTTATGGAAGAAACGCTCTTGGAGGAATTGTACATATCAGAACAAAATCACCATTTTCTGATCCCGGCACAGAAATTTCTCTAAAAGCAGGAACATTTAGCCAGTACAGGGGAAGTTTTACTACCAGAAACAGGATAAATGAGAGACTGGCATTTTCACTTGGCGGATTTCTAAACAGTGACGGAGGATTCTTTAAAAACGAATCTACCGGAAAGAGAATTGGCAATGGATACTCAGCCGGAGGCAGGTTAAGAGTTGCTTATAATATTGCAAGAAGATGGAAGATAGAGGCTGCAAATCAATTTGAATTCAGCGACCACAGCGCTTACCCATATGGTTTGTACAATAAAGGGACCGGAAAGAGTGCTGCACCGTCATTCAACGACACCTCTTCATACAAGCGTGTTCTGAACACAACTAGTCTTGTTGTTACTCATAACGCACCCGGATGGAGGATGAATCTAATATCGGCATACCAGTATCTGAAAGATACAATGAGACTTGATCAGGATTTCACACCACAATCTGTTTATACTATGAGTCAATCTCAGAAGTTTGGCAACTTTACTCAGGAGGTGGTCTTCAAATCAGAAAATGATAAAAATTATCAGTTTGTTTCCGGAATATCTGCATTCATTCAGAATAACTATACAGATGCACCTGTGCTATTTGGAGAAGATGGTGTCAAGAGATTCTTCCAGGATAATTTTGACAGGCTCTACACAACCGGAGTAATGCCATTTCATATGAAGGTTGGAAACAACACAATTCCTGTAAGTGGTGAATATGATCAGAGATCATGGGGAGCTGCAGCATTTCATCAGGTAACATTGAGGAAAGTATTTACTGAAGGGCTCTCTCTAACCCTTGGTTTAAGATACGAATATGAGAAACAGAGACTGGATTACAACAGTGCAATGAATCTCTCTTTGTCTTTTGTAAGGCCCGGGGTACCCAGACCAATTTCTATGGAAATACCGGCTGAAGTAACCGGAAACGAAAATCAGTCATTCGGTCAGTTTTTGCCAAAATTTTCTGTTCAATACAGCAAAAACAATAATCTGAAACTCTTTTACACCTCTGCAAGGGGCTACAAAGCAGGAGGATACAACATTCAAATGTTTTCTGACATAGTACAGTCAAAAATTATGGGAGGAATGCCGGGTGGTGCTCAGATCGAAGGAGATATATCTGATAAAATTTCATATAAACCTGAATATAACTGGAATCATGAGATTGGCTTTAGTGGATGGATAATTCCGGAAAAATTCAACTTTAATGCATCTCTCTTTTATATTGACAGCAGAGACCAACAGGTGGTTCAGTTTGCAGGAGCAACAGGACTTGGAAGAGTCGCAAAAAATGCTGGTAAATCATATAGTACAGGGGGAGAAATATCATCCAGTTACAAAATTTCCAAAGAGCTGGAAGCCTTCTTAAACTGGGGTTACACCTACTCAAAATTTACTCATTATACAGACAATCAGAATGACTATTCAGGAAAATTTGTTCCTTTTGTTCCGCGTAACACACTGAATGCCGGCATATTATACTCTGTAAAAATAAACAGAGGCAACTTCAGGCAATTTAATGCAGCTATCAGATATAATGGAGCCGGAAAGATATACTGGACTGAACAGAATGATGTTGCACAGAAATTTTACTCTACAGTTGATATTGAGAGTTCAGTAAAAATATCTATTTTTGAAATATCTGTCTGGATGAGAAATTTCACAGACAGTGAGTATAACACATTCTACTTTGAGACAACAGGAAAAGGTTTTGCCCAGGCTGGTGTTCCCTTTAATGTAGGAGCTGGATTAAAAATTAAATTTTAGAATAGATGCTTATTGACTTTGTTAAGGGTTTTCTCGTTGGATTGGGTGCTTCCATACCTCTTGGACCAATGGGGGTTATGTGTGTGCAAAAAACACTTAGCAAAGGAAGAAATTCAGGATTCATTACCGGTTTAGGAGCAGCAATTACTGATACAATATTCGCTGCTCTTGCCATATTGGGGCTGGCCTATATCCAAAGTTTCATTGAAGATTACGAAAGAGGTGTACTTCTCTTTGGTGGCGTAGTGGTTGGACTGATTGGTCTTAAGATTTACCTGACAAACCCTGTAAAACAGATCAGACAGAAAGCCCAGGGTAACAACAGACATATGGAAGATCTCTTCTCTGCTATATTAATGACAATTACCAACCCCGGAGCTATTTTCCTGATTCTGGGAATGTTTGCCTTTGTTGGTTTGGATGTTGACTCCCAGGCTGCTAACAGGATGATTACTGCCGCTCTTGGCGGTGTATTTGTAGGGGCAGCAACCTGGTGGTATGCACTAAGTACAGGTATTAACATATTCAGAAAGAAATTCAGACTTCGTCAGCTTCTGATGATAAACCGGATCTCAGGCATTATCATTATTGTAATTGGTCTGATCTCTTTTTTTGAAGGAGTATGGAGATTTTTGGCTCCATTTTTGAATTAGATTAATTATATGTAAGTTTGCGAACTTATTAATTGGGGATGTTTTGGTTTTGACAGCATACTCAATCGGATTGTAAGCACGTCGAGCGTCGTGAAGCCGGCTCGTAAATCCCGGAACTCAAGCCTTAACTGGCAACAACAACTATGCACTCGCTGCGTAATTAAGCCATGCTTAATCGCTTTATCGCCGCCGGCTAGGTCCGGCCGTGACGAGTATCCCGCAGAACTTTATTCCTGTTATGTTCTGTATATGGGGTATCAAACAAACAGGATGCCGGCGTTTACTCCTCTAAGGCGTCTTAAGAAACAGAGGATAAGTTTTGAGTAGCCTGCCTCCCGGCAGCTCATTACCCACAATTAAAGAGAGGATAAGCGTGTAGAAAGCTTTTGGATGGTTTGTTTGGACGGCGGTTCGAGTCCGCCCATCTCCACAAAAAATGAATGGTCAGGTCTTATAAAGGCTTGACCATTCTGCTGTGATACATTCCTGAAAGTCTCTGCTTAAAGACATCCTTTACCATCTTTATCTCTTTAAGAGAGATCTCTGCTTCCAGAAGCTGACCATCTGAAATTCTCTCCTCCACCACCCTCTCAACAAGCCCTGAGATTGACTCTTCACTGTAATCCCGCAGCGATCTTGATGCAGCTTCAACTGCATCTGCCATCATTACTACTACCTGCTCTTTGTATTTGGGCATAATCCCTTCATAAGTGAAGAGATGGGCATCAGAGGGGTCTCCGCCTGAATTAATATGCTTTTTATAAAAATATAGTGTCTTTGATTTTCCGTGATGAGAGAGAATAAAATCTTTTATAATTTGTGGTAATCTCTCCCTTTTTGCGATATCAAGACCATCCTGAACATGTTTAATAATAAGTCTGGCGCTCTCTGCCGGTTCAAGCTCTTCGTGAATATTTTTAGCTCCAGTAGGTTGGTTTTCAATAAAGAGCATAGGGTTTTCAATTTTCCCGATGTCATGATAAAGAGCACCTACCCTTGCAAGAAGAGAGTAGCCTCCTATGGCAGAGACACCACTCTCTGCAAGACTTGCGACTTGGAGAATGTGCTGAAAAGAGCCCGGAGCTTTATCAGACATCTCCCTTAGTAATTTACTGTCAGTATCCGCCAAATCTTTAAGTCGCTGGTTTGATACCAGGCCATATAGTTTTTCAAAGAGATAGATTAAGGGATAAGCTGCAACAATAAGGATTGCATTCCAGGCAAAATAAGCCGTTGTATTCCAGCTGATCTCCACCAGAGTTCCATCTTCTACCATTCTGAATGCTATATATGACAAGGAAAGTGTCATAAAAACTGCAAATGCAACAGCAAACTGCATCCACCCTTTATCCCAGTATGTATATGCAAGTATAGTAATACTGCCGGCAAAGAGGTTAAGCATAAATATTTCGGCTCCATTCTGTGCAATTGTCACAACCGGAAGTATTATTACAATATATACCGGCAATACCATCTTTGTATTGAAAAATGAGCAGAGATAAAGAGCAAAAACAGAAAAAGGAATGATAAAGAGATATGAGGGGCTTATCCCTCTTACAACAACTGTAACGAGAATTGAGAAAAGCACCAGCATTAGTACAAACAGAAGTTTTCTCTTCTCTTTTAAAATCTCTCTTTTTGTAAAGTATAAAGTAATATATAGTAACAAGAACAGCGCTAAACAGATAAGAAGTTGTCCGGATTTCAACACAAGTAAGCTTCCTGAAAAGCCCATACTAATTTCATATTCCGCTTTATATGAATCAAGAAGTTGTTCTATCTCAGCTGTAATTGTCTCCCCCTGGGCTACTATTACCTGGCCTGCATAAAGGACTCCTTTTGTTGGAGATATCTTTTGAACAGCCTCTCTTCTTGCCAACTCGGTAGCCTCTTTGTCATATATCAGATTAGGCTTAATCAGGGACTCCAGTTTGGTTAACTTATCTCTGGAGAGTGTGGCAAATTCGTTAATAAAAGCTATCGCTGATTCAATAGAGAAAATCTCTGCCGCAGGTCTCTCTTTCAGGGTAAAATTATTATCTGAGATAAGTACTCTTGAAAGAGGATTTCCCCCATCCATTCTTTCAGTTATCCCCTTGTCGTAAAGATATGCTACTCTGCTATCAAGTAAAATCAGAGAATCTGAAGAAAGGCTTGAAAAAAAAGTGAGGAGCTCCTCTCTAGTGCTAATCATGGCCTCCTGTTCTACATTATAACATGCAGGACTTTTGGAGGCAGCCATACTTCTCTCGGCCCTTAACTCCTGCTCGCTCTTTAATATGGGAAAATCAACAGGGGCTATCAGAGTTTCATAGAGCCAGGGTCTGCCCTTCTGATATTCATATTTAAATTTCCCCTCTGCCGGGAGCATCAGCATGCCGGTAAATGCTGCAAGAACAAAGAAGAGTATACTGTAATATTTTTTATACCACTCTGAAAAAATCATTTGATAGCGAATAAATAAAAAAATGTGTGACTAGTACAAATTTAGGCTAATTTTGGATAATAATTATTAATGTAAAAAAATGAAAGGTCTAAAACTTCTGATTACTCTCCTGTTAGTGGGATTTTGCACACAGATACATGCTTCAAAAAGAGAGATTATAATTAAATCTAAGCACCTTGGTTGCGATGATACTATCCTTGTTCATACGCCTACAGGTTATTCAGGAGAGAGCATCCCGGCACTATTCCTTCTTCACGGATGGAGTGGCAACTGGCGCAACTGGAATGACAAAGCAGACCTTCAAAAAATGAGTGATAAATATGGATTTATAATTATTACTCCTGATGGTTTCTATAACAGCTGGTATGTCAATAGCACTGTCTCCGGAGGAATGCAATGGAGAACATTTTTTCACGAAGAGCTTTATCCTTTGATAATGAAAGATTATTCCCTTGATCCTGAAAAGACATTTATATCCGGGTTAAGTATGGGTGGACACGGGGCTGTAAATGTTTTCCTGGATGATATTTCAAAATTCAGGGCTGCCGGAAGTATGTCCGGAGTATTGAATCTTGAGGATACCAGATTAAAAACAAGTGACATTCCCAAAGTCCTTGGGCCATACTCTGTGGAAAACGACAACTATTCAAAGCAGTCAGCTCTTAACAGACTTAATGGTTTTAAAGAACAGACTGAAAAAAATAACTTTCTAAAGGAGAGGATAATCTTGATAAGTTGCGGTAAAAGTGATGCTCTGGCAAAAAGTTCCCGCGACTTTACTGACAAATGTGATTCTTTAGACATAAAGAACATTCTTCTCTTAAGTCCCGGTAACCACACCTGGGTTCACTGGGTCTATTCACTGGACTTGCATCTTTTCCATTTTAAGAGAATTGCACAGGGTGAACACCTTGGATATTAAAAGAGATTTCTTAAATTTATACGATTAAAACAGAATATTATGTCCCAGACAGAAAACAAAATTTACCCTCAACCTGATATGTCTCTTTTAAAAGAGATGTCAGACGGAAATCATGAGTTTTTTATGGAGATTGTCAATCTTTTTATTGATAATGCCCCATCAATGTTAAAATCAATCACAGATAGTGCAAAAGCTAATGACGCACCAGCACTTAGGTTTGCAGCTCATAAAATAATGTCAGATCTATTTGTTGTTGGATTAAACTACGCAGTTCCTGTGGTTGAAAAAATTGAAAAAAGTGCAGCAAATGGTATTATCGAAACTGAGATGGTTGTGGAGGCAGAGGAGATGATCAACCAGGGCATTGCAGATTTAAAAAAACTATAGCTTATGAGGATTCTTGTTTGCGAGGACGATATAATTATTTCCAAAGCAATCGAACACAGATTAAAAAACGATGGCTACTCAATAGATGTTGCCACAGACGGGAATCAGGCTTCTGAAAAGGTATCGGCAAACGAATATGACCTTATCATGACAGATATGCTGATGCCTTTCTGCAGTGGTCTGGAATTGGTAAACAAAGTAAGAAATGACCTAAAACTTAGTACACCAATAATTGTGTTAAGCAGAATAGGGAATGAGGAGACAATTATTGAAGCCTTTCAGTTAGGTGCAGATGATTATATTTCAAAACCATTCAGCCCAAATGAATTATCAATAAGAGTAAAGAGACTTTTAATTAAAAGATAAAACACTAATCATGAAGTCTTTAAGCTGGCAAATATCTTTCTTTATATTAACATTATTCCTCTTTTCTGAGTTAAAGGCTCAAGAATACAATGCCGATAAAGAGTCAAGAATTCTGTATCTTTTTGAAAAAAGCAGAGAGCTTGCCGCAGAGAACAACTACACACTTGCGGCCAAAAATTGCAAAGAGATTCTCTCATTAGACAGTTTAAATACAGATGCAGCTATTCTGCTTGCCAGAATATACTCATGGAATGCACAATACGATTCTGCGGCAACTATCATATCAGAGATATTGGAAAAGCACCCATACAGCTATGATGCCCTTGAAGCAGCCACAGACAATGAATTTGCTGCAGGCAGATATAAATCATCCATTGAATACGCAAAAATTGCACAGAAACACTTCCCTGATAAAGAGGTTTTCAAGAGTAAAGAGATTCGTGCTGATTTAGAATTAAAGAGGGGTCAAAAATCAAACAGAATTCATCTTCAGTTCTGGAGTGATTTTATTGAGGGAAACGACCCCTGGCTATTTGGGTCCTTCACCTACACAAAAAAATTTAAAAAATCTGGCTCTCTCTCATTAAGGTACAATTACGCTAACAGATATCAAAAAAGCGGACATCAGTTTGAAGCAGATGCATATCCAATTTTAAGCAAGAGAATCTATCTTTATCTCAATGCCGGTCTTTCAAACAGCATAAACTTCCCGTTTCTGAGAGCAGCTGTTGAACCATATATAAAACTCCCTGCCGGATTTGAAGCATCAGCCGGAATAAGATATATGAGTTTCGTAAAGGAGAGTCTTCTCTCATTTAAAGAGGGTGAGGTTATTATATTAACAGGTACCATAGGAAAGTATTCTGGTAACTGGTGGTTTTCAGTAAGACCATACTTCTCTTACTCTGACAATAACTGGTCCACATCTGCCACATTAACGACAAGAAGATATCTCTCTGATCCTGACTCATTCATATCTCTTAACTTAGGTACCGGCTTCTCACCCGACCTTCAGCAATATGCATATAACCCTGATTTACAATATCTTAAATCAAACAGATTACAATTAGATTATCAACAAAAATTTGCAAACTGGTACATTTTTAATTTGGGTGCAGGCTATGCCAGAGAAGAGTTTCAGAATAATATTGCAAAAAACAGATTCACACTAATTGCTGGTCTCACATTTATACTATGATGCCGGAATTTATACCTGCAGAATTGGTTGACTATGTCAAAACCTCTCCATTACTGGTGAGGAGCGTTATATTACTTAGCATACTATTTATATTCAGTTCCATATTCCTTGCGTTAGTTGTTACAATTAACCGTCTCTCCAAAATAGTAAAAATCAGAAAAGAGAATCTGTTCAGTGAATACTGTGTCGATTTCATAACTGAATGGGCATATAATCTTTATATTGGGGAATCAATCCCGGTTATTATGTCAAAACATCTGAGAAGCAGAGTAAAACGGGACTTTTTCACTAAAGAGTTACTGCTTCTTCACTCCGGGTTATCCGGAGACAGCGCATTAAGGCTGGAGGTACTATTTAAAATGGCAGGCCTTGAAAAATACTCAATTAAAAAAGCAAAATCCTTAAGATGGGATATAAAGGTTAAAGGGTTTTCTGAAATTCTTCAAATGAAAATTGAGGATGGGGAAGAGATTATTAAAAAACATCTGCGTTCAAAAAACAAATATCTTATTTCACACTCACAAATCGCCTGGATCTACTTACACCCGGGAAATCCTGAAATTTTTCTTGATTTGCCAAATGTTACATTATCTGATTGGTGGCAAGTTAATGCGATTGATGTATTTAAAGCTACCAGGGTCATCCCTCAGTTTGGTAACTGGATTGAGCATAGCAATCCAAATGTGATAAAATTCTCAGTAAGAATGTGCGGATTGTTCAAACAATATGAGAGTCTTGATAAAATAATCTTTTGTTTGAAATCTAATGACTCCGGTATTAAAAAAGAGGCAGTAAAAGCTTTAAAGATGCTGGCACTACCTGAGGCACTTCAAAAGCTTACTGCAATTTATGAAGAAGAGAGTAATGAGATAAAAAGAGAGATTATTAAAGCAATGATCTCAATCTCCGATTCGTCGTCTCTGCATTTCTATGAGTCTCAGCTGCTCTATGAGGAGGATTCTATCCTGAGGATATTAATCGCCAAGGCAATAATTAAGCAAGGAGATACAGGAGAGAAGGCATTAGATCAGATAGCCCTCTCTGCAGATCCTGAATTACTTTCAATTATCTCACACGCAAAAGACACCAGAATATAACATGGAGATCATCAACATAATTAACGACTTTTTTGTAAATGGTGTCTTCATTTATGTTATGGCCATTTTTTCATCCTACACCATATTGTCAGTGATGTCAGGTTTTGAACTGATTAAATACAAAAGAAAAAACAGCTTTGCAGATTACTCAAAAATTATCTCTTCTCCAATATCTCCCTCTGTATCGATTTTGGCACCTTCATACAACGAAGGCAATACTATTATAGAGAATATCCGCTCTCTGCTATCGCTCCATTACGGAGATTTTGAAGTAATAATAATCAACGACGGCAGTAAAGATAACACTATGGAGAAGGTAATTGCCCATTACAGCCTTGTTAAAGTAGATTTTCATGTTGTATATAACATTAAAACAAAACCCGTAAGAGGAGTCTATAAATCAACTAATAAGGCATTCTCAAAACTAACGGTTGTAGATAAGGAGAATGGGGGCAAGGCCGATTCACTTAACGCAGGAATAAACATAAGTTCAAAGCATCTTATAGCCTGTATAGATGTTGATTGTATCCTTGAAGAGGACTCAATCCTCAAAATGGTTAAACCATTTATGGAGGATTACAAAGAGAGGGTTATAGCAGTTGGTGGAGTTATAAGGGTTGCAAACTCCTGCAAGGTGAAAGATGGGAAAATTGTTGAGGTAAACCTGCCTGAAAATTTGATAGCAAGAGTTCAGGTTCTTGAGTACAGCAGGGCCTTTTTGATGGGACGGCTGGCGTGGAGCAGAATAAATGGATTGATGCTGATTTCAGGCGCTTTTGGCCTTTTTGACAGAGAGATAGTCTTAAAGGCAGGGGGTTATGACCACGGAACAGTTGGAGAAGATATGGAGCTGGTAATTAGAATGAGAAGGTATATGTTTGAGCAGAAAGAGATAGCAAGAGTTGTATATATTCCTGATCCTCTCTGCTGGACAGAGGTTCCTGAGCCGGTAAAGATACTCTCAAGGCAAAGAAACAGATGGACCAGAGGGACTATAGAGACACTAAAAAAACACAGAAAACTCATTTTTGACTATAAATATGGTAACCTTGGAATGTTAGGATTACCATACTGGATTATTTTTGAATGGCTTACACCAATAGTTGAGGCTGCAGGTATAATCTATATGATTATTCAAATTGCGATAGGCCAGCTGGATATAAATATATTTCTAATCCTTTTTGGTTTTACATATCTTTTTTCAATACTTTTTTCTGTCTGGGCCGTTGTATTTGAGGAGTTCTCTTACCCTAAATACAAAAAAAGCTCAGATTTAATAAAACTTATTGCAATCTCGCTTATTGAACCATTTTTCAATCACCCCATGAATGTCTGGTTTTCACTTAAAGGAAACTATCATTACATGACAGGAGTACGCTCCTGGGGTAAGATGGAGCGAAAGGGTTTTGCAAAAAAGTAAATTATTAAAAACCTTAGAGTCAGATTATCTGTATTCGTTTTTTATTGCACTAAGCCTCTCCATATCCGATTTGGATATTTCAAAATGGTCTACTTTGGAGTTCTCAATAATTCTCTCTCTTGTTACAGTTTTAGGAAGAGGAAGTGTTCCCCTCTCAAGTGTAAATCTTATAAGCAACTGAGCGACTGATACTCCGTATGAAGCTGCAATTTGATTTAACAGAGGATCTTTTAATGCTCTTCCTGTAGCTAAAGGAGAGTAGGCCTCCACAAGAATATTCTTCTCGTTACAATAATCTACGATCTCATCCTGTGTCCTTCCGGCATAAAATGCAATCTGATTTGCCATTGGGGATATATCAGAACTCTCCTCAATTGCTTTAATATCTTTTACTGAGAAATTTGAAACACCAATTGCCCTTACTCTTCCCTCCTTGTAAATTCTCACAAATGCTCTCCATGACTCAATATTCTCCTTTGTATAATCCTTTCCCATTTCACTCCATGGCCATGGTGCGTGAATCAGATAGAGGTCAAGAGTCTCCAGACCCAGATTTTTCATAGTCTTGTCAAATGAAAAGAGAGCATTATCATAGCCCTTAATCTCAGCCGGAAGTTTGGATGTTACAAATATATCCCCCCTGTCAAGAGCAGATTCTCTGATAGCATTGCCAACACCCGCTTCGTTGTTGTATGCTAGTGCAGTATCAATATGTCTGTAACCGGCAGATAAGGCATCGGCAACAGCTCTCTCTGCAACATCCTGAGGAATCTGCCATGTTCCAAATCCTATTTTAGGAATTTTGATTCCGTTATTGAGAGTATATGATTCATTAAGTATAGACATATAGTTAAATTTTAATTTTTATTAACTATAACAATTCAGAGGTCGTCTGGTTTAGCTGGAATATACTTAATTAAATTGTGTGATAATTGTGTTTCAAAAAGACAAAGAGGTTGACCAAATTGATCAACCTCTTTATCTTCTCTTTGTGGGAGCAGAGGGAGTCGAACCCCCGACCCTCTGCTTGTAAGGCAGATGCTCTAAACCAACTGAGCTATGCTCCCTTTTGAAGCCCCATTCTTTTCGTTTGGGAGTGCAAAGATATACCCATTTTTTTATTTTGCAAAAAAATCAGAATTATTTTCTAAAAAATTTATTGCATCAGCTACAATGAAGGTAGAGCCTCCAATAAAGAGCAGGTCTCCCTCCCTGTGAACAGATTTAAATTTCATCAGTGAGGACTCAACCGAATTATGAACTTCTCCCCGGAAACCAAGAGATTTGCACTTTGTCATAAGGGTATTGGGATCAAGTGCCCTCTCTGTATTTGCTTTGGAGTACAAATAATATGCGTGAAGAGGCATAAAACCCAAGATCTTCTCCAACTCCTTCTCTGCAACAAAACCCAGTAAAATAAAAAGCCTTTTAAATTTTTGCTTCCTTAGCTGAGAAAAAACAATACGGAGACCATTAGCATTATGACCTGTGTCACAAATAATCTCAGGGCTATCTGAGAGTCTCTCCCACCTTCCTCTGAGACCGGTATTTCCGGCTGCACACTTAATACCCTCCTTTATATTTTTATCACTCCAGCCCACTCCGCACTTTGCTGTGAACCTTGTGTTATGGCCCAAAACATTCAGAGCGGTTAGTACTGTTCTGATATTATGTATCTGATAGTCTCCCTTAAGATCAATTTCGTATTCACCGGGCATCACCCCTTTGAATCTTGACTCTTGTGCATAGAACAGAGGAGAGCCCTTATCAACCGATATTTTATCAAAAACAGGTCTGGTATTATTCAACACTTCACCAACTACAAACGGGACACCGGCTTTAACTATTCCTCCCTTTTCAGCGGCAATCTCGGGTAAAGTATAACCAAGGTATTCGCAATGGTCAAGTGCAATGTTTGTAATAATACTTAACTCAGGAGAGACAATATTAGTTGAATCAAGCCTACCTCCCAGCCCGGTCTCAATAACAGCAATATCAACTCCTTCCCGGGCAAAAAAGTCAAATGCCATGGCAGTAGTGATCTCAAAAAACGAGGGACTCCTCGCCTCCATAAATGGTTTCCATTTTGAAAGGAACTCCAGAACTGCCTCTTTAGAAATCATCTCTCCGTTTATCTTAATTCTCTCCCTGAAATCCAGCAGGTGGGGAGATGTATAGAGACCCGTTTTTAGACCCACTGTTGCGAAAACAGATGCAATCATATGTGAAACAGAACCCTTTCCGTTTGTCCCTGCAATATGGACAATCATATATTTTTTATGAGGATGCCCCAGATTGGAGTCAAATTCACTCATAGTCTCCAATCCCGGTTTATAGGCTCTGTTTCCAACCCTCTGATAAGATGGGAATTTATTAAAAATCCACTCTATCTCTTTGTTGTAAATATCAATATCAAACATATCCATTGGGTATTTAATTAGTACAAAAATGGTCATATTTTGTTACACATTGGTTAAAAAGCAGTAATTTTATGGCCTCAATTCATATCATCTATAAATCAAATGATTCTATTCTTCAGAACCAATCAGAAAACAGTTATTGCAGTTTCAACCGGCAAAGAACTAACCACTAATGAGTTAGAGGCTTTAAAATGGCTCTTTGGAGAGGCCGAACAAATTTTAACAGAGAGCATTGAGGGTCTCTTTGCCGGACCCAGAAGGGAGATGATCACACCCTGGAGCACAACTGCTGTTGAGATCACCCAAAATATGAATATATCGGGAATCTCAAGAATGGAGGAGTTCTTCCCGTTCAATTCAGAGGATGAAATTGTCTATGACAAAATGCTTCAGAGAGTTTATCACGGAATCAGCCAGGAGATATTTACAATTGAACACAAACCTGAAGCGATAATCTCTGTGGATAATATTTCTGAATACAATGATAAAGAGGGCCTTGCACTCAATAGTGAAGAGATTGAGTATCTGGAGAAACTATCCGAGAGAATTGGCAGAAAACTTACTGACAGTGAAATTTTTGGGTTTTCCCAGGTTAATTCAGAGCACTGCAGACATAAGATTTTTAACGGAAGGTTTATAATTAACGGGGTTGAAATGGAGTCATCCCTGTTCCAGCTTATTAAAAGAACATCAAAAGAGAATCCAAACAGGATTGTATCAGCTTATAAAGATAATTGTGCATTTCTTGAGGGGCCGAGAGTTCATATGTTCCATCCTGCCTCTCCGGACAAACCGGATCTCTTCATAACCAAAGAGGAGGATACCGTTATATCTCTTAAGGCCGAGACTCATAACTTCCCTACAACAGTAGAGCCTTTTAACGGAGCAGCAACAGGATCCGGAGGGGAGATAAGGGATAGAATGGCAGGCGGAAGAGGATCATTTCCGGTTGCCGGAACTGCAGTATATATGACATCCTATCCAAGACTTGAGATTGAGGGGAGAGACTGGGAGATAACACCGGAAAGAGAGTGGCTTTACCAGACACCTCAGGAGATTCTGACAAAAGCATCTAACGGTGCAAGTGATTTTGGCAATAAATTCGGACAGGCGCTTATCTGCGGAAGTCTGCTCACTTTTGAGCATACTGAGGGGTGGAAAAACTACGGCTATGACAAGGTTATAATGCTTGCAGGCGGTATTGGATACGCAAAAAAGGGGTCGGCCTTAAAATACTCTCCTGAAAAGGGAGATAAAGTTGTTGTTATGGGTGGCGACAACTACAGAATTGGAATGGGTGGCGGTGCTGTATCATCTGTTGCCACCGGTGAATTTGAAAATGCAATTGAATTAAATGCTGTTCAGCGCTCAAATCCGGAGATGCAGAAAAGAGTATATAATGCTATCCGGGCTCTTGCAGAGAGTGATAACAATCCTATTGTTTCTGTACACGACCACGGAGCCGGAGGACATTTAAATTCACTCTCTGAGCTGGTTGAGGAGACCGGCGGAGATATATACATAAATAAACTTCCTGTAGGCGACCCTACCCTCTCCGCAAAAGAGATAATCGGCAACGAATCTCAGGAGCGGATGGGAATGATAATGAAAGAGAAGGACATTGAGACAGCAAAAAGGGCAGCTGATAGAGAGAGGGCCCCTATGTATGTTGTGGGTGAGGCAACAGGCAATAATAATTTTACATTTGTAAACTCTGAAACTGGTGAGAAGCCACTCGATCTGGAGGTAAAAGATCTGCTGGGATCAACTCCCAAAACAGTTATGGAGGATATTGATCTAAAGGAGAGATTTGATCCTCTTGAGTATGATCCGGAAGAAATTCAATATTATACTGAGCAGGTTATGCAACTTGAGTCCGTGGCTTCAAAAGACTGGCTTACCAATAAAGTTGACAGATCTGTTAGCGGACTTATTGCACTTCAGCAGACAGCAGGTGAGATACAGCTGCCATTGAACAATCTGGGGGTCACAGCAATAGGCTATAAAGACTACAGGGGAATAGCCACATCTATAGGACATGCTCCTGCACCTGCTATAATTAATGCAGCAGCAGGAAGCAGGCTTGCAATTGCCGAGGCATTGACAAATATAGTATGGACCCCTCTTGAGATGGGGCTAAAAGGGGTTTCACTATCGGCCAACTGGATGTGGCCCTGCAGGAACCCCGGTGAAGATGCAAGGCTCTATAAAGCGGTTAAGGCTGCAAGTGATTTTGCAACAGAACTCGGGATAAATATCCCAACAGGAAAGGACTCTCTATCAATGACTCAGAAATACCCTGACGGAGAGAGAGTGATATCTCCGGGGACAGTAATAATATCTGCAGTTGCAGAGTCAAAAGATATAAGAGTAACAGTAAAACCGGTTTTAGCTAAAGAGGCCGGTACTGCAATAGTTTACATACCATTCAATCAGCTCAGCGAAAAATCCTTTGAACTGGGAGGATCTGCATTTGCTCAGGTTACAGGTCAACTGGGAAACAACACTCCTGACATTATTGACTCAGAGTACTTTGCAAAATGTTTTGAGACATTACAGCAATTTATATCTAAAGGAGTAGTTCTGGCAGGACACGATATATCTTCAGGTGGTTTGGTTACAGCTCTTCTTGAGATCTCTTTTGCCAGTACAGATGGTGGGTTTGAAGTGAATCTTAATGCTCTTGAAGAGAAAGATCCGGTTAAAGTCCTATTCTCTGAAATGCCCGGTGTAATCATTCAGGTTCTTAACTCAGATTTGGAAAGCATCGAAGAGATTTCTGATAATAATGGTGTTGTGATATATAATATTGGAAGCCGGATTGATGAGAGAGAGGGAAGAGTCACTATTTTCAAACAAAAAGAGGTTTTTGACATAGAGCATATGCGCTCCTTGTGGATGAAAACATCATATCTGCACGATATCAGGCAGAGCGGAGAGAGACTGGCTCTAAAAAGATATGAGAACTACGGAACTCAGCCTCTTATTTATAAATTTCCTGAAGATTTTACCGGTAAAACACTACAATACAATATATCGGAAAATCCAGCGAAAGGAGCCCCAACAGCTGCAATCATAAGAGAAAAAGGATCTAATGGAGACAGAGAGATGGCGTGGGCGCTTTATAAAGCCGGATTCAAAGTAAAGGATGTCCACATGACTGACCTTATCACAGGAAGAGAGAATCTTTCAGGGGTGAATATGGTTGTGTTTGTTGGCGGATTCTCTAATGCAGACACCCTTGGCTCAGCAAAGGGGTGGGCCGGAGCATTCCTGTACAATCTAAAAGCAAAACAGGCTTTAGACAGCTTCTACAAAAGGGAGGATACATTGAGCCTCGGTGTATGTAATGGGTGTCAGCTAATGGCAGAGCTTGGTCTTATCACTCCTGAAGACAGAGAGAAGTCACCAAAGATGCTTCACAATGACAGCCACAAATACGAGAGTGCTTTTGTAGGAGTCACTGTTGAGGAGTCGCCTTCAGTAATGCTTAAAACACTTGAAAAATGCTCCCTTGGCATTTGGGTTGCTCATGGTGAAGGAAAATTTTCCTTTCCGGCAGGCAAGGATAAATTTGTCACTGCAATAAAATATAACTATTCAGATTATCCTGCTAATCCTAATGGTTCTCCTGACGGAATTGCAGGTGTGTGCAGCCCTGATGGAAGACATCTTGCAATGATGCCTCATCCGGAACGCTGTATTCATCCTCATAATTGGGCACACTACCCGTCATCTAAATCGATGGAGGAGGTAACCCCTTGGTTTGAAATGTTTATCAATGCAAGAAAGTGGATTGAGAATAAAAAATAGTTTGAAATGAAAAAGATTAAAGAGCCTAAAATTTTTGTGCTTGATACAAATGTGATTTTGCACGACTTCAAATCCATTCACAATTTTCAGGAAAACGACATTGTAATTCCCATTACTGTAATTGAAGAGCTTGACAAATTCAAAAAGGGTAATGATACAATCAATTACAATGCCAGAGAATTTGTGAGAGAGATGGACAAAATAACTGACAACCAGTTATTTGACAAAGGAGTAAGAATAGGTAAAGGCAAAGGTTTAATCAAGATTGAGCTTGGACACCCCTTTAGCGAACAGATGGCCGAATCTTTTTTTGATGATACACCTGATCACAGAATAATTGCAACAACACAATGGCTTAAAGAGAGCTATCCTGAGAGGAGTGTTATTCTTGTAACCAAAGACATTAATCTCAGGATGAAGGCCAAAGCTCTCAGGATAATGGCTGAGGATTACCTGACAGACAAAGTAACTGAAGAGCAGGTTGCCAGTATTCATAAAGAGGTAATAACTCTGAAAGATATACCACAGACTGCCGTTGATAAACTTTTTTACGGAGGAGGAGCACCTCTGAAAGATTTCAAAATCAAAAAGGTGGTTCCAAATCAGCTTTTCAAAATTGAGAGAGAGGAGGGTTCTCACCCTGTTCTTGCAAGATACTCTTATGAGTCCGATTCTCTGATTGGAGTCAAAAAAGTCAAATCATACGGAATTGAACCAAGAAATGACGAACAAGCATTTGCACTGGAAGCTCTCTTAAATCCTGACATTAAACTAGTCTCTCTGACTGGTATGGCAGGTACAGGGAAGACCCTTCTTGCACTTGCTGCAGCAATTGAGCAGGAGCAGGGATATGACCAGATACTTTTATCAAGGCCCGTAATCCCTTTACAAAATCAGGACATGGGGTTTTTACCGGGAGATATAAAAGAGAAACTGGGACCCTATATGCTGCCACTCTTTGATAACCTTAGTGTTATCAAAAACTCATTCAGAGACACAAGCAAAGAGGTTATAAGAATTGAAGAGATGTTAAGAACAGAGAAGCTTCTGATATCTCCTCTGGCATATATAAGAGGTCGTAGCCTTTCAAATGTATTTTTTATTGTTGACGAGGCACAGAACCTTACACCTCACGAGATAAAAACAATTATAACAAGAGCCGGTGAGGGATCCAAACTTGTATTTACAGGTGATATTCATCAGATAGATTCACCCTATCTCGATATTCACTCAAATGGTCTCACTCACCTAAGCGAAAAAATGTATGGTCAGGAACTCTTCTGCCACATAAACCTCACTAAAGGAGAGAGAAGCGAGCTGTCAGAACTAGCGGGCAAACTATTGTAAGGATTTTTTGTTATATTTGCACCCCCAATGAAAAATAACCCAAATAATTATAAATATGTCTGATTTAAAAAGAGTTTATTTCTTCGGAGGCAAAGATGCTGAAGGAGACGGCTCAATGAAGAATCTGCTTGGTGGCAAGGGAGCAAACCTTGCAGAAATGTGCAAACTGGATATTCCGGTTCCTGCAGGTTTCACAATTACAACAGAGACTTGTGTTGAGTTTTACAAGAACAACATGCAATTCCCTGCCGAACTTAAAAAAGAGGTAGATGAGGCCCTTGCAAAAACAGAGGCGGTGATGGAGATGAAATTCGGCGATAAGGAGAATCCGCTGCTTCTCTCTTGCCGTTCCGGTGCAAGAAGCTCAATGCCCGGGATGATGGAGACTGTTCTTAATATTGGTCTCTGCTCAGAAACTATCCCAGGCCTTATTAAAAAAACAGGAAACCCAAGATTTGTGTATGATGCTTACCGTCGCCTCATTATGATGTATTCAGATGTGGTAATGGAAAAGGCAGAGGGTCTGGAGCCTGAAGAGGGAAAAGGAATTCGCGTTCAGCTTGACAGAATGCTTCACGATGTGAAGGCAAAGAAGGGCTACAAGAGCGATACCGACCTGACAGAAGAGGATCTTGTTCAGCTATGTGATGCTTTTAAAGGCCGTGTAGTTGAGGTTCTTGGAAAGCCATTCCCTGACAATGCATACGAGCAACTTTGGGGTGGTGTTGGTGCAGTTTTCAAATCATGGAACGGAAAGAGAGCCATCTCATACAGAAGAATTGAAAATATTCCTGATGAGTGGGGAACAGCCGTTAATGTTCAGGCAATGGTATTCGGAAATATGGGTGATAACTCTGCAACAGGTGTTGCTTTCTCAAGAAACCCTGCTACCGGTGAAAATAAATTCTACGGAGAGTGGCTTGTTAATGCACAAGGAGAAGATGTGGTTGCAGGTATCCGCACACCAAACCCACTAAACGAATCAACAAAGAACGATCAGAACAAGCACCTTCAGTCTCTGGAGACAGGAATGCCTGTTGTATACAAAGAGCTCGACACAATACAGCTCAGCCTTCAGAAACACTTCCGTGATATGCAGGATATAGAGTTTACCATACAGGACGGTAAACTATGGATGCTCCAGTGCCGTGTAGGTAAAAGAACAGGTCTGGCTGCCCTTAATATGGCAATGGACATGCTTCACGAGGGACTCATTGACGAGAAGACAGCTGTAATGAGAGTTGCACCTGCTCAGCTTGACGAACTTCTTCACCCGATACTTGACCCTGCTTCAGAAAAAAGAGCAACAGTAATTGCCAGAGGTCTTCCTGCAGGTCCCGGCGGATCAGTGGGTCAGATTGTATTTACAGCTGAAGATGCTGTTGAATGGGCTGCTGCAGGTAAAAATGTAATACTTGTTCGCGAGGAGACTAATCCTGAAGATGTTGAGGGTATGAGAGCTGCCGATGGTCTGCTCACAGCCCGCGGAGGTATGACTTCACACGCTGCACTGGTTGCACGCGGATGGGGTAAATGCTGTATCGTTGGTTGCGATCAGCTTCACATTGACCTTCACAAGAAGACACTTACAATAGCCGGTAAATCATATAAAGAGGGAGATGTATTCAGTCTTAACGGATCAAAAGGATTTGTTTATGATCAGAAGATTGAGACAATGTCTGCAACCGAGAATCCTCGTTTTGTTGAATACATGAATATTGTAGATAAATACAGAGTTCTTGGTGTAAGAACCAACGCAGATACTCCGGAGGATGCACAGAATGCAATCAATTTTGGTGCAGAGGGAATTGGTCTGTTCCGTATTGAACATATGTTCTACGGTTTAAATTCAGAAGCTCCTCTTTCAAAATTACGCAAGATGATTCTTGCTGACAACATCAATGAGCGCAAATCTGCTCTTGCAGAGCTTGAGCCTTATGTTAAGGCAGCTGTAAAAGGGACAATGAAAGTTATGGACGGAAAACCTGTTACCTTCAGGTTACTGGATCCGCCACTTCATGAGTTTGTGCCTCAGGCAGGTGAAAAGCAGGCAGAACTTGCAAAAGAGCTTGGAATAACT
Organism: Bacteroidales bacterium MB20-C3-3; assembly: GCA_035609245.1. Lineage (NCBI taxonomy): Bacteria > Pseudomonadati > Bacteroidota > Bacteroidia > Bacteroidales > Bacteroidales bacterium MB20-C3-3. The sequence goes on along the minus strand of CP141202.1, from coordinate 129,334 downwards.
GTTGAGGAGATTAAGAAAAGAGGTGAGGCACTTCACGAAGTTAACCCAATGATGGGTCACAGAGGAGTTCGCCTTGGGATTACCTATCCTGAAATTTCTGAAATCCAGTTCAGAGCAATTTTTGAAGCAACTGCTGAACTTATGAAGGAGGGATTCAATCCTCAGCCGGAAATTATGGTTCCTGTTACTGTTACAGTTAACGAACTTGATCATCAAAAAGTTATATGTGACAAAGTTCACGCTGAAGTTGAGAAACAGTTTGGAGTTAAAATCTCTTACCTCTATGGTACTATGATTGAGATTCCAAGAGCGGCTCTTCTAGCTGATGAAATGGCAAAAACAGCTCAGTTCTTCTCATTTGGTACAAATGACCTTACTCAGATGACATTTGGCTTCTCAAGAGATGACATTGGATCATTTATGGGAGGTTACCTGTCTCAGAAAGTGCTTACTGCAGATCCATTCCAGACTCTTGATCAATCATCTGTAGGTAAGTTGCTGGATTTGGGTATCAAGGGAGGCAGGAATACCAATCCTAAACTCAAGATAGGTATCTGCGGAGAGCATGGTGGAGATCCCGAATCTGTAGAGTTCTGCCATAAGATTGGCATGAACTATGTATCCTGCTCACCTTTCAGGGTTCCAATAGCAAGACTGGCAGCTGCACAGGCGGCTATCAAAGAGTACAAATAAAAGAACTCTTTATTGAATAATTGAGCCGGCCGGGTAAACCTTTGCCGGCTCTTTTAGTCAAAACTATACTAAATGAATATTAAAATGAAAAAAATCGCTCTGCTTTATCTCTTTATTTTAGCTCAATCTATTAACCCTATCTTTTCTCAGCACAGAGGAAACGGAAATGAAATTCCTGTATTAAAAGAGATTTCAGGATTCCAGGAGGTTAAAAAAATATTTCCTCAAGCACATGAGCTGGCTCAAATTAACGATGTTTGGCATAAAATAGTCGATAACCAAAAACAAACTCTTGGCTATTGTATTTCCAGTAAGCCATACTCAGAAGGGATAAAAGGTTATCACTCAGCAACTCCTGTATTGATAATACTGGATAAGGAGAAAACAATCAAACGAGTTACCCTTTTATCACATTATGAAACCCAATCCTATGTTGAGATGCTCAAACATAATAAATTTTTTGCCTCATGGGAGGGTAAGACCATTAAGGATGCCATGAATGCTAAGGCATCTCCCGACAGTTACTCCGGCGCCACTATCACAGCCGTTTCCATAAGGCGAAACATTGATATAATTCTAAGAAAAGCTTACGAAAATAGATTTTAAATCAGCTCTTGAACGCTTTTGAATCTCCCCATTCATTCCATCCAATTTCGATACCCATTTTTGACAGATTCTCCTCAAGTTTACTCTTTGAGATATCTGCATCATCTTTTATGCCTGGTTTATTTTCATAAATTTGGTAATCTTCACGAACCTCAGTTATTGTCATATTAGGCATTATAATATTGGCACCGGCCAATACCGCCCTCTCCCTTCCGTAAGGATCAATAACCTGCATTGCAGTAGTTGCGGCAATATTAATTTTTGGCATTAGCAATCTTAGAGCCGATACCATTTTCAAAGTCATATCCAGATCAGTAGAATTCACACCCAACTGCCCTAAAGGGGTCTCTGAATGTTTGAGATAGGGTCCCATTCCAACCATATGAACACCCATATCTCTTATAAACAGAAGATCGTCTGCAAGATTGTCTATAGTCTGGTAGGGCAGGCCAATCATCACCCCTGTTCCTGTCTGATAGCCCACCTTAATAAGATCCTTAATTGCACGGACCCTTCTCTCCCAAGAGTGAGTACTATTGTTTGGGTGGATTTTTGAATAGAGAACCGGATCTGATGTCTCAATCCGGAGCAAATATCTGTGAGCTCCCGCATCAAACCACTCTTTGTAAGTATCAATACTCTGCTCCCCAAGTGAAAGTGTAATACCAAGTTTACCGGCTGAAATCTCTTTTATCCTTTGCAGAAGCTTTGTTACAAACCTTGTGTACTCAGGAGATGTTCTCTCCCCTGCCTGAAGAACTAATGATCCGTAACCGGCTTTCATTGCAAACTCAGCTCCATACAGCACCTGGTTTTCAGTAAGTTCATATCTGTGAACATGATTATTATCTTTGCGAATTCCGCAATAGAGACAATTTTTAACACAAATATTTGACAATTCAATTAACCCTCTCAGAAAAACCTTACTCCCGATATTTTCAACTTTAACCTTATAAGCCTCTTGTGTTATCTGGTTAATTACATCAGGCTCCCTCTGGTTTAATATTTCAATAATCTCCTCTTTGGTGGAAATTCCCCTTAATTTCATTGTTGATCTCTTTTAATAATTGTCATCAACGGCTCTATAGCCCTCTCATAAATACCCATACACCAAGCAAGAGTCATCCCGTAGTTTGTAACAGGGATACCGGCATCAATTGCATCCTTAAGTCTGGCCCTTAACTGTCTCTGAGTAACCATACATCCCCCACACTGAATAACAAGCGCATAATCCGTTACCGGTTTTACTATCTGGTCAAGCCCGGCTACTACATCAAATTCTATAGATGCGCCACTCCTCATTTTCAGTAAAGAGGGAATTTTTACTCTTCCAATATCATCACAGGAACTATGGTGAGAACATGATTCCAGAATTAAGACTCTCTCTCCATTTTGCAGCTTGTCTATCACAGGAGTACCCACAAGATATTTTTCAAAATCAGATTTACTGTAAGCCAACAGAATGCTAAAGCCGGTCAGTGGAATATTAGGAGGTATAACCTCATTTACTCTCTGAAATGCCTGGCTGTCTGTAACGACAAGTTTAACAACTGTTTTATTAGAACTAAAAAAACTCTGAAGTTGGTCTGGTTGAAGAACAGTTGCCACCCCGCCCAAATCAAGTATCTCTCTCAATGCATTTACCTGTGGAAGTATGAGTCTTCCCTCGGGAGCCTCACTATCAATAGGAGTTACCAATAATATATTATCCCCCGGATTAACTAAATAATCAAACATTCCTCTTTTAACTAAAGCACTGTCTGACAAATTTTTGACCAATAAAGAGATTAGGTTTTCAACCATTTCTTTTTGTTCCTTATCATCCAGAACAGCACAAGAGAACTCTATGATATCACATTTGAACTTTGTTGTAAGCTCAAGAGCAATATCACTCTCCATAGGGACAATATCTGACTGGTTATGAATAATAATAAAGGGTATTCCGGCGTTAATAAAACTATAGGCCAGCTCCTTTTCAAATTTTTCAAACTGATTATTTGAATATATAAGAAGAGCTAAATCAATTTGTTTAATAATCTGCCTGGATTTCTCCACCCTCTTTACACCTAATACCCCCTCATCATCAATTCCGGCTGTATCAACCAATACGGTAGGGCCCAGCCCAAAAATTTCCATCCTCTTTTTAACAGGATCTGTAGTTGTTCCGGGAGTGTCAGATACGATTGCCACCTCCTCTCCTGTCAATTTATTAATAATTGAACTTTTGCCAGAATTTCGTCGTCCAAAGACACCAATATATTTAGGTTTGTTCATAGTAATTCCAGAATTGAATATATATTCTCCGTTTTTGGAAAAATCGTCACTTCAAAGTTAACCAATTTACCCAAATGGTAATATGAGAGTTAATTTTGACATGGATTAACAAATTCAAAAATTATGAGAACCAGCAAAAAAATGGTATTACTATGGGTAGCTATTGCTCTTGCAGCAATTATTGTTCTGTTTGTACTTTTCAACTGGGAGGCTTTTCTCTCGGGATTTGACGCCGGCAGAACTCTGGCTGAATAATGAAATGAATGAGAGGACCGGTTAATCTTGTATTAATCGGTCTCTTTTTTAAAAGAAGTAATTACAACAGATGCCCATTTCCAGTGATTGTACAAAAGATTGGAGCCAAATGGAACCAGTACAATTGCGATTATTCCAAGATCCGTAAAGTGTAAAAACAGAAACAATAAGATAACCGTAAAAATTGCTGTTAACAGTTGTGCCTTATAATGAGGGACTTCATTCCCTGCCAGCAGAAGTGAAGTTGATATATAGGTAAATCCGTCAAATAGTGCAGAAAACATCAATAAAATAAGAAGCCATAATGAAATAAAATGAGTCTGACTACCAATAAAGTTCAGCAGAAAATCTCCAAGAAGAAGAACTCCTGAGAGACAAACTATAAAAACAGCAGAGGCAATAAAAAGAGCTTTAAAATACATCCGTCTTAACTGCTGTTTGTTATTTGAAATTTTATGCTGAGTAATTTTGGGGTAAAAAGTAACAAACCATACAACACTGAGAGTATAGGTAATCTCTGCTACCTGTTTGCTTAGACCATAGTCTCCAATAACAGAGAGAGGAATATACAAACCGGCAAATGCAGCAAGCATTCTGTTTGAAATAATCCAGCTGAGCCCAGTAAGACCGGATTTATAAGCAGTACTCCACAAGTTTCTTAGGGTAACCCTCCAATCATAAGGTGAAGCCGATCGCAAATCAGACAATGTCTGGTTATCATAAAATGCTTTATATGCTAATATTCTGTTTACTAAAACAGATACAACCTGGCCTGCAACCATTGATATAATTCCATAACCCAAACTTAGCATAATTGATGCAACGACAATATGTAATGTCTGGGATAAAACAACAATTTGCCTGGCTCTTCTGATCATTCCCCTGCCAACCAGCATAGAGTCGTAATAGTATGTATAAAACTGATAGCACAAGAGTGCCCCGTATGCATACCATGAGATCCTTGCCATCATTAAATCGCCTCCGTATCCGGAAAGGAGATGTTCCAAATAGAGGATACCTGCACTCCCTAGAAAGAGAAGCAGTATTATTGCAACGCCACCGTAGAACCTTTTAACTGCCTTTATTAAACCACCCAGAAGTGAGTAATTAACCTCTCCTCCATCAACAACAGGATCAAATCCAACTGCCTTTAGACTTTTTGCCCCACTGTAAATATAAGTGACAGCCCTGGAAAATGTTGGTGAAAAGCCAAAATCTAAAAGCTCAGTTATTGCCTTTATACTGAGCATTATACTCCACAAACCGTAATCTTCAGTGGAGAGCATCTTTAAAATAAGCGGCAGAATTATGAGGGCAGAAGCCACCCTCATAAAACTGGCGCCGTAATTCCAAAGCAAGTCTCTCCTGCCTAACTCCATTCTTGTTTACTAAAACAGGTATTTTGCCATGAACTCTATCCTGTTGTTATGATTAACATCAAACTGCTCAACAGGTTTAAAGTACATATCTACACTCTTTGCCCATCTGGCATGAGAAAGAGAGTATTCAAGACCAAAGATAAGCTTCTTTGTGAGACTATATGTCACCCGTGGAGAAATTCTGGAAAACCAGTTGAGCTTAGGATCTTTATAAAAACCAAAGGCATAGTCACCACCAACAAATGTCATATCCATACTCTTGCTTGTACCAAGATTTTTCTGATAACCAGCAAAAACTCCAAATTTGAAATTATTAAAAGATGGTGTCTCGAAATCTATCCATGTAGAGTATGCCTTAATATTTGCGTAAGGATAATCACCTATTGGAGATGTTGAACTTGAGAGATAATCAACATATTTACCATATCCACCAATCATTCCTAAATGAGACAGGTTTTCACCATAAATACCCCACAAACGGAGAGTGTAACCTTTTGCGATATTTGCCCGGAAAAAGGCATTTATATCATAAGAGCCGATAGTCTCTTTATAGAAGTTTGAATTATCAGAGACTCTCGGTTTTAATAATTTATACCCAAATGTAACCCCACCGAATATCTTATCGGGATTACCAAATTTAAGTTGTGCCTGCAGATTCGGGAGTCCTGCCTGAGCCTGAGCTTTTGCAGGGCCTAATGAGTTATGGCCGCTAAACATATGGGCTGCAAGTATCAGATCAACACCTTTAGCAAGTTTATGGGTAAATCTAATTTGCATATTTCTGTTAAGAGGATTAAAGGGGTAACCTGCTCCAAAGCCGACTGTCTGCCCGACAACCTCTTTAACGCTATTAAGGTGATCTGTCTGACCAAAGAGAAGAGAACTCTTCTCCCACTCCATATTTATATATGCGTGTCTGAGATTGAGCATTCCTATATAGTTCTCTGCAGACCCCGTGAAATCAGCTTCAATATATGATGTTATGTTTGCATTAAGAAGACGCATTCCAGACACAGTGAAAGTAAGGCGGGAAGTAGCAACTGAAAAATTGAGAGAGCCTGTACTGTTCATATCTGTACCACTTGTATTAAGTTTTGGAGCAAGTGGATAGAAATAAATATGATCATACCTGGAGACCCTCGATCTGTAATCATCAAAATAGCTTTTAAACTCGATAAAGCCCCCGAATTTATAGGTGATTTTATTCTCCTGAGCTTTCACCGGTGCGGAACCTGCAAAAAGCAGTAAACTTAAAGCAATTAGAAATTTTTTCATAGTTGGAAAGTTTGAATTATAATTCAAATATACATTATTTAAAAGAAAGTATCACCTTTTACTAATTTAGAAGCAGAAAAAAAGGAGTGATAAATCTTCACTCCTTGGTAGCCCCACCGCGACTCGAACGCGAATCTGAAGTTTAGGAAACTTCCGTTCTATCCCTTGAACTATAGGGCCGGCAATTTTACTATTAATAAGCCCATTTATAGAGCATTGAGCCCCAGGTAAATCCCGCTCCAAAGGCTGAAAATACCAATATATCTCCCTTTTTAAAGAGTTTACTGGACTCCCATAAGACTAACGGGATTGAAGTTCCGGCAGTATTTCCGTATTTTTCAATATTAATCAAAATCTTCTCAGGTGTTAGCCCCATTCTTTTTCCTGTAGCCTCAATTATTCTCAGGTTAGCCTGGTGAGGAATCAGGTATGCAATATCTTCAGCTTTTAAAGAGTGCTTCTCCATTATCTCAACTGAGACATCTGCCATTCTGCTTACTGCATACTTAAAGACGGTCTGTCCATCCTGATGAATATAATGCTCTCTGTTTTTAAGAGTCTCCGGAGAAGGGGGAAAAGCAGAACCTCCAGCCTTTTGGTAGAGATAATGCCTTCCGATTCCATCTACACGCAAAATCTGATCGTACAGACCTACACTATCATCCTCAGATGGCTCTATTAGCATTGCTACTGCAGCATCTCCAAACAGAGGGCAAGTAGTTCTGTCTGTATAATCGGTCATTGCCGACATCCTTTCACCGGTAACCAAAATCATTTTTTTAGCTTGTCCGGATTGAACAAAGGCAGCCGCTGTTGCAAATGAGAAGAGGAAACCTGAACAACCTGCATTTATATCATAACCCCACGCATTTGTAATACCAACTTTGTCAGAAATGATATTAGCCGTTGCAGGGAATAACATATCAGGGGATACGGTTGCACAAAGCACCATATCAATATCATCCGGATTTGTACCTGTTGTTTCAAGTAGTTTTCTGACAGCTTCAGCACCCATATATGAAGTACCGAGTCCATCCTCCTTGAGTATTCTCCTCTCCTTTACTCCAATCCGAGTCATTATCCACTCATCGGTTGTATCAACCATTGTGGAAAGTTCATCATTTGTAAGAATATATTCAGGCAGAAAAGCCTCAATTCCGGTTATGATTGCTCTTTTGGTACTCATAAATTTCAGGTTTAGGTTTGTAGTGTAAATTAATAAGTGGTCTGGTGAATCTGCACATAATTTGTGCCAAAAGACCGACCGCGCTTAACAAAATTACACTGCAACTTTGAACTACCTGGTAGTTACGCGTTTGATTTTTCCATTACAAGACGACCTCTGTAGAAGCCACACTCTGGGCATACTCTGTGATAAAGTACTGCGGAGCCACAGTTTGAACAAGTTCCCAGCGTAGGCACCTCAGCTTTATAGTGAGTTCTGCGCTTGTCTCTGCGTGTCTTGGAAATTCTGTGTTTTGGATGTGCCATTTTTCTATCTTTTATCTATTTAATTCAACAAATCTTTAAGTTTACCAAAAGGTGAATAATCATCAGCCTCTTTTACTTTATTACTGCCTGAAAGAGCCTTTAGTTTTCTCTCCATATCTCCATTACACTTACCCTCAGGGTGAACTCTCTGTAAAGGGAGACTCAAACAAACATAATCGTAAAAGAACTGTTCCAGATCAAGCTCTGCTTCGCCAGGTTCCAGAATCATCACCTCATCACTATCCTCTTCTCCCTCTGTACGCGAAAACTTAACTATCAGCTTCACTTCAGCATCTAAAGGGACTCTAAGCTCATCAAGACATCTGTCGCACTCAGTTAAAACATCTCCTTTTATTCTCCCCGAAATCCCTATCCACAAAGGTTGTTTGTCAAGCACAATTTCTGCAGTTAAAAGAGCCTCTGATACCAGAGAGTTGTCAAATTGACTAAAAAACGGAGTATCAAGCGTGAAATTATAATTGTGTTTCCCGGTTGAAAGTCCCTTTATAGGTATCAAAAAATCGTTATGAACTGCTTTACTCATGTCCAAAATGAGCCTGCAAAGTTAATCTAATTTTTCAAAATTCAAACCTATTGTTGATTCTTTCTCCTCTTTCTCTCATTCTCATCAAGATATATCTTTCTAAGTCTGATAGATTTTGGTGTTAATTCAACCAGTTCGTCCTCCTGAATATATTCCAGCGCCTCTTCAAGTGAAAATATGATTGGTGGTGTTAAAACTGCCTTGTCATCTGTTCCTGAAGCTCTAACGTTTGTAAGCTTTTTAGTTTTACAGAGGTTTACCCCCATATCGTCTCCGCGGGAATTCTCTCCAATAACCTGGCCTGCATATATCTCATCTCCCGGATGAATAAAAAACTTACCTCTATCCTGGAGTTTATCCATCGAGTATGCAATTGCAGTACCCGTCTCAATTGCTATAAGAGAACCATTTGTTCTCTTCTCAATTTCTCCCTTAAATGGTTCGTACGCCTTAAACCTGTGTGAAACAACAGCCTCTCCCTGAGTAGCAGTCATAAGATTGCTCCTCAACCCTATCAAACCTCTGGATGGAATATCAAAATCCAGATGAACCCTCTCTCCCCTGTGCTCCATGTGAAGCAGTGAACCCTTTCTCCTTGTAACCATCTCTATTGCCCTGCCCACCATATCTTCAGGAAGATCAATAGTAAGATGCTCCACAGGTTCACATCTGAGTCCGTTAATTGTTTTATCCAGAACCTTTGGCTGGCCAACCTGAACCTCAAAACCTTCTCGTCTCATTGTCTCAATAAGAACTGAAAGGTGAAGAACACCTCTGCCGTAAACAATAAATGAATCAGCAGTCTGTCCATCTTTAACTCTTAAAGCAAGATTTTTCTCCAGCTCCTTTTCAAGCCTCTCTTTTAGGTGTCTTGATGTAACAAGTTTACCCTCTTTCCCAAAAAATGGGGAATCATTTATTGTAAAGAGCATACTCATTGTTGGCTCATCAATTGCAATAGGAGGAAGTGCCTCAGGTTTCTCAGCATCTGCAAGAGTGTCACCTATTTCAAATCCTTCAATTCCAACCACAGCGCACAAATCACCACTTTTAACAAAGTCTACCTTAGCTTTTTCAAGCCCTGAAAAGACCATCAGCTCTTTTATTCTAACCTTATCCATCCCTACTCCGTCTCTTTTACAAAGGGTCAGGTTCATACCAGCCTTTAGAATACCTCTGTGAAGTCTGCCGATAGCTATTCTGCCAACATAGGGAGAGTATTCAAGTGAAGAAATAAGCATTTGAGGAGTTCCCTCAAGCTCTTCCGGTTCGGGAATTTCGTCTATAATAGTATCCAGAAGTGCAGTAATATCCTGGGCTGGATTTCGCCAGTCCCTGGACATCCACCCCTGTTTTGCACTACCATAAATTGTTTTAAAATCAAGTTGCTCCTCTGTAGCATCCAGGCTGAACATAAGGTCAAAAACCTGCTCATTAACCTCATCCGGTCTGCAATTAGGTTTATCAACTTTATTAATTACCACAACAGGCTTCTTGCCCATCTGGATAGCCTTCTGAAGTACAAATCTTGTCTGAGGCATTGTCCCTTCAAAGGCGTCAACCAGTAAAAGAACTCCATCTGCCATATTGAGAACTCTCTCTACCTCACCTCCAAAATCGGCGTGCCCGGGAGTGTCAATAATATTAATTTTGTAATCCTTGTATGGTACTGATACATTCTTTGCAAGTATCGTTATTCCTCGCTCTCTCTCAAGATCGTTGTTGTCCATGATAAGGTCGACAACTTTTTCCGAATCACGGAAAATCTTTGCCTGCTGTATCATCTTGTCCACCAATGTGGTTTTGCCATGATCGACGTGTGCGATGATGGCTATGTTTCGTATTTTTTGCATATAGTGGCCGCAAAAGTAGATATAAAATATTATTTTTGCCCCCGATTTCAAGAAAAACTCCTCCCCATGACAGAAAAAATCATTATCGTTGATTTCGGCTCACAGTTTACACAACTGATAGGCAGAAGATTAAGAGAACTAAATGTTTATTGTGAGATATTTCCTTTTAACAAAATTCCTCAACTGGATTCAGATGTTAAAGGTGTTATTTTGTCCGGAAGCCCTTTTTCGGTAAGAGATGAGATGGCTCCCCGGGTGGACCTGAGTTTGGTTAAGGGAACCCTGCCCCTCCTTGCAGTATGCTATGGTGCTCAATATCTGGCAAAACATTACGGAGGAGATGTAAATGCATCTGTAACAAGAGAGTATGGCAGAGCAATCCTGAATATTGACGATCCCACCTGCCCCCTTTTCAGTGGAATTGAATCCGGCTCTCAAGTCTGGATGTCACACGGCGACACAATCACCAGGTTGCCAAAAGGGGCAATACCTGTAGCCACAACAGAGGATATTGCAACAGCAGCATACAGAATAGAGGGAGAGAAGACATATGCAGTTCAGTTTCATCCGGAAGTTTATCATACAACAAACGGACTAGATATACTTAGAAATTTCGCAATGAATATTTGCGGATGTACCGGAAGCTGGACTCCGGCATCATTTATCGAAACAACCGTTAACAGCCTTAAATCACAACTGGGAAACGACAGAGTTATATTAGGCTTATCCGGAGGTGTAGACTCTACTGTTGCAGCAGTTCTTCTTAACAGAGCAATCGGGAAAAATTTGTATTGCATATTTGTAGATAACGGCCTTTTAAGAAAAGATGAATTTGAGTCAGTTCTTGATTCATATAAACATATGGGACTAAATGTCATTGGAGTCAGAGCTGGTGAAAGATTTATGGAGTCATTAAGAGGCGTTTCTGACCCAGAGAAGAAAAGAAAAGCAATAGGTAAGACATTTATTGATGTATTTGACACAGAATCACATAAAATAGAGAATGTAAGCTGGCTCGCTCAGGGGACAATTTATCCGGATGTAATAGAATCGGTATCAGTAAACGGCCCCTCAGCAACAATAAAATCTCACCACAATGTGGGCGGTCTCCCTGCTTATATGAAATTGAAAGTTGTAGAGCCCCTCAAGTCCCTGTTCAAAGACGAAGTAAGAAGGGTTGGAAGAGAACTTGGAATTTCACACTCTCTTATTTCAAGACACCCATTCCCCGGTCCTGGTCTAGGTATCAGAGTTTTGGGAGAAATAAATGAAGAGAAGCTTAATATACTTAAAGAGGCCGATTATATTTTCATAAACTCACTGAAAGAGAGCGAACTTTATGATAAAGTCTGGCAGGCAGCTGCAATTCTTCTTCCTGTAAAGAGTGTAGGCGTAATGGGAGATGAGAGGACTTACGAATATACAATAGCCCTCAGGGCTGTTACATCAACAGATGGAATGACAGCAGACTGGGTACACCTTCCTTATGAGTTTCTTGCAAAAGTTTCTAATGATATAATAAATAAGGTTAAAGGGGTAAACAGAGTTGTTTACGACATCTCTTCCAAGCCACCAGCTACAATTGAGTGGGAATAGCTCCAAAATCTTAATCGCTAAATATCCAGGTTCACACCTGCAAACACCATTGCTCCCGGCATAGGGAATCCCGGATTAATTGAATATTTTGCACCTGTAAGGTTATCTCCTTTTATAAACAGTGTGTAGCCTAATCTTTTAATTTTATCACTATAGGAGACTGATGCATTTAACAAAGTATAGCTCTCCATCTCAAGTACAGGAGCAATTGAAAGATAGAGATTTTTGATACTCTGTATTCCTGCTGAGAGTTTAAACTTCCCGGGAGAATAATGAATATTCGCGTTAAACATCCTCTCCGGAGCAGCTAAAACAGGATTCTTCATACTTAAAAAGGAGTAGTTTGAGGAGATCTCAAAATTTTCAGTTACTCTGCCTCTTAACTCTAATTCAAAACCTCTGTTGTTTACTCTCCCGGAATTAATATTTCTTGGTTTTCCATCAACAATTGCAAACTGTATCAAGTTCTCTCCTGTAATCAGAAACACAGCAGCCTCTGCAGTCAATCTTCCACCCCAAAAGTTCTGAAGTATAGATATTTCATTGTTAAAAAATCTCTCCGGCAGCAGATTGGGATTTTGAGGAGGAAACATATACATCTCCCTTATATTAGGGCTTCTGAACCCTTTAGAAAAAATATACTTAACAGTGGTGCCTTTAAAAATATTGAGATTAGCACCCGCCTGAGGAACCCACTCACCTCCAAATACAGAATTATTCTCATACCTTATTCCGGCATTAATTGAGAGTATGCTAAACAGCTCTTGCTGAGCAACTATATATGCGGCAAATTCTGATACACTTTTGTTTACAAGCTCAACCTCTATAGCAGACGATGTTGGTATCGGGACATTGGAGGCTCTTCCCCCCCAGTTTTTGTAATCCAGGCCAACAGTCACGGTTGTGCCTTTTAATCCTGAATAGCTTTGATAGAGCATCAATCCGTAATTATGATCAATAGACTTAAACATCATACTCCTGGGTTGCTCTCCGGTAAAATATCCATCATTAATGTAATGATCTCCAAAACCATAAAACCCCTTAAGAGCGCCGGTAAAATCTCCGTTTGAGTTCTCTAGGGAAATTGAGGCATTTCCTCTGAGAATATCTATTATATTATCATAAATTGGTTTGTCTGCTCTTCCCGGATTCTGTGAATTTGTTTTGGCAACAGAGAAATCTGCCAGTAACTTAAAAGTTTTGCTAAAATTATAAGCAGTCTTAATAAATCCATTAGTTATTCTAAAATCAGAATTCTCCCTGTGACCATCAGTTCTATCATGATTTAACGATACAAAACCTGAGAATTTGCCCTTTGAAAAACCACTGTTAAGGAGATACTTCTGAGTATTGTAAGAGCCAAACATAAACCGGCCTCTTAATGAGACTCCCTCCTCCATCTGTCTGTGAGTAATTACATTAATTACGCCAGCTGCTGCATTTGATCCATAAATCAAAGAGCCTGGCCCTCTTACTACCTCTACTCTCTCTGCATCAGAGGCAACATATACATCAGGCAGAGCGTGACCAAAAATCCCCGCAAACTGAGGTTGTCCGTCCATCATCAGAAGAACTTTGTTTCCCTGCCCAATTCCTCTGATATTAACAACACCGGCAGAGCCTTCAGATACTCCAAAACCTGTAACACCTTTTTGAGTAACAAACAGACCCGGAACCTCTCTTCCAAGTGAGGGGAGTAGTGCTGAGTTAGCAGAAGCCTCCAGTTTTGATTTATTTACAATATTAACAGAGTTTGGAACGAGTGTCCGTTTTAACAAAACTCTGGAGGTGGTTATTATAAGAGAATCAATATTCCTTTGGGATGTTGTGTCTTTAGAAAATAAACTCCCGGAAGAGAGTGACATGAGAATGGCAATAAAAATTGTCAGTATACGCATTAAAAAATATTTTGATAGGCAAATATATGAAATTCCTCTATCTTCTGGGATGTGCTTTTAAAATTCCCTCTCTCCACCTCTCGCTATTTATGTGTGTATATATCTCAGTAGTTAGAATACTTGAGTGCCCCAGCATCTGCTGTACAATCCTAAGATCAGCTCCATTTTCAACAAGATGAGATGCAAAGGAGTGTCTGAAAGTGTGCGGAGAAATCTCTTTATCAATACCAGCGGCTTCAGCCTGCTTTCTAAGCATAATAAATATCATCTCTCTTGAAAGTTTTCCACCTCTTCTGTTAAGAAAAACAACATCCTCACTCCCTTTAGATATTTTGCCGAGCCTCCTGACAGAAAAATAGAGATTAAGTGCATCGGAAGCGGGATCCCCTATTGGAATCAATCTCTGTTTATCCCCTTTTCCTGTTACTCTTAAAAATGACTCCTCCAGAAAAAGGTCAGAAATTTTTAACGAAACCAGTTCACTTACCCGTAAGCCACATGAGTATAAAACCTCTATTATTGCTCTGTTTCTATGTCCCTCAGGAGCAGAAAGGTCTACTGATGAGATAATTCTTTCAATCTCATTTACAGACAAAACAACAGGTATATGTCTTCCAATTTTTGGTGAATCAATCCGCTCTGTAGGATTGCTCTCTGTTTTGCCCTCCATCTCAAGAAATTTAAAAAAGGCGCGTAAAGAGCTGATTACTCTTGCCTGAGATCTTTTTGATATACCATCCGCCACTCTTGATTCAAGATAAGATGCTATTAATAACTCTGTATCACCCTCATTATTCAGTAAATTAAAATTTTTATTTAAACAGAAGGTGAAAAAATTTTCAAGATCAGAGGAGTATGATATAATAGTGTTTTTAGACATTGATCTCTCAAGCCTTAAATATGAGATGAACTCCCTTAGTAAACCGCTATCTCTTTCGCTTTTCAAATAAAATGGATTACTTTTGCAACAAATTTAGGAGAAATATGATTCAAAAGAAAACAAAGATTGTTTGTACTATCTCAGACAGAAACTGCAGCCCTGAGTTTATTGAATCTCTGTACAAAGAGGGGATGAATGTGGTAAGAATAAACTCAGCCCACACTACTTTGCAATCATCATTAGAGATTGTTAACAACACCAGAAAGGTATCAGATAAAATAGCTATTTTAATTGACACAAAGGGTCCTGAAATCAGACTCACTGAAATGAATCCCCCTGAAGGATTCAAGGTAAAAAAGGGTGATATTGTCTATTTCGCGGACGACATTAACGGAATATCAGGAAACTACCTGTTGTACACAAATTACTCCGGCTTTGTCAAGGATATACCTGTTGGAGCAAGTGTTCTTATAGATGATGGTGAGATTAAGCTTGTTGTAGAGGAGAAAAAGAACGGCAAGTTAAAATGTGTGGTTGATAATGATGGTACAATCAAAGGGAAGAAAAGTATTAATGTACCTAATGTTTCAACCAAATTAGCCTCAATTACTCAAAAGGATCATGATTTCATTGTATGGGCTGTTGAAAATGACCTGGACTTTGTAGCTCACTCATTTGTAAGATCCAAATCAGATCTGGATGAGATAAACGGAATAATTAAAAAACACAAAGGGCACCTTAAGGTTATAGCCAAGATTGAAAATAAAGAGGGGGTAGATAATATTGATGAAATTATTGATAATTGTTACGGAGTAATGGTTGCCAGAGGAGATCTTGGTGTTGAAATTGAGGCAGAAAAAATACCTGTTATACAGAGAGAGATTATTTGCAAATGCCACTCCAGGCACAAACCTGTAATTATTGCAACCCAGCTTCTCCATACTATGATTGACAACCCAAGACCAACAAGGGCAGAGGTAAACGACATAGCCAGTGCAATATTTCAAAGTACAGACGCAATAATGCTTAGCGGCGAAACAGCAAACGGTAAATACCCGGTTGAGTCTGTAAGAACTATGAAAACCATTGCGATGGAGATAGAGCAGCATATGGCTCCCTGCACTGATCTTAAAGTAGGCAGCGTTACATGGCCAACAGCCGAGGTGCTTGCAAGGTCACTTGTATATGCCACAACTCAATTACCGATTAAACATATTGTAATTGACACAATGACAGGCAGAACAGGAAGATATGTATCAGCTCTAAGACCTAAAGTTCCTATCCATGCTAAATGCTACAAACCAAATGTAATGAGGGAACTTGCACTCTCTTTTGGGGTATACAGCTATTTTGTATCCCTTGTACCATCAAAAGATGACTTTGTAAAAGAGTCTGCACAAAAACTACTTGCAGACAAAATGGTAACTAAGTCCGATATGATTGGTGTCCTTGCCGGCAGCTTTGGAGTGCAAGCAGGTGCATCATTTATTGAAGTAAGCACTATTGAGAATATGATCTCATAAAGCTGTATCTTCATAATATTTACAAAATGCACTGAGCCCGCAGCCGGTGCATTTTGGTTTTCTGGCTGTACATATATACCTGCCATGAAGAATCAGCCAATGGTGAGCAATTGCTCTCTGCTCAGCAGGGATATTTTTTGTCAAATCCATTTCAACCTTCAAAACATCATCTCCGGACGAGAGGCCTAACCTCCTCGATACTCTGAAGACATGCGTATCCACAGCAATAAAAGGTTTACCGTATATTACAGAGGCTATAACATTTGCCGTTTTTCTGCCGACCCCGGGGAGTCTTTGCAGCTCCTCAGGATCATCCGGAACCACAGAATTAAATCTTACTGCCAGCTCTCTCGCCATAGCTGCAAGATGCCTGCTTTTATTATTTGGAAAAGTAACTGATGAAATATATGGGAGAATATCCTCAGGCGTGGCTTTTGCCATAGTATCGGCATCAGGATATGCTTTAAGAAGGTCCGGTGTCACAAGGTTAACCCTTTTGTCGGTACATTGTGCCGATAGAATAACAGCCACTATCAGGCCAAAAGGAGAATCATATTTTAGCTCCGTCTCTGCCACAGGAACATTCTCCTTAAACCACCCAAGAACTTTTGAATATCGCTCCCTTCTGTTCATAATATCAAAAATCGTCCTCCATCAATCTGGAGATATCAATCTCCTGAATAGCCTCAATCTCTGAACAAGTAAGGTTTTCACAAAGCAGAACCCGGCCGGGGTATCTTTTTACAATTGATCTGTTGTGAGTTACTATAACAATAGCCGGCTCCTCCTCCCTGTGAATCTTCATTAAAAGGTTCATTATCTCAGATGCTGTTTCCGAGTCAAGATTACCTGTGGGTTCATCGGCCAGAATGATCTCTGGATTATTGAGCAACGCCCTTGCAATGGCAACCCTCTGCTGCTCGCCTCCTGAGAGTTGATGTGGCATTTTATGCGCTTTAAGCTGCATACCAACACTTTCAAGCCTTGCTTTAATAACAGAATCCATTGTTGCCCTATCCCTCCAACCGGTAGATTGTAATACAAATTTCAAATTATCATATACACTTCTGTCTGTGAGAAGCTGAAAATCCTGAAAAACAACACCTATCTTTCTTCTTAAAAGGTGGATTTTGTTTGCCGGGAGTTTTGCAAGATTAAACCCCGCAATTTTTGCCTCCCCCCTCTTCAGGGGAATCTCACCTATGATTGTTTTAATGACAGAGGTTTTACCACTGCCTACACGACCAACCAGGTACACAATCTCTCCCTTGTTTATTGAAATATTGAGATCTGATATAATCAGACTCTCCTCCTTGACAATATCTGCATTTGTTATCTCTATAATTGGTTTAAAAAGCTCTGTAGGCATGATGATTGCTGTTAATTGGTGCAAATTTACTAAATTTGACATCTAAATAGTGACATCTTTCTAAAGATTGACAAAAATGAAAGTAATCTGCAAACTTATATATGCAACCCTGCTAACAGCGCTAATCTCTTCACAAATAGCTGCACAAAATAATCCCGGCCGCAGGGAGAAATTGCACAATGCCAAAAGTTTATACGAAAGAGCAATGTATCCGGCTGCAATGAAAATTGTCAATGATATAATCTCTGAAAGCGGAAAAAATCAAATTACACAAACAGAACTATCTGATGCAGAAGCTATTGGTGTTTTGTGCGCTATTAAACTAAATTTCCCTAATATTGACGGATTAGTTGATGAGTATATTGATAAATACCCGCACTCAAGCGAAAAAGAGAGTATAAGACTTAATCAGGCAGCCTATTTTTTCAATCTGCAGGACTATATCCGTGCAGGAGAGATAATGGATATGATTAATATCAGGAGTCTCACACCTGTCCAGGGCAACGAATTCAACTTTATGAAGGGATACGGCCTTATGAGGACAGGAAGATTGTCTGAGTCAGAACTATTTTTTAACAAAGTGGTAAGTTTCAAACACACCTCTTTTACAAATCCTGCCAAATATTATCTGGCTTACCTCTCATATATGCAAAAAGATTTCAGGAAGGCAATTGAGAGGTTTTCAGAAATTGAGAACGACCCAAGATTCAGGAACATGGCCGTGTACTACAAGATAGAATCGGCATTTATGCTTAAGAGATATGAAGAGGTAATCTCAGGAGGAGAGAAGATTTTCCCTGAATTAACAGGAGAGTTCCGCACCAAGGCAGCCCGATTTCTCTCTGAGGCATACTTTGCTACAGGAAACTCTCAGAAGGCAAACTTTTTCTTTGAACAATTCAAGTTTTCCACAACTGATCTCAGCAGAAAAGACATATACTATTCAGGGATAATATCATACTCACTCGGCAACTTCCAGCAGGCAGCAGATGCATTTAACCAATTAGGAGACACAGAGGATACTATAGCTCAGAACTCCCAATACCATCTGGGCCACAGCTATATCCAGATAAAAAACAAACAAGCAGCACTCATTGCATTCAGAAATGCAACAAGATATAATTTTGATCCGGCAATCAGAGAGGATGCAATGTTTAATTTTGCAAAACTCTCATTTGACCTGAATCAAGACATATCAGTTTTCAAAAGATATCTTACAGAGTACTCTCCGGCTGATTCCAAGTACAATGAAATTCAAAATTATATTGCAACAGCGTCAATAATCAATAAAGATTATAAATCAGCAATTGAAGCGCTTAGGCAAATCAGATTCCCTCAGCCAAAAGATGCAGTAAACCTGCAAAAAGCCTCCCTTTTGAGAGGGATTGAACTTATTGAACTAGGTGCTTTCAGAGAGGCTGTACCGGTTTTGGAACTCTCTGCAGCCAACGGGAATTACAATGACAGAATAAAAGAGCTTGCAAGATTCTGGCTAGCAGAGGCCTATTACAGGGACAACCAGTTCCAGAAATCAGTGGATATTAATCAATCTCTTGTAAATAATTCCAGGTTCAGACAAACTGCAGAATATCCTCTTTCAGTTTACAACCTTGCATACTCATATTTTAAGAATGGTAATTTTTCTCAGGCCGAGCAGTGGTTTGCCAGATACATTTCACAGCCGGGTTCCGGCAAATTCGTTACAGAAGCAAGGCTGAGACTGGGAGATGCTCTCTTTATGCAGAGGAAGTTTCAGGCAGCAGCAGATATGTTTTCCCTGGTACCTGCATCTGATATTAACTCATACGCCTACGCAAATTACCAGCTTGCTATTGCAAAAGGACTTTCAGGAGACGATAATTCAAAAATTGAAGCTCTTGAGAAGCTTGTCAATACAGCTGAGAGAAGTACTCTCCATCCGGAAATTATATATGAACTGGGAAGAACTCTTGTACAGACGGGAGATAATGAAACAGCAATTAAATATTTCCAGGAATTAAATTCAAGATACAGAGAGAGCGGCTACTATCCAAAATCCTTACTGGAGTTGGGATTGATTTCGCTCAACAGGGGAGATCACAATGAAGCAATGAATTACTATAAACAGATTCTCTCTGTTGCCCCGCAATCCCAAGAGGCACAGGATGCCATCGCAGGACTGGAGAGCATATATCAGGAACGCGGAGAGGCTCAGGAATTCCTCTCATATCTGGATCAGACAGGTCTTTCAAAAACCAGAAGCGTATCTGACAGAGAGTCAATTCTTTTCACAGCAGCAGAAAGACTCTATCTTAATGGAAATTACGGAGGGGCAATCAGCTCAATCTCCTCTTTTCTCAACACCTATCCTAACAGCATTAAAAAAGCACAAGCACTCTTCTATCTTGGAGACTCCTACAACAGAACAGGGAAGCCCGAGCTTGCCCTTGACTCCTACCGGAGAGTTATGGATCTAGGAGAGGGCTCTTTTACGGAACTAGCCACCCTCAATTACTCAAGGATTTCATACTCACTTGAAAATTACAAACAGGCACTGGAAGGGTACTCAACTCTTGTACTTATAGCTAAGCTGGAGAACAACAGAAAAGAGGCTGTTATGGGTCGGCTTAAATCATTTTTTATGGAGAGGCAGTATGAAAACGCCATAGCTGAGTCCGGCAGGATGGATAAAAGCGGATTAACCGAAGCTCAGTTAAGAGAGATAAAATACATTGAGGGTAAATCTCATTATCTGACCGGTAACAGAAGTAAAGCTCTACCAATCCTCAGAGAGATTTCATCAAATAAAGTTACACCGGAGGGGGCAGAGGCTGCTTACCTGATAATAGCCAATCATTTTGACAATGGTGATTTCGAAGCCGTTGAAAAAGAGACTTTCTCATTCTCAGACTCCGGCTCTCCTCAGACATACTGGCTGGCAAAAAGCTTTATTCTGCTGGGAGACTCCTATGCAGAGAGAGATAATATCGAACAGGCACGTGCCACATACGAAAGTATTAAAGAGAGTTATAAATCAAACGGAAAAGATGATATAGCAGATCAATTAGCCGTAAGACTTGAAAAAATTCAAAAGAGGTAATGATGAAAACAGTTAACAAACACATAAAATTTGGGGTAGCAATAATACTTTTTTCCCTCTTTGCAACAAAATCGCCATCACTTTACGGACAACAGAAAATTGACCCGACACTTGAGGTACGAAGAGAATTTGACGGTAAACTGATGGAGATAACCAAAAGCAAATTACCCTTTCAAATTGCAGACTCAATATCAAGATTTAATCTGATATTTGACTATACTGTTTTCAACAAACCAGTCCGGGACCTGTATGAATTCTCCCCCCTGCCCTCCGCACAAATTGAGAAAAGGGGAAGGGAGAGACACCCTGTATTCCAGGCTCAGCTGGCTACATCCTTTCCTCTTGCCCCATTTGCAAATATTTACTATCAGCCAAACCTTCCCAACGGACTTAATTTGCTTCTGTTTGGAGAGCATTCATCATATTTTGGAAAAATAGATGATGTACAGGCTCCGGAACATCTGAACACAGGTGGAGTTGCATTTGAATACTCATGGAAACGGGGAGAGGCTGGAATTGACATAAAAGGGACAAACAGACAGGCATCACTTCACGGATTCGGAGATTTCGCACAAACATTGATACCTGAATCACTTTCGTGGAGATATATGCGAGACACCCTCTCCAGAAGATTCAATAATTTTGAGGGGGGATTTTTTGTTCGTTCAGCTAACCCCTCCCCAAGAGCCTTTAATTACCTTCTATCTGCAGATTATATGTTCACGGATGACCTTTCCAGGTTCAACGGAAAAAAGGTTCAGGAGGACTATTTTAAGATAAAGGCAGATTTTGGACCATCATTTGGAGATAACCATAAATTTATGGTAGGCATCGATCTTGAAAACTCAAAAAGTTCATTAAATCCTGATTTTGGAAGATACTCACTTACAGCACACCCGAGATACATCTTCACTCAAAGAAGGTGGCTGCTGGAAGCCGGAGTAAAGATAAACAAATGGGCAGAAGCTGATGAGGAGGGCTTTGATTTTTACTTCAACGGTAAAGCCTCAATTGCCCTTATCCCTTCCAATCTTTGGTTTTATGCAGAAGCTGACGGAGGAACCATTTTCAGAGGCTACGGATTGCTTCTTAAGGAGAATAACTATATATCACAATCCATACAATTGAAGAATACAGAGATAC
Organism: Bacteroidales bacterium MB20-C3-3; assembly: GCA_035609245.1. Classification (NCBI taxonomy): domain Bacteria; kingdom Pseudomonadati; phylum Bacteroidota; class Bacteroidia; order Bacteroidales; species Bacteroidales bacterium MB20-C3-3. The sequence continues at coordinate 107,476 of CP141202.1, read as the reverse complement.
CATTCACCGGTCAGGCAGGATTCAAGGGACAAGTAATGGACAGATTCTCTTACCATATATATGGAGGATATACAAGATACAGAGATGAGATATTTTTCAGAATATCAGACGACGAAAACTGGGACGGAATGGTAAATATCTTTCACGCAGACTATGCATCATTGAATAAATACTCAGCAGGCGCTGAGGTATCCTGGAGATCTAACGAGTTTGAAGCAGGAGCAAAAGCGGTTTACAACCACTATTCACGACCAGACTCACTTCCCTCTTACAACCATTCTCCATTTGAGGCAGGCCTTCATGCAAGGTATAACTGGAGAGGAAGAGTAAGCGCGGGTGCAGAGCTGATTCATAAATCATCAATGCCTGTTATTATAAGAACAGGTGTTATTGACTTAACAGGAGTACCAGCTATGATTGAGACCAAACCATACACAACTCTTAACATTTTTGCCAATTACTCCTATAACTCAAAATTCAGCTTTTACCTAAAGGGGAACAACCTCTTTAACTCACAAGGGTTATGGCTGGCCGACTACGGATACCGAGGTATAAACATAACAGCAGGAGTAATTATAACTCTTTGATATCCATGAATATACATCCTTTCGTAAACCTGATTATTTATCAAAAATAATTAGGTTTTTTTTATGCTTTTGATTAACTTTGCCTCTTTAATAAGAGATAAATTCTAATATGACAGAACAGGGATCCCTATCAATCAGCGGACAATACTCCGCTGATAGCATACAGGTTTTGGAAGGGCTTGAGGCAGTAAGAAAAAGACCTTCAATGTACATTGGAGATGTTGGAAGCAGAGGATTGCATCATTTGGTTTATGAAGTAGTTGACAACTCAATAGATGAAGCACTTGGAGGATATTGCACAGATATTCTGGTAAAGATAAATGCAGATAACTCTATCACGGTAGAGGATAACGGAAGGGGCATCCCTACCGATATACACGAAAAAGAGGGCAGATCCGCACTGGAGGTTGTTCTTACTGTTCTCCACGCAGGTGGTAAATTCAGTAAAGACTCATATAAAGTTTCCGGAGGTCTCCACGGTGTTGGTGTTTCCTGCGTTAATGCTCTCTCACAGCATTTGACTGCAGAAATTCACAGAGACGGAAAACAATTTATCCAGGAGTTTAAAAAAGGTATTCCCCAGTATCCCGTTAAATTGGTAGGCGATTCAGACAAAAGAGGGACAATAATTACCTTTAGTCCGGATCCCGAGATATTTGTTCTCGGCACAAACTATAACTATGACATACTTGCAACAAGACTCAGAGAACTTGCCTATCTTAACAAAAATGTAAAACTTGTTCTGGAAGATTACAGAGAGCAGGAGAATTCAGAGGAGGGAGAGCACGAACTTCCGTTAAGAGAGGTTTTCCACTCAGAGCTGGGTCTGCTGGAGTTTGTTCAGTACCTGGATGGAAACAGAGAGAAACTTACAGAGAAACCAATATATCTGGAGGGTGATAAAACGGGTATGCCAATTGAAATTGCAATGCAATACAATACTGGCTTTTCAGAAAACATCCACTCTTATGTTAACAATATAAACACTATTGAGGGAGGAACACACCTCTCCGGATTCAGAAGAGGTCTGACCACAACACTCAAAAACTACGCAGATAAAAATGGTCTGCTATCCAAACTTAAGTTTGAGATTGATGCCTCTGACTTCCGCGAAGGTTTAACTGCTATTATATCGGTTAAAGTAGCGGAGCCGCAGTTTGAAGGTCAGACAAAAACAAAACTGGGAAACTCTGAGGTGATGGCCGCAGTATCTCAGGCAACAACTGCAGCCCTTGAATACTATCTTGAAGAGAATCCAAAAGATGCAAAGAATATTGTAGATAAAGTTATTCTTGCAGCAACAGCGAGACATGCAGCCAGAAAGGCCCGGGAGATGGTACAGCGTAAAACTGTAATGTCCGGAGCCGGCCTTCCCGGTAAATTAGCTGACTGCAGCGACAGAAATCCTGAGAAGTGCGAGATTTTCCTTGTCGAGGGAGACTCGGCAGGAGGAACCGCCAAAACAGGCAGGGACAGGGGTTTCCAGGCAATTCTTCCTCTAAGGGGAAAAATTCTCAATGTTGAGAAGGCTATGGAACACAAAGTCTTTGAAAGTGAGGAGATCAGGAACATTTATACTGCACTGGGAGTTACCATAGGTACTGAGGAGGACAGCAAAGGGCTCAACCTCTCTAAGCTCAGATACCATAAAGTTATAATTATGACCGACGCGGATGTGGATGGTAGTCACATTGCAACCCTGATTCTCACATTCTTCTTCAGACATATGCTTGACCTTATCAAGAGCGGCTATGTCTATATTGCAACCCCTCCTCTCTACCTCGTAAAAAAAGGAAAACAAGAGAGATATTGCTGGACGGAAGAGGAGAGGAAACTTGCGACACTGGAGATAGGAGGGGGAAAAGAGTCAGGAGTATCACTACAGAGATACAAAGGTCTCGGAGAGATGAATGCAATTCAGTTATGGGATACTACTATGAATCCCGATACAAGAATACTAAGACAAGTAACAATAGACAACGCAGCAGAGGCAGACAGAATCTTTTCCATGTTAATGGGAGACGAAGTTCCGCCACGCAGAGAATTTATTGAGACTCATGCAAAATACGCTAAAATTGACGCCTAGCAAGATAGTGGCAACTGCATTAATATTTGCCACTATTCTTTTACCAAATATTTCAAGAGCATCTTCTGAAAGAAGGGTTCTCTCCTCGGTACCCATTGATGTTCCGTCATTCCGGATTAAATTTCCTGAAGTTATCTCTCTGTATGACCATCCGCTATTTAAACCGGAACTCCCAAAACAGATTCCTGAAATTCTGGACTTCATCAGAATGGTTGAATTTGATGATGCACCGGAGGAGTATGATATATGGAGTGACACAAAGGTAAATCCCTATCAGGTAGACCTCAAGGATATGAAAGACACCATCAGAATTGATCTGAGTGGATTTTCACATCCGGGATCCAGGCATATAACATCTGATTTTGGATTCAGAAAATGGCGGTTTCACTACGGAATTGACCTTAAAGTTGACAAGGGAGACAGCGTTGCGGCAGCGTTTGACGGAGTTGTAAGAATTACAAAAAGAGCAAGAGATTATGGTTATTATGTTCTGTTGAGACACTTCAACGGATTGGAAACTCTTTACGCCCACCTCAGCAAAATCCTGGTTAACCCGGGAGATACTGTTAAGTCCGGCCATACGATAGGACTTGGTGGAAGCACAGGAAGATCTACCGGAAACCACCTCCATTTTGAGACCAGGTACCTTGGCAATCCAATTAATCCAAACCACCTTGTAGATTTTAGCAAATATACTATTCACAATAACATCCTTCTCCTCAATGCCAAGCATTTTGAATACAAAAAAGAGATTGAGAAAATCAGATACTGGACAATTCGGAAAGGTGATACATTAGGAAGGATTGCTATGAGAACCGGAGTATCAATCAGCAAACTTTGCTCGCTTAACGGAATTAAGAGAACAACAATTCTAAGAATTGGAAGAAGACTAAGATATACCTAAACATTTTTATAATGGACATTTTTGACAGAATAAAAAACGACGAGGGAGGACCACTCGGCCAATACAGAAAAAAAGCTCACGGATATTTTATGTTCCCAAAGCTTGAGGGTCAGATACAACCAAAGATGACTTTCAACGGAAAAGAGGTTCTTGCCTGGACATTCAATAACTACCTTGGCCTGGCAAACCATCCTGAAGTTCGCAAAGCCGATGCAGATGCTGCTGCTAAGTGGGGCCTGGGTTACCCAATGGGCGCCAGAATGATGTCAGGACAGACAGCACTTCATGAGCAACTTGAAAGAGAACTTGCCGAATTTGAATTAAAAGAGGACGCTTACCTCTTCAACTTTGGCTATCAGGGAATGGTATCCACAATTGATGCACTGGTCAACAGACACGATATTATTGTTTACGACTCAGAGGCTCATGCCTGTATTATGGATGGCGTCAGACTTCACATGGGTCAGAGAATTGTATACCCTCACAACGATATTGAAAAGTGTGAAAAGGCACTTGCAAGAGCCACCAAACTTACAGAGGAGACAGGTGGAGGAATCCTTCTAATCACAGAGGGAGTTTACGGGATGACCGGAGACCTGGGTATTCTTGACAAGATAGTTGAACTCAAGAAAAAGTACAATTTCCGGATTCTTATTGATGATGCTCATGGATTTGGAGTAATGGGGGATAACGGAAGAGGAACCTCTGAATACTATGGAGTTATAGATGAAATTGATCTCTATTTTGGAGCCTTTGCAAAATCAATGGCATCAATCGGAGGTTTTGTTGCAGGGGACAAACAGATTATCAATTATCTAAGATATAACCTCCGTTCTCAGATTTACGCAAAATCATTACCTATGCCACTTGTAGAGGGAAACCTCAAGAGACTGGATATGATTCGCTCAATGCCTGAATTGAGAGAGAAACTCTGGACAATTACAAGAGCTCTACAAAAAGGGCTAAGAGAGAGAGGGTTTGATATTGGAAAAGCAGAGGCTTGCGTTACACCTGTATTTCTTCAGGGAAATGTTGCCGAAGCAACAAATATACTTATCGACTTAAGGGAAAACCACAAAATCTTCTGTTCAGTAGTTGTATATCCTGTAGTGCCTAAGGGAGTTATTATGTTCAGAATCATCCCTACCGCTATGCACTCACTTGAGGATGTTGAGTACACTTTAAATGCCTTTGGACAGATTGGAGAGAACCTTAAAAAAGGTGCATATAAAGCAGAAGAGATGCAGGACAAATCTACAGAAGCTGTAGTCTGAAAAATGAAACAATCTCTAAAAGACAAGGTTGTTGTAATAACAGGTGCAAGTTCCGGTATTGGACTGGCGGCGGCAAAGGCTTTTGCCGCCGAAGGTTCAAAGCTGGCTGTTGCAGCCAGAAATATTGAAAAACTAAATAAGCTCAAGGAAGAACTCTCTCAAAATGAAATTATTTGTATTAAGACAGATGTTACTGTTGAGGAGGAGTGTCAAAATCTCATTGAACAGACCATCACTAAATACGGAAGAATAGATATTCTGATTAATAACGCAGGAATATCAATGAGAGCAATGTTCAAAGATCTTGATCTCTCCGTAATCAAAAATCTTATGGATGTGAATTTCTGGGGAACTGTCTATTGCACAAAATATGCACTCCCATGGATTCTTGAAACCAGGGGCTCTGTAGTTGGAGTTATCTCTATTGCAGGCTTTAAAGGTCTCCCGGCGAGAACAGGATACTCAGCTTCAAAATTTGCTGTATACGGATTTCTTGACACACTAAGAATTGAACATTTGAAAGAGAATCTCCATGTAATGATATTTGCCCCCGGCTTCACAGCCTCATCAATCAGAGAAAAGGCTCTGGTGGCAGACGGGACTCAACAGGGATCAACACCGAGAGATGAAGGCAAAATGATGTCGGCAGAAGAGTGTGCTCAGCATCTTGTCAAAGGGATAAAAAAGAGAAAGTCTCAGGTAATCCTCACATTTATAGGAAGATTGACAGTTAATCTTAATAAATTTTTCCCAAGATTGGTTGACAGACTGGAGTACTCATTTATGAAAAAAGAGCCGGACTCACCCCTAAAGTGACCGGCTCTGAAGATATGACTCAATATTGGCTGCAATTCCCTCAAGCAGCCTTTTTTTTGCACTTTCACCAGACCACCCTATATGGGGAGTTAGAATTAGTCTCTCCCTTTTCAAGACCTTAAGATATGGGTGATTAACAGGAATAGGCTCCTGCTCATAAACATCAGATGCAGCACCTCCAAGCAGGCCATAATCAATAGCCTTGGCCAGGTCTGCCTCGTTTACAATACCCCCTCTGCCCATATTTACAAGAATAGCATCAGGCTTCATAAGCTTAATCTCCTTCATTGAAATAAGGTTACTTGTTTTCTCGTTTAGCGGAGCATGAATGGATACAATATCACATTTTGTCAGCAGCTCTTCCAGAGATACAGCTGGATATTTTTTACAGTGAGACTTTCCCGCAGTTGAGTAATACATAACATTTGCACCAAAGGCTGTTGCTATTTCAGCTACCCGTTTTCCAATATTACCCATTCCAATTATTCCAAAATTTTTCCCGGAGATTTCAGAAAAAGACCTTCCTGTATCAGTAAAATGGAGGCTCTTTGAGTACTCTCCGCTCTTTACCTGATTATCAAAATAGATAGTATGATTTACCAGGGCAAGTATTGCTCCGAATGTAATCTGAACAACACTTTCAGTTGAATATCCAACAACATTTTTAACTAAAATACCCTTTGAAGCAGCATATTCACTATCCACATTATTTGTACCGGTAGCTGCCACACATATAAGCTTTAGCTTAGGAGCAGCATCAATCTGCTCCCTGAACATTTTAACTTTGTTCACAATAACAACCTCTGCAGCAGAGACTCTTGACGGAATCTCTGAGGTTGATGTGTGAGGATAGAGAGTTAACTCCCCCACTCTTTCAATTATAGAATAATCCACTCCCTCACCTAAAGTTGAAGAATCTAGAAATACAATTTTCATATTTTTTTACCTGATATTCTGAACGAGATTGGCCAATATGTCTCAAGACACTACAAAGATATCTATATTTTTTAAAGAATTCTCTGTTTTGGTAACTGAATTTTCCGAGGTGACCCATCGGTTAAATAAACCACATGTGGAAGGAGAAGTTGTCTCAAATAAAGGATCTTGATATAACAGTCTCTGACATCCTGGAGAAGAGTGCCACTGAGGAGGACAGAATCAACCATGTGTATATTGCGGACCTGTTGATTAGGCAGCACCGGAAAGAGTATATTCCGATTATTCCGGTTGAGGAGCAGAGGGATCCGATGAAGAATATGACATTTCTGAAGGTTAAGGAGCTGGGGGATTTTGGTAACGAAGAAGAGCTGGCTTTGTTGATTGAAGAGATGGAATTGGAGATGGTGGGGGTGAAGAGGTTTGGGAATTAAAAAAGAATAGTTAACTTCATGACATTCTTATAGATGTCATATTTTATCCTAAAAGAATTTTGTCAATTAATTAATTTTGTTTTAGAGAAATGCATTATTCCATAAACGTGTACATATCTCTATTTTTTCGAATGATATATTCAATAAACATGGATCTATAAACAAGTTATGAGTAATTAATAAATAATATGACTGAAAGTGATTTGATTACGCTAGTTGAGATTGAAGATAAATTCATCGCAGAAGATATACAGCAGCTTTTGGAGGATTATCAGATCTATTCAGTACTGATGTCAGATAATCCGGCCTCTTCTGTATTAAATGTCTATTCTGGATTTGCTCCGATAGAAAACATAAGCATCCGAATTAATAAGATTGACTACTTGAAAGCTACCGAAATAATGACGAAAAGCGAATACAAAGATTTATTAACTAACTCATAACACAAGGTATAGTGCAGCCACTTTTATTTGAGACAGATATAGACAGTGGCCGCCCCATACCCCCGTCCGTTGTAGCCAATTTTAGAAAACCGAACAGCAAATGAGATACATATTTTCAATATTGATTTTTTCGCTTTCACTTTTAGCTTACGGACAGGATAAAAATGATATAAATGTTCGAATAAATAACGAGCCTCTTGATTCGTTACCCAAGTTTGTGATTAAAATGGACAAAACTGAATATTTTTTAGACTCAATTCCAAATTCCATAAATCCCAATTGGATAGATAAAATTGAAGTTTTAAAAAGTGAGGAGCAAAAATATCTTTATGGAAACGGGAATGGAGTAGTTTTAATTTATCCCAAGAAAAAATATTTCAAACAGATTAGTTCGCTGCTTGAAACAATACCGAACAATCAAGAGCAGATTGACAAACAGACATTGGATAGTATTTATTTAAAAGCCTTAAACAGCCGGATTGATTTGCAATTATCGAGTGGATGGAAATTCATTGAGCCAAACGAGCAGATTGATAGGATTAAAAATAACTTTGACCATAATAGTGTTTATAAATTTCTTTCAGCAGATGAATTATTTGATTACGCCTATAAGCACGGCAAGTCATTAAAGTTATATAGAGTTACTCATAAACAGATTTCAAATGATACTATTGATATAAACTTCGGCTATTTGGCATTAAAAGTAAAAAAAGGAATTTTCTTTAAAAATGGATTACATTTTCGAGAAGCAAATTATTCCATTGCATGTGGTGGAACAAATGGATATATACCTGATTTCCGATTTGTTTATGACAAGGAGACTAATAACTGGAAAATAATTGGGGGTAATTGCAAAACACCAGAATGGACAGATAAATAGATGATTAAAAAAATAAAAACTGGCTACAACACGCAATATAGCCAATGGCGGGGGCTGTGGGAGTTTGAAGCTTTCTGTCCCGTATCAAGGTTTGTAACGGTGGATAAGGACGTAGCCCGCAAACCGCCACTGGCCATATTGCCAACGTTAGGCAACATTAAAAAAGACACTGCGGAATGACTAATAAAATGAATGAAAAGAAAAAAATATTTGGATTAGAGAAAAATGCTTTTTTCACCGGATTAACAAGTTTTTTCACAGACACATCTACCAAAATGGTATATAGTGTGATGCCACTATTCCTATTGTCGATAGGAGCATCAAAAACAACTATCTCCTTAATTGAAGGGATTGCAGAAAGTACGGCATCATTATTAAAAGCAATTTCGGGGTACTGGAGTGATAAGATTGGTAAAAACAAGCCATTCATGATTATCGGATATGGTATTACAGCCATTATAACACCTTTATATGCATTAGCAAGAATACCAATTCAGATTTTATTTTTTCGGTTTTTTGAACGCATAGGAAAAGGTTTAAGAGCGGCACCACGAGATAGCCTTATAAGTGGCTCTATTAAAAAAAATGAAGCTGGTAAAACTTTTGGGTTTCAGAAAGCAATGGATAATAGTGGGGCTATTGTTGGTCCTTTGATTGCTTTCTTATTGTTATCTATTTTTCCATTAAATTATTCTTACATATTTTTATTAGCAACCATTCCAGCAATTCTTGGTGTATTAACGATTATTATTTTCATAAAAGAAGCAAAGGCAGAAAAAAATGAAACCACCAATAAGATTTCATTAAAACTTTTACCCAAAAAGTTTTATTTCTTTCTTATTATAATTTTCGTGTTTACTCTTGGTAATTCAGCAGATGCATTATTGCTTGTAAAAACAAGCGAAACAGGTATAGATAAATCATACATTCCTTTTGTATATATGATATTTAATACAGTATCTGTTTTGCTGGCCATACCGATTGGAAAATTATCGGATAGAATTGGTCGTGAAAAATTGATTATTCTGGGTTTTATAGTATATGCAATTGTTTATTATTTTTTCGGTAGGTTTAATAGTATAAATGTTTTTATTTTCTTGTTTATGCTGTATGGATTTTACAGTGCATTGACTGATGGTAGCCAGAAAGCAATGATTTCTGATATTGTTAGTAAAGACTTAATAGGGACGGGATTTGGAATTTATCATGCTGTACTTGGAATTACTTTATTACCTGCGAGTTTAATTGCAGGATTATTGTATGATAAGGTTAATTCAAATGCGCCATTTTATTTTGGTTCTATAATGGCATTAATTGCTACTATACTAATGATAATATTTACAGTTTTAGACAAGAAAAAAGAAAAAATTAACGTTGCCTAACACGCGGTCATAAAACATTGGGGTTTAAGTGGTATGCCAAGTGCATCGCTCGCTGGCAAGGTTCTTATCGGTTGATAGGTTCGCAGCTCCGAAATCCCCAACGTTTCATACCGCCGACCGTTAGCGGCAATATTGAGTCGCAGGCTACGCAGACGATTTTTCTTATAATGAGAACGATTTGAGCCAGACAGAAATTATAAAATGAAATATCAATCACTTTAAAGACAAAATTATGAAGACAAAATTCTTATTAGCAGTTATTTTAATTCTTATGTCAGTTTATTCTTTTGGACAGACAATAAGTGAGCCATTTAAAAAAGCAAATACAATTTTAATCGAGACAAAACTCCCGGACAGTGACTGTTTTACAAAATGGGGAAAGCATCTTGCTCAAAATGGATACTCAATAGACAAAAGTGATAATAACTTTCTCACTATGACAACTGGCCCAAAAAACACAAGTAAATTCAATTATGATTTTATTGTAATTTCATCAGTAAATGACTCTGGGACAGTCATAATTAAAATAAAATGGAGGCTCAATTCAAGTATTATTGCTGGTACATCTGAAACAAACTTTTATGACTGGGAGTATGCTTCTGGAAAAAATAATGTTCAAAATATCATCTATGAAGATTTGATGAAAACGATAAATTCATTTGGTTCATATGACATCAAATTTGAAAAGAATTAAATACTGCCGCTAACAACAGCTATAGCCAATGCGGGTGTCAGTATGGTATTCAGCGTTTCCGCTCTATGCATAGTTTGTTTGTAACGACACGGACTGCCTTGAAATCCCGCACTGCCCATAACTACAAACGTTGGCGTTCATTATAAAAAACCAGAAACATCATGGATATAAAAGATTTAACCGGACTTAGCGAACCCTTGAAAAAATTAATAGAAGTGATTTCTCAAGGGATTGGGGCTGTTGGCAAACCCTATCTAATTCGCAAAACTGCTGATGCAAAAGCATATGAGATAAAAGTTATTTCTCAAGCAATTCGTGACAATCAGCAGGATTTAAAAGAGATTGGATTTAACGATGAAAAATTAAGTTTAATGTCTTTAGATAGTAATTCAATACAGAAAGAGTTGTCTATCGAAGAAAGAACACAGCAAAGAATTGATTTCAAAGAACAAAAGCGACAAAAAAATATTGAGAGCATAACTCAAAAAGCTGTTGAAAACTTAGAATCAGAAACAACGGTATCTGAAGAACCTGTTGATGAAGATTGGACAACAAGGTTTTTTAATTATGCTGAAGACATTTCAAATGAAGAAATGCAAGTTTTATGGGGCAGAATACTAGCAGGAGAGATTAAAAAGCCAAGGTCTTATTCATTAAGAACTTTAGAAATTCTGAGAAACTTATCAAAAGAAGAGGCTCAAGTTTTTATGAAATTTGCCTCATTAAGCATTAAGTCAAGTGGAGTTTCCTTTATCCTTAACTTTAAAGATGAAAAAATCCTTGAGGAAAAATATAAGTTGAAATTTAATGAAAGATTATTATTAGAAGAATTGGGTTTTATTACAGCTAATGATTTACAATTCAAAATCGGAAAAACTGAGAATTCATCTAGACAAATAGTTTTTATTATTGGTAATATTTGTGTTATACAAAACAAACTCGAAAATAAGGCAGAACAACAATTACAAGTTTTAGTTTTCACAAAAATTGGACAAGAACTTTTGAGTTTAGTGAATTTTGCACCTCAATTAGATTACATACAATTACTTACGACTAAACTTAATCGAATGAATGGTTCAGTTCAATATGGTCAGATTTTGCAATATCTTCCAACTGGACAAATAAGACACACGCCTCTCATGGATGTGCCATTGACAGAAATTGAACAAGAAAATAAAAAGAGAGAAAACGAAGAAAAAAAATAACGAAACGCCAACAGCGTATATAATTAAGTGCGGTTTTGGTGCTGATAATCAGCATTTTCACCCGCAAAAACCTCGGTGCTTTTCGACAGGAAAGTACCCCGTAATCCGCACCTAATCATATACGCGGAACGTTGGCGTTCATTGTAAAAAGACAGACGATATGCGAAAAATTGATGATAAACTTATTGAAAGATTGACAAATGGTGATTTATTGCCTTTGTTAAACTACATCAAATCAGATAACGAATTACGTTTGGAAGTTCGTCAAAATGGCGATGCCTTTGTTTATTATCGAAAAGGAAAAGCATTAGAAATTAAGAAATTAAAAGTTGATACGAAGTACGGAAATGTCCCAAATACTGATTTAGCGGTTTCTAATCCAAAAGAATATTTCAAACTGATAAAAAAAACAATTGATAATTGGCTTGAAAGCAAAAAACAAAGAGCGGAATTTGACTCACAACAAAATATCGCAAAAAACAACCAAGACAAAAGTGATAAGTATATCATTCTTGATATGGAATATGCTTTTGAGCAAAATCAAATTGAAAAAATTAGTAGAGAAAAACGTGGTGTTTTTGACTTGTTAGGAATAGACAAAGAAACAAATAGAATTATATTCTTTGAAGTAAAAAAAGGAATGGGTGCTACAAAAGGTAAATCTGGGATTGAGGAGCATATTTGTGATTTTGAAAAATATCTATTTGGAAAAAACGCAAAAACATTTAAAACGAATCTGGTAAAAGACATTCAGAATATTATCGAAGACAAAATTAAATTAGGAATCATTGATAATTTCAGTTTCTCCGATGCTTTTGAAAAGCAAAACCCTGAATTAGTTTTTGTTTTTCATCCTGACACCAATTCGCAAATTGCAGAATTTTCGAATGAACTCAAAAATCGACATAAACTAATAGTTGTGAGCGATAACAATTACAAGCTAAAATGAGAATTACAATCAATCGAGGTATAGACCAAATTGGAGGTTGCATAACTGAAATTGCAACTAACAACGCAAAAATCCTAATAGATTTGGGGCAAAATCTTCCTAATGGCGAAGGTGTTGTAAACGATGATTTTGCTAATTCAGATGCAATTGAAAAGATAACAAAAGATATTGATGCAATATTTTACACACATTATCACGGAGACCATTTAGGTCTATTTCATCTTGTTCCTAATTCAATTACTCAATATATTGGTAAAGTTGCAAAAAGAGTAGCTTTATGTAAACATCAACGCCTTTCATACATCAAAGACCGCAAAGAACAGTCGGAAAAAGAAATTGATAGAATAGAAGCAATGCAATCTTTTGAATCTCAACAAATATTTAAAGTTGGAGATATTAAAATAATACCATATTTCGTAAGCCATTCGGCTTACGATGCCTATATGTTTTTAATTGAAGTAAATGGGAAGAGGATTTTGCATACTGGCGATTTTCGGGAGCACGGTTATCTTGGTAAAGGTCTTCTTCCAACTATTGAAAAACTAATTCTTAAACAAGGGAAGATTGATTTTCTAATTACTGAAGGAACAATGCTTGCACGTTTAGACGAAAGAGTTCGACACGAAAATGAATTGAAAGGAGAAGTTGTAGAGCTTATGAAGCAAAATAAAAATGTATTTGTTTTGTGTTCATCAACTGACATGGAACGATTAGCTACTTTTCATGCAGCAAATCAAAAAATGAACGGCAGACCTTTTGTTTGTGATGATTTTCAAGAAAGTGTTTTAGAAATATTTTCAGATACTGCGGGTAAAAAAAGTACATTATTTGATTTTGAGAAACCTTATATTTTCCGGAAAGACAACGAGAAACTAATAAATTGGATGAAAGATAAAGGTTTTTGTATGTTAGTTCGTGCAACTGATAAATTCGATGATTACACAGAGTTTTTGTTGCCATTATTAGAGAAAGACAAAACCATTCTGATTTATTCAATGTGGAAAGAATATATAAATCCGCAATGCAAACATGCAAATAAGAAATATTTGGATTTTATTGATAAGTTTTCCAAAGTAAGTAAAATACATACAAGCGGACACGCTTCTGCGGAATGTCTCGCTGATGTTTGTAATCTTGTAAATCCGAAAACAGGAATTATTCCAATACATTCTGAAAATTCTGCTGATTATCAAAAACTGCCAATTAAAGAAGAACTAAAAGACAAAATAATTACGGAAACAAAGAAAATTGATGATACACTTATTGAGATAAAAAGAACAACGAAACGCCAACAACGTGTATAAAACATTTGGCAGACAGTGCTTATTCAAGTGTTACAGCTCGTATCAAAAGTAGTTGTAACTTGACAGGAAAGTGCTTCGAAATGCCAAACGTTTCATACACGCAACCGTTAGGTGCAACTCTCCGAATGTCCGCACAAACATCAGCGGACACCCGGAAAATAAAAAAAGACGAAGAAGTATGAGCAAACAAATCATAGAAAATATTGCCCACGTAAAAAAACGGATAAACAATGCCTGTAAAGAAAATGGCAGAGATCCAAGCGAAGTAAAATTGCTGTTGGCTACAAAAACCGTAAATGCCGATCGTATCAAAATTGTATTAAATGCAGGACAGACATTGATAGCCGAAAACAAAATACAGGAACTCAAAGAAAAATTTGAAGCATTACAAGGAATTCCACATACAAATCATTTTATAGGACATTTACAAACCAACAAAATCAAAGAACTTTTGAAATACAATGTTTCTTGTATTCAATCGCTAGACCGTTTGAATTTGGCTGAGAAATTACATCAACGTTTGCTGCTTGAAAACAAAACAATAGAAGTGTTGATACAGGTGAATACTTCGTTTGAAGAAAGCAAATTTGGTGTAAGTCCTGATAATGCCATTGAATTGGTAAGGCAGGTTGCACAGTTGGAAACCTTGAAAATAAAAGGTTTAATGACAATAGGTCTTTTCAGTGCAGAAACGGAAAAAGTGCGTAAATGTTTCCGTTTGCTCAAAGATATTCAACAAAAAATCATTGCCTTGAAAATTCCCAATGTAGAGATGCAAGAATTATCAATGGGTATGAGTAGCGATTTAGATACAGCCATTGCAGAAGGCGCAACCATTGTAAGAGTAGGCACTGCTATTTTTGGACAAAGGATTTATCCCGACAATTACTATTGGAACGAAAAATGAAAAATAATCAAAAGATGAAAGTGCATTTTATTCAACACGAAACATTCGAAGCACCTGCGGCTTATTTGGAATGGGCAAAACAAAGAAATCATACAATCACTTTTTCAAAGGTGTATGAAAACCAAGCTTTGCCTGAAACAGCAGAAAATATTGATTTACTAATTGTAATGGGCGGACCTCAAAGCCCCGCTACAACACAGAAAGAATGTCCGCATTTTAATGCAAAAGCCGAGATTACTTTAATACAAAAATGTATAAAATCTGAAAAAGCAGTCATTGGCGTTTGTTTGGGTTCACAACTCATTGGCGAAGCGTTGGGTGCAAATTTTGAACATAGCCCCGAAAAGGAAATTGGTGTTTTCCCTATTCAACTTACTGATGACGGATTAAAAGATGAGAAAATAAACCACTTCGGTTCATCATTACTTGTAGGACATTGGCACAATGATATGCCCGGACTTACCACCGACAGTAAAATTTTGGCAACCAGCACAGGTTGCCCAAGACAAATAGTAGCTTATTCAAATTTGGTTTACGGCTTCCAATGCCATATAGAATTTAACCCCGAAGTCATTGAGTTATTGATTGCAGAAGAAGAAAATATTTTAAGCAATAACGTTACACACAAGTATGTTCAAAAGCCCGATGAAATAAGAAGTTATAACTATACTGAAATGAATAGCAAACTGTTTCAATTTCTTGACAAACTTGTAACTGAATATTCAAACAAAAGAGTATGCACCTAACATTGTATAAAAGCAATAGCGGGTTTAGTGATTAAATCAAGGTCTGTGCATTTAACAAACTTTTGTGGCGGTGGAAAGGAAATCACCTTGAATTCCGCTACTGCTTTTATACTTTACCGTTAGTGGCAAGGCTATGACGACACAACCCGACAGACAAATCGGGTTCTTTTTGACATTTCATATTTTAGCAATTGCTTAAATAAACAAATTAACTATCTTTGCTCAATGGACAATAATTCTTGCATACGACAACAAGCAGACATTAAACAAATAAATCGCTGTAAAGACCGAGTTTCAGAACTCAACGGCTCGTTTGACTATTTATCGAACGGACTTGAATTAGCGGGAAACAACGTAAGACTCAAAATTCTGTTTCTGCTCTATGAAGAAAAACGACTTTGTGTCTGTGATATAAGCGACATTCTTGGAATGACAATTTCAGCAGTTTCACAACACTTGCGAAAACTAAAAGACAGAAAACTAATTGAAACAGAAAGAGAAGCTCAAACCATTTTTTACTCATTGACAAAAGAGTATGAAAAAATGCTGAGACCGTTTTTCAAAATACTTGACGAGAATAAAATATTAGAAACAATATGAAAACAGACAACAAACTAATTGGAGCAGGGCTTTTGACAGCAATTGCCGCTTCATTGTGTTGCATTACACCAGTCTTGGCTCTCATTGCAGGGACAAGCGGACTTGCTTCAACTTTTTCTTGGCTTGAACCTTTCCGACCGTATTTTATCGGTTTGACAATTTTGGTTCTTGGTTTTGCTTGGTATCAAAAGTTGAAACCAAAAAAACAAATTAACTGTAACTGTGAAACAGAAGTAAAACCTAAATTCATTCAATCAAAAAAGTTTTTAGGAATTGTAACAGCATTTGCAATCGTTATGCTTGCCTTTCCACACTACTCCAACATTTTCTATCCAAAGTCAGAAAAGCAAATCATAGTAGTAGACAAATCCAATATTCAAAAAGTAGAATTTACCATTAGCGGAATGACTTGTGCAAGTTGTGGCGAACACGTAAATCACGAAGTAAATAAATTGACAGGAATAATAAGTTCAAACGCTTCATACGAAAATGGAAACGCAATTGTAGAATTTGACAACTCAAAAACAAACATTTCTGAAATCGAAAAAGCAATAAACTCAACAGGATATTCTGTAGCTGACAAAAAAGAAAATTAAAATGGAAATCAAATTACAATCAACAATAACTTGTCCCAACTGCGGACACAAGAAAGAAGAAACAATGCCGACAGACGCTTGTCAATATTTTTACGAATGTGAAAAATGTAAACAAGTTCTAAAACCAAAACAAGGCGACTGCTGTGTTTATTGTAGTTACGGAAGTGTTGCTTGTCCACCAATTCAGCAGGACAAAAAATGTTGCTAACAGACGAAAAACAAAGAAGCCCAGCCACTAACAGCGGTTTGGCAAAAGTGGCGGTTCAGTTCTTCGTATGACAGTTTATCGTAAATTTGAAGAGTGTGCTTCGTATGAACATTTGTGGTAAAATCGCCACCTTCGCCAAGCCGCGAAACGTTACCACACATACAAAATACAAATAAATAAGCATTATATCCAACCAATAGCGGGTATAGTACGATAGTGCCAGGCAAAATTTGTCTCAAGTGTCCCATCTGTCCCGCTATTAAAATGGGACAGGACACCAAAAAAACAATCGCCCCCAATTTGAGGGCGATTTTTTACATCTTATTTATCAGGTCGGCTATATTTTGAATATTCAGGTTGAGGTTTAATGGTTATATATTTTTTCATGCAAACTCGCAAGCAGGTTAAACATAAGCTTAATCTGATTTGTCCCTGGAAAAAAAGATTTAGGAAAAAAGTTGAAGTGTTTCATTTATTCTTTATCAAAATAATTATCATTGTCGCTGAAGTTTGCGAACATAGATACATTCTTACTGTATTTGATCCTGGCATTTTTGTCAATATCGAACATTTGTTTAATATCTTCGTCAGATCTGCTAAATTTCAGTGTGTTGGTTATGGAGATTGAGAGAGCAATTTTCTCTACATCATGGTCTGTTCCAATATATGTGAATGTCCAGTTCTCTTGTTTTAGCTCCTCAACCATTGCCTTAATAGCGTTTACCGAGTACTCCTTAGAGTTATTCTCTTCTCCGTCTGTGAGTACGGTTACCAGAACATTGTAGTTGCTTTTATCAGTCAAAGCCTGTTTCAGAGAAACTAACGCAAAACCCATTGCATCAAAAAGAGGAGTGCATGCGTTAGGGCAGTATTTTCTGTCATCTATCTGTGATAGTTTACCTGCAGGATCGACAAGGTGTATAAATTTTGTACCAAGGCTGTTGAATGTTACAAAGGAGATAAAGTGCTCCTGCTCTGGAAACTGTTTTTCAATTCCGTGAATAGTAGCTATTCTGGTCCATACTGGGCCACCATTCTGGCGGATACTGGGCCACCGTTCTGGAGCATACCGGGCCATTTTATAAAATAAAGGAGGAGAGCAGGCCCTCCTCCTGTTACAGTTTTTAAGCAAGCGGGTTACTTTTGTAGTTGCAACACAAAAAGAACCTCACATGGCTGGAAAACTAATAACAATGAGCAAAGTAAAGCAAATTTTGCAATTAATTGAACAGGGGATCTCTCAAAGAGAGATATCTCGGTGTTTACAGATTGACCGAAAAACAGTAAGTCAGTACTTCTCAAAAAACAAGGAGTTAAACTTAACTAAAGAAAATCTTCAAACTATTCCTGACGAAGAACTGGAAGCATTATTTAAATCAGAAGCTTCGTACTTTGATTCAAGCGAAGAGTATAAGTACTTGGAAAAACTATTTCCCTATTTTAGGAAAGAACTCAAGAGAACCGGAGTTACCAGGTTTATTTTATGGGAGGAATATCGTAGAGCCCGCTCTCAAGGCTACAGTTACTCGCAAATGTGTCATCATTACCAACAATGGCTAAATAGTGAAAATGTCTCAATGCATCTTGAACACGAATATGGAGAGGAGATGTTTATAGACTTCACAGGAGACAAGCTTAATTATTTTTGTCCCAATTCCGGTAAAGCTATAGAAGCAGAAGTTCTTGTAACCATTCTTGGTGGAAGCAGAATGTTTGAAGCAGAGGCCGTTGGGAGTCAAAAAGTGGAAGACTTTACAATGGCAGTAAGTAATGCACTCCATAATTTTGGAGGAGTACCCAAGGTGCTTATCCCGGACAACCTAAAGGCTGGAGTTACTTCTTCAGATAAGTATCAGCCCGTAATCAACAATACTTTTCTCTCTATGGCTAACCATTATGGAGCAACGGTAAGTCCAGCCAGGTCCAGAAAACCTCAAGATAAGGCATTAGTAGAGAGTATAATTAATGTGGTTTACTCTTCAGTATTTGCTCCTCTTAGGGATAAACTGCCCTGTGGACTAACAGAACTTAATAAGAGGATAAAAGAGCTTGTTGCTATTGCAGTAGCTAAGAACTTCCAGAACAGAGATTATAGTCGTAAAGACCTGTTTGAAAAGTACGAAAAAAGTGCTCTTATGTCATTACCTGTAAATAGATACGAGATAACTAAATCATATAAACTTAAGGTAAACACAGAGTATCATGTATTTTTTAACAAGGACAGACACAGCTATAGTGTACCGTATAAATATGCCGGAAAGAGGATTAAAGCTGTTGTGTCGTCCGGGACAATATCCTTCTATTACAATAATCAGCAAATTGCTTCCCACATAAGGAGTAGCAAGGAAAATGGATACTCTACAAAAGTTGAACACAGGCATCCAAATCATAGATATGTAGACCAATGGGAGCCTTCTGTTGCTTACATATGGGGAAGTACTGTAGATCCGCTGGTAGAAGAATATATGAGGAATATGATGTCTCAAAGCACATATCCTCATTTGGCCAGAAGAATGTACGAAGGAGTTGTACACTTGAGTAAGAAATACGGGAACTACAGGCTTACAAATGCATGCAAAAGGGCTTTAGCTTATAGGGTGTATGATTATACAACTTTAAAGAATATCCTGTCAAATAGCCTGGATAATCAAATTGGTACTACTGCGAAGAATATCGTAAAACTGCCACGACACGAAAATATCAGAGGAGCTCAATATTATAAATAGCATAGTTATGGATAGTAATAACATACTAAGTAAAATGAGTTCAATGAGGTTAGATGGGATGTATAGCCTCTACAAAAACATGGTAGGATCAGGACAGTGTGATGCTATAACTAATGAAGAATTCTTGACGATGTTAATTAACGCTGAATGGGACAACAGAGAGAATAACAGGGTAGAGAGGGCCTTAAAAGAGGCTAAGTTCAGGTACCAGGCAGCTATTGAAAATATAAGATATGACGATGATAGAGGATTGGATAAGTCACAAATAATCAGATTGTCAGACTGCTCTTACATTACACAAGCGAAGAATATATTAATAACCGGCTTTACAGGAACAGGGAAAAGTTATCTTGCATCTGCCTTTGGACATCAAGCTTGTTATAACGGATATAAGGTGATGTATCATAATGCTCAAAAACTCTTCGCAAAACTTAAAAATGCTAAAGCAGATGATACTTACTGCAAGTTAATAGCCAAGATCGCAAAGCAGGACCTACTGATTATAGATGATTTTGGACTACACATACTGGATGACATTGACCGACTTATACTGCTTGAAATAATGGAAGACAGATACGGAATAAAATCAACTATAATCAGCTCTCAGCTACCGGTAAAAGTGTGGTATGATATAATAGGAGAAAGCACTATTGCTGATGCAATTATGGATAGACTGGTAAATGGAGCTTTTAGAATAGAAATAAAATCAAAGAAATCTCTTCGAGAATAAATAACATTAAAAATTTTTATGCACTTTTGCTATGAAAGCGAGAAAACTGTAACTGGCCCCATATGCTCCAGAATAGTGGCCCTATATCACCGGAATAGTCAAATAGTCTGAACCAGCTCATTAAATCCTTTGATAATGGTGTTTTTTATTGACCCCATTGAGCCACTCTCGTCAAGAATAATTAAGTTGTGAACCTGATGCTTGTTTTCCATAATTGATATTTTTATAAAGTTGTCGATAATTTTTAACAAAGATCAGTTAATGGATTGACAAGTTTTGACAAAATAGATAACCTTGTGGAAAGTAATCTAAAGTGGAGCAAAAAATGGTTTTTTCTGGCTATTATAATATTAAAATCCTATCGTTTTTAGATCGCCATTTTTTTGAAGTAATTCAGTGGAACAGATTTCTACAATTTTATCAATTGGCAGGGGTAAATCCTGAATTGCCTCCTCTATTGAGATCTTTCGTATGATATTATCTATATGACCTCCTGAAAAGGGGAATTTTGATGCTAACATATTGCAATCGCTAATTGAAAGGTCGGTTTTTTTATTCTTCCAGATCTTTATTCTTATCTCCTGATTTGGTTTCGGAAAATGAATCTTATATAGAAATCGTCTGTCAAATGCTTTATCAAAATTCTGAAGTAGGTTAGTCGTGGCAATTAATATCCCCTTAAAATTTTCAAGCTCCTCCAGGATAATTTTCTGGATTGTATTTTCTGTATGTTGTGTACTAGAAAAAGAGATGTCTAATCTTTTAGAAATAAGAGCGTCGGCTTCGTTAATCAATAGGATGGGCGTTCTGACACTCTCATTCATAAAGTTTTTGTAGTCTTTGAAAATCTGCTTGACTATTTTCTCACTCTCTCCATACCACATCGATTTGGTCTGACTTATATCAACCTTTAAAATCTCTCTGTCGGTTTCTCGGGCAATCTGCATAACCGACTCTGTTTTCCCGGTTCCGGGACTTCCATAAAATATCGCCGTTATACATTCCGGCAGGTTCATTGCCTCAAAGTTTTTAGCCAGATTTTCATAGCGATTATGACTTAGCAAATCTCTAAATGTATTAAGTTGGCTAATCGCTTTATCATTAAATATTAGTTGTTTAAATCTAATTTGTGAAGGGGTGATTATTTTCCTTGACGATTTTGGTCTTCTG
The DNA here is from genome assembly GCA_035609245.1 of Bacteroidales bacterium MB20-C3-3. NCBI lineage: Bacteria > Pseudomonadati > Bacteroidota > Bacteroidia > Bacteroidales > Bacteroidales bacterium MB20-C3-3. Next base: position 85,899 of record CP141202.1, on the reverse strand, counting down.
TTAAATATGACGCCATAGCTTTTTGCCAGGATAATCGTTGCTTCACTCAATTTTAAATGAATATCAGATGAAAACAATCCTTCTCCTGTCTCTAAGAGCCCTTTCTTAATCAGCTCATGGCTGCCGTCAATGAGCCTTTGCATTACTCTTATCCTTTCTGATGCTTTGCTGTATATTGAATAAAGTACAATTCCTGCATCCGGCTCAAGATTTTCGTCAAGAATAGCCCATATAACATACAAAAAAATCAGATTGTTCTCATCTTTCAACTTCATATCAAGAATTGCATTTATGAATGGAATATCCAAGTTCTCATTCATGATATCCAATACTGCTGCCGATAATAAGTTGGATCCGCCAAAAATGCTCTCTCTGTTATCTATTGTCTTAAATATCTTCTCCAGTAATGAATAGAGGTCACGCTCCTTTAAAGTCTCTTTACAGAAAGGCTTATTATCCAGTATATCTGCCACTACTTTGCGGTTAACCATATATCTTACTCCGAAAGGATCTTCGTCACCACCCGAAAAATTTTTTCTTACAATTCCCTTAGTGCAAAGTGATTCAAGTTCACTTTTAAATAAAAGGATATTTGTTGGCTGATTGGAAAAGTGCTCAGTGAGGTTTACAAAGGAAATTTTTGTTTCACTGAGATTTAAAACAAAAAGAATCGCAAAAATAAATGACTCTCTTTCTGTGGTACTAAAATAGTTTGATATCGTTGAAAGACTTTTTTTAACAGAGTTAAAAGGCTGGTCGTCTGAAATAATCCTGCGAGACTCCCGGAAAATAATATCAATATTCTTTAGTAACAATTTTGAATCTACACTCTGCATTTGCTTTTTTATTTCAAAGCTAAATGAGATGTGCGTCAATTCGTGTCGCTGTATCTTGAAATAGAACTTTGCAGGGAGTGTACAACTTGGTCAATCAATGATTGTGGTTGAATAACTTTTACATGTTTGCCATATGAGAGAACCTCTACAACCAAGTCAAAGGTTACACAAAGGTTAAGTGATACTATCAGCTCATCCTCCCTGTCCAGAAGAATCTTCTGGCTACTGTGAAGGGGCATTGATTTTATATACTTACTGGCTACTCTGTCGAAAGAGAGAATAATCTCTTCAGGTTTATTCTCATCAGGAATTATAATCCCGAATGAGTATCTGAAGTGTTGTTCGTGACTGAAGTCCTCCGGATAGAGAAATTTCTGCTTAATGATTTCAAGATCTTCGAGCCGGTCAAGGCCATAGGTTCTGACATTTCCATTCATTTGATCTTTTCCTATCAGATACCATCTGTTTTTGAACTCTTTAAGCGCATAAGGCTCGACTCTTCTTGTGAACGCTCCTGAATCTGTGAATCTCTCGTATGTAAAACTTATTACAAGGCTATTCTTTATAGAATGAATCAGCCCGTACAGGTTTTCTGTTCCTTTAGGGCGTCTGTTGTCAAACTGAATATATTCAGATAGAGTATTGCCTAATTTCAGTGCGTTTAGAGTATCGAAAGTCTCCAGCATCTTTTCGCTCAGCCCGGAGTGATCGTCGTATTTGATGCAATATGCTCTTATAGAATTATCATATACGATTTCAATATTGTACAAGGATGAGATGTCCTGACAGTCCCGCTGAAAGGTACGCTTTGAGATATTGAAGTTGTAGCCATTTAGCTCTGATTCCTTTTCAAGTATCTCTGAAACCTCGGAGAATGAAGCCGGGCGCTTTCTTAAAATAGATACTATAAGTACTTGTCTTTGTAGTGTCTCTCGTCTGGACATAATTAATTCTTTAATGTAAATCTATACTATTTTTTTGGCTTTTTCCGAATTTCATCTATCAGAAATTCAATAAATTCTACAATATCCCGAACAACTACTTTCAGCAAATACAAGACTATAATCAAAACCAATAAGCAAAAAGTAAGAAATGAAAACATTTTTTATTTCAAATTTATCCTACTGGTAGGACAAAAGGTGTCGCACGGGTGACTTTATTTTTGGTGATTAATGATTCGGGATTGGAAATGGTGGATAAAAGTGTATTGGTAATAATAAAAAAATAGTTAACTTGATGACATTCTTACAAATGCTATATTTTATTTTAGAAAGAATTTTGATCGTTAAAACAATAAGATTTTATAAGAAATATATTATTCAATAAATATGTACATATCTCCAATTTTTGGAAAGATATATCCAATAAACATGAATCTATAAAATCGTTAGCCCCAATTTTACAAACCGACACACAGCACAATGATATATGAAAAATGAGATTCTTCAAATATTAGAAAAAGCAGATAAATCTGACACAAATATTCCACCAACTTTATTGTATAATGAGGGCTGGATTCTTAGGATTATTTTGCAGCAAATCAAAGAAAAAAGGATAATTCATCAGGATTTATTATTCCCTGATAATGTAGATTGGTTTTCAGAAGCGTTATTGCCTTCACCATTTTTAGCAAGAACACGAGGAGATAATCTTTCAGAGTCTTGGACTCATGCCGATGGTGTTGTTGGTAAATTTGAAATTGGCAAAAAAGACACAGGAGACTTGATTCTAAAAGATTCTTGCGATTTCTTTTATGTGACTGAGGCTAAAATGTATAGTAAATTGTCGACAGGAACTAAAAATGCTGATAATTATAATCAAGCTGCACGAAATGTTGCCTGTATTGCCAAACTGATTTATGATAATAAAACAATACAGATTGATAATTTTAAAAAGTTAGCTTTTTATGTATTACTTCCAGAAGAACAGATTGTTATGGAGCCGACTTTTAAAAGCTTTACGGATAAGGATAATATTAAAACTACAATAAAAAATAGGATTTCGCATTATCCGACAGATGATGATAAAAAGAGAGATATTTTTGATTGGATAAATTCTAATCTTGATAATTTTATTGATAAACTTGATGTCAAATTGATAACGTGGGAAGAATTGGTTGAAAAATCACAGGATTCTACTATCGTTGATTTTTATGATAAATGTAAATATTACAACAAAAAAATAATAAAAAACTGGGGCTAACACAGGCTCATAAGCAATTGGGGTTTAAGTGGTTGGTCGTGCGTCGCTCTCGCTTGCAAGCTTTCTGCTCGGTTGATAAGGAAGCGTCCACGAAGTCCCCAACTGCTTATAGCCTCGTCCGTTGTGCACAAGCGTAGAAAGACAGAGCCACAGTGAAAAATTTGCTGCATAAAGACTGTAATGGTCTAAAAATTTTGGACAGGAATTAATAAACAATTAAATTTCTGTCATTATGAAAAGATCACGACGCAAATTCACAGCCGAATTCAAAGCCCGGGTAGTTTTGGAGGCTATTAAAGAACACAAATCTCTTAGCGAGCTGGCAGAACAGTTTGAATTACACCCCAATCTGATTTCCATTTGGAAAAGAGAGTTTCTGGAAAATGCAGCAAGTGTTTTCAGCAAAGGGAATGAGGACAAAAAGACTATTCAAGACGCCGAAAAGGAAAAGGAAGAACTTTTCAAACAAATAGGTCAGTTAAAGGTAGAAAACGATTGGCTCAAAAAAAAAGTACTATGATTCCTATGGATCAGCGGAAGAATCTGATTGAAAAAGAGAGCGCGGAGCTTTCTCTTTGCAAACAATGTGAGTTGCTCAACATCAGCAGAAGCTCTCTTTATTATACGCCATCCGTTGCGAGTTCTTTAGAGCTTGAAATTCTAAAGAATATATCAATTTCCTTAAAGACCAAGATATACAAATATCTATGGACGGAAAAGGAAGAGCAACAGACAATTAATTCGTTGAGAGGTTTTTCAGGACTATCAAATATGATAAAATATATTTAGAACTCCCTGAGAATGGTACAGATTTGCAAAGGTGCTGCAGCGAGTTTGTAAATTTTTACAATAATTTGAGAGAGCATTCAAGCCTGGATTACACAACGCCGGCAAAAATATTCAACAAAGCGGCATAACTCCTAGTTTAAAATTTATATACTTGTCAAAGAACTACTTACGCGAATAAATTAAAAATTCAATAAAAAACTGTCTGAAAAACTAGACCATCTCACAACTAAATCTACAATTTTGAATATTTCTAATTACCATTCATTCTTCTGCAATAATTTTTACTATTGTGATTAACAAAATTGTTAATCATTATTTACAGGAGCATCAAATCTTGAAGCTGTTAATTTCTTGTTTGATTTGTTTAATTCATATGGTCCAGCACCACAATCAAAATACAAATTTCCATTTTCCAATAATTTAAATGTAGGTAATTGGAATTTGTAGAAATCTTGTGGATTTCCTTTGGCAGTAATTACATCATTTTCGAAAGAACCCCAATATTCTATACCGGATTCTGCATCAGCTCCATAACACTCTCTAATCCGTATTTGATTATCGATTATTTTTATTTCAACTATGGGATATAAATCAACAGTCCAAGTTCCAACAAACTTATTTAATTTACTTTGGGGTGTGCTATTTGTCATAGAAGTTTCATCGTAATGGCTATTATTAAATGGACTATTAAATGGATTATTTACACTATTATAAATAATCGGAGCTATCGCTACTGTAAAAGCAACAATTAAAATCAAGCTACTCTTTAGAATCAAATTCTTCCTTTTATTATTTGGTTCCAATTGGTTGGATTTTAACCAAAGAGGGCTTATTAAAAGCCAAGTGCAGAATCCAATTGCAGCAGCATTGATATATACAAAAGCACTTATCCAATAAGGACTTTTAACTACATTTTCTACGAAAAGTAATGAGAGCCATCCATTAGTCACATCAATTATCAAATACGCTCCTCCAACTAACGCAAGAGATGCAAACAAAGTCTTTTTATTCATGAAGACAAAAGTTAAAATGGCAAATATTAATGCTGAATTTAACATTGCTACAGGGATCACAACATTTATAGCAAGCCAAATAACTACAAAGACTGCTAAGCAAATTCCAACTATCCAGGCAATTATTTTTATAATAGCATCAGAAGAAGATGAGCTATCACTGTTTGATTCGTTTGATATTCTTCTGCGCTCCGATTGCTCCTTTTCAAATTGTATTCGTTTTCGTTCTTCTTCCTCTTCCCTTTCTTCTTTTTCTTGTTCATATTCAAAATCCTCGATATCTTTCCAGATATAAGTAAGTGCTTTTTCTTGGGCCTTTTCCTTTGTTGGTCCCCAACATGTTACTTTTAATTCTGTGATACTATCTTCAATCGTACAATACCATCCATGCTCATCGCTTCCAGTTATTGTATCCAGACCTTTCTCTACTGCCTTAGCAAGGCCACCTGTAATAATAGTTTCTAAGGCGCCTACACCACCTTCTGAGAAACTGATTTCAAATCTTTCATCCATAAAAGTTTTTATTTGATTTTTTGTTGAGTTAAGTGTATTATTTTAAAATAGACACTATATTTTCGTAAGGTATATACAGATTGATTAAAGATTTTGGCCAAATTCTTAAACCCCTCAAACAGCATTAATTTTGCTTTTAAGACACAAGATCAGCTACTCAACAAAATCTAGAACAACGAACCAAATTTAGAATATTTATTCTAAATATCAACGGCCTGAAGAACATAATATTAGAGAATATCTCAAAACTATATACTTAAGGCTGGCTGAAATTGTTAGGTATAAACATAATTCTATTGATTACCTTAAGATTATCTTGAAAGACAGGATCGGAAAATATGAATTTGCATCTTAAATTTTTGACCTCAAGGGATGGTCTATATAGCCAGTAAATAAGATTATTCAATAAATTACTTTTCTTTAATTGCGGACGTGGTGCGGACGTGGATTAAAAAGAGAAAAACCAAAAAACTGTATTTCAGTATTTTGGTTTTTATATTGGTGCCCAGAACAAGACTCGAACTTGCACACCGTTGCCGGCACTACCCCCTCAAAGTAGCGTGTCTACCAATTTCACCATCTGGGCTTTTTTGGGAGCACAAAGATAATACGCTTTTCGAGAATTTAAAAGAGATTCAGAAAAAAATCTTAACTTTACATAAATCTTAATGTAAAAGGCATGAACGACAACTTTAAGAAACAGATAGAAAACATGGAGGACCTCGTTGAGATAGGCAATTTGATCTCAGAGAGTACAGAACTGCGTGAGAGAATTGCCAAATATGCCAAAAAACCTGTTGATTCTCAATTTGAAAAGGAGGGACATCCTATCCAGATGAATTTTGTAAAAAAGAGTGATACCATATATCTTCTTGGCGATTATAAAAAGCATATTAAAGACAAAAGCTCTATTCTGGAGATTCTTTATGATGCCATTTCTCAGAACCTTGTTACCAGTGCTCACTCACTTGAAAAATCAGGTCTTTTCTGCGGACTTATTGAAGCCTGCAGTATTAAGAAACTTGGTTTTGACATTACAGGTGATGCAGAGATAAGCGACAAAGATTTTCTGTTCAAAGATAAAAACTCGGCAATTCTAGTGAGTGTATCAGCAGATAAAGAGGGCCAGTTTGTTGATTTTTTCTTTAACAACTCCATACCCCTTACTTTACTGGGACATGTTACCAAAGGAGAGCTAAGAATGGATGACACTTCATTTGGATATATCTCTGATTTCATTAACTAACCATGTCCGGGGATATCAGCAAGGAGCGGAATAAAATATCCGCAATGTTTAATGGCATTGCCGGCAGCTATGACCTTCTTAACCACCTGCTTTCATTGGGAATAGACAAGTACTGGCGAAGAGTATTAATAAGCCACTCAATGAAAAAAGGGCCTGCAAAGGCTTTGGATATTGCCACTGGAACAGGTGACATAGCAATTGCCCTTTACAAAGCAGGGGTAGAAACTACAGCAATTGACATTGCAGATCAGATGGTAGAAATTGCTAAAGAGAAATGCAGAAAACTTAAAGAGAGCAATATCTCCAAACCAATTTTTTTTATAGCATCTGCTGATGATATTCCATTTGAAGAAAAAAGTTTTCAATTGGTTACAATTGGATTTGGTATAAGAAATTTTGAAAACAGGAAGAGAGCGCTCAAAGAGATTTTCAGAGTACTTCAAAATGGAGGAGAGCTCTCAATACTTGAGTTTGCTTCACCCAAAAACAAAATATGGGGAGCCTTGTACAGGTTCTATTTTCATAACATCCTCCCTTTAATAGGTAAGCTTGTATCAAAAGATATGGAGGCATATACCTATCTACCCCAATCGGTAAGCCAATTCCCTCAGTATATTGCATTTTGCAAAGAACTTGAGGAGGTAGGTTTTATTAACACCTCATTTAGACCCTTGACAGGAGGTGTATCTGTTTTGTACACAGCAAGCAAACTATAAATTATATGACCTACTGGGAGGTAATATCAATTATTCTCTATTTTGTATATTTTATTCTGGCAATTTATGCCTCATTTATAATAATGTACAAGAAACTAGATCCGGTAAAATCACTCTCCTGGATTGTGGTTATACTTATGTTGCCATATATTGGTCTAATACTATATCTTTTCTTTGGTCAAAATTTCAGAAAAACAAAGATATATAACAGGAAAGGGGTAAGAGACGAACGATTCAGAAGGCTTGGAAGTTACAAGCAACTGAAAGAGTTTAGGAAGAACCCGGATCTTCTCCCTTCAGAACTTAACAGATACAGAAAACTAATCAACTTGAATTTAAGAGGGAACAAAAGTCTTCTTGGTGTAAATTCAGAAATTGAACTCTTTTTCTCCGGGAAAGAGGCATTAGACTCAATGTATCAGGCTATTTCAAATGCTACTCAACACATACACTTTCAGTCATATATAATTGAAGATGATATTATTGGAAATAGATTTAAAAATCTGTTAATTGAAAAAGCATCGCAAGGTGTAGAGGTAAGAGTTATTTATGACGATGTAGGTTGCTGGAACCTTCCGGTTTCATTTAAAAATGAGTTTACAGATAAAGGAATTGAATTTCTTGCCTTCGCAACAGTCAGATGGTTCCTCTCCCCTCTCTCAAAACTCAACTACAGAAACCACAGAAAAATTCTTGTAGTAGATGGCAAAACAGGTTACCTGGGTGGAGTTAATATTGCAGACAGATACTACAATGGCGGAAATTTTGAGGAGTGGAGAGATACTCACATGAGAATTGCCGGGGAGTCTGTAGCTGCATTACAATCCAGTTTTTTGCTGGACAGATACTTTATCATTAATCAGCAATTCAGAAGAAAGAAGAAGTATTATCCTCAGTTAAGCCTTCCTGACATAAGAATTGACGGAACAAACTCAACCTATTACTCTCAAATAATTACATCAGGCCCTGACAGTGACTGGGCGAGCATTATGCAATGCTATTTTGCAGCTATTTCCAAAGCGACGCACCATATTTATCTGATTACGCCATACTTTACCCCAAGTGAATCCCTGTTAAATGCACTTAAAATTGCAGCACTTGGCGGAATTGAGGTTTGTCTCATGCTGCCGGAAAAGAGTGATTCAACAATTACTCACTGGTGTACACTTTCTTACGCAGCAGAGATGATGGACGCCGGTGTTAAAGTTTACCTCTTTTCAAAAGGTTTTAACCACTCGAAGGTTATAAGCATCGATGGTGAATTTTGTATAATTGGATCTGCCAATTTTGACAACAGATCAATGGAGCATAACTTTGAAATAACAAGCATAATTTACAACAAAGAGATAGCCATTAAACTGGAGGAGCAGTTTATAAAAGATATTGATAAATGTATATCCCTTGCCGGATCCAAATGGGCGAAGAGGAGTATAAAAAATCAGGTAAAGGAGTCATTTGCAAGGCTTTTTAGCCCACTGCTTTAGAATCAAATGAAAAGAATTATCCTTCCGGCAATAATTTGGATTATAATTACTCAAAGCCTCTTGGGACAAGAGGTTACTAAAGGCAAAATTCATCCAGATAGAGTTGATTCATCAAGCATATCAATAAAAGAAGTAATAATTCCTGCCCCATTTATTATTGCCGGAATTTCATTGTACGGCAAATCTGGTGAACGTTTTCAACAACTCCGTCAGAGCTTTACACCTAATTTTAAAACCACAGCAGATAACTATCTTAGATTTGCCCCCTCACTTCTACTATACTCTCTTAAAATTTCAGGTGTAGAGAGCAGAAGTACCTGGGGAAGGTTGCTTGCAACAAATGCATTATCTGCAATAATTGTAACAGGAAGCGTTAATGCGATTAAAAGAGTTGTTAAAGAGCCCAGACCGGATGGCAGTGAGTCCGACGCATTTCCCAGCGGCCATACTGCTATTGCCTTTATGGGTGCTCATATGGTTCACAAAGAATTTGGTCACAAATCTCCTTGGTACACAGTTGCTGCCTATTCAGCAGCATCTGCAACGGCCGTTTTGAGAGTATTGAACAATAAGCACTATGTTCATGATGTGATAATGGGAGCCGGTATGGGCATTCTTTCAACTGAACTGGGATATATGTTTGGGGGCCTTATTTATAGAGATAGAGGGCTGTTGAATAATGAGTCAGCAGGGATAATAAAAGATGTCTCCAATAGCGGATATTCATTTACAGGAATAGGCCTGGAATATCAAAGAATACTAAATAAAATTTCTATTGATGGGAGCCGTTACTATCCTGCAACAGGTACCGGAATTTCCCTTGAAAGCATATATTATATCCCGTCACTTAAAATTAAATCTTCCAATTTTGGAATCCATCTCTCCGGGAATTCAGGAACAACAATTGGCAAAAAAAATAATCTAAGTGGCTCTGATATAAATATAAAAACATTATCTCTCTCCTTAGGACCTGCTCTCTCCTTAAAAGTTGGTAATATTATGCGCTTTGGAGTAACTGCAGAAGCAGGCTACTCAAGATTATCGCTGGTTGATATTCAATCAAATGAAAAAAACTATAATGGATTTTACACCGGAGCATCCCTATTCTGCGAGAGAGAGATAATTAATGGTATTTTATTAAGAGTCTTTACCAGAAATAGAAACTCTTTTCATCCAAAACCTGCACCAGATCTCAACACTATCTCTGTTGGGGGCAGTATGTCAATCTCTCTTTACTAAACTTTTTAACAGATTAATAGTTAACATTAAGACAACTTTTTCACAATTTATTCTTACCTTGTAAGAAACGATAGTTTGATATAATATGGATGCAAAAAAACTTATAAAATGATGAGAAATAAATTTTTAAAACTATTTCTAATTGCCTTCTCATTTACAATCATCTTCTCCTGCTCCCACAGACTTACAGGAGAGTGGCAGGTTAAGAGATTTGAAAGTGCAAGACCCGGAGAGCCCGGAACATCACTCAGTAACATTGGAACAATCAATTTCAGTAACAATGGTACAGGTGAAAAAAACATAAACTATTTAGTACTTGGTATCCGCAGAGAGGACAAAACACCTTTCAAATGGATATGGGCAGACGATAAATATGTTACTATTGAGAGTGAGGGCTCAGACTTCTCAAAAACTTGGATTATTATTGAAAATCGGAAAAAGAGCCAGAAATGGAAATCAACTGATGGCAATAATTTAGTACAAACACTCGAGTTGATTAAGTAAAAAAAAGACCGGCTAAAAATTTCTTTAGCCGGTCTTTTTATGTGACCCCGACAGGATTCAAACCTGTAACCGTCTGATCCGTAGTCAGATACTCTATTCAGTTGAGCTACGGGGCCAGTATCAGTCTATTTATCAGTATCCTTTGGAACTGAAACATATTTTCTCTCCTTGATACGAGCTTTCTTACCGGTAAGCTCTCTAAGGTAGAATATTCTGGCACGGCGTACCTTACCTCTCTTATTTACCTCTATTGAATCGATGAAAGGTGATGTAACAGGGAAGATTCTCTCAACACCAACACCATTAGACATCTTTCTTACGGTAAAAGTCTCAGTAGTACCTGACCCTCTTCTCTGGATAACAACTCCGCGATAATTCTGAAGTCTCTCCTTGTTCTCTTCTTTGATTTTGTAGGTGACTGTAATAGTATCACCTGCCTTGAAATCAGGCAGTGTCTTTACCTCACCGGCAAATGCTTGTTCTGCAATTTTAATTAAATCCATTGTAAATTCAGTATTTGCGCAACATTGAAGACTCCTGCGTTCACTCAAGCGGTTGCCATTATTTTTGGGACTGCAAAAATAGAAATTATATTTTACTTGACAAAAAATATTTATCTTTTTAACCCTGACTTGTATAGAGCTCCTCCAATATTATCATATCTGGCCCCTGTAACCGAACTCAGGCAATTTGGCATATCGGCCACCCAAAGTGCACCCAGGAAGGCAAAGATAAGCGCCTCCTTAAAGTTAATTGTCTGTTTGTCAGGAACAAAATACTCACACTGAGGTGCATTCGCCTGCATTCTCTTAACCAGAAACTTATTCAAAGCTCCTCCTCCTGTAAGCAGTACCTTTCCCTCCTTTATGTGACCGGAAATCTGAATTGCTACATGCTCTACAAATGTAGCAAGTTTATCCTCCATTTTTATTCCTGAAGAATCAATCAGTGGTATCACACTCTGCTCCACCCACTCTCTTCCCAGAGACTTTGGACCGGTCTGACGGTAAAAATCCAGGTTGTTTAATTTTGCAAGCAACTCAAGATTTACATTACCACTTCCGGCAATCTCACCATCTTTATCATATTCGAGGCCTATTGCACGGGTATAGTGATTTAAAACATAGTTAACAGGAGAGATATCATAAGCTCCGCGGGAACCATCGGCTCTGTCAAATGAGATATTTGAAAAGCCTCCCAAATTCAGACAATAAGCAAACTCAGAGAAAAGATTTCTGTCACCTACAGGCACCAGAGGAGCACCCTGCCCTCCCAGTGCAACATCTGTAGTACGGAAATCACAGATAGTATCAACACCACTCTCGGCAGCAATACCGGCTCCGCTTCCTATCTGGGTTGTAAACCTTCTGGATGGCTGGTGAAATATTGTATGTCCGTGAGATGCAATATAATCAGGTTTCAATCTGTTTCTGACAATAAACTCTTTAACCCTCATACCTAAGTAAATGCCATAGTCCGAGTTAAGCAGAGCATACTCCTCTGCAGTCATATTCTGTGCAGTAGCAAGTTTATGTTTAAGTTCGGCCGGATATGGTTCATCTTCAGCGGCAAGAATTTCATATCCCCATTTTCCAAGAGCCTCATCAAGCGTAAATCTTGCGTAGCATAAATCCAGTCCGTCAAGAGATGTCCCTGACATCAATCCAATAATATCTACTACCATATAAAACCTCTTTTAATTTCAGTTGTATTTCCCCTTCCATCAGTTACCAGTAGAAGAAGCTTCTTATTTCCACCTTTGGGAATTCTTTTACTATCCAGTATAAGCGTGACCTTTCTGCTCTTTGGATCATACTGAGGCAGAATCCATACCCCGTCAACCTGTGCATTTATCTCAGCAATACCGGAAATCTGGTCATACAAAGTAACAGGAATTAACCCCGATACAATTTTAGCCCCTTCAGTTAATGCAAGTTTCACAATAGGTGCAATTGTATCAAAAGCAACAGTATATGTACCAAATTCACTTAGGCTTGCCGATAGTCTGTCACCACTCCATCTTCCGCCTCTGTAAGAGAGTTTTCCCCCCTCATCTAACTTTGCAATATAGGCTTTATCTTTTAAATTTTCAGGAACAGTTACCCTTAAAGAGATCTCTGCACCGGCGTGTATAGGGGTGCTCTCGCTGAAAACCCTCCATACCGGATAATTAGTTCCAACTCCCGATAAACTATCGGCATAGAAGAGGATTGTTCTGTACAAGGAACCAACAGGCAGTGTAACTTTCAACGAACCCTTTTCAAAAATATTGGGAATAAACCAAGGCATTACTTTCCCGGCTGAAAGAGCGAGCGAATCAAATTGCTTTGGCTTAAGAGAGGTCTCTCTTTTAACCGAGAATGATCTTTTTGCCGAATTACCTGCAAAATCACTTAGTTTAACAGTCACAGTGTGAATAGCGTCATCACTAATAACAAATAACCCGTGATTAGTGCTCTCTGTGTGTGTTGTCAGTGCGCTTCCGGGCTCCACCCAGCTCTTGACCATACTCCTCTTAAAATTGACCTTTTGGGGATACTCCACAATTGAATTAACATACCGACCTTTATCAAAAGGAATCTTATCTGCCCTGAAAGAAAAAATCTTCTCTCCGTCAATGTAGTATTCATATTCTGAAATTGCAAGACGGGCACCTGTACCATTCATCCTGTCAACCCCTGCAACAGCCACATAAAATGTATCCGGAACATTAACTACAACATCCTTTTCATTTTGGGTAAAACTCTTTAGAAATATGATAGATGGTATTGTTCCAGCACCGGTAATACCATAAAAAGAGACCCTCTCAATAGTCGGGGCAATATTATCATGAATATCATATCCTGCAACAATCTGGGGGTTAAGTGGGATTTCTGTTTTTGTATCCCTGATCTCAAAATGGAGATGGGGTCCTCCGGAAGAGCCTGTATTTCCGGCTTTACCAATAACATCACCCCTTTTCACAGGAAACAGAGAGGGATCAGGATTGATGTTAACAGAAAAACTCTCTCTCTCGTACTGTATCGCTCTGACCCAATCGGCAACTTTTGTGCTGAATGAGTGAAGGTGACCGTAAACAGTAGTAGTACCATCCGGATGAGTTATATAAACAGCATTGCCGTATCCTGTGGGAGAGACTGATAATCTTGATATATACCCATCTTTTACAGCCTTTACAGGTGCTCCGGATACCCCGCCTACGCGAAAATCCAACCCGGCGTGGAAATGGGTGGCTCTTAACTCCCCATAATTACCGGAAAGGGAGATAGGTAAATCAAGCGGCTTTATATACCCGGCTGCAGTTTGTGCAATAGCACCTACTGCTGTAAAAAATGATAATGCTGACAGAGCGGCTGATATAAATAATTTTCTCACAATTGCTTATTTTGATTGAAAATTATGAGAAGATCTTCTTCATCCGGTCAAAGAAATTGCGCTCATCCTTTGTAGGATTAGGCTTGAAATTATCTGAATTTTTCAGTTTTTCAAGAAGTTCTCTTTCGTTTTTATCCAGCTTTTTAGGAGTCCATATCTGAATATAGACAAGGAGGTCTCCTGATCCATATCCGTTAACATCAGGCAGCCCTTTTGATCTTAATCTCAGTATTTTTCCTGACTGAGTTCCGGGTTCAATTTTAATCCTCAGTTTTGAATCAAAATGGGGAATCTCGGCATCACCACCCAATATAGCATCTGTAATAGAGACAAATAGAGTGTAGATAAGATCATTTCCATCTCTTTGAAACTCCTGATGTTCATCCTCCTCAATTACAACAAGTAGATCTCCGTTTACCCCACCTCTTCTCGCTGCGTTACCCTTGCCCTGAACATTAAGTTGCATTCCCTGAGCTACGCCTGCAGGTATCTTGAAGCTGATCTCCTCGCTCTCCTTAACAAGTCCGTCACCACCACATTTACCACAAGGCTTGACTACTGTTTTCCCCTCACCTCCGCAAGTGGGACAAACAGAGGCAGTCTGCATAGCTCCAAATATTGATTGCTGAACCCTGGTAACCTGGCCAGATCCATTACAGGTTGTACAGGTCTTTATATCGGCCTCAGATTTTGCACCTTTTCCCGAACACTCATGACAAGATACCTGCTTGTTTATCTTGATTTTTTTCTCAGTCCCCTTTGCAATCTCCTTAAGATCAAGTTTAACTCTTATTCTTATATCGGAACCCTTATTGACCCTTCTGCCACCTCTGCTTCCTCCGAATCCGCTAAAGCCTCCGAATCCGCCGAAATGGCCTCCAAAAATGTCTCCAAACTGGCTGAAAATATCCTCCATAGAGAAGCCGGCACCGCTGAATCCGCCTCCACCTCCGCCTGCATTCATTCCTGCATGTCCAAACTGATCATATCTGGCCTTTTTGTCAGGATTGCTAAGAACATCATAAGCCTCGGCAGCCTCTTTAAAGTTCTCCTCGGCCTGTTTATCTCCCGGGTTTTTATCCGGGTGATACTTGAGAGCCATCTTTCTGTAGGCCTTTTTGATCTCCTCTGCGGAGGCCCCCTTGGTTACGCCAAGCACCTCATAGTAATCTCTTTTTGCCATCTTTTAAATTTTATACACCAACAACAACTTTTGCAAATCTTATAACCTTGCCGTTAAGCGTATAACCCTGCTGTACGACATCAATAATTCTATTTTTCTTAGCATCCTCTTCTACAGGGAACTGAGCTACGGCCTCGTGAAAATCAGTGTCAAGACTCTCACCGACAGCCTCAATTTTCTTAAGACCTTTAGAAATTAAATAAACCATTAGCTTATTATGAATAAGTTCAGTCCCCTCAAGAGCAGCCTTTATGTCACCAGTGGACTTGGAAAGAATATCTATGGCACGCTCAAAATCATCAAGCACAGGCAGCAACCCCTTAATTGTATCCTCTGCAGCATTTACTACAAGATCCATCCTCTCTTTTGCTGTTCTTCTTCTGAAATTATCAAACTCAGCAACAAGTCTTAAATACCTGTCGTTCAACTCTGACAGCTTCTGAGAATCATTATTTTCAGTAACCTCCTCACTCTTTTCATTTTTATTTTGCTGCTCTTCAGATACCTCTTGATCTACCTGTTCCTCAATCTCTTTTTCCTTGTTCTTTCTCTTCATTACCTATATGATTTTCATTATTATTCAAAATTACCAAGCCGCAAAAATAACAACAAAATTTTTGCCAGCAGGATAAAAAGGACAAAATGGCACTTTATTATTACATTTGCCCCGTTTTATGATTGAGAATTTTACAAATTACATTCAGACAGCAGACCCTCTATCGGCAGGAATGATTTCACTACTGATAGGAGTAGGAATTTTTGTCGGCTTTGTAAATACTTTGGCGGGTATGGCCACAGCCCTTTCATACGCACTCTTTATGGCTATGGGAATGCCGATTAATGTCGCCAACGGCACCACCCGTGTAGGTGTCCTTGCTCAATTCGCTGTCTCCTCAGTAATGTTCAAAAAAAGCGGATACCTGGACACAAAACTTGCAACTAAAGTGGGTATCCCTGTAGCCATAGGCTCCCTGGCCGGCGCCCAGGCCGCCGCAGTGCTCAACCCATCTGTAATGGAGATAGCCATGGGTATCATGCTCCCGATTATGGCCATTATGCTCCTCTACTCACAGCACCGCCGGTCAAAAGCAGACGCGAGCTCAACTGCGAACTCAACTACAAGGTCAACCGCGAGCTCAACCGCAGCCATAAGCTCAACCGCAGCCGCAGCCGCAAAATCTCAAGCCTTCAGTGCAGCAAAATTCATCGCTTTTATATTCATTGGAGCATATGGCGGATTCACTCATGCAGGCGTAGGAATCCTAATAATCTTTGGATCGTTTTACCTTCTTGGGCTTGACATCCTCAGAGCAAATGGAATAAAACAATTTGCGGTTGTAATCTACACCCCGATAGCCCTGACAATCTTTATAATCCACGGTCAGGTCAACTGGCCTGTTGCCCTTATCTATTCAATAGGCAATGTGACCGGAGCAATTCTTGCATCCCGTTACGCAGTAAAATGGGGAGCCAAAGCAGTCAACTACATAATCGCCATCGCCGTCTTTGCAATGTCCTTCTGGCTCATTTACAAAAACGCCGCCTGATTCCTGGCCGCGATTCCGGCCTGCCACCTCCTCGCTCTCTTCGTTCGCTGTGGCGGAGACTCCTTCAATGTTATCAGGTAGTCTTGATGCATTCACAGAGTAGTCCGCATTACTTCCGGAGTTTTTCCTCCTCGCTCTCTTCGTTCGCTGTGGCGGAGACTCCTTCACTTATGCGGACTACTCTGTGAAAAGGCATGCAGTACTCCCTCCCCGGTCAACCGAGACTCGAAGGAACCTCCGCCGGAAGAAGCGAAGCGGATGAGGAGGAAAAGTTCCGGAGGGGCTGCGGTTGACCGGGGAGGGAGTCAAGGACACCTTTTGGGACGAAGGAACCTCCGCCGGAAGAAGCGAAGCGGATGAGGAGGAAAAGTTCCGGAGGGGCTGCGGTTGACCGGGGAGGAGATGCGCAGAGGGGGTTCACAGCTCCCAGAGATAGAGCGAAGCGACGGTATTGTATGGTGAGAATGTCTCACGAATCTCTTCAAACTGCATGCGGGAAAGTGTCTCAAGTCCAAAGAGTTTCTTTATGCCATTTTTGATCGCAAAGTCACCCCAGCTGAGAACATCGGGACGCTCAAGAGAGAAGATGAGCATCATCTCGGCAGTCCACTCTCCCACCCCTCGTAGCTTAACAAGCTCCCTGATAAAATCGGCATCGTCTAAACTACGCAGGCTCTTAAAATCAAGGGTGCCTTCAACTGCTGCCGATGCTATGCCGGTTATGTATTCTGCCTTGCGCTGGGAGAGTCCGCAGGCTCTGAGCTCTTCTGTTGAGAGAAGCGAAAAGATTTCCGGAGAAACAGCCGACTTACCTGGTTCAACTGATTTTGATGGCTCAGCCGCCAATTTTAACTCAACCGCTTTCACAAGCCGGCCCCATATGGTCTCCGCCACCTTGCCTGTTATCTGCTGTGAGACTATGCTGGAGGCGAGAGCGGTAAAGAGGTCAGGTTCAACGGGGCGTTCAAGAAAGCCGAGTCTGTCAATGACTCTACCCAATTCAGGGCAGACTGTGGAGAGGTGGCGAACCTCCCGTTCACCATATTTGAGATATCCGGGTTTAGCCATTTCCAGAATTATTTATCCATTCTTGCTAATTGTCATCAGGCCATTTTTGTCCAGAATTTTCACCGATTTGCCGTTCATCTCAATAATCCCATCTTTTCCAAATTCAGTGAATACTCTGGAGACACTTTCACGAGAGGCATCCACAAGATTTCCAATCTCTTCCTGAGTAACATTAAGTGTAAATTCGTCATTTTTAAAAATGACATTTGCGAATTCCAGAAGTACATCGGCAAGTTTACCGCGGGTCTGCTTCTGAGTCCGGTTCACACATTTCTGATATGACTCGAGCTCGCTTTTGCACAACTCAATCATAATCTGATTGGTAAATGCAGGATTAGTCTCAAGCATCTTACGGAATACTGTAATATCTATGAAACAAACCTCACATTCATCAATCGCTGTCACCGAATACTGGTTTATCTTATCTCCAAAAGTAGTGGGTAGGCCGAGGTAATTTCTAGGCTTAACAATCCTCACCACCTGAACATGATATGGGCCGTCAATATGAATCTTGGCCAGCCCCTTTTTAAGATAGGCAACATTAGTAGAGTATGTTCCCTGCCTTATAATCACATCACCTTTCTTAAATTTTACGGTCAGGCAATTTGGAGATAACATCTTAAGCTCCTCTGCTGACAACTTCTCCTCCGCCGGTGATTTGTATTCGCAAAACTGACAGTTGTTCGCCATTGTTCATTTTTTACAAATATAGTAAAAACCCAAAACACAATTTGCCTCAGAGGAAAAGTGTCAAATATTCAGTTGTTTGACACTTTTCCTCTGAGGCAAATTTGCTGTGCGACTACAAACTCTCCCCAAAGTCCGCACGGAATTTTGCGGCAAGGATTTGCGGCCAGTCACCTACGGGTTGGAGTTCGCCCATAAAGAAGCGGAGAACGGCGGGTTCATAGGAGAAGGTGAGGCCACCAATCAGGTGCCTGTTTTCCCACAACCACTGAACACGGTCAACTACATATTTAAGCTGGGAGAGGGTGAAGACGCGCCTCGGCACAGCTAAGCGGAGCAGCTCAATATCGGCAAGAATATCATTACCATTTTGGTCCCGTACTGATGAGAGGGTTCCCCGCTCCATTCCGCGGACTCCGGAGGCGATAAAGAGGGCGGCAGCAAGTGCACCGGCAGGATATTGGCTCTGGGGCACATGAGAGCAAAATGCCTTTGCATCTATGTGGCAGCCAAGGACTCCGGCAGGAGTTACTACAGGGATACCTCGCTTTTTAAACTCATCAACAAGGAACTCAATAAATCTGGGACTTTGCGAAATTGCAGTCTCGTCAAGGGTTTCACGCAATCCCACTGCCATTGCCTCCATCTCACGGGTAGAGATTCCTCCGTATGTCAGGAAACCCTCGTAGAGCGGTATCAAGGTCTCCATTTGCAAGTAAAGATCCCTTCGGTTTGTACAAATTCCACCACCCCTTGACGAGCTCAGTTTTCTGGCAGAGAAGTAAACAATATCAGCAAGCGAGGTCATCTCCCTGATAATCTCCCCTATCTGAGCACCCTGCCATTGGGCCTCCCGCCTCTTGATAAGGTATGCATTCTCCCCTATCAGACTGGCATCCAGCACCAGTAGGATGTCGAATCTGTCTGCTACACCCCTAACTGCCCTCAGGTTTGCGAGCGAAAAGGGCTGCCCCCCTATAAGGTTTGTTGAAGCCTCCATCCGTATAAAGGGAACATTCTCAGGGCCATTCTCAACTATACAGGCGCTGAGCTTCTCAATATTCATATTCCCTTTAAAGGGATTATCCGATTCTATCTTAAGTGCATCTTCATAGAGCAGCTCCTCAATCCGCCCCCCTTTGTCCAGCGTGTGCGCCTGAAAAGTTGTGAAGTGGTAGTTTGTGGGAACAACACTTCCGTTCTTGAGAAAAACCCTGCAAATAATATTCTCCGCTGCACGCCCCTGGTGGACAGGCAGAAAATGCCCGGCGCCTAGAACCTCACGCACAGCCTCCAGCAGCCTCTCAAAACTCTGAGAGCCCGCATAGGCATCATCGGCCCTCATCATTGCCGACATCTGTTCGTCGCTCATTGCGTTTGTGCCGCTATCAGTTAGCATGTCCAGAAAGACCTCGCGGGTATTCAGTTTGAATGTGTTAAAGCCCGATCTGTTAATCGCCTCCAGCCGCTCCTCCACCGGAATAAGATGTAACTTTTGGACGATTCTTACCTTGTGAAGTTCCAGGGGAATGTTTTCGCCTGTGTGGAATTTAATTTCGTTCATAAATTGAATGATTAAATGTTAAGTAATTTGTTAGTTAGTTATTAAATAAAAAAGTCCGGGCTGCGGGCCCGGACTCATATACTTCATTTATGTTTTCTGTGGTTATGTTTCAGAATTACACAATAGTACTACGGCCGAACCCCTGTAAGTGCGGTAATAATAATAGCTGTAGTAATATGCGCGGTTAATATTCATTATAAACAAAAAAGGCCCCCAAAAACGGGAGCCAAATATGGTTTCATAACATATCAATCCCGTATCAACCCCTGTTGAAGTAGTAATACGAGTAATAATATGTGCTGTTAAATTTCATCGTTTGCAAATGTATGGAAAAAATTTAAAACCACAACTCTGCCTCAGAGGAAAAGTGATTATATTGCAATCCAAATGATTATATCCATTTGAAATTTATTATTATGAGAAAAATAGTAATATTTATTTTTGCAGCACTTATAATAATATCCTGCATTACCAACAGTAATGTGTATATTAGTTTAGAAAAAGCAGATAGTTTAATGAACTATTTGCCTGACAGTTCACTTAATATATTGAAGTCTATCCGATATAGTGCACTTAAAACAAATCAGGAAAAAGCCTACTACGCCCTTTTGTATACCCAATGCCTTCATAAAAATTACCTCCCTATAGTTAATGACTCTTTGATTTCTCTAGCAGTTGATTATTATTTACATGAGAAAGAATGGGATAAGTATGCAAAATCACTTATATATAAGGGTATTTCTCTTGAGGAGATGTACATGAATACTATGGCAATGGAGATGTACAAAAAGGCCGAAGAGATATCAGCTGAGAGTTCTGATTTTTTACTAAAAGGACTAATCAATTCAAGAATAGGGATGTTGTATTCAAAGAAATTGATTGAGAACAACGAAGATATAAAGTACTATAAAAATGCAAAGGATTATTTCAACAAAGCGAGGCACTACGCAAATCTTAATTCCATACTAAGTCTGATTGGACAACACTATAGAGTGGGGCAAACAAACAGGGATAGCGCATACTATTATATTAACCAAGCAATTGAACTGGCACAACAGCGAGAGGATTCGGTAAGCTTACTCTACAATAAGGCATTGCTGGCCAATACTTATTATTTAGATGGTAACTACAAAACAGCAAAGGAGATATGTCTGTTTATTATCAGAAACAAAAATAACTCAACACTATCTGACGAAGTATATAACTGTCTGAGTAGATCGTATGCAGCTCTTTACATGATTGACTCTGCTTACCATTATTCCGGATTGATAAATATCAGAAAGAATGATTCTCTATCATATTATCTTACTAATAAAATTATAGCAGAGAAATCAGGCGATTTTAAAAAAGCATTTGATTTTTTCACATTGTCACAGCGAATATCCGATTCAATTATAAATAGTGCCAGAAAGATGGATATCTACGATGTTGAAAAAAGATATGACTATCAGAAATTGGTAATTAAAAACCAAGATCTGCAAATCAAAAATCAATCCAGACTTTTGGTAATTATTCTAGTATCAATATTTTTTGCCGGTTTATTATTTGTGGAGTTACTTATTATAAAAAGGAAACAAAAAGAACTTGAGGAGATCCGATTTTTTTTAGAACAGTTGAAATCCAGCTCATTAATGAGGGCAAATACTCTAAATTGCGAAATCTCTACCACAATCAGTAATGAAGAAAAATTAAAAAAATTCCTTGATAGAAAATTACATACAATCAGACAATTAATAGATCTTTCATATAGATATGAGTCCACACCTAAGGCCTTTATCAAGCATTTTAAATCAATTATTAGGACAGATAATCTCGATGAGGGCGTATTAAATGACCTTGTTGATATTGTTAATGTTCAGCATAATAGAATCATTGATCATCTTGCAAAAAAACACCCTGAATTAAATTCAGATGATTTAAAACTAATTGCACTTATTTGTTGTAATTTTTCTGCTATAGAAATGACTGTATTTTTTAATTATACAAACGAAAAATCCATTTATGGAAGAAAAAAACGCCTCACGCAAAAGATGAAAATTGAATCAAATATTGACGATTATATCAGTGGTGAAATTAGGATAATTTCCAGCTAACAATCGCAATGACTTCCTAAAACTATTTATCGTTAGTAATCAAATTTTTACAGATCCAAAAATGACTAAATATTATCAGTGATTTCGACTGATAGGTAGTCTTTTGTAAGTATTTTTGGATATATAAAAATTTGATTATATGAAAATTAAATCTATCCTGTTAATTATTTCTTTCTTTTGGATTTCAACAATCTCCTTGTACTCTCAAAGCAACAGCACTGAGGTAGAGATGAGAAAAACTGAGCCAGTGAATCCCGGACCTCGAACTTTGAATGCATTACCATCTGTGTGGATAAATTATGGGGATAATACTATCTCAATATCATTTAATAAACTGCAAAGCAATAATATATTTTATATAATTGATAATCTGGGTAATATTATTTGTCTATCACCAATTATCTGCGATGGTTCAATTCATAAATACAATTTTATTACTACTGTTCATGGTTATTACAATATCGTCATAATAAGCGATGATGACAAATATGTTGGTGAAATTGAACTAATGAACGATAAAATATACGATTGGCTGTAAATAGGCATGGTAGGGAAACAAAAAAATAATAACTTACACATATTAATATGAATAAATTATCTTTTGTATTACTAAAATTGATTTTTACAATGTTAATAATCTCTTGTGAAAAAATTGAACCAACGAATACACCTATTTCTCAGGAAATTTATTTTGTAAAAAAAGAGGAAGAGATTAAAAAGTCAATAAACTGGTTAAGTAAGAACTCTTTTTTGACGAAATCCAATGCCAAATGGATGCCCATGTGGGAAAAAGGACTTATATTTCACAATGACACTTCCAAAACTTTAGAGGTTCCATTATCATATCTTTTCCAAGATATTATTTCGACTAAATTATTTATACATAAACCTAGTAATCAGGAAATATTGTCTTTAGTCAATAAGGAATCTTTGGTCATTGAATCCAACAATCAAGGAATCTACAGGGCGTTTTTTATGATTGTTGTACCATCAGAGAAGTTTGTAAGAAATAGCGGTAATTCTTTAGCAAAGATGACTTATCTTTTTAGAGACAGAAAATTTGACGGTCTTGTATTATATAAAAATTTAGAAGGACAATATGTTGGTGGCTGGAAATATGAAGAGGGGAAAATAATATCAAAACTTAGGGTCTCAAGTCATAATGTCCCTACAAAAAACTCTGTTACATACTGTCAATCCACTTATCATATAAGTTGGATTGAGTGGACATATAATAATAGTCCTGCAATGGATATATCAAATATTGAAGTAAATGAAGAGATAAACTGTTGGACCGTTGATTATCCATATTCCGGAGGAGGAGGAGGAGGCTCAGGGTCCGAAGGGGGTGGATATGTTGATTCTAACGACAACCAATCTCCGGATGATAAAATCAAATTTGATGAAGAGAGTTTATCAGTAAAAGATAAAATTGAAGAATTATATGCTACTTGTGCAGGCAACAGTATTGTTTCAAATATTTCCGGAAATATATACATAAATCATAATCCAAATCAAACTTATAGTTTATCATATGCCTACTCAAGTAATAATGGACATATCATTTCATGGAAAACTAATACACCAAATGCTAATGACTTAATACATGAACTTGTCCATGCTCTTCAAAAAGAACAAAACCTGATGTTATCTAATAATTTAAACACCGAGATAGAAGCATTTATGGCATACTATATTTTTTCAATGAATAAAGGGCTTATGCTTCCCGGTGATATAGAATGGATCTTATTTGATTATTATTTAGAAGATCCTACATCTGAAAATTATTTAGCTCTGGCAGATGCTGTAAGAGGCTACAGTGAAACATATAGCAATTATACAGAAAATATATTAAATAGATCTTTTGATAGAATAAGAGACATATTCCAGGCCTGCTATAGCATCCAAATTGCTAATCCTTTGTAATAACATCAACAATAAAATAAATCATCATGAAAAAGTTTATTATGATTCTATTATCTGTCTGCTTCTACTCATTAACTTTTGCTCAAAGTCTGATAGAGAGAAAGGACACAATTCAGATAAATGAAATAACCTATAAATTAAAATGGGACTTTGGAGGGGGAACAATATTTGAAATAGGAGATATCCATAATTCACTTCTGGGAAACTATGTAGTTACCAAAAAGGGGTACTCAACGAGTATTGGCGCTTTCAAAAAGGTTAAATTGGCTCAAGAAAGTAAAGATGCAGAGATCATTAAAGAGGTGTTTTCTAAAGAGGAGATTACGGCTTTAAAAAACTCTTATCCTGAGTCAATGAATCCAAAAGTATATCATTTAGCTAAACCTTGTCTTCAATATGCAGTGGCACTTGATCTTAACGGAAAAATATTAAATATCAAATTCCGTTTTCAAACATATCCTGGCATTCTAAAAAATCTTAAGCCGGAAAGGATATATCAATTAGAGAAGAGATTCAGGGAAGAGCTAAAATTTGTTATTCCTCAGGAATATAAGGAGTGGTACGACTATATTCCGTCTTGGTTTTATAGGGTAGATTTTGACTCTTTGTAATCTTTTTTTGTGATTCATATCACATCCTGACCCGTATTCATATCATTGGGGTTTGGCCGGCTTGCATGGCTAAATGGGCTTTCTTTGTAAACGGATATAAACAATCTAAATTCAAAGAGATGCAAGAACAACTGGATAAGCTGAAAAAGAGGGTGGACAAACTGGAGAATGCCAGAAAAGACCAGCTCTCTATGGCTGTGGTATCGGGCGACCTGGATAAGGTGATGGCCTCGATGATTATTGGTATTGCTGCAGCAGCGATGGACACAAAGGTAAAGATGTTCTTCTCCTTCTGGGCGCTAAGTGCACTCAGAGATGAGAAAAAGAGCGCCAAGGGAAAGAACTTTATCTCAAAAATGTTTGGGATAATGCTTCCAAAGGGCAAAAATGCTCTTAAACTTTCAAACATGAATATGCTTGGTATGGGCCCGGTTATGATCAAGCACCTTATGAAGAAAAACAATGTTCTCTCACTTGACGAGATGTTCAAGACTGCTGGAGAACTTGGTATTGAGATTATCGTATGCGAGATGTCAATGGGTCTGATGGGCTTCAAAAAAGAGGAGTTCATTGATTACCCTCACCTTTCGTATGCAGGGGCAGCAACATTTGTGGCTGATGCCGGCGAAAGCGCTGCGCAATTATTCATTTAGCAATCAAAAACAGATTGCAAACAATTAAACAAAAAATTTCATTAACAATAAAAACAATTGAATTATGATGACACAAGAGGAACTAAAAGCACTAAACGTAGATAAGAGTGTTGACGCAAGAGGAACAGCATGTCCCGGACCACTGCTCGAGGCAAAAAAAGCCATTGGAACAATAGAGGAGGGCGAAATTATGGAGATTCTCTCTGCCGACGAAGGAACAAAGGTAGATATACCTAAATGGTGTTCAAAACAGGGACACGACTACCTGGGAACCGTTGAGGAGAATGGTTACTTCAAAATTTACATGCGTAAGAACGAAATCTAAAAATAGTTGAGATGAGCAAAAGGAATGCAAAAATCCTGGTCTTCTCAACAGAAAAAATATCCGACCCCGCCATTGACATGGCGGGTCTTCTCAAATTACACTATCCGCCGGAGGTATTCACAATTCCGGTAAGGTGTTCAAGCGGAATTAAGCCGAGATGGATTCTTCGCGCCTTTGAAAAGGGGTTTGACGGAGTATTCATTGCTGCAGACGGAAGCGACTGCTCATATGGCGAGAGCTGCACAGAGAAGACGGGTCATCTTGTAGAGAGGGTCCACGAAATGATGAAGGCCCAGAATATTGAGCCATCACGCCTGAGAATGGCTGCCATCTGTTCGGTGTGCAGCGAATCATTCGTTAAGCAGGTTAAGAGCTTTAACGAAATATTATTAAAACAGGAAATCCAGTAATTATGCAGACAGAACGAATTAAACTTACCTATGACGCACTTGTCATAGGCGGAGGAATTGCAGGAGGTGAAGCTGCCCTGAACCTTGCCAACAACGGCTATAAGGTATTGGTGGTGGAGAAGAGCCTCTCCGTAGGGGGAAAGATGATTATGCTCAGCAAGGTATTCCCAACCCTGGACTGCTCGGCCTGCATAACCACACCCAAAGTGTCTGAAATTTCCAGACACCCGAACATTAAGATATTTACTGAAAGCGATATAGAGTCAATCGAAAAACTTGGAGAGCAAAACTTTGTAGCAAAGGTAACAAGAAGACCGCGTTATGTTGTTGAAGAGGATTGCACAGCTTGCCAGCTTTGCGAAGAGGCCTGCCCGGTTATTGTAAAGGACCAGTTCCAGTACGGACTCGTGGGTCGTAAGGCTGCCTATATACCATTCAGCATCTGCAGCCCAAAGGTTGCAGCAATAGATATTGACAACTGTACACTTTGCGGCGCCTGCGAAAAGGTGTGCCCTCCGGGTTGCATTGACTTCACAATGAAACCTAAACACTATGAGGTAAGCGTAAAGACAGCCATAGTTGCAACAGGCTTTGAATTATTTGACCCTTCAACCGTAAAAAGATACAGCTACCAGGAGGGAAAGAATGTTATCACATCAATGCAGATGGAGAGACTTCTTGCACCCACAAGGCCATTCCATACAATATTAAGGCCGAGCGACGGTAAGGTTCCGGACAAAATCGCCTATGTACTCTGCGCCGGATCAAGAGACGACTCAATGGGGAACCCAATCTGCTCTCAGATATGCTGTATGTACTCCATAAAGCAGGCACAACTTCTTATGGGTGCATTGCCGATGGCAGACATCACTATCTACTACATAGACATCCGCGCATTCGGCAAAGGATACGATGAGTTCTACGAGCAGGCGGTTGCTATGGGTGTAAGGCTGGTAAAGGGAAAAATCGGCAAAATATCGGAAAAGGAGAACGGTAATCTTGTACTCAGATACGAAGATGTATCAACAGGTAAGCTAAAAGAGGCGGAGCACGATTTTGTGGTTCTTTCAGTAGGTGCAAAACCAAACGAGGAGCCTCAGTCACTATTCAAGACCCAGAAGCTGGAACTTGATAACCTTAAATATGTTAAACAGAGTGACCCTCTGCTAAGCCCTGCAAAAACCACCATTGAGGGGGTATTTGTTGCAGGAGCAGCCACCGGACCAAAAGATATCCCGGACTCCATCCTCTCTGCAGGATGCGCATCCACCGAGGCAATCAGTTACCTAAACAGTTAAACCTGAAAGAGATGAAAAAGAAATTAGGAGTATACATATGCGCGTGCGGAGGTAACATCTCTGACTATGTAGACATTGAGAAGGTGAGGGAGGCTGTTAAGGACGAGGATTGTCTGGTACTGGCCAAGACCACCATGTTTGCCTGCGGTGATACCAATCAGAAGGATATGGAGCAGGACATCAAAGAGAACGACCTAAGCGGAATAGTTGTGGCAAGCTGTTCACCAAAACTACACCTTACAACCTTCAGAGGCGTTAGTGAAAGAGCAGGTTTGAACAAATACAACTATGTCCATGCAAATATAAGGGAGCAGGGCTCATGGGCCCATTCAGACAACAAAGTGGGAGCTACCGAGAAGGCTATCAACCTTGTTAAGGCAGCAATTGCAAAGGCCCGTCTGGCCGAATCCCTTGAACCAATTATAATTGAGTCAAAGAGATCTGTTGCCGTAATTGGAGCAGGCGTTGCCGGAATGAAGGCTGCAATATCTCTGGCAAGAATGAAAGACGAGGTATATCTTATCGAAAGAGAGGCAAGAGTAGGCGGACACCTATCGGCCTTAGAGAGGATAAGCCCAGAGGGGACCGATGGCAGGGAGCTGCTGGCAAGACTTGAGAAAGAGATTGCAGCAGAGCCAAATATCACCCTCCTTACAAATGCCGAGGTTACCTCTACTGGCGGAAACATCGGAGATTTTAAGGTGGATGTGACCATTAAAGGATCCCAGGGCGAGGTGGTAAAGCAGTTTGTGGCGGGTTCAATCCTTGTTGCAACAGGCTTCAACTCATACACCCCTGCAGAAGGCGAATTCGGCTACGGCAATATTAAAAATGTCATTACCCTGCCGGATTTTAAAAAGTTGATTTCTGAGGGTGGTAAAGCCGATGCAGACGGAACAATGCACCTCTATTACAACAACAGAGAGGTTCAGTCAATTGCATACATATACTGCGTAGGAAGCAGACAAGTTAAGGGTGAGAATAAATACTGCTCACGCTACTGCTGTACTGCCGCTATACAGTCATCCCTTGATGTAAGAGAGAAGTTCCCTCATGTGGACAACTTCCACTTTACAAGAGGTGTGAGAACCTACGGAAAACAGGAGCTTATATACAAAGAGTCAAACGATAAGGGCGATGTCTATATCCAGTTCCCTGACAAAAAGCCGCCAGTGGTTACAGAGGAGAACGGAAAGGTACTTGTTAAGGCAATTGATATTCTCTCTGACAAGAGCGAATCCGAGGTTGCTGCAGATCTTCTGGTTCTTGTAACCGGAATGGTTCCTGATTCAGATACTGCTCTTGGAAACCTTCTGAAACTACCTAAAGGTCGCGACAAGTTCTTTAACGAGATACACCCTAAACTCAGACCGGTAGAGACCGTAATCGACGGAATCACAATAGCAGGAACCTGCCAGGGACCTAAAAATGTGGCCGAGTCGGTGAATTCGGCACTATCCGCAGCCGCAAAATCCCACTCATTCGTGAGTCTGGGAGAACTGGAGCTTGAGCCGATAGTGGCCTATGTTGACAACGAAACCTGCAACTGGTGTACAGCCTGTTCGGATGTATGTCCTTTTAGCGCGGTGAGTATGATTGACCACAACGGCAAATCTGTGGCGGCAATAAACAAGAGCAACTGTAAAGGTTGCGGAATGTGCCTGCCGGTTTGTCCAAGTGACTCAATAGAGCTGATCTCTTTCACAAACAAAGAGATGGAGAGTATGATAGATGTTTTGGCACAATAACAAGGAGAAATTATGGCTACAGAAAAAAGTATGACAGTAAAAATCCTTCGTGAAACGCACAAGGTGTCAGACGAGGTAAAGGATAATCTCAAACAGTTCAACAAAGATAAAAAGAGCATCCTTGAGGCCCTTAAAGAGGGCGAGCAGACCATTGCACAACTGAGCAAAGCAACCGGAATGGACAGGGCAAAGACACTCTACATAACAATGTCACTGGCTAAGTTTGGTTTTGTTGCAACAGGTAAAGTGGACGACATGGATGAGTACTTCACCTATAAACTGAAAACAAAATGAGCAGGTTAGATACAAAATTTGGTAAAAAACTAAAAAAATACGGAGCTACAGAGTTCAACCGCTGCTACAACTGCGGAACCTGTACCGCTGTCTGCTCGCTTACAAACAGTGAGGACTCGTTCCCGCGTTCAATGGTGAGACTCAGCGCTGCAGGAGACCAGAAAGGGATTGAAAGTTCACTTAAACCATGGCTGTGCTACTATTGCGGCGAATGCTCAACAAGCTGCCCGCAAACAGCAAACCCTGGCGAGCTGATGATGTCCCTCAGAAGGTGGCTCACAGGCCGTTATGACTGGACCGGGTTGTCCGGACTATTCTACAGATCATCGCTGGTTACGATTATTGCGATGGTTCTGGTATTTGCAGGAGTGATTGGATATGCAGCTTATGAATCTTTTGACATGGAGCGCATTATGCACACAGCCCACTACTTTGAGATGTTTGCAATTATGGGAGTCTTTGCAGTTATCCTCCTTCCGAACATCATCAGAATGTGGTATCTGACAGTGATAAAGCCGGGCTACAAACTCCCGGTGAAGGTTTACGCCTCATCCATGAGCGAGCTCTTTATCCACATGTTCACACAAAAGAGGGCTTTAGGTTGCGACGACAACCAGGCAAGATGGTTCGCCCACCTTATCCTTGTGATCGGCTACCTGACACTCCTATTCACAACCGTATTCCTTGACTGGTTCTCAACAGAGAGTATGTTCGTAGTTATACTGGGATATGTGGTAAGTGCAATTGTATTTGCAGTGACATTCATATTTGTGCTGGGCCGAATCAAACAGAAGCAGGAGGTTGCAAAACACTCCCGGCCATCTGACTGGTTCTTCGTTATCTGGCTCTTCCTTATGGGAATCACAGCATTTGCAGTAAGACTCTTCATAGACCTTGACCTCCTGGCCGGGAACCTCTGGCTCTTCCTCTTCCACTTCACCATCCTGGCGCAGTGGGCACTAATCATAGTACCATTCGGTAAATGGACCCACTTCCTTTACAGGTCATTTGCGATGTACTTTGACAAGTTGCAGAAGAGCAAGTAACCAGGCGCAGCAATAAGCACTCCACCCTGAGACCTGCAGGAGCTTTTCCTCCTCGGCTGCCCTGCAGTCTGCGGCGGAGGCTCCTGCAGGTCTCAGGGCGGAGTGCTTATTGCAACCCGTGGCATTGTAACAAGCAGAAGCCGCGGGTTGACCTAAAGTTTCCCATGTCAAAGACCAGAAGTAATCTATATATATACTCGCACCGCTGTAACACGCTGATTACCTAAACATAAGCAATCCACCTGTCAGGTGACCTGACAGGTGGATTGTCTATACATTTATAATCTGAGACTTAGAACCGCACGGGTTTCGCAAAAATCATCTGCCGAATGGGCAACTCAGGCCGGGCGGGCGGGTAGGTTGACAGGGATATTCGTATATGTGCTTATAAATCTAGCAATTGCAAATTGCTTTTTGAAAAAGTTTTTAAAAAACCAATTCTTAAACACCTAACAACCTATTAGATAAACAAATATCCCTGTCAAACCCTCGCCCGCCTTCTGGCAATTCACCGCCTCCCGCCAAGTTTAAAAGGTGCTTCGCAGTTTATACGGCCGGTTATCCGTCATACCCGCACCTCTGTATAGCGCTGTTATTCTTCTTATTAACACTTTTTTACGGATGATCTGCAATGTAAACTATGTTAAAAAGATTGCCATGCCCCTAC
Source organism: Bacteroidales bacterium MB20-C3-3 (assembly GCA_035609245.1). Lineage (NCBI taxonomy): Bacteria > Pseudomonadati > Bacteroidota > Bacteroidia > Bacteroidales > Bacteroidales bacterium MB20-C3-3. The sequence goes on along the minus strand of CP141202.1, from coordinate 54,862 downwards.
CTGAATCAACCGAGACACGAAGGAACCTCCGCCACAGCGAACAAAGTGAGCGAGGAGGAAAAGTTCCGGAGGGGCTGCGGGTGATTCAGGTAGGGATAAGGAGCAGGTCTTTGAGCGAAGGAACCTCCGCCGGAAGCAGCGAAGCGAATGAGGAGGAAAAGTTCCGGAGGGGCTGCGGGTGAGTGGTAAGGATTGCTGTAAATATTCAACCGATTTTCTTAGATTTACATAAGAATTACAGAAAAGTATGAATAACGAAAAAGTTGCGCTGGTTTGGCTGAGGAGGGATCTTAGGGCAAGTGACAATAAGGCGCTGGAGGCGGCTGTGGCGAGCGGATTGAGCGTAGTTCCGGTTTTTGTGTTTGACCCTGGAATCCTTGAGTTGTTGCCGAACAGTGAGGATAGGCGGGTTGAATTTATTATCCGGAGTTTGAGAAGGGTTGAGAGTGAGTTGGGGCCGATTCTCTGTTTTTATTGTAAACCCAAAGATGCATTTAAGTGGATACTTGATGGAGGCTTGCAGGCGGGTATTATGGATGGCATTGATTATTTGCCCGGGGCACTCTTCTTTAATGAGGATTACGAAACATTTGCTTTAAAGCGTGATAGTGAGGTTGAAGAGATTTTAAGACAGAGAGGTGTTCAAGTTTTTAAATTTACAGACCAGGTGATCTTCTCTCCTGACGATTCCAGAATCAGAAAACCGGACGGGAGTCCCTATACGATTTATACACCGTATTCTAAGAGGTGGCGGGTGGCGTATGAGGGTAGAGAAAGCGCAAGCGGAAACGGAAGTAGAAATGTGAGCAAAAGAGTGAGCGGGGAGATAAGTGGAAGAGGAACTTCAGAAGCCCAACTCTTGCTCGACTCCCCCACCCTTAAACTATTCGGTTCAACCCCCACTCCTGAACAAATCGGCTTTAAAACCATACAAAACCTTGGATTTGAAGATAATCCGGAACAGTTACTTCTGAAAATAAAAGAGACAATTCCCAGCTACCACAAAACCAGAGACATACCCGCATTAGATACCGGAACAACAAAAATCGGGATACACCTGAGATTCGGCACAATAAGCATAAGGGAGGCGGTGGCAATTGGGGCAAAATTAAACGACACATGGCTTGGTGAGCTTATATGGAGAGAATTTTTTATGCATATTATCAAGCACTTTCCATATTCTGAAGAGGCCCCTTTCAAAAAGCAGTACAATTTTATCCCCTGGAGAGACGACCAGCAGGAGATTGAGGCCTGGATGCGTGGAGAGACCGGCTATCCGCTTGTGGATGCAGGTATGCGTGAGCTAAACGAGACAGGGCATATGCATAATCGGGTTAGAATGGTGGTGGCCAGCTTCCTGACAAAACACCTGCTGACAGACTGGCGGATTGGCGAGAGCTATTTTGCCGCAAAACTCAATGACTACGAACTATCATCAAATGTTGGGAACTGGCAGTGGGCAGCCGGAACAGGCTGTGATGCAGCACCATATTTCAGAATTTTCAACCCATCAGAACAGGCCAGAAAATTTGACCCGCAAGGCAGCTATATCCGCCGCTGGGTTCCGGAGGCTATGGGCACAGATGGATCGGCCTATATTTCACCAATTGTTGAACACAAATTTGCCCGGGAGCGGGCACTTGCCGCTTATTTATCGAGCAGACAATAAAAAAAGGCCCCCATCCAGAGGCCTTATTATCAATTAGTTGCCAAAAACTGTGGCAAGGTTACATTTTGTCGTTTGAGCCTAACACATTAAGAATCTTGTGCTTGTAGAGCTCTTTAAGTGCGTCGCGGGCCGGGCCGAGGTATTTGCGCGGGTCGAATTCGGCAGGGCTTTGAGCGAATACTTTACGGATTGCTGCTGTCATTGCTAGACGGCCATCTGAATCGATGTTGATTTTGCAAACTGCACTAGCGGCTGCCATCCTTAGCTGCTCTTCAGGAATACCGATAGAATCTTCCAGCTTGCCTCCAAATTTATTGATGTCCGCAACCACATCCTGAGGAACGCTTGATGCTCCGTGAAGAACGATAGGGAATCCGGGAATTCTCTGCTCAATCTCTTTCAGAATGTCAAGACGGATTTCAGGTTTTTGTCCTGGTTTGAATTTGAAAGCACCATGTGAAGTACCTATTGAGATTGCCAGTGAATCAACACCTGTTCTCTTTACAAACTCCTCTACCTCTTCAGGTTGAGTATATGTGTGGTGTTCGGCAGAAACTTCATCTTCCACACCGGCAAGTACTCCAAGTTCCCCCTCAACGGTAACACCATGAGCATGTGCGTACTCCACAACCTGCTTTGTTAGCTCGATGTTCTTTTCGAATGAGTGGTGAGATCCGTCAATCATTACTGATGAGAATCCCATATCAATACAAGATTTGCAAAGCTCAAAGCTGTCACCGTGGTCAAGGTGAAGAACTATAGGAATATTTTGTCCAAGCTCTTTTGCGTACTCTACAGCACCCTGAGCCATATATCTGAGCAAAGTTTGATTTGCATATTTGCGTGCACCGCTTGAAACCTGAAGAATAACAGGCGATTTTGTCTCAACACAGGCAGAGATAATTGCCTGCATCTGCTCCATGTTGTTAAAATTGAAAGCCGGAATAGCGTATCCGCCCTTTACTGCCTTGGCAAAAAGCTCTTTTGAGTTTACCAGGCCTAGTTCTTTGTATGAAATCATTTTATATAATTTGTTTGGAGTTATTATTTCTGAATATCAATTATCATGAATTGCTGCATCGATTCAATCAAAAATCATGCAAAAATACAAATTTATAAGCTTAAACACTAACTTTGCATAAAACACTGAAAAGATGAAAACTCATATCCTTCAGGAAACCAACTGGGAGAGCGTCAAAAATTCTCTTTACAATGTGGCAATTCTCCCATGGGGAGCCACTGAAGCGCATAACCTCCACCTGGCATACGGTACAGACACAATTCTGGCAGAAAGAATCGCGGCAGATGCTGCAGAAATTGCAAATCTCAGCGGTGCCGGAGCAATAGTTTTGCCATCCATAGCATATGGAGTAAACAGCGGACAGATGGAGATACCGCTCTGTATGCATATGAACCCTACGACTCAGCTTTCCATTCTCAGAGATATCCTGTATGTTTTGGACACGCACGAAATCAGAAGATTTGTCATAATAAACGGACACGGAGGAAACGCTTTCCAGCCATTAATCAGAGAGTTATCTTTAGAATTTCCTGACATAGTAATGTCATATGTTAATTGGTGGACAGTTGCAAAGGCCGATAAGTACTTTGTAGAGCCGGGCGACCATGCAGGTGAACTGGAGACATCGGCAATGATGTACACCAATCCTAACCTTGTAGCTCCGCTTGACGAAGCAGGGACAGGGGCCGAGACAAAGTTTAAAATTGAGGGGCTTCGTGAAAAGTGGGCATGGACTCCAAGAAGGTGGATCTACATCTCTGAAGATACAGGTGTGGGTAATCCAAAAAAAGCGACAAAAGAGAAGGGAGAACTCTTTGTAAAACAGTGCACAGAGAAAATAGCAAAATTTATTCTGGAATTTTCACAGATAGAAAATGAGGAGGATCTCTATGAATAATTCTAAAAATTCAGTTACTAAAAATGTTCTAATTGTATCTGCCCCGTCAGGTGGAGGCAAAAGCACCATAGTGGGGCATCTGTTGAAAACCTTTAACTGCTTTGACTTCTCGGTATCGGCAACATCAAGGGCTCCCAGAGGGGCGGAGGTTCATGGAAAGGAGTACTTCTTCCTCTCTGAGGCCGAGTTTAAAAGCATGGTTTCTGCCGGAGAATTTGTTGAGCACGAAGAGGTATATCCCGGATTATTCTATGGAACCCTCAAAAGCGAAGTTGAACGAATCTGGGGCAATGGAAAGATTATCCTCTTTGACATAGATGTTATGGGAGGAATGAATCTTAAAAAGCTTTACGGCGACAAAGCTCTCTCACTTTTTATTGCCCCTCCATCCCTGGAGACCCTTCGCGAAAGACTTGTAAAGCGCGGCACCGATACGCCGGAAGCAATTGAAAAAAGAGTAGCCAAGGCTGAGAAAGAGATGCTATACTCAGGTAATTTTGACAAAATCCTTATAAACGATGACCTGCAAACTGCACTTAATGAGGTGGAGTTAATTATAAGAGAGAACTTCTGAACTTATGCGTACAGCCCTTTACTTTGGATCATTCAACCCATTTCACGCAGGGCACGCCGCCATTGCAAGGTGGATTCTTACAGAGGGCGGACTCCACAGGCTCGTACTAGTTGTTAGCCCGAAAAACCCACTTAAAGAGAGAGTAGAGAGCTCTCCCCTTCAGAGGCTGGATCAGGTGCGCGAGGCGGCTGCCAGGCTCTCCGCCGAGCCGGAGTTGAAAAACAGAGGCAAGAAAATCGATGTGTCAGATATTGAATTCTCAATGGAAGAGCCACTCTACACAATCAACACTCTTAGAAAGTTTCGGGAGACAGAGCCCGGCGTTGAACACATACTTATAATAGGATCGGATAACCTTGAGGTAATTGAGAAGTGGAACTCCTGGCGCAACCTTCTTGATGAATTTGAAGTGTGGGTTTATCCGCGCCGTCAGTCACCCGCCGGAGCATGCTCGGCAGAAGCCCCACAATCCACTCAGGTTGCTTCTCTATGCGCCCAATACGGTGTCAAACTAATTGACGCCCCCTACCTGGACATCTCCTCCACACAAATCCGCGAAATGGAACTCCGCGGCGAAGCTACTGACTCACTCAAATACTGATTTACAATTTACACTAAAATCCAAAACCCGCAGCGCTGTAACTAGCTTGCTGTGTGCGCATTGACACTTAATCCCGCGGATGATCCGCGGGATTAAGTGTTATATTGAAGATATACAGAGCGTTAAAGTGGTGCGGGTAAGATGTTTACAGCGAGATTTAGAATTGGCATCCACTACTTGCCCACAACAGCAATAAAGTGGTCCCAGAGGGGATCTATCGGTGGCGGGGCGGTGATGAAGATTTGGGTTTTCTTTATGGGGTGGGTGAATTTGACACTGCGGGAGTGAAGTGAGATGCTGCCGTCTCGGTTTGAGCGTGGTGAGCCGTATTTGAGGTCGCCTTTGATGGGGCAGCCGATGGCGGCGAGCTGGCAGCGGATTTGGTGGTGCCGGCCTGTAAGAAGTTCTACTTCGATGAGGTTGTACCGGTCTCCTGTGGCTATGAGTTTGTAGTTGAGACGGGCCTCCTTGGAGCCGTTACGCTCTTTATCGTATGCGTATGATTTGTTCTGCTGCTCGTTACGGTAGAGGTAGTGGCGGAGCGAGCCCGCCTCCTTCTGAGGCCGGCTCGCCGTAATGGCCCAGTATTTTTTCTCAATTGCCCCCTCCCTGAACATCTCATTCAGACGCTCAAGGGCCTTAGATGTCTTTGCAAATATTGCAATTCCGCTCACCGGTCTGTCCAATCTGTGAGGCACACCAATAAACGCCGCGCCCGGCTTTGCATCCCGGCGCGCAATAAACCCCGCCACAATCTCGCTCAGCGGAGTATCTCCTGTCTTGTCACCCTGTACAATCTCCCCCGGCCTCTTATTCACAATAATTATATGATTGTCTTCAAACAAGATATCCAGCCACTCAGCAGAGTTTTTCTGCGCAGTTTTACCCAAGATCCCCCTATTATTTTCGCTCATTTTAATCAATTTCAGATGTGCAAATCTAGACAAATAATTACAGAATCAACAATGCCTTCTGACACCTTGTCAGTATTTCTGTATTGGCACAATGTTAGAAGTATTGAGGCAGACCCTAAGGGGAAAACCACTCAACAAAGTAAACAATTAAAAAATCAATATAAAATGGGAAAAATAATAGGAATTGACCTGGGCACTACCAACTCCTGCGTTGCAGTGATGGAGGGAAATGAACCGGCAGTAATAATCAACAGTGAGGGTAAAAGAACCACACCATCCATTGTTGCATTTGCAGACAATGGTGAGAGAAAAATCGGCGACCCTGCAAAGAGGCAAGCAATTACAAATCCAACAAGAACCATATTCTCAATAAAGAGATTTATGGGGGAGACCTTTGACCGTGTATCACAAGAGGTTGGCAGAGTTCCTTACAAAGTTGACAAGGGGGACAACAACACACCACGCGTAAACATAGACGGAAGACTATACACACCACAAGAGATATCGGCAATTGTCCTACAAAAGATGAAGAAGACAGCAGAAGACTATTTGGGACAAGAGGTAACAGAGGCAGTTATCACCGTTCCGGCATACTTCAGCGACTCACAAAGACAAGCAACCAAAGAGGCAGGCGAAATCGCAGGTCTTAAGGTGAGAAGAATCATCAACGAGCCTACCGCAGCAGCCCTTGCATACGGACTTGACAAGATGCACAGAGACATGAAGGTTGCAGTGTTTGACCTTGGTGGCGGTACATTCGACATATCAATTCTGGAATTAGGTGAAGGAGTATTTGAAGTAAAATCCACAAACGGTGACACACACCTTGGCGGTGACGACTTTGACCAGATGATCATTGACTGGCTGGCAGATGAATTCAAAAACGAAAATAACCTTGACCTTCGTAAAGACCCGATGGCCCTTCAGAGGCTTAAAGAGGCAGCTGAGAAGGCAAAGATTGAACTCTCAAGCCAGACATCAACAGAGATCAACCTCCCATACATTATGCCGGTTGACGGCGTTCCAAAACACCTTGTAAAAACACTTACAAGAGCAAAATTTGAACAACTTTGTGACTCACTCATTCAGAGAACCGTTGAGCCATGCCGCAAAGCCCTCAGCGATGCAGGACTAAAGGCAGCAGACATAGACGAAGTTCTCCTTGTAGGAGGTTCAACCAGAATCCCTGCCATCCAGCAAATAGTAGAGAAATTCTTCGGCAAAGCCCCAAGCAAAGGCGTTAACCCGGACGAAGTAGTAGCAGTAGGTGCAGCCATCCAGGGCGGCGTACTCTCAGGCGACGTAAAAGACGTACTCCTTCTGGACGTTACACCACTTTCACTCGGCATCGAGACCTACGGCTCCGTGATGACCAAACTCATCGAGTCAAACACCACCATCCCTACCCGCAAGTCCGAGGTATTCAGCACCGCCAGCGACAACCAGCCTTCCGTAGAGATTCACGTTCTACAGGGAGAGAGACCAATGGCTAAAGACAACAAAACCATAGGCCGATTCCACCTTGACGGTATCGCTCCTGCACCAAGAGGCGTTCCACAAATTGAGGTGACATTCGACATCGACGCAAACGGAATCCTCCACGTATCCGCAAAAGACAAAGGAACCGGCAAAGAGCAGAAGATCAGAATTGAAGCTTCAAGCGGACTTACCGAGGCAGAAATCCAAAAGATGCGCGACGAGGCAAAAGCAAACGAAGCAGCCGACAAGGCCGAAAGAGAGCGCGTAGACAAAATCAACGCAGCCGACGCAATGATATTCCAGACCGAGAAGAACCTCAAAGAGTACGGCGATAAGATATCGGCAGACAAAAAAGCCCCTATCGAAACCGCCCTCAACAACCTCAAAGAGGCACACAAATCTCAGAACCTGGAAGCCATTGACAAAGCTACCGAAGAGATGAACACCGCATGGCACGCCGCCTCAGAAGAGATGGCCAAAGCCGCCCAGTCCGGCCCACAACCCGGCGCCGACCAACAAGGCCCAGGCCCAGGCGCAAACCAAAACTCCGGCTCCGGCGACCAAGAGGTAACAGACGCGGATTTTGAGGAGGTAAAGTAAGCGAATAAGCAAGCGGAAAAAAGCCGCAAATTTCGCGAAGCGAAAATAGAGGAAGGCTCATTATGGATGACCAAGCTTGTTTGGTCAAACATAGGAGCCTTTCTCTTTTACGGGCTCTTAGCCCGCAGCGGCTATTTTTCCCGAGCGGGAGCGACACCCGGCGCCCTGCACCTGGCGCGCCGGAACTACGACCGACAAGTCACCTGCTACTACCTCAGGGGTAAATGGCCAGATAGCTGGTTTTGAGCGTATTATGAAAAATTTAAGAAAGTACACAACACGCTAATTATCAACTGTCTGGCCATTTACCCCTGAGGTAGCGACTACGTCGACGACGACACCCGGCCGGTTCCCGGCCGTATAAACTGCGAAGCACCTTTTTTCATTGTCAAAACCTGTCAATCCCCCACCCTAACTTTGTACCATAATTTAAAAAACGACAAGTTATGGACACAAATGAACTTATACGGGAGTGGCTGTTTGATCTGCTTGCAATTCAGTGGGAGATTGAGGAGAACGGCGGAACAGGCAACTGGGAGAATGCACAGCTGGTGCTTAAACACACAGACCTGCGCTATAAAATTGCAGACACAATAGGCCTTAACGACACCAGGGAAAATATGAGACTTTTCATTGCCGACAACCCCACCAACGAGGAGGAGATTGACAAAATTATGGGCCGACTCTCCACCGCCACCACAAAGCAGTTTCTGAGGGAGATGAACTATGACTATCTTGAGGTTTGATTCACTTTTTCAACCATTTTGACTAACTTTGTTATATGAGCAACAACCGGAAAATATATATCTCAAAAGGGACTGAGACCATTGACGGAAAAAGCAAAATTAAAGCATATGCTCTTTTTGAAAGTTTAAATAACGGTAGCATAGAGGTAGGCACTACCAAAGGCCTGCAGCAAATACACGCATATCTTTTTGGAGGACTTTACGATTTTGCGGGTAAAATCAGAAACAACAATATATCCAAAGGGGGCTTCCAATTTGCATCTGCACTATATCTGAACGACACTCTGAGCCAGATAGAAAAAATGGCTCAAAGCACATTTGATGAAATCGTGGACAAGTACGTTGAGATGAATATCGCCCATCCATTTATGGAAGGCAACGGACGAACAATGCGCATCTGGCTTGACTTGATATTCAAAAGCAGTATGAAATTATGTGTTGACTGGAGTAAGATTAACAAAGCCGAATATTTAAACGCTATGGTAAAAAGTCCGGCAGACAGTTCAAATTTAAAGAGCCTCATAAAAAACGCCCTCACTGATGAAATAAACAGTCGGGAGACCTATATGAGGGGGATTGATTACTCTTACTATTACGAAGAAGCAGAGTAATTTTGAAAAGCAATCTCACAATAACCAATCAACTTTTAGAAGATTAAGCCAGAACACACACCGGTTTGATATTTTGATATTCTAGAATTTGCTAGAAGCAAGTATTGGATTAGAAATAATAAAATTTTAATTTTATAGCGACAGAAATAACCCGTAATTGTAATGGTCTAAAAATTTTGGACAGAAATTTAATTGTTTATTAATTCCTGTCCAAAATTTTTAGACCATTACAAAATGTTGATGTAACAATTTTTTGACAGAACAAGTAACTTAAAATAAATGGATAAGCAACTTTCCAACATTATTGTGGACTACATAAAGTCACAAGCACGTAACAAGATCATTTTTCACTCACAGGATCTTTCCGAGCTAGAATCTATAAATATCGGGTTGCGAATATCTGAGAGTATCTATAATTTAATTGAGCCGGGAAGAATTCCTATGAGGATTTCTTTAGAATTGGATAGGATCCTCAATGCAGCAATCTCTAATCACGATCTTTTTAGGGAATATTTATCCATTAATAATCTGGGCGTCCTTTTCGAACCAGCATTAAAAATCGATTTCAATAGGATACTAGACAGCTACTCGCAAAATAACGTGCTTTTCGTCAAATGGAAAGGAGAAATTGATGCAGATAACATCTACTTTCTGACCAAAGAAAACGGAATCAAAATAAATATCAAGAACTTAAGCCATATCGTAATATGAAGTATAAAGAACTATTGAACTTCGAACCCATCACCGAAGTAGTAAAATTTAGCCGGACAAGTGAATCAGATTATCGGAAATCATTGATTAAAACCTTTGTGTTCTCTGATACGTTCAAAAATCATCTCATACCCTTGATGATTCGAAACCTTGATTTTAACTATTCCGGAGAATCATTTGGCTTGCAGGTTGTCGGCAACTATGGTACCGGTAAATCGCATTTGATGTCACTAGTATCCTTGCTTGCTGAAGATGCATCGTTAATTGACTTAGTGAATGACGAAAAGCCTAAAAAGGAATTAAAAGCTATTGCCGGAAAATTCAAAGTATTGCGTTTTGAATTGGGTAATACCGAAAGTCTTTGGGAGGTGATCACATATCAAATAGAAAATTACCTCAAAAGCCAGGGAATCAATTTCTCGTTTGATGGACACGGCCCTAAGCCCTATTTCGATAAGCTGCTTTTAATGATGGCTGAGTTCGAAGATAAATTCCCGGACAAAGGCTTCCTTATCGTCATTGATGAGATGCTTGCCTATCTGAAAGGCCGTAGTGCAGCCGATAAACTGAATCAGGATTTAGCCGTGCTACAGGCATTGGGACAGGCCTGCGACAAGTCAAAGTTTAAATTCATTTTTGGTGTTCAGGAAATGATTTATCATTCGCCCGAATTCCAATTTGCGGCTGATATGCTGCAGAAAGTAAACGACAGATACAAGGACATCATGATTACCAAAGAAGATGTAGCCTTCATCGTAAAAAACCGTTTGCTGCGAAAAGACGAACACCAAAAGCAAAAAATTAAATCACACCTTGATCCCTTTTTGGCTCTTTTCACAGACATGCACGGACGTACACAGGATTATGTGGACCTCTACCCTGTTCATCCAACCTATTTTGAAAATTTCGAAAAAATCAGAATCGGGAAAAGCCAACGTGAAATCCTTAAAACGCTATCCAATCAGTTTTCCGAAATTTTAGAGCAAGAAGTACCCAAAGACAATCCCGGATTACTCACCTACGATCGCTATTGGGAAGATATACAGAGAAGTCAAGACTTAATGGCAGTCCCGGATATTCGAAAAGTAAAGGAGATAACCGACACCATTCAGGATAAAGTAGAATCGTACTTCACCGGAGTGAGGGTTTCAAAAAAAACGGTAGCCAAACGCATTGTTAATGCGTGTGCTATAAAAATCTTACAACACGAACTTCAAAAACAAAATGGAACCAATACTGAACACCTTGTTGATGATTTATGCCTAACCGATAAACTAGCCACTGACCGTGATTTCTTAATCGACATTATTGATTCGGCAGCGCAGCAAATCATTACTGCAACATCCGGTCAGTACTTTGATAAAAACGCAGAGAATGCCGAATACCACTTACGCATTGAAGGCGGAGTCAATTTCGACCAAAAGATAAAGGACTATGCGGCAACCATGGCCGACTCCCAAAAGGATGAATACTTCTTTAAATTTTTGGAAGTAAACCTTCCGCTTGATCATGATACCTACCGTACAGGCTTTCGTATATGGGAACATAGCATCGACTGGAAATCGCACAAAACCTATCGTGACGGGTATATCTTCTTCGGCAATCCCAACGAAAAATCCACCACTCATCCTCGTCAGCATTTTTACATGTACTTTATGCCTATCTTCGATGAGAGCAAGAAAAGTCGCAATCACGAAGAGGATGAAATATATTTTGTTTTTGATGGCTTGTCTAAAGAGTTCAAGGAAGCAGTGACACTCTATGGTGCTGCCCTGGCATTGGAAGTGCGATCAGATAGTTCACAGAAGCCCATTTACCGCCAAAAGATTGAGGAACTGAATAAAAAAGCCAGAGCACTTTTTGACCAGGAATATGTGCAAATAACCCAGGTGGACTATCAGGGCAAAGAACTTCCTTTGAGCGGATACCCACTGCCTGGTGCTGGCTCCACTAAAGAGCAAATCTTCTCTACTGTGGCATCTATTGTGTTTGAAAATTGGTTTGAAGACGAACGTCCCAATTATCCCAAGTTTACACAACTCAATTCCTCAGTAGCTAAAGAAAACTTTGACCGAATGGTCAAACAAGCACTTATAAAAGTATCTAACCCCGAACAAGCAAACCGAGACGGGGAAGGTATTTTAACGGGTTTGGGATGTTGGGTACCTGGCATGCTTGATTACAGTCATTCTCCTTATGCTAAGAGTTTATTAAAACTATTGGCTGATAAAGGAGAAGGGAAAGTACTAAATCGAGATGAAATTATTGAATATGTGGATAGAAGCGATAACCTGTGGCTCACCAAAGATTTTCAGATTGAAGCCGAACTGGAATTTGTAGTTATGGCTACACTGGCAGCTTTGGGTGAAATTGAAATCACCTTGAATTCCGGAAAGTCTATCAATTCAACGAATCTCAATGAACTGAAGGATATCCAAAAACAGGACTTCTACTCTTTCACGCACATCAAGCCACCCAAAGGACTAAACCTCGCTGCGCTGAAAACTATGTTTATGGGCATGTTGGGTCGGGATTTAAGCAATCAGCTTAAAGACCCTTCAACATATACGCATCTGGTAAGCGCTGCCAACGATTGGGCAAAACGCACTGTAACCCTGCTCGGCAAAATTCAGGGAGGGTACATTTTTAAAGGCATCGATATTGTAAGCACCGAGCAGGCAAGCAAATACCGTCAACACTTCACAGCATTCTCCGGTTTCTGCGACAAGCTGGCCAATTATACATCCGAGGCCAAGATTAAAAACTTCGCTTTTTCTGTGGATGACTTGAACCGCATCCTGCCTGCTAAAGCCGAAGTGGAACAATTGGAAAAGCAACTGGCTGAACTAAATCTGCTGAATGAGGACATTTCCTATTTGCAGCAATGCAAACAGTTCATTACCGACAATGCCTTCAAAGAAGAGGTGTCGGAAGCCATCCATCAATTGGCTCTGGTTTTGGGTAAGGACGATGAAGCGGAACTGGAAAAGTACAAAAAGCAGCTCCATCAACTCAAAGAGCGCTATGCCGATTGGTACCTTGATTTGTACTTGAAGCACCGCATCAGCCAAAAAGATCATACCCAAAAAATAGCGCTGCTCGACTCGGATTCAAAAGCCATCTGCGATATCCTGAAAGATGCCGATTTCCTTTCTTCAGGTCAGTTCATGCAGTGGCTCCAAAAAATCAACAAACTGCAACCGGCCGATAGCAAAGTGAACAAGAACCTGATACTGACAGCTCCCTATCAGGATTTCAACCCGGCTGATTTTGAAGGAGCCGAAGTGCTGAATGTAAAGCAACTGAAAACAGACCTGGAAGAACTGCTGGACCAATGGACCGGTACGCTCAAAGACACCCTGGATGACCCCATGGTGAAAAAGAAAATGAACCTATTGGATGACGCTACCCAAAAATTGCTTTCTGATTTTAAATCCGGAGCCATAGATCTGGCTAAAGACAATGCCCTGCGCATCCGCAATGCCATTATGGATTTACACAAAGGTTTAGAAAAAGTGGAGCTGTGTATCGAGAGCATGAAAAGCACGTTCAATAAGCCACTCACTCCCGATGAAGCCATTGAAGCCTTCAAAGCCTACATTGACCAAATCGCCAAGGGCAAAGAGCGGGATAAAATCAGAATCATTTTGAAGTAATGGAAGAAATATGACTAAAGCAGAATTGATAGAAAGAATTGCGGAAATTGAATGGGAAGACTTTGAAGTAAAGGCAGCCGCTTCTGAAATCCCTAAAAACACATGGGAGACAGTTTCTGCATTTGCTAATACCAATGGCGGCTGGCTCATTTTGGGCATTGTGCAAAAAGGCAATACCTTTGAAATTGCAGGCGTAAAAAACCCTGAAAAACTGGAACAAGATTTTCTAAATACTTTGCGTAGCGAAAAGTTCAATGCGAAAATTACTTCCCAACAATCCATCCTAAACTTCGATGGCAAATCCGTACTCTGTTTTTATATAGAACCTTCTGCCGATAAACCTATTTATTTCAACACGCTCTCCAATACTTTTATTCGAAGAGGTAGTGCCGACCAACGTGCCAGTAAAATTGAAATAGATGCAATGTACCGCGATCAGGCTTTTGGTACTAAAACTTCACAGGTGGCAGCAGGTACGCAGCAAAATTACCTGCATCTAAATTCTATCGATAGATACCGTGACTATATGTCCCGTTTTAATCCTGCGGTAAGCTATAACCGATATACAACCGATGAGTTTCTCGAAAAACTTCGCATCACCGAAAACGGCATGCTTACCTACAGCGGATTGCTGATGTTTGGGCAGCGGACATTCATTGAAAAATATTTTCCCGACTTTCGGATTGATTTGCTCGAGGTGCCCGGGACTTCCTATACGGATGCCAAAATAAGATATACCTACCGGCTGGAGGAGCAAGAAAATATCTGGGAATATTACTTTGCCTGCTTTGAACGTTTGAAACAAAAAGTAGATGTGCGCTTCAATTTAACAGCCGAAGGTTTCGGGCAAGAACTATCGCCCGGATTAGAAGCTATTCGAGAAGCTTTGGTCAATATGCTGATGCATGCCGATTATTTTGCACCCGGCCATGCCCGCATCAGGATTTTTACTGATCACATAGAATTTTACAACCCGGGCGGATTACCTAAACCCGTTGAAGAATTGAAAGCCAAAGACCTTTCTTTGCCGCGAAATCCCATTATCACTAAGCTCTTTCGTATGGTAAAACTGGCGGAAAATGTGGGTTTTGGCTTAGATAAAATTGAAAGCAACTGGCAACTGTACAACCAAACCACACCAGAGATTCTACGTGAATTTGATAGTACCATCATGAAACTCGCGATAAAAGACACCGATAAAGACACTGATAGAGACACCGATACATGGGGTAAAAAGTGGGGTGAAAAGTGGGGTGAAAAGTGGGGTGAAAAGTGGGGTGATCACTGGGAACAACACTGGCCTGAAATAGAGAATTGGTGGAAGCAGGAATTACATATAAGTCTGAACCGGAGCGAGATAAAAATCCTTGATATGATGGCTGCCATACCCGATGTTTCGATGCTAAAACTGGCCGAAACCATTGGTATTGTAGAAACCGCTATTGGCAACAACATCAAAAAACTCAAAGAAAAAGAAATTATTCAACGGGTAGGCCCTGCAAAGGGCGGCTATTGGAAAATCATCAAATAAATATAAATGAGCACCGAAAATAAAATCACCGTTTTAGGCCTTACCTTCAACTCAGAAGAAGAACGCCGCAGCTACTTCCGCGAAGAGCTGCGCAAAAAACTGCCTGAACTTAAACTGATGGAAGGCTTTCCCATAGGCGAAGACGAAGACATCCTAAACCTAAGCGACCCGCCATACTACACCGCTTGCCCAAATCCTTGGCTCAACGACTTTATTGCCCTGTGGGAAGCAGAAAAAAAGGAACTGGAAAAACAGGGCTTGCGGAAAGCGGATTTTGAGGTGACCGAGCCGTATGCTGCGGATGTGAGTGAAGGGAAAAACAATCCAATCTACATGGCACATAGCTACCACACGAAAGTACCACATCCGGCCATTATGCGTTACATTTTGCATTACACACAGCCGGGAGACATTGTTTTTGATGGATTTGCTGGAACTGGGATGACGGGGGTTGCAATAAGTAGGTGTAATAAGCCAGAGGTATCAGAAAAAATACAAATAGAAAATGAGTGGATATTCAATAAACCAAAAGATATTTTACGATGGGGAAAAAGAAAATCAGTTTTAAATGACTTATCTCCGATAGCGTCATTTATCTCTTACAACTATAATTCAAAGTTTGATTTAGAGAAGTTCCTTAATCAAGCTTCTTTCATTTTAGATGAACTTGAAAGAGAGAATGGTTGGATGTATGAAGTAAAACATACTAAAAGTGTAATTGGTAAGATTAATTATACAATCTGGAGTGAAGTCTTTGGTTGTCCAACCTGCAATGAAGAAATTGTTTTTTGGGACAATGCTGTTAGCAAAGACAAAAAGGAGCAATATGAACAATTTAATTGCCCAAATTGCAAGAGAGATTTAGATAAGAAGGCCTTAAATAAAGTATTTGCAACATCAGTTGATTTAGTATCTAATAAAGTTGTAAAAAAGACTAAAACAATACCAGTAGTAATTAACTATTCTGTTGGAAACAAGAGATATGAAAGAATTCCAACAAAGGAAGATTATGAAGTCCTTGAAAGGGTCCAAAGACTTCCTGTAAACAAAAAATATATACCCAATATAGAGATTGGTTTAGGAGATAAAACGGGAGAGCCTAGAAGAATGGGATATCAAAATGTTTATGACTTATTCACAGATCGGAATCTGAAAGCTTTATCATCATTATTAAGTAGGATTAATTTTACCGATAGGATAGGTTTATTATTTACAAGTATCATTTTAAACTCTAGTAGGCTCTACCGATGGAGAGCTAACGGAAAAGGGGGTTACCTAAATGGTACTCTTTATATAGCGTCATTAACCCAAGAAAATAATGTTTTTAAGCTATTAAAAGAAAAAATAAAAGATTTAAAATTTGATATTTCTCAAACAAACTTAGTTCAACTTGGAAGTGCCGATAATATTCAATTAAATAACAACACGATAGACTACATTTTTACTGATCCACCATTTGGTGCCAATTTGATGTATTCTGAGTTGAATTTAATTACAGAAGGTTGGCTAAAGGTATTAACAGACCCAAATAGAGAAGCAATAGAAAATAAAACTCAAAAAAAGACTACTTCAAGTTACAATCAATTAATGACTGATTGTTTTAAGGAGTTTTTTAGAATATTAAAGCCAGGAAGATGGATGACTGTTGAGTTTAGCAATACAAACTCAAGTATTTGGAATGGAATTCAAACCGCTCTACAAAAGGCTGGTTTTGTAATCGCAAATATTACAGGTATTGATAAAAAGCAAGGAAGTTATAATTCAGTAACAAATGCAACTTCAGTTAAGCAAGATTTAATTATCTCTTGCTACAAACCATCCTCCGTATTCGACCAAAAATTCAATCAACACAAACAATCCGATGTAGGTGTATGGGAGTTTGTAGCCGAACATTTGGAGCATTTACCCATCCACTTGGTTTCTGGCAACTCCACCACCGCCATCATCGAGCGTAGCCCCAAAATTTTGTTCGACCGCCTTATTGCTTTTTATGTGCAACGGGGTTTGCCTGTGCCCATCGATGCCGGGAAGTTTCAGCAGGGTTTGCGGGAGCGTTTTGTTGAGCGCGATGGGATGTTCTTTACCAACGAGCAGGTGCAGGAGTACGACCGGAAAAAAGCCGCAGTGCCCAACTTTGTGCAGCTCAGCATTTTTGTAGCCAGCGAGCAAGATGCCATTTACTGGCTGCGCCACATTTTGGAGGCAGCACCCAAAACCGAGCAAGACCTGCACCCCCTATGGATGAAGGAAGTGGCCGGCAACATGCGTAAGGGCGATACCTTGCCAGAGATGCGTACCATACTGGAAGAAAACTTCCTGAAAAACGAAAAGGGCCAATGGTATCTGCCTGATCCGGAAAACGAATCCGACCTGGAGAAACTCCGTACCAAACGCCTCCTCAAGCAATTTGAAACCTATAAAACCGAAGCGTCCAAACCCAAAGGCAAAATAAAAGAAGCCCGGGTAGAAGCCCTGCGTGCCGGGTTTAAGCATTGCTACCAGGAGAAGGATTTCAAAACCATCGTACAAATTGGCGACCGCATCCCCAACAACCTGCTCATGGAAGATGAAGTACTGTTGCAATTTTATGATATAGCCAGTTCAAGAGTATAAAATGAGATACAAAGGCAAGGCTTGTGAAATAGTAGGAGATAAAGAAGTGTTCGGGCAACGCATTGCCTGGATCCGCCTGATGGTAGACGGCAGCTTCCATGAAGTCCCTTATGATGAATTGGAAGAATCAACTACCGATTTTTCTATGCCTTACTTGCGCTTTGTATCCATTGCGGCAAAAATTAAAGACGAAGTAGCCAGAAAAAACCTATTGGCTCCATATGAGAGCAGTTTGATCCCCTTGCCGCATCAGATACTGGTGCTGGAAAAAGTGATGCAGTCCAATCAAAATCGATTTTTGTTGGCCGATGAGGTGGGCATGGGAAAGACCATTGAGACCGGTTTGATTCTGAAAGAACTTAAAATCAGAGGCGATATTAAACGCATTTTGTGTATAGTCCCAAAGACCGCTATGCTGCAATGGCAAAGCGAGTTAAAAGAACATTTCAATGAAGTATTTCATCTCTATGATTCGGAGATGATTACTTCTATGGCTCGCACCTTTGCCAATATCAATGCCGATGAAGAGTTTAACTTCTGGACACAGCACAATCAAATTATTGTTTCTACCGATGCTCTGAAACCTTTGGAGAAAAGACAAGGCTGGCCAAAAGAGCGGGTAGATGAATACAACAAGTACCGTATGCAAGCGGTTTTGGAAGCAGATTTTGACTTGGTCATTATGGATGAAGCCCATAAAATGGGTGGTGCAACCTCAACGGTTTCGCGCTACATCTTGGCTCAGGAATTATGCAATTCCGTTCCGAATGTGTTATTGCTTTCGGCAACTCCCCATAGGGGTAAATCAGACCATTTCAGAAGAATATTGCAGCTTTTGGACCCGGATGCATTTGCTGGTGAAGGGTTGCCCGATATTGAAGAACTGGAGCCTTATGTCATCCGAACCGAAAGGCGTTTTGCTGTGAATTATGAAGGCAAAAAGCTATTCAATGAAAGGTGGACGAGGCGCTTTGATGTTAAGTTGGATATCAACAAGCATCAAAAACAAATGGCCTTGTATGATGCCGTGACAGATTATGTACGAAGGGGATTTAACACAGCTAAAAGTGCTGGTAATCCTGCAAAAGGATTGATCATGATTTTGTTTCAACGTTTGGTGAGCAGTTCCACAGCAGCCATTCTCTCTGCCATGCAAGGCAGGTTGGAGCGATTGCGATTAGGCGAAGAATCAACTCTGGACGATTTTGCGCACGAAGTAGATCATGAGTTTGATGAGAATGAAGAAGTCGATTTTGAAGACATCGTACAGCGCATTGCACCGGGCTTAGCCAATGAAGAAGAATTGCTGTCAGGCCTTATAGCGCAGGCAAGAGATTGTCTGGCAACAGAAACCGATGCCAAAGCCGATGCGCTTCTAAAGAAAATCGAGGAATTAAAGCAGGTTCAACCAAATCAGGACTTGAAAATACTGGTCTTTACAGAGTTCAGAACTACACAGAGAATGTTGGTGGACTATTTCAAAGGCAAAGGGTACATAGTCTCATTTATTCATGGTGGACAGGATCTGGATGAGCGTAAAAGAGCGTTAACACATTTCAAAAACGAAGCACAAATCCTAATTGCGACCGATGCTGCAGGAGAATCCCTGAACATGCAGTTTTGTCATATAGTGTTCAATTATGATCTGCCCTGGAATCCCATGATGATTGAACAGCGCATTGGCCGGGTTGATAGGATTGGTCAAAAATATCCGGTAAAAGCTTATAATATGCTCACCAACAATAGTGTTGACTTGCGTGTATATGAGGTAATTGAAGAAAAGCTCAACAACATTTTGGAGCAGTTGGGCATTGACAAAACTTCGGATGTGCTCGACTCTACCCTCGATATGAAGAAAGTAAACAAACTACACCTGCAGAGTTTGTTAGATCCGGAAAGGTTTGAATTTGCAGGGGAACGATGGTTGCATGACATAAAGAGCAAATTGCGTCAGTATAAAAGCACCGAGGGCATATTGCCACAGGTAGCAGAATCAGAAATTGAATACAAAAAAGCTGCAGAGGTAAAACACAGCCCGCTTCCTTTTTGGCTGGAAACTTTGGTACAACAGTATATTATGGTGCATCATGGTACCTTGACAAAAAATCTATTGGGATATGCAGACATTAAAGTACAGGGCGAAAGCAGGAAAATCACCTTTGATGCCGAGGTTTCATTAGGTAATCCCGGCGTTGAGCATATTACACTGCAGCACGACTGGATCAGGAAACTTTTAAATGATCTGGGCGAATTTGATCTGTCAAATAGCATTCCTGTAATCAAATCAAGCACCGGAGAAGAAACCCCGGGCTATTGGAGTTTGTGGCAAATAAGCGCTCGCAATTCAATGGAAAGCAAAACTCAGTATCAATGCTACTTTTTAGCCGATAATGGAAAGCAATACAGTGCCTATGCCAATGATATCTGGAATCGTTTGATCAATGGATCTGGAAAATTTAGCATAGATGGCTCTCAGGAGATCAATGAACCGGAGTCTTTCCAAAAAGAGATGAATCAATCCTTGTTTCTTTCATTCCAGAATCTGGAAGCAGATATAATGATTCGAATGAAAGCAAAAAAAGAAAACCGGTTGAATTCCTACTGTTTTCAGAAATCCAGAATTGAAAGGATCGGCATCGACAATATACGGCAAGCCAAACTTCAAAGACTTGAAAAAGAACACAAAGCATGGATTAAGGAATTTGAATCGGGGAGCAAAATCATTCCGGGCATTAAACAACTATTAATGATTCGTATCAATGGCTAAAGGACTTATCCAACATATCACAGACCGTCTGAAAAGTTATCCGGCAAAAGTATTTTTGGTGGAGAATAACGATCGCTTTTTATACAGAAGCGATGTACAGGATGCCTTTGGGGCAATTGGTATTGAAATCAATCATGGCACCAGCATGGAACAGCGCATAACATTTGAAATGCGAGAACCTGATGGGTTACTTGTTTTGCTTAGTCAAGACAACGCCAATTATCTTGAAGACATAAAAAATGAAGCGGTAGCGATTGAATTTAGTCTAGCTAATTTTTTGCAATCATATCACATACCATCTCTTATTGAATTAGATCTTTCGATTATCGACAAACTGTTTAGAAATCAACCATTAGTTGGACTAAGCAGAAAAGAGACTCAGGAATATATTGAGAAACTAAAAGATGAAGCCACATCTTCTGAACCAGAATACAATTTGGCCGAATTCATTGACGGATTGCATGTATTGCTCCATGAGGAGGAGATCAATTGGGCTGTAGTAAGTCGGTTAATTGCTGAAGGTATTTCGAAAACCATTGGCACTCCAAAATTTGAAGAATTGTATGATCAAATAAACAAAGCCAATACAGTTTTTCTAGAGACTTTGCAAACGAGTTATCCTCAAACCAAAAACTCAAGCGCTGTAAAAAAGCCCCGAATTGTTTCTAAAATTCTGGATTATATCAACTTTAACTATCGAGAAAAGAAAATTGCTCTTATCGTGGTTGACGGGATGGCTTTATGGCAATATGAATTATTGAAAAACCGCTTACCAGGGACCAAACATGAAGAGGTAATATATTCTTGGTTGCCTTCCATAACACAACTGTCACGCCAAGCCATCTTTCGTGGTGATATCCCGCTATCTGATTACAGACAAGGTCCTACGAGTGAAGAAAAACTCTGGAAAATGTATTGGAAAGATAAAGGATGTCATGCATTTGAAGTGGTCTATCAACATGAGAAAATTGATTTATCAAACATTGATTCAGTATCAAAATTGGCTATTGTTTTTAAAGACCTTGATGATAAAATGCATAGCTCGACAGACTATGTCGATTTGCTAATGCTTACCAATAACTGGATTGAACGAAGTGGAATCATTCAGATGGTTGATGATTTAATTTCGAGAGGGTTTACTGTTTTTCTAACATCAGATCACGGAAACATTCAGGCTAAAGGTTGGAGAGGCTTGCAAGGACGGGAAAAATTAGGAACCAATAAATCAGGCAGCAGAAGTGAGAGACATATTGAGTATTCAGAAAAATGGTTGTCTGAAGAATTCATAGCTAATAATCCGGAAGTAAGTGACTCAGTGGTAATGGAAGAACAAGCCATTTATTTCAAAACCGATCTAAGTTTTTCAAATAAAGAATCACTGGTGACACATGGAGGAGCACACCTGCTGGAAGTATTAATACCATTTGTAGAAATAAAACATGAATCATAAATCTATAGATATAAATCAGCGTATCCCATTGGATACATTGTATGCCGCATTGGAAAGCCATTTAAACGGCTATTACAGTGAAAATTACATTATGGAGCAATTAAAGCTTGAATTTAAAGGCGAGAATAGATTAAAAAAATCGCTGAGAATTGTAGATAAGATTATTATACGTAACTCACTGAATGGATTTATTGAAGAAAATAAAGAATACATAAAACAAGCAATAAAAAAGAAACATGACAGAAATTTAATACTAATAGCTCTACTCAACAGTT
Organism: Bacteroidales bacterium MB20-C3-3; assembly: GCA_035609245.1. Classification (NCBI taxonomy): domain Bacteria; kingdom Pseudomonadati; phylum Bacteroidota; class Bacteroidia; order Bacteroidales; species Bacteroidales bacterium MB20-C3-3. Next base: position 32,746 of record CP141202.1, on the reverse strand, counting down.
CATTTGCCTTTGCGTTTGACACACTTCAGTGTTTGGGGAAATATCTTAGTGTACAGAATTTAGTCAATTCTGAAACTATTAAAAGGGCCCTCTCAAATAAATATGGTGGTAACAGAGCAACAGAGAACGCACTTTACAGCGTTATTCCTATGTTTATTGAAGCCGGCCTTATTAAAAGACCAAATTTAGGCGTTTATCAACGCAACAATGATTTTCAGATAACATCTAATATTTGTAAACTGATCTTCATTGAATCATTTAAGACAAATAATACACTGGACGGAATCCAAGAATATCAATTCAGAGATCCATATTTTCTATTTATAGCCAGCTGATATACTTTGGCAATATATGGACACCTTTATTCGTAAACATCCGATAAAAGTAAGCATCCATTATTAAAATAGTTCTTTAGGATTTATCTTCAAAAACTCATCATAAGGAATTCCTCCTGTTCCAACAAGCAGGACTTTTTTAGGGTTAAACCTTTCTGAAAATACTCTCATACCAGCGTTCTCTGCTCTCATTCCACTTTTCACTTCAAGTCCTATTACCTCATCTCCTTTTTCCAGTATAAAATCAACTTCGTAGTTACCATCTCGCCAGTAGTAAAGATTAAATCTTTCGGAAATAGTGTAATTAATCAAATGTACACCCACAGAAGATTCAACAAGTCGTCCCCATAATTCAGGATTTATTATCGCTTTTTCGTAAGTATCATTGCTCTGAGATGTTATCAGGGCGTTGTTATATACCTGAAGCTTCGGACTGGAACCTCGTTTACGAATGATATCTCCGGCATATTTATCTAATCCTCCCAGTAATCCGCATTCAGAATGCAGCTTCAGGTAATTGGCCAGAGTTGTTGTGTTTCCTGCATCTTGAAGTTGTCCAATGATTTTTGTATATGAAAGAATCTGTCCGGAATATAGACAACTGGATATTCCACCCAAATGCTTCTTGCATTTCTGTATAAGACCAATGTCCCAAGTATAGGGTTTCAAAACGACCAGCTAAGGATTCGGCCAACCCCTTTTGAATTAAAAGACGTGACGAACCAAGCAGAATAACTTTTATATTGATGTTCTCACGTGTATCTTTATCCCACTATTGTTTTACAATTTCACTCCAATTATCAATCTTCTGAATAAACTTTCTCGGCTCTTCTATTCTTGGCTTAATCAGCTCAAATAAGGACGTTCAAACATAAACTAATATTTACTCAATAAGACTAGTAAATTTACTCAGTATTATTGATTTTGCAAATATTTCCTTAAATATTGAGCAAAGATTGAAAGCTATCCCCTGCTAGCCCTTCTAAAAAAAAGCCTTACCATAATACCTAACAAAATTAAGGTTAACATCTGTCCAAAAAGCGCTTCTTTATACAATCCTTCGTATTCCGGGCTATTGTTGACATATACCCGTTCAGGGAAATATGTTCTCTCTTTATTAGCTGATGGCACATAATGCACATAAAAAATTGTTGACTTCAACTCTTCAGCGGATGGAATGGGGTTTTTAATAGTATACTCCGTTGTAATTTGGTGCTCCCGGGTGTCCATACTGCCATCCCTCATATATACCAGATAGTAAAATATATTAGAAAGCCCGTCCCGGATGGGTTTTATATCCACTGAATCAACAATAGCTTTTGATGCGGTGCTTGCTTTTTTGAAACTATTGTCTCGCCAGAATGAGACTACTCCAAGAATACCAAAAAGAAACCCTATTATTATCAGAATTACTCCTATTTTCCTCATATCTCATTTTGTTAAAATGAATAATTATCTATGGTTGTTTTATGGATTTTAAATATCGGTATTTTTCTACCCCTCCTCTCATCTATCCTGTATCCCGATTGCTTTATTATAATGCTTCGGTCATTGTTATCATAAGAAAAATCTGATGAAAACTCATAATAACCATTCTGGTTATTGTCCCGGCTACCTCTGTTATTCTCAGCCGATATCATGCTAAGCTTAAGTTCACCATCCATGTAAAATCTTGTGATAATAGAAGTAGTACCCATCCCTTCATAAATATCATCCACTTTCAGCAGTTCATAACCATCTCCCAGGTTAACCATTGACAAATCATACGATTTCTCACCAAATGAGCCATGAGTCGCAAAGTTTCGCTTAAACTTATAAATATATATGCTGTCATTTTCAATGGTGTACGAAAATAATCCTAAGTTTACGTCACAAACATGGCAATTGTTAGAGTTAACAAAATCACCATATTCGTTTATAATCATCGGGGCAGTACGGAATATCGTATAATACATTGTATCACTGCCTCTCTGTACAATAAAAGTTGTATCAATAAACGAATATAAAGTTCCGTTTTCACCAAGAAGTCCGTTAAACTCATGTATGTCTCCCGGTGTGCCGTACCATTTTACCGCCTTATAGTTTGATAAGCACTCACCTGAGAGCATCTTTTGAAGCAGCTCTTCAGGTGAATATGATTTGGGATAGCCCTCTGGAGAAGAGTAGAGCGTTAAGGAGAGGAGTGTTAAGGACATAAGACAAAATATCTTGATTAATCTTATTGTTTTCATGTTCGGCTTTTTCTTATTGCGTTATATATACCGGCTCCTGTGGCAAGTACTCCAAGAATAATGCTGCCTCTGAATCCTAATGCACCGGCTACTGACATCAGAATCTTCTGATTAGCTGCATTTGTACTTGCAAGACTAATTGGGATGCCTTGATCAATGTCATAAGCATATGCAACCAGAAGTGCAGAAAAAATGGCGATTGCTATTGCAAAAAGCCATCTGTTTATCTTTGATACTCTCCTTTGTACCATTTCCCGGTAATTGTTCTGCCATCCGGCAGGGTTGCTCTTCCGTTACCATGTGGTAGACCATTAACATAATCACCCTCAAATATTGTCCCGTTCTTATGTATCTCTTTTCCCTTACCTTCCCTTTGATGGTTTACAAAACCGCCGATATATCGGTCTCCGTTTGCACCTTTATAATCACCTTCGCCATGTATTTTACCATTCCTGAAATCTCCCTCATAGAAGTCACCATTGAGAAATTTAAACTGACCCTTCCCGTGCGGGATTTTATTGTTTGAAATGATAATATATGTACCTGTGTATTTGCCCCCATCTGAAAAAGGGATTTCAGCGACATCGTTATATATCTTGCTGATAAATTTATTATTCTCCCAATATCCATCTTCCACCTTTCCATTGGCATAGGTCATTTTTCCATTCCCGAAAATTTGATCATTTTCAAAATCCCCTTTATAAACATCACCGTTATTAAATGTATATTCTCCTTTCACGAATTTGTTTTGAATAAACCTTCCGTTGTAGGTGTCGCCAGTTGTAAAGCGTAGTATTCCATATCCGCTACAAATATTATTTTCAAAATCTCCTTCATATATTGAGCCGTCTCCATAAGTCAGTTTCCCTTTGCCATTCTGGGCACCAGCTTTCCAGTTTCCTTCATATCGGTATCCATTTGTTTTTGTTAATGTACCCTCTCCATTACATTCACCTTCATTCCACCCCCCCTCGTAAACATCTCCATTAGCATATACCATTTTTCCACCCATTCCTTGTGGCTTGCCCATAAAAATATACCCCTCGTATGTGCTTCCATCAATATAGGTTATTTTTCCACGACCGTTAGGCAATGGAATATATACCGGCCTAAAGAGCATTTCCCCGGAATAGGATTTGAAATTCTTATAATCGCTATACGAATTATTAAATGTATAATTTTCAACTATTTTACTGTAAGTATCAAAGAGTTTCCCATTCATGTCGAGAAATTTCCATGTGTCATTATTGATTTTTACTTGTACATATTCATTTTTATCGAAGTAACTAACAGCCACATATTTAAAAGGAACTATTTCATTTCCCGATTTATCAATAATTCCCCAAAGGTTGTTGAGTTTAGCTCCGGACATCCCATTGTAGAAATACTTGACCTCTTCGAATTGAAGTGGGATAATTTGGGCACCGGATTTATCAATAAATCCCCATTTTCCCGTCAACTTTACCGCCGCAAGCCCTTCTTTAAATTTGCCGACATCCTCATATTTCAGAGGAATAATCTCTTTTCCGGTTTTATCTATAAATCCCCATTTACCTTTTAGATTCACGCCTAATAGATCTTCTGAAAATAATTTTGCTCCATCATATTTTATGGGTATGATTTCTTTTCCTGTTTTGTCTATGTAGCCATATTTTTTTTTGTACCAAACCTTTGCTCTCCCGTCTTCAAAAACATCTGCGAACTCGTATTTTGGTTTAATAACCATTTTCCCTGTTTCATCTTCATAGCCCCATATTTTTATTTTAGTTGATTTTTTCAATATAAAGGCTGGTTGTAGATCCTGGGCATGTAAAACCGCTACACAAAACAAAAAAGAAGAGATTGCTACTATTATTTTAGATATCTTGTTCATAATTTCTAAGGTTTAAGGGTTTTATTTTTATATTTAACAAGTTGATTAAAAAATTGTTTAAGGGCTTTAAACTACTTCCGTGGTGGAAATTTAGTTTGGAATCAAATAAATTATCCCTATCTTTATAATTGTGTATGAAAGCACACTATCTCCATATTTATAGGCTTAATCATGCATATAAACACAATTATAAACTCATCTCCTGAATCAATTCTCAAAGGAATTGCAGAGAGGGTTAAAGAGAGGCGACTGGAGCTAAATCTCACCCAAAAGGCATTTGCAAAAAGAGCCGGAGTGGGCTATGATGCATATCGTAATTTTGAAAACAGCGGTGAAATAACTCTCAAGAATCTGGTATTATGTGCCATTGCTCTTGACGATACAGAGTCATTCGCTGCCCTTTTCACAAAAAAATCGTATCAGACTCTTGACGAAATCATCAATGAATATGAGGTAAAAAAGAGAAAGCGGGGTTCACGAAATGAATGAAATTAAGGTCATAGATGTATTTATGAATAAAGTAAAGGTGGGGCGGATTGCTCAGACTGCTGACTCACTTTGCGCTTTTGAATACGACCCCGATTATTTACAGACCGGTAAGTCAATCTCCCCCTTTGGCCTTCCGCTCAAAAAAGAGGTATTTATTGCAAAACGAACCCCATTTAACGGAGGATTTGGCGTATTTGACGACAGCCTGCCGGACGGATGGGGAGCCCTCATACTCGACAGGTATCTGAAAAGCAAAGGGATTAATCCCTATAAACTCTCGGTTCTCCAAAGGCTCACATTGGTGGGCAGTTCGGGCCGGGGTGCGCTTGAATATAGGCCGAATAATAGCCTCAGAATGGAAGAAGAGTTCATAGACCTTAACAGACTGGCCGATGATACTCTGAAAATCCTGACATCGGACTATGAAGAGGGCTCGCTTGATACTTTATATAGATACGGAGGCTCTTCGGGTGGTGCAAGGCCAAAGGTATTTGTGAAAATTGATGGCAAAGAGTGGCTTGTAAAATTCAGAACAGCATCTGACCCTGAGAATATTGGTGAAATTGAATACAATTACTCTTTACTTGCCAAGAGGTGCGGTATCAGAATGCCGGAAACCCGATTGTTTGAGGGTAAATATTTTGGAACGGAAAGATTTGACAGAACTCCCCGGGGGAAGATCCACACAGTTAGTGCCGCCGGATTGCTGAATGCCGACTACAGAATCCCGAGTCTTGACTATAGTGACCTTCTGCAGTTATGTCACATTCTCACAAAGAATATGGAGGAGGTCCATTCACTATTCAGGCAGATGGTCTTTAATGTTGCAATTAAGAACAGAGATGACCACGCCAAAAACTTCTCATTCCAGCTTATTGACGGAGAGTGGAGGCTCTCCCCTGCCTACGACCTGCTCCCAGGCAACGGATTCAACGGTTTCCACACAACAACTGTAAACAATAATGGAGATCCGTCAAAAGATGATGTATTGGCCGTGGGTATAAAATCCGGACTTAACAGACAACGGATGAATGGAATAATTGATGAAATTAACTCAAAATATGAACTGGGACCCGTGGACAGGTTGTTATAAAATAAGCGATGGTTGTACTTACTGCTATTACTATGGCCCGTTTTCAAAACGTTACGGACAAAACAGAGTATATAAAACCGAAGAATTTGATAAACCGATAACTAAAACTACGAAAGGCACATACAGGATTCCCGGCGGAAAGGTTGTTGCTACTTGTTTCTCAACCGATTTCTTTATTGCGGAAGCCGATGATTGGCGTGCAGAGGCCTGGGCAATGATAAAAAAACGACCTGACCTTGACTTTTTGATTTTAACTAAACGCATTGACCGCTTTAACATCTCTCTCCCTAACGACTGGGGTGATGGATATGATAATGTGAATATCGGGTGCACAATTGAAAATCAGGAGTCAGCCGATTATCGGCTTCCCCTATTTCTATCCTACCCTATTAAACGGAGGTTTATAGCGGCAGCACCTCTTTTGGAGGCTATTGATATATCGGCCTATCTAAATGGAATAGACCATGTTACCGTAGGTGGCGAAACAGGACGAGAGGCACGAATATGTAATTATGATTGGATTCTAGATATACGTGACCACTGTCTTAAAGCAGGAACAACTTTTTGGTTCAAAAACACAGGGTCGTTTTTTGAATTTGAAGGCAAAGTTCAAAAAATCAACCCATTCAAGCAGAGCTCTGTAGCAAAAGAATTTGGAATTAATATAACTACCCCTGGTGACCACCCGAGGTAAAAAAGAGAAAGCGGGGTTCGTGAAATGAATGAAATAAAAGATTTACAAATACGGATATTTTCCGTACATTTGCATAAATAAACTAACCATCACAATGAGTACAACCACTTCAGATACAGCGAGATTTGACGCCCGACTGCCTAAGGAGCAGAAACTTCTCTTTGAGAAGGCTGCATTGCTGGGAGGTTATCGGAATTTAACCGATTTTATATTTGCTGCCGCTCAGGATAAGGCGAAGGAGATTATCAAAGAGAAGGAGCTGGTTATTGCTTCAGAGAGGGATAGTCAAGTATTTTTTGATGCCATTACAAATCCTGACAAACCTGCTCAGCCTTTGAAAAAGGCTCTGGCGGATTATAAATCATTCTTCGCAAAATCAGGCAAACATAATGGTTGAGCTGCTCCATAGAGGTCATAACAAAGATGGTTTTGACTGTAGTAAGGAGTTACTAAATAACTATCTGAGAAATCAAGCAGGGCAGGATGTCAAGCGAAAACTATCGGCCTGCTATGTATTAGCTCATGGCGAAACAAAATCTGTAATAGGATACTACACCCTGTCTAACTACGGCATACCAATAAGCAGCTTCTCTACGCAAATTAGAAAGAGACTACCTGGCACATATACCACTATCCCCACTACCCTGCTCGGCAGGCTGGCAATTGACAAAAGAAGGCATGGAGAAGGGTTAGGTAAAATTCTGCTAATTGATGCTTTGAAACGGAGCTGGGAGAACTCGCAGATTGTAGCCTCTTATGCGGTTGTTGTTGATCCTTTAAATCAGGAGGCAAAAGCGTTTTACCTTCATTATGGTTTTACTGAGCTTCCGGATAGCGGAAAGATGTTTATTCCTATGAGAACGCTTGATGAGTTGTTTGCGATCTACAAATAACTAAGATAATTATCCCTGTTTACAACAACATAAGAGGAATCTTGATAAGCCTCTCTAAAGGCTTTGGGTGCAGCCGGATTCTTCTCACCCCATTTAAACTCAAAAGCTGCTAGGGAATCGGCAGTTTCTTCAATAAGGTCAATTTCCTGTCCATCATACGTTCTCCAGAAATAAAATTCTTTATTTAATCTCTCATTAAAATTTAACTTTATCCTCTCGCTAATTAAATAATTTTTCCATAGTGCCCCCACATCCTGCCTGATTGAAATTGGGTTGAAATTTCCAATTATTGCATTTCGAATACCATTATCGTAAAAATACCATTTACCGGCTTTTGTCACCTCTTTTCTTAAATTTCTTGAAAAGCCACCTAACCTAAAAACCACAAAAACTTTTGATAGTAAATCCAAGTATTTCTCAACAGTATTTTTACTCATACCAAGTTGTCTTCCCAGCTCATCATAGGATACCTCATTCCCTACCTGAAATGCAATAAGTCTGAGCAAATCTTTCATTTTTCCGGAATTTTTAAGTCCGTCAATTGAAAGAATATCCTTGAGCAAATAAGCACTAACTATATCTCCCAGATACTGTGCCTTGTTATCAAATCCGGACATCGTCACAACCTCTGGATAAGATCCGTATATAAGCCTTGACTCAATATTTTGTCTCGTTTCCAGCACATTCTCAGTTTGCCCGATTTCTCGTTGTGAAAAGGGTGTAAGGTAAAATAATGAACTTCTTCCAACCAATGGCTCTCCGGCTTTGTTAAAAAGGTCAAAAGAAGATGAACCTGTTGCTAAAACACAGATTCCCGGAATTTCGTCAACAATCAATTTCAGCTTTGCCCCAACATCCGGAATTGCCTGTGCTTCATCAATAGCCAGTAAATTAACACCATCTAATATATGTCTGTAATTTGAAATACTCTTTTCTTCAAGAAGGGAAATGGAATCAAAATCCTCTCCGTTAAGTAAAAGTACCTTACCATTGAATTTGTCTATAATATGACGCAATAAAATTGTTTTGCCAACCCTCCTTGCTCCAAATATAAGAACAGCTTTGTTTGGTAATATTTTAGAAGTAACACTCTCCTCTAACAATCTTTTAATCGTCTCCATTTCACATTTATTATATACAAATATAATATTTATTCCATCCATTGACAATTTTTACATTAATTCAGTCAGTTCATTGACAATTTTTACGTTAATTCAGTCAATTTGTTAGAAACACCTGAATCGCAATCCTTGCACAGGCCTCTGCATCTGCCAGTGCGTGGTGGTGGTTACCCAGTGAGAAGTCGCAATAGGCCGAAACTGTGCTGAGTTTATAATCGGGTAAGCCTTTTATTTGCTTCTTAGCCCTCTGCAAGGTGCAGTGGAATTCATAATAGGGATAATCCAGCTGGTACATTTGGAAGCAGGCCTTCAGGCAGTTTTCGTCAAAACCCTTGTTGTGGGCTACAAGCGGCAGACCCTCAATCATTAGCTCAATCTGATGCCACACCTGCGGGGAGGTAGATTGTTTTTTTGTAACTTGCTGACCCAAATCGTGTACTCAATGCGTTTCAAAACCATCACTTTAAGCATTATCCTATTAATTTCTTCTCTCTGCTCGGGGCAGAGCTTCAGAGTTAAAGTGGTGGGAATCAGCGATGGAGATACATTTACCGCAATTAATCGGGATAACCTGAGGCTAAAATTCAGGATAGCCGGCATTGACGCACCCGAGAGGAGGCAACCCTTCAGCAATGTGGCAAAAAGGGCTCTCTCCGATATGATTCACGGCAAAACCGTTGTTGTTGACGTCCTCAAAACCGATGGCTGGGGCCGGCACGTCGCAAGGGTGAGCACCCAAGCCATAGATGATGTGGGAGCCCGAATGGTAGAGATGGGCCTTGCCTGGAGCTATACCGAATTTGACACCGCATACACCCCCCTTGAGGCAACAGCCCGCCAAAAGGGAATCGGCCTTTGGAGAGAGCCCGCCCCCACTCCGCCGTGGGAGTGGAGAAAAGCGAATCATTAACAATAACATAATCATCAAAAAATGAAAAAAGCAGTTTTAACGACATTAATAGTTTTGACGCTTAGTCAAATTGGATTGGCTCAAACGAACTTTGACAAAACCAAACTAGACAAGTACTTCAACGCACTTGAACAAAACGACAAGTTTATGGGAAGTGTTGCCGTTTCAAAAAACGGAGAGATTATTTATAAGAAATCAATCGGATTTGCAGATGTAGAGAATAACATAAAAGCGACAGAAAAATCAAAATACAGAATAGGCTCTATTTCAAAAACCTTTACGACAGTTTTGATATTAAAAGCAGTTGAAGAAAATAAATTAAACATAAACCAGACTATTGATAAATGGTTTCCAGCAATTATAAACGCAAAGGATATAACCGTAAAACATTTGCTGAATCATAGAAGTGGGATACACAATTTCACAAATAACAAAGACTACCTGACATGGAACACGCAACCAAAGACAGAAAAAGAGTTGGTTGAAATTATTGTAAAAGGCGGCAGCGACTTCAACCCAGATAGCAAAGCAGAGTACAGTAATTCAAATTTTGTCCTTTTGACTTTCATCCTTGAAAAGACCTTTTCAAAATCATATTCTGATTTGTTGCAAGAATTTATTGTTAAACCACTAGGTTTGACAAATACTTATGTTTTTGGAAAAATCAATCCACTCAACAACGAGTGTAAATCATACAGTTTCGCCGGGACTTGGAAAGCAGAGACCGAAACAGATTTTACAATTCCGCTAGGTGCCGGTGCAATAACTTCTACACCCACCGACTTGACAATATTTGCAGACGCTTTGTTTAACGGCAAACTTGTAACAAATGAGAGTCTTGAAATAATGAAAACCATTAAAGATGGTTACGGAATTGGTTTGTTTCAGTTTCCTTTCCACAATAGTGTCGGATACGGACACACCGGCGGAATTGACGGTTTTAGTTCAGTTTATTCACATTTTGCAGACGATAAAATTTCGTATGCTCTAATTTCTAACGGATCAAACTTTAGTATCAACAATATTTCCGTTGCAGTTTTAAGTGCAGTTTACGACAAGCCGTACGAAATTCCAACATTTACTGCATTCAACTTAACTTCTGAAGACTTAGACAAGTATTTGGGTGTTTACTCTTCCAGTCAAATTCCGTTGAAGATTACAATTACAAAAGAGGGAAGCACTTTAATCGCACAAGGATCGGGACAACCTTCATTTCCACTTGAAGCAACCGGCAAAGACAAATTTAAGTTTGACCTGGCAGGAGCAGAATTTGAATTTAATCCTAATGAAAAGACAATGGTATTATTTCAAGGCGGTGCTCAAATTAAATTTACGAAAGAATAAATACCTCACTACCATGACCACCCTCCTCTCCTCCCTCAGATCGTTGCTGCAAAGCAATGCAGATCCAGAAGTTCGTAAATCGTCCGGCCGTTTCTTCAAGAAGGGGGAAGAGGCTATGCTTTATGGCGTTCCAACTAAGTTGGCGATACAGATAGCGAAGGATTTCTCCAAAGAGGTTAAATTGATGCCAAAGCGGGAGATATTTGAAATTTGTGACGAACTATGGAGGTCGGGCTATTTTGAGGAGGCGATAATTGCCTGTAAACTGGCCGAGTCGCTTGAGAAACAGTATGAGCCTGCGGACTTCAAAATATTTGAGCATTGGGTAAACAACTATCTTACCAACTGGGCGGACTGTGATACCCTTTGCAACCACACCATCGGCAACTTTATTATGATGTATCCCGATTACATCGGCGAGTTAAAGAGGTGGGCTACATCAGAAAACCGGTGGACAAAGAGGGCTTCGGCAGTGACACTTATTATTCCGGCAAGAAGGGGGCTCTTTCTGAAGGAGGTATTTGAAATTGCCGACATTCTCCTCCTTGACAAGGACGATCTGGTTCAGAAGGGGTACGGCTGGATGCTTAAGGCCGCCAGCGAAAGCAATCTGGATAATCGGAATAAGGTATTTGAATATGTTATCTCCAAAAGAGCAGTAATGCCCCGTACTGCACTTAGGTACGCCATTGAGAAGATGCCAAAGGAGATGAAGGTGGAGGCGATGAAAAAGGTTTGACCTTGCCATAGTTTTTTGTAACTTGCTTGCATAAAATTGGTTACAAAAATGCAATTGTTAAATATTTAATAATATGTCACATAGTCCAAAATTATCATCGTTGTTTAACAACACAAAGCTGAGAACTCCCAATGATATATCTGATTTATCCGGGATGTGCTCAGTGTGTTCGGACAAGTGCCCCGGCTTATGCGAAATCGGGCTCTCTGCCGTAAGGGGGATTGAGGCGGCCTATCCATTCGGCACAGCAAACAACCAATTTGCATCAGAAAAGGTTTACCCTTTTGACTTTTCTCATTTTAACATTAATGGCCGTGTTTTTGGGGCGATGGGTGCGGCTGAAGACTCTGAAACAACCAATGTTCATTCTGTAGATATTTCATATGAGTTTGGTTATGAGAGAAAAATAAAGCTCAGGGCTCCGGTCATTTTACCGGCAATGGCTAAGCTTAACTGGCAGGATTACTACTCCGGGGCTGCGATGGCGGGTATAATGGTTGTGATTGGGGAGAATGCCATTAAGTTGGATAAGGATTTGCGTCATGACAGTAATGGTAAGATTTCTCATGCTCCGTTCCTTGGTAAGATGGTTGAGTATTTCAGGCGGTATGACAGAGGGTACGGGGATATTATTCTCCAGGTTAATGCCGATGATATTGTTTTGGGCACGGCGGAGTATGCCTTGCAAAACTTTGATCTGAAGTCAATTGAAATTAAATTCGGACAGGCTGCAAAGGGAATTCAGCATGTGGCGCCTGTAAATTCAGCAGAAGAGGCGGAATTTCTTAAGAAAAACGGGTATTTGGTTTTTGAGAATCCAAATGGTTCTGGACTGATTCAGTGTGGCCGACTACCTATGTGGAATGAGGCCTCTTTTGGGGAGATTATTGCCAGGTTCCGGACCTATGGTGCAAAAAACATATTTTTCAAAATGGCAGGGTTTGATGTTAACGATATCAGAAGAGTATTGCAAATTGCCTCTGCCAATAATGTTGACCTGATTACATTTGACGGAGCAGGAGGCGGTAGTGGCAACAGCCCTAATAAAATGATGAATGAGTGGAGCCATCCAACAATTGATCTTATAAAAATCGTAAACAGGCTGGTTGGAGAGCTGAGAGAGGAGAATTTGTGGATTCCGGAAATAGCAATTGCCGGAGGTATCGCAATGGAGGACACTATGTTCAAGGCATTGGCACTGGGGGCACCAAATATTAAATTAGTAGGTATAGGCCGGGCTGCAATGGCCGCAGCTGTCACAGGGAAGAATATTGGAGAATTAATTGAAAATGATGCCACTCCCGCCTCCTACAAAGCTTTTGGGGATACTGCCGATACCATTTTCAAAGATGCCAATTATATCAAAAGCATTTACAAAGAGACCGGCAAGCCAATCTCTTACGGTGCTATCGGCCTCTACTCCTACCTTTCCAGGCTCTCATTCGGACTGAAGCTCCTTATGGCCCTCAACCGCAAATTCAGCCTTAAATACATCCATCAGTCAGATGTAATTCCGTTGACAAAAGAGGCGCGAGAGTATACCTTGCCATAGTTTTTTGTATTTAATTGAATATCATGATAAAAGGAAAACCATTTTTATTAATAGCTCTAAGCCTGATTATTGGAGTTTTAACCCTTAGCGGATGCAACGATGACAATCCGCTCGGTGGTACAGGCCCTAATTACAATATGCTATTTCCAATAGAGACAAACGGGCTCTATATGACTCAATGGAACGGAAGCAATACATCCTTTGCGCTTGAGATTGTTTTCGACAGAACCACCTGCCTTTTTAACTATACTGAAATCTCCACTGGCAAAAAGAGCACTGATACTTACGAATATACATACTCCCATCCTGTCGCTACCCTGATCCCTATAGACCAAACCAAGAGCATCCTCAAAGCAACTACCATCAGTGGCAGAATACTTAAAGATGATGAGATGTCGTTTGTTGATCAGAAAAATAATCCAGCACTGTTTAAGGTGATAAGGAAAAAGTAGGGATCTACATGGAACAGAAAGACTATATACTACGAGAAATCAGCAAAATAGGACAGATAATTAATGCAATTCGTCAGTTACTTTTTGGTGGTTCAGACCTATTAGCAATTACCCTTGAGAGTCAAATTGAAGAGGCTAAGGGAATGTTATTGAGCGAGATGAATTTTGATCTTGATAAATTTCTGGAATTAGAAAAAGAGGAATCTGAAAAATATTTGCATAGTCATAAAGGATTCAATGTTGAAAACATTGAGGCTCTTGCGGATTGCCTCGCTCAAATTGGGTTTAATGGGAGATTTGATAACTCACAAATATACCTTGAGAAGTCACTCCAACTATACGAACTTTGTGACCTTCAAAGCAAAACATTTTCGGTTGACCGTGAACAGGCTAAGAACTGCCTCAGAGGAAAAGTGTCAAACACTTGATATAATGCTATTTACATGATTATTTAAATATTTGCAAACGATTGATTTTTTGGTGTTTGACACTTTTCCTCTGAGGCGAGGCTGGCAACAAGATTTTTTCAACGCACTAAACTAAGCGCAAGCGATGGAGTTAATAGTAGACAATACAATCAAATTAAGGCAGCTTATCAAAGAGGATGCTGCTGATATCTTTGCTGCAATAAATTCGCAGCGCGAATATCTTGGTAAATGGCTCCCGTTTGTAGAGCAGACTAAGTCAGTATTTGATACACAATCCTTTGTAGATTCTATAATTGACCTGCCTAAGGATAAAATGGAGTACACATTCACCATACGGATAGATGGCAGCCTGGCCGGACTGATTGGCTTTAAGAGTACTGACAGAGCGAACAGGAAAACCGAGATTGGATATTGGTTATCAGAGAGTTTTCAAGGTCGTGGAATAATAACGAAATCTGTTAAAAGACTTTGCGAATTTGCATTCCAGGAACTCAACATGAATAGAATTCAGATTAAATGCGCTGTTGGAAACTCAGCCAGCATAGCAGTTCCGGAAAGGCTGGGATTTATGCGGGAAGGTATAGAAAGAGATGGAGAGCTCCTTACAGGAGGCTTATTTACTGATCTTTTCATATATAGCTTATTAAAAACTTGACCAAAGGAGATTGTTATCACATATCATGGACTACAGGGACAAAGTGTTTATTGCAGTAGCAGAGAATTTGAGCTTTTCAAAAGCCGCATATGAACTGAATATTACACAGCCGGCTGTCACAAGACATGTCAAAGAGCTGGAAGAGAAATATAAAGTAAGTCTTTTTGAAAGAAAAGGGAATAAAATCTACCTGACTAAAGCTGGAGAGAGGGTCTATAATTCATATAAGGAGATAGCTCAGCTATACAGAGGTCTGGAGTTTGAGATTAGTCAGATGCAAAATAGTATCTCAGGTGAGTTCAGGATAGGAACAAGCTCTACGATTTCACAGTATGTAATTCCAAAAATAATTGCCTCTTTCCATAAACGATACCCTAAAATCAGTATATACCTTGTTAACGGAAATTCATTTGAGATGGAGCGGCAACTGGAGGAGAATATTACTTCTCATCCTGGTATACTGTTGGGAAGGCTATTTAAAGTAGAGAAGAACACTTCGTTATTTTTTCTTACTCTGGAGTAAAAACCTCTTTGTAAGCCACTTTCTCACCGGCTCATCATAAAGTTTAAGGCAAATGTAGGCCAGTGCAATTGATCCAAAGAATAGTGCAAGTGCGCCGGGAAGCGATTGTTCAAAAGTCAGGTTTTCATTCTTTACCCATGCATAATACAGGTAAATAAACGGATAGTGAACCATATATAGAGGATATGAAATATCTCCCAGAAATTTATTAATACGTACAGTGAATTTCCCTTTTGTCTCTCCCGATGCACCCATATAAACCAGTAGCGGAAAGGCAACCGCAAAACAGAATGTGTCGTATATCCCGTTCATCCATAGTTTTTCTGCCCCTCCGATTCTCGGAACAGCAGACAAAACCACTATAGCCGCAGCACCTATCCAGAAGGCGTAATAAACCAGTCCTCCTTTGAATTTGTCCAAAAAGCCATTACCTTCTCTTCTGATCGGCTTAAATACCCTTGACATAAGCAACCCAGCCGAGAAAGCGAAAAGCAATCGGAGCGAACCTCCCAGTATGTTATCCCCTGTCATTGAGTAGCCCACGCAAATATCACCGTACGGCCCCCAGATTGCAAAAATGGCAAGTCCAACTCCTGCAAGGGCAACCAGTACGGCAAGAGGTTTTGTAGCCAGTTTGCGGATAAAGAGGGCATAAAGTATATTGCCGATATACTCAAAAAAGAGTGACCATGTGGGGCCATTAAGCGGATACATCTCCCCCACTCCTCTGATTTCTCCGCCTGTTGTGGCTGGAATCATAAAGGCATTCAAAACGGTTGCAATTATTAGCATCCCCACCGATATTTTTGTCACATCCCATACGGAACACCCTTGTGTATAGAACATTGCAGCACCTATTAGCGCTCCCATAACCACCATAGGATGAAGTCTTATTATCCTGCGTTTAAAGAACTCTTTCAAACTCATGGTTTTCCACCTGTCGTCATAGGCGTAACCCATCACAAAGCCGGAGAGGATAAAGAAAAAATCCACAGCCAGATAGCCGTGGTTAATGCGCTGATCAATATGACTGGTTGCAAATGCCTCAAATATGTGGAACCATACTACCGTTAATGCAGCTACACCCCGGAATCCGTCTAAAATGTTGTAGTGTGGCTTTGTATCTGCAAATGCTGCTGCTGAGATTTTTTCCATGTCGGCAAAAATAGTACAAAAAAGCCCAATGAGAAAAAGTTCTTCCTTTGAGCGATTTCTCTTTTAATAAATCTTAATTATCTAATATAGATTTGAGTAAGTGAAAGAATTCTTCGCTACTCTTGAATTATTCTTATTTTAATATTAATTTATTTTAGTTTACTTTTAATTATATTAAATTTCCAATTATATTTGTCGAATAAATGATAAATATAATGGAAAAGAGATTACCTGTTTTGTGTCCCAGCTGCGACTCTCAGTTAAGAGTCAGTAGTATGCTGTGTGAACATTGCGATACTACAGTAACCGGATTTTTTCAGTTACCTGTTTTAATGAGGCTTGATCAGAAAGAGCAGTCATTTATTTTGGAATTCGTAAAGAGTAGTGGTAGCCTGAAAATTATGGCTGAAAAGCTTAAACTCAGCTATCCTACTGTAAGAAATATGCTTGACGACCTTATAGAGAAAATTGTTAAAATGGATGAAAAATGATAAAAAAGCTGTTAAATCCTTTTGATTATATCGCCTGAGGAAAATCATTGCTCCTAGGTATAGCCGTAATTATTGCAACCTCATTTGCCGGTTATCTAACTAACACACATTTCCCCGATATCATATCCGTGAAAACCGGCCTCGAGGTTAAACTGCACTTTGTATTTGCACA
This sequence comes from Bacteroidales bacterium MB20-C3-3, assembly GCA_035609245.1. Classification (NCBI taxonomy): domain Bacteria; kingdom Pseudomonadati; phylum Bacteroidota; class Bacteroidia; order Bacteroidales; species Bacteroidales bacterium MB20-C3-3. The sequence continues at coordinate 15,596 of CP141202.1, read as the reverse complement.
AAATGGGATTAACTGGCTCTCATTATCATTATTACTATATATTGCCTCATTAATATTCTCCAGGTCTTCTGTAAGGGCAGCTGATATTTATTGCTGCTATTCTTTATTTTTCAAAATCAATAAGCCGGCTGGGAGAATATATTATGTGGAAATATTTTAAGAAGGGAGGGCCGGTTGAGATATCTGCCCCGGAGATCTCAGTTGCTGTGATATTTATTATTATTACGGTTCTTCTTACAGTATGGATGGTTACACTGATGTACAACTCATTCAGGGTCTAGTCAAATATAAAGGGACTTAAGTCCGGGATAATTTTCACAGTGGTGTTTATAATCTCTATGATATAATAGCTATCGTAAAATACTACTCTGCAAAAGGCTATAAGAAAATTTATCTGATTGGTCACAGCGAAGGATCTCTGCTGGGATTAATCGCAGCTCAGGAGACAAATATTAATGGTTTTGTGTCCCTTTGCGGTGCAGGTAATCCTATTGATATTACTCTTAAGAAACAGCTGAAACCAAAAATGCCCCCTGCAATGTATAGTGAGGCCGAGAGTATAATTGACAGTCTAAAAAATGGTCATCTTGTTAAAAATGTATCCTCCCAGATGAATATTTTGTTCAGACCTTCTGTCCAGCCCTATATGATATCATGGTTCAGGCACGACCCTGCAGAGTATGTTAAGAAACTAAAGTCTCCTTTACTTATAATTCAGGCAGAAAAAGATATCCAGGTTGATATGGAAGAGGCAACCATTCTTAGAAACGCCTCACCTAAGAGTCAGTTTTATGTTGTAAAAGATATGAATCATGTTCTTAAGACAGTCTCAGGAGATATTCAGGAGAATGTAGCCTCATATACTAATCCGGACATCCCCGTAAGTCATGAGTTAGTAACAGCAATCGTAAATTTCATAGATGTATGATCCTCAAGGGAAGTTGATTAAGTACTATCTCCCCCTGTACAAAAACTCAAAGACTCTTCTGGTCACATAATCTGATCCAAGCGAGTGGCCGTAACCAGGGAGATATAGCTGCTCAAAATCTTTTCCTGCCTTTACCAGAGCATCTACAACCTGGAGAGTTGAGGCGGGATCAACATTATCATCAAGCTCCCCATTAATCAGTAATAGTTTCCCGGTGAGTTTATATGCATTATCAACATTTGATGACTCTCCGTACCATGGTCCCACCGGGTATCCCATCCACTGCTCATTCCACCATATTTTATCCATTCTGTTATCATGACATCCGCATAGCGCCACAGCAGTTTTATAGAAATCTCCGTGAAAAAGCAGAGCTCCCATTGCATTCTGTCCGCCTGCCGAATACCCGTAAATACCCACTCCTCTTGCAATATCCATTGATGGGTACTTTGCCCCTGCCGCCTTCATCCACAGAATCCTGTCCGGGAAGCCGGCATCTTTCAGATCCCGCCAGCATACATCATGAAAAGCCTTAGACCTGTTAGCTGTTCCCATCCCATCAATAGTTACTACAATGAACCCCATCTCTATCAACTTGGAGAACCTCATATAAGCCGCAAAATCCTTTGTAACATGAGCATCATGTGGCCCTGCATAGATATACTCTACAACCGTATATTTTTTTTGAGGATCATAATTTGAAGGGCGGTAAATTGTCCCCCAGATATCGGTTTTCCCATCTCTTCCCTTTGCAGAGAATACCTCTGGTCTGGTCCATCCAAATTTTTCCAACTCCGATATATCGGCCTTGCCCAGCTCCATTAAAACCGACCCATCTTTTGCCGAACGGAGTACCGATACCGGCTCCATATCCGGGCGAGAGAATATGTCTGTGAAGTATCTTTTATCCGGGGAGAAAACAACTCTGTGATTTGCATTTTCAGGAGTTAAATCAGTTAAACCGCTGCCATCTGTTTTGATTCTGTAATAGTGAAGATTATAAGGATCTTCATTTTTATTTCTTCCGTTAGCGGCAAATATTATGTAATTCTCTGTTTCGTTTATTTCAATCACCTCTCTTACAACCCACTCCCCTTTTGTCAGCTGCCTCTTCACCAATCCGTTAACTGCATCAATCAGGTATAAATGCCGCCATCCGTCTCTCTCTGATGACCAAATGAGGCTTTTTCCATCTTTTGCGTAGTAAATATAGTTTCTTCCATAGTGTACAAAAGTATCAAACCGCTCATCAATAACAACTTTAGTCTTTCCTGTTTCTGAATCAACATTAACAATCTGGTAGGCCTGATGTCCTCTTTCATTATAGTCAAAGCTGAACCACCTGGAGTCATCTGACCATTTTCTAAAAAAAAGCTGATATGGATTTGAAAAATCTTTTATGTCTATTTCAATTTTGGCATCATACCCTTTACCGCCTTTTGTAACTCCCTCAATATTAAACAGTGCAGGCCGATTTTTTGGAATAACATCACCCGGTTTATAATAATCCCTCCACTGAAGCTTTGGTTGTTTCTGGTCTGCCGGAGCCGATTCCAGAAGTGGAATACGGTGCCTCTCTGCCTCAAGTGTCTGGATAGCTGCTATCTTCTTTGAATCGGGCGACCATATAATTTGTGAATAGAAAAGATTTTCTGTCCCGTCAAAACTTAGCTGAATATCTTTCTGGTCAATTTTAAGCCAGATGTTGTAGTCTCTTATAAATGCATCCTTTTTGCAGTCAGGAGATGAAATCAGTTTTGAAGGCTCCGTCTTTGTAACTCTTCTTTCTGTTGCTGCCGGGTTTTTTAGGGAATGTAGTTCATCAGTTACCAGCTCTTTAGATTTATTAAGTACATTGACTTTGTACTTTTTCATTCCATCCTTCTCTCTTATTTCAAATGTAAAATTCAAACTGTCAATCCATTTAGGTGCAATGGCAACATTATTTACAAATCTGGTAATATTTGGGAGCGAATCCAGCTTTTTGTATTCAGTATTAAAATCCTGAGCATTAAGATGCAGAAAACACATCATCAAGGCTGTCAGTGTAAGGTAAAATTTGGTCTTCATAAATCAAAATGGGTTTTCCCAAAATTACACAATATCTTTGCACCTCAAATATAAAGGAATTATAATGGTCTCTTGCGACGGATTAAGTGTTGAGTTTGGCGGTACGGTTTTGTTTGAAAATGTATCTTTTGTAATAAATGACAGTGACAAAATTGCCCTTATGGGTAAGAACGGGGCAGGGAAATCGACTTTGCTGAAAATTCTCGCAGGGGAGAGAACACCATCCCGTGGAGTAATATCGGCACCAAAGGATTCTCTTATTGCCTATCTCCCACAACATCTTATGACAGAGGATGGAAGGACGGTTTTTGAGGAGGCCTCTCAGGCCTTCAGCCACCTGCATGAAATTGAGGCTCAGATAGCTGATTATAATAAGCAGCTTGAGGAGAGGACCGATTATGAGTCTGATGAATACTATAAACTTATTGAAGACCTTTCTGCGCTGAGCGAAAAGTATTATGCGGTTGACATAACTCATTTTGAGGAGGATGTTGAGAAGGTGCTGCTGGGTCTTGGTTTTAAAAGAGAGGAGTTCGCCAGACAGACCTCCGAGCTAAGCGGCGGATGGCGGATGAGGATTGAACTGGCAAAGATACTTTTGCGCAAGCCAGATGTCATTCTACTTGACGAGCCCACAAACCACCTGGATATGGAGTCAATTATCTGGCTTGAGGAGTTTCTTATAAATCAGGCTAAGGCGGTGGTACTTATTTCTCACGACAAATCATTTGTGGATAATGTCACCAACAGAACCATTGAACTTACAATGGGGAGGATCTATGACTACAAGGTCAACTACTCCCACTATCTTGAGCTTCGCAGGGAGCGAAGGGAGCAACAGCAGAGACAGTATGAGGATCAGCAAAAGATGATTGCCGAGACCAGGGATTTTATTGAGCGATTCAAAGGTACTTATTCGAAAACCCTTCAGGTTCAGTCTCGTGTAAAAATGCTTGAGAAGCTGGAGATTATTGAAGTGGACGAGGTAGATACATCGGCCCTTAAACTAAAATTCCCGCCATCTCCAAGGAGCGGAAACTTTCCGGTAATCATGGATGGTGTAGGCAAGAGCTATGACGAGAAGCGAATTTTTTCAAATGCCTCTCTGACTATTGACAGGGGGGATAAAGTTGCCTTCGTCGGGAGGAATGGAGAGGGAAAGTCAACCCTTGTTAAGTGTATAATGAAGGAGATTGATCACGATGGCAAACTTACCCTTGGACACAATGTACAGATTGGGTATTTTGCCCAGAACCAGGCTTCGCTTCTTGATGAAAATCTTACGGTTTTTCAGACAATTGATGATATTGCAGTGGGTGATATCCGCTCAAAGATCCGTGACCTTCTGGGTGCATTTATGTTTGGCAGGGATGATGTGGATAAAAAGGTGAAGGTACTCTCAGGGGGAGAGAGAACAAGACTTGCAATGATAAAATTGTTGCTGGAACCTGTTAATTTGCTTATTCTTGACGAGCCGACAAATCACCTCGATCTTAGAACAAAGGAGATACTTAAACAGGCGCTGCTTGCATTTGACGGTACACTGATTGTAGTTTCTCACGACAGAGATTTTCTGGATGGATTGGTTTCAAAGGTGTATGAGTTTGGGAACGAGCAGATTAAGGAGCATCTTGAGACAATCCGGGGATTCCTTGAAAAGAAAAAGATGGAGCATCTCAGAGAGATTGAGATGAAATCATAATATGAGAATTGCAGTCATAGGGGGCGGGGCAGCCGGCTTTTTTGCAGCAATCTCTGCAAAGGAGAATTATCCGGAATCAGAGGTAATAATTCTGGAAAAATCTCAGCAGCTACTCTCTAAAGTAAAAATATCGGGCGGAGGCAGATGTAATGTTACCAATGGATGCGCCACTATTGACCAGCTCTGTACAGCATACCCCAGAGGAGGTCGTCAGCTGAAAAAACTGTTTGGAGTATTCAATAACCACCACACTATAGAGTGGTTTGAATCAAGAGGTGTTCCTCTAACTATCCAGGATGATAATTGTCTCTTCCCGGCATCACAGGATTCTCAAACTATTATTGACTGTTTTCTTGGAGAGACTGAAAGACTCGGGATAAAAATTACTACGGGAACGGGGATTGAAGATATCAAAGCGGCCTCTGAGGGTATTAATATTTATTATAAAGACATAAAAAGAGAGCCGCAACTATTTAATAAGGTAATCATTGCAACTGGTGGCTCTCCTAAAAGAGAGGGTCTTTTCTGGCTTGAGAGATGCGGGCATAAAATTGTTGATCCCCTCCCCTCTCTCTTTTCATTCAATATGCCTGCTGAGCCTGTAAAGAACCTTATGGGTGTTGTTGTTGAAAAGGCTGCTGTTACAATTCAGGGGACAAAGATAAAAGCCGATGGTGCACTTCTGATTACCCACTGGGGTATGAGTGGTCCGGCAATTCTAAAATTATCCTCCTTTGGTGCAAGAATTCTAAGAGAGAGAGATTACAATTTTAAAATTGGGATTAACTGGATAAATGAACCAAATAACGAAATTGTCACATTTGAGATTGATTCAATAATTGCAGAGCACTCAGGAAAAATGCTATCATCAGTAAGACCATACTCCCTTCCTGTAAGGCTTTGGATGCATTTGCTTGAAAAGTGCGAAATCTCTTCTGATAAAAGATGGTCTGAATTAGGCAAAAAGGGTATCAACAAAATTGTCAATACCCTCACAAACGACGAATATACAGTTAAAGGAAAGGCCACCTTCCGTGAAGAGTTTGTAACTTGCGGCGGAGTTAGTCTGGATAGTGTCAATATGAATACACTTGAGAGTAAAGTGGTTCCAAATCTCTACTTCGCAGGCGAGGTTCTGGATATTGATGCTTTAACCGGCGGCTACAACCTTCAGGCCGCATGGACTACAGGCTTTATTGCCGGCAAACTTGGTTAGGGCTCCCTCTTTTTTAACCTTCCGGCATCCTTAAGACTTTTACTGATAATCCACTCCAACTGACCATTTATACTACGAAATTCATCGGCAGCCCATTTTTCGATGGCTTTCATGGTTTCCACATCTATTCTTAATACAAATGACTTCTTCTCTGCCATTTAATTTGGTTTTACTGGTTTAAAGTACCGGCATTGATTACAGGAGTTGTCTCTCTGTCACCACAAAGTACTACAAGCAAATTACTTACCATTGCTGCTTTTTTCTCCTCGTCAAGATCTATTATACCCTTTTTTGATAAGAGTTTAAGAGCTCCTTCTACCATTCCGACAGCACCTTCAACCATTTTAAATCTTGCTGCAATTATTGCAGAAGCCTGCTGCCTCTTAAGCATTGCCTGAGCAATTTCAGGAGCATAAGCAAGATAGCCGATTCTAGCCTCAATAACTGATAATCCGGCCAGCTTAAGCCTTTCACATATCTCTTCTTCAAGGCATTTGCTTACATCTTCAAAATTTGAACTCAATGTAATTGAGGCTCCCTCATCCTCAAACTGATCGTATGGGAATGAACCCGCGAGCTTGCGTACGGCCGCATCGGTCTGAACCTTTACAAATTGCTCATAATTATCTACATCAAAAAGAGCTTTGTAAGTATCTTCAACTCTCCATACTAATATTGAGCTGATCAGAATTGGGTTTCCCAATTTGTCATTTACCTTAATTCTTTCGCTTTCAAAGTTTCTGGCTTTTAGAGATATTGAAGTTTTAATATAAAAGGGTAATGCCCAGAAAAAACCATTATCCTTTACTGACCCCTTATAAGCCCCAAACAGGAGAAGTACCTTAGAGTTATTTGGGCCGATTATAAAAAATCCTGCTGCAACAAAGACAAAGCATAACAGGCTCAGGAGCCCGGGAATAATCATTTCGTTAGTAAATGAGTAAATAATTACTGACAAAAGTGCAATTGCAACAATTACCATCAGGTAACCATTAAAGACTTTAATTGAGACCTCTTTTTTCATAATATTTGATATTGTTTTGATATTATTACAACATCAAATATATTACATTTGTTTAATCTTCCAAAATTATTTTTATAATTTGTGCAAGAAAAGAGAAACAAATGTTTATTCACTCTAACAATCTTCTTAATAATAACCTGAATAATAATAACATTCGGGCGAGGAGGTTGTGCCATAAAGTGTAATAAACAGGATAAAAGAATAACACTAATGACAGCCTCCCGCAACGGAGGCTGTTTTTTTATGCCATAAACTCAAAATTTTAAAAAATGGACTACTATCAGCTTTTGGAAACCGAACAGGCTATTGCCTTTGTAAAAGAGAGATTTGAAAGAGACCTGTGTGCTAAACTAAACCTTGTAAGGGTCTCTTCACCTATTGCTGTTCTTGAGGGGACAGGTATAAATGATGATCTTAACGGCACAGAGCGTCCTGTCTCATTTCCCGTGAAGGCTCTTGGAGAGAACAGGGCACAGGTAGTTCACTCTCTTGCAAAATGGAAGAGGATAAGGCTTATGCAGATGGGTATGAAACCCGGAGGTGGCATTATTACAGATATGAGGGCACTGAGGCCTGATGAAGATTACACAAACCTTCACTCTGTTTATGTTGACCAGTGGGACTGGGAGCAGGTAATATCCTCAGACCAAAGATGCGTTGAGAAACTAAGGGAGACTGTAAATACAATATATCAGGCATTGCGTAATACCGAAAAAGAGATTGAACTGAATTATAAAGAAATAAAGTCAGTCTTACCTCCTGAAATAAAATTTTTACATAGTGAAGAGCTCTTGACAATGTATCCCGATACTACTGCTAAGGAGAGAGAGGCTATTGCTGCCCGGGAGTATGGAGCTATATTTATCATGGGTATAGGTGGCGAACTTTCAAATGGTGAGGCTCACGATGGCAGAGCTCCGGATTATGATGACTGGAGTACACAAAACGAGGATGGGTATATAGGTCTGAACGGGGACATAATTGTATGGCATCCCCTTTTAAAATGTCCTCTTGAACTATCTTCAATGGGAATAAGGGTTAACCCTGAAGCATTAATGAAACAACTTAATTTAAAAGGATGCCCTGAGCGCTCAAATCTGCTTTATCACTCCATGTTACTTAATGGAGAGTTACCATGCACAATTGGTGGAGGCATCGGGCAATCCAGAGTCTGTATGTTTATGCTTAAAAAGAGACATATCGGTGAAGTTCAGGTTGGTATATGGTCAGAGGAGCAGAGAAATATTATGGCTCTTGAGGGTGTAGAGCTGTTATGAATTTCCATAATATTTTTCTAACTTTATATCTTAATAATAAAAACCTTATATCATGAAAACATTATTTTATCTGGTAATTTGGGTTCTTGTAATTATATCTTTCTGGAAAATCTTTGAAAAAACTGGCAAAAAAGGCTGGGAGTCAATAATCCCAATTTACAACATTCTTATGTTACTGGAAATCATCGGAAAACCATGGTGGTGGATTCTGCTTCTCCTAATCCCCGGAGTTAACATAATTTTTGGAATATGGATGTTTAATCTCCTTTCAATTAGTTTTGGCAAAACTGAGGGGTTTACAGTTGGTCTGGTTCTCCTGCCATTTGTTTTTCTCCCTATCCTGGCATTTGGTGATGATCAGTACAGGGGGCCTGCCGGAATTAAATAGTTATCTGCATCAATTTAAATAATATGCTCGAAACATCTGAAATACTTATCAGGCTTTTGCTTGCATCGGCCTTTGGTGGTCTTATCGGCATTGAAAGGGAGCGAAAAGACTGGGCTGCCGGGCTTAGAACCCATATGATGGTTAGTGTGGGCTCTTGCCTTATCATGATTGTCTCATCTTTTGGTTTTGCTGATATACTTGGATCTGAAAATGTCTCGCTTGACCCCTCACGTGTTGCCTCGCAGGTTATAAGCGGAATTGGCTTCATTGGTGCTGGCACCATTCTGTTTCTTAAACAAGGGGCAATCAGGGGCCTTACTACTGCATCAGGACTGTGGACAGTAGCGGCTATAGGATTAGCAACGGGAGGCGGGCTCTACTTTGCAGCAGGCGCAACAACCATAATTGCCCTTATTATTCTGTGGGCTCTGAAACCTTTGGAACAGGTCTATTTCAGAAAATATAAACCAATTTTGCTGAGAGTGACAACCCGCCCGGAAGCTGAATCTGATTTTATCAAAAAACTTCTGGATAACAGCGATCTTAAGATTCAGAGTTTCAACCTTGAGCGTAATGATACAGAGTTGGTATATGATCTTAAATTTGAGCATACTGATCTGTCAAAACTTGAACTTGTAATAAAGGAGTTGCTTAACGACACCTCTGTAAAAGAGGTAACATGGAATAGATAAAGTTAGTATCTTTGTTTCTTCTGTAAACTAACAATTATGAAAAATATATTAACAGCTCTTCTGTGCATGACATTTACCATTACGGCTGCTGCTCAGAAAAGTGACTCGTTACTTCTTAAAGAGATTGCAAGTCTTAAGAGACAAATTGAAAACCAGAGGCATACACATGATCAGATTATCAAAAAGGTTGATGATCTGATGTGGCATAAGATGCTTGAGGATATAGCCTATGTGGATAAGGTAAGACTTACCGGACCTCCAAGATGGAAGGCTAAAAATGAGAATGACAGATTTGCAAAGAATCCACTGCAGTTTTACACCTATGTATTTATCCCTAAAGATGTTAAAAAAGGAGAGAAATATCCTCTTATTGTCCTGCCTCACAGCGGCATTCACGCAGATTTCTCTACATATTACGCACATATTGTCAGAGAGTTGATTGCTCAGGGCTATGTTGTAGTCTCAGCCGAATACAGGGGTTCTACTGGATACGGGAGAGATACTTATGAAAATATTGACTACGGCGGGCTTGAGAACGAAGATGTCATGGTGAGCAAGGATTACATGCTGGAGAATTATTCAATAGTTGACAAAGAGAGGGTAGCAATTATTGGATGGAGTCACGGTGGTATGATTTCACTGATGAATATCTTAAGATATCCCAATCAGTTTAAATGTGCCTTTGCAGGGGTTCCTGTAAGCGATCTGGCAAACAGGCTTGCCTCTCACGACCCATCATATACAGCATATTTCACTGCTCCTCATCATATTGGGAAATCAATAAAGGAGGATCCTGAAGAATACAAAAGAAGATCACCATCTGCTTATGCTCATCTGCTTGACAGACCACTTTTGATCCATACAAATACAAACGACAACGATGTTTATGTTGAAGAGGTTCTGCTGATGATTGACTCACTCAAGGCCCACAACAAAAAATTTGAGTACAAAGTATTTCAGGATGCTTCAGGAGGACATGGTTTTGACAGGATTGACTCTAAGGAGTCTACTGATATCAGATTTACAATACATAAGTTTCTGGAGAGGTATATGAATCCTCCAAAACCATTCAGAAATGAGGCCGATATGAGAAGAGCGGCCTACAGATTTTAGGAAGTTATGGAGATAATGGTTCTGGTCTTTATAATTGGCTACTTTTTTATAGCCATCGAGCACAGGGTAGGCATTGACAAAGCCGCTGTAGCTCTGCTTACCGGTGGCATCTTGTGGGTATTGTATATTCTTATCTCTCCACTTACAGTGCCAAATGTTTTCGCTGTTCATTTTCACGAATTCGTTGCAGACAACAATAGTGTTAATATTCTCCCGCTTATTGAACAGTGCAGGAGTTACATTGTGGATGTCCATATAATTGAAAGTCTTGGAGAGATCTCTGAGACTCTCTTCTTTTTAATGGGGGCAATGACAATTGTTGAGCTGGTTGATGTACACGGTGGCTTCTACATTATAACAGACAGAATCACTACCAAAAACAAAAAACTCCTCTTAATCCTTATTGCGTTCATCACCTTCTTTATGAGTTCAATTCTTGATAACCTTACAACTTCAATTGTAATGGTAATGATGGTCAGAAAGATTGTTCCAAATTACAAAGAGAGATGGGTGTATGGAAGTATGATAATTATTGCTGCCAACAGTGGAGGGGCGTGGTCTCCTATAGGTGATGTTACCACTATTATGCTTTGGATAAAGGGTAAGATAACTACCGGCCCTCTAATATCCTCTCTGTTTATTCCCGGTTTGATATCTATGGTTGTCCCTATGATCCTTGCTACAAGAATGCTTAAGGGAGAACTGGTTGAAACATCCAGAAAAGCTGCCGGACACATATCAACTATACTTAGTGAAAAAGAGCGTCTCATACTATCTGCTATGGGGGTTCTGGCTCTTGTCATGGTACCTGTCTTTAAATATCTTACTCACCTCCCTCCATTTGTGGGGGTGCTGATCGGCTTGAGTATACTGTGGATCTACACAGAGATAATATACTCAAGAAAAGAGACAACTGAGACTCTAAAACACAGAGTTACCAGAGTTCTTAAAAGAGTTGACACAGCAACAATTCTCTTTTTTCTTGGTATTTTACTTGCGGTAAATGCACTGCAGGGCACGGGTGTTCTTAATACTACGGGGACTTTCCTGGAAGAGAGGGTACATAATGTATACCTGATTAACATTGCAATAGGGTTTCTGTCAGCAATTGTAGATAATGTTCCATTGGTTGCTGTTGCAATGGGAATGTATCCTCTGGCAGATGCATCTATGATTGCTGCAGCTGCTGATCCCGCTTTTATGCAGACATTTGTTCAGGATGGAAGTTTCTGGTTGTTTCTGGCATACTGCGCCGGAGTTGGTGGCAGTCTTCTGATAATTGGTTCAGCTGCTGGTGTTGTTGTTATGGGAATTGAGAGAATATCATTTAACTGGTATCTTAAGCACTTCTCTCTTCTTGCTCTTGCGGGATACCTGGCTGGAGCAGGTACATTTGTTCTGATTGACCTCTTTTTTTAAAGACCTATAAGTACTGAATATGGAGACTCTTGCCTGGATTGGCCTTACCCAAAGTCTGTTTGGAGCTGTTTTAGTTGGTACAAAATCGGGAGCATCTTTACCTGACCGTATACTTACTATCTGGCTTCTTATTATGGCTGTTGTATTTCTGTCATTAGGGCTGGATCTGAGGAACAACTCTTTTACAATACTTACCAGCTCATTTCTTATTTTCAACCCCCTGCTCTATTTGTACGCATCTGGTTCAACATTAACCAATTTCAGGCTTAAATGGCGCCATTCTCTTCATTTAATACCATTTTTGTTCTTTGAAATATATTCACACATTACTCAGACAGAATTTTTACCTGGCTCTTTCTTTGAACAGGATAGTGCCTTAGCAACAAGAATGGCTTTTGCTGTAATCAATCTGATATCCTGGTTTGTGTATACATCTGTTGCTCTTATGCTAGTTCACAGACACAGAATTAATCTTAAAAATGAGCTCTCATCCATCGACTCTTCTGACAAGCTAAACTGGCTTCTTTTCATATCTATTTTTTATACAATATACTGGATAATTCTTCTTATTGCCTCACTAACAATTGTTACAATTAAATCCACCAGTTATTTCCCGATGGCTTACAGCTATACAGTAATGCTTGCAATGTCATTTATTATAACATATTATGGTGTAAGACAAGGCGATATCCATAAGTTTTTCTGGAGATCAAACAAATCATATTCGGATGCTGACTCATATAACAGAGAGAGCGTCAACAGATATGATTCTGCAGAGAGTGCAATAAGAAAATTTCTAATAGAGGAGAAGGGGTTCCGGGATCCTGATCTTAGCCTTCAGATACTTTCCGAGAAGACCGGATATCCAAGATATCTGGTTACTGAGGTTCTGAACAAGGTAATGAAGACTAACTTCTTCTCTTATGTTAATGGACTAAGGACCCAGGAGGCAAAAAGACTACTCTCCTCTCCCGGCAACATATACTCTATTGAGGCCATAGGGAATGAATGCGGCTTTAAAAGCCGGTCCTCTTTCTACACTTTTTTTAAAAAGGATGCAGGAATGACTCCAAACGAGTTCAAACAATCCCAAACAAACAGAAAAGATGTATGATTCCGTTCAATCCGTACAAACTAAACTTCACATACCACTTCTAAGTGAGTAACTTTGCCCTGTCAAAAAACAGAGTTATGAAAAAGGTAATTATTACTGCGCTTACTCTCCTTATTTCGCTAAACCTCCCTGCCCAGGAGAGTATAAGAGAGAACGCAGAGTTCAGCGGGTATGTCAGGGGGTCATTCCAGGGATTTTCAAAAAACTACGATCTCACCAATGTTTTTGCCCAGTTTGCACTTAAAGGTAAGTACAGCGGTAAGCATACTGTTTTCAATGCCGAGGTCTGGTTTCTGGGGGGACACCATTTTGGTGAATTTTACAACAGGCTTGAGATCATGGAGGCCTATGCAGGTTATGTTTCAGATAAATTTGACTTTATTGCAGGTAATCAGATTGTAAAATGGGGGAGAACAGATGGTTTCAGCCCAACAGATAATATCTCCCCAAGGGACTACTTTTTCCTGACATCTGATATGGATGACCAGCTGAGGGCTAATCTTATGGCCCGTATTAAATACAGGATCACACCTTCAATAGATCTGGATTTGATTGCAATTCCGTTTTATAAACAATCTAACTACCGGTTTGACCTCTTTGATATGGGTGGAATGGCAAAATTTGGTAAAGAGACAAATCCTGAGTTCAGTTTTGCAAATTCTTCAATTGCCGGACGGTTAAATTTTGAACTGCCCGGTGTTGGTTTCTCTCTCTCATATTTCAGAGGTTACGACCCATATCATGGTTTCAATCTTAAAGGTATTGAGCTGGATTTAAACGGACCCAACCCAATGCCGTCAATAAACTATTCCTCTACACCATACAGGAAGCAGACAATAGGTGCTGACCTGGCAATACCTGCAGGATCCTGGATTCTAAGGGGAGAGGCAGCATGGAATATAACAAAGGGTGGTGGCGATTCTCTCTTTATCCCCCTCCCTTCCCTCGCCTATGTAGCGGCCGTTGAGAGGGAATTCTGGGGTATAATGGGAATTTTCCAGTATATCGGCAGATACACTCCATCCTTTGAGCCCATTTTTGAACCTCAGCCTTCTGGAACAGATCCTGATCAGGTGCTCTATTATATGAGCCGGATGGTTGATTATCAGACAAGGATGTTTAACAGAAAAATATTTGGCCAGCAGAAAAAGAGCAACCATGCGTTTGCACTTACCGGAAGGAAAAGTTTTGCATATGACACTATTACTGCAGAATTAACTGCCTACTATAATATTACTTCAAGAGAGTTTCTGCTAAGGCCTAAACTCTCATGGACCATTGCAGACAATCTTTCAATGGCAATCGGAGGACATATAATGACCGGAGAGAAGGAGTCTCTCTATGACTATTCAGCCCCTGTTATGAATGGCCTTTTCCTTGAATTAAAAGCTTCGTTCTAATAAATACCCTATGGAAAGAAAATCATTTATACTGAAAAACCGCAAACTCATCATCATGCTTACGGCAATCCTTGCAGCGGCTGCAGTCATTCCTCTGTTTTCGCTCAGGATAAATCCTGACCTTGAGAGCTATTTACCTGACAATATTGAATCCAGAATAAATAATCAGAAGATTGGGGATCTTTTTGGGACAAAGGAGCCTATAGTAGTAATTCTCTCCACTGAGGATGTTCTGGCACCGGAGACTCTTGAGAGGGTTGATAATCTTACAAACGGCTTCAGGGATTTGGGAACGCTCTCTCCCATCCAGTCACTCTCAACAGCAAAAAACATACGGGGTGAGGATGGGATGATGTTGGTGGATCCTGTAATTGATTATTATCCTCAGACAGAAGAGGAGCGTGAAGAGCTTAGAAACAGAATTAAAGACAATGATCTTGCTTATAAATTGCTTGTATCTGAAGACTTTAAAAATACCATGATACTTCTGAACTCTGACCTCTCTGTTAAAGACGCTGAGTTAATGAATCAGATTGATTCAATTATTACTTTATATCCAGGCAGCGAGGAGGTTCTTATAAACGGACAGCCATATCTGAGGGATGAGGCAAATGCTAAAATCAGCAAGGATATAATGATTTTACTACCACTGGGTCTGCTTATAATGCTTATATTCTTTTGGTTTTCCTTCCGGGAATTCAAGGGGATGATACTCCCGTTTGGAGTGGTACTTATTTCAATTGCAATTTCAATGTCCCTGATTCCTCTTCTTGGATGGGAGCTTAGCATTATAGGAGTGCTGATACCAATTATGATGATAGCTATTGCTAATAATTACGGAGTCCATTTTGTGGCACGCTACCAGGAGCTTAATGCAATTGATCCTGAGTCATCTATGGCAGATATTGTTGAGGAGTCTCTTTCATACCTTAAAAGACCTGTTATAATCTGCGGACTAACTACTATTGTGGGTATTCTGGGTTTAACTGTTCATATACTACTTCCTGCAAGCCAGATGGGAGTTGTATCGGCGATAGGAATCGGAATTGCTCTCCTTCTTAGCCTCACTTTTATACCGGCTGTTCTCTCATATTTGAAAAAGGGAAAAATTCATTTTCATCCCAACGGAGAGAGTAAAAGCATTATAGCAAAGGCTCTCTCTAATCTAGGGCATCTTCTGTCAAGGCATCCAAAGAGAATACTTACAGGTTTTGCACTATTCTTTATTGCGATAACTGCCGGTATTGTCATAA